>NZ_PJZF01000001.1 GCF_002858675.1 Chimaeribacter californicus
CGCCGTGCCGTGCGCGGCCCCCGACACACAGCAAAGAGAGTAGAGCGATGAGTGAATCTGATTGGTCAATTTCCCCGCCGTTACCAAAACTGGAATTCCATTGGGAAGAGGGCAAAGACCCGCAGACCCCGCAAGAGGTGAATCAGTTTTTCTACAGCGATGCGCTTCAGGTCATCAAGCAGCGGATTGTCGCCATCGGCCAGCGGATGTGGCAGAAGGACTACGTGGACGGCAACGGCGGCAACATCTCCGTGCGCGTGGGCGACAACCTGGTGCTTTGCACCCCGACGCTTATCAGCAAAGGGTTTATGACGCCGGATGATATGTGCCTGGTGGACATGCAGGGCCGCCAGAAAGCGGGCAAGCGCCCGTCCACCAGCGAGATCAAAACACACCTCGGCATCATGAGCCGCGTACCGGCGGCCAAATCCTGCGTGCACGCCCACCCGGTGCACGCTAACGCGTTTGTGGTAACAGGTACCGTGCCGCCGACCGGTATTATGCCGGAGCCGGATATTTTCTTCGGGGAAGTGGTGCAGGCAAAATACGCGACTCCCGGCACACCGGAGAATGCGGAGAACGTCGGGTCAGTTTCCCCGGATCACCAGTGTATTTTCATGGAAAACCACGGCGTGATCGTCTGGGGTAATCATGTGGAGGATGCCTACTGGAAGCTGGAAAACGTCGATTCCTACTGCCGTATTCTGCTGCTGGCCACCCAACTCAACATCCCGATCCAGCAGGTGAACGCCGCGTCGATGAATGATTTTATCGCCCTGCGGAAAAAGCTGGGGATGCCGGATAACCGCGACCAGCGCAGCGCGGAGACGCTGTTTAACCTGCGGGAGTTTGCGGGGAGGGCGCTGAAAGCGCACCCAGAGGCGTAATGGTTTGAGCGGCGGCAGATAAGCCGCCGTCATTGGTGAAGTGGCATGTTTCGGTTGTTCATGTGCGATGGCTTTTTGGGATCGAGGTGTGTTGCGTTGGCAAACGCCTGCATTCCTTCTGCGGCTCTGCTGCCGCCACCGCGCAAGGGGCGCGTAAGCGCCCGCCCCTTGCATCCCCGCGCTTTGGGTGCCCCGGCAGAATTATTGCCCGCGTAGCGGGTTCCCTCCTTCGGCCTCCGGGCTTTTCGGGCCGGTACAGACACGCTCCCAGCGTGGCTGTACCTCTCGCACACATCCCTGTGTGCTCGCCCGGCCCTGCGTCCTCGTCGGCAATAATTTAATGCCCCCACCTAACTGCAAATCCTCGGCTATGTAAGGAAAGAGTAGATAGGTTCTTTTTAGGTTTTGAAGCAGTCATGAAAATCGCTGCCACATGAAAATGCAGCACGAAAAGCGTGCACCTTACGTCTAAAAAACCTCCCCCTACTATTTCCTCATATACTTTTTGGTTTTCAGAAATGCTGGAGCGTAAAAATCATTGCCGAATGGAGACGCAGGACATAAACACATCCGCGCCCAGCCAAAATATGCGAGCTACTCTTTCCTTACATACCTGATGATTTGCAGTCTGGTGGGGGCGTAAAAATCATTGCCGAATGGAGACGCAGGGCTGGGTGAACGGGCATGGATGCCCGTGAGAGTCGCAGCCACGCCGGGAGCGTGTCTGCGGCGGCCCGGAAAGCCCGGAGGCGAAATGAGGGAACACGCGAGAGCGTGCAATGATTCAGCCAAACCACCGAAAGTGCGCGGGTGCAGGGCGAGCGCACTGGCGCGCCCTGCTCGGTTGAGGCTTGGCGGCTCAGGTAGACAAATACACATAAACAACCGAAACATGCCACAAAACCCTTTAAAACCGTGCCCGCGGGTGCAGGGCCGGCGCGCCGGCAGGCCCTGCTCGGTTGAGGCTCAGAAAGCCGGGTAGACAAATACACATAAACAACCGAAACATGCCACTTCACTTCACAAACATCACACTAAATAACGCCCCCACATGCCAATGTGATCCCCCCTGAAAAATTTAAAAACAAAAAACCGTGATACCCTTTGCAATAAATAGCGGCCGATCCCAAAAGTGTCATGCCCCGCACGGTATGCTGGCGGCGTTGATGCGCAGAGGGAGCGTGACCGGAGAATGAAAAATAGCCGCCATGAAGCGTTGCTGAAACTTATTGCTGAGCAGGATGTGATGAGTGTTAACCAGTTGTCCCTGCAATTACATGTCTGCCGGGAAACGATCCGCCGTGATCTCAGCGAATTGCAGGAGCAGGGGCTGATCCTGCGCCGCCACGGTAAAGCCAAACGGATTATCCACCAGGATGACATCGGTGAACCCTTTATCCACCGGGCAAAAAGCCACTTCAGCGATAAAGATGACATCACCCGCCAGGCGCTGGCGTACATTGAGCCGGGCATGCTGCTGGCGCTGGATGCCAGCTCCACCTGCTGGTACCTGGCGCGCAAACTGCCGGATGTGCCGCTCACAGTGCTGACCAACAGTGCGCGCATTGTGCGCGAACTCGAGCGGCGGCAGCATATCCGGGTGATCTGCACCGGCGGGGAGCTGCTGCGCAAAGAAGAGGTCTACCGCAACCCGGCCTTCTTCGCGCTGATTAAACATTATGATATCGATCTGTTTATGTTTTCCTGCGAGGGGCTGGATAAACAGGGCCTGCTGTGGGACTCCAATGACCATAACGCCGAGTACAAGGCGATCCTGGTGAAGCGGGCCGCCCAATCCCTGCTGCTGATGGACAAAAGTAAGCTGTGGCGGCAGGGCGTGGCGCGAATCTGCCTGTTACAGGAGATCGATATCATCATCAGCAACCGGGAACTCAACTTACCGCAGGCCGCCGGCTGCGTCTGAGCCCGTGCGTAAAATTGCTTCACAGGCTTAATGATTTCCGCCCGGTGACTATTTCCCCTGATGGGCTTAGCCGGGCGGCCAGCCGGTAAACCGGTGCCGCCCGGAGGCCCCAAAACCCGCCTGCGTTCTTCCGCCCCCATCCCGCTTTCTTATATTACTTTGAATATGCTAAGTAAATTACCGTCTAAGGCGCACGCAGTTTCCGCTTTACTTACCGGGCGCGGCTAAATATAGTCAAAAATAAGCGCGTCCGGCCATTCAGTGCCACACTAAAAAACGCTGGCTTATTCCTCTGCTCAATACGTCGTCGGATAAGCCATAAAACAATGACGCCAGAACGCGCCGGGATGCGCGCGTTTTTTACGGACAGTTGACCAACAGGGTGCAGTGCCATCATGAGTAAACCAGAGATTACCGTTCACGGCGGTGCGCAAGCAGCGTCCGGCCTTGCCGTGGCCGTCTCCGCCTTTTTCGCGAACCGGCTGACCACGCCGCGCCGCCCTGTTGGGCGCGCGCATTGAGCGGGGGCGGGCCGGTGCGTGCGCTCTCCCCGTCGGTGTCGCCTGCGGCGGTAACCGGGTTACTGCCGGACGATCAGGTGCTGGCCGTCAGCGATCTCAGCGTTGGCTTCACCTCGGAAAAACAGCACATTCAGGCGGTAAAACAGCTCAGCTTTGAGGTGCGGCGCGGCGAAACCCTGGCGATTGTCGGGGAGTCCGGCTCCGGCAAGTCCGTGACCTCGCTGGCGCTGATGCGCCTGGTGGAGCAGGGCGGCGGTGTGATTGAGCAGGGGCGGATGCTGTTCCGCCGGCGGCGCGGCGCGGTGCTTGACCTGGCGACCGCCCGGCAATCTACCCTGCGCACGTTGCGCGGTGCCGATATGGCGATGATCTTCCAGGAACCGATGACCTCCCTCAACCCGGTGTTCCCGGTCGGCGAGCAGATCGCCGAGTCCATCCGGCTGCATCAGGGCATGGACCACCGCAGTGCCCGGCAGGAGGCGTTGCGGATGCTCGATCTGGTGCGCATCCCGGAGGCGCGCAACATTCTGGACCGCTACCCGCACCAGCTCTCCGGCGGGATGCGCCAGCGGGTGATGATCGCCATGGCGCTCTCCTGCAAACCGGCGCTGCTGATTGCCGACGAACCCACCACCGCACTGGATGTCACTATTCAGGCGCAAATCCTGCAACTTATCCGCGTGCTGCAACAAGAGATGCATATGGGGGTGATTTTTATCACCCATGATATGGGCGTGGTGGCCGAAGTGGCTGACCGGGTGCTGGTGATGTACCGCGGTGAGGGCGTCGAAACCGGGGCGGTGAAGCAGGTATTCGCCGCGCCGCAACACCCCTATACCCGCGCCCTGCTGGCGGCTGTGCCGAAACTGGGCGCGATGCGCGGGAAAGCCTTCCCGGCACGTTTTGATCTGGTTCACGCCGGGGAAACGCGCACTGACGCCGCCCCGCCGCAAGACACCATCCCGCCCGGCGCCGCACCGGTGTTACAGGTGCGCGATCTGGTGACGCGCTTTGACATCCGCAGCGGCCTGTTTAACCGCGTCACCCGGCAGGTTCATGCGGTGGAAAAGGTCAGTTTCGATCTCTACCCCGGCGAGACGCTGGCGCTGGTCGGGGAATCCGGCTGCGGCAAATCCACCACCGGGCGGTCGCTGCTGCGGCTGGTGGAGAGCCAGGGCGGCAGCCTGACCTTTAACGGCCAGTCGATTACCCATCTGTCGGGCGCGGCGCTGCAACACCTGCGGCGCGACATCCAGTTCATCTTCCAGGACCCTTACGCCTCGCTCGACCCGCGCCTTACGGTGGGTTACGCCATCATGGAGCCATTGCTGGTGCACGGCGTGGCGCGCGGCAAAGAGGCCGAGGCGCGTGTCGCCTGGCTGCTGGAGCGGGTCGGGCTGCAACCGGAACACGCCGCCCGTTACCCGCACGAATTTTCCGGCGGCCAGCGCCAGCGCATCTGCATTGCGCGCGCGCTGGCGCTGAACCCGAAAGTGGTGATCGCCGACGAGTCCGTCTCGGCGCTGGATGTCTCCGTCCAGGCACAGATTGTGAACCTGCTGATGGATCTCCAGCGCGAATTCGGCATCGCGTTCCTGTTTATTTCACATGATATGGCGGTTGTTGAACGCATCAGCCACCGGGTGGCGGTGATGTTCCTGGGCCAGATTGTGGAGATCGGCCCGCGCCGCGCCGTATTTGAAAACCCGCAACACCCCTATACGCGCAAACTGATGGCTGCCGTACCCGTGGCCGATCCGGCGCACCGCCGGCCGGAGCAGGCCCTTTTAGTGGATGAGATCCCAAGCCCAATCCGGGCAGTAGGTGACGAGCCTATCATTGCGCCGCTGGTGCAGGTAGGGGACGGGCACTTTGTGGCACGACATCCGATTGCAGGTGCTTACTGACAGGGAATATCCCCAGGAGAACATGAGATGACTCAGCAGACTATGCCCCGCCGTGCGCTGGTGGCCGGTGCCGTACTGGCCGTGCTGGCCGCCGCGCCCGCCTGGGCCGCGAAAGACGCCACCATCGCCGTGGGGTCAAATTTCACCTCGCTCGACCCGTATGACGCCAACGACTCGCTGTCGCAGGCGGTGGCAAAATCCTTCTATCAGGGGCTGTTCGGCTTTGATAAGGACATGAAACTGGTCAACGTGCTGGCGGACAGTTACCAGGTCAGCAGTGACGGCCTGAATTACACCATCAAGCTGCATCCCGGGGTGAAATTCCAGGACGGCACGCCGTTCAATGCCGAGGCGGTGAAGGTCAACCTCGACCGCGCCAGCAACCCCGAGAGCCACCTCAAGCGCTACAACCTGTTCAAAATGATCGCTTCCACCGAAGTGATCGACCCGGCCACGGTGAAAATCACCCTGAAAGCGCCGTTCTCCGCCTTCATCAACAACCTGGCGCACCCGTCAGCGGTGATGATCTCCCCGGCGGCGCTGGCGAAATATGGCAAAGAGATCGGCTTCCACCCGGTCGGCACCGGGCCGTACCAGTTTGTCGCCTGGAACCAGACCGACTACGTCAAAGTGAAGAAATTTGACGGCTACTGGAAGCCGGGCCTGCCGAAGCTCGACAGCATCACCTGGCGCCCGGTGGTGGACAACAACACCCGCGCGGCGATGCTCCAGACCGGCGAGGCGGATTTCGCCTACCCGATCCCTTACGAGCAGGCGGCTATCCTGAAGAAAAACGCGAAACTGGATCTGGTCACCACGCCGTCGATTTTGCAGCGCTACATCAGCTTTAACGTCACGCAGAAACCGTTCGACAACCTGAAGGTGCGCCAGGCGATCAACTACGCGATCAATAAGGAAGCGCTGATCAAGGTGGCTTTCTCCGGCTACGCCGTACCGGCGGAAGGGCCGGTGCCGCCGGGCATCGACTACGCCGCGCAGTATAAGCCGTGGCCGTATGACCCGGCCAAAGCGCGCGAGTTGCTGAAAGAGGCGGGCTACCCGAACGGTTTCACCACCACGCTCTGGTCGTCCCATAACCACAGCACCGCGCAGAAAGTGTTGCAATTCACCCAGCAACAGCTGGCGCAGGTCGGCATCAAAGTCACGGTGACGGCGATGGATGCCGGCCAGCGTGCCGCACAGGTGGAAGCGGTCGGCCAGAAAGAGGCCGGGGTGCGGATGTTCTACACCGGCTGGTCCGCCTCCACCGGGGAAGCGGACTGGGCGCTGACGCCGCTGTTTGCCGGCCAGTCTGCGCCGCCGAAACAGTTCAATACCGCCTTCTACAGCAACCCGCAGGTGGATAAAGATTTGAGCGACGCGCTGGCCACCACCGATCGCGCGGCGAAAGCCAGGCTCTATAAAGATGCGCAGGATAAGATCTGGGCCGACGCGCCGTGGGCCTTCCTGGCCACGGAGCGCCTGGTCTCCGCGCATAACAAACGCCTGACAGGGTTCTATATGATGCCGGATACCCTGTTCAGTTTTGATGACGCCGACATCAAATAAGGCGGCGGCGGGCATCTGTAACGGGTGCCCGCCGGTCACCGGCAGCCAGGGACTTTTGGACCGATGCTGAACTATTTTCTGAAACGACTTTTAGGGTTAATTCCGACACTGCTGATTGTGGCGGTGCTGGTGTTTTTGTTTGTCCATCTGCTGCCGGGCGACCCGGCGCGGCTGGCCGCCGGGCAGGATGCGGATGAGAGCGTGGTGGCGCTGGTGCGCCAGGATCTCGGCCTCGATAAACCGCTGCCGGTGCAGTTTTTCCACTTCTTTACCAACGTGGTGCAGGGCAATTTCGGCACCTCGATCGTCTCAAAACGGCCGGTGGCGGAGGAGATCGCCCAGCGCTTTATGCCGACGCTGTGGCTGACCCTTGCCAGCATGGTGTGGGCGGTGCTTTTCGGCATGGTGATTGGCGTGGTCTCCGCCGTCTGGCGTAACCGCTGGCCGGATCGCCTCGGCATGACGCTGGCGGTCTCCGGCATCTCCTTCCCGGCCTTTGCGCTGGGGATGCTGCTGATGCAGGTGTTCTCGGTCAATCTTGGCTGGTTGCCCACCGTGGGGGCTGACAGCTGGCAGCACTACATCCTGCCCTCGATCACGCTGGGGGCGGCGGTGGCGGCAGTGATGGCCCGCTTCACCCGCGCCTCGTTTGTGGAGGTGATGCAGGAGGATTACATGCGCACCGCACGCGCCAAAGGGGTGCGTGAAAGCGTGGTGGTGGTCAAGCATGGCCTGCGCAACGCGATGATCCCGGTGGTGACGATGATGGGCCTGCAATTTGGTTTTCTGCTCGGCGGCTCGATTGTGGTGGAGAAAGTCTTCAACTGGCCGGGGCTGGGGCGGCTGCTGGTGGACTCGGTGGAGATGCGCGACTACCCGGTGATTCAGGCCGAGGTGCTGCTGTTTTCGCTGGAGTTCATCCTGATTAACCTGGTGGTGGATGTTCTTTACGCCGCCATCAACCCTTCCATCCGCTATAAGTGAGGCCGCATGAAATTCTGGAGACGTGATGCCACCCTGGCGGGGATGCCGGTGATCCGGGTGGCGGGGCTGGGTGCAACGCGCACGCCATGGCGCGCCTTCTGGCAACGGTTTACCCGCCAGCCGGTGGCGCTGGTGGCAGGGGTGTTTGTGCTGCTGCTGATTGCCGTGGCGCTGCTGGCCCCCTGGCTGGTGCCGTATGACGCGGAAAACTACTTTGATTATGACCGGCTGAATGAGGGGCCGTCTGCGGTGCACTGGCTGGGGGTGGATTCACTGGGACGGGATATTTTCAGCCGCATCCTGATGGGCACGCGGATTTCGCTGGCGGCCGGGGTGGGCTCGGTGGTGATCGGTGCTGCCATCGGCACCTTCTTCGGCCTGCTGGCCGGTTACTATGAAGGCTGGTGGGACCGCATCACCATGCGTATCTGTGATGTGCTGTTTGCCTTTCCCGGCATTTTGCTGGCGATAGGCGTGGTGGCGATCATGGGCAGCGGCATGGCCAACGTGATTGTGGCGGTGGCGATTTTCAGCATCCCGGCGTTTGCCCGGCTGGTGCGCGGCAATACGCTGGTGCTGAAACACCAGACGTATATTGAGTCAGCACGCAGCATCGGCGCGTCTGATGCCACCATTCTGCTGCGCCATGTGCTGCCGGGCACGCTCTCCTCCATTGTGGTCTACTTCACTATGCGCATCGGCACCTCGATCATTACCGCCGCCAGCCTCTCTTTCCTGGGGCTGGGCGCGCAGCCGCCAACGCCGGAGTGGGGCGCGATGCTCAATGAGGCGCGGGCAGATATGGTGATGGCACCGCATGTGGCGATCTTCCCGAGCCTGGCGATTTTCCTCACGGTGCTGGCGTTTAACCTGCTGGGCGATGGGCTGCGGGATGCCCTCGATCCGAAGCTGAAAACCTGACGTTCACGCCTGCCGCCTCTTTCTGCCTTTTTCTGCTTTTTACTCCTGCTTTTTACTCCTGAACATCGGCCACCGGTGTTCAGGCTATTTCAGGCAACGGTGGAATCCCTGTCGCAAAATATCCCGTTCATTACCTGCCATGCGCAGAGGTTTATTTTTGGCGATAACTCCACCTGATTACTCCTTTCGGGTTAACGTTATTTCTTTTGGCAGAAAATAGTACCTCTTTGGGGTTAAAAAATTAACCCGTAAGCGGTTGTCATTATTCTGTCAAAAAGGTTATCGGGTGTGAAAATAGGCGGGTTACGCCGGGTGCGCTACCCATAAATAGGTAATGGTTGGTGAGCATTCGCTATTTATGCCTGATCAGAACACTCTTATACTTTTATTATTTCATTATTTATCAATGGTTAATGCTTTATTTCACGCAATATCCCTTTCGGATGGTGCCTGATTTTTACTTTTCTTCTTCCTGAAAAATCAACCGTAATAATAAGAGGCAGCTCGGATTTTTATTCGTGGCGGCCGGTTAATCCGCTTTTCTTTGATATTCCTCAGTACCCGTATCAGGCGCGCCAATAAAATTAGCGCGTAATGCCTGGTACAGGCAGCAGATCGATTTCAGAGGGGCGCATGTCGTGGAAGATAACCAAATCATAGGTAATAACCAGAAAACTAACCGTAATCCAAACCCAGAAAACAACCGGCAGAAAGGGCACCTGATCGCCGGCTGGGAACCTGAAAACCCTGTCTTCTGGGAGGCCACCGGGAAATTTATCGCCCGCCGCAATCTGGTGATCTCGGTCTCGTCCCTGTTGCTGGCGTTTTGCGTCTGGATGCTGTTCAGCACCGTGGCGGTCTACCTTAACCGCGTGGGCTTTGCGTTCACCACTGACCAGCTGTTCTGGCTCACGGCGCTGCCGTCGCTCTCCGGTGCGCTGCTGCGGGTGCCTTACTCCTTTGCGGTGCCGATCCTCGGTGGGCGTTTATGGACGGTTATCAGCACTGCCATCATGATCGTGCCCTGTATGTGGCTGGGCTATGCGATCCAAAACCCGCAGACGCCGTTCTGGGTGTTTGTGATCATCGCGCTGCTGTGCGGCTTCGCTGGGGCAAACTTCGCCTCCAGCATGGGTAATATCAGCCTGTTTTACCCGAAGAAGAAACAGGGCAGTGCGCTGGGGATTAACGGCGGGCTGGGCAATATGGGCGTCAGCGTGATGCAACTGCTCTCGCCGTTTATTGTGGCGCTGCCGCTCTTTACTTTTATCGGGGTGCAGGGCGTGGCACAGCCCACCGGCGGCACGCTGTGGCTGGCCAACGCCGCGTGGGTCTGGGTGCCGCTGCTGGTGGTCACCACACTGGCGGCCTGGTTCGGCATGAACGATCTGGCCGGCCTGAAAGCCTCGTTCCGGCAGCAACTGCCGGTGCTGAAAAGCGGCCACCTCTGGCTGCTCGGGATGCTCTATCTGGCCACCTTCGGCTCCTTTATCGGCTTTTCCGCCGGGTTCGCCATGCTGGCGAAAACGCAATTCCCTGACATCGACATCATTAAGCTCGCCTTCTTCGGGCCGCTGCTGGGCGCGCTCGCCCGTTCCGGCGGGGGCATGCTCTCTGACAAATTCGGCGGCATCCGCGTCACCATCATCAATTACCTGATGATGACCCTGTTCACCCTGGCGCTGTTCTTCACCCTGCCGGACAGCCACAGCAGCGGCAGCTTCATCACCTTCTACCTGATTTTCATGGGGCTGTTCCTGACGGCCGGGCTGGGCAGCGGCTCTACCTTCCAGATGATCGCCGTGATCTTCCGCCAACTGGCGATGACGGCGGTGCTGAAAAAGGGCGGCACCCAGGAACAGGCACAGCATACCGCCGTGACGGATACTGCCGCCGCGCTGGGCTTCATCTCCGCCATCGGCGCGATTGGCGGCTTCTTTATTCCGAAAGCGTTTGGCACGTCGCTGAGCCTCACCGGCTCGCCGGTCGGGGCGATGAAAATCTTCCTGGTTTTCTACGCGGTCTGTTTCCTGGTGACCTGGCTGGTGTATGGCCGTCACCGCGCGTCACCGTCTGCATAACGCCTGCCGGAACGCTGCGGTTCCGGTCTTTACCCCGCCCCCAGGGCATAGAGCAATGATTAAAAAAACGTCAGGGCATCCGACCCTGGCAGGAGAACAATCATGAGCAAGTTATTGGATCGTTTTCGTTATTTTAAACAAAAGGGTGACAGTTTCGCCGCCGGGCATGGTCAGGCCTATACCACCAACCGTGACTGGGAAGACAGCTACCGCCAGCGCTGGCAGTATGACAAAGTGGTGCGCTCCACGCATGGCGTGAACTGTACCGGCTCCTGTAGCTGGAAGATCTACGTGAAAAACGGGCTGGTAACCTGGGAAACCCAGCAGACCGATTACCCGCGCACCCGCCCGGATTTGCCGAACCACGAACCGCGCGGCTGCCCGCGCGGGGCCAGCTACTCCTGGTACCTCTACAGCGCCAACCGCCTGAAATACCCGCTGATCCGCCAACGCCTGATTGAACTCTGGCGCGAGGCGCTGGCTCACCATCCTGACCCGGTTGACGCCTGGGACGCCATCGTTACCGATCCTGAAAAAGCGCAGAGCTATAAACAGGCGCGCGGCCGCGGTGGTTTTGTGCGATCCACCTGGCAGGAGATGAACCAGCTTATCGCCGCCGCCAATATCTGGACGGTCAGACACTGCGGGCCGGACCGCATCGCCGGGTTCTCCCCGATCCCGGCGATGTCGATGGTTTCGTACGCCGCCGGTACCCGTTACCTCTCGCTGATTGGCGGCACCTGCCTCAGCTTCTACGACTGGTACTGTGATTTGCCGCCCGCCTCGCCGATGACCTGGGGCGAACAGACCGATGTGCCGGAATCCGCAGACTGGTACAACGCCGGGTATATCATCGCCTGGGGCTCGAACGTGCCGCAGACCCGTACGCCGGACGCCCACTTCTTCACCGAAGTGCGCTACAAAGGCACCAAAACGGTGGCGATCACGCCTGACTATTCAGAAGTCGCCAAATTAAGCGACCAGTGGCTGGCACCGAAGCAGGGCACCGACAGCGCGCTGGCGCTGGCGATGGGGCATGTGATCCTGAAAGAGTTCCACCTTGAGCGCCCCAGCGACTATTTCCTGAACTACGCCCGCCGTTATACCGACATGCCGATGCTGGTGCTGCTGGAGCCGCGTGATGACGGCACCTTCGCGCCCGGCCGGATGCTGCGCGCCGCCGATCTGGTGGACAACCTGGGCGAGGCCAATAACCCGGACTGGAAAACCGTGGCGCTGAACGACGCCGGTGAGCTGGTGGTGCCGAACGGCGCGATCGGTTTCCGCTGGGGCGAAAAGGGGAAATGGAACCTGGAGCCGGTGGCGGCCGGTCATCCACAAACGCTCAGCCTCAGTTTGCTGGCGACGCATGACGAGGTGGCGGAGGTGGGCTTCCCCTATTTCGGCGGCATCGAAAATGCGCACTTCCGCCATGTGAAACAAGACCCGATCCTGCTGCATAAACTGCCGGTGAAACGCCTGACGCTGGCGGATGGCCGCGAGGCGCGCGTGGTCACCGTGTATGATCTGACGCTGGCCAACTACGGTATTGAGCGCGGGCTGAACGATAACGCCTGTCCAACCGGCTATGATGACATCCGCGCCTACTCCCCGGCCTGGGCTGAGCAGATCTGCGGCGTGCCGCGCGCTTCCATCATCACCATCGCCCGTGAATTCGCTGACACCGCCCACAAAACCCACGGCCGGTCGATGATCATTGTGGGGGCCGGGATGAACCACTGGTACCACATGGACATGAACTACCGTGGGCTGATTAACATGCTGATTTTCTGCGGTTGCGTGGGGCAGAGCGGCGGCGGCTGGGCGCACTATGTCGGGCAGGAGAAATTGCGCCCGCAGACCGGCTGGACGCCGCTGGCCTTTGCGCTGGACTGGAACCGCCCACCGCGCCAGATGAACAGCACCTCGTTTTTCTATAACCACTCCAGCCAGTGGCGTTACGAGAAACTCAGCGTTGCCTCGCTGCTCTCCCCGCTGGCGTCGCCGGAGGCGTTCCCCGGCCAGCTGATCGATTTCAACGTGCGCGCCGAACGCATGGGCTGGCTGCCGTCCTCGCCGCAGCTCAATACCAACCCGTTGCAGATTGCCGCCGACGCACAGAAGGCGGGCCTGTCGCCGCAGGCGTACACCGTGCAGGCACTGAAAGCCGGCGCGCTGCGCTTTGCCGGCGAGCAACCCGACGGCGGCAACAACCACCCGCGCAATATGTTTATCTGGCGCTCCAACCTGCTCGGTTCGTCGGGTAAAGGCCACGAGTACATGCTGCGTTACCTGCTGGGCACCGAGAGCGGCATTCAGGGCGACGCGCTGAGCGATGAACGCGTGATGCCGGAAGAGGTGGAGTGGCGCAACCAGGCGATTGAAGGCAAGCTCGATCTGGTGGTGACGCTCGACTTCCGCATGTCCAGCACCTGCCTGTTCTCCGACATCGTGCTGCCGACCGCCACCTGGTACGAAAAAGATGACATGAACACCTCGGATATGCACCCGTTCATCCACCCGCTGTCGGCGGCGGTTGACCCGGCGTGGGAATCGAAAAGCGACTGGGAGATCTACAAAGGCATCGCGAAAACCTTCTCTGAACTCTGCCCGGGCCATCTCGGCGAGGAGACGGATGTGGTGCTGCAACCGATCCAGCACGACTCCCCGGCAGAACTGGCGCAGCCGTATGAGATCCAGGACTGGAAAAAGGGCGAATGTGACCTGATCCCCGGCAAGACGGCGCCGCATATCGTCACCGTCACGCGGGATTACCCGGCCACTTACGAGCGCTTTACCTCGGTCGGCCCGCTGATGGAAAAACTGGGCAACGGCGGCAAAGGCATCAGCTGGAACACCGACAGCGAAGTTGAGCTGCTGCGTCAGCTTAACTACGTCAAAGCCGGCGGCCCGGCGCAAGGCCAGCCGCAGATCAACAGCGCGATTGATGCCGCCGAAGTGATCCTGACCCTCGCGCCGGAAACCAACGGGCAGGTGGCGGTCAAAGCGTGGGAGGCGCTGAGCAGCGTTACCGGCCGCGACCATACCCACCTGGCACGGCCCAAACAGGAAGAGAAAATCCGCTTCCGCGATATTCAGGCACAGCCGCGTAAAATCATCTCCAGCCCGACCTGGTCAGGGCTGGAGGATGAGCACGTCTCCTATAACGCCAACTACACCAACGTTCATGAGCTGATCCCGTGGCGCACCCTGACGGGCCGCCAGCAGCTCTATCAAGATCACCCATGGATGCGCGCCTTTGGAGAAAGTCTGGTGGTCTATCGCCCGCCGGTGGATACCCGCAGCCTGGAAGCGCTGTCGCATATTCCCTCTAACGGCTTCCCGGAAAAGGCGCTGAACTTCCTGACGCCGCACCAGAAATGGGGCATCCACTCTACCTACAGCGACAACCTGCTGATGCTGACGCTGTCACGCGGCGGCCCGATCGTCTGGATGAGTGAGGCGGATGCCGCAGAGCTGGACATCGCGGACAACGACTGGATCGAGGTGTTCAACGCCCACGGCACGCTGACCGCCCGCGCGGTGGTCAGCCAGCGTGTCCCGGCCGGGATGACCATGATGTACCACGCGCAGGAGCGGTTGCTGAACATCCCGGGGTCGGAAATCACCGGCATGCGCGGCGGCATCCACAACTCCGTGACCCGCGTCAGCCCGAAACCGACCCATATGATCGGCGGCTACGCCCAGCTGGCGTATGGCTTCAACTATTACGGCACGGTCGGCTCCAACCGCGATGAATTCATCATGGTGCGCAAAATGAAACACATTAACTGGCTGGATGACGAGGGCCGCGATCAGGTTCAGGAGGCGTCAAAATGAAAATCCGTTCTCAGGTCGGCATGGTGCTGAACCTTGATAAATGCATCGGTTGCCATACCTGCTCCGTGACCTGCAAAAACGTCTGGACCGGGCGCGAAGGCATGGAGTACGCGTGGTTCAATAACGTGGAAACCAAGCCGGGCGTGGGCTACCCACAGGCGTGGGAAGACCAGAGCAAATGGCGCGGCGGCTGGATCCGTAAAATCAACGGTAAGCTTGAGCCGCGCCTCGGCAGCCGCGCCGGGGTGCTGTCGAAAATCTTCGCTAACCCGGTGATCCCGGGTATTGACGACTATTACGAGCCGTTCACCTATGACTACCAGCATCTGCATACCGCGAAGCAGGGCAAAAACCAGCCCACGGCGCGGCCGCGCTCGCTGATCAGCGGCCAGCGGATGGACAAAATCGAGGGCGGCCCCAACTGGGAGGAGCTGCTGGGCGGCGAGTTCAGTAAACGCGCGGCCGACAAAAACTTCGACGCCATTCAGAAAGAGATGTACGGCCAGTTTGAACACACCTTCATGATGTACCTGCCGCGCCTGTGTGAACACTGCCTGAACCCAGCCTGTGTGGCGACCTGCCCGAGCGGTGCCATCTACAAGCGCGAAGAAGACGGCATTGTGCTGATCGACCAGGATAAATGCCGTGGCTGGCGGCTCTGCATCAGCGGCTGCCCCTACAAAAAAATCTACTTCAACTGGAAAAGCGGGAAATCGGAGAAGTGCATTTTCTGTTACCCGCGCATTGAATCCGGGATGCCCACCGTCTGCTCGGAAACCTGCGTCGGGCGCATCCGCTACCTCGGCGTGCTGCTCTACGATGCCGACCGCATCGCTGACGCCGCCGGCGCAGAAAACCCGCACGACCTGTATGAACGCCAGTGCGACATCTTCCTTGATCCGCACGACCCGGCGGTGATTGAGGAAGCGCTGAAACAGGGCATCACCCAGAACGTGATCGAGGCGGCGCAGGCCTCGCCGGTGTGGAAACTGGCGATGGACTGGAAGCTGGCGCTGCCGCTGCATCCGGAATACCGCACGCTGCCGATGGTCTGGTATGTGCCGCCGCTGTCACCGATTCAATCGGTGGTGGAAGCGGGCGCACTGGCACAGCCGGGGAGTGTGTTACCGGCCGTGGAGCAGTTGCGCATTCCGGTGCAATACCTGGCGAACCTGTTGAGCGCCGGGGATACCGCCCCGGTGCTGCGGGCGCTGAAACGGATGATGGCAATGCGTCACTATAAACGGGCGCAGAGCGTCGAGGGCGTCACGGACACGCGGGCGATTGATGAGATGGGGCTGAGCGAGGCGCAGGTGGAGGAGATGTACCGCTACCTCGCCATCGCCAACTATGAGGATCGCTTTGTGATCCCGACCAGCCACCGTGAGCTGGCGCGTGACGCCTTCCCGGAACGCAACGGCTGCGGGTTCAGCTTTGGTGACGGCTGCCACGGCAGCGACACCAAATTTAACCTGTTCAACAGCCGCCGGATTGATGCCATCAACATCGGCGATCAGGCCGGGGGTGAATGATGCCGCTGTTAAAAATCATCTCACTGCTGCTGGAATACCCGGATGAGGATCTCTGGCAGAACCGGGAGGAACTGCTGGCGGCAACGGAACAGGCGCAGCCCGATCTGCTGGCGTTTGTGCAGCGTTACCTCGCCGCACCGGTGCTGGATAAGCAGGCGGAATGGTGCGCGCTGTTTGAACGCGGGCGCGCCACCTCGCTGCTGCTGTTTGAGCATGTGCATGCCGAATCCCGCGAGCGCGGGCAGGCGATGGTGGATCTGCTGAACCAGTATGAGGCGGCGGGGCTGCAGCTCAGCTGTCGCGAACTGCCGGACTATCTGCCGCTCTATCTCGAATACCTGAGTAGGCAGGACGCGGCCGCCGCCCGTGAGGGCTTGCAGGATATCGCCCCGATCCTTGCGTTGCTGGGCGGCCGCCTGAAGGCGCGCGACAGTGAGTTCAGCGCGCTGTTCGACGCCCTGCTGGCCGCGGCACAAAGCCCGCTGCGCAGCGATGCGCTGGCCGGGCAGGTGGCCGGTGAAGCACGCGACGACTCCCCGGCGGCGATGGACGCCGTCTGGGAAGAGGAGCAGGTGAAATTTATGGGCAGCCACTCTGTTATGGACAACCCATGCGGTGACGCCCCGGCGCAGCACGCGCCCCGGGGCGGCCATGACGTATTGCCGCAGTATCTGGATCTCTCTGCCGGAGGAGCAAAATAATGCATTACCTCAATATCCTGTTTTTTGACATCTACCCCTACATTTGCGGCACCGTGTTCCTGATCGGCAGCTGGCTGCGGTATGACTACGGTCAGTACACCTGGCGGGCGGCGTCCAGCCAGATGCTGGATAAAAAGGGTATGCGCCTCGGTTCTAACCTGTTCCACATCGGCATTATCGGCATTTTCCTCGGCCACCTGTTCGGGATGCTGACGCCGCACTGGGTTTATGAGCCGTTTCTCGCCATCGCCACCAAACAGAAACTAGCGATGGTGGCCGGTGGGGTGTTTGGGCTGATGACGCTGGCGGGCGGGCTGCTGTTGCTGAGGCGGCGGTTATTCAACCCGCGCATCCGCGCCACCTCAACCCGCGCTGACATCGTGATCCTGGGGATTTTAATCGTGCAGGTGACGCTGGGGCTGACCTCCATCTGGTTCTCACTTCAGCACCTCGACGGCCTCGGGATGATGAAGCTGGTGGGCTGGGCGCAGGCGATCGTGACGTTGCAGGGCAACGCGTCACACTGGCTGGACGGCGTGGAGTGGATCTACCGCGTGCATCTGATTCTGGGCATGACGATCTTCCTGGTGTTTCCGTTCACCCGGCTGGTGCATGTCTGGAGCGCGCCGGTGGAATACCTCACCCGCCGCTACCAGGTGGTGCGGGCCAGACGCTAAACGCTACGGGGGCGCAGACCGGGCCGGCGGGTAAGGGGAGTCCTAATTCGATGAAGGGTGAGGAATTTTTGGCTATACCTATAGGTTCCTCCTCTTAATCCAACGTACAAGGAGTCAGTCATGAAATACCGCCAACTCGGCCACTCCGGCCTGTTTGTCTCGGAATTGACACTAGGGACCCTCACGTTTGCCGGTACCGACGGTTTCGAAAAGACCGGCCATGTGGATGCCAAAACCGCCCGCCGTTTTATGGACATCGCCTTTGAACAGGGCGTGAATACCGTGGACACCGCTGACCTTTACTCAAAAGGCGGCGCGGAAAGCGTGGTGGGGGAGGCGCTGGGCCACGACCGCCAGCGGATTATCCTCGCCACCAAGGCCCGCAGCCCAATGAGCGATGACCCGAATGACAGCGGGGCCACGCGTTACCACCTGATCAAATCCTGTGAAAACAGCCTGCGCCGCCTGAAGACCGACCACATCGACCTCTACCAGATCCATAACTGGGACGGCGTCACCCCGGTGGAAGAGACGCTGTATGCGCTGGAATCCCTGGTGCAGAGCGGCAAAATCCGCTACTTCGGCACCTCCAACTACACCGGCTGGCAGATGATGAAAACCCTGGGCAAAGCGGAACTGCTCGGGGTGCATAAGCCGGTCAGCCAGCAGATCAACTACACGCCGGAATCACGCGAAGCCGAGTTCGAGTTACTGCCGCTGGCGCTGGACCAGAACATCGGCACGCTGATCTGGGGGCCGATGGGCGAAGGGCTGCTGACCGGCACCGTGCGCCGCGGCCAGAAAACGCCGGAGAGTTCGCGTCAGGGCAACGGCTGGCCGGAACCCTATGTGCATGACATGGAACACGCCTACGACGTGATTGACGTGCTGGCGGCGGTGGGGGAAAAACAGGGTGTCTCCCCGGCGCGCGTCTGCCTGGCCTGGCTCAACAGCCGCCCCGGCATCAGCAGTTTGATTGTGGGCGCACGTAACGAGGCGCAACTGCGCGACAGCCTGGCCTCAGCTGACCTGCACTTGTCCGAAGAGGAATTGCAGCAGATTGAGCGGGCGACCCGCCCGGCACCGCGTTATCCGTACTGGCATCGCTTTACCTCCGGGATGGATCGCATCGACCCGGCGGAGCAGCCGTTCCTGGACGAATACCGCGAAACCGTGGAGCACCGTAAAGACCGCTGATGCTGTGACAGGGTCAGCAGGCAAGAAAAAGCCGGGCATTTGCCCGGCTTCTTTATGGGGGATATGCTGGTTTAAAAAACCGCATATAACTCGCTTACGCCGTGTGGTTCCCACCGGTCACGCCAAACACTTCGGCGGTGACATAACTCGATTCCTGCGAGGCGAGGAACACATAAATCGGTGCCAGCTCAGCCGGCTGACCGGCACGTTTGAGCGGGGTGGCCGCGCCGAAGTCCGGGATGTTCTCCTGCAACTGGCCGCCGCTGACCTGCAACGGCGTCCAAATCGGGCCGGGTGCCACGATATTCACGCGGATGCCTTTGCTCGCTACCTGTTTTGCCAGTGCGCGGCTGTACGCCACAATGGCACTCTTGGTGGACGCGTAATCCAGCAGGAATTCGCTGGGCTGATACGCCTGGATGGAAGAGGTGGTGATAATCGAGCTCCCTTCCGGCAGGTGCGGCAGCGCTGCTTTGGTGATCCAGAACAGCGAGAAGACGTTGGTTTCAAAGGTCTTGCGGAACTGATCGGTAGTCAGGTCACTGATGTTCTGAATCGCGACCTGCTTACCGGCCACCAGCGCCAGAATATCCAGCCCGCCCAGTTTGGCGTGGGCATCGGCGACCAGTTTCTGGCAGAACGTTTCATCACTGATGTCACCCGGCAACAGCACCACTTCACGCCCGGCTTCACGAATCAGCTCGGCCACCTCTTCGGCGTCACGCTGTTCGGAGGGCAGGTAGGAGAGGGCGACGTCCGCCCCTTCACGGGCATAGGCAATCGCCGCGGCGCGGCCGATCCCGGAGTCACCGCCGGTGACCAGCGCTTTACGCCCTTTCAGGCGCTCGCTGCCGCGGTAGCTCTCTTCACCGTGATCCGGAGCAGGCTGCATATTGACGGCCAGCCCTGGCGCGGGCTGAGTCTGCTTTGGATAACGGTCATGCTTGTACTGGGTGAGTGGATTCTGGCGGGTATATTGGTCTGGTTTCGACATTGTTTTTCTCCATTCACTTGAAACAACAGGAGGCGCGTAAAGCCAAGGCTTTGCGCACGTAAAAATCTGTACGAACCATAAAGTGTAGTTGAAAATGCTGAGCCTGCCAGTCAGCCGGGAAGGAAGCAGCGGCCCTCCTTCCGGCGGGCCGCAAAATTTCAGACGAGGGTCAGGCAAACAGATGCGCGGCGTGGAACCGCAGGTGATCCTCAATAAAACTGGCGATAAAGAAGTAGCTGTGGTCATACCCCGGCTGGGTGCGCAGGGTCAGCGACCAGCCATGCTGGTCAGCCAGCTCAGCCAGTTTTGACGGCTGCAGCTGGTCCGGCAGGAACTGGTCACTGTCGCCCTGATCCACCAGCATCGGCAGCGCCGTGGCCGGGGTGCTGGTCAGCAGGTGGCAGCTGTCATACGCCAGCCACTGGCTTTCGTCACTGCCGAGATAGGCAGTAAACGCCTTGCGGCCCCACGGCACCTGGCTCGGGTTAACGATCGGCGCGAACGCTGACACCGAGCAGTAGCGCTGCGGGTTACGCAGGGCCAGCATCAGCGCGCCGTGGCCGCCCATGGAATGCCCGCAGATTGACTGCCGGTCACTGACGCTGACCTGCTGGCGTACCAGCGCGGGCAGCTCATCATTGAGGTAGTCATACATGCGGTAATGCGCTGACCATGGTGCCTGGGTGGCATTGAGATAGAAGCCCGCGCCCTGGCCGAGATCGTAGCCCGGGTCGTCTGCCACGCCGTCACCGCGCGGGCTGGTGTCCGGCATCACCAGTACCAGCCCCAGTTCAGCCGCCACGCGTTGTGCACCGGCCTTCTGCGTGAAGTTTTCATCGTTGCAGGTCAGCCCGGACAGCCAGTACAGCACCGGCGGCGGCGCATCGTCCCGTGGCGGCGGCAGGTAGAGGCTGAACGTCATGGTGCAGTTCAGGCTGCTGCTGTGGTGGCGGTAACGCTGTTGCCAGCCGCCAAACAGCCGGTGTTCTTCAAGAAGTTCAATGCTCATCGCAGCGCGGTGCCTTATTTATTTATTGAAATGGATAACGGAGCGGATCGACTTGCCTTCGTGCATCAGGTCAAACGCTTCGTTGATCGCGTCCAGCCCCATGGTGTGGGTGATGAAATCATTGAGCGGGAATTTCCCGTCGAGGTAATCCTGCACAATGCCCGGCAACTGGCTGCGGCCTTTAACGCCGCCAAAGGCGGAACCGCGCCAGACGCGGCCGGTCACCAGCTGGAACGGACGGGTGGAGATCTCTTCCCCGGCCCCGGCCACGCCGATGATCACGGATTCGCCCCAGCCCTTGTGGCAGCACTCCAGCGCGGAACGCATTACGTTCACGTTGCCGATGCACTCAAAGGAGAAGTCCACGCCGCCGTCGGTCATTTCCACAATCACTTCCTGAATCGGCTTGTCGTAATCTTTCGGGTTGATCAGGTCCGTCGCGCCCAGTTTACGGGCCAGATCGAACTTGCTGGTGTTGATGTCGATGCCGATGATGCGGCCTGCCCCGGCCATCTGCGCGCCGATGATGGCCGAGAGGCCGATGCCGCCGAGGCCGAAGATCGCCACGGTGTCGCCTTTTTGCACTTTGGCGGTGTTCATCACCGCGCCCATGCCGGTGGTGACGCCGCAGCCCAACAGGCAGACTTCTTCGAGCGGAGCTTCTTTATTGATTTTTGCCAGCGAGATCTCCGGCACCACGGTGTACTCCGAGAAGGTGGAGGTGCCCATGTAGTGGAAAATCGGCTTGCCGTCTTTGAAGAAGCGGGTGGTGCCGTCCGGCATCAGCCCTTTGCCCTGGGTGGTGCGGATCGCCTGGCAGAGGTTGGTTTTGCCGGAGCGGCAGAATTTGCATTCGCCGCACTCCGGGGTGTAGAGCGGGATCACATGGTCGCCGACCGCCACGCTGGTGACGCCTTCGCCGACCGCTTCCACCACGCCGCCGCCTTCATGGCCGAGGATCGCCGGGAACACGCCCTCCGGATCTTTGCCGGACAGGGTGTAGGCATCGGTGTGGCAAACGCCGGTGGCGACGATGCGCACCAGCACTTCGCCTTTCTGCGGCGGCATCAGATCCACTTCTTCAATTTTCAGTGGCTGGCCTGGCCCCCAGGCAACGGCGGCGCGGGTTTTGATCATCTCCATGGTAGTGCTCCTTTACGGGTTAATGCGGGTTGGGTGGTTAATAATTAATCGTTGGTTAAGTGTATCTCACTCACCGGGAATCGGGTGTTTCAGTACCGGAATGACGCCGTGGTTATGCTCAATAATGATCTCTTTCAGCGCGCGCACGTTGGGGCTGAACGCCTCACGCCGCCAGGTAAGCCAGGTGGCGGTGTCGGCTACCTCGTCCGGCAGGGCGTTGACCGTGATGCGCTCATGGCCGGGCAACTGCCCAAGCACGGACTCCGGCAGAATGGCGATGCCCGCCCCGCTGGCCACGCAGGCCAGCATCGCGTGATAGGAGTGGATCTCCAGCGACGACCCCACCGCCCACCCGGCCTGTTTCAGCCAGGCGTAAAATTTGCGGCGGTAAGAGCAGGTGGGGCCAAACACAAACACCGTGATCGGTGCGCCCGCGCCGTGTGCCGCCAGCGGGCGGTTGGCCGGGGAGATCACCACCAGCCGCTCGCGGAAGGCGATGCAGGCGTTCAGGTCATCATGGTCTATGGGGCCGTCCACCAGCGCCGCGGCCAGGGTGCCGGCGCGCACGCTGTCGATGATGTCGCCGGAGGTGCCGGTCACCAGGGAGAGCGCCACTTTCGGGTGCTGCTGGTGGTAAGCGGCCAGCAGCGCGGGCAGACGGGTGGCGGCGGTGCTCTCCATCGACCCGAGGGCAAATTGCCCGGCGGGTTCACCGGCATGGGTCAGGCTCATTGCCTCGTCGCTCAGCGCCAGGATGCGTTCCGCATAGCCGAGAAAGTTATGGCCCATCGCCGAGAGCCGCAGACGCTGTTTTTCACGGATAAACAGATCGGTGCCCAGCTCCTGCTCCAGCTGGCGCAGGCGGGTGGTGAGGTTGGAAGGCACGCGGTGCAGTTGCTCGGCCGCTTTGGCCAGCGAACCGGTCTCGGCCACGCAACAAAACATCCGGAGCTGGGTGAGGTCCATAACTGTTCTCTTTTTGTGAATAACGTGATCTGAATTATTCAGTTTCCGTGAGTCTAGCGGTCAGGCAGAGTAGTGGCAACCGCTAATTAACCTGTATGACTATTAGCGGCTACAAACAGGTAATGCTTGGGCAAAAGTTAACCTTTTGATAACGTCTTGATTCGCCTGAACCGGGCGACCTGAGGGAGCATGTCGATGGCACTACGCATTGCAATGAGTGGATTTCTGGCGCTGGTGGTGGCGATGGGGATTGGGCGCTTTGCGTTTACCCCGCAGGTGCCGCTGATGATTGCCGAGCACCAGTTCAGCCTGACCGGCGCGGGGCTGGTGGCGGCGTTTAACTATCTGGGCTATCTGGCTGGGGCGTTTGATGCGATGCGCGCCACCCGCCATGTGGAACTGCGGCTGTGGCTTGGCGTCTGGGGCGCGGTGGTGCTGACGCTGCTGTCAGCGGTGGTGGGTGGCGAAGTGCTGCACTGCGCGGTGCGTTTCCTGCTCGGCATGGCGAGCGGCTGGGCGCTGGTGCTGGTGGCCGCGTGGTGCAATGAACAACTGGCGCACCACGGCCGCCCCGGCCTCAGCGCGGCGGTGTTTGCCGGGCCGGGCATGGGCATTCTGTTGAGCGGGCTGCTGGCGCTGGTGATCAATGCATATCATCTCTCCTCCGCGCAGGGCTGGCTGCTGTATGGAGGGCTGGCGCTGCTGCTGCTGGCGACGATCAGCATGAACCTGCCGCGCAAAGGCGAGCTGCACCGACCGGCAACCGCCCCGGCCCCGCTGCCGCTGACCCCGGCGCTGCGGCGGCTGGTGTGGAGCTACAGCCTGGCCGGGTTTGGTTACATCCTGCCCGCGACGTTCTTCTCGCAGATGGCGCACAGCCGCTTCCCGGACAGCCTGATGGCCCAGTTACTCTGGCCGGTGTTTGGCGGCGCGGCAGTGGCGGGGATTGTGCTCGGCATTCTGACGCGCGGCTGGCTGACGACCCGCATCCGGCTCGCCATTGTGCTGTGGATACAGGCGCTGGGCGTGCTGGGGGCAGAGTGGCTGCCGGGCATCGCCGGGCTGGCGGTGGGGGCGCTGCTGACCGGCGGCGGTTTCCTCTGCGTGGTGCAGCTCGCGTTGCAGTATGGCCGGGAACTGGCACCGCACCATGCGCGCTATCTGGCCGGGCTGCTGACCACCGGGTACGCCGTCGGGCAACTGGTGGGGCCGGTGCTCTCGGCGCTCTCCACGGCGCTGACCCACCGGCTGGAACCGGCGCTCTATGTGGCGGTGCTGGCGCTGATCGTGGCCGGCGGGCTGGTGCTGCCGGGCCGCGCCCAGCCTGAGGCGGTGCGTTCGTAAACGGGGCAGGGTGTACCTATTGCTGTAGTCAATAACTTGCGGCTATTTCATCAATCATGAAACGTAATCACTGGATAATCGGGGCGCTCTCCACTACAGTGAGGCACCCAATTTTGGCGTGAATCGGCGTCAGAATCGTAATACCCGCAGGAGAAGAGAAATGGCAACGCTGAGTAAAGAAGCCGCATTGGTTCATGAAGCGCTGATGGCGCGCGGCCTGGAAACCCCTTTGAGACCAGAACCTATGCTCGACAGGGAGACGCGCACCCGTCACATCCAGGAGCACATGACCAGCATCATGCAGTTGCTGAACCTTGACCTCACTGACGACAGCCTGGCCGAAACGCCGCTGCGCATCGCCAAGATGTATGTTGATGAGATCTTCTCCGGGCTGGATTACGGCAACTTCCCCAAGATCACCATCATCGAGAACAAGATGAAGGTGGATGAAATGGTGACCGTGCGTGACATCACCCTGACCAGCACCTGTGAGCACCACTTTGTCACCATCGACGGCAAAGCGACCGTGGCGTATATCCCAAAAGACGGGGTGATTGGCCTGTCGAAAATCAACCGCATTGTGCAGTTCTTTGCCCAGCGGCCGCAGGTGCAGGAGCGCCTGACCCAGCAAATTCTGGTGGCGCTGCAAACCCTGCTCGGCACCAATAACGTTGCGGTATCCATTGATGCAGTACATTATTGCGTGAAAGCACGCGGCATCCGTGATGCGACCAGCGCCACCACCACCACTTCGCTGGGCGGTCTGTTCAAGTCCAGCCAGAACACCCGCCAGGAGTTCCTGCGCGCCGTCCGCCACGTCTGATCCGCTTTTGTTATTGGCAGCACCGCCTGGTGCTGCCCGACTCGCAGGATGTTATGACCTATGCGCCAACGCATTGCTACGCTGGATTGCGCCCGCGGGATAGCCATCCTCGGCATTTTACTGCTCAATATCAACGCCTTCGGCCTGCCGAAAGCCGCCTACCTTAACCCGGCCTACCATGGGCTGCCCTCCACGGCTGATGCCTGGACCTGGGCCATCATGGACGTGCTGGCGCAGGCCAAATTCCTCACCATGTTCGCGCTGCTGTTTGGTGCCGGGTTACAGCTACTGCTGCCGCGCGGCAAACGCTGGATCCAGGCGCGGCTCTCCTGGCTGCTGCTGTTCGGGCTGCTGCACGCGATTTTTCTCTGGGACGGCGACATCCTGCTCTCATATGGGTTGATCGGCCTGGTCTGCTGGCGGTTGATCCGGGAGGCGACCGGCACCCGCACACTGCTGATGACCGGGGCATTGCTGTTTTTCTTGGGGGTGGGGATTTTGGTGATGTTTGCCTTTATGACCAACCCCAACCCCGGCGATTTCTGGCAGCCCGGCCCCGCGTCGTTGCAGTATGAGGCGTTCTGGAAGTTACAGGGCGGGCAGGAGGCGTGGCAAAACCGGCTGGACATGCTCTCCTCAACGCTGCTTTCGGTGGGTGCGCAGTATGGCTGGGAGCTGGCAGGCGCGATGCTGTTCGGCGCCGGGCTGATGCGCAGCGGCTGGCTGCGCGGCGAGTTCAGCCTGCGCCACTACCGTAAACTGGCGCTGTGGCTGATAACGCTTTCATGGCTCGTTCAGATCCCGTCGGTGGTGATGCAATGGCACCTGGGCTGGGACTACCGCTGGAGCGGCTTCCTGTTGCAGGCCCCGCGTGAAGTGGGCGCGGCGCTGCAATCCATCGGCTATCTGGCGCTGATTTACGGCTTCTGGCCGACGCTGTCCCGCTGGCGCGTAGCCGGCTGGCTGGCGAAGATTGGCCGCATGGCGCTGAGCAACTACCTGCTGCAAACCCTGATCTGCAACACGCTGTTCTATACCTTCGGCCTGTATGACCAGTTCGGCCGCCTGCAACTGCTGGCGATTGTGCCGCTGGTGTGGCTGGTCAACCTGCTGTTTTCCCTGCTCTGGCTGCGCTTCTTCACCCAGGGGCCGATGGAGCGGGTATGGCGGCGGCTGACCGCCCTGGCAGCCGGCCGGCCGGTGGAAGCCGCTAAACCCTGATACGCGCCCCGCTGGGGGCGCGTATCGCGCTGACATTCCCTCTCTTCAGGCCAACTGGCCGCATCATCTCCCGCCAAACGTTGCAATATTGTGAAGAAATATAGTTTTCGTGTGAAAACGTTTTCTTTCCTGTGACGCATTTCACGCTGACCCTCAGGCAAACCCGTTAGGATAGCGGCGTGCAGTGAATGCCGCTTAATAACCTGATAACAGGACTTCACATGGTTGCTCCTTTTGCCTTTTTACCTCTGTTTTTGACCAGACCAGGGCGTGCCTGCGCCTGCCGCGCCCCTTTGCCCGGAGCCGCTTATGATCACCATCCGTGATGTGGCAAAGCGCGCCGGGGTCTCGGTGGCGACGGTATCCCGCGTGCTGAACAATTCCGCCATCGCCAGCAAAGAGACGCGGGAACTGGTGCTGAAAGCGGTGTCAGAGCTGGGCTACCGGCCCAATGCCAATGCGCAGGCGCTCGCTACCCAGACCAGCGACACCATCGGCGTGGTGGTGATGGATGTCTCCGATCCCTTTTTCGGCGCACTGGTGAAAGCGGTGGACACCGTGGCACAGCAAAACCACAAATATGTGCTGATCGGCAACAGTTACCACCAGGCGGAAAAAGAGCGCCACGCGATTGAGGTGCTGATCCGCCAGCGCTGTAACGCACTGATTGTGCACGCCAAAGCGCTGAGTGACGATGAGCTGATTGACTTCTTAAACCAGATCCCCGGCATGGTGCTGATTAACCGCATCATCGCCGGGTTTGAGCACCGCTGCGTGGGGCTGGATAACGTCAGCGGGGCGCACATGGCGACCCGCCTGCTGCTGAGCAACGGCCACCAGCGCATCGGTTATGTCGGCTCCAGCCACCCGATTGAGGATGAAGTGCAGCGGCGGCAGGGGTACCGCCAGGCGATGGCGGAAGCCGGGCTGGCCGTGCCGGACGCCTGGTACGCCGCCGCCTCGCCGGACTTGCAGGGCGGTGAAGCGGCAATGGTGGAGTTACTTGGGCGCAATCAGCACCTTACGGCGATTTTCGCCTATAACGACGCCATGGCGGCCGGGGCGCTGGCGGTGCTGAAAGAAAACGGTATCACGGTGCCGCAGCACTGCTCGCTGGTGGGGTTTGATGATATCCCGATCGCCCGTTACACCAGCCCAAAGCTGACCACCGTGCGCTACCCGATTATTTCTATGGCGACGCTGGCCACCGAGCTGGCGCTGAAAGGCGCGGCGAACACGCTGGAGAGCGGCGTAAGCCACTGTTTTATGCCGACGCTGGTGCGCCGCCATTCAGTGGCAGCGGGCTGAAATGCGGGGGTGGTCACGGACTGTGATGTTTCAGTTGTGTAACCGTTTTCAAAGTGTGAAGGCATTCACAGTTTATTAACAATGCAGCGATTATGATGCGAGCGTTTTCTGTCAGGATGTGTCAAGGCGTGATCCTTCTTTGGTGCTCCTGACAGCTTTCCTGCCGCGTCTGCCGGACGCAGAGACACCACAGCGAACGCAGGAGCAGCAGGGTCAAGGAGGACGGTTATTCCCCGCCGCACACCGGCAGGACGGCACTACCTGGTCGTACCCTACATAAACCGGAGAGAAAAAATGAATAAGAAGGTTTTTACCCTGGCCACGCTGGCGGCAGCCATGCTGTTTGGTACTGCAGCACACGCAGACACCCGTATCGGCGTCACCATTTACAAATACGATGACAACTTTATGTCCGTGGTGCGTAAGGCGATTGAGAAAGAAGCCAAATCCTCCTCGGATATCGAACTGCTGATGAATGACTCGCAGAACGACCAGTCCAAACAGAATGACCAGATCGACGTGCTGCTGGCCAAGGGCGTCAAAGCCCTGGCAATCAACCTGGTTGACCCGGCGGCGGCACCGGTGGTGATCGACAAAGCACGCGGCAACGACGTGCCGGTGGTGTTCTACAACAAAGAGCCGAGCCGCAAAGCGCTCGACAGCTATGACAAGGTTTACTACGTCGGCACCGACTCCAAAGAGTCCGGCATTATCCAGGGCGAGCTGATTGCCAAGCACTGGAAAGCTCACCCGGAATGGGACCTGAACAAAGACGGCACCATCCAGTTTGTGCTGCTGAAAGGGGAGCCGGGCCACCCGGACGCCGAAGCACGTACCAAATATGTGGTGGATACCCTGAACGGCAAAGACGGCATCAAGACCCAGCAGCTGCAGCTTGATACCGCAATGTGGGACACCGCCCAGGCGAAAGACAAGATGGACGCCTGGCTCTCCGGCCCGAACGCCGACAAGATCGAAGTGGTGATCGCCAACAACGACGCCATGGCGATGGGTGCCGTGGAAGCGCTGAAGGCGCATAACAAGTCCAAACTCCCGGTGTTCGGCGTTGACGCCCTGCCGGAAGCGCTAGCGATGGTGAAATCCGGCGCCATGGCCGGGACAGTATTGAACGATGCCAATAACCAGGCGAAAGCAACCTTCCAGCTTGCGAAGAATCTGGCCGAAGGGAAACCGGCAGCCGAGGGCACCAACTGGAAGATCGATAATAAAGTCGTACGTATCCCTTACGTCGGCGTAGACCAGGATAACCTGGCACAATTTATCGGTAAGTAATACGCACGACCCCCGTTTAGTTTAACGGTGACCAACAGGGTATACCCGCTGCCGGTCAGGATGGCCGGCAGCGTCCGCCTTATCAGGATGCTGCACACCAGGTGACCGGTTTTTCCGGTGGCCGGGCCAGCGGCACCCCGAATGCAGACTCCTTATTCTAGCCAGGTGTAATTATGGCCGATAACACGACGGGACAATCACGCGAGTGGTTGTTGGAGATGACCAATATCTCGAAGTCATTTCCAGGCGTAAAAGCATTGGATAACGTGAATTTAAAAGTCCGCCCCCACTCCATTCACGCATTAATGGGCGAGAATGGCGCAGGCAAATCAACGTTATTGAAGTGCCTGTTTGGCATTTACAGCAAAGATGCCGGAAGTATTCTTTTTCAGGGGCAAGAAATCGATTTTAAAAGCTCCAAAGAGGCGCTGGAAAAAGGCGTGTCGATGGTGCATCAGGAATTAAACCTGGTTCTGCAACGCACGGTGATGGATAACATGTGGCTTGGCCGTTATCCCACCAAAGGCATGTTTGTTGACCAGGAGAAAATGTATAACGATACCAAAGCCATTTTTGACGAACTGGATATTAATATCGACCCGCGCGATAAAGTCGCCCGGCTTTCTGTGTCCCAGATGCAGATGATCGAAATTGCCAAGGCATTCTCTTACGATGCCAAGATCGTCATTATGGATGAGCCGACCTCGTCACTGACGGAAAAAGAGGTGAACCACCTGTTCACCATTATCCGTAAGCTGAAAGAACGCGGCTGCGGCATCGTTTATATCTCCCACAAGATGGAAGAGATTTTCCAGCTGTGTGATGAAATCACCATCCTGCGTGACGGCCAGTGGATCGCGACCCAGCCGCTGGAAGGCATGACGATGGATCAGATTATCTCGATGATGGTAGGGCGCTCCCTGAGCCAGCGTTTCCCTGACCGCATGAATACACCGGGAGAGGTGATTCTTGAGGTCAAAAACCTGACGTCACTGCGCCAGCCGTCGATCCGGGATGTGTCGTTTGACCTGCATAAGGGCGAGATCCTCGGCATTGCCGGGCTGGTGGGTGCCAAGCGTACTGACATCGTGGAGACGCTGTTCGGCATCCGCGAAAAGGTGAGCGGTACCATCAAACTGCACGGCAAAGCGATCAACAACCACAGCGCCAACGAGGCGATTAACCACGGTTTCGCGCTGGTGACCGAGGAGCGCCGCTCCACCGGCATTTACGCCTACCTGGACATCGGTTTTAACTCGCTGATCTCTAATATCCGCAATTATAAAAACAAGTTCGGCCTGCTGGATAACAGCCGGATGAAGAGTGATACCCAGTGGGTGATCGATTCGATGCGGGTAAAAACCCCCGGTCACCACACCAATATCGGCTCGCTCTCTGGCGGTAACCAGCAGAAAGTCATTATCGGCCGCTGGCTGCTGACCCAGCCGGAAATATTAATGCTGGATGAGCCGACGCGCGGTATTGATGTCGGGGCCAAATTTGAAATTTACCAGCTGATTACCGAACTGGCGAAAAAGGAGAAGGGCATCATTATTATCTCTTCTGAAATGCCGGAATTACTGGGAATTACCGACCGTATCCTGGTAATGAGCAATGGCCAGGTGGCAGGCATTGTGAATACCAAAGAAACGTCGCAGAACGAAATATTACGTCTTGCCTCCTTGCACCTCTAATCTTGTTGAAGGTTCTTATTATGACTGCGTTAAATAAGAAAAGTATGCTCACTTATCTCAAAGAGGGCGGGATTTATGTGGTATTGCTGGTGCTGCTGGCAATTATTATTTTCCAGGATCCGACCTTTTTAAGCCTGATGAACCTGAGTAACATTCTGACCCAATCGTCGGTGCGTATTATTATCGCGCTGGGGGTGGCCGGGCTGATTGTGACCCAGGGCACTGACCTCTCTGCCGGCCGTCAGGTCGGGTTGGCGGCGGTGGTGGCGGCCACCATGCTGCAGGCGATGGACAACGTCAACAAGGTGTTCCCAAACATCGACACCATTCCGATTCCGCTGGTGATCCTCACGGTGTGTGTGGTGGGCGCGCTGATTGGCCTGCTCAACGGCATCATCATCGCCTACCTTAACGTGACGCCGTTTATCACCACCCTCGGCACCATGATCATCGTGTACGGCATCAACTCGCTCTATTACGATTTCGTGGGCGCCTCGCCGATTGCCGGGTTTGACGCCGGGTTCTCGACCTTTGCGCAGGGCTTTATCCGCCTGGGCGGCTTCAAGCTCTCCTACATCACCTTCTACGCGGTGATCGCCATCCTGTTCGTCTGGGTGCTGTGGAACAAAACCCGCTTCGGCAAAAACATCTTCGCCATCGGCGGTAACCCGGAAGCGGCCAAAGTCTCCGGCGTTAACGTGCCGCTGAACCTGATCATGATCTATGCGCTCTCCGGTGTGTTCTATGCGTTCGGCGGGTTGCTGGAAGCGGGCCGTATCGGCAGCGCCACCAACAACCTCGGCTTTATGTATGAACTGGATGCGATTGCGGCCTGCGTGGTGGGCGGCGTGTCGTTCGCCGGTGGCGTAGGTACCGTGGCCGGTGTGGTAACCGGGGTGATCATCTTTACCGTGATCAACTACGGGCTGACCTACATCGGCGTGAACCCATACTGGCAGTACATCATCAAGGGCGGCATCATTATCTTTGCCGTGGCGCTGGACTCGCTGAAATACGCGAAGAAGAAGTAACCGGCACCAGACTCAGCACCAAAAAAAGGGCGACACCGGTCGCCCTTTTTTGCGTCTGCGGTTCAGGGAAGCGGGGCGGGCGGGGCCTCCGGCGGCGGCAACAGGTGGCCGGGGTGCGGCGGCTGTGCGGCGGCTTCCTGCGCGGCTTTTTCCTGGGCCGCTTTCTCTTCTGCGGCTTTCTCTTGTGCGGCTTTCTCTTGCGCCGCCTGCTCCTCAGCCTGCTTCTGCTCTGCCTCACGCTGCTGTTTTGCCCGTTCCAGCGCCTGCTGTTTCTCCTGCTCCTGCTGTTTCTCCTGCGCCAGCCGCTGTTGCAGCGCCAGCAACTGTTCCGGCGTCACGGCCGGGTAGCCCTGCGCGTCGTCCGGGATGGCATGTACCGCCGGGATCGGGATCAGCGGGCCAAGGAAACGCGGCTCGCGCTTGAGCAGGTAGAGGTCGCTGAGGGCACCGAGGCGGGCGAAAATCTCGCGCACCCGTACCGTGAGCATGTTTTTCGGCGACGGCACCGCGTAGCACTGCGCCTGAATCCCCATATGCAGCGCGATAAACAGCGCGCGCTCACAGTGGAAGCGCTGGGTAATCACGATAAAGTCGTTGGTGTCGAACACTTTGCGGGTGCGGACAATCGAGTCCAGCGTGCGGAACCCGGCGTAGTCGAGCACAATGTCACTGGCCGGGATGCCGGCAGCCATCAGGTCACGGCGCATGGTCATCGGCTCGTTATAACTCTGCTGAGCGTTGTCGCCGCTCAGCAGCAGGTATTTCACTTTGCCGCTGTTATAGGCGTTGATCGCGCCCTGGATCCGATAGAGGTAGTACTGGTTAATCACGCCGGTGCGGTAGTACTTGGCGGTACCCAATACCACGCCGACCTGCCGGTGCGGCAGCGCCTGCACATCTTCATAGATGTAGCCGGCAGTTTTCCAGCTCACCCAGCGATCCAGTGCAATAGCCGCCACACCCATCGCCATCACGATGAGTAAAAAGCTGGCTATCAGGCGTTTCCACATGGCTTTGCCTTTAAGGGATGAGGAAAGGTAGGGGTTCCAAGGCTACTTTACCTGTTTGCCTGACGCAAGGCATGTCCCGTTTCTGCGCATGTTTCGCTGGGTTTTTCATCAGGTTGGGCAGGTAACGGGCATAAAAAAGGCAAGGGGGGAACCCCTTGCCGGTGTGGTGTGCCGCGCCTCAGAAGGAGGTGCGTTTGTAGCTGCGGTACTGCGGTTGCCAGAAGTTGTGCTCAATCGCCTTCGACAGCGCATCTTCAGAGGTGACCATCGCCACGCCGTGCAGTTGCGCCGCTTTGCCTACTTCCATGGCGATCACTTTGGAGACGCCCTGGATGTCATTGACGTCCGGCAGCAGCGAGCCTTCACCCTCGGTTGCCAGCGGTGAGCAGTCGGCCAGCGCCCGGCTGGCGGCCATCAGCATGCTGTCGGTGACGCGGGTGGCACCGGAGGCGAGCACGCCCAGCCCGATGCCGGGGAAGATGTAGGAGTTGTTGCACTGGGCGATCGGGTAGACCTGATCTTTGTAATGCACCGGCGCAAACGGGCTGCCGGTGGCCACCAGCGCCGCGCCGTCAGTCCATTTCAGGATATCTTCCGGGCGCGCTTCCACACGGGAGGTCGGGTTGGAGAGCGGCATCACAATCGGGCGCGCGCAGTGGCGGTGCATCTCGCGGATGATCTCTTCCGTGAACAGCCCCGGCTGGCCGGAAACGCCAATCAGAATGGTCGGCTTGGCGTTACGCACCGCATCCATCAGTGAAATGGAATCACTGTTAACGTCCCACTCCGCCAGGTTCTCGCTTTTCTGAATCAGCTTAGCCTGGAACTCCAGCAGGTTCGGCAGTTTGTCGGTCAACAGGCCGAAACGGTCGATCATAAAGACTTTGGCGCGCGCCTCGTCTTCACTCAGCCCTTCCGATTTCATCTGGGCGATGATCTGCTCGGCGATGCCGCAACCGGCCGAACCGGCACCCAGGAAAGCGACGGTCTGGTCGCGCAGGCGGCAGCCAGCGGCGCGGCTGGCGGCGATCAGGCTGCCGAGGGTCACGGCGGCGGTGCCCTGGATGTCATCGTTGAAGCAGCAGATCTCATCACGGTAGCGGTTCAGCAGCGGCGTGGCGTTGGCCTGCGCGAAGTCCTCAAACTGCAACAGCACGCTCGGCCAGCGGCGTTTCACCGCCTGGATGAACATATCCACAAACTCGCTGTACTCCTCGCCGGTGATGCGCGGGTGACGCCAGCCCATGTAGAGCGGGTCGTTCAGGCGCTGCGGGTTATTGGTGCCGACATCCAGCACCACCGGCAGGGTGTAGGCCGGGCTGATGCCGCCGCAGGCGGTGTACAGCGACAGCTTGCCGATCGGGATGCCCATACCGCCGATGCCCTGATCGCCCAGCCCCAGGATGCGCTCGCCGTCGGTTACCACGATCACTTTCACATTCTGCTTGGTGGCGTTTTGCAGCATGTCGTCGATGTGGTCGCGGTTCGGGTAGGAGAGGAAAATGCCGCGCGCCCGGCGATAGATGTCGGAGAAGTGCTCACAGGCTTCCCCAACCGTCGGGGTGTAGATGATCGGCATCATCTCGCTCAGGTGGGTATCCAGCAGGCGGTAGAACAGGGTTTCGTTGGTGTCCTGGATATTGCGCAGGTAGATGTGCTTATCAATATCGGTTTTGAAATCCTGGAACTGCCGCCAGGCGCGCTCGGCCTGCTCTTCAATGGTTTCTACCGCTTCCGGCAACAGACCGTGCAGGTTGAAGTGGGTGCGCTCGTCCTCGGTAAAGGCGCTGCCTTTATTCAGCAGCGGGAATTCAAGCAGAATCGGGCCGGCATAAGGGATGTAAAGGGGGCGTTTGCTCTCGTATTCAAGTTCCATTGATCTACTCTTCACGGTCTGAGGTAAGAAATTTCTGCGCTGATCCTAAAAGATAATGCTGATATGTACAGCAATTGTTATCAGTGTTTGACAAAAAATCCGCAATCAGGGAATTAACTTACAACAGGTTGTGCTTTTTAACAGAAAACGCACAGTAGACAGCGAAAGAGAGCCGGGGAAGAGGAGAGCAGCGGGGAAGAAGCCCGGCCGGGGAATGGCCGGGCAGGGGGTCAGACGTGTACTACCGTGAGATCCGTGCAGCCGAGCGCGGCCAGGGTGGCGCGGGTGGCATCTGCCTGGGTCAGCAGCGCGTCGCGGCGCTCAATCAGCACCGCGCGGGTGATGGCGTTGCAGTCACCACCGGCCAGATTCATCAGGTTCAGGGCTGCCTGCAACGGCGGCAGGCTTGGGTTGAACGCGGCGTTCTCTGCGTAGCGGCCGGGGAAAATGCGCCCGTCGCTGCCTTCCAGTGCAATGCCGCTGTGGGAGTGGCTGTACGGCGCGTGGCTCTGGTTAATGGCGGTCAACGCATACTTCACCAGCGCGTCACCTTCGGCGCTGTAGCCGTGATCGACCTGATCCATCAGCAGGGTGGTGATCGCCAGATCGCGCGGGCCAAAGGCATCCGGCAAATAGTGGCCCAGCCGGGCGGCGGCGCGGCCCGGCAGATGGATGGTTAAATCGGTGCCGCTGTTCAGCTCATTCATAAACTGGCGACAGTGGCCGCAGGGCGTGTAGTTCACCGTAATGGCGGTCAGCTCGCGCTCCCCGCGCAGCCAGGCGTGGGTCACTGCCGACTGCTCCGCGTGTACCGTTTGTTGCAGCGGCGTACCGGCGAACTCCATGTTGGCACCGAAATACCAGTTGCCGCTGATGCCGCGGGCAATCGCCCCGACCAGAAAGTGTGACACCGGCGTCAGGGCGCAGGCGGCGGCCAGCGGCAGCAGCGCAAAGGCCAGCGCATCTTCATCCATGCCGCTTTCCTGTGCCAGTTTGTCTACGTCGGCCGCAGTCAGGAACGCCGGAAAATCATCATGGCGCAGCAGGGGCTCCAGGGCCGTAGCAAGCTCTATAGAGAGCGCGGAAAACGCGGTATGAAATCGTGCATGCATAGTCAGTCCATCTCATGACAAAGTTCGGTTGACCAATATAGGGAGCCGCAAAGGATTGCAATGTGATGGTTGTCACACTATTAATGAAATGAGTGTAATCAAAATCTGAAAATGAGAGATATCGCGCATCTTTAACCGTGACGCAGAGACTGGGAAAGGCAGAACAGGGAAAGGGGAAACAACGAAGATTCCCCTGCCGGAGCAGGGGAACGAAACATTACTGCGGGAACCACTTGTCGTTGATGGCTTTGTAGGTGCCGTCCGCTTTGATGGCGGTCAGAGCACCGTTCAGTTTTTCCAGTAGCGCGGTGTTATCCGGGCGCACCGCGATGCCGAGGCCAATACCGAAGTATTGCGGGTCGGTGATGTGCTCGCCCACGGCCGCCAGGTTCGGGTTATTTTTCAGCCACTCGTTCACTACGGCGGTGTCGCCGAATACCCCATCCAGACGGCCGTTTTTCAGGTCAAGGATCGCATTCTGGTAGCTGTCATAGGCCACGGTGGTGATTTCCGGATGCTTCTCCTGCAGGTATTTCTGGTGCGTGGTGCCGTTTTCCATGCCGACACGCTTGCCCTTCAGGTCTGCCAGCGTCTTGTATTTGCCCTTCGCTGCAATCACCACCGCCGAGTTGGCGTAGTAAGGCGCTGTGAACGCCACCTGCTTCTGGCGCTCCGGGGTAATGTCCATGCCGGAGATCACCGCGTCGAAACGCTTGAATTTCAGCGCCGGGATCAGGCTGTCAAACGCCTGGTTGGTGAAGGTGCAGCTGGCCTGCAACTGTTTGCACAGTGCATTCGCCAGATCGATGTCAAACCCGACAATCTGGTTATTGGCATCCATAGACTCAAACGGCGGATAGGTCGCAGACGCCGCAAAACGGATGGTATCAGCCGCGCCGGCGGTAAAGGCCACGCCGGAAAGCAGGGCGGCAAGCAATAACTTTTTCATGGTGGCATTCCTTATTGTTGTCTGTTGGGTTCCCGCAGGGCAGGGCGAAAGCGGGCGGAACGTGCCGGAATACGCCTGACGGGAGAGCCCTTACGCTGACATTAATTGAATTATTATGCAATAAATTTGCTTAAAAAATTAACCAGCCGGCGGGATTTTGTGCAGGGGGAATAACGGACAGAAAAAAGGGGCGAACCGGTCGCCCCTGGGGAGTTAATTGCGCTGTTCGAACCGCAGCGCCCGGCGTTCCACCAGCCGCATCAGCAGCGTCAGCAGGCCGTTCACACAGAGGTAAACAATCCCCGCCGCGCCAAACACCATCACATCATAGGTGCGGCCATACAGCAGCTGGCTGTGGCCCATCACTTCCATCAGCGTAATGGTGTAGGCAAGCGACGTGCTTTTAAACACCAGCACCACTTCGTTGGAGTAGGAAGAGAGGGCGCGCTTGAAGGCAAACGGCAGCAGAATACGCAGCGATTGCATCTTCGACATGCCCAGCGCCTCGCAGGACTGCCACTGCCCGGCCGGGATCGCCCGCACCGCACCGTAAAACAGCTGGGTGGTGTAGGCCGCGCTATTGAGTGACAACGCCAGCACCGCGCAGAGCCACGGCTGGGAGAGCAGGTTCCAGAGCCACGGATAGTGCTGGATGGAAGGGAACTGCCCCGGCCCGTAGTAGATCAGGAAAATCTGCACCAGCAGCGGCGTGCCGGTGAACAGCGTGATGTAGACCCGCACCAGCGGGCTTAACACCGCGGTTTTCAGCGACAGCACCAGGGTAAACAGCAACGAGAGCACCAGGGCGGCAATCAGGGAGGCCACCGTGAGCGTCAGGCTGGTGTGCAGGCCCTTGAGGATCTCAGGTAAATACTCAAGCATTATTGCGGCCTCTGCTCAAAACGGGTGGTGCGTTGTTCAATGCGCCGCAGGATAAACTGGCTGAACAGGGTCACAATCAGGTAGATCGCCGCGGCAATCAGGTACCAGTTGAACGGCTCCTGGGTGCGGGTGGCGATGCTTTTGGTCTGCAACATCAGGTCATTGACGCTGATAAGCGACACCAGCGCCGTGTCTTTGAGCAGCACCAGCCACTGGTTGCCGAGGCCGGGCAGCGCGTGCCGCCACATCTGCGGCATCACCAGCCGGAAGAAGATCGCAGACTTGCTCATGCCGAGCGCCTGCCCCGACTCCCGCTGGCCGTGCGGTACCGCTTTCAGCGCGCCGCGCAGCGTTTGCGAGGCATAGGCAGCATAGAGCAGCGCCAGTGCCACCACCCCGCACAGGAACGGGCTGACCTCAAAGTTCTCAATCGGTAACTGCACCGGCACCTGGAACAGCAAGAGATTGAGCGTGAAGCCGTCTGACAGCATCAGCAGCAGCTGCGAGGAGCCGAAGTAGATAAACAGCACCACCAGGATTTCCGGCAGCCCGCGCAGCAGCGTCACCAGCCCGGTGCCGAGCCAGCCGACCACGCGCCAGCGGGCCGATTCCCAGACGGCAAACAGCATCGCCAGCGCCAGCCCAAGCAGCAGCGCGCAAAGTGCCAGGCCGACGGTCATCCCGGCGGCACTGAGTAACGGTTGGAATTCAGTCATCGCGGCAGATTACTGCGTGAACCATTTCTGGTAGAGGGTCTGGTAAGTGCCGTCCTGTTTCACTTTCGCCAGCGCGGCATCCAGTTTGGTCAGCAACTCGCTGTTCTGCTGGCGCACGGCGATGCCGAGGCCGGTACCGAAGTAGGCGGCGTCGGTGACTTTATCGCCCACGGCGCTCAGGTTCGGGTTCTGCTTCAGCCACTCATTCACTACCGCCGTGTCACCGAATACCGCGTCAAGGCGGCCGTTTTTCAGGTCCAGCACCGCATTCTGGTAGCTGTCATACGGCACCGGGGTGATCTCCGGGTGTTTCTCGGTCAGGAACTTCTGGTGGGTCGAGCCGTTCTGCATACCTACGCGCTTACCTTTCAGGGACGCGAGGTCAGTGAACTTGCCTTTCTGGGCGATGAATAATGCAGAATTGTCATAATAGGGTTTGGTGAACGCCACCTGTTTCAGCCGTTCCGGCGTGATGTCCATGCCGGAGATCACCGCGTCAAACCGGCGGAATTTCAGGCTTGGGATCAGGCTGTCAAACGCCTGGTTGGTGAAGGTGCAGTTCGCCTGCATCTGCTGGCAGAGCGCTTTCGCCAGATCGATATCAAAACCCTGCATGGTGTTGTTGGCATCCATGAACTCAAACGGCGGGTAGGAGGCTTCCGTGGCAAAGCGGATGTTGTCCGCCGCAGTGGCAGAGAGGCTGAGGCCCGCGAGTACCGCGGCGAATAAGACGTTTTTCATGGCAAACTCCGGACAATCCTAATGGGAAAGATAGCTGGCAAACGCACTGGTTTGCGGCTGTGTAAAGCGGCCGGCATCACCCTGTTCCACGATGCGGCCATTCTCCATGTACACCACGCGGCTGGCGGTCTTGCGTGCCACTTCCACCTCGTGGGTCACGATCACCTGCGTGATGCCGGTGCCGGCCAGTTCACGGATGATATTCACGACTTGTGCGGTAATTGCCGGGTCAAGGGCGGCGGTCGGCTCGTCAAACAGCAGCACCTGCGGCTCCATCATCAGCGCACGGGCGATTGCCACCCGCTGCTGCTGGCCGCCGGAAAGGTGCAGCGGGAAGCGGTCGGCGTAGTCATTCAGCCGCAGCCGGTCGAGCAGTTTCTGCGCCCGCGCCATGGCGTCCGCTTTGCTCAGCCCCAGCACCCGGCAGGGCGCTTCAATCAGGTTTTGGACCACCGTCAGGTGCGGCCAGAGATTGTATTGCTGGAACACCATGCCGACGTTCTGGCGCAGCTCACGGATCGCCTTTTCGCCCGGTGCGTGGGAAAAATCAAACTGGTTACCGGCGATCTGGAGCTGGCCGGTGCGCGGCATTTCCAGCAGGTTGAGCACCCGCAGCAGCGAGCTTTTCCCGGCACCGCTCGGCCCGAGCAGCACCAGCGTCTCTCCGGCCGGGCACGAGAGCGTGATGTCGAACAGCGCCTGATGCGCGCCGTAAAAGCAGTTAATGCCGTTAAGTTGAATACTCATGCGCTGAATCTGAATAGCAATTGATGCCGCAAATGTTAACTTCCACAGAATAGTTATGCAATCATTGTGCGTTAAAATTTATTTATCACCCTGAATAGCGGGGAGGCGCAGCACAAGATGCGGTATTGCCGGACCGTCGGGGGCATTTGTCGCCCTGCTGCCATTTAGGATAGCGAATTTGCTTGTTTTGTGCGAAATGTGAGCGAACACCGGACAGCCCGCGCAAAATCAAGCCATTACCTCTCTGAATGGTGCAAGGCGCCTGGATCAGCGGTTCTCCAGCACCTGCCGTAACGTGCCGCTGGAGGCGAATTCCCACGGCCCCAGATAGCGGATGTCATCCACTGCCCAGCACTGCCCTTCGCGGATCATCAGGATTTCATCCTGCCATTGGGTGGCGGTGTCGCTGCCCGGCTTCTGGTTAACCAGGTTGACGCGCAGCGGGATGTTACGGGCATCCCGGTTCGGGATGGTGGAGGCGGTCGCGACGGCGGCATTGGTCGGGCCGTCAAACAGGCTGGAGAAGATGTCGCCATCGCTGAAGCCGGTATTTTCGTTCGGGGTAGCGGCCACATCCACCCGTTTACCCTGGCCGGCATCACGCAGCGCACCGTAGAGCGCGTTGCTCAGGTAGGGGCGGTACGCCGCCAGCGCGCTGCTGGAGGGAATGCCGTTGCTGCGCTGCTGAATGCGTAAATCATAGAATTTCTGGGCGACCTCGTCAGGCCCGCCCTCCACACAGGCGGCCGCATGGCTGCCGTTCTCCTGGGGCTGGAAAGCGGGTTCTACCGGCGTGGTACAGGCGCTCAGTAACAGGGCCAGCGGCAACACAGCGGCGATCATGTTATTTTTCATCTCATTACCTTATTGAACGTTTCTGCCATGAACTCTTTAGCTTAGTATAAATGTGATTTTCACTGCTGCATGGTTTCTGGCTGCGAAGCCGGGTGCCTGCCGCTTTCCCTGCTTAAGGAGTGCATGATGCAATTCTCAACCACCCCCTCGCTTGAAGGTTTTATCATCACGGAATACAGCGGCGTCGTGACCGGCGAAGCGATTCTGGGCGCCAATATCTTCAGGGATTTCTTTGCCGGTGTGCGGGACATCGTCGGCGGCCGCTCGGGCGCGTATGAAAAAGAGCTGCGCAAGGCGCGCCAGATCGCCTTCCGTGAACTGGAGCAGCAGGCCAAAGAGCTGGGTGCCAACGCGGTGGTCGGCATCGACATCGACTATGAAACCGTGGGCAAAGACAGCAGCATGCTGATGGTGAGTGTGACCGGCACGGCGGTGAAGGTGGCGCGCAGCGCGTGATAATGCGCCTGCTCCCCCTGTTACTGGCGCTGCTGGTGACTGCCTGCCAGCAACCGCTGCCGCCCGGCATGGCGGCACGCGGCAACCTGCTGCTGGAGCGCTCCGCCCCGGCGCGCGGTGTGGATCAGCGCATCCGGTTTCTGGTTATCCACTATACCGCCGGGGATTTCCCTACCGCGCTGGCGACCCTCACCGAGGAGCACGTCAGCGCCCATTACCTGATCCCGGCTGCGCCGCCGCAGCGGGGCGGCAAGCCGGTGGTCTGGCAACTGGTGCCGGAGCAGGCGCGCGCCTGGCACGCCGGGGCCAGCGGCTGGGGCGATCGCACCAACCTTAATGACACGTCCATCGGCATAGAACTGGAAAACCCCGGCTTCCGGCGCACGCTGCTGGGCCGCCGCTGGTACCCGTTCCCGCCCGCGCAAATCGCGGCGCTGACGGAGCTGGCCGGGCAGATTGTGCAACGCTACCAGATCGCCCCGCAGAATGTGGTCGGCCATGCGGACATCGCGCCGCAGCGTAAGCAAGATCCCGGCCCCTGTTTCCCGTGGCGGGCGCTGGCGGCGGCGGGCATCGGGGCGTGGCCCGATCCGGCGCGGGTCAGCACCTGGTTACAGGGGCGGCCGCCGGGTGAGCCGGTGGCACAGGCGCGCCTGCTGGCATTGCTGGCAGCCTATGGTTACCCGGTGCGGGAAGGGATGGATGACGCCGCGCAGCGGCAGGTGATCGCTGCATTCCAGATGCATTTCCGCCCGGCTGACTACCGTGGCCTGCCGGATGCGGAGAGTGAGGCGATCGCCCGGGCGCTGCTGGCGCAGTACCCGCCCGGGCGTTGATGCGGGCGGGGTTATTTGCCGGAAGCGGGCAGGCCGCGCAGTTTACCGTGCTCGCGCAGCCAGTTGGCGGTACGCAGGATGCCCTCATCCAGCGACACCAGCGGCCGGTAGCCCAGCTCCTCCTGCGCGCGGCGGGTGTCCAGCGTCAGGTCAAAGTTGAGTTTGGCCACGCTGTAGTGGGTCAGCGCCGGTTCTTTATGGTTACCGGCGCTCAGCCGTTCCATGCCGCGTGCCATCACATCCAGCAGGGTGTAGGGCACCGAGCGGATTTTGCACGGCATATCCAGGCACGCCATCAGGTGCTGCACAATGGTGCGCAGCGGGCGCGGTTGCTGGTTGGTGATGTTATACGCCCGGCCGGACGGGGTCGTGCTGTTTTCCGTCGCCAGCCACATCGCCTGTACCACGTTTTCCACGTAGGTCATGTCCACCAGCGCATCGCCGCCGCGCGGCAACAGCAGGGAGCCGTGGCGGATCATCTGCAACAGGCGCGGCAGCAGCACGTTGTCATGCGCGCCGAACATCCCCTGCGGCCGCAGGATGGTGAAGTGGGTCTGGGGGTTGGCCTGCGCCAGATGCTGAATCACCTCCTCGGCGGCCGCTTTGCTGCGGGCAAACGCATTGGCAAAGCGCTGCGGGCGGAAATCTTCCCGGATGTCGCGGTGGTGATGGAAATCAAAATAGATGGCCGGTGAGGAGATATGGACGAAATTGCGCACGCCATAAGCCGCCGCCCACTCGCCCAGCCGGCGGGTCGCCCGCACGTTGGCCAGCTCAAATGCCTCTTCCGCGCCCCACGGGGCGGAGAACCCGGAGCAGTGCCACAGCGTGTCAACCTCGGTCAGCATCGCCCGCGCCTGGGACGACACCAGATTGTTCATGTCTGCCGGAATAAACTGCGCGCCGCGTTTTGCCAGCAGTGCGCCAATCGCCGCATGACTGCCGGCCGCCCGCACCGGGATCCCCTGCCGCTGGAGGAAATCCACCGCATTTCTGCCCAGACCGCTGGTTGCCCCGGTTACCAAAAACGTCATAAATATCTATCCATCAAACCCGTTATGCGCAAGACGCCTGTCTCTGGCAAAAGCAAAGAGGGCGCCATTCTTTCTGGAAAATGAGCGGCAGGCAATCTCAATAGCGAGGTGGCGTGATGAAAGGCGCGCAACCGGCTGAAAAGTAAGCCGCGCTAAACGGTTCTTCCTGGAAAACCGGAGAATGCCCTGCCTGTTATGGGGGGTGAGTATAGCAAAGGGCAAAAAAGCCGCCGCGGAGGCGGCGGCGGTGGGTCAGGCGTGTTCCGCCAGGAAGGCTTGCCACAGGGTGACCACCTGCTGAAGTTCGTCGCGCGAGACGTCCAGGTGGGTAATCAGCCTCGTCACCGGCCCGGCGTTGAGCAGCACGCCGCGCTCACGCATCCAGGGGCCGAGGGCGGCGGCCTGGGCGGCGTTCACCCGGACGAACAAAATGTTGGTCTGCGCGCCCGGCGCCACAATTTCCACACCCAGATCGCGCAACTGTTGCTCCAGCCAGCGGGCGTTGTCATGGTCTTCCTGCAACCGCGCCACATGGTGTTCCATGGCGTAGCTGCCTGCCGCTGCCATGATGCCGATTTGGCGCATCCCGCCGCCGGCCATTTTACGCCAGCGGCGGGCGCGGGCGATGTACTCCGCCGGGCCGCACAGCAGGGAGCCCATCGGCGTGCCCAGCCCTTTCGACAGGCAGAGGGTGAAGCTGTCGCAGTAGCGGGTGATCGCCTCCAGCTCCACGCCGAGCGCCACCGCGGCATTCATGATGCGCGCGCCGTCAATATGCAGCGCCAGCCCGCGTTCGCGCGTCAGTTGCCACGCCTGTTGCAGGTACGCCAGCGGCAGCACCTTGCCGTTATGGGTGTTCTCCAGGCTCAGCAGGCGCGTCGGCGCGAAGTGAATGTCATCCGGTTTGATCGCGGCAATCACCTTGTCGAGCGGCAGGGTGCCGTCGTCGTCGGCGTCGATCGGTTGCGGCTGAATGCTGCCGAGCACCGCTGCGCCGCCCGCCTCATACAGGTAGTTGTGCGCCTTCTGGCCCACAATGTACTCTTCGCCGCGCTGGCAGTGGCTGAGCAGCGCCACCAGATTGGCCTGGGTGCCGGTGGGCAGGAACAGCGCTGCCGCTTTACCGGCACGCTCAGCCACCTGCGCTTCCAGCGCGTTAACGGAGGGATCATCACCATAGACGTCATCACCGACGTCAGCCTGGGCCATCACCTGCCGCATGGCGGCGGTAGGGCGGGTTACGGTATCGCTGCGTAGATCAATCACACTCACTTTCCTTCTCAAAGGGCGGTAAACGGACGCGCCCGGCCGCATCGGCGGCGGGCGTGGGGAAGCCCCCATCATAACCAGAATGGCGCGGCAGGCTAGATGAAAATCAGAGGGAGAAAGGACAGGGCAGCGCGCCCTGTCCGGGGGATCAGCGGAACAGGTTCTCTTTCGCCAGTTCCATCACCTCATCGCCGCGGCCGTTGATGATCGCCCGCAACATATAGAGGCTGAAGCCTTTGGCCTGTTCAAATTTGATGGAGGGAGGCATCGCCAGCTCCTGCGTGGCCGTGACCACATCAAGCAGCACCGGGCCGGGGTGGGCCAGCGCCTCTTCAATGGCGGCGTCCAGTTTTGTGGCATCGGTGACGCGGATGCCCTTCACGCCGCACGCCTGTGCAATACCGGCGAAGTCCGGGTTTTCCAGCTCGGTGCCGTCCGTGAGATAGCCGCCGGCCTTCATCTCCATCGCTACAAAGCCCAGCGAACTGTTGTTGAACACCACCACTTTCACCGGCAATTTTTTCTGTGCCAGCGTCAGGAAATCCCCCATCAGCATGGCGAACCCGCCGTCGCCGCACAACGCGATCACCTGTTTGTCCGGCGCGGTGGCCTGTGCGCCGATCGCCTGCGGCATCGCGTTCGCCATCGAGCCATGGTTAAAGGAGCCGAGCAGGCGGCGTTTGCCGTTCATTTGCAGGTAACGCGCTGCCCACACCGTCGGCGTACCGACGTCGCAGGTGAAAATGGCATCTTCGGTGGCGTGGCGGCTCAGCTGCTGGGTCAGGTATTGCGGGTGAATCGGCTGGCCCGGCGTCGGCACCGCCAGCGCATCCAGGTCTTTACGGGCGGTGCGGTAGTGATCCAGCGCTTTGTCGAGGAAGCGGCGATCCTGTTTCACCGTCAGCTTCGGCAACAGCGCGGTGAGGGTGGTGTGAATGTCACCCATCAGTGCCAGATCGACACTGCAATGCGCGCCAATGCTGCCGGGGTTGATGTCAATCTGGATGATGGTGGCGTCGGTCGGGTAGAAGGCGCGGTAGGGGAACTGGGTGCCGAGCAGCACCACCGTATCGGCATTCATCAACGCCTGATAACCGGACGAGAAGCCAATCAGCCCGGTCATGCCGACGTCATAGGGGTTGTCCCACTCCAGGTGCTCTTTGCCGCGCATCGCGTGCACGATCGGCGCTTTCAGCGTCTGTGCCAGTTGCACCACCTCATCATGCGCACCGGCGCAGCCGCTGCCGCACATCAGGGTAATGTTTTTCGAGCGGTTCAGCACTTCCGCCAGCGTTTCCAGCTCGGTAATGTTCGGCAGCATCAGCGGCACCTGCGGGGCGTTCCAGGCCATGCGCGCCTCTTCCGGTGCCGGTTTCAGCGCCACGTCGCCCGGCAACACAATCACTGACACGCCACGGTTGAGGATCGCCTTGCGCATCGCGATCTCTAATACCTGCGGCAACTGCTCCGGGTTGGTCACCAGCTCACAATAGTGGCTGCATTCGCGGAACAGCTCCGTGGGGTGGGTTTCCTGAAAATAGCCGCTGCCGATTTCGCTGGAAGGGATATGCGCGGCAATCGCCACCACCGGCGCATGGCTGCGGTGGCAGTCGTACAAGCCGTTGATCAGGTGCAGGTTGCCCGGCCCGCACGACCCGGCGCACACCGCCAGTTCGCCGGTGAGCTGCGCTTCCGCCCCGGCCGCAAAGGCGGCGACCTCTTCATGGCGGGTGCCGATCCACTCGATGGTGTGCATGCGGTTAAGGCTGTCGTTCAGCCCGTTCAGGGAGTCGCCGGTAACGCCCCAGATACGTTTCACGCCCGCTTTTTCCAGTGTTTTCGCCAGTAAACCGGCCACAGTCTGTTTCATCGCTTTCCCCCAATGTCCAAGATGGTGATGGCGAGGGATCTGTTAAATGAGATCCCTTTCACATTTTTTCTGCACAGCTAAGCATAGACGATGGGCAGCAGCGTGCCGGGGGAGGGTGTGCGGCAGGGGGGTGACAGCCGCAAAATAGGACAATGGCGGGAAAAGAGCACCGGCTACGGTGAGAAGCAGGCCCTCCGCGGCACCAGGATAATTAACCTCCCTGAGTACATAATACGTTCATGAGTAAAGCAGTAATCTTTGCCACATCTCTGGCGCTATCCGCTTGACCCTGCGTTGCTTTTTTGGTCATGCTCAGGCAAAGGGAAACACGCGGGAGGCGTACCCATGATTCTGGAGCAGATTGATATTACCGGCTTTCGCGGTATTAACCGGCTGTCGCTGTCGCTGCCGCTGTCAGGTGGCGCATTGCCGGGCAGCACGCTGCTGATTGGCGAAAATGCCTGGGGCAAATCCAGCCTGCTGGATGCGCTGACGCTGTTGCTGTCACCGGAGCCGCGGCTCTACCACTTCACCGCCGGGGATTTCCATTTTCCCGCCGGGGAGCAGCACGCGCGCGAACGCACGTTACAGGTGCTGTTACGCTTTGCCGAACCGGCACCGGGGCAGTTGCGGCAGCCGCGTTACCGGGCGCTGGCTGCCGCGGCCGTGCCGGGGGAGAACGGCTGCCGCCGCCTTTATTACCAGCTGGAGGGCGAGCTGGCGGATGACGGCACGGTACTGACCTGGCGCCGTTTTCTGGATCAGCATGGCGAACCGCTGGCGCTGCCTGACATCGATGCGCTGGCCCTGACGCTGGCGCGCCTGCACCCGGTATTACGCCTGCGTGATGCGCGCTTTATCGGGCGTTTACGCGGTAAGACCTTGTTGCCGGAGGCGGACAGCCCGCAGCCGGACGCGCAACAGCAGGCGGCGGCCCATCAGATAGGCGTTCTGACGCGGCAACTGGGGCGCAGCCCGCATATGCTCAGCGATCAGGCGCTTGAGCAGGGCGTCACGGCGATGCGGCAGTTGCTGGAGCACTATTTTGCCGAGCAGCACCGGGCCGCCGGCCCCCTGGCGACCCGCGGCAGCGTGCCGCAACCGGAGCCGAAACAGGCATGGCACTCGCTGGATGCCCTGAACCAGGCGGTGGGTACGCCGGAAGGCCGCAGCACGCGGCTGATTCTGCTCGGCATCTTCTCTACGTTATTACAGGCACGCGGGGCGGTGCGGCTGGCACCGGGTGCGCGGCCGCTGCTGCTGATTGAAGACCCGGAAACCCGGCTGCACCCGATTATGCTGTCAGTGGCCTGGCGGCTGCTGAACCAGTTGCCGCTGCAACGGCTGACCACCACCAATTCCGGCGAGTTGATCTCCCTGACGCCGATGGAAGAGGTGACCCGGCTGGTGCGGGAACCGGGGCGCGTCGCAGCCTATCGGCTTGGCCCGGCCGGGCTGAACCCGGCGGACAGCCGCAAGCTCGCGTTCCATGTGCGCTATAACCGGCCCTCCGCGCTGTTTGCCCGCTGCTGGCTGCTGGTGGAGGGGGAAACCGAAGTCTGGATCCTGAGCCAACTGGCGCGCCAGTGCGGGTTCCATTTTGAGGCAGAAGGGATCAAGGTGATCGAATTCGCCCAGTGCGGCCTGCGCCCGCTGCTGAAATTTGCCCGGCAGATGGGCATTGAGTGGCACGCCATGGTGGATGGCGACGAAGCCGGGAAAAAATATGCGGCGACCGCCCGTGACATGGCCGGCCGGGCCGGGGAGAGCGAACCCCACCGGCTCACAGCCCTGCCGGCCCCGGACATGGAGCATTTCCTCTATCACCACGGGTTCAGTGACGTTTACCACCGGGTGGCCGGGCTGCCGGGCAACGTACCGATGCCCGCCCGGCGCATCATCCATAAAGCGATTCAGCGCAGTTCCAAACCCGACCTGGCGATTGAAGTGGCGCTGGCGGCCGGTCAGCGCGGGCCGGAGGCGATGCCGCCGTTATTGCGGCAGATGTTTGCCCGCGTGGTGCGGCTGGCGCGCGGCCATGCGGATTAACCGCTCAGCAAAGAGAGGGGTAATGAAAGTGTGCGGAGTGGGTGAAATCTGTTAGCCAAACGGTAAAAAAAGGTTAAGAATTGACCTTGAAAGCGTCGGTGACGTCCCCATTTATAAAAAATGCCAGTCGGGAGTGACTGGCATGTGAAGGGCTCAATCCTTGCAGGCGGTCAGGCAACGGCTTCGCTGACCTGCGGTATGATGAGGCTCGCATGGTTACCTTTCGGCCCCTGGTGGACATCGAAACTGACCTGTTGACCCGCCTTCAGCGTTCGATAACCCTCCATCTGGATGGTGGAATAGTGGGCAAAGATATCTTCACCGCCATTTTGCGGGCAGATAAAACCAAAGCCCTTGGCATTATTGAACCACTTGACTGTACCCGTCTCCATGCTTCTACATCCCTCGCGTGTTTATTCTATAGGTAGGTGAGGTAAGATTTTTTGCGAGTGAAGGCTGATTGATTAAAACTCCATCAGCTCACGATTTTACACTCTAGAGGAATAGCGGGACACGTCAAGGGAACGGCTTTTGCTCCTGCTGACCAGTTGTTTAAAGTTTGAAGCAGGTAACGCTATTCGCTTTCCACGGCTAAAATTTATACGCACTGCCCGGTGAGCCGGAAGGCCATGCAGGGCGGCAGCGGGCGTCCGGAGATGGTAAAATAGGGGCTAAAGCGTGTACGCTGTAAGCAGAGCTCCCGCCCTGAGGCGGGCATTCAGACCAGACAATTGATGACGGGCAAGCAATGGGCAATAATCAGGATTGGCTAAATTTTGAGCACTTAATCCAGGATCAGCAGTTGGATGCGGTAAAACCGCCATCTATGTATAAAGTTATACTTAACAACGACGATTACACACCCATGGAATTTGTGATTGACGTTCTTCAAAAGTTCTTTTCTTATGATATTGAACGTGCAACGCAACTGATGCTCACGGTGCACTATAAAGGAAAGGCCATTTGCGGCGTGTTTACCGCCGAAGTGGCCGAGACCAAGGTCGCGCATGTGAACCGCTACGCGAGGGAGAACGAGCATCCGTTGCTTTGTACGCTGGAAAAAGCCTGAAAAGGCAATCTATTGGGGAGGTGCTTATGCTCAATCAAGAACTGGAACTCAGTCTCAACATGGCTTTCGCCAGGGCGCGCGAGCACCGACATGAGTTTATGACCGTGGAGCACCTGTTGCTTGCGCTACTGAGCAACCCTGCGGCGCGGGAGGCCCTTGAGGCCTGCACAGTCGATCTGGTGGCGTTACGCCAGGAGCTGGAAGCCTTCATCGAACAGACGACGCCGACCCTGCCCGCCAGCGAAGAGGAGCGCGACACGCAACCAACGCTCAGCTTCCAGCGCGTGCTGCAACGTGCCGTGTTCCATGTTCAGTCCTCCGGGCGGAACGAGGTGTCCGGTGCCAATGTGCTGGTCGCTATCTTCAGCGAGCAGGAGTCGCAGGCAGCTTATCTGCTGCGCAAGCATGACGTAAGCCGCCTTGACGTGGTGAACTTCATTTCCCACGGCACGCGCAAAGACGAACCGGGCCAGGCTCCCAATGCGGAAAACCCGGTCAATGAAGAGCAGCCGGCAGGGGAAGACCGTATGGAAAACTTCACCACCAATTTGAACCAACTGGCGCGCGTCGGGGGCATTGACCCACTGATTGGCCGCGACAAAGAACTCGAACGTGCTATTCAGGTATTGTGCCGCCGCCGTAAAAATAACCCGCTGCTGGTGGGGGAATCCGGCGTGGGTAAAACCGCCATCGCCGAAGGGCTGGCCTGGCGGATTGTGCAGGGTGATGTGCCGGAAGTGATGGCCGATTGCACCCTCTATTCGCTGGACATCGGCTCGCTGCTGGCCGGCACCAAATACCGCGGTGATTTTGAGAAGCGCTTCAAAGCGTTGCTGAAACAGCTGGAGCAGGACAAAAACAGCATCCTGTTTATCGATGAGATCCACACCATTATCGGTGCCGGTGCTGCCTCCGGTGGCCAGGTGGATGCGGCTAACCTGATCAAACCGCTGCTGTCGAGCGGTAAGATCCGCGTTATCGGCTCTACCACCTATCAGGAATTCAGCAATATTTTCGAAAAAGATCGTGCGCTGGCGCGCCGCTTCCAGAAAATTGATATCACTGAGCCTTCTGTGGAAGAAACGGTGCAGATCATTAACGGGCTGAAAACCAAATATGAAGCCCACCACGATGTGCGCTACACCGCGAAAGCCGTGCGCGCGGCGGTTGAGCTTTCCGTGAAATACATCAATGACCGCCACCTGCCGGACAAGGCGATTGACGTCATCGATGAAGCGGGCGCCCGCAGCCGGTTAATGCCGGTGAGCAAGCGTAAAAAGACCGTCAACGTCGGGGATATCGAGTCCGTGGTGGCACGCATTGCGCGCATCCCGGAGAAAACCGTCTCTGCCAGTGACCGCGATGTGCTGCGTAACCTGGGCGATCGCCTGAAGATGCTGGTGTTCGGGCAGGACCCGGCCATCGGTGCGCTGACCGAAGCGATCAAGATGAGCCGCGCCGGGCTGGGCCAGGACCGCAAACCGGTAGGTTCCTTCCTGTTTGCCGGGCCGACCGGGGTCGGGAAAACCGAAGTCACGGTGCAGCTTGCCAAAGCGCTGGATATCGAACTGCTGCGCTTTGATATGTCCGAGTACATGGAGCGCCACACCGTCAGCCGTTTGATCGGTGCGCCTCCGGGCTATGTGGGCTTTGATCAGGGCGGTCTGCTGACGGACGCAGTGATCAAACACCCGCATGCGGTGGTGTTGCTGGATGAGATCGAAAAAGCGCACCCGGACGTTTTCAACCTGCTGCTGCAGGTGATGGATAACGGGACGCTGACCGATAATAACGGCCGCAAGGCTGATTTCCGCAACGTGATTCTGGTGATGACCACCAACGCCGGTGTGCGTGAGACCGAACGTAAGTCGATTGGCCTGATCCATCAGGACAACAGCACCGATGCGATGGAAGAGATCAAGAAAGTGTTTACGCCGGAATTCCGTAACCGTCTGGACAACATTATCTGGTTCAACCATCTCTCTGCCGAGGTCATCCAGCAGGTTGTCGACAAGTTTATCGTCGAACTGCAGGCGCAACTGGATGCCAAAGGGGTGTCACTGGAAGTCAGCGACGAGGCCCGTGACTGGCTGGCGGTGAAAGGCTATGACAAGGCGATGGGTGCCCGCCCAATGGCGCGCGTGATGCAGGAAAACCTGAAAAAACCGCTGGCGAACGAACTGCTGTTCGGCAGCCTGGTTGACGGGGGGTCGGTGAAAGTCGAGCTGGATAAAGATGCCGATCAACTGACTTATGAATTCCTTAGCGCGCAAAAACGCAAAGAGGAAGGGGCGGTACATTAAGTCAACCGGTCATGACCAGGGCGGCCTGACAAACGGGCCGTCAGAATGCAAAAAGAGCGATCCAAGGATCGCTCTTTTTTTTCACCTGCCGATCGCCGTTACCGGAACATAAACCGCATATTGCATCCATAACAAAACGCCCTGACCGGAAACCGGAAGGGCGCAAGGGATAAATTCCCTGATTGTTCGCCGGAATAGATCAGCGGGAGATGCGCCGATTAACGGCTACGGAAGACAATGCGGCCTTTGCTCAGGTCGTACGGGGTCAGCTCAACAGTGACTTTGTCGCCCGTCAGGATACGGATGTAGTTCTTACGCATTTTACCGGAGATGTGCGCGGTAACCACGTGTCCGTTTTCCAATTCAACGCGGAACATGGTGTTCGGCAGCGTATCAAGCACGGTGCCCTGCATTTCAATATTGTCTTCTTTGGCCATCGAGTCCTCTAGGTTTTACTACCTTAGTTTTTAACCGGCAAGATAATGCCGAAAAACCCACATTATGTAAAGGAGGCATTCGCTCCGCCCTAAGTGGTTGTTAAACCGGATATGGTGGGAGACGCAGCCAAAAATGTACATAAATCAGGGGTATGGTGCAAGAAAATGATACCACATTTCTGCCGCGGGCATGGAATTAATTTCAACCAACGCCTCAGCAGCCGTGGCTTTTCAAGGGCTGTGACCCGGTTTTCCGGCCGGTGGCAGCACCGCCGGCAGGCATAATTCCTGCTTCTGCCAGCACCCCTCAGCCAGTGGTTGCTGCTGCATTTCCCGTAATGCAGTGAGAAAGGCACGGCGTGGGATCTCTGTCGCCCCCAGTGACGCAGTATGGTCATTCAGCACCTGGCAATCCAGCAACTGGCCGCCATGCCCAACGAAATGATGACAGAACATCACCATGGCTGCCTTGGACGCATTAGTACAGCGGCTGAACATCGATTCGCCACAAAATAGCCTGCCTTGCGCCACGCCATACATGCCGCCCACCAGCGCACCGCCCTGCCACACCTCAATCGAGTGGGCCAGCCCTTCCGCATGCAACCGGTGATAGGCGCGCGCGACTTGCGGGCCAATCCAGGTGCCGTCACTGCGGTCTTCTGCACACGCCTCGATCACCTGATCAAACGCGTGGTTCAGGGTAAAACGAAACGGGCAGTGGCGCAGAAAGCGGCGCATGCTGCGGCTGATGTGCAGCTCCGCCGGGAATAGCACCGCGCGCGGATCGGGTGACCACCATAAAATCATTTCACCGGGGTTAAACCAGGGAAAAATGCCGCACCGGTAAGCGGACATCAGGCGGGCAGGGGAGAGGTCGCCCCCCACGGCCAACAGCCCGTTCGGCTCACGCAAAGCGCTTTCCGGCGCGGGGAACAGCAACGAGTGGGGGGAAAGTTGTACGACACGCATAGCATCCATTATCTCTCTCGCATCAGAATCAGGCCAGGCGCGCATGGAATTGCGCATAGCGGCCACCGGCCGCCAATAGGGCATGATGCGGCCCCTGTTCAACCAGTTTACCGTCATCCATTACGCAGATGCGGTCAAGGTGGTGCAGACCATGCAGGCGGTGCGTTACCATGATCAACGTTTTCCCCCGGCAGTGCTCGCGCAGCAGCGTCAGGATCTGTTGCTCGGTTTCGGCATCCAGCCCCTCGGTAGGTTCATCCAGCAGCACCAGCGGGGCATCGTGCAGGAGCGCACGGGCAATGCCGATACGCCGTTGCTCACCGCCGGAGAGCGGGCGGCCGCCTTCGCCCAGCCAGCTGTTCAGGCCGCTGTTTTCCAACAGTGCGCCTAACCCCACGTGTTGCAATACCTCCCCCAGCCGGGCATCGCTCGCCTCCGGGGCAGCCAGCCGCAGGTTATCGCGCAGCGTGGTATTGAACACATGTACCTGCTGCGGCACCAGCGTCATAGAGCGGCGCAGGGTGGCTTCATCATAGTCGGCAATCGGGTGGCCGCCCAGTTGGATACTTCCCGTCTGCCCATCCCAGGCGCGGGTCAGCAACTGGAGCAGGGTCGATTTACCACAGCCGGTGCGGCCGAGCAGCGCAATATGCTCGCCGGCGGCCACCTGCAGCGTGACCCCTTTCACCACCGGGAACGGCTGGCCGGGATAAGTAAAGCTGACATTATCCAGCATCAGGGACGGAGAGACCGCCGCTGCGCCCTGTGCCGGGAACGAGACGGCCGGCAACTGGCCGGTAATGGCCTGCAGGCGCTCCGCGGAGGCAATCACCTGCCCAAGGTGCTGGAAGGCCCCGGCAACCGGCCCCAGGGCCTCAAAGGCGGCCAGCGTGGTAAAGACTATGAGCGCAATCAGCGCACCCGGCGCGTCAGCGGTAGTGAGGCCACCCGCGGCCAGCCAGAACATCAGCGTCGCTGTAAGGCCGGTGGCTGCGATCATTATCGCCTGTGCCAGCCCACCCAGCGTGGCCTGCCGCTGTTGCTGATGTTGCCATTGCTGTTCTGTACTTTCCAGCGCCTGCCGGAAACGGCTACCGGCCCCATAGACAACCAGCTCCGCCTGCCCATGAAGCCAGGCGGTGAGCTGGATGCGATACTCGCCGCGTAAGGTGGTCAGCGCCCGGCCGACCGGTTTACCGGCGCGATAAAAGATCAACGGTAACAGCAGCAACAGCGCCAGCATGATGCCGGAAAGCAGCAGGGCCAGGGTGACATCCAGCCAGCTCAGCCCCGCGGCCACCACCAGAATCACCACCAGTGCGCTGACCAGCGGCGAAATCACCCGCAGGTAGAGATGGTCGAGCGTGTCGACATCCGCAACCAGCCGGTTAAGCAGGTCTGCCTGCCGGAAGCGCGCCAGCCCGCCGGGTGACAGCGGCATAATGCGGGCAAAGGTATCAACCCGCAGGTGTGACAGGACGCGGAAGGTGGCATCGTGGCTGACCAGCCGCTCAGCATAACGTCCGGCGGTGCGGAAAATCGCGGCGCCGCGCACCCCGGCGGCCGGCAGCATGTAGTTAAAGCTGTAAAGTCCGGCAAACCCGGCTACGGCAGAGGCCGCCAGGAACCAGCCGGAGAGGGCCAGCAGGCCGATGCTGGCCAGGAGGGTGATAATGGCCAGCAGGATGCCGAGCAGCATGCGCCCGCTGTGGCGACGGTAAAGGGCAAGGTAAGGCAGAAGCAGGCGCATCGTCAGAGTTCTCCGCTACGTTGGGCCAGAAGGCGGGCGAAGGGGCCCGCCTGTACGCACAGTTGAGCATAGTGGCCGCGTTCAGCAATCTGGCCGTGCTGCATCACCCAGATTTCATCGCAGTGCCGGGTGTCTTCCAGGCGGTGGGTGACCAGCAAGGTGGTCTGGTGGTCCGCTGCTTCGCGCAGGGCGGCCATGACGCGCTGTTCGCTGTGGGCATCCAGGCTGGCGGCCGGTTCATCCAGCAGCAGTAACCGGCCGGGGGCCAGCAGCGCACGCGCCACCGCCACCCGCTGAGCCTGCCCGACTGAGAGCCGGGCGGCGTGATCGCCAATCAGGGTGTCGAGGCCGTCAGGTAACAGCGGCAAAAACTCATCCACATAGGCGCGCGAAATCGCGGTCTCCAGCGCCTCAGCCGTCGCCTCCGGGTTACCCAGCAGGATATTCTGCCGCACGGTGGCCGCCGGCAGGTGCGGGTTCTGCCCGACCCAGGCCAGCTGTCGCCGCCAGCTCAGCGGTTCCAACGTCTGCAACGCCTGCTGGTTAACCCGTAACGTACCGCGGTAAGGCAGAAACCCGAGCAGGGCATTCAGCAAAGAGCTTTTTCCGGCCCCGCTCAGGCCCACAATCGCGATACGCTGACCGGCGGTAATCCGGAAGTTCAGCGGCCCGGCCAGCACCTTGCCGTCTGGTGACAGAATTTCCAGCGACTCCGCCTCCAGGCTCACCGGGGCCGTTGCGCTGAACGGCGTATTCCCCTGGCCCGGCGTCAACGCATCGGGCGGCTGAGTCAGAAACGTCACCAGCGTCTCGGCTGCGCCGATAGCCTGCGCTTTGGCATGGTAAAAGGTGCCGAGGTCGCGCAGCGGCTGGAAAAATTCCGGTGCCAGAATCAGCACCAGAAAACCGGCAAACAGCGTGACACCGGTACCGTAACTGCCGAAATGCAGCTCGCCGAGGTAGGAGAAACCGAAATACACCGCCACTACCGCAATGGAGACCGAGGCAAAGAACTCCAGCACCGCAGAGGAGAGAAAGGCCAGCCGCAGCACCTCCATCGTGCGTGCCCGGAAGGACTCTGACGCATGGCGGATAGCGCTGCGTTCAGCCTCCGCGCGGTGAAACAGGCGCAGCGTGTCCAGCCCGCGCAGGCTGTCGAGAAAATTGCCGCTGAGGCGCGCCAGTGCGGCGAAGTTGCGCCGGTTAGCGTCAGCAGCCCCCATCCCGACCAGCGCCATAAACAGCGGGATCAATGGGGCAGTGACCAGCAGAATCAGCCCGGCGGCCCAGTTAAGCGGGAAAATCGCGATCAGGATCAGCAGCGGGATAATACCCGCAAGAAACATCTGCGGCAGGTAGCGGGCGTAGTAGTCCTGCATATCGTCAATTTGTTCCAGGATGAGCGTCGCCCAGCTGCCTGCCGGTTTGCCGCTGATCCAGGCCGGGCCAAGCTGTTCCAGCCGGTCAAGCACGGTTTGCCGGATCTGCCGGCGGACCTGCAGGCCGCACTGGAAACCCACCCGCTCACGCATCAGCGCCAGCAGGCCCCGTAACAGGAAGACGATCGCCAGCAGGACGAAGAGTTTCAGCAGGGATTCGCGCGGCATAGCATGCACAATAAGCGCATCCAGCAACGTCGCCATCAGGGCTGCCTGTAACAGCAACAGCAGGGCGCTGAACACGCCGAGCAGCATGGAGATCTGTAACCAGCGGCGTGCGGGCGCACGCTGTTGCCGGAGCCAGTGGAGTAATTCGTGTTGTCTTGTTTTGTTCATCAGGCCATCTGTCCGCACAGAACATGCAAAGGGTTGCATGGCGGTGGCATGCGCATTACCGGCAAGGCCGAAACCGGCCGACGGGGAAGATAAGCGCATGAAAAAATATGGCACGGGTGCCAAATCCCTGATCGTTGAAGGTCTATTTTCACGACCGCGCACATGTTACCGCGTCAGTGGCCGGACTGAAAATAATAAGGCGACCCGGAGGTCGCCTTTTTCGCATAATTTTCTGAAAGAAATCAGTCAGTGCTGCACTGGGCCGCGGCCAGGCCGTCCAGGTACCGCTCGGCATCCAGGGCGGCCATACAGCCGGTTCCGGCAGAAGTGATCGCCTGGCGGTAGCTGTGGTCCATCACATCACCGGCTGCAAAAACACCGGGGATGCTGGTCTGGGTGGCATTGCCGTGCAGGCCGGACTGAACTTTGATGTAGCCGTTTTCCAGTGCCAGCTGGCCGTTGAAAATCGCGGTGTTCGGGCTGTGGCCGATAGCGATAAAGACGCCGGCAACCTCCACTTTTTCAATCTCATCCGTCAGGGCGGTGCGCAGATGCACGCCGGTGACGCCCATCTGATCGCCGACCACTTCGTCCAGCGTCCGGTTGGTGTGCAGCACGATATTCCCGCTGGCCACTTTCTCGTTAAGGCGGTCAATCAGGATTTTTTCTGCACGGAAGCTGTCACGGCGGTGGATCAGGTGCACCTCTGCCGCGATGTTCGAGAGGTAAAGCGCCTCTTCCACGGCGGTATTACCGCCACCCACTACTGCCACCTTCTGGTTACGGTAGAAGAAGCCGTCACAGGTGGCACACGCGGACACGCCGCGGCCTTTAAATGCCTCTTCAGACGGCAGGCCCAGGTAACGCGCCGACGCGCCGGTCGCAATGATCAGGGCATCACAGGTATACACGCCGTTGTCGCCGGTCAGGCGGAACGGGCGGGTTTGCAGATCAACACTGTGGATATGGTCAAACAGGATTTCGGTGTTGAATTTGGCCGCATGCTCATGCATCCGCTCCATCAGCAACGGGCCGGTCAGGCCTTCCGGGTCGCCCGGCCAGTTTTCCACATCGGTGGTGGTGGTGAGCTGGCCGCCTTTTTCCATACCGGTCACCAGTACCGGATGTAAGTTTGCCCGTGCCGCATAGACTGCTGCGGTATAGCCTGCCGGGCCTGAGCCCAAAATCAACAACTTACTGTGTTTCACGTTATCCATGAATGTTCGTCTCCGCCTGCGGGATAATCTAATGAGAGCGATTGTAGGGAAATTATTGCGTTAACAAAAGAGTGCGCCGATGTTGTTATCAATTTGTTTGATAGTTTTTACCTATTTTTAATTAGGCAGAAAAGGAAATGCGCTGAAAAGCAATCGACTGCGTACTCGCGGTTAAGAGCGGGGTGGACAGCGATAAATGCTGTGATTTCAAGCATTGCCGGGGTGAATTCTGGCTGGGTAATGATCTCCCTCGCAGCCGAATTCACTGTAAATCCCGTCGTGGTTATTTTTTAATCTGGCACGTTCTTCTGATTTTGGTTCTTTTACTTTGACAATCGGCTGCGCATTTGCGAAAACATCTCTGCAAGAAGAAATTAAACACGCGCAAAGCGTTCTGTCATGCCTCACCGGCAGAATATTCAGCGATTAATTCTTCTGTTAGCCAGATTTCATCACTGAACGGTGCCGGTTGACAGGCAAGCGCCGCGCGGGGGTGAAGTGTCGTGTCTGGCCGCAAACACAGGCATTGGGTATTCGCTTGGGACAAGCCCTTAACACATGAAGTTGGCAGGGTGTGTAAAGACAGGGAAGAACAGAAGAGAGACAATAATAATGGCAGACAACAAAAAACGACCGGGAAAAGATCTCGACCGCATAGATCGCAACATCCTGAATGAGTTACAAAAGGATGGCCGCATCTCCAACGTCGAGCTTTCTAAACGGGTAGGGTTATCCCCTACGCCGTGTTTGGAGCGTGTCCGTCGCCTTGAGCGACAGAATTTCATTCATGGCTATACCGCATTGCTCAATCCTCATTATCTGGATGCCTCGCTGCTGGTGTTCGTTGAGATCACCCTCAACCGTGGCGCGCCGGATGTATTTGAGCAATTTAATGCCGCAGTTCAGAAGCTGGAAGATATCCAGGAGTGTCATCTGGTTTCCGGGGACTTCGACTATCTGTTGAAAACCCGTGTGCCGGATATGTCCGCTTACCGCAAGCTGTTGGGTGAAACATTGTTGCGCCTGCCGGGCGTTAATGACACCCGCACATATGTGGTAATGGAAGAAGTGAAACAGAGTAACCGTCTGGTCATCAAGACCCGGTAAAACCTGCAGGTGCAAAACCTGAATATATTCGCTACACTCCTGTTTATCCATACAGCCCACGCGCCGGGAAGGGTTCCCGGCGCTGTTGCTATTTCAGTTCACAGGAACCTGGAGAGCCTTTCTTGAGCCAGGAATACACAGAAGATAAAGAGTTTGGCCTGAAAAAAGTCAGCAGCAGCCGGCGGTTACTTGAAGCCTTGCTGGTGCTGATTGCGCTTTTCGGGATTTATCTCATGGCAGCGCTGCTCAGTTTTAATCCTTCTGACCCCAGTTGGTCACAGACAGCGTGGCATGAGCCGATTCATAATTTGGGCGGCGGCGTCGGTGCCTGGATGGCCGATACGCTGTTCTTCACCTTTGGTGTGTTTGCCTATGCCATTCCTCCCCTGATGCTGATGATGTGCTGGGTTTCCTATCGCCAGCGCGGCAGCAGTGAATACATCGATTACTTTACCCTCTCGCTGCGGCTTATCGGTGTGCTGGCGCTGGTGCTGACCTCATGTGGCCTGGCGGCGCTGAACATTGACGATCTCTATTACTTCGCCTCCGGCGGCGTGATCGGTAGCCTGCTGAGCAATGCCCTGACGCCCTGGGTGAACAGTATGGGCGCGACGCTGGCGCTGCTTGGCGTATGGGCAGTTGCGTTTACGCTGTTTACCGGCTGGTCCTGGCTGACCATTGCTGAACGCATCGGCAGCGTGGTGCTGGGTGCCGCAACCCTGATGAGTAACCGTTCGCGCCGTGATGACGCGTACGAGTACGACGATGAGGACGATGACCTCCCGCCGGTGCGCCATGAGGCGGAAGAACCGGTTCCTCACCTGACTGCTGACGACGAAGATGTGTTGCTCTCTGCGCCGTCTGCGGCCAGGATTGCGGCTGCTCCGGCTGCTCCGGCTGCTCCGGCTGCTCCGGCTGCTCCGGCTGCTCCGGCTGCTCCGGCTGCTCCGGCTGCTCCGGCTGCTCCGGCTGCTCCGGCTGCTCCGGCTGCTCCGGCTGCTCCGGCTGCTCCGGCTGCTTCTGTCGCTGAGATGCCGATCTCTGAACCTGCTCTGGCGGTCAACGACACCGCGCCTGCGGCGGCAGTTACGGCCGCAGAACAGCCGGTGATGCCGGCCGCGCACTTTGCATTGCCGGAAGAGCAGGGGGCTGCCCCTCAGGCTACGCCGGCACCGACTCAGCTTACCGGGGGGCATATTTCGTTACCGGCTGACGAGGAGGAGGGGCCGCGCCTCGGTAACTGGCATGAGGCTGACGCGACCCATTCACCGTTTGATTTCTCTGCGGCTCAACAGGAAAGTGACGATGTGCCGGATAATGGCCGTTTGTTGGGCGGGGCAACCCGTCTGGCTGAGGGAGACGCAGAGGCTGCGGCGGGTGCGACCTTTATGCCGGCATTCAGTGCCGTCAGTGACAGTAACCCGCAAGTGAAGCAGGGCATCGGCCCCGAACTGCCACGACCGAACCCGGTACGTATTCCGACCCGGCGTGAGCTGGCCTCCTACGGAATTAAACTGCCGTCACAACGCCAGGCAGAACAGGCAGCCCGCAACGCTTCCCCGGCAACACCGGGTGAAGGCGAGGATACTGCCCATGAAGAAGCGCTGGGCGCTGCGTTTGCCGAACAACAGCAGCAACGTTATGGCACGGACTATCAATCAGACGATGCACCTGCTCCAGCCGGCGAAAGCCATGTAGCGCAGGCAGACACGGATGATGAAGCTGCCCTCAGCCGTGCCTTCGCCGATCAACAGCAACAACGTTACCGTACGCCTTTCAGCGCAGCATCCGATGCCGCGCCGCAACCGGCTGAAGCGGAACCGCTGCATGAGGATGAGGAGAGTTTGCGCTCGGCCTTTGCGGCACGGGAACAGGCGCGTTACGGCAGCACGCCGGCGACAGCGTCTTCAGGCACTGTGGCAGGGCAAGGCGGCAGTCTGGCTGCTGCGTCTGCGGCAACAGCTGCCGTTACGGCAGCGGCCAGCAGGGTGACCCGCACCGCCAATGCATTCTCCTTCTCGCCGGTAGATGATGTAGCCGGCGATACGTCGTCAGAGCCGATGTTTACCCTGCCGTCAGAGCCGGAGGCCGTCACGCAGCCCCCTGCTTATGCGCCGGTTCAGCAGCCGCCGGCTGCCCCGGCAACGGCTTATCAGGCTCCGCAGCAGGCACCTGCCTACCATGTGGAACCCACCGCACCTGCGTACCGGCCTGAGCCTGCGGCCCCGGCTTATCGTACGGAAGCGCCGCAACCGGTGCGCCCGGCAGAGCAGCCTGCGTACCAGCCTGAGCCTGCAACGCCGGCTTACCGCACGGAAGCACCGCAACCGGCGCGTCCGGCAGAACAGCCTGCGTACCGTACGGAAGCATCGCAACCGGTGAGCCCGGCAGAGCAGCCCGTTTACCGGCCTGAGCCCGTAGCCTCTGCCCCGCAAGAGGTCTATTCACCCCCTGCCGATGATGCGCCAAAACCGGCCATGGACAGCCTGTTCCACCCGTTCCTGGTGCGTCACGATCAGCCGCTTGAGAAGCCGACCACGCCATTGCCGACGCTGGATCTGCTGACGGCTGCGCCGACAGAAGTGGCACCGGTAGACATGTTTGCGCTGGAGCAGAAAGCGCGGCTGGTGGAAGCCAGCCTGGCGGATTACCGCGTGAAGGCAGATGTCGTTGATATTCTGCCGGGGCCAGTTATTACACGGTTTGAGCTGGATCTGGCACCGGGGGTGAAAGCAGCACGTATTTCCAACCTCTCACGCGATTTGGCACGATCGCTCTCGACCTCTGCCGTGCGCGTGGTTGAAGTGATCCCCGGCAAGCCCTACGTCGGGCTGGAGTTACCGAACACCAAACGGCAGACGGTCTATCTGCGCGAAGTGCTGGACTGCCCGGCCTTCCGTGATAATCCTTCCCCGCTTTGTGTGGTGCTCGGTAAAGATATCTCCGGCCAGCCGGTGGTGGCCGATCTGGCAAAAATGCCGCACCTGCTGGTGGCCGGTACCACCGGTTCCGGTAAGTCTGTGGGCGTTAACGCCATGATCCTCAGCATGTTGTATAAAGCGAAACCAGAAGATGTACGCTTTATCATGATCGACCCGAAAATGCTGGAGCTGTCGGTCTATGAAGGTATTCCGCACCTGTTAACCGAAGTGGTTACCGATATGAAGAAGGCCGCCAATGCGCTGAACTGGTGCGTGGGCGAGATGGAACGCCGCTACAAGCTGATGTCTGCGTTGGGGGTGCGTAACCTGGCCGGGTATAACGAACGGGTAGATCAGGCGGAAGCGATGGGTCGCCCGATCCCCGATCCGTTCTGGAAACCCACAGACAGCATGGACATCACGCCGCCGGTGCTGGAGCGTGAGCCTTATATTGTGGTGATGGTTGACGAGTTTGCCGACCTGATCATGACCGTGGGTAAAAAGGTTGAGGAATTGATCGCCCGGCTGGCGCAGAAAGCGCGTGCTGCCGGTATCCACCTGGTGCTGGCTACCCAGCGGCCATCGGTAGATGTGATCACCGGCCTGATTAAAGCCAACATCCCGACGCGTATTGCCTTTACCGTCTCCAGTAAAATTGACTCACGTACCATCCTCGATCAGGGTGGCGCAGAGTCCCTGCTGGGGATGGGGGACATGCTCTACATGGCACCTAACTCCTCGATTCCGGTGCGAGTACACGGTGCTTTTGTGCGCGATCAGGAAGTGCACGCCGTGGTACAGGACTGGAAAGCCCGCGGGCGCCCACGTTACATCGACAGCATCACGACCGGGGCTGAAGAGGGCGAGGGCGGTGGGGGCCTTGACAGTGATGAGGAGCTTGACCCGCTGTTCGATCAGGCGGTCGCCTTTGTGATCGATAAGCGCCGTGCCTCGATTTCCGGTGTGCAGCGCCAGTTCCGCATCGGGTACAACCGGGCGGCACGTATCATTGAACAGATGGAAGCGCAGGGCATTGTCAGTGAGCCGGGGCATAACGGCAACCGCGATGTCCTGGCCCCACCACCGCACGAATAAACTCTCTCCACTCATAAGGGCCGCGTTGCGGCCCTTATGCAAAGAAGCGTAAAAGCAGGTGTTTTGAGATAAATAACCTACCGGCGACAAACCACAATCCGATACAGTTACATCACTTCGCTAATGAAATCATTAGTGTGTCCCGGTAATCATGGAATGTATGAGGTCATGGTCAGAATGAAAAAATTATTAGCAGTAGGCTGTCTGTTAACGGCATTTACCTCAGCCTCCGTGTTGGCGGATGCCAGCAGTGACCTGAAAAGCCGCCTGGGCAAAGTAAACAGTTTCCATGCCAGTTTTACCCAGAAAGTCACCGCCGATGATGGATCTGACGTCCAGCAGGGGGAAGGGGAGTTGTGGGTTAAACGTCCGAATTTGTTTAACTGGCATATGACGTCCCCGGATGAAAGCGTGCTGGTTTCTGACGGCGAAACGCTGTGGTTCTATAATCCTTTTGTTGAGCAGGTCACGGCGACCTGGCTGAAAAACGCTACCGGCAATACCCCGTTTATGCTGATTACCCGTAATAACAGCAGTGACTGGGCCAACTATGACGTTAAACAGCAGGGCGATAATTTTGAGCTGACGCCAAAATCCGCCAACGGCAACCTGAAGCAGTTTGCTATTACCGTGACCAACGACGGGACGATCAAAAGTTTTACTGCCGTGGAGCAGGATGGGCAACGCAGTGCGTATAACCTGAAAACTCAGCAGAACGGCGCTGTTGATGCCGGTAAATTCAAATTTACCCCGCCGAAGGGGGTGACGCTGGACGACCAGCGCCAGTGAGGTGCGCGTGAGTAATTTGTCACTCGATTTTTCCCAGAATGAGTTCCAACCCCTGGCTGCACGGATGCGGCCTGAAACGCTGGCCGAGTATATCGGCCAGCAGCATTTACTGGCCCCTGGTAAACCGTTACCGCGTGCCATTGAGGCTGGTCACCTGCACTCCATGATCCTCTGGGGGCCGCCCGGCACCGGCAAAACGACCCTGGCTGAACTGATTGGCCGCTATGGTCAGGCCGATGTCGAGCGTATTTCTGCGGTGACCTCCGGCATTAAAGAGATTCGTGAAGCCATTGAGCGCGCGCGGCAGAACCGTAATGCCGGGCGACGCACAATTTTGTTTGTGGATGAGGTGCACCGTTTCAATAAAAGCCAGCAGGATGCATTCCTGCCGCATATTGAAGACGGCACTATCACGTTCATTGGCGCGACCACGGAAAACCCTTCATTTGAACTCAACTCAGCGTTGCTGTCCCGCGCGCGGGTTTACCTGCTGAAGGCACTGACGCCTGACGATATCGAAAAAGTGATCGATCAGGCCATGAATGACAGCAAGCGCGGGCTGGCCGGACGGCAGATAGTGGTGCCGGATGAAACACGCCGTATGCTGGCTGAATTGGTCAATGGGGATGCCCGGCGGGCGCTGAACAGCCTGGAAATGATGGCCGATATGGCGGAGGCGGATAAGAAGGGGGTACGCACCCTGACGCCGGCGCTGCTGAAAGAAGTGTCCGGTGAGCGCAGCGCCCGCTTTGATAACAAGGGCGACCGCTATTATGACCTGATCTCTGCGTTGCATAAGTCCGTGCGCGGCTCTGCACCAGACGCTGCCCTGTACTGGTATGCACGGATTATCACTGCCGGCGGCGATCCGCTGTATGTCGCGCGCCGGTTGCTGGCCATCGCGTCCGAAGATGTCGGCAATGCTGACCCGCGCGCTATGCAGGTCGCTATTGCTGCCTGGGACTGTTTTACCCGCGTCGGCCCGGCCGAGGGTGAGCGGGCGATTGCGCAGGCCATTGTTTATCTGGCTTGCGCGCCGAAGAGCAATGCCGTGTATACCGCGTTTAAAGCCGCAATGCGTGATGCGCGTGAACAGAACGATTTTGATGTACCGGAACATTTGCGCAATGCGCCAACCAAATTGATGAAAGAGATGGGGCTTGGGGCAGAGTACCGTTACGCGCATGATGAACCCAATGCATATGCCGCCGGTGAGAACTATTTCCCGCCTGAAATGGCCGCCACACAGTACTATTTTCCGACCAGCCGCGGACTGGAAGGTAAAATTGGTGAAAAGCTGACATGGTTGTCTGAACAGGATCAAAATAGCCCCATAAAACGCTACCGCTGATGGGTGGCTTGCGGTAAGGTTACCTCATTATTACCGTCAGGATACCGCGATCATTCGCGGTATCTTTCGTTACATATCATTCAATAACTACAAGCACAGGATTAGCATGCTCGATCCCAATTTACTGCGTACTGAGCTGGACGCAGTCGCTGAAAAACTGGCTCGCAGGGGCTTTACTCTCGACGTGGAAAAATTACGTGCGCTGGAAGAACGCCGTAAAGTATTGCAGGTCGAAACCGAAAATCTTCAGGCTGAGCGTAATGCGCGATCGAAATCGATCGGTGCTGCGAAGGGCCGTGGCGAAGATATCGAGCCGCTGCGTCAGGAAGTAAACGTACTGGGTGAGAAACTGGATAACGCGAAGGTGCAACTGGATGCCCTGCAAAGTGACATCCGTGATATTGCCCTGTCGATTCCCAACCTGCCGGATGATGCTGTTCCTAACGGCAAAGATGACAGCGAAAACCAGGAGATCAGCCGCTGGGGTGAGCCACGCCAGTATGATTTCCCGGTACGCGACCATGTTGAGCTGGGTGAAATGGCCGGCGGGCTGGATTTTGCTGCCGCCGTTAAGCTGACCGGCTCCCGTTTTGTGGTCATGAAGGGTGAAATCGCCCGCCTGCACCGCGCGCTGGCGCAGTTCATGATCGATCTGCACACCGAGCAGCATGGTTATCAGGAGGCGTATGTGCCTTATCTGGTCAACCATGACACGCTGTACGGCACCGGCCAGTTGCCGAAATTCGGTGAAGACCTGTTCCATACCAAACCGTTGGAAGAAGAGTCCACCAGCAGCAACTATGCGCTGATCCCGACGGCGGAAGTCCCGCTGACTAACCTGGTGCGTGACGAGATCCTGGAAGAGGAGTCTTTGCCGCTGAAACTCACGGCGCATACCCCGTGCTTCCGCTCTGAAGCCGGTTCTTATGGGCGTGATACCCGTGGTCTGATCCGCATGCACCAGTTTGATAAAGTAGAGATGGTGCAGATCGTGCGTCCGGAAGAGTCGATGCAGGCCCTGGAAGAGTTGACCGGCCATGCAGAGAAGGTCTTGCAGCTGCTGAACCTGCCGTACCGCAAAGTGCTGCTTTGCACCGGTGACATGGGCTTTGGCTCCACAAAAACCTACGATCTGGAAGTGTGGCTGCCGGCGCAGAACACCTACCGTGAAATCTCTTCCTGCTCCAATATGGGGGATTTCCAGGCGCGCCGTATGCAGGCCCGTTGCCGCAGCAAAACCGAGAAGAAACCGCGCCTGGTGCACACCCTGAACGGTTCCGGACTGGCAGTTGGCCGTACGCTGGTGGCCGTGCTGGAAAACTATCAGCAGGCTGATGGCCGCATTGAGATCCCAGAAGTATTGCGTCCTTATATGCGTGGGGCGACCCACATCGGCTGATGCCGGCTTTTGACTGAAAAAAGCGCCTCCGGGCGCTTTTTTTACGCCCATTTTTTAGTTCAACGCTCCTTTCTTCAATTTCTTCGCGCCACTTCCCATTTTTAACTTCTTCCTGGTTTTCAGGCACCGACATTGTCACTTACTTGATAATAAACAAAGTACTTACCCGGCAGGGGGCGTATTTTCCGGCAAGTCGTGCAGTCAAGGGTTCATAGGATGACAACCCCATATTACTGAGAACTTCTCAGAAGCTGCCGCACAGGGTGTCTGCGATGGCACGTTTGTGATCCACTAAAAGGGAAATACATGAACGATTCTGAAATAACCCCCTTACTTGAAATTCCTGTTAGCCGCCGTGTTTTGATCAAAGGCGGCACCGGCAGTCTGGCCCTGGCTGCTGGGGGTGTCACCTTGCCCTTCGCGCAGGGTATGGCGGAAACCCCGGGAAAGTCTGCCCAGCAGCAGGAGAAAGTGGTCTGGAGCGCTTGCACAGTCAACTGCGGCAGCCGCTGCCCGCTACGGATGCATGTTGTGGGTAACGAGATCCTTTATGTGGAAACAGATAACACCGGCGATGATGATTATGAAGGGCTACATCAGGTGCGCGCCTGCCTGCGCGGGCGTTCGATGCGGCGGCGGATCGCGCATCCAGACCGCCTGAAATACCCGATGAAGCGGGTAGGCAAGCGCGGTGAAGGAAAATTTAAGCGTATCAGTTGGGATGAAGCCTTGGATATGCTGGCCGGAACGCTGAAACACATTATCCGGGATTATGGTAATGAAGCCATTTATCTGAACTACGGTACCGGCACGCTGGGCGGTACCATGACCCGTTCCTGGCCGCCGGGAAAAACTTTAATTGCCCGGTTGATGAACTGTTGCGGCGGCTATCTCAACCACTATGGAGATTACAGCTCGGCCCAGATTGCCGCCGGCCTGAATTATACCTACGGCGGCTGGGCAGACGGTAACAGCCCGTCCGATATTGAAAACAGCAAGCTGGTGGTGCTGTTCGGCAATAATCCGGGTGAAACGCGAATGAGTGGCGGCGGGGTCACTTACTATCTGGAGCAGGCACGCCAGAAATCCAACGCCCGTCTGATCATCATTGATCCGCGCTATACCGATACCGGCGCAGGCCGGGAAGATGAATGGATTCCGCTGCGCCCAGGAACCGACGCCGCACTGGCCTCAGCCCTGGCGTACGTTATGATTACGGAAAACCTGATAGATCAGGCGTTTCTTGATGCTTACTGCGTAGGCTACGATGAGAAAACCCTGCCGCCCGGCGTCCCGCCGGAAGCGAGCTATAAAGCCTATATTCTTGGGCAGGGAAAAGACACCACAGCGAAAACCCCTGCCTGGGCAGCCGCAATTACCGGCGTCCCGGAAAGCAAAATTATCCAGCTGGCGCGGGAAATCGGCCAGAGTAAACCGGCCTTTATCTCCCAGGGATGGGGGCCGCAGCGTCATGCCAATGGTGAAACCACCACCCGTGCCATTGCAATGCTGGCGATCATGACCGGTAACGTCGGCATTTCCGGCGGGAATTCAGGTGCCCGTGAGGGAGCCTACAGCCTGCCTTTCGTACGGATGCCGACGCTGGAAAATCCGGTGAAGGCCAGCATTTCTATGTTTATGTGGACAGACGCTATCCTCCGCGGCCCGGAAATGACCGCCCGACGTGATGGAGTGCGCGGTAAGGATAAGCTGGATGTGCCTATTAAATTTATCTGGAATTACGCCGGCAATTGCCTGATCAATCAGCATTCTGATATTAACCGGACGCATGAAATTCTTCAGGATGACTCCCTGTGTGAAATGATTGTGGTGATTGATAACCACATGACCTCCTCGGCCAGGTATGCCGATATTCTCCTGCCCGATTGCACCGCCGCTGAGCAGATGGATTTCTGCCTGGATGCCTCCTGCGGCAACATGGACTACGCGATTTTTGCCGATCGAGTCATCGCGCCGCCTTTCGAGTGTAAAACCCTCTATGAGATGACCACCGCACTGGCGAAACGGCTGGGAGTGCAAGAGCGATTTACCGAGGGCCGCAGTCAGGAACAGTGGCTGCGTTACCTTTATCAGCAATCCCGAGAGGCTATCCCTGACTTGCCTGACTTCGACCAGTTCCGCCGTCAGGGGATATTCAAACAGCGCGACCCCCAGGGGCATCACGTTGCCTACCGCGAATTCCGGCAGGATCCGGCCGCCAATCCCCTGGCGACACCGTCCGGCAAAATTGAAATCTATTCGGCACAACTGGCGGAGATCGCTGCGATCTGGCAGTTGGCCGAGGGCGATGTCATCGATCCTTTACCGATCTATGCCGCTGGTTTTGAAAGTCATGACGATTCGCTTAGCCTGCGCTACCCCCTGCAACTGACCGGTTTTCATTATAAAGCCCGCACTCACTCTACCTACGGCAATGTGGATGTCTTGAAAGCGTCCTGTCGCCAGGAGATGTGGATTAACCCCCATGACGCCGCAAAACGGCAGATTGCCAATGGCGATCTGATCCGCATTTTCAACGATCGCGGTGAAGTCCGTATTACCGCCAGGGTAACGCCACGTATTTTGCCGGGTGTGGTTGCCCTGGGCGAAGGGGCCTGGTACAGCCCTGACGCACAGAAAATTGATCATGCCGGCTCGATTAACGTGCTGACATCGCAGCGCCCTTCACCGCTGGCGAAAGGGAACCCTTCGCACAGCAATCTGGTGCAGGTCGAAAAGGTAAAAGCTTAAGGAGCAAAGAATGACAACCCAATATGGCTTTTATATTGATTCCAGCCGTTGTACCGGTTGTAAGACCTGTGAGCTGGCGTGCAAGGATTTTAAAAACCTGACGCCTGATGTCAGTTTCCGCCGTGTCTATGAATATGCGGGCGGCAGCTGGCAAAAAGAGGGGGCCGGGTGGCAGCAGAATGTTTTTGCTTACTATCTTTCGCTGTCTTGCAACCACTGTGCAGACCCGGCCTGCACCAAAGTTTGCCCCAGCGGCGCAATGCATAAACGGGCTGATGGGTTCGTGGTGGTGAATGAAGAGGTATGCATTGGCTGCCGTTATTGCCACATGGCTTGCCCTTATGGGGCACCGCAGTACAACGCAGCCAAAGGTCATATGACCAAATGCGATGGGTGTTACACGCGTGTCGCTGAGGGTAAAAAGCCCATTTGCGTGGAGTCTTGTCCGCTGCGGGCACTGGACATGGCGCCGATAGATGAACTCCGAGCCAAATATGGGGAGCTGGCTGAGGTTGCTCCCCTGCCTGCCGCGCACTTTACCCGGCCGAATATCGTTATTAAGCCGAACGCCAACTACCGGCCGGTAGGAGACACTACCGGCCATCTGGCAAATCCAAAGGAGGTGTGAGATGGGAACGGGATGGCATGAATGGCCGCTGATCGTTTTTACGGTGCTGGGGCAGTGTGTGGTAGGGGCGTTTATTGTGATGGCGCTGGTGCTGGCGGAAGGCAAACAGGTGAGCCGGGTGGTGCATACTGCCCGGCTACGGATGTTTTTCCTGTGGGTACTGATGGGCATGGCTTTTGTTGCGTCCGTAATGCACTTGGGTTCACCTGCACGGATGTTTAATGCGCTTAACCGCATGGGTGCTTCGCCCCTTAGTAATGAGATTGCCAGTGGCTCACTATTTTTTGCGCTGGGCGGTTTGTATTGGCTGCTGGCGGTATTCAATAAACTGCCGCCGGCACTCAGCAAACCCTGGCTTCTGGTGACCAGCCTGGCCGGCATCGGCTTTATCTATGCAATGGGGCGCGTTTACCACATCACTACTGTCCCGACCTGGAGCCCGGTGTACACCTCGCTCAGTTTTGCCCTGACGGCCCTGATCGGTGGCCCGCTGCTGGGTTATTTACTTCTGCGGTCGGCTGGCGTGGTTACCCGCGGCAGTGTGCGTTTATTACCGTTGGTGAGCCTGCTGGCATTGATCATCAGCTGTATTGCCTGGTTCAGTCAGGTGGCGGGGTTGAACAGCATCCATAGTTCGGTACAGACGGCCTCTTCTTTAGTACCGGCACTGGGCGACTTGCTGGCCTGGCGGCTGGCGTTGATTGCCATCGGGCTGGGCTGCTGGATTGCTCCGCTGTTAAAACAAAAAACGCCCGGTATTTTAACCCTGGCAAGCGGATTTACGCTGGTGGTTGCCGGTGAGCTAATCGGGCGCGGGATCTTCTACGGACTGCATATGACGGTTGGCCTGACCTACGGCGGCTAGTGCTTCAATATTGTCGGCTTATCATCTGGGTAAGCCGGTTTCTTACTTCAAAGGTTATTATCATGCTGCAAAACCTTGCCCTGACCGGCCGCCTATGCGGTGCGCTGCTCTATCATCCGCCGGGTGTACCCGAATTTGAGACGGTAAAGCCCCTGTTTATGTCAGCCGCGTGGGTTAAGGCCTGGCCTTATGGTTCGGATGCCATACTCGCCTCGCTTTCCGAAGGGTTTTCCCAACCTTCCCATGAGCCACTAAGCGAGGCTTATCAGCGCCTGTTTATTGGGCCTGATGCCCTTGCAGCGCCCCCATGGGGATCGGTTTATCTGGATCGGGAGAGTGTGGTGTTTGGTGACTCTACCCTGGCATTGCGTCATTGGTTATCAGCACGGGGGATTACGTCTTATCACCCGCCGCAGGAGCCGGAAGATCATATTGGCTTATTATTGCTGATGGCCGCCTGGCTGGCAGAGGAGCGCCCGGCAGACGTGGATGAGTTTCTTTCTGAACACCTGCTGCCCTGGGCACCGCACTATCTCACCTTATTGGAAGCTGCCGCCAGGCATCCTTTCTATCAGGCCGCGGCATCCCTGACTCACGTCACACTCTCTGGCTGGCGCATGGTGCGAGAGATAGAGGTACCTATAAAAATACTGTATCGCTGATGTGTGCTGCTAAAAAACACGATGAGTCAGGCCTGGATTTCTCACAGCGAGTCAGCCGGCGCGGCTTGCTACGTAGCCTGTTCAATGCAGCGCGGCCGGTCTCCCCTTTCCCAGAAGGCCCGGTGGCTGTGCGGCCACCGCAAGCCTTGCAGGGAAAGGGGTTTCTGGCCCGTTGCAACGGATGCGGAGCCTGTGCCGAAGCCTGCCGGGTAGGCATGATCCGTCTGATTCAAGGGAGGGCGGAAATTGTTGTCGATACCGCAGCATGTGACGGTTGTCTGGCCTGTACACTGGTGTGTCAGACTGGGGCACTTTCTGCCGACACAGAAAAAAACATGGGCTTACGTCCGGCTATTACCGCCGGGTGTCTAGGCCACCTGGATATCGTGTGCCGCTTGTGCGCAAACGCCTGTTCTGCGTCGGCAATATTTTTTAATCAAGAAAATGTTCCATCCATTATTGAGGCCCAATGTTGGGGCTGCGGCGCCTGTAAACTTGCTTGTTATCATGGGCATATTAATTTGATTCCCTTTAGGCATGACACCCACCCGACAAGGGTTGATAAATGATTTCAATCAAGGAGTAACACTTTGTGCTGCCGGGTTTTTTTACTGGATTGACTTTTTAATGGCGGGTGGCATGATGCGCGCACTCTTCGCCTCCTGATTATCATCCACGACTATGTCTGCCTACTCCCGCCCGGTGCTGTTACTGCTCTGTGGGCTTTTATTGCTGACCGTTTCAATTGCGGTTCTGAACACACTGGTGCCTTTATGGCTGACCCACGAATCGTTACCGACCTGGCAGATCGGGCTGGTCAGCTCCGCTTATTTTTGCGGTAACCTTGTCGGTACATTGATTGCCGGCGCGGTGATTAAACGCTATGGCTTTAATCGCAGTTATTATTTCTCCTGTCTGGTGTTTGCGTTGGCCACTGCCGGGCTGGCGTACTCGGTCAATTTCTGGGCCTGGCTGGGTTGCCGTTACTTTGCTGGGGTAGGGTGCGCGCTGATTTGGGTTGTAGTGGAAAGTGCATTGTTGCGCAGCGGCACGGTGCAGAATCGCGGCCAATTACTGGCCGCGTATATGATGACCTATTACCTGGCCACCGTAAGCGGGCAGTTGTTGCTGGGGATAATGCCTACCGGGCTGCTGAGCGTGCTGCCCTGGGTAACGGCCCTGGTTCTCTTCGCCATGTTACCGCTGTTCTTTGCGGCATTCGGTTATCAGGATGTGACCCAGCCACATACTTCGGTATGGCCGATGCTGAAACGTCGTGATGCCCGCCTGGGAATTAATGGCTGCATCATTTCCGGGATTGTTTTGGGCTCTCTTTATGGGCTGATGCCGCTTTACCTTTCTCATCAGGGAATGAGCGACGGCAATGTCGGCTATTGGATGGCGTTGCTGGTGAGTGCAGGTATTGTCGGGCAGTGGCCGGTAGGGCGGCTGGCCGATCGTTACGGACGTTTGCTGGTGCTGCGTATTCAGGTGTTTGTGGTGATGTTGGGCAGCGTAGCAATGTTAAGCGGTTATGCCATGGCACCCACACTGTTTATTCTTGGCTGCGCAGGCTTTACATTGTACCCGGTCGCCATGGCCTGGGCATGTGAACGCGTCCCGGCGCATGAGCTGGTGGCGATGAATCAGGCATTGTTGATGAGTTATACCATTGGCAGCTTGACCGGCCCGACCATGACAGCAATATTAATGCAGCATTATTCGGATCAGTTGCTGTTTGTGATGATTGCTGCAGTGGCATTAATCTATATGGTCATGCTTTTCAAAAAAGCCGGCCATTCCTCGACGCCGGTGGCTACAGCCTGAGATAAAGGCGCGGATAGTCACTATCCGCGCCTTTATATTAATACATGACCTTGTGGCCATAGCCTTCAAGGATATGCTTAACCCGATCCATGATCTCTTTGCTGGGTGGTTTCACGCCATCAAGCTTGTACTCTTCGCCCATCGCAATCCATTTATGCTTGCCCAGTTCGTGATAAGGCAGCAATTCAATTTTCTCAATATTAGTCATGTCTTTAGTAAATTCACCCAGCATATGTGCTGACTTGTCATCATCTGACCATCCAGGCACGACCACATACCGGATCCAGGTACGCTGATTACGTTTAGCCAGATAACGGGCAAAATCCAACGTACGGTGGTTTGATACCCCCACCAGATTTTGGTGGATACTGTCATTCAGCTGCTTGAGATCGAGCATAACTAAATCTGTCACATCCAGCAGTTCATCGATTACCGGATCATAACGGCGTACAAAGCCATTGGTATCAAGACAGGTATTGATGCCCTCTTTATGGCATGCCCGGAACCAATCACGCACAAATTCTGCCTGCAGAATGGCTTCACCGCCGGACGCTGTAACACCGCCTCCCGATGCATTCATAAAGTGCCGGTAAGTCACGGCTTCATTTACCAGCTCCTCAACCGTGACCTCTTTACCGCCGTGGGTGTCCCAGGTATCGCGGTTGTGGCAATAGAGGCAACGCATCAAACAACCCTGGAAAAAAACGATAAAGCGAATGCCTGGGCCATCAACGGTGCCACAGGACTCAAAAGAGTGGATACGACCTTTTACTGACATTGCGGGCTCTCCAGTAGTGACTGTTCACGAGCAGTCTTTTTCAATAAACGGCGGGAAGTACAGCGATGTACCTGGCATGGTGTGAATGCCGGCCCGGCGTTGAATAACGGTTTTGCCTGCCACCTTCAGTATAGAGATGCCCGGCAAAACCGACACTCAGCGTGGAAAGTCGATGCGCAGAGGGTTGGGAAGAGGTGAAAGGCCCCTGAGCAGGGGCCTTGATATCACCGGGGTAATTACAGCGATTTGGTAAAGGTGCGGGTAATCACGTCTTGCTGCTGTTCTTTAGTCAGCGAGTTAAAACGTACCGCATAACCTGAAACACGAATCGTCAGTTGCGGATATTTTTCCGGATGCTCCATGGCGTCCAGTAACATCTCACGGTTCATGACGTTCACATTCAGGTGCTGACCACCCTCAATTGACGCTTCATGGTGGAAATAACCGTCCATCAACCCTGCCAGATTCGCCTTACGGACATCATCATCTTTGCCCAGTGCGTTCGGTACGATGGAGAAGGTGTAAGAAATACCATCTTTCGCATAGGCAAACGGCAGTTTGGCGACAGAGGTCAGCGAGGCGACAGCACCTTTCTGATCGCGGCCATGCATTGGGTTGGCACCCGGGCCAAATGGTGCACCGGCGCGACGGCCATCCGGGGTGTTACCGGTTTTTTTACCATACACAACGTTGGACGTGATCGTCAGTACAGACTGAGTAGGCACAGCATGACGATAGGTACGCAGCTTCTGAATTTTCTTCATAAAGCGCTCAACCAGATCGCAGGCAATGTCATCCACCCGTGAGTCATTGTTACCAAATTGCGGGTATTCACCTTCGATTTTGAAGTCTACAGCCAGGCCATCTTCATCACGAATAGTTGAGACTTTGGCGTATTTAATCGCAGACAGGGAGTCAGCAGCAACAGATAACCCGGCGATACCGCAGGCCATGGTGCGGTAAACGTCCCGATCATGCAGGGCCATCAATGCCGCTTCATAGCTATATTTATCATGCATGTAATGGATGATGTTCAGGGCAGTCACATACTGTTTTGCCAGCCAATCCATAAAGTGATCCATCCGGTCCATCACTTTATCGTAGTCCAGCACTTCATCCATCATCGGTGCTTCTTTCGGGCCGACCTGCATTTTCATTTTTTCATCCATGCCGCCATTAATGGCATAGAGCATGGTTTTCGCCAGGTTGGCGCGTGCGCCGAAGAACTGCATCTGTTTCCCGACAATCATCGGGCTGACGCAGCAGGCGATCGCATAGTCATCATTATTGAAGTCCGGACGCATCAGGTCATCGTTCTCATACTGAACGGATGAGGTATCGATAGAGACTTTTGCGGCGAATTTCTTAAAGTTCAGAGGCAGTTTTTCAGACCACAGAATGGTCATGTTTGGCTCAGGGGACGGGCCCATGGTGTAAAGCGTGTTCAGGAAACGGAAGCTGTTTTTGGTGACCAACGTACGGCCGTCCACACCCATCCCTGCCAGGGATTCAGTGGCCCAGATTGGGTCGCCGGAGAAGAGCTCATCATATTCCGGAGTTCGCAGGAAACGCACCATACGCAGCTTCATGACCAGGTGGTCGATCAACTCCTGGGCTTGCTGTTCAGTGAGTTTGCCGGCTTTGATATCACGCTCGATATAGATATCCAGGAAGGTCGAGACACGGCCAAAGGACATCGCAGCGCCATTCTGGGATTTTACTGCGGCCAGATAGCCGAAGTAGGTCCATTGTACTGCTTCCTGCGCGGTTTGAGCCGGGCCGGAGATATCATAACCATATTTGGCTGCCATCTCTTTAATCTGACCCAGCGCGCGGTGCTGTTCAGCAATCTCTTCGCGCAACTGGATAGTCATTTCCAGATCTTCGCCGTTTTCCAGTCTTTCTTGCAGGGATTTGAACTGAGCAAATTTGTCTGCCATCAGGAAATCGATGCCATACAGCGCGACACGACGGTAGTCACCGATAATACGGCCACGGCCATAGGCATCCGGCAGACCGGTCAGCACGCCGGATTTGCGGCAGCGCAGAATATCTGGGGTATAGACGTCAAACACGCCCTGGTTGTGGGTTTTACGGTAGTCTGTAAACACTTTTTTCAGTTGCGGATCCAGTTCGCGGCCATAAACCTTACAGGAACCTTCTACCATTTTGATGCCGCCAAACGGAATCAGCGCACGTTTTAACGGAGCATCGGTCTGCAGGCCAACAATCTTCTCCAACCCTTTGTTGATATAGCCGGCATCGTGAGACGTAATGGTCGCGGCAACATGGGTATCAAAATCTACCGGTGCATGGGTACGGTTTTCAATTTTGACCCCTTCCATGACATCGGCCCACAGGGTAGTGGTGGCATCCGTTGCGCCCGTCAGGAAAGACTCGTCGCCTTCATACGGGGTGTAGTTCTTCTGGATGAAGTCACGGACATTGACCTCATGTTGCCAGTCACCGTTGCGGAAGCTTTCCCATGCGGTTGCTAATTTTTGATTAAGCTCGGACATTGTGCACCTACCTTAAAATGTGAATTTCTTTGTAAACCCGGTGTAGTGACACTGCGCATCTAGTGATGGGCATCACCACGCAAATAAATAGCCCAGTACGTCAACCCAACCAGAATGCCGCCCCCGATAATATTGCCGATGGTGACGGGGATCAGGTTGTCGACAATAAAATTACTGACGGTCAGATGTGAGAATTGATCGGGTGTTGCCCCCACCGCTTGCCAGAACTCCGGTGTTGCAAATTCTTTAATGACAATGCCGAGGGGAATTAAAAACATGTTGGCAATGCTGTGCTCAAAACCACTGGCGACAAACATGCCGACCGGTAACAACATCGCAAACATTTTGTCCATCAGGCTGCGGCCGGAGTAGCTCATCCATACAGCCAGACAGACCATCAGGTTTGCCAGTGTGCCGAGGCAGACAGCTTCAATAAAGGTGTGGTGCATTTTATGGTCGGCAGTCTGAAGCACATTCAACCCCCACAGACCATTTGCGACTTTATGTTCACCAGCAAACCAGATAAGGGCAACAAAGAAGAGCGCACCTACCAGATTACCCAGATAAACGTTAATCCAGTTACGGGTTAACTGGCCCCAGGTAATACGCTTGCTCGCTTTAGCCACCACAATCAATACGGTAGACGTAAACAGGTCAGCACCCCCGACGACGACCAGCATTAGCCCCAATGAGAAACAGAGCCCACCAATCAGTTTGGCAAACCCATAGGGCACGGCAGCAGTACCAGTGGTTGCAGTAATATAAAAAACGAAGGCGATAGAAATAAACACACCGGCAGTAATCGCTAAATAAAACGTAGTAAGCGGGTGTTTTGTTGCTTTATATACGCCTGCATCTTCAGCCACTTTTGCTGCAGCGGGCGGAAGAAGAAGATCGAAGGGATTCTCAGCTTTCACACTAACTCTCTCTGATGGTTAAGACAGTGCAAAGAGATACTAACAAAGCAGTATAGTGTAAAAGTTGATTTAGATCATAATACGCGGGGGAGTTATGCCTGGTATGTATGAAAAGAAAGCTATTTTCAGCTTATCATTATGATTAATATAATAAAAAAATATTTTAATATTTATATTAATTTTTGATTTCAGTTGGAAAGCCTGCTTAAAAAAGTTGATATTTATACTTTATTGTTTAATTCATAAATTAATATTGACTATATTTTTATCATTTCATTTACTTTCTTTTAACTAAAATAACATTGGTAGGATTTTTCCTCTATAAATTGGGTGAAAAGGTGGTAACGCTTAGAAATCATCTCAAGAAAAAACAGCGCCGGTAAAAATATTCATTACCGGCGCTGGAGAGTCATTATACGTCAACACATCGGATGTGCGGGGTTATAGGCTTTGCCTTATAGCTCTTGCCTTATAACCCCTGCCCGTTACGCCTTAGCCCAGTAACGGCGCTTAGCCTGCTGCAATTTTTCATAAGCAGCCAGTAAGGCCTGGTGGGCCGGCAGGGCTTTCAGTTCCTCATCAATGGCAAACAGCCCATGGAAACGGCTTTCGCCACTCAGGGCGGCAGATGCCTGATCCACCGCATCCTGACCGTACATTTTCACGAATGCAGTATAATATTGTGCCGGTTCGCGCTCAGGCTCCTGTGCCAGCAGCAGCAGGGTTTGCAGACAGCGGTAGTAATTACTGCGCTCAGGGGTAAAGACAGAGGCATTGAATTCCTGCGTCCACTCCGCCCAAATCAGTGCCTGATCCAGGTCGCCGCCGGCCAGTGCCAACATAGACTTCAGTTCGCCAACGCGCAGGGTATACCAGCCGTTATCTTTGCCGGTCGCCAGCCCCAGCAGTTCACGCACGCGGGTGAAATCATCCAGCCCTTCGTCATCCAGCTCCTGAATCAGCGCCAGATACTCTTCCTGAGACCAGTCACTGGCCGGCAGCGCCAGCAGTTTATCCCGCAGGGGGGCGCCCATGCTGTTGTTAGCCAGCAACAGATCTTCCGCCGGATAGATATCTGACATGCCCGGCACCAGAATACGGCAGGCATAGACACCCAGGTGCTCATAGTCAGCAATATACACTTCCGCGTCTGCCTGCTGGAAAATGGCCATCAGGGTAGAGAATTCCTCTTCCGTCGTGCCGCTGAAATCCCAGTCAGCAAAGGCATAATCGGCATCCTGTTTAAACATATCCCAGGAGATCAGGCCGCTTGAGTCGATAAAGTGGGTCTCAAGGTTGGCATGTTCCGCTACTTCTTCATCATCAAACGTAGGCGGGGTAAAGACATCGAGATCTTTCAGGCTACGGCCCTGTAACAGCTCAGTGACGGTACGCTCCAGTGCCACGCCGAAATCCGGGTGCGCGCCAAAGGAGGCAAAACAGGTGCCGTTGGCCGGGTTAAACAGCACCACACAAATAACTGGGTACTGGCCGCCGAGGGAGGCGTCATACGACAGAATCGGGAAACCTTCCTCTTCCAGTTTGGCGATGGCTTCCACTACCCCCGGATAGCGCGCCAGCACATCCTGCGGGATCTCCGGCAGGCTGATGGACTCAGCGATAATCCGGTTTTTAACGTACCGCTCGAAAACTTCCGACAACCCCTGAACACGTGCTTCATTCGCAGTGTTCCCGGCAGACATACCGTTGGAAACATACAGGTTGCCGATGATGTTCATCGGAATATAGACGGTATTGAGATCGGACTGGCGGGTGAACGGCAGAGCACAGATACCCCGAGCCGCATTGCCTGACTGGAGATCGATAAGATCGCTGGCGCTCAGCTCCTGTTCCGGATCATAAAACGCGTGCAGGCGCTCATCCAGAATACCGTGGGGCAGGCTGTTGTCTTCCGGCAGCGGGAACCATTTTTCATTCGGATAATGCACGAAATCGCCTTCGGCAATCTCTTTGCCCAGGTAGAAATCGGCAAAGAAATAGTTGGTCGACAGGCGTTCAAAGTATTCACCCAATGCAGACGCCAGCGCGGCTTTTTTACTGGCACCTTTGCCGTTGGTAAAGCACAGCGGACAATCGCGGTCGCGGATATGCACCGACCAGACATGGGGTACCGGGTTGAGCCAGGAAGCTTCTTCAATATGGAAGCCCAGATCGGTGAGTTTTTGCTGGAAGCGGGCGATGGAGTCTTCAAGCGCTGCATCTTTGCCGGGAATAAAGGTTTGGGTCATGGGGTTCACTTTTTATCGTACTGAAAACCGCCATAATACGGACTTTTATTCCTAAGCTCCATGGGTTGATGAGGCGCCGGCGGCCGGGAGAAACTGATTATTCTTATGGATTGATAATCCTAATTTTTTATCATACTGCGGGCTGCGTAAAAGAACGCGCGTCGTTGTCCGTCCGGAGGACGTTCTATTTTATCAGCCCCGCCTACTAAAAAATTGCTCTGAAAGGGAAGCCATAATGAAAGCATTTGATATTCAACGGATGTTACTAGACAAGTTCCCGGTGGAATTTCTGGCGGAAGTCGCTTTACGCAGCTTATTTACATTCGTGCTGGTGTTTATCTTTCTTAAGGTCAGCGGCCGGCGTGGGGTCAGACAGATGTCACTATTTGAAGTCCTGATCATTCTGACCCTGGGATCTGCCGCCGGGGACGTGACGTTTTATGATGATGTTCCTTTATTGCCGGTATTCGCCGTTTTCATTTCTATTATGATTTTTTACCGGCTGGCGACGTGGCTGATGTCTTCTCACCGGATGTTCCAGAACTGGCTGGAAGGCAAACCGGTGGTCATCGTGCGGGAGGGGCAGTTCGAATGGCATACCATGAAGAAACGCAATATCACCCATGATGAGTTCTTTATGGAGTTCCGGCTGGCCGGTGTTGAGCACCTGGGACAGGTAAGACTGGCTATCCTGGAGGTAAACGGGGCGATCAGCGTGTTCTTTTTTGAACCGGAAAAGGTCAAGCCGGGCCTGCCGGTTATGCCTGCCGACTATGTAACGTTTCTCAAAAAAGTCCCGGAAGATGATGAGTACGCCTGTCATCACTGCAGCCTTATTCATGCCCTGAAAAAGGGGGAAACCCATCGCTGCCCGCAATGCGGCAGCGATAAATGGGTCACGGCCCTGACGCACCGCCGTATCGTGTAAACTCAGAACATCCTGCCAATTTATCGCCCTGTTAAGGGAGAAGATAAAGGTGGGCTCCGGGAATAGCGGGAGAGTATAAGCATAGGATCTTGTTATTGTTTCTTCCGCTGGGTTTCCCACAGCAGAATAACCGTTGCAGGGCGCGGGTTCGAGTGATAAAACCGATAGCAGGTTGGTCATACATAACAGTTATCTTAGCGAGTGGTGAAGGGAAATGACTCAGGTTTTCAATTTCAGTGCGGGTCCGGCTATGCTGCCGGTAGAAGTTTTGCGTCGTGCCGAGCAAGAGCTTTGCAACTGGCATGGATTAGGCACGTCTGTTATGGAAATCAGCCATCGCAGCAAAGAATTCATTCAGGTGGCAGAAGAATCAGAACGTGACCTGCGCGATCTGCTGAAAATCCCGGCCAATTATAAAGTACTGTTTTGCCATGGCGGTGCACGCGCGCAATTTGCTGCCGTGCCGCTGAACCTGCTGGGTGAGAAAACCACCGCTGATTATGTGGATGGCGGTTACTGGGCTCACAGTGCCATCAAGGAAGTGCAAAAATATTGCACGCCTCATGTGATTAATGCCGCTGCTACCACGCAGGATGGCCGCCGGGCTGTCACGCCGATGCATGAATGGGACCTGCATGATGATGCCGCCTATGTTCATTACTGCCCCAATGAAACCATTGATGGCGTGGCCATTCATGAGATGCCGGATTTCGGTGACAAAGTGGTGGTGGCTGACTACTCCTCATCCATTCTTTCCCGTCCGATTGACGTCAGCCGATTTGGCGTCATCTATGCTGGTGCACAAAAAAATATCGGCCCTGCCGGCCTGACGCTGGTGATTGTACGTGACGATCTGCTGGGCAAAGCAAAAGGGGTCTTGCCTTCTATTCTGGATTACACGGTACTGGCTGAAAATGACTCCATGTTCAACACGCCGCCTACCTTTGCCTGGTATCTTTCCGGCATGGTCTTTAAATGGCTGAAAGAGCAGGGCGGGCTGCTTGAGATGGAAAAACGCAATAAAGCCAAGGCGGAATTGCTGTATGGTGTGATTGATCAGAGTGATTTCTATCGCAATGAAGTAGCCGAAGCTAATCGCTCCTGGATGAATATCCCCTTCCAGTTGGCGGATGCAGCGCTGGACAAGGTTTTCCTTGATGAGTCTGTTAAAGCTGGGTTACATGCGTTGAAAGGGCACCGTGTGGTGGGGGGGATGCGGGCGTCGATTTATAACGCCATGCCGATTGAAGGGGTTAAAGCACTGACCGACTTTATGGCAGAGTTTGAGCGCCGCCACGGCTAAGCTGACACCGGCACGTTATCGCCGGTTAAAAGTAGTGCTAACCTGATGATTTTACAGGAACCCCGGCCAAAACCGGGGTTCTTTTATGATTGACTTTAGAGAGTGTTTTACATGCAGGACTCGTTAACCCTACAACCCATCGCCAAAATCAGTGGCACCATTAACCTTCCCGGCTCAAAAAGCGTCTCTAACCGGGCACTGCTGTTGGCTGCGCTGGCAAAAGGCACCACCAGGCTCACTAATCTGCTCGATAGCGACGATGTGCGGCATATGTTGAATGCTCTGGAAAAACTGGGGGTCACGTTCCGTTTGTCTGATGACCGTACCTGCTGTGAAGTGGAAGGGAACGCCGGTCCCTTACGCAGTGCGGATAACCTGGAGCTGTTTCTGGGCAATGCCGGTACCGCCATGCGGCCGTTGGCCGCCGCACTTTGCCTCTCGGTGGGAAATATTACCCTGACCGGGGAGCCACGCATGAAGGAGCGCCCGATCGGGCACCTGGTGGACGCCTTACGGCAGGGCGGTGCGCAGGTTGACTATCTTGAGCAGGAGAATTACCCACCATTGCGTGTACGCGGTGGGCTCAGCGGGGGCGAGGTGTCGGTGGACGGCTCTGTCTCCAGTCAATTTTTGACGGCGCTGCTGATGACTGCACCGCTGGCAGCACAGGACACCGCCATCCATATCAAGGGTGACCTGGTTTCCAAACCCTACATCGACATTACCCTGAACATGATGGCGAGTTTTGGCGTCCAGGTACGTCATGACAATTATCAGGTATTCCATATTACCGGTAACCAGACGTATCAGGCACCGGGTGACTATCTGGTTGAAGGGGATGCCTCTTCCGCCTCCTATTTCCTGGCAGCCGCTGCAATCAAAGGCGGCACCGTTCGTGTGACCGGCATTGGCCGTAACAGTATGCAGGGCGATATACACTTTGCCGATGTGCTTGAAAAGATGGGTGCCCGGATCGCCTGGGGTGACAGCTATATCGAGTGCACGCGGGGGACGTTGCAGGGCATCGACATGGACATGAACGCGATCCCTGATGCAGCAATGACCATAGCGACCACGGCCCTGTTTGCACAGGGAACGACCACGATCCGCAATATCTATAACTGGCGGGTAAAAGAGACGGACCGCCTGGCAGCGATGGCGACAGAACTGCGCAAAGTCGGGGCAGACGTGGAAGAGGGGCATGATTATATCCGTGTCACCCCTCCAGTCACATTGCAGGAAGCAGAAATCGGCACATATGACGATCACCGCATGGCGATGTGCTTCTCCCTGGTGGCGCTATCGGACACGCCGGTAACGATTCTGGATCCGAAGTGCACGGCCAAAACCTTCCCGGATTACTTTGACCGGCTCGCCTCTCTGAGCCAGCCGGCATAACGGTGACCAAAACGGGCAAATAGTGCCCGTTTTTTTTATCCCTGTTATATTTTGACTATCTTCTACACTCTCTGAATGTTTGTGGGGTTAATTTCGCTCATAGTGTTGCGCAAAGGTAACAGTTCTGCGCAAGGCAGCGTATAATGCTGCACCTGAAAATAGCCTACTGGATAATAAAGCGGGTTTCCCCAATCTAAAGGAGTGAGATATGACGGTCACAGCCCCGGTTATTACCGTTGACGGCCCAAGTGGTGCCGGTAAGGGCACACTGTGTAAGGCACTGGCAGAGTCACTCGGTTGGCACCTGCTGGATTCCGGCGCAATCTATCGCGTACTGGCGCTGGCAGCTTTACACCATCAGGTGGATATCCAGTCCGAAGAAGCACTGGTTCCTCTGGCTGCACATCTCGACGTCCGGTTTATCTCCCGTAATGGGCAGATCGACGTGATCCTGGAGGGTGAAGATGTCAGCCATGAGATCCGTACTGAGACGGTCGGCAATACTGCCTCGCAGGCTGCCGCCTTCCCACGGGTACGTGAAGCGCTTCTGCGCCGTCAGCGCGCATTTCGTGACCTGCCGGGCCTGATCGCTGATGGTCGCGATATGGGTACAGTCGTTTTCCCTGATGCGCCAGTAAAAATATTTTTGGATGCCAGCGCGGAAGAACGTGCACGCAGACGCATGCTACAGTTGCAGGAAAAGGGCTTTAGTGTTAACTTTGAACGTCTTTTAGCCGAGATAAAAGAACGCGATGATCGCGATCGTAATCGGGCTATTGCGCCATTGGTGCCTGCTTCTGATGCCCTGTTGCTTGATTCAACAAGCATGTCCATCAATGAAGTGATTGAAAAGGCCTTGTCCCATGCACGGGATGTATTGGCACTGATCCAAAAATAACAGACTCAAGTCTGACGAATTTTTTACCTTGCTGCCAGGTACGGCGGTGGGGCATGTGAAACAACCCCATCCGGCGGGATGCTAGATGGACGTTAAATTGAAGAATCCTGAAGATTATCAATATGACAGAATCTTTTGCTCAACTATTTGAAGAATCCTTAAAAACCATCGAAACCCGCCCGGGTTCCATCGTTCGTGGTGTTGTTGTTGCCATTGACAAAGATATCGTTCTGGTTGATGCCGGTCTGAAATCTGAGTCTGCTATTCCGGCAGAACAGTTCAAGAACGCCCAGGGTGAACTGGAAATCCAGGTGGGTGACGAAGTTGACGTTGCTCTGGATGCAGTTGAAGACGGCTTCGGTGAAACCCTGCTGTCCCGTGAGAAAGCTAAACGTCATGAAGCTTGGATCACGCTGGAAAAAGCTTACGAAGACGCTGAAACTGTTACCGGTGTTATCAACGGCAAAGTTAAAGGTGGCTTCACTGTTGAGCTGAACGGCATCCGTGCGTTCCTGCCAGGTTCCCTGGTTGACGTGCGTCCGGTACGCGACACCCTGCACCTTGAAGGCAAAGAACTCGAATTCAAAGTCATCAAGCTGGATCAGAAACGCAACAACGTTGTTGTTTCCCGTCGTGCCGTGATCGAATCCGAGAACAGCGCTGAGCGCGATCAACTGCTGGAAAACCTGCAGGAAGGCATGGAAGTTAAAGGTATCGTTAAGAACCTCACTGACTACGGTGCATTCGTTGATCTGGGTGGCGTTGACGGCCTGCTGCATATCACTGATATGGCATGGAAACGCGTTAAGCATCCGAGCGAAATCGTGAACGTTGGCGACGAAATCACTGTTAAAGTGCTGAAATTCGACCGCGAGCGTACCCGTGTTTCTCTGGGTCTGAAGCAACTGGGCGAAGATCCGTGGGTTGCTATCGCTAAACGTTACCCGGAAGGCACCAAGCTGACCGGTCGTGTCACCAACCTGACTGATTACGGCTGCTTCGTAGAAATCGAAGAAGGCGTTGAAGGTCTGGTACACGTTTCCGAAATGGATTGGACCAACAAAAACATTCACCCGTCCAAAGTTGTTAACGTTGGCGACGTGGTGGAAGTTATGGTTCTGGACATCGACGAAGAACGTCGTCGTATCTCCCTGGGCCTGAAGCAGTGCAAATCCAACCCGTGGCAGCAGTTCGCTGAGACCCACAACAAGGGCGACCGCGTTGAAGGTAAAATCAAGTCTATCACTGACTTCGGTATCTTCATCGGCCTGGACGGCGGCATCGACGGCCTGGTTCACCTGTCTGACATCTCCTGGAACGTTGCAGGCGAAGAAGCAGTACGTGAATACAAGAAAGGCGACGAAATCGCTGCTGTGGTTCTGCAGGTTGACGCAGAGCGCGAGCGTATCTCCCTGGGCGTGAAACAGCTGGCTGAAGACCCGTTCAATAACTACCTGTCTATGAACAAGAAAGGTACTATTGTTACCGGTAAAGTCACTGCAGTTGACGCCAAAGGTGCTACAGTTGAATTAGCGGGCGGCGTAGAAGGCTACCTGCGTGCATCTGAAGCTTCTCGCGACCGCGTTGAAGATGCAACTCTGGTTCTGAACGTGGGTGATGACGTTGAAGCTAAATTCACCGGCGTTGACCGTAAGAACCGCGTTGTAAGCCTGTCCGTTCGTGCTAAGGACGAAGCTGACGAGAAAGATGCCATCGCTTCTGTTAACAACAAACCAGAAGAAGGTAATTTCTCTAACGCTATGGCTGAAGCTTTCAAAGCGGCTAAAGGCGAGTAATGACGGGGGGCGGCTCTGCCGCCCCGAAACGGTAGTTTAGCTGCAAAGCTTGGAGGAACTATGACCAAGTCTGAACTCATTGAAAGACTTGCTGGCCAGCAATCTCATATTCCGGCGAAAGCCGTTGAAGATGCGGTGAAGGAAATGCTTGAACATATGGCCGGTACGCTGGCTGAAGGTGAACGCATTGAAATTCGCGGATTCGGCAGTTTTTCACTTCACTACCGTGCTCCGCGCGTTGGGCGTAACCCAAAAACCGGCGATAAAGTTGAGTTGGACGGCAAATACGTTCCTCACTTTAAACCGGGTAAAGAGCTACGCGATCGCGCGAACATTTATGCCTGATATAGAAAGGCATGGTGTTATTGCCTAGAGATCATAAAACGGTGCCTGACGGCACCGTTTTTTTTATGGGTAAAAAAGCATGTTGTGAGATGGATACCAGCCTGTTGTTCACTTTCTGCAAAGCCTCATTTTCTTTAGCACCTGCCTCGTAATCCTGTTTTCCTCTGCTTACCTCGCCGCTTCACTCTGCTGCACACTGCCTGCCTGAACAGTCTCTTTTTCGCAGGCGGGCATCACTATTAATCTTTCAATTACTCACCTTGCCTCTGCGCTGGTGATCGGCACTTTACCGTTACTGTTTCTGCCGGAGTTGCCACCGCCGGGGGTAGGGGGGCTCTTAGTGGTAATAGCGGCAGGCATATGGCGTATTAGCCAGAGGGTAGCTACAGCTTGGCTGGCGATGTTACAGCTGGCCATGCTGTGGGCGCTTATACATGCACACGTTGTATTAACGCACATAGAGACGTTTTCCCGCCCTCATATAGATATTGAAGGTCTCGTGACATCGCTAGCCCTTCCAGGCCAGCAGAATGACCGTACGACACTAAAGATACAAAAAGCTGGGGGACAATGGGTATTCCCTCCAATAACGATCACGGCGTACTGGCCCCAGGGGGAAACAGTCCGGTGTGCGGGGCAGCGTTGGCAATTACACATGGCTATAAGGCCTGTACACAGCCAGCTAAATGAAGGCGGATTCGATAGCCAGCGCTGGGCTATCGCGAATCATCGGCCTTTAGAAGGGAAGGTGCTGAAAGCATTCCCACTGTTAACCCAATGCAGTTATCGGCAGCAATTTATCAACTATATCCAGCGCATCATGCCGGAAACACATCATCAGGCGATCTTGATGGCGCTGGCCTTTGGGGAGAGCCGTTTTCTTGATACTGATACCCGGCAATTGCTGCAACAAACGGGCGTCGCACATTTAATGGCCATCTCCGGATTGCATATTGCCATTGCAGCGTTGTTCGGCTGGTGGCTGGCGCGGGTAATACAGTATTTCCTGCCGGCGACATGGATAGGGCATGTCTTCCCACTCATAGTGAGCGGCATAGTCGCCCTGATGTATGTTGGGTTATCAGGGGCAAACCCACCGGCAGTGAGAAGTGGGCTGGCGCTGGGGGTATGGCTGACCCTACGGTTGTTTTCTGTCAGGTGCAGTAGCTGGCAGGTCGGTTTATGGTGTATGGCACTGATGCTGCTGTTTGACCCGTTGATGATACTTTCCGATAGTTTCTGGCTCTCCTGTTTTGCAGTAAGCGCCTTATTATTCTGGTATCACTGGTGCCCGCTGCCTTTTCGCTATAGAACAGGCTGGCGCTGGGTAGGGGTGCGATGGCTTCATCTGCAATTTAGTATGTTTATCTTACTGATCCCACTTCAGGCAGGAATATTTGCTGGGTTTAATGCCGCATCGCTGGCCGCCAACTTATGGGCGGTACCTTGGGTTTCCTGTTTGGTTGTTCCTCTGGTATTGCTGTCATTATCGTTTTCATTCTGGCCCTGGCTGGCCGGGCACCTCTGGACCCTGGCGGGCACCCTGCTTGGTTGGGCACTTACGCCATTATCTTTCCTGCAAGCTGGATGGTTTTTTCTGGACAGGCGTGCCCTGTTCTGGAGTGGCGTGGGGTGGTTGGCAGTCATCGCCTGGCGGCTGGGAAGTGTGCGAAAGCATGCGACGATAAGCCTGACGATTGCCCTGTTAATTCTGGTCTACATGACAAAGCGGCCATCTGAAACATGGAGGCTGGATATGATTGATGTCGGGCATGGCCTGGCGGTACTGATTGAAAAGCAGGGAAAGGGCGTACTTTTTGATACCGGCAATCGCTGGGAGGGCGGTGACAGCGCACAACGGGCAATTCTGCCCTTTTTGCGTTGGCGCAATATTGAACTGGAAGAGATCATTATCAGCCATAGCCATTTAGATCATCAGGGCGGGCTGGCCACCTTACAGGCCGCTTTCCCCCAGGCCAGAATCCGCTCCTCCCAACAAGGGCTCGCCGGTTTACCCTGCCGGCGGGGTGAAACCTGGCAATGGCGAGGTTTAATGTTCCGCGCCTTGTGGCCTAAAACATTAGTAGAGCAGGCGGGCAATAACCAGTCCTGCGTGGTGTCCATCAACGATGGACATCATCAGATCCTGTTGACCGGTGATATTGAACGGGAAGCGGAGCAGGCCCTGCTCAAAGAGCAACGGTCGGCGCTGGCATCTACCGTGCTTCAGGTGCCTCATCACGGCAGTAATACTTCATCGATTGCGCCGTTTTTGCGGGCGGTTAAGCCCCATGCAGCGATTGTCTCCGCCTCCCGGTTTAATGCCTGGCACCTGCCTGCTAAAAAGGTCAGATCACGCTATCAGGAAAACAGGATCAGATGGTGGGAGACTTCCCGAACAGGGCAGATAAGCGTGTTTTTTTCACACGATCGTTGGCAAATAAAGGGCTTCCGTGAACAAATTATGCCCCGTTGGTATCACCAGCGGTTTGGCGTACAGGGGGATAATGAGTAGAATGAGCCGCTATTACTTACGAAGCTGGTTAATTGCATGATGAATGATAAAGATCTCTCCACCTGGCAGACCTTTCGTCGCCTCTGGCCGATGATCACACCGTTTAAAACAGGCCTGATAGCGGCGGCCATCGCACTGATTCTTAATGCTGCCAGTGATACGTTTATGCTGTCATTGCTGAAGCCCTTGCTGGATGACGGTTTCGGCAAAGCAAATAATTCAATTCTCTTGTGGATGCCGCTGGCCGTTATTGGATTAATGCTGATCCGGGGCATTACCAGTTTTATCTCAAGCTACTGTATTTCATGGGTTTCCGGAAAGGTGGTCATGCAGATGCGTCGTCGCCTTTTCAGCCATATGATGGGGATGCCGGTCTCATTTTTTGATCAGCAATCCACCGGCACCCTGCTGTCACGCATTACCTATGACTCTGAGCAGGTGGCTTCATCTTCGTCCAGCGCGTTGATTACCGTCGTGCGTGAAGGGGCGTCGATCATTGGTCTGTTTATCATGATGTTCTATTACAGCTGGCAGCTGTCGCTCATCCTGATTGTCATCGCACCGGTTGTCTCCATCGCTATCCGCCTGGTCTCCAAACGTTTCCGCAATATCAGCAAAAATATGCAGAATACGATGGGGCAGGTCACTACCAGCGCCGAGCAAATGCTGAAAGGGCACAAAGAGGTACTGATTTTTGGTGGCCAGCACGTTGAAACGGAACGCTTCAACCAGGTCAGTAACCGTATGCGCCAGCAGGGCATGAAAATGGTCTCTGCTTCTTCTATTTCTGATCCGATTATTCAGCTGATCGCCTCACTGGCCCTGGCATTTGTCCTCTATGCGGCCAGCTTCCCGAGTGTGATGGAGACCCTGACCGCCGGGACGATTACCGTGGTCTTCTCCTCCATGATCGCCCTGATGCGTCCGCTGAAATCTCTGACTAACGTGAATGCTCAGTTCCAGCGCGGTATGGCCGCTTGCCAGACGCTGTTCTCCATTCTGGATATGGAGCAGGAAAAAGATGAGGGAACCCGTGAAGTTACCCGGGCTGTCGGTGAGATTGAATTCCGCCATGTGACGTTCAGTTACCCGGGGAAAGACACGCCGGCACTCCGTGATATCAATCTGCATATTCCGGCAGGCAAAACGGTCGCGCTGGTTGGGCGTTCAGGCTCGGGGAAATCGACCATCGCCAATTTACTGACCCGTTTCTATGATATCCAACAGGGCGAAATTCTGATGGATGGTCACGATCTGCGTGAGTACACGCTATCATCACTACGCCGGCAGGTCGCGCTGGTCTCGCAGAACGTGCACCTGTTTAATGACACCATTGCTAATAACATTGCGTATGCAAGCCAGGATCTTTATTCCCGTGAGCAGATTGAGCGGGCTGCGAATATGGCGTATGCCATGGATTTCATCAGCAAAATGGATAATGGCCTGGATACCGTCATTGGTGAGAATGGTGTCCTGCTGTCTGGCGGGCAACGCCAGCGTATTGCCATTGCACGTGCCCTGCTGCGTGATTCCCCGGTACTGATTCTGGATGAAGCGACATCGGCGCTGGACACCGAGTCTGAGCGGGCCATTCAGAAAGCCCTGGATGAGTTGCAAAAAAACCGGACGTCGCTGGTTATTGCCCACCGCCTCTCCACCATTGAGAGTGCAGACGAAATCCTGGTGGTTGAAGATGGGCGTATCGTTGAGCGTGGCGATCACCCGACTTTGTTGTCGCAGGGTGGGGCCTATGCACAACTCTACCGGATGCAGTTTGGCCAATGATTGAAAAGATCTGGGCCGGGCGGTCACCGCTATATCTGCTGTTATTGCCGCTGTCCTGGCTTTACGGGGCAGTGTCGTCGCTGATTCGCCTGAGTTATCAATGGGGCTGGCAGAAAAGTTGGCGAGCGCCGGTGCCCGTGGTGGTGGTGGGGAACCTCACCGCCGGAGGCAATGGTAAAACGCCGGTGGTGATCTGGCTGGTGGAGCAACTCCAGCAGCGCGGCTTGCGGGTGGGGGTAGTTTCGCGTGGGTATGGCGGCAAAGCGGAACAGTATCCTCTGCGGGTCACGGCCGACACGCATCCCCGGCAAGCAGGTGATGAACCGGTATTAATTTTCCAGCGTACCGGCGCGCCGGTCGCCGTGGCACCGGTACGCCGTGATGCGGTTCAGGCACTGCTTTCTGAACAGGTGGATATTATTGTCACTGACGATGGTCTGCAACACTATGCCTTGCAGCGTGATGCGGAAATTGTCGTGGTAGATGGCGTGCGCCGCTTCGGCAATGGCTGGTGGCTGCCGGCCGGGCCTATGCGTGAACGTGCCGGTCGTCTGAAGCAGGTGGACGCCGTCATAACCAATGGTGGCCAGCCTGCGCCAGGCGAAATTGCCATGACGTTGCAGGCCGGGCAGGCTGTCAATTTGCTGACGGGGGAGCGCCGTTCGCCTGAGCAGTTAAAGAACGTGATCGCCATGGCGGGCATCGGCCATCCGCCGCGCTTTTTTGCTACGCTTGAGGCGTTGGGCGTCCGGCCTTATCAGTGTGTGGCGTTTGCCGACCATCAAAGCTATCAGCCTGATCAACTGGCCGCCCTGACAACGGGTAATGACCTTTTATTAATGACCGAAAAAGATGCTGTTAAATGCCGGGCTTTTGCTCAGGCCAACTGGTGGTATCTGCCGGTTAATGCCCAAATCAACGTGATTGAGGCTGAGAAGCTTTTAAACATGTTAGTGAAATTAGCCAGAAAATCGTAAGAAGAAAAATAAACAAGGTAATTTATCGATTGATAATAGCCACTTAAGCAGTAAAAGACATATCTTTACAGAAATCCCCGATTGTTAGTGTGGAAAAGCTTGCTATCAGTCGGGCTTTATGAGTAAATAGCCGCCTGCCTGTGATGCAGACCTATTTATGAGTATGTGTGACCTACTATAGAGTTAAGCTAAGTTAAGCAGTTCCTCCCAAAACGTTGTCATCCGATTCCGCTTTCAAAGATGAACCCTCTTGTTGTCCCCCATCAGTAATATTTCTGTCAAACAGTCAATCTATGCCGTATGGCAAATTATTTAAAATTAAAAGGTAATACTGATGTCTAAGAAAATGGGTCAAGTTAAGTGGTTCAATGAAAGCAAAGGTTTTGGTTTTATTGAGCAGCAGGATGGCGGCAAAGATGTGTTTGTTCACTTTTCTGCTATTGCTTCTGAAGGTTTCAAAACTCTGGCTGAAGGCCAGCGCGTTGAATACACCATTCAGGACAGCCCGCGTGGTCCGGCCGCTGCCAACGTTGTCGCGCTTTAAGCGTGCAACACCCAGTTATGATGAATAACAGGAAAAATTCAGATTAGTGCTGATTCCCCTTCATCATAAACTGATCAATTCTAGACCCGCACTACTGCGGGTTTTTAAAAGCTCAAAAAAGGTTTTGTTTATTGAAGACACGCTTGAGCAACAGCATCCGGTGCCACTAAGGCGTGCTGAGGATGCTCAAAAAATTAAGGAAAATAAAATATGATGTTAAAAACAGGCCGTGTGAAATGGTACAACCAGGCAAAAGGTTATGGCTTTATTTCTCCGAATGACGGCGGCAGCGATCTTTATGTAAGCCGTATGTCCATTGCCAATACAAAAAATAAATCCCTTCTGGAAGGGCAGCAGGTTGAATTTACCTGTTACCACAGCGTGTATCATGGTTTATCCGCCGCGGATGTTATTGCCTTCCATTAATTAAGGCTTCTGCCCCTGATTTTACCTGCTGCGTAAAATGTGCTATCGATATCCTTAATACCGTGTCATTACACGAAGAATGGATATCGTTATGCCAGGTCTTACACTCTCTCTGTCCGCCGCCCGCACGCTGCACCTCGCTGCCCAGCAATTATTACACCCCCTTGCTTCACCGCCACAGCGGCATCATCTGCTGGACACTATCCGGTCCATGGGGCTTCTGCAAATCGACACCATCAGTGTGGTGGCCCGCAGCCCCTATCTGGTGCTTTTCAGCCGCTTAGGCGCTTATCCCAGCACCTGGCTGGATGATGCGCTGGCCCGGCGTGAGCTGTTTGAATACTGGGCGCATGAAGCCTGTTTTATTCCTGCCGAAGATTTCAGCCTATTGCGACACCGGATGCTGGCCCCCGATAAGATGGGGTGGAAGTATAATGCGGCCTGGCATCAGCAGCACCAGGCAGCCATGACGCAACTGCTGCAGCATATTGAACAGCATGGCCCGGTTCGTTCGGCAGATTTCACCCGGCTACAGGGCAGCGGCAGCGGCTGGTGGGACTGGAAGCCGGAAAAGCGCCATCTGGAGACCCTTTTTACCCTGGGGCAGGTGATGGTGGCAGAGCGGCGAAATTTTCATCGGGTTTATGATCTGACCTCACGGGTTAAGCCCGGCTGGTGTGATGAAACCAGCACCCTGAGTGAAGCGGATGCCCGCCGGGAGATGTTGCGCCGCAGTGCCCGCAGCCTGGGGATTTTTAAGCCGGACTGGCTGCCGGATTATTACCGTCTAAAGCGCGTGCCGCTTAAAGAGACCATCACGTCGCTGCTGGATGAGGGGGAAATTGTGCCGGTCAGCGTGGCGGGGTTCAGTGAGCCATTCTATCTTCATCATAGCCTGCAACCGCTTTGCCTGGGCGATACGCATTTGCGATCCACGGTGACCACATTGCTTTCGCCGTTTGATCCGGTGGTCTGGCATCGTAAGCGCGCCCTGGAACTGTTTGGGTTTGATTACCGTCTCGAGTGCTATACACCGCAGGAAAAGCGACAGTACGGCTACTTTGTCTTGCCGGTTTTGCAACGGGGTGAGCTGATTGGCCGCACCGACGCCAAAATGCACCGTAAAGAGAAAGTGTTCGAGATTAAACGCTTCTATCTGGAACCGGGTGTGCGGCCGGGGCCGCAGCGAATCCGCGATCTGACCCAGGCTATTACCCGCTGTGCGCAATGGCATGGTGCAGAACAGGTGCGTATTGGCGTCATTCCGGATGCGTTGCAGCCACATTGGCAGCAGGGGTGGGGATGTGGAACGCCGCACGCATTCTTACAGGACGAGCATTAACCCTCTGTGCCGGTTATGCTATTCTCTGCCCCCTGAGCTTTTAACCACATCTCCAGCGTGGAGGGATTATGGATCATCGTTTATTGGAAATCGTGGCGTGCCCGGTCTGCAACGGCAAACTCTATTTCAACAAAGAAAAACAAGAACTGGTGTGCAAAGCGGATAGGCTGGCCTACCCGGTGCGGGACGGCATTCCGGTATTGCTGGAAAATGAAGCGCGTGCGCTGTCAGCTGACGAGACACATCCATGAGTTTTATTGCCATCATTCCCGCGCGTTTCGGCTCCAGCCGGTTGCCCGGCAAACCGCTGGCGGATATTCACGGTAAACCGATGGTCGTCCGTGTTATGGAGCGTGCGCGTGAGTCCGGTGCTGACCGGGTCATTGTCGCGACCGATCACCCGGATGTTGTCGCTGCGGTGGAAGCCGCAGGCGGCGAAGTCTGCCTGACCCGGGCCGACCACCAGTCAGGCACTGAGCGCCTGGCAGAGGTGATTGATCGTTATGGCTTTGCTGACGACGATATCATTGTGAATGTTCAGGGTGATGAGCCGATGATCCCACCGGTGATTATCCGCCAGGTTGCGGATAACCTGGCCGGGTGCGCAGCGGGTATGGCCACCCTGGCAGTGCCGATTGAATCGGCAGAAGAGGCGTTTAACCCTAATGCGGTGAAAGTCGTGCGCGACGCTCAAGGTTTTGCGCTCTATTTCTCACGGGCAACGATCCCCTGGGATCGCGATAAGTTTGCCCAATCGCGTGAGCAGATTGGCGAGCACTATCTGCGCCATATCGGCATCTACGCCTACCGTGCCGGTTTTATCCGTCGTTACGTGACCTGGGCTCCCAGCACGCTGGAGAGTATCGAACTGCTCGAGCAACTGCGGGTGTTGTGGTATGGCGAGAAAATCCATGTCGACGTGGCCCATGCGGTGCCGACCGTGGGCGTGGATACTGCCGAAGATTTGGCGCGGGTACGCGCAGCCTTTACCGGCTGAACCCTATGCGGCCGGGTATCTTGCCCGGCCTGTCACACCTTGCTGCTTTTCCCTTTGTCTCTGCTCTCTTTTTGCCGCTTCCTGCTGCATGGTGGTTAATCCCGCCAATATTGATCTACATTGAAGCATTAGCCTGGTGATACTTCCATCATGGATTGATTCAACCAATGGAGGTCACTGTCCCATGGATCAGCTTAAAACCGAACTCAGCCTGGTGCTGGGTGAGCCGTTATCACGCATTGAGCGTATCAGTGAGCAGCCTTACGCCCACCTGTTCAGCCTTTACGATGCGCAGGGCCACGCCGTGCCGTTGCTGGCGAAGGGGTTTCTGACCGCCGGCATTGCCCGGCAGGAAGCGTATAAACTCTCGATCCTGACCCACGAAGGAGACGTCAGGATGCCGACGGTCTATGGGCTGATGCCTACCCAGATGCCGCCTTATAAAGAAGTCTTGCTGATAGAGCGCCTGCGTGGCGTACCGGTTGAAGTCCCGGCGCGTAATCCCCAACGCTGGGAAACGCTGAAAGAGCAGATTGTGGAGGGAATACTGGCCTGGCACCGGGTGGACAGCCACCGTTGCGTCGGGACGGTGGACAGCACTCAGGAAAACAGCTGGCGTAACTGGTATCAGCAACGGGTTGAAGTCTTGTGGTCGACCCTCAGCCACCTGCAGGCACCGGTGTTAGGGCATGAGGATCGTGAATTGCTCTACCGGTCGCGCGCCAGCCTGCCGCATCTGTTCCACGGTTTTGATGATAATGCGGTGCTGGTACACGGCAACCTGACCTTGCGCAGCATGATGAAAGACCCGCGCAGCGATCAGCTGCTGGCAATGGTGAACCCCGGCATCATGCTCTGGGCACCACGGGAATATGACCTGTTTCGTCTTTGTGAAGAGGGCATGTCCGGCGAACTGCTGTTTGCCTACCTGCAACGGGCGCCGGTCTCAGAGGCCTTTGTCGCGCGCCGCTGGCTTTATGTGTTGTGGGAAGCGGTGGCGCGCCTGCTGCATACCGGCCGGCTGGATCACGCCCATTTTTCCCACGCTGCCCGCCAGTTATTGCCCTGGCTGAGCTGACAGGCGAAGCGCCTTCAGCCTTTCAGCCACTGCCACAGGCGGCCCAGCCCCTCATACCAGACCCGCTCACTGTGGGACAGGTACATCGCCTGCGGAATTGCCTGCTCCCACCAGTTAAGCGGTGACGTAATTGCAAGCTGGTTGGCCGGAACCGGAATCGGCTGCAACCCCCTGGCGCGGAAAAAAACCAGCGCCCGCGGCAGATGGTTGGCGGAGGTCACCAGCAGGAAAGGCTGTTGGCCTACCAACCCGGCGACCTGTTCCGCTTCCTGTTCGGTATCCCGTGGGGTGTCCAGCAGCACAATATCCGCTGCCGGCACCCCCAGGCTTTCGGCCACTTGCGCGGCTGTTCTGGCGCTGCTCACCGGGTTGGTGGGGGCCGCCGCCCCGGTAAATACCAGCTTCGCGCCCGGGTGCCGCCGGTACTGGCGCACCCCTTCATTGACGCGCGGCAAACTGTTGCCAATCAGATTGGAACTGGGCGCCCAGGCCGGGTTGAACGTATAGCCGCCGCCCAGCACCACGATATAGGAAACCGGCTGCTGACCCTGATAGGTCGGGTAGGCATTCTCCAGCGGCTGCAGCAGGCGGTCAGCCACCGGTTGCAGGCTTAACAGCAGTAAAACCAGCCAGGCTACTGAAAACAGCACTTTCCCACTTCGCTGCCAGCGGGTAAACCACAGCAGAATCAGCGCCACGCCCATCATCAGCAACAAAAAAGAGAGCGGCATCATCAGGCCGCCCAGCAACTTTTTCAGGTCAAAAAGCATGAAAAACCGATCCTTTTGGGTGAAAAAACGACATCCAGGCAAGTTTGCGCGGCAATAAGATTTATTCTACGTCAGCCTGTGCCAAAATAGCAGGTTCGAATTACCCCAGCCGTTATGGAGCCAGCCACCTCAATGTCGATACCCGGCCGCAATTTTGATGATATTGCTGAAAAGTTTGCACGCAATATCTACGGCACAACCAAAGGCAAAATCCGCGAAGCAGTCCTGTGGCAGGATCTGACCGGGCTGCTGGCTGCGTTACCGCAGCGGCCCCTGCGCATTCTGGATGCGGGCGGCGGTGAGGGAAAAATGGCCTGCGAACTGGCCGCTTTAGGACATCAGGTCTTGTTGTGCGATCTCTCCGGTGAGATGATCCAGCGCGCCAGAGAGGCGGCGCAGGCCAAAGGGGTCAGCCACAACATGCAGTTTGTGCAAAGCGCCGTTCAGGATATCGCGCAACACCTTACGCAGCCGGTGGATCTGATCCTGTTTCATGCGGTGCTGGAGTGGGTCGCAAAACCACAGCAGGCCCTGGCCGCGCTCAATGCCTGCCTTGCCCCGGGCGGCGCGCTGTCACTGATGTTTTTTAACCATCACGGCCTGCTGATGCGCCATATGGTGGTCGGCAATTTTGAGTATGTGAATGAAGGGATGCCGGTCAAGAACAAGCGTTCACTGGCACCGGACTACCCGTTAATCCCGGCTGAGGTTTACCGCTGGCTGGAAGAGATGGGCATGACGATCCGCGGCAAAACCGGGGTCCGGGTATTCCATGACTACCTGAAAAATAAACAGCAGCAGACAGAAGCGTTCGCTGACCTGCTGGCGCTGGAGCAGCGTTACTGCCGGCAGGAACCTTTTGTGAGTTTGGGGCGCTACATCCATGTGATGGCGCACAAACCGAATGTGAAGGACGAATCATGAGTGAATTTTCCCAGACTGTACCCGAACTGGTCGCCTGGGCACGGAAAAATGACTTCGCTATTTCGCTTCCCACGGAGCGGCTGGCCTTTTTACTGGCCATCGCCACCCTCAACGGTGAACGCCTTGACGGTGAAATGAGTGAAGGCGAATTGATCGATGCCTTTCGCCATGTCAGTGATGGTTTTGAGCAGACCAGTGAAACCATCAGTGTACGTGCCAACAACGCCATCAACGACATGGTCAAACAGCGGTTAATTAACCGTTTCACCAGTGAGCAGGCGGATGGCCACGCCATTTACCGCCTGACGCCGCTTGGCATCGGCATCACCGATTACTACATCCGTCAGCGTGAGTTTTCCACCCTGCGGCTCTCGATGCAGCTGTCGATGGTCGCCCAGGAGCTGAAGCGCGCTGCCGATGCCGCGGAAGAGGGTGGGGATGAACTTCACTGGCACCGCGACGTGTTTGCGCCGCTGAAGTATTCGGTCGCAGAAATTTTTGACAGCATCGATCTCAGCCAGCGGGTGATGGATGAGCAGCAGCAGGGGGTGAAAGAGGATATCGCCGCCCTGCTGAACAAAGACTGGCGTGCGGCCATCTCCAGCTGTGAGCTGCTGCTGTCGGAAACCTCCGGCACACTGCGGGAATTGCAGGATACGCTTGAGGCGGCCGGTGACAAACTGCAGGCCAACCTGCTGCGCATCCAGGCGGCGATGCCGATGGAGAGGGACCTGAGCTTTATCGACAAACAGGTGTTTGACCTGCAAAACAAGCTGGACCGCATCATCAGCTGGGGCCAGCAGGCGATTGACCTCTGGATCGGTTACGACCGGCATGTCCATAAGTTCATCCGTACCGCCATCGATATGGATAAGAACCGGGTCTTCGCGCAGCGCCTGCGCCAGTCGGTGCAGAACTATTTTGAAGCGCCCTGGACGCTCACCTACGCCAACGCGGAGCGGCTGCTCGACATGCGTGACGAGGAGCTGGCGCTACGTAATGAAGAGGTCACCGGTGAACTGCCGCCGGACCTGGAGTTTGAAGAATTTAATGAAATCCGGGAGCAGCTGGCCGCCATGATTGAGCAGGCGCTGGCGGTCTACCGTGACGAGAACACCCCGCTTAACCTGGGTAGTGTCATGCGTGACTACCTGGCACAGTACCCGCGTGCGCGTCATTTTGATGTGGCACGCATCGTGGTCGACCAGGCAGTACGCCTTGGTGTGGCCGAAGCAGATTTCACCGGATTGCCGGCCGAATGGCAGGCAATCAATGATTACGGAGCCAAGGTGCAGGCCCATGTCATCGATAAATATTGAAGCAGTTATGCCGGTTAAGCTGGCACAGGCATTGGCAAATCCCCTGTTTCCGTCGCTCGACAGCCAGTTGCGCAGCGGCCGCCATATCGGCATTGAAGAGCTGGATAACCATGCCTTCCTGATGGACTATCAGGAAGAGATTGAGCAGTTTTACCTGCGTTATAACGTCGAACTGATTCGCGCGCCGGAAGGGTTCTTCTACCTGCGCCCGCGCTCGACCACCCTGATCCCGCGTTCGGTACTCTCTGAGCTGGATATGATGGTCGGCAAAATTCTCTGTTACCTCTACCTCAGCCCTGAGCGGCTGGCGCATGAGGGCATTTTCAGCCAGCAGGAGCTGTATGACGAACTGCTAAGCCTGGCGGACGAGAACAAGCTGCTGAAATTTGTTAACCAGCGCTCAACCGGCTCCGATCTCGACCGCCAGAAGTTGCAGGATAAGGTGCGGACGTCGCTGAACCGCCTGCGCCGCCTCGGCATGGTCTATTTCATGGGCGGCGACAACAGTAAATTCCGCATCACAGAGGCGGTGTTCCGCTTTGGTGCCGATGTGCGCAGCGGCGATGACCCGCGCGAGGCACAACTGCGTATGATCCGGGACGGCGAAGCAATGCCGGTGGAGAGCAGCCTGTCACTGCAGGATGATACTGACGACAGCGAAGGCGAACTGACCGGCAACAGTGCGCCGGTGCGTGCAGAGGATGAACAGGAATGATTGAACGCGGTAAATTTCGCTCACTGACACTGGTTAACTGGAACGGTTTTTTTGCCAGAACCTTTGATCTTGATGAGCTGGTCACCACGCTGTCTGGCGGTAACGGGGCCGGTAAATCCACCACCATGGCGGCGTTTGTCACCGCCCTGATCCCGGACCTGACGCTGCTGCACTTCCGTAACACCACCGAGGCCGGGGCCACCAGCGGTTCGCGTGACAAGGGCTTGCACGGCAAGTTGCGCGCCGGGGTCTGCTACTCGGCGCTGGACACGGTGAACTCCCGCCACCAGCGGGTGATTGTCGGCGTGCGGCTGCAACAGGTCGCCGGCCGCGATCGTAAAGTGGACATCAAACCCTTTACGATTCAGGGGCTGCCGACCGCCCTGCAACCCACGCAAATCCTCACGGAAACCGTGGGTGAACGCCAGGCGCGGGTGCTCTCCCTGCAAGAGCTGAAAGATCGGGTTGAGTCGATTGAAGGGGTGCAGTTCAAGCAGTTCAACTCCATTACCGATTATCACTCCCTGATGTTTGATCTGGGGATTATTCCGCGCCGCCTGCGCTCCTCGTCCGATCGCAGCAAATTCTACCGCCTGATTGAGGCGTCGCTGTATGGCGGCATCTCCAGCACCATTACCCGTTCCCTGCGCGACTACCTGTTGCCGGAGAACAGCGGGGTACGTAAGGCGTTCCAAGACATGGAAGCGGCGCTGCGTGAAAACCGCATGACGCTGGAAGCGATCCGCGTGACCCAGTCGGACCGCGATCTCTTCAAGCACCTGATTACCGAAGCGACCTCGTATGTGGCCGCTGACTATATGCGTCACGCCAATGAGCGCCGGGTGCATCTGGACGGCGCGCTGGCGCTGCGGCAGGAGCTGCTGTCGGGCCGCAAACAACTGGCGCACGAGCAGTACCGCCATGTGGAGATGGCCCGCGAGCTGAGCGAGCACAGCGGCGCCGAGTCCGATCTCGAAACCGATTATCAGGCCGCGAGCGATCACCTTAATCTGGTGCAGACCGCCATGCGCCAGCAGGAAAAAATCGAGCGCTATCAGGGCGATCTCGACGAACTGACCTACCGGCTGGAAGAGCAAAATGAGGTCGTGGCTGAAGCGGGTGAGCTGCATGCAGAGCATGAGGCGCGCGCCGAGGCGGCCGAAGCGGAAGTGGATGAGCTGAAAAGCCAGCTGGCCGATTACCAGCAGGCGCTGGATGTGCAGCAGACCCGTGCCATCCAGTACCAGCAGGCTTTGCATGCGCTGACCCGCGCGCGCGAACTCTGTGAGCTGCCGGATCTGGACATCAGTAACGCAGAATCCTGGCTGGAAACGTTCCGCGCAAAAGAACAGGAAAGTACCGAAACCCTGTTGCAGCTTGAGCAGAAAATGAGCGTGGCCGAGGCGGCCCACAGCCAGTTCGAAACCGCCTACCAGCTGGTGGTGAAAATTGCCGGCGAGGTCAGCCGTGGCGATGCCTGGCAGACGGCGCGCGAACTGTTACGTGACTGGGGCAACCAGCAGCACCAGGCGGAACGGGTTCAGCCCCTGCGTATGCGCCTGAGTGAACTGGAGCAGCGCCTGCGTGAACAGCAGGATGCAGAGCGCCAGTTGCAGGAGTTCTGCAAACGTACCGGGCGCGACTATCAGCCGGAAGAGCTGGAAGGCGTGCAGGACGAGCTGGAAGAGCGCATTGAAACGCTCTCCGCCACGGTGGCGGAAGCCGGCGAGCACCGCATGGAGATGCGTCAGGAGTCTGAGCAGCTGCAACAGCGCATCAAAGCGCTGACGGCGCGCGCCCCGGTCTGGCTGGCCGCGCAGGAAGCGCTCGACCAGCTCGCCACGCAGAGCGGTGAATCACTGGAGAGCAGCACCCAGGTCACCGAGTACATGCAGCAGTTGCTGGAGAGCGAGCGCGAAACCACGGTTGAACGTGATGAGGTCGCCACGCGCAAACGCCGGATTGAGGGGCAGATTGAGCGCCTCAGCCAGCCGGGCGGGGCGGAAGATCCGCGCCTGGTGGCGCTGGCCGAGCGGTTTGGCGGCGTGCTGCTCTCTGAAATTTATGATGACGTCACGCTGGACGACGCGCCGTACTTCTCCGCGCTGTATGGCCCGTCGCGCCACGCCATCGTGGTGCCGGATCTCGCCCTGATCCGCGATCAGATTAATGGTCTGGAGGATTGCCCGGAAGATCTCTACCTGATCGAAGGGGATCCGCAATCCTTTGATGACAGCGTCTTTGGCGTGGAAGAGATGGAACGCGCCGTGCTGGTCAAAGTCGCCGATCGCCAGTGGCGTTACTCCCGCTTCCCGTCGGTGCCGCTGTTTGGCCGTGCCGCCCGTGAAAGCCGCCTGGAAACCCTGAATCAGGAACGCGAAAAGCTGGCGGAACGTTACGCCACGCTCTCGTTTGACGTGCAGAAAATCCAGCGCGCCCATCAGGCCTTCAGCCGCTTTATCGGTACCCACCTGGCCGTGGCCTTTGAGGACGACCCGGAAGCGGAAATCCGTGCGCTAACCACCCGCCGTGGTGAGCTGGAGCGGGCGCTGGCCGCCTTTGAGGGCCAGCATCAGCAACAGCGCCAGCAGTTTGATCAGGCGAAAGAGGGCATTGCCCTGTTGAACCGTTTATTGCCGCGGGTGGCCTTGCTGTGTGATGAAACCCTGGCCGACCGGGCAGACGAAATCCGCGAGGAGCTGGAAGAGGCGCAGGAAGCCGCCCGTTTCCTGCAACAGCACGGTGCCGCGCTGGCCCGCCTGGAGCCGCTGGTGCCGGTGCTGCAAAGCGACCCGGAACAGCACGAGCAACTGAAAGCGGACTACGCCGATGCGCAGCATACCCAGCGTCTGGCCAAGCAGCAGGCGTTCGCCCTGACGGAAGTGGTCCAGCGCCGGGCGCATTTCAGCTACACCCAATCGGCCGGGATGCTGAACGACAATGCTGACCTGAATGACAAATTGCGCCAGCAGCTGGAACATGCCGAAGCGGAACGCAGCCGGGCGCGTGACCTGCTGCGCCAGCATCAGGCGCAGCTGACCCAGTACAGCCAGGTGCTGGCCTCGCTGAAAAGTTCTTATGACGCCAAGCGCGACATGCTGAAAGAGCTGGGCCAGGAGTTGCTGGACATCGGCGTACAGGCCGATCCCGACGCAGAGGCCCGTGCGCGGACGCGCCGGGATGAGCTGCATGCAGCCCTCAGCCACAACCGCGCGCGCCGCAATCAGCTTGAGAAACAGCTCACGTTCTGTGAAGCCGAGATGGACGGGCTGCAAAAACGCCTGCGTAAGGTGGAACGTGACTACCATCAGCTGCGTGAGCAGGTGGTCTCCGCGAAAGCCGGCTGGTGCGCCGTGATGCGTCTGGTGAAAGATAACGGCGTCGAACGCCGCCTGCACCGCCGCGAACTGGCTTACATGAATGCTGACGAACTGCGCTCCATGTCGGATAAAGCGCTGGGTGCCCTGCGTCTGGCGGTGTCTGACAATGAACACCTGCGGGATATACTGCGCCTCTCTGAAGACCCAAAACGCCCGGAACGCAAAATCCAGTTCTATATCGCGGTCTACCAGCATCTGCGCGAACGTATCCGTCAGGATATTATCCGCACCGATGACCCGGTAGAAGCGATTGAACAGATGGAGATTGAGCTGGGCCGGCTGACGGAAGAGCTGACCGCGCGCGAGCAGAAGCTGGCTATCAGTTCGAAAAGTGTGGCGAACATCATCCGCAAAACCATCCAGCGCGAGCAGAACCGCATCCGTATGCTGAACCAGGGCTTGCAGGCGGTGGCCTTCGGCCAGGTGAAAAGTGTGCGCCTCAACGTCAATGTGCGTGAAGCCCACGCCACGCTGCTGGATGTGCTCTCCGAACAGCAGGAGCAGCATCAGGATCTGTTCAACAGCAATCGCCTGACTTTCTCGGAAGCACTGGCGAAACTCTATCAGCGCCTGAATCCGCAGATCGACATGGGCCAGCGTACCCCGCAGACCATCGGTGAAGAGCTGCTCGACTACCGTAACTACCTGGAAATGGAAGTGGAAGTTTATCGCGGATCGGATGGCTGGCTGCGGGCAGAGAGCGGGGCGCTCTCTACCGGCGAGGCGATCGGTACCGGGATGTCGATTCTGGTGATGGTGGTGCAGAGTTGGGAGGAGGAGTCACGTCGCTTGCGCGGCAAAGATATCTCCCCATGCCGCCTGCTGTTCCTGGATGAGGCCGCACGCCTGGATGCCAAATCGATCGCCACGCTGTTTGAATTGTGCGATCGCCTTGAGATGCAGCTGATTATCGCTGCGCCGGAAAATATCAGCCCTGAAAAGGGCACCACCTACAAGCTGGTGCGTAAAGTGGTGCAGAACCATGAGCACGTGCATGTGGTGGGGCTGCGTGGTTTTGCCGCGATTGAACCGGAAGCAGACCGCAGCCTGGCGGAAGAGGCCTGATCGTCGCCTGATAGTTGAGTAAAATAAATCTTTCCAGCCGCCTCCGGGCGGCTTTTCATTTGGGTGCCTTTCTGCCACGCTGTTTATCACGGCAGCTGGCCGGTTGCGCTTCACCGCTTTCGCTGATTGCGGCAGGAGAAGCGCAAAAAACCAGTTCTGTCTTATACTTATAGAACGTTTCAGCACAAGTAGATGATTGATATCTATTTGTATTTAATCAGGGGGCAAGGGATGATGCTTATACGTCCTACTACATTGAAGAGTCTGGCCATTGCCTGTGCACTGGCCTGGGGCACTACGTCCCTGCAGCTTGCTGATGCCGCGATGCCGGCATTACCCCATGCGTCGGGCAGCATGAGCGCGCATGAGGCCGGGAATCAAATCCGGGCTGCGCTGCCGCAAAAGATAACGCCTTTTTATCTGACTACGCTCTCTTCGCTCTACGCGGCACGCCATATGCAGCCGATGTGGCAGGATGCGCAAGCGGTGCAGCTGTTCCAGCAGCAACTGGCGGAGCTGGCTATCTCCGGCGTGCAACCGCAATTTACCCAATGGGTACGCCAGCTGAGTAACCCTGATTTGACCGGAATGGCACGGGACATTGTGCTGTCTGATGCCATGCTCGGTTATTTGCAGTTTGTCTCGGGGGTGAATGCCAACGGCAGTAACTGGCTCTACAGCAGCGCGCCTTACAAAATGACATTACCGGCAGCCACGGTGATCAACCAATGGCAGATGGCGATTGCCCATCAGGCCCATAGCCCGGCCAGCCTGCAACACTATCTGGCTTCCCTGGCACCGCAGCATCCGCAATATGCCCGCATGCACCAGGCGCTGAAAGATATGCTGGCTGACAGCCGCCCATGGCCTCAGTTGGTCAACGGCCCCAGCCTGCGCCCAGGGCAACTGAGCGACGATATTCCGGCGCTGCGTGAAATTCTGGCCCGTTCCGGCATGCTGAGCGCCGACGCCCAGTCCACGGCAGACCCCGATCCGATCCCGGCTGAGCAGATTGCTGCCAGCAAGCCGTCTGCCGAAGATGATCTGTATGTCGATGAGACCGCCTCGCACGAAGACAGCCCGCCGGTAGCGGTCAGCCCGGCGGCAGCACCGGTGAATGATGTGCCGCCAACGCCGCAAAGCCCGCCGGCCGCCACACCGGATACCGCCACCGAAGTCAAAGATAACCAGTACACGCCGGATCTGGTGGAGGGCGTTAAGCGCTTCCAGAAATGGCAAGGGCTGGCGGAAGACGGGGTGATTGGTAAACGCACCCGCGAATGGCTGAATGTCTCGCCCCATACCCGGGCGACCCTGCTGGCGCTGAACATCCAGCGGCTGCGCATCCTGCCGGGGAACGTTAATACCGGCATTATGGTAAACATTCCTAACTATTCGCTGGTTTACTACCGCGATGGTAACGAAGTGCTGTCGTCACGCGTGATTGTCGGGCGCCCCAGCCGCAAAACGCCGCTGATGAGCAGCGCGCTGAATAACGTGGTGGTCAACCCGCCCTGGAATGTGCCGACCACGCTTATCCGGCAGGACATTATTCCCAAAGCGATGCATGACGCCAGTTATCTGCAAGCCCACGGCTATACCGTGCTGAGCGGATGGAGCAATGATGCGGAAGTGATCGACCCGTCGATGATTGACTGGAGCATGGTGTCACCGCAGAACTTCCCGTATCGCCTGCGTCAGGCACCGGGGGCGACGAACTCGCTGGGGCGTTATAAGTTCAATATGCCGAGTTCCGATGCGATTTACCTGCATGACACGCCGAACCACGCGCTGTTCCAGAAAGATATTCGCGCGCTGAGCTCCGGTTGTGTGCGGGTTAATAAGGCGTCTGTGCTGGCCGGTATGTTATTGCAGGATGCCGGCTGGAACGATGCGCGGGTTAATTCGACGCTGGAAGCCGGAAATACGACTTATGTGCCGATTCGCCACCATATTCCCGTGCAGCTTTATTACCTGACCGCCTGGGTAGCGGATGACGGCAAACCACAATTCCGCACAGATATTTACAATTACGATAATACGGTGCGATCGGGCGCACAAATCTTGCCTCAGGCTGAACGCCTGCTGCAATAACTGCAGTAATTCCACTGAATTAACGGTCTGATTAACGGGTTGATTTTTGTTCGCCCCTGCCGGGGCGGACAATCAGCCTGATAGAGAGTGGGTTGACTCGCTCTTTAATGGCAGTTATGGTTCGGGACAGCACAAATAATGTGCTTATTTTTTGACTCTCTTGCCGGGTAATCAGACAGTTCATGGATCAAATCGATAAACAACGCCGAAAGTGGCTGGCGCTCGGTGGCGCCGCTATGGGGATCGCACTGCTTCCAGGGCAGGCGTTCGCAACGCTCTCAACTCCTCGTCCTCGTGTATTAACGCTGAATAATCTGCATACCGGGGAATCTCTCAAAGCCGAGTTCTTTGATGGAAAGGCTTACAACACGGATGAGTTGTCCAGGCTGAATCATTTGTTCCGCGATTTTCGCGCTAATAAAATGAAAACCATTGATACCGCGTTGTTTGATCAGCTTTACCGCCTGCAGGTATTGTTGGGAAATAACAAACCGGTTCAGTTAATTTCTGGTTATCGTTCTGTTGCCACCAATGATGATTTACGCAAACACAGCAGCGGGGTGGCCAAACATAGCTACCATACGCTGGGACGTGCCATGGATTTCCATATTGAAGGCGTGCAACTGAGTAATATCCGTAAGGCGGCATTAAAAATGCGCGCCGGTGGTGTAGGATATTACCCACGAAGCAACTTTGTGCATATTGATACCGGGCCGGTACGTAACTGGTCTTAAGTATTACTGTGCCTTTTAACCGGTGCGGGAGGCGTCCTGCACCGGCCATGGAGCCTTATGAATACTCTCACGATTCCTGTCACTGCCTTTGCGCAAAACTGTTCCCTGATTTGGTGTGATGCCACCCTTGAGGCGGCTATTGTTGATCCGGGTGGTGACGCTGAAACGATCATGGCCCAGGTGGCGGCGAAAAATGTCCATGTCACCCAGATCCTGCTGACACACGGCCATCTTGATCATGTCGGGGCGGCAGCGGAACTGGCGCAGCATTATGGTGTGCCGGTAGTGGGGCCGCACCCTGATGACCGTTTCTGGCTGGAGGCGCTGCCGGCACAGAGTCAGATGTTCGGGTTGGCTGAGTGCGCGCCGCTGACGCCGGATCGCTGGCTGGAGGAAGGGGAAAGCGTGATCGTGGGCAATATGCAGCTGGATGTACTGCACTGCCCGGGCCATACACCGGGGCACATTGTGTTTGTGAACCAGGCTGCGAAGATGCTGGTATCCGGGGATGTGATCTTCAAAGGCGGCGTGGGGCGTACTGACTTCCCACGCGGCGATCATCAGGCGTTGATCCACGCCATCCGCAGCAAATTGCTGCCGTTAGGGGATGACGTCACCTTCCTGCCGGGGCATGGGCCACGCTCAACGCTGGGCCATGAGCGCCTGACCAACCCTTTCCTGCAGGATGAGCCGCCCGTGTGGTAAGAGTGGTAAAACCCCGGCCATAAAAAAAGCCAGCATTGCAGCTGGCTTTTTTGTGCCTGGGGTTCAGAGGGTTTGTGGCTCAGAGTACCGCGACAATCGCCTCACACAGCGGCGCCATGTTGTCCGGCGTCATGCCGGCAACGTTGACCCGGCCGGAGTTCACCGCATAAACACCAAATTCATCACGCAGGCGCAGCACCTGATCTTTGGTCAGGCCGCTGAAGGAGAACATACCGTTCTGCTTGATGATAAAGCTGAAATCCTGTTGGGCACCTTTTTCCTGCAACGTATTCACAAACAGCTGGCGCATACGCTGAATGCGCTGACGCATATCAGTCAACTCCTGCTCCCAAAGTGCACGCAGGGCATCGTTGCCGAGAATCGTCGCAACCACGGCTGCGCCATGGGCCGGCGGGTTGGAGTAGTTGGCACGCACCGTGGCTTTGATCTGGCTGAACGCCCGGTCGGCATTCTCTGCATCTGCCGCCACCAGCGTAAAGGCACCGACGCGCTCATTGTACAGGCCAAAGTTTTTCGAGTAGGAGCTGGCAACAATCAGTTCAGCGTGTTGAGCCGCAAAAATCCGCAGGCCCTGGGCATCTTCTTCCAGCCCGTTGGCAAAGCCCTGATAGGCAAAGTCAAACAGCGGCAGCCAGCCTTTTTCACGGGAAAGGTCAGCCAGTTGTTGCCACTGTTCCGTCGTGGGGTCAATCCCGGTCGGGTTGTGGCAGCAGCCGTGGAACAACACCACATCACCGGCTTGCGCTGCCTCAAGGCTGGCCAGCATGCCGTCAAAGTTCAGCGTATGGTTTTCTGCGTCGTAGTAATCGTAATTCACCACCTCCAGCCCGGCAGAACCAAACACATTGTTGTGATTTGGCCAGGTCGGGTTACTGATCCAGACCCGTTTCGCCGTGGTCTGGGTTGCCAGAAAATCAGCCGCCACGCGCAGGGCACCGGTGCCGCCCGGCGTCTGCGCCGTACGGGCGCGGCGATCGGTGATAATCGCGCTGTCGCTGCCGAACAGCAGGGCCTGAGTGCAACTGGCAAACGCCGGGATGCCCTCAATGCTCAGGTAATTTTTGGTGGTCTCATTTTCCAGCAGATAGTGCTCGGCCTTTTTCACACTGGTCAGCACCGGGGTTTGGCCGGTTTCATCTTTATAGACGCCGATCCCCAGGTTAATTTTGGTCAGACGGTCATCAGCACGAAACAGATCGCCCAGTCCCAAAATCGGGTCGGCCGGGGCAGCGGTGATTTTCTCAAACATGTCAGAAATATCCATGGCTTGGTGATAAGCGGGCAGAAGCTTCAGGTTAACGCCATGTTTCCGCTTTGCCAACCGTTTGCGGCAAAAAGAACGCGATTTGTGAAGGCGGTGAGACAAGTGCCGGGAAGGGCGGAAAAACAGCAGGGATAACGGGGAATGGAAAAAGAAAAGGCAGGGCCGGAGCCCTGCCTTCAGCACACCTGACGCAAGTCAGGCGACAGTACGATTAGAACTGGTAAACCAGACCAACAGCCACGGTGTCGTCGTTGTTGATGCCCAGTGCGTTATCGTCATCCAGCTGGTTGATTTTGTAATCAACGTAGGTGGACATATTTTTGTTGAAGTAGTAGGTCGCGCCCACATCGAAGTATTTGATCAGGTCAACGTCGCCGATGCCTTCGATGTCTTTACCTTTGGACTGTACGTACGCCAGGGACGGACGCAGACCGAAGTCGAACTGGTATTGTGCAACCAGTTCAAAGTTTTGCGCTTTGTTAGCGAAGCCATAAACGTTGATGCCATCAATAGCGCCACTAACTGGGGTTGCGTTACGAGTTTCACCATACATTGCTGCCAGGTAAACGTTATTAGCATCATATTTCAGCGCGGTCGCCCAGCTCTGTGCTTTGTCACCACTACCAATAACAGTGTCCGGAACGGTATGGGTCGGATCTGGGTTATCATAAGTTGCTGAGTTTTGTGCGTTAGTACGGTCTGATTCACCGTAAGTTCCTACAATGCCTACACCGATTTCGCTGGTGTAAGAGGTAGAAACGGCCCAGCCGTCACCGTTGGCACGACGGATGTCATCACGGTCGTTTTTGCCCTGGTACTGCACAGCGAAGTCCCAGCCATCAACCAGGCCGAAGAAGTTATGGTTACGGTAGGTAGCCACGCCGGTAGAACGGCCGCTCAGGAAGCCATCGGAATAACCAGAGTCACCGCCGAATTCCGGCAGCATGTCGGTCCAGGCCAGTGCATCGTAAATCAGGCCATAGTTACGGCCGTAGTCGAAGGAGCCGTAGTCACCAAATTTCAGACCGGCAAAGCCCAGGCGGGTTTTGTTGCCGTCTTGTGCGTCAGAACCTTCAGAGTTGTTCGCCTGAACGTTGTATTCCCACTGGCCGAAACCGGTCAGTTGGTCAGTAATCTGAGTTTCACCTTTGAAGCCGAAACGAACATAAGTCTGATCGCCATCAGAACCGTCGTCATCAGAGAAGTAATGCAGGCCAACTGCTTTGCCGTACAGATCCAGCTTGTTGCCATCTTTGTTGTAGATTTCGGCGGCGTTTGCTGCACCAGCAGCCAACAGAGCCGGGATAACCACTGCAAGAATGTTGCGCTTCATCATTATATTACCCTCATTGGTGTTATTCGGACACCTTGCCACTGCCGCCAATAATTCAGGGAACTATTGTTGAGAGTATGGTGTCTTCCTGTGTCTGCACGCAGTGTTCCATTGGCGATGCGGTTAATCTACCGCGAAAATGCTACCAAAGGCCTAATGAGGTTTCAGAAGGAAACTAATTATTACAAAATGTAAAAATTAGGGAACTTTGTGACCGGGATCTAAGTTTGTAAAAATGTAAAAGGCCAGCATTGCTGGCCTCTGATTTGTAACAAAATTGTCTTAATTGTACAGATTCTGATAGTCAGAAGCTGGCATTGCGAGGGGTACGCGGGAAGGGGATGACGTCACGGACGTTCTGTACGCCAGTCACATAGGCGATTAACCGTTCGAATCCGAGACCAAAACCAGAGTGCGGCACGGTGCCGTAACGGCGCAGATCGCGGTACCACCAATAATCTTCTTTGTTCAGGCCCATCTCTTCCAGACGCTGATCCAGCACGTCCAGGCGCTCTTCACGCTGGGAGCCGCCAATGATCTCACCAATACCCGGCGCGAGGACGTCCATCGCCGCCACAGTTTTTCCGTCTTCATTCATGCGCATATAGAAAGCTTTGATGTCTTTCGGGTAGTTTTTCACGACCACCGGCGCTTTAAAGTGTTTTTCTGCCAGATAGCGCTCATGTTCTGAAGAGAGATCGATACCCCAACTCACGGCATTCTCAAACGTCTGACCCGATTTGATCAGAATCTCAATCGCATCAGTGTAATCTACCTGGGCAAAATCAGAGCTGACAAAACGTTCAAGCCGGGCAATGGCATCTTTATCCACACGCTCGGCGAAAAACGCCAGATCATCTGCGCGTTCATCCAACACGGCCTGAAACACATATTTCAGCATTTTTTCAGCCAGACCTGCTACGTCGTCCAGGGTGGCAAACGCCACTTCAGGTTCAATCATCCAGAATTCTGCCAGGTGGCGGCTGGTGTTGGAGTTCTCTGCCCGGAAGGTCGGGCCAAAGGTATAGACTTTGGACAGGGCGCATGCGTAGGTTTCACCGTTCAACTGGCCCGAAACGGTCAAAAAGGCCTCTTTCCCAAAGAAATCTTCACTGAAATCAACCTGGCCCTGATCGTCACGCGGCAAGTTTTCCAGGTCCAGCGTGGAGACGCGGAACATCTCCCCGGCACCTTCCGTATCAGACGCAGTGATCAACGGCGTAGAGACCCAGAAATAGCCATTTTCATGGAAGAAACGGTGAATCGCCTGTGCCAGAGTGTGGCGTACGCGGGCCACCGCGCCAATCAGGTTGGTACGCGGGCGCAGGTGTGCCACTTCACGCAGGTATTCGATGCTGTGGCGTTTGGCCGCCATCGGATAGGTATCCGGATCATCGACCCAGCCCACCACGTTTACTGCCGTAGCCTGCAATTCAAAGCTCTGCCCTTCACCTGGTGAGGCCACCACGGTGCCGGTAATCTCCACCGAGCAACCGGTCGTCAGGCGCAGCACATCAGTCTGGTAATTGGACAGAGAATTATTTACGACGGCCTGTAATGGATTAAAGCAGGAGCCGTCATAAACGGCGAGGAAGGAGATGCCGGCTTTAGAATCTCTCCGGGTACGCACCCAACCGCGTACGGTGACTTCACTGTCAACCGCAGCACGGCCTTGCAGTACGTCGACTACAGGCACAACGCTCATAGATTTCTCTCTTTAATAAGGGTTAATTCAGAATTGCGGAACCCACCCACAGGCGGGTTTTGCTATGTTACTTACCGCGTCGCAGGACACAAGCAGAAATCACGGGCGCAGGGCAACATTTCTCAACGGTGTCAGGGGAATTCATAGAGACAATGAATAGGGCAGGGAAGGTATATAAAGGAGGGGAATTTGCACCGGCCGCAAAGCCGGTGCAATAAGGCCGCCGTTAACTGGCTTTTTTCACCAGGGGTAAATCGAATGCTTTACGCAGCGCTTTAACAAACGCCGGGTCTTCACAAATGGTTTTACCGGGGCTGTCAGAGAGTTTCGCGACCGGCTTGCCGTTACATTCCACCAGTTTGATCACAATATTCAGCGGCTTGACGCCGGGAATATCACAGGTCAGCCGGGTGCCGATGCCGAACACCAGATTGATGCGGCGGTCAAAATGGCGGTAGAGCGCCAGCGCTTTATCCAGGTCCAGGTTATCGGAGAAGACCAGCGTTTTGCTCATTGGGTCAATATCGAGCTTTTCATAATGGGCAATGGCTTTCTCACCCCATTCCAGCGGATCGCCGGAGTCATGGCGCAGCCCCTGATAACGCCCGGCAAAGCCCGGCCCAAAGTCACGCAGGAAGGCATCCATGGTGATGCAATCCGTCAGGGCGATGCCCAACTGAGCCGGGTACTCATCCAGCCACGCCTGCAAAGCGGCACGCTGGCTGTTGGCCAGCACCGGTGAGATCTGCTGGTGTGCCTGGAACCACTCATGGGCCTGGGTGCCGACCGGAGCCAGATCGAGCCGGCGCGCCAGATCGTAGTTACTGGTACCGACCAGATAAGGAAAATCGCTTTTCAGGGTGGTGACAATCGCTTGCTGCACCGCCTGCGAGAAACGGCGGCGGGTGCCGAAATCCATCAGCCGGAAGCGGGACAGGTCTGTTTCGCCGGCCAGCGCCCTGAACCGTTCCAGCTTGCCGCGCAACTGGCTGACAGCCTGTTCCGGCGTGGCATCCGGCGAGCGGTGGCGGTGCACCACTTCGCTTATCACCGCCAGCAGCGGGACTTCCCACATCACCACTTCCCGCCAAGGCCCGCTGATGCGGATCTCCAGCATGCCCCGGCGGTTGGTGACCTGCACCTGTTGCGGGTTGAAGCGGAATGCTTTCAGCCAGTCCAGATAATCCTTGCGGAAAAACGGCAGCGCGGCGAGGAAACGGTACTCCTCGTCGGTCAGGGCCAGTTCGCTCATCAGGGTGATTTGCGCCTGGATCTCGTCACGGTATTCACCGAGCAGCTCATCGCCGCGGCAGCGGAATTCCGCTGCGACGGTAATGTCATGATACCGGTGGTAGACAGCCTGCTGCATATGCAATTTATAGGCATCAGTGTCCAGTATTGACGTCAAAATCGGGGAAGCGTAGTGAGTCATAGCGCGTTACAGCATCCTCGTTAGGAGCATTTCCACAGTCGGAATAATCAGCAAAGAGCGTGAAGTATACCTTGATTATCCGGTTATTGAAGTCTCATCACACCATAAAAGGCGCGGGGAGGTCGAGAGGTAAACGTGCCGTCAACCCTGTTAATGTGTTTTAAATGTTAATAAAATGAGATGACAATGAAATTAAATTGTGATTACAAACCGGCAACCCGTCCGGTTTTGCCGTCACAGCCGCTTACTTATTGGGAATGCAGCCCCTTTCCGCGCCTCAGGTTCTCACCCTGTGCACCTGCTTGCTCCCGAAAAAACACAGGCGCAGAAGAACTGCGCACAAAAGGCTCACAAGCCGCTTACAAACTAGGATTTTATATCGGCTGTGATAAAGTCGGACAAAAGGCATTTCCGGCCACCCGCCCTGCAGGAAAAGCAAGAAGGGTGGCAGCGGCGCGCAAGCCTAATACACTTAGTTAACCTCCATCATCCGGACGTCAAAGGGCTTCTATGACACAGGTCTCTACCACAACACAGCCGCAGGCTAAATACCGGCACGACTACCGTGCCTCGGACTACACCATTACCGATATCGACCTGAATTTTGAGCTCGACGCCGACACCACCACCGTGACCGCCATCAGCCAGGTAAAACGCCTGGGCGCGGCAGGTGCGCCGCTGGTGCTGAATGGGGAAGACCTGACGCTCCTTAGCGTCACCGTAGACGGGCAGCCGTGGCCGCATTATCACCAGCAATCCCATACGCTGGTGCTGGATCAACTGCCGGATAGCTTTACCCTGACCATCATCAACCAGATCCACCCGGCCAAAAACAGCGCGCTGGAAGGGTTATATCTCTCCGGTGAGGCGCTCTGCACACAGTGCGAGGCCGAAGGTTTCCGCCATATCACCTATTATCTTGACCGCCCGGACGTGCTGGCACGTTTCACCACCCGTATCGTGGCCGACAAAACGCGTTACCCGTTCCTGCTCTCCAACGGTAACCGGCTGGAGCAGGGTGACCTCGGTGACGGCCGCCACTGGGTCCGCTGGGAAGATCCCTTCCCGAAACCCTGCTACCTGTTTGCGCTGGTGGCGGGTGAATTTGATGTGCTGCGTGACACCTTCACCACCCGCTCCGGCCGCGAGGTCGCGCTGGAGCTGTACGTGGACCGCGGCAACCTGGACCGCGCCGACTGGGCGATGACCTCGCTGAAGCAGTCGATGAAATGGGACGAAACCCGCTTTGGCCTGGAGTATGACCTCGACATCTATATGATTGTGGCGGTGGATTTCTTCAACATGGGCGCGATGGAGAACAAAGGCCTTAACGTCTTTAACTCCAAATATGTGCTGGCGAAGGCGGAAACCGCTACCGACACCGACTACCTGAACATTGAGCGGGTCATCGGCCACGAATATTTCCATAACTGGACCGGCAACCGCGTCACCTGCCGTGACTGGTTCCAGCTCAGCCTTAAAGAGGGGCTGACGGTATTCCGTGACCAGGAGTTCAGCGCCGATCTCGGCTCCCGCCCGGTCAACCGCATCGCCAACGTGCGCCTGATGCGCAGCGCGCAGTTTGCAGAAGACGCCAGCCCGATGGCGCACCCGATCCGCCCGGACAAGGTGATCGAGATGAACAACTTCTACACCCTGACGGTGTATGAGAAGGGCGCGGAAGTGATCCGGATGATGCACACCCTGCTGGGTGAGGCGCAGTTCCAGGCCGGGATGCAGCTCTACTTCGAACGCCATGACGGCAGCGCCGCCACCTGCGATGATTTCGTGCAGGCGATGGAAGATGCCTCTAACGTTGACCTGTCGCTGTTCCGCCGCTGGTACAGCCAGTCCGGCACGCCGGTGCTGACGGTGCGTGATGAGTTCAGCACCGAGCTTCAGCAATATCGCCTGCATGTCAGCCAGACCACACCGCCGACGGCGGACAAGCAGGAGAAGTTGCCGCTGCACATTCCGCTGGATATTGAGCTCTACGATCAGGAGGGCAATGTCATCCCGCTGGTACGTGACGGCAACCCGGTGCATTCGGTGCTGAACGTGACAGAAGCCGAGCAGACCTTTGTGTTTGACGGTATTACCCTGCCGCCGGTGCCGTCGCTGCTGCGCCAGTTCTCCGCGCCGGTGAAACTGGATTACCCCTACAGCGACCAGCAGCTCACCTTCCTGATGCAGCACGCGACCGATCCGTTCTCCCGCTGGGATGCGGCGCAGAGCCTGCTGGCGCTCTATATCCGCCTGAACGTTGCGCGCCACCAGCAGAAACAGCCGCTGTCGCTGCCGCTGCACGTGGCGGATGCCTTCCGCGGTATTCTGCTGGATGAGACGCTGGAACCGGCCCTTATCGCGCAGATCCTGTCGCTGCCGACGGAAAATGAGATGGCGGAACTGTTCGCCACCATCGATCCGGAGGCGATCCACGCCGTCCACTCCGCGATTGTCGGTTGCCTGGCCACGGAAATGGCGGATGAATGGCTGGCGGTCTACTACGCCAACCTGACGCCGGAATACCGGGTAGAGCATGCCGACATCGGCAAGCGCAGCCTGCGCAACCTCTGCCTCAGCTATCTGGCCTTCGGCGATCCGGAACGTGCTGACCAGCTAGTGGCGAAGCAGTATCACGCTGCCGATAACATGACCGATGCACTGGCGGCCTTGTCGGCGGCGGTCACGGCCCAGTTACCATGCCGGACGGCGCTGCTGACGGCGTTTGATGAGCGCTGGCATCAGGATGGCCTGGTAATGGACAAATGGTTTATCCTGCAGGCAACCAGCCCGGCGGAGAATGTGCTGGAGAAAGTGCGCAGCCTGCTGAACCATCGCTCTTTCAGCCTGGGCAACCCGAACCGCGTGCGGTCGCTGATTGGGGCGTTCGCCTCCGGCAACCCAGCAGCGTTCCATGCAGCAGACGGCAGCGGCTACCGCTTCCTGACGGAAATTCTCACGGATCTCAACACCCGCAACCCGCAGGTGGCGTCCCGTCTGGTGGAGCCGTTGATCCGCCTGCAACGCTATGATGAGTCACGTCAGGTGCAGATGCGTGCGGCACTCGAGCAGCTCAAAAGCCTGCCGAACCTGTCCGGCGATCTGTATGAGAAGATCAGCAAAGCGCTGGATGCCTGATCCCACGGCGTAAGCCATAAAAAAGGCGCGGGCCATGAGGCACCGCGCCTTTTTTTATCCCGGAAAAGCGTGCTCAGGCGTAGCCGCGCGACGGTACCGGTTGCAGGGTGGGGGCAGGCGTCAGGATGCGATCCAGCACCTGGCTTTCCAGCTCGGCCAGCCGTACCGACCCGCGACGGCGTGGGCGCGGCACGTCCACCGTGATGTCCAGGCCGACCCGGCCCTCTTCAATCAGTAATACCCGATCGGCCAGCGCCACTGCCTCGCTGACATCATGGGTCACCAGCAACACGGTGAAACCGTGCGTCAGCCAGAGTGATTCAATCAGCCCCTGCATCTCAATGCGCGTCAGGGCATCCAGCGCCCCCAGCGGCTCATCCAGCAGCAGCAGCCGTGGGCGGTGGATCAGCGCGCGCGCCAGCGCCACCCGCTGTTTCTGCCCGCCGGACAAGGCAGAAGGCCATTCACCGGCGCGTTCCGCCAGCCCGACCGCCGCCAGCGCTTCCTGCGCCGCCGGCCGCCAGTTGCCCTTCAGGCCCAGCCCGACGTTATCAATCACGCGCTTCCACGGCAGCAGGCGTGCCTCCTGAAACATCAGGCGCGTATCCTCCTGCACACTGGCCAACGGCGCATTACCGCTCAGCAGCGCGCCCTCGCTGGCATGCTCCAGCCCGGCCAGCAGACGCAGCAGGGTACTTTTACCGCAGCCGCTGCGGCCTACCACTGCCACAAACTGGCCGGGAACAATGCGCAGGTCAATATCATGCAGTACCGTGCGGGCACCATAACGTTTGCTGATGTGGTTCAGCGTCAGCGGCGTGCCCTGCGGGATACGGGTTGGCGTACTCATGCGTTGCCTCCTTGGGAGGTCAGTTGATAGGCGGGGTGCCAGCGCAGCCAGACGCGCTCCAGCAGTTGCGCGCTGAAGTCAGCCAGCTTGCCGAGAATGGCGTACAGCACAATGGCGACCACCACGATGTCGGTTTGCAGGAACTCACGGGCGTTCATCGCCAGGTAGCCGATACCGGCATTGGCGGAGATGGTTTCTGCCACAATCAGCGTCAGCCACATAAAGCCGAGCGCAAACCGCACGCCGACCATAATGGAGGGCAGGGCGCCGGGCAGCACCACCTGCACAAACAGCGGCAACCCGGAGAGGCCATAGCTGCGCGCCATTTCCAGCAGGCCGCGGTCAATATTGCGGATGCCGTGGTAGGTGTTCAGGTAGATGGGGAACAGCGTACCGAGCGCCACCAGGAAAATTTTGGCGGATTCGTCAATGCCGAACCATAAGATCACCAGCGGGATCAGCGCCAGATGCGGAATGTTGCGCAACATCTGTAATGAGCTGTCCAGCAGCCGCTCCCCCCAGTGGGACAACCCGGTGATAAAGCCCAGCAGCAGGCCGATGCTGCCGCCGATGGCGAACCCAATCCCGGCGCGCCAACTGCTGATCGCCAGATGGTGCCAGAGTTCGCCGCTGGCACTCAGCGACCAGAAGGCGGTCACTACTGCGCTCGGGGCCGGCAGAATACGGTTGGAGAGCCAGCCGGTCTCCACCGCCAGTTGCCAGACGACAATCAACAGCACCGGCACGGCCCAGGGGGCGAGACGGTATAACCCACGTTTGGCAAAGTGATGCATGGTGCGTTCCTCAGCTCTGTGACGCAGTGGTCTGGTAGAAGTCATTGGCAATCACCTCGGATTGCGGCCGGATCACCCGCAGGTTGCCGGGGGCCGCATCGGCAGTGGCCAGATCGAGGTGCGGGAACAGCAATTCGCCCACCCGGTACGCCTCTTCCAGATGCGGGTAGCCGGAGAGCACAAAGGTATCGATACCCAAATCGGCATACTCCTGCATCCGTGCCGCCACCGTCGGGCCATCGCCCACCAGCGCGGTACCGGCCCCGCCGCGCACCAGCCCGACCCCGGCCCACAGGTTGGGGCTGATCTCCAGGTTATCTTTTTTGCCGCCGTGCAAGGCCGCCATCCGCTGCTGGCCGACGGAGTCAAACCGGGCGAACGACTGCTGGGCGCGGGCGATGGTTTCGTCGTCCAGATTGGCGATCAGCCGGTCCGCGGCGCGCCACGCCTCGTCCGTGGTTTCACGCACAATCACATGCAGCCGGATGCCGAAACGTACCTGGCGCCCTTTGGCCGCCGCTTTGGCGCGTACCTGCTCAATCTTCTCTTTCACTTGCGCCGGGGGCTCGCCCCAGGTCAGGTAAAGCTCAACCTGTTCGGCGGCCAGATCCTGCGCGGCATCGGACGAGCCGCCAAAATAGAGCGGCGGGCGCGGCTGCTGTACCGGCGGCAGCATCAGACGTGCCTCCTTTACCTGAATATGTTTGCCGTTGAACGTCACGGTTTCGCCTTCCAGCACCCGGCGCCAGATGTGGGTAAACTCCGCCGAGGCTTCGTAACGTTCTTCGTGGTCGAGGAACAGCCCTTCACCGGCCAGCTCATCCGGGTCACCGCCGGTCACCAGATTAAACAGGGCGCGCCCGTTGGAAAGCCTGTCCAGCGTGGCAGCCTGCCGCGCCGCCAGCGTCGGGGAGATAATGCCGGGGCGCAGCGCCACCAGGAATTTCAGCCGTTGCGTGACCGGAATCATCGACGCCGCCACCAGCCAGGAGTCCTCACAGGAACGGCCGGTCGGGATCAGCACCCCACCAAACCCCAGGCGGTCCACCGCCTGGGCAATCTGTTGCAGGTAAGCGTGATCGACGGTGCGTGCACCCTCATTGGTGCCGAGGTAGTGACCGTCGCCGTGGGTCGGTAAAAACCAGAAAACGTTAAGGCTCATGGTGTTTGCTCCTTGTACGGCCCGGCGAGCTCCGCGCCGGGCGGGGTAGTGAACGGGTCAGGGCGCTGCGTGCCAGATACGGCTGGCGATATCCAGCTTTTTCGGCAGCAGGTGATTCTCATAAAACAGATCGGCAGTGTTCTGCTGGGCCTGTTCGGTGCGTTTGTCCACCGGTTCAATCACGGTGACCGGGCGGTGATCCAGATAAGTGGCGATTACCGGCTCCGGCAGCCCCATCGCGGTAGCCAGCAGCGTAATGCTCTGGGCGCGGTCGGTGCGGGTCAGGGCATCGGCAGCGGTCAGCTGGCTCAGCACGTCACGGATAAATGCCGGATGCGCCTCGGCATAGCTGCGCGCAGCCAGGTAGAAGGAGCCGGTCTGGTTCAGCGTGGTGCCGTCTTTCAGTACCCGCACGCCGCCCTGAAGCTGTGCGGCGGAGTAGTACGGGTCCCAGATCGCCCAGGCATCGACGTTATGCTGCGCGAAAGCCGCGCGCGCATCGGCCGGGGTCAGGTAGACCGGGGTGATATCTTTGAACGTCAGCCCGGCTTGTTGCAGTGCGCGTAACAACAGGTTGTGCGAGCTGGAGCCTTTCTGGAACGCCACTTTGCGCCCTTTCAGGTCAGCCACGCTCTGAATCGGGCTGTTGGCCGCCACCAGAATCACTTCCGCTTTGGGTTTGGGCGGTTCCTGCCCGACGTACAGCAGATCGGCCCCGGCTGCCTGCGCAAACAGCGGCGGCAAATCACCGGTGCTGCCCATATCGATGCTGCCGACATTCAGTGCTTCCAGCATCTGCGGCCCGGCCGGAAATTCAATCCAGCTGATATGCGTCTGCGGGTAGCGCTTTTCCAGCATCTGATGGGTTTTGGCCAGCACCAGACTGACAGAGCCTTTCTGATACCCGATGCGGAACTGCGCCGGGTCTTGTGCAGCCTGCGCGGTCAGGCTCAGCCCGCCCAGCAGGGTAAACAGGGCGAGGGTGCGGCCCCAGCGACGAAACAGCGACATCGTTGTCATCTTCTGCTCTCCTTATTTACGGTTCAGGCAATATGCCGCAGCAGGTCGGCCCCTGCGGCCCGCAGCGGCGCACGGCGGTCCAGCGCCTGATAGAAACTCTCCAGTGCCTCCTCCAGCCGCAGCGCCAGCGCCGGGGTCAGGAGGGGCTGTGGCTGGGCTTTCATGTCAATCTGGCTGTCATCTGCAAACACGCCGTGCAGCACTTCCTGGGCTTTCAGGGCGGCCAGCACCGGTTTCAGGGCGTAGTCCACCGCCAGCATATGGGCGAGGGAGCCGCCGGTGGCCAGCGGCAACACCACCTTATGATCCAGCGCGCGCTCCGGCAGCAGGTCAAGCAGGGTTTTCAGCGCGCCGGAGTAAGCCGCTTTATACACCGGCGTTGCCACCAGCAGGCCATCGGCCCCGGCCAGTTCGGCGGTCAGCGCCTTGATCTGGGGGCTGTTGAAATTGGCGTAGAGTAAATCTTCAGCGTCAAAATCATGCAGGTTATAGGCGGTGATGGTGACACCACGTTGTTGCAGCCACTGTTCGCTGCGGTGCAGCAGCGCAGATGAACGGGAAGGTTGTCGCGGGCTGCCTGCCAGAGATATAACGTGCATACTTACTCCTTATAACTAAAAAGAATAGTTGGGGCGTTTTTCCTAACCAAGTGTTAACACGCTATCAGCCGAGGCTTATTTCTTAAAATCTCTTTTTCTGCTTTCCTTTTCTGAAAAGGGAATAACAACCGGCCGGTCAGCCGGGGAAAAAGAGGATGGGGCAAAAGGGCGGCGCGGCGCGGGGGAAAACGATTGCGGAAAGGGCGTTTTTTTGTGGTGGATCATTTCCCTTTTGTGGGGCATTCGCGGATAATACGCCCCCGGTTTGCCACCGGGAACTCAGGAGATTTCATGTATTATCCCCTCGTCAGAAAAGCGCTTTTCCAGCTCGACCCAGAACACGCACACGAATTGACCTTCCGCCAGCTTCGCCGCCTTTCCGGCTCGCCGTTTGAATTCCTTATCCGCCAGTCACTGCCTGCCAAACCGGTCAGCTGCATGGGCCTCTCGTTTAAAAACCCGCTGGGCCTGGCGGCCGGGCTGGATAAAGACGGGGAGTGCATTGACGCCTTTGGGGCGATGGGGTTTGGCTTTGTCGAGGTCGGCACCGTGACGCCGCGCCCGCAGGCGGGCAATGATAAGCCGCGGCTATTCCGGGTAGTGGAGGCAGAAGGGTTAATCAACCGCATGGGGTTCAATAACCGCGGGGTGGATAATCTGGTCGAAAACGTTAAAAAATCGCGTTTTGGCGGCATCCTCGGCATCAATATCGGCAAGAATAAAGACACGCCGGTGGAAAACGGCAAGGATGATTACCTGCTCTGCATGGAGAAAGTCTACCCTCATGCCGGCTATATAGCGGTTAATATCTCATCACCCAATACGCCGGGATTGCGTTCATTGCAGTATGGCGACGCGCTGGATGAATTGCTCGCCGCCATCAAGAATAAGCAGGCACAATTACAGCAACAGCATCACAAATATGTGCCGGTAGCGGTGAAAATTGCGCCAGATTTGTCAGAAGAAGAGCTGGTACAAATTGCCGATAGCCTGGTTCGCCATAATATCGACGGTGTGATTGCCACCAATACCACGCTGGATCGCAAACTGGTGCACGGCCTCAATTATTGCGAACAGGCGGGCGGCCTGAGCGGCCGTCCGGTACAGTTGCGCAGCACGGAAGTGATTCGCCGTTTGTCGCTGGAATTACAGGGGCGGTTGCCGATTATTGGCGTGGGCGGCATTGATTCCCTCACTGCCGCACGGGAAAAAATGCAGGCTGGTGCGTCACTGATTCAACTCTATTCCGGCTTTATTTATCACGGGCCGAGGCTGATAAAAGATATTATTAACGCAATTTGATATTTTTTAACCAACATGCCGGGCCGGGGGGTTTATTTCTCCTCCCGGCTCGACTATATTTTGTCCACTGCCGGGGTTATAGGCGCGGGATGACAGCGTGTTACCAGACTAAATAATATGTTCAGCGATCCTCACCGGCATCATTTATTAGCATACCGTCAGCAGCGACACTTTTACGGCGGTCTTGTTGGGGTTTTTGGAAATTAACAGGCGTAAAGGGGTAACCCGATGAGAATCAAACCTGACGACAATTGGCGTTGGTATTTTGACGCCGATCACGATCGGCTGATGTTGGATTTGGCAAACGGCATGATATTCCGCTCGCGCTTTCCCGCCAAAATGTTAACGCCGGATGCGTTCGGCGAGTCTGCCTTTTCGGTGGAAGATGCAGCGCTCTATTTTGATTATGAAGAGCAGTGCCGCAAAATTAAGCTTAAATCCGAGCTGCGCGCTGAACTGGTATTAAATGCGCTGGTGGCATTTCGTTACCTGAAGCCGCTGATGCCGAAAAGCTGGCACTTTACCCAGCAGGCGCGCGCGCTGGCACCGAAAACCGGTGACGTGGTGGCGGTGAACGTCACCGAGAGCGGTGACCGGGCGCAGTTGCTGGTGGTGGAGTCCGGCGACAATGCCAGCCTTTGCCTGCTGGCGCAGAATCAGCTGACGCTGGCCGGGCGCACCATGCAGTGCGGTGACGCGATAAAAATCATGCATGACCGGATGATGCCGGTCGCAGAAGAGCTGGACCTGGCCGCACTGTACGATCAGGCCGTTTAGCCTTTCAGGATTAACAACAGTCGGCGCTTAAACGGCCGGCTCTCAAAACAGCGCACCCATGGGCGCGCCGCCTTTCTGACCCTCTTTTTCCGGCCCGCACGGGCTAGCTCAGGGTGACATCCCCCAGCGGTATGCAGCTGCAACTCAGCAGCGTGCCGTCAGTGCCCAGGGCATCCTGCACCAGCGGGGCCACCTTTCCCTTCTCCAGCGTCAGGCGGCAACTGCCGCACAGCCCGGCCCGGCATGAGTAGGGAATGCGGAACCCCTGCTGCTCCAGCTGATCCAGTAACACCTCTTTTTTATTGCCGCTGAAACGCTGGCCCTGATAGGTAATATCAACACGCTGTTCAGACGGCGCCGGGGGCGCAACCGCCACGCTGACCTTGCCGGCGGTATAGGCGCGCGGCGTGCGGGTGGAGAGGATCTCTACCGCATCGCCTGCCCGGATAATGCCGCTGTTGCGCGCCATCAGGTTCATGCCGAAATCGACGTCGCCGTTGTCCGCCGTGCGGAAGGATTGCAGCGTTTTCAGCGGCTCACCGCCCGGGTGCTTCACCCCGCGCTCGGTGCTGACGGTGGTCAGCACGCAGCGGCTGCAAGGTTTCACCGCGTCAAACACCACGCTGCCGACCCGCAGCGCGGCCCAGCTGTCTTCGGCAAAGGCAGTGGCCCCGGCCACCACCAGGTTGGGCCGGAACTGCTCGAGTTTGATTCCGGCCGGGCAGCGCCGGCGCAGTTCCTCCAGTGATGCCTCATTAATCAGCAGGAACGGATAGCCATCCGCAAAGGTCAAAGGGGTATCGGGCGCGGCTTTGACACGGCGGCTCAGGGTCGGCCCCAGCCAGCGTAACTGCACCTCGCGCGCCAGGTAACCGCTCAGCCAGTGATTGATGGCATCAGGGGCGATACGGGCGGTAAAATGATTACCCCAGACTTCGGTCGGGCTCTCTGTGTCACTGAATTCCCCGTAACGGATAACGGCGCTGCTGCCGTCCGGCGCGGTGATGTACAGGCCATCCGGCAGCAGCGCCGGGGTGAACTGCACCATCTGCGGCAATTGCCGGGCGGTAATAAAGGTGCCGTCCGGCGTGGTCAGCATAAACGCCCGGTCAAAGGCCAGCCCGGCGCGCTCGGCCAGGCCCTGCGAAAGTTGCAGGCCACGCATCGATTTCACCGGATGAATGAAAAGTTTGGAGAGGGTAATCACTGCTGACTCCTTGCCGGCATAAATGAGAGTCAGCAACTTTATGACAAGCGGGTGGGATTAGCTATAATGCGCAACAATTTTCTATTTGGTGATAAGTCGATATGAACTCTCTGTTTGCCAGCACGGCGCGTGGTCTGGAAGAACTGTTAAAAAGCGAACTGGAAGCGCTGGGCGCCCACGCCTGTAAAGTGGTACAGGGTGGGGTACATTTTCAGGGCGACGATCGTCTTTTGTACCAAAGCCTGCTGTGGAGCCGCCTGGCGTCCCGCATTTTGCTGCCGCTGAATGAATTCAAGGTACACAGCGATCTGGACCTCTACCTCGGCGTAATGGCGATTGACTGGCCTTCGGTGTTTGGCGTCGACAAAACCTTTGCCGTACATTTCAGCGGCCTGAATGATGAGATCCGTAACAGCCAGTACGGCGCGCTGAAGGTCAAGGATGCCATCGTTGACAGCTTCACCCGCAAAATTGACCAGCGGCCGAACGTGGCGAAACAGCAACCGGACATCCGCGTCAATGTGTTCCTGCAACGTGACACCGCCAGCGTGGCGCTGGATCTGAGCGGCGACGGCCTGCACCAGCGTGGTTACCGTGACCTGACCGGTGCGGCCCCGCTGAAAGAGAACCTGGCGGCGGCGATTGTGATGCGCTCCGGCTGGGCAGCCGGAACACCGCTGCTCGACCCGATGTGCGGTTCCGGTACGCTGCTGATTGAGGGTGCGATGATCGCCTCCGACCGTGCACCCGGCCTGCATCGCCAGTATTGGGGCTTTACCGCCTGGAACGGCTTCAATGCTGACCTGTGGCGCGAAGTCACCACTGAGGCACAGGTGCGCGCGCGCCGCGGCCTGCAGGAGACCACCTCCCGCTTCTTCGGCTCGGACATCGACCGCCGCGTGATTGAGATGGCGCGCGCCAACGCCCGTCGTGCCGGGGTGGCGGAGCTGATCACCTTTAACAGTAATGATGTCAGCAAGCTGGTCAACCCGCTGCCGGAAGGCCCGCGCGGTACCGTGATCAGTAACCCGCCGTATGGTGAGCGCCTGGAGAGTGAACCGGCGCTGATTGCCCTGCATAACCTGCTTGGCCGCATCATGAAAACCCAGTTCGGCGGCTGGCAGCTGTCGCTGTTCAGCGCCTCGCCGGAGCTGCTGAGCTGCCTGCAACTGCGGGCAGAGCGTCAGTTCAAAGCGAAAAACGGCCCGCTGGAGTGCGTACAGAAAAACTACCAGCTGGCGGAAAATCCGGAGGGTGTCACCGGCGGCCAGATCGCCGAGGATTTCGCCAACCGCCTGCGCAAAAACCTGCGTAAGCTGGAGAAGTGGGCCAAACAGCAGGGCATTGAGTGTTACCGCCTGTATGACGCCGACCTGCCGGAATATAACGTCGCCGTGGACCGCTACGGCAGCAAAGTGGTGGTGCAGGAGTATGCGCCGCCGAAAACCATTGATGCGCAGAAAGCACGTCAGCGCCTGTTTGATGTGATCAACGCCACGCTGTCGGTGCTGGATCTGCCGTCCAATCAACTGGTGCTGAAGACCCGCGAGCGGCAGAAAGGCAAAAACCAGTATGAAAAACTGGCGCAGAAAGGCGAGTTCCTGCTGGTGCAGGAGTTTGACGCCAAACTGTGGGTCAACCTCACGGACTACCTCGACACCGGCCTGTTCCTCGACCACCGCATTGCCCGCCGGATGCTGGGCGAAATGAGCAAAGGCAAAGATTTCCTGAACCTGTTCGCCTACACCGGCACCGCCAGCGTACACGCCGGGCTGGGCGGGGCGCGCAGCACCACCACCGTGGATATGTCCCGGACGTATCTGGAGTGGGCGGAGAAAAACCTGCGGGTCAACGGCCTGACCGGCCGCCAGCACCGCCTGATCCAGGCGGATTGCCTCTCCTGGCTGAGTGAGGCCAATGAGCAGTTCGACGTGATTTTCATCGATCCGCCGACCTTCTCCAACTCCAAGCGCATGGCTGACTCCTTCGACGTGCAGCGTGACCACCTGGCGCTGATGAAGCACCTGACCCGTCTGCTGCGCCGCAACGGCACCATCATGTTCTCCAACAACAAACGCGGCTTCCAGATGGACATGGCCGGTCTGGCCGAACTCGGGCTGGTGGCGAAAGAGATCACCGCCCAGACCCAGTCCCAGGATTTTGCCCGTAACCGTCAGATTCACAACTGCTGGCTGCTCACCCGCGCCGGCGAGGAAAAGTAACTTTTATGTCTTTAATCAGTATGTCAGGTGCCTGGCTCTCCTTCAGTGATGCCCCGCTGTTGGATAACACCGAACTCCACATCGAGCCAAATGAACGTGTCTGCCTGGTCGGCCGCAACGGCGCGGGGAAATCCACGCTGATGAAAATCCTGAACCGGGAAGTGCCGCTGGATGATGGCCGCATCGTGTATGAGCAGGATCTGATTGTGGCGCGCCTGCAACAGGACCCGCCGCGTAACATTGGTGGCACGGTATTTGACTTTGTGGCCGAAGGCGTCGCCGAGCAGGCGGAACACCTGAAGGCGTATCACGCGATTTCCCATCTGGTGGAAGTTGACCCGAGCGAGAAGAATCTGGCCAAAATGGCGCAGGTGATGGAGATCCTTGACCATCAGGGGCTGTGGCAGCTCGACAGCCGTATCCAGGAAGTGCTGGCCCAGCTTTCGCTGAACGGCGATGCCGAGCTCTCGTCGCTCTCCGGTGGCTGGCTGCGTAAAGCCGCCCTGGGCCGGGCGCTGGTCAGCTCCCCGCAGGTGTTGCTGCTGGATGAACCGACCAACCACCTGGATATCGAGACGATCAACTGGCTGGAAGGCTTCCTGAAAGAGTTCCAGGGCAGCATTATCTTCATCTCGCATGACCGTTCCTTTATCCGCAATATGGCGACGCGCATTGTGGATCTGGATCGCGGCAAGCTGGTCTCCTATCCGGGCAATTACGATCTCTATCTCACCGCGAAAGAAGAGGCGTTGCGGGTAGAGGAGCTGCAAAACGCGGAGTTTGACCGCAAGCTGGCGCAGGAAGAGGTGTGGATCCGTCAGGGCATCAAAGCGCGCCGTACCCGTAATGAGGGCCGTGTACGCGCCCTGAAAGCGCTGCGCCGCGAGCGCTCCGATCGCCGTGAGGTGATGGGCACCGCGAAAATGCAGGTTGAAGAGGCGAGCCGCTCCGGCAAGATTGTGTTTGAGCTGGAAAATGTCAGCTACCGCGTGGGCGACAAGCAACTGGTTTCCAATTTCACCGCCCAGGTACAGCGCGGTGACAAGATTGCGCTGGTCGGCCCGAACGGCTGTGGTAAAACCACCCTGCTGAAACTGATGCTCAGCCAACTGAAAGCTGACAGCGGCCGGGTACACTGCGGTACAAAACTGGAAGTCGCCTACTTTGACCAGCACCGCGCGGAGCTGGACCCGGAACGCACGGTGATGGACAACCTGGCCGAAGGTAAGCAGGAAGTGATGGTCAATGGCCGTTCCCGCCATGTGCTGGGCTATTTGCAGGACTTCCTGTTCCACCCGAAACGCGCCATGACGCCGGTGAAGGCGCTGTCAGGCGGGGAACGTAACCGCCTGCTGCTGGCGCGCCTGTTCCTGCGCCCCAGCAACCTGCTGATCCTCGATGAACCCACCAACGACCTCGACGTCGAAACGCTGGAACTGCTGGAAGAGCTGATTGATGGCTATCAGGGTACCGTGATGCTGGTCAGCCATGACCGTGAATTCGTCGACAACTGTGTGACTGAATGCTGGATCTTCGAAGGGCAGGGCGTAATCAACAGTTACGTTGGCGGCTACCACGATGCCCACCAGCAGCGTGCTGCAACCCGTGCTTTGCGCGCGGCACCGGCTGTGCAGGAGAAAAGCGCCGCCCCTGCACCCAAAGCAGACAATGCCAAACGTCCGGCAAACAAGCTAAGCTATAATCTGCAACGCGAACTGGAGCAATTGCCGCAACGCATCGATGCGTTAGAAAAAGAGATTGCGGCGCTGCAGAACACCATGAGCGACGCCAGTTTCTTCAGCCAGCCGCATGACGAAACACAACGTGTCATTGATGCGCTGGCCACTGCCGAGAGCGAACTGGAAGCCGCCTTTGAGCGTTGGGAAAGCCTCGAAGCGCAGAAGAACGGATAAGGAAAACGGCGGCCGGCCCCGGCCGCCATTCTTTGCTAAGGAGCATTATGCCGTTGAGAGCACCATGCCGTTGAGGAGTGAAGCCGTGCACGCGCACCGTTCTGATGATCCCCTGTTGTGCCCGCAATGTGACCTGATGGTCACTTTACCTGCTTTATCCCCCGGCAACCGGGCAAACTGTCCGCGTTGTCATACCACCCTCCAGACTGCCTGGTCAGAACCGCGCCGCCGCCCGATGGTCTTTGCGTTAAGCGCCCTGTTTATGCTGTTACTGGCCAATCTTTTCCCGTTCATCAATATCCATGTCAAAGGGCTAAGCAGCGAAATTTCGCTGTACCAAATCCCGCAGGTGATGATGTCAGAGGATTACGCCAGCATGGCGGGCTTGTTCATCCTGTTTGTGCAGCTGGTGCCGGCGTTCTGTATGGTCACGATTATCCTGCTTTGCCTGCGGGTTCAGATGCCGCAGGCGCTGAAAGCCAGGCTGGCACGCTGGCTGTTTATGCTGAAAGCCTGGAGCATGGTGGAGATCTTCCTGGCTGGGGTACTGGTCAGCTTCGTTAAGCTGATGGCTTACGGCAATATCGGCGTGAACCTGAGTTTCTACGCCTATGTGTTGTTCTGCCTGTTGCAACTGCGGGCGTTCCAGTGCCTTGACCGGCGCGGCATGTGGAATGACATTGCCCCTGCGCCGACGCTTAAGCGCGTGCTGCGCGTGGGGGAGAGCGGGTTGCAGCAGCAGTTGCGTGGCTGCCCTTGCTGCACGGCCGTGTTACCGGCCGAACAGGAACAATGCCCGCGCTGCGCCACCAAAGGCCATCTGCGCAAAAAACACAGCCTTCAATGGACGATGGCGCTGCTGGTCACTGCCGCGCTGCTCTATATTCCGGCCAATATCCTGCCGATCATGAACACCGAACTGCTGGGTAACCCGGCGCCTTCCACCATTATGGCGGGCGTGGTGCTGCTGTGGAGCGACGGCTCCTATCCGGTGGCGATGGTGATTTTTATCGCCAGTATTATGGTGCCGACCCTGAAGATGATGGCGATCGCCTGGCTCTGCTGGGACGCGCGCCACCCTGACCGGCAGCGTGACAGCGAGCGGATGCACCTGATTTATGAAGTGGTGGAGTTCGTCGGCCGCTGGTCGATGATCGACGTGTTTGTGATTGCGGTGCTCTCGGCACTGGTCAGAATCGGGCAGCTGATGAATGTTTACCCGCAGGTCGCTGCGGTGTTATTTGCCATGGTAGTGATCCTGACCATGATTGCTGCCATGACCTTTGATCCCAGATTAAGCTGGGACGGTCTGAATAGAAAAAACCAAAAGGAGCTGCATCTTGACAGCAAATGAAGGCACCGCCAGGGTGGAGAAGATCAAACGCTGGTCACCGGTATGGATTGTGCCGATTGTGACAGCGCTGATCGGCGCCTGGATCCTGTTCTACCACTTCAGCCATCAGGGGCCGGAAGTGACCCTGATCACCACCACGGCCGAAGGCATTGAGGGCGGTAAAACCACCATCAAAAGCCGCAACGTTGACGTCGGCCGGGTAGAGAGCGTGACCCTGAGTGACGACCTTAACCACGTGATCCTTAAAGCCCGCCTGAACCCGGATATGAAGAAGCTGCTGAAAGGTGACTCCGCGTTCTGGGTCGTCAAACCGCAGATTGGTAAAGAGGGCATCTCCGGCCTCGGCACCCTGCTTTCCGGCGCCTATATTGAATTGCAGCCGGGCCGCAAAGGTGAGGAACCGGCACAGTACCAGTTGCTCGATTCCCCGCCGCTGGCGGCGCCGGATGCCAAAGGGATCCGGGTGGTGCTGGACAGCGAACGCTCCGGCCAGCTTAATCCCGGCGATCCGGTACTGTTTCGTGGCTATCGCGTCGGCTCGGTCGAGACCAGCCAGTTTGATACCCAAACGCGCTCTATGCATTACCAACTGTTTATCAATGCGCCGTATGACTCGCTGGTGACCAGCAACGTGCGCTTCTGGAAAGACAGCGGCGTCAACTTTGATATGTCCTCGCAGGGAATGCGGGTGGAGATGGGGTCGCTGACCACGCTGTTCAGCGGCGGAGTGAGCTTTGACGTGCCGGGCGGCTGGGAGCGGGGTGAACAGGCGCAGGAGCATGCGGAGTACACCCTGTTTGACGACCAGCGCAGCATCCAGGATTCGCTCTACACCGAGCACCGCGACTTTGTGATGTTCTTCTCCGACTCGATCCGCGGCCTCTCGCCGGGCGCGCCGGTAGAGTTCCGCGGCATCCGGCTGGGGACGGTCTCCTCCGTACCGTTCACGATTCCCGGCATCGAGCAGCAAATTGACAGCGATTACCGCATCCCGGTGTTGATCCGTATTGAACCCGATCGCTTCACCAAGCAGCTGGGCAAAAACTTTGATATGGAAGCTGCGCTGAAAGATGCCCTGCAACGCGGCATGCGGGCATCACTGAAGTCAGGCAACTTGCTGACCGGCGCGCTGTATATCGATCTCGACTTCTACCCGAATGAGAAACCGTGGAAAGGGCCGCATAAGCTGGGCGGTTACGAACTGCTGCCGACCACCAGCGGTGGCCTGGCACAGATTCAGCAGAAAGTGATGATGACGCTGGACAAGATCAATGCGCTGCCGCTGAACCCGCTGATTGAAGAAGCCACGCAGACCCTGGCGCAGAGTAAGCGCACGCTGGCAGAAACACAGCGCACCATGGCGTCGCTGAACAAAATCACCTCCAGCAAAGAGATGCAGAACCTGCCGGCCGACATGCAGAAAACGCTGCTGGAGTTGAACCGCAGCATGAAAGGCTTCCAGCCCGGCTCACCGGCCTACACCAAAATGGTGGCGGACATGCAGCGCCTTGATCAGGTAATGCGTGAACTGCAACCGGTGCTGCGTACTATCAATGACAAGAGCAATGCATTGGTGTTTGAAGCATCTGACAGCCCCGATCCCCAGCCGAAGAAGGCCAAAAAATGATGAAATGGATAGTTCCTGTCACGATGGCCGCTCTGCTGGCCGCGTGCAGCAGTGATGACAGCGGCAAAACCTACTATCAATTGCCCGATTTGCCCGCTGCGGCTGCGGCTGCGGCTGCCGCTACACCAGCGCAAACCACGCAACGCCAGTTATGGATCGAACATGTGGGCGTTGCGGATTACCTGAACGGCACCGGGGTGGTTTACCAGACTAACGATGTGCAGTATGTCATCGCCAAAGACAACCTGTGGGCCAGCCCGCTGGAGCAGCAGCTGCAACAAACCCTGGTCACGCAGTTAAGCCGTGATCTGCCGGGCTGGCTGGTCTCCTCGCAGACGCTGGCCGGCGATCAGGATGTGCTGAACGTTACCGTCACTGGCTTCCATGGCCGTTATGACGGCAAGGCCGTTGTCAGCGGGCAATGGACGCTGACACAGAACGGCCGGACCGTTACACAGCCTTTTAACCTGCAACTGAACCAGCCGGAAGATGGCTATGACAATCTGGTGCGCACTCTGGCGCAGGGTTGGCAACAGCAAGCTGGCGTGATTGCGGCCTATGTAAAATAATCAGCAGAAAAAACGATAAAGCCCGGTGAGCAGGTCGCATAACGCGGTTCGCTCATCGGGCTTTTTTATCTGTTTCTTTAATAAACAACATGTTGCGCTATTATCATTTACATCAGTGAGTTACCTGATTCTGCTTATATATCTCACAAATGTGACATTGGCGTGAATTTTGCGCATTGATCTTCCCCTCTTAAAGGACTATTGCTTAAACGTGGCGTACGCAGACTGCGGCGACCACTGTTTTCTTTCCACCAGACCATGAATGAGGGAAATAAGGCATATGATGAAGAGACAGAAACGCGATCGCCTGGAACGGGCACATTCACGCGGGTATCACGCAGGTATTTCAGGTCGTCCCAGGGAATTATGTCCCTATCAATCGTTGGACGCCCGGTCTCACTGGTTGGGAGGTTGGCGACAAGCCATGGAGGACAGGGCCGTGACCGCTGCATAAGCGGCGCCCTGTAAGAAAAGGGAAGAACCTCCGCCAGGCGCGGAGGTTTTTATTGGGGCTTAGAAAACGCTGGTGTCTTTAAACAGGCCCACTTTCAGGTCGCTGGCGGTATAGATGACTTTACCGTCGACCAGCACTTCACCATCAGCCACGCCCATGATCAGCTTACGGTTGATTACACGCTTGAAGTTAATGCGATAGGTGACTTTCTTGGCGGTCGGCAGAACCTGGCCGGTGAATTTCACCTCGCCCACGCCCAGTGCGCGGCCTTTGCCTTCGCCACCCAGCCAGCCCAGATAGAAGCCGACCAGCTGCCACATGGCATCCAGGCCCAGGCAGCCCGGCATGACCGGGTCACCAATAAAGTGACAACCAAAGAACCACAGGTCAGGGTTGATATCCAGCTCCGCTTCCACGTAGCCTTTGTTATGGCTGCCGCCGTCTTCGCTCATTTTGACGATGCGATCCATCATCAGCATATTGCCTGACGGCAGCGGCGGGCCGCCTGCGCCAAACAGCTCACTGCGGCCAGAGGCTTCCAGATCTTCTTTCGTGTAAGAGTCGCGTTTTTCTACCATGTCGATGTAGCCCTATTTTAATGAAGGTCGCAGATTAGCTTACAAGTGTAAGCTGAACAAGTCCGATCAGCCGCGGCTGAGCCAGGTTAACCAACGTAAGAACCAGGGCAGATGCCGGCGTTCATGCGCGGTGACTTGTGCAATGCGATCCTGAATGGCGCCCAGTAAGCTGGGTTGCTGCTCGTCAGCATACGTTACGCCAGTGATTATGGTTAATGCTTCAGCCGCGGAGGAGACAGCCCACAGATGGAACTGGCCCTCACGTACGGCCTCCACGACCTGCGGTTGCAGGCACAGATGGCGCAGGTTAGCCAGCGGCAGGATGACGCCCTGCTTACCGGTCAGCCCACGCCGTTGGCAGACCTCAAAGAAGCCCTCAACTTTTTCGTTCACGCCGCCGATGGGCTGGACGTTGCCGAATTGGTCCACGGAGCCGGTCACCGCAATCTGCTGGTTAATGGGCTGTTGCGCCAGGGCACTGATCAGGGCGCACAGCTCTGCCAGTGAGGCACTGTCGCCATCCACTTCACCGTAAGATTGCTCAAAAACCAGCGACGCTGAGAAGGGCAGCGGCTGATCCTGATCCAATTCAGAAATCAGGTAGGCCTGCATAATCATCATGCCTTTGGCATGCAGATTTCCGCCAAGTTCCGCTTTGCGCTCGACGTCATTAAATTCGCCGTCGCCTGCGTGCACCACGCAACTGATGCGGGAAGGTTCGCCAAAGGCGCGCGGGTGGCCGGGATACTCAAGCACCGATAAGCCGTTAATCTGGCCGATGACCTCGCCCTCAGTTTCAATCAGGATCTGGCCCAGCTCAATCTCATCCTGCATACGCTCTGCCAGATAGCTTTCACGCCAGGCTTTGGCCTGCAACGCGGCATCCAAGGCTTTTTCATCCAGCAGCGTCTCTTCGCAGTAGAGGGCTGCTTCGGAGAGCAGGGCCGTGATCCACTCAGGGCAGAGCGGCAGGCTACCCTGATCGCCGCTGAAACGTACCGCCTGCGTCAACAGCATTGGCCAGGCATTTTCTGCCGGGCGCGGCAGATCCTGGCTGTCAGCCAGGGTGTTGATATAGGCGCACCAGGTGGCCATGTCTTCAGGCTCGGTCAGCGGCAGCTCACCTTCGAATTCACCGTATAACCCGTGCTCAACCAGTTCCGGCTCCATCTCATTAAGATCGGCCAGCCCGTGGCGGTCACCGACGATAATCAGTTTGAGGTTGAGCGGCATCGCCGGGATGCTTACCGGCAGCGGACGGGTTTCATCCGGGGAAACCCAGCGGAACAGCCCTTCACTGATAATCTGTTTCAGGCGCAGCCACATCAGCGGCTGGGCCAGCAGGGTACGGGCGCTGAGGATTAATACCCCACCGTTCACCTGGTGCACGGCACCGGGGTGCAGCACGACTTCCCCATTTAACAGACCGGCGCGGCCGAAGAGTTGCTCCGGTTCGATCCATTCCCGGTACAGGCAGCGTGTGTCAGCCACAAAAGGGCCGCCCTGGGGCAGGGCTGGTGACAGTGTGGCGCGCGTTCCGGCAATCTGGTAATGGCTGCCGACAGGTTGCTCGTTATCCGGCAGCAGGGTATCGACCACGCCCGCGATCACCGCAAGATAGGCACGGCTCTCCTGGGCTTTAACCGTCATGATGCGCGGGCGTGACTGTGGATGACAGAACAGCGTCAAGCCATTTTCCAGGCGGGGCTGGGTCACTGCGAAGGTTATCGGTGCCATGTCAGGCGCCGTAGCGAATAATGTCTGATAAGGCGCGGCGTCAGGAACGAGTGACTGCCATTCAAGTCGGTTATTGGTCAAAGTGTTAGGGTCAATCAGCAAAAAGGGAAAGGGCGATTATACAAGAATAACGAAGGCTGCATATAAGCAGAGTTATTCTTAAGTCGATGCTGTTTGACAATAGCGAAGTGCTGTGTAAAAAACAGGCAAGCGAAGCGGCGAAAATTCATAAAAACTCCCGGCAAAACTGTTATGCTTTAGTAAAGTTACACGGTCACATAAGGCGCGCGATGAAATATCAGCAACTGGAAAATCTGGAAAGCGGATGGAAATGGAAATACCTGGTGAAAAAACACCGGGAAGGGGAACGCATTACCCGCTATCTTGAAAACAGCGCTGCGCAAGAAGCCGTACAAGAATTACTGAAGATGGAAAACACGCCGGTGAATGTGCTGCAATGGATAACCCGGCATATGAATCCGTCGCTCGATAACCGGATGAAACAGACTATCCGGGCGCGGCGTAAACGGCATTTTAACGCAGAACATCAGCATACCCGCAAAAAGTCCATCGACCTGGAGTTCCTGGTCTGGCAGCGGTTGGCAGGATTGGCACGACGGCGCGGTGTCACCCTGTCGGAAACTGTGGTACAGCTGATTGAAGATGCAGAGCGCAAAGAGAAGTACGCCAGCCAGATGTCATCTCTCAGGCAGGATCTGCAGGAAATCCTCTCTAAAAAAGAGTAAATCGCCCAGGTATTCCCCCTTCTGCATCTCTCTACATTGGTACAAACGCGCATAAAAAAACCCCGCCGAAGCGGGGTTTTTAAATAACGTACGTTTAACTTAAGCCTGCGGCTGAGTTACAACGTCTTTGATGCCTTTAACTTCGATCTCTACGCGACGATCTGGGCCCAGGCAGTTGATCAGAGCAGCACGGCCTTTCACGCTGTCACAGGTAGAACCGGTAACAGGCTGGGTTTCACCCATGCCACGTGCAGAGATTTTGTCAGCCGGGATACCTTTGGATACCAGGTAATCCACAACGCTCTGAGCGCGTTGCTCAGACAGTTTTTGGTTGTACTGGTCAGAACCGATACGGTCACTGAAGCCCAGAACAACAACGGAACCGTCTTTCGGATCCATGGAGCTCAGCTGGGTGTACAGCTGATCCAGAGCCTGCTGGCCTTCGCCTTTCAGGGTGGATTTGTTGAAGTTGAACAGAACGTCAGACTTCAGGGTGAAACGCTTGGTTTCAACAACCGGAGCCGGGGCCGGAGTCGGAGCCGGTGCCGGAGCAGCCATATCATCCTGGCCGAAACGGTAAGAAACACCCAGGCTCACCATGGCGTTGTCAGGACGTGCACCAACGGTCGCTGCGTCGCCGATGTTGTTAACCCACTGGTAGTCCAGGCGGGTAGCCCAGTTTTTGGTCAGTGCGTATTCAACACCCACTGCGGCCAGCGGAGAAACGCCGGTGTCGTGGTCGCTGATGCGGTTGCCGTTCACAGAAGCAGTGGAGTCAGCACGCCATACCATGCCACCCAGACGGGTGTACAGGTCCAGGTCATCATAGATCGGGTAGCTCAGTTTAGCTGCCAGCTGGATGCCCTGTGCTTTGAAAGCACCGTTGTTGACGCTGCCTTTGTAAGGCATACGGCCAAGCCAGTCATATCCCATTTCAAAGCCCAGGTATTGGTTCGCTTGGTAGCCCGCGAACGCACCTGCACCTACTTGGCTGTCGTGGGTTGGGCCATTGCCCACACCGTTGTAGCCGTTACCATAGAAACCTGTGTCATGGAACTGGGACCAGCCCACTTTAGCACCGGTGTACCAGGTGTTATCTTTCGGGGCGGCTTGCGCTACGGTAGCGAAACCTGCCAGTGCCACTGCTAATGCGATAGCTGTCTTTTTCATTTTGCGCCTCGTTATCATCCAAATAGGCAATGAGCTTTAAGCTGTTATAAGCCCTTGGTTAAAATCCTTCGCCAAGGTTATTGCTTCCGTTAGTGACTTTGCCAATTGATTTGGCCTTATAGAGCAACCTTGGCGATGTAAAGTCTACAACGTGGTGTGAAACTTACAAGTATGAAGTTTTCCTGAACCCGCAAAAAGGCGCAAAACGTACATAATTTTTAACATGTTCGGGCAATTGGTGACGAAATTACGTGAAAAAATCCCTTAACAAGCGGTAAACAAGCCGCTAAAACCGCCAGTAAAAGTGCTTTTGACGGAAAAAAAGGCTTTTTTCATGAGAATATTCCTAATTTCTTTCAATGATAGCGGGAGGAGTGAATTTTAAGTGAAGGCAGATGTCCCCGGGATGCCCGCCCCTCATATTGAGGCCGCATAATGAAGCCATACGCCCGCCCCAATTGCGCCGCCCGTTGCAACCTTTCCCGTTCTTTATCGGTCAGTTCCGGTAACCACCCCAGCACCACACTGTAATTGCCGCTCTGCAACGCTTTTTCCATGGCATCCACCGTGGAGGTGGGCTGAATAGCTCTCAGTTGTACCACCTTATCGACCGGCAGGCCGGAATGACGCAGCCAGTTACGGCTCAACTTTTGTTGCGGTGCGAGCCAGAGCAGCCAACGTGACTGTGTACCCAGATGATGGAGGAGGGGGAGAAGAATCTGGGCCAGAGCAGGTTGATCCTCACTGTAAACGAACTCACTGACCAGGCCGCCAAGGTGATTGGCAGGCGCCTGAAAAGAAGAGGATGGCATTGTTATCTGAGCGTGCTCGCCAGTCTGATAGTTATGAGAAGATGGACGCATAATTTCCCTGCCCTGATGTCACTGTATGTATATACAGTATCTCCACTTTCCGCAAAGATCAATGCGATTCTTTCAATACGTCTCGCAGATTTGATACGTAAATCCTTGTAACGGCATTTTGTAATTGGCAGCGCCGGTAAGTTTACGTATTTTGTAATTGCTTGTTCTTAATGTAGTTATTTAGGAAGCGAATATATTTACTAAAGGAAATAGTAATGAAGAACCTATACGAAAAAAGGATCGATCAGACGAAACAGATACTGGCACCGTTGGGTGAAATTCATACGAGGCCGCAGTTTGGCGGGTATGGGGTGCTGGCAGATAACGTCATGTTTGGCCTGTTTCTGCAGGATGAACTTTATCTGAGGGCAACTGCGCAAATAGAAGAGGTATTTCACCACCATCAGATGACCCGGTTGCGTTATATCCGGCGTGGGTTGCCTCTTACGCTCTCGTACTTCCAGCTTACTGACGCGGGCTGGCAAGACCCGACACTGTTTCTGCAACTGGCAACCCTGGCATTGAACGGCGCCAGGCAAGAGCGTGCAGAGAAGCAGAACCGCGAGCGGCTGAAAGGCTTACCCAATATTGGCGGGTATCTTGAAAGCCTGCTGTTAGACGCCGGTATCAGTAATCAGGAACAGTTAAAAGCGCAGGGAGCGAAGGCGTGTTACCTCAAACTGGATACGGATGATATTCCGCTCAGTATTAAAGTGCTCTATGCCCTGGAAGGTGCGATTACCGGTTATCACGAAGCGGCTTTACCGGCGGAAAAGCGCGATGAACTGCGTAGCTGGTATGAAACCCGGCACCCGACGGCGACCACGAAATACCGTCGCTGAGGGGATGGCCGGCTTGCGGCCGGCCATCATGCTTGTGCAATGTTCTGGACATCCCGCTATTCAGGCAGCAGGGTGAGTCAGCCGTTGGTGCAGGGCGATTAATTCAGGCAATTGGCCCAGTATCAACCCTACCTGTTGCAGCACCAGTTGCTCGCGGCTTTCTGCCTCCGGCACCACCGCAGCCACCCGCTGTGACAGGCTTGCCAGCAGCCGCTGCAGCCGCCCGGCGTCCTGCGTCATCAGATGCAGTGCCCCGTCTACATAACAGACGGCATCATCCAGAATGCTCAGGACATTGCCGTCTTTCAGCTGACCGCGATGGGCACCCAACGCCGAAATATAGCTCAGCAGTGTATGGTTCAGGCATAACAGCCGGAAGGCTTGCTCCTGGATGGCGCTGCTGTTGCCCGGCTCAGCCGACATGCTGGAAATCACCGAGGCCAGCTCTGCGTTGCCATTGTGCGCATCCCGGCGGGCAATACGGTAGTCGAGCCGGTTGTCTCGCCCCTGGTGGTATTGCACTAAGATGGCGTCCAGATAACGGCAGTTGGCATTGAGCGTTTTATCAATCACCAGCGGGAGCTGGCGGAAACGCCAGTCAGGCCAGATAAAGGTCACCGCTGCCCAGGCGATGGCACACCCCAGCAGGGTATCGATGACGCGCGGCAGTGCCACTTCAAACCCTTCACCCAACAGGTTAAAGCAGAGCAGCACCAGAAACGTAATAAACATAGTGGCATGGGCATACTGCACATTCCGGAACGCAAAAAACAGCACGCCACTGATGACAATAAGAATCAGTTGCCCCTCGGTGGAGGGCACAAAATAGAGAATCGGTAACCCCAGCAGTACCCCGGCCAGGGTACCGATAATCCGCAATGCCAGCCGGCGGCGGGTGGCATTGTAGTTAGGCTGGCAGACAAACAGGCTGGTCAGCAAAATCCAGTAACCATGGTCCATGCCGGTGACCTGTATAAAGGTATAGCCGGCACACAGCACCACAGACATCCGGATGGCATGGCGGAACAGGGCAGATTGCGGCGTCAGGTTACGGCGAAAACGCAGCAGCATGTCACTCCAGCCGGAGAGCCGCTCCTCTGACAGGCGGGTCTCCTGCTGCTGGCCGGTTGCCAGCGCCTGTTCTGATTCAATATTAGCCAGCTGGGCATCAATTGCCCGCAGGTTTTTCAACAGATGCTGCAAGGCGCGAAGCAGCTCGCGGTTATCCGGATCGTCCGCCAGGCGCACCAAGGTCGCCTGCAGCTGGCCGAAGGCCCGCTCAAACTGGCTGTTATGCTGGTAAGTCTGTTGCAGCAAAATACACTGGGCCAGATGCTGGCAGGCGCGCGCCTGCATACTCAGCATCCGTTGGAAGCGGAACATGATGTCGCTGTAGCGGAATTTTTCGTTCAGTTCGCGGTATTGCGCATGGGTAGAACTGGCCCGCTCATGAATATCCTGGGCGGCAAAATAGTAGTGCAGGGTGCGGCGGGTGCCGCGCTGGCCGCGATCGCCCTTCAGCCGGGTCAGCAGCGAGGCTTTGGTCTGGTTCAACGTGGCCACCAGCGCACTGTTGGCCATGGCAACCTCAATCAGGGCCTGGTTTCCCTCTTCCAGATCGGGATCAAACAGGTTGGATTTCGCATCCAGATAATGCGCCAGTTGATCAAAACTGCGGGCAATCTGCTCCTGTAACGGCCGGATAGGGAAAATCAGGTGCCCCATCAGCGTCAGCAGGTTATACCAGACGGCACCGCACAACAGCAGCAGCGGTTGCTGATACCACACATGATACATCGACGTTCCCAGCATGGTGTAAACCGCGATCAGCAACGCGCCAAACGCAATGGTGGCATAGCGCTGCCCGAGCGCGCCCAGCAAGATAAAGCCGCAGGTCGACAGCGTCAGCCCGGCGGCAAACAGCCAGGGATAGGGAAACAGCAGCTCAATGGACGCAGAGGCGATAAAGAAACAGAGCAGGGTAATAAACAGATTACGCAGGCGTCCGGCCAGCCGGTCATCCAGATCCGCCAGGGCGGCAGCCACTACCCCAAGCGTAAGCGGAATGGTCAGCTTTGGTTGCCCAAGCCACCAGGGGGCCGCCGCGGCCCCGGTCAGGGCCAGGGTGATACGGATATAGTAGAGAATACTGCTGTTATAAATATACCGGCGCAGGCCAGGGGCATAAGCGAGCACAACACACTCCGGAAAAGAGAAAATCAGCCCGGCACGGGGCCAGAAGAGCGGGCCGCAGCGGGTGGCCGCGGCCCGGCATACCTTAACGACGGGCGTTATTTACCCGTGCCTGCTGGGCGACCTCTACCGGCACTACCCGGCGGCCTACCGGCCAGAGGGCAATGGCCGCGATTTTGAAGTTGGCGAGGCCCACCGGAATACCGATAATTGACACGCATTGCACAATCCCGGTAGCGATATGGGACAGGCAAAGCCACCAGCCAAACAGCACAAACCATACAATGTTCAGTAAGGTGCCGCCGCCGCTCAGCAAGGCGTTACGGCTCTCCGGATGGAGTTCATCAACGTGGATCGCTTCATTACCGTAAGGCAGCAGCGAAAGTTTGGTAATCTCCCAGCAGGAGCGGGTCAGCGGCAGGGTGAAGATCAGCAGCACACTGACAACCGTTGCCAGCACCCAGGCCAGGGTAGTAAAAAAACCGCCTAACACGAAATTTAAGATATTCAGTACAGTACGCATAATAAGAAATGTGCTCTAAATAAAAAAACCAACAGAGATGTGTGTGCGTTATGGTCGTGCCACAACCCCAGAGTCTACTCTTTTTTTCACGCAAGAGCCTCTCTGCCTGTCACAGGTAAAAAGGTAACAGCACATTAAAAAGCCCTTTACTTTCATGGCACAGAATTATGGAACTCAAAGCGACATCCCTTGGCAAACATCTGGCTCAGCATCCCTATAACCGGGTACGGCTGCTTAACGCGGGTGTTGAAGTCAGCGGAGATAAACATCACTACCTGATCCCTTTTAACCAGCTGATCACTATTCAGTGTAAACGAGGAATTGTGTGGGGTGAGCTGGAGTTTGAGCTGCCGGAGGGGAAAGTGGTGCGGCTGCACGGCACCGAGTGGCAGGAGACCCAGCGTTTTTATCATCATCTCTCTGTGCGCTGGCAAGCGTGGAGTGAGGAGATGGCCGCGATCAGCGCACAGGTGCTGGCGCAGCAGCAGGCGGTTATTGAACAGGCTGAACAACAGCCCCACTGGCTGACCCAGCATGAACTGGCAACGTTGCAACAGGGCATCTGCGAGGCCTTCGACGCGTTGCCGATGCCGGTCTCGCGGATGGCGGAATTCGCCTCATGCCGTGCGGCCTGTGATCTCTGTTTGCGCTGGCTGGAAGAGGGCGCGGCGCAGTGTGAGGCGCGGAACCGGGCCTGGGCGCAACGCATGATGGCGGACCACGCGTCGTTCTTTGCTTCCGTGGAGCAAGGCCCGCTGAATGCGCGCCAGATGCAGGCCGTGGTCAATGGTGAAGAGACGATACAGGTGCGGGGCGGGGCGGGCAGCGGCAAAACCTCGCTGGTGGTGGCACGCGCCGGCTGGCTGTTACAGCGCGGTGAGGCCGGGCCGCAACAGATCCTGTTGCTGGCACCAGACCGGCAGGGAGCAGAGGCCCTGAACCGTCGCATAACTGCCCGGCTGGGCAAGGTGGATGTAGAAGCGATGGCGTTTCAGGCGCTGGCGTTGCAGATAATCCGGCAGAGCGGGCGAAAAGTGCCCAAAATCAGCAAGCTGGAAGAGGACGGCAACGCGCGGCGGAAGATGCTGCTGAAGGTATGGCAACAGCAATGCGAAACGAAAAAACCGCAGGCCACGGGCTGGCGCGCCCTGCTGACGGACGATCTGGGCTGGGAGATCCCTGACAAGGCATTCTGGAAAAACCGGGCGCTGGGCGAGCGGTTGGCCCCCCGACTGGATCAGTGGCTGGGGCTGATGCGCCGCCATGGGGGCACGCAGGCAGAGATGCTGAGTGGGGCACCTGATGCGCTGCAGAGCGCATTCCAGAAACAGATGCGTCTGCTGGCACCCTTACTGAAAGCCTGGAAAGCGGCCCTGAAAGAGGAGGGGGCCGTCGATTCTGCTGCATTGCGGCTTCAGGCGATGGATGTGCTCAATAAAGGGCGTTTTATCAGCCCCTGGAAACAGATTCTGGTGGATGATATTCAGGCTATTTCCCTGGGGGATGCCCAGTTGTTGGCTGCCCTGCGGGCGCAGAACAGCCGGACCGGCTTGTTTGCTACGGTGGAGAGCAGGCTGGTGTATGGCGGCAGTGATGACGTGGAACAACCGCTGCCTCTTCTGTTCAGTGACCCACACGCCCGGTGTGAACTGGAGACTACCTACCGGCTTGATGAGCGCATGGCAGACGTCGCCGATGGCCTTATCCGGCAGCCTTCAGGGCAGGGCCACGGGGTGCTGGCCAGCCTGCGCCGCGGCGATAAAAAAAGCATCCAGCTGTTGCCGGATGACCAGCTGGACGCCTTGCTGGATAAGCTGAGCGGCTTCGTGGATGACCAGCAGCAGGTGCTGCTGCTGGCACGCCACGCCACGTTGCGCCCCGCATCACTGCAAAAAGCGGCGACCCGCTGGCCGAAACTTCATATCACGTTTTCCACCGTTCACGACAGCAAAGGGCAACAGGCAGAGTTTGTGATTGTGTTGGGGCTGCAGGCGGGGCGCGACGGCTTTCCGGCACCGGCCGGGGAAACCGTGGCAGAACAGGTGCTACAGCATGCGGAAAGCGCGCTGACGAAAGCGCAGGAGCGCGGGTTGCTGTATGTGGCGCTGACCAGGGCGAGTGAGCGGGTGTGGGTGCTCTATTCACCCGGGAACCCGTCCTGTTTCGTGGACGAGTTGAAAAAACGGGGCGTGCCGGTGCAGCGTAAGCCGTGACGGTGCGCCCCGGTCCGGTTATTTCAGGCGATCCTGCAGATAGCGCTGATAATCGGGAATGGTGACCTGCACTTCCTGGCGGAACAGGCTGGATTCAATCAGGAAATCCGCCGTTGAGCGGTTATTCGCCACCGGAATGTTCCACACCGTCGCCAGGCGCAGCAGCGCTTTGACGTCCGGATCATGCGGCACGGCATTGAGGGGGTCCCAGAAGAAAATCAGCATGTCGATTTTGCCTTCCGAGATCAGCGCGCCGACTTGCTGGTCGCCGCCCATCGGGCCACTGAGCATACTTTTCACCTCAAGCCCGGTGGCGCGCTGCACCAGATTGCCGGTGGTGCCGGTGGCATACAAGCTATGCTCCGCCAGCAGTGCCTTATTCGCATCAACCCAGCTCAGCAGAATATTTTTGCAGTGATCGTGAGCGACCAGCGCGATGTGTTTTTGTTTGCCAATGGTGCGGGTGGTGAATTCCATATAAATGCCCTTTATCAAAGGTAAGTGATAACGGACAGAGTACTGAAACTGGTTTTCCCTGCAAATGGCGGATAGCTGAAAAAAGGGGGAGCCCGCAGGAAAAAGCGCTTTTTAGCGTAAAAAGCGCCTGAAGGGATTAACGCGTGGAGTGTTTTTCTGCCCAGCTCAGGAAACGCTGGCGCGTTTGGGCATCGGCTTGCTGGAACCAGTATTGCAGCATCTGCTCCGCGACGTTTTCGCCCTGTACGGTGACCGAGGCATGGTTCACCGGGCCGGAAGACCCCGGCAATGCCGGGCTGGCAGCCACGGCGGCGACCGGTAACAGCGCCGTGACGGATGCCGGCTGGTTCGCGACATTATATTCTGCCATCGCTTTTTCCAGGTCAGCACCCAGGCTCAGGCCGGGGATCTGGAGCGTGTCGCGGCGCACCGGCAGCGCCTGTTTGTTTTCATCAACGATCTGGTAATCCGGGCCGGCATCAAAACGTTTGCCGTCACCATCATTTTCCAGCCGCGGTAACGCAAGCCGCAATGAGCCGTCAGCCGGCACGTCGAACGCCGCAATCTGCGGTGAAGAGTGATACAGATACTGGTCACGCGCACCGGCACGCAGCACTTTGGAGACCCGGAACAGGACCTGATGGTGGCCCTGGGCCAGTTCCAGGCGTGCTGCGTCTTTCAATGGCGAACCTGCCGTCTTTTTACCGTCAACCACCAGCACATCAACCTCTGGTAACAGTGTCAGCGTAGCGGCGCTGGCAGGCAGGCACACAGAGAGTGCCAGCAGGCCGGTTATTACCCATCCTCGTTTCATTATCAGTTCCTCAGTAAAAAGTCCGGCGTATTGTCCGGCAAGGTTTCTGGGGAGTCAAAGGCTTTCAAGATCCTGATTTATATGTATTTTTATGGTGAATGAGAATGGCGTTGAGTATGGGTTTTACTGATGAATGCCAGGGTTATTTCCCCGTTTTCCAACGGGCGCAGAGAAAATTTTACCCGGTGCCGGTGGAATTCCTGCGGGTGAAGTACACTTGGCTGATACCACATTAAAGGGAGCATCAGCATGCAAGACACTGACATTGCACAGGTATTGAAAAAGGTAAAAACCATTGCGCTGGTGGGCGCAAGTGACAATCCGGCCCGGCCCAGTTATGGCGTCATGGCGTATCTGCTGTCACAGGGGTATGAGGTCATCCCGGTCAGCCCGAAACTGGCCGGCAGCACCCTGTTGGGCCAGCCGGTCGTCGCCTCGCTGAAAGAGATTGGCCGCCATGTGGATATGGTCGATGTGTTTCGCAATACCGAGGCCGCCTATGGGGTTGCCCAGGAAGCGATTGAGATCGGTGCCGACGTGCTGTGGTTACAGATTGGGGTCATTAACGAGCAGGCGGCAGTACTGGCGCAGGATGCCGGACTGGGCGTGGTGATGGATCGCTGTCCGAAAATAGAGATCCCGCGTCTCGGCCTGCATCGCGCTGCCTGACGCCGCACATAAAAAAGCCCAGACAGTGTCTGGGCTCCGGCGTTTCTCAGCAGCATCACTAATGGCGCAAACGCGGCGCCTGAAGCTGGCGGCGGATCTTCTCCGCCAGTTCATCAAGAGAGGGCTGTTCAGGGTGGGCCTCTGCCACTTCCCTGTCCAGTTGCGCTTCAGCCAGATACGTATGTACCGGCTGGCCTTGATCATCTTCCATCACCACATGATACCAGGGCGAAAAACGCAGGCGTTCATTACCCGCTACTTCCTCCGCACTTGGCTTTTCCAATGAGTATTCCGGGTCAATATCGATAACGACACCCAAAAAACCCAGCAGTTTATGGCGTACCTGCTGGCCAATACCAAATTTGCTGGCAATCATCATGACCTCCTGAGAAACCGTGCCTTTGCCTTTAATAAATGGGGGCAGAAGGCACGTTTTCAAGTTACATCATCCGGCAGGCAAAGCCTTTCAGATAGAGGCCTTCAGGGTAAGGCGCGATAACCGGATGATCCGCCGCCTGGCGGAACTGCTCTATAAATTGTACATCACGGCCTGCATCTATGGCGGCATCGGCCAAAATTTTCTGGAACAGCTCAACCGGCATCAGGCCAGAGCAGGAGAAGCTCAGCAGAATGCCGCCGGGGTTCAGCAGTTGCATCGCCAGCATGTTGATGTCTTTATAACCACGGCAGGCGCCGGCCAGCTGGTTTTTGTTCTCAACAAATTTCGGCGGGTCCATCACGATCAGATCGAAGGTTTCGCCCTGGTCGCGGTAAGCACGCAGCAGTTTGAACACATCATCCCGGATAAAGTCTGCTTTACTGAGATCAAGCTGGTTAAGCTCAATGTTCTGGCGAGCGATGTCCAGCGCGGCCTGAGAGGTATCCACGCTGGTGACATGTGCGCAGCCACCCATCAGGGCCGCAACCGCGAATGCGCCGGTGTAGGAGAAGCAGTTCAGCACCCGGCGGCCTTGTGCATAGCGGCGTGTAGCCAGGCGGCTGTCACGCTGGTCCAGATAGAAGCCGGTTTTGTGGCCCTGCTGGATATCCACCAGCAATTGCATACCGTGTTCGCTAATCGGCAGCAGCGCCGGCGGCATCTCGCCCAGTACGTGGCCCTGAGCCAGCGGCAAGCCCTCTTTTTTACGTACCGCCACATCGGAGCGATCGTAAATGGCGCATTCCGGGAAACATTCCTGCAACGCCGTCAGCAGGGCTGCGCGCTGGTATTCGGCACCGGCGGAGAGCAGTTGCAGCACCAGGAAATTCTGGAAGCGGTCAATGGTGACGCCCGGCAGGCCATCAGACTCACCGGCAATCAGGCGGTAGCCGTTCAGCCCATCACGTTCGGCCAGCCAGTCACGCCACTGCTGCGCCTGTTTCAACCGGCGGACAAAGAAGGCGGTGTCGATGCTTTCCTGTTTATCAAAAGTCCAGACGCGGGCGCGGATCTGTGACTGGGGCGAATAAGCGCCGCGTGCCAGCCATTTACCCTGGTTGTCATAGATCTCAACGGTATCACCGGAGACGGCGTCACCTTCAACGCGGTGGACGGCACCAGAAAAAACCCACGGATGGCGACGGATCAGGGATTTTTCGCGCCCTTTGGCGAGATATAAACGTACGGTCATAATAGTAAGGCTGCCAGCTTAAAAAAAAGAGCGACATTGTCGGAGTATGACGCCGAAAATGCAACGAATCACACCAGATGAGGAGAAGATTATGGCAAAGGTCTGTGTTTCTGCCTATGTCTATGGGCTTGTTCAGGGCGTCGGTTTCCGTTACTCGACGCAACATCAGGCAAAAGGCCTGGGGCTGACGGGTTACGCCCGTAATTTGGATGACGGCAGTGTGGAGGTGGTGGCCTGCGGCCCGCAGGCAGACGTGGACCAGCTGATTGAGTGGCTGAAACAGGGCGGGCCGAAAAGCGCCAGGGTCGATCGGGTATTAACGGAACCTAAAGCCGCCGGGGAGTACAGCGACTTCAGCATCCGTCATTGATTTTCACAGGCATTTTACCGGCTTGGGCAGGCCTGCAATTTTGGTGGCCTGTTTGGCCGGCCCTTTGGGAAACAGGCGGAACAGATAACGGCTGTTGCCTTTCTCTTCACCATATTTTTGCGCCATCGCTTTCACCAGCATCCGGATGGCCGGTGACGTATTGAACTCCAGATAAAACGCCCGCACGAAACGCACCACTTCCCAGTGTGCCTCCGTCAGGGTGATGCCTTCCTGCTCCGCCAGCAACGGTGCCATCCCTTCCTGCCAGTCCGCGCTGTTTTTCAGGTAGCCCTGGGTATCGGTGTCGATGGTGCGGCCTTCAAACTCGAACATACAACCTCAGAAACGGGGAAAAAACGGCGGGCAGTTTAGCAAAGTTGTGGCCGTGCCAACAATATCAGTGAGGGGACAATATCAGCGAGAGGTAAGGGGGCTCACCCCGCCGTGGCGGGGTGAGCAGAAGAGGCATCAGTTGCTGCGGGCGAACCCCAGCAGGCTCAGCAGGCTGACAAACACGTTATACAGTGACACGTACAGGCTTACGGTAGCGCGGATGTAGTTGGTCTCGCCGCCGTGGATGATGTTGCTGGTCTCCCACAGGATAGCGCCGGAAGAAAACAGGATAAACATCACACTGATCGCCAGATACAGCGCCGGGATCTGCAGGAACAGGTTGGCAACCACAGCGACCAGCAGCACCACAAACCCGGCCATCATCATGCCGGAGAGGAAGGACATGTCCTTGCGGGTGGTCAGCACGTAGGCGGAGCAACAGAAGAACACCAGTGCGGTGCCGCCCAGCGCCAGCATAATGATGTCCCCGGCACCGGCCGCCAGCAGCGAGCTTAAGATTGGGCCGAGGGTATAACCCATAAAGCCGGTCAGGGCGAAAGCGGCCAGGATGCCGGCCGGGCTGTCCGCCAGACGGTAAGTCAGGAACATCAGGCCATAGAACCCCACCAGTATCAGCAGCAGGCCGGGAGCCGGCAACATCAGCAGGGTACTGGCCGTTGCCGTCAGGGCAGAGAAGCCCAGCGTCAACGCCAACAGGAAATAAGTGTTACGCAACACCTTATGCGTGCTCAACAACGAGCGCTCACGTGACGAAACGACGATACGATCCATAGCGATCCCACCAGGTATAATGAAAAGAAACAGAATCATAGAAAGTTGGTGGCGTGCGGCAAAGACGTTTTACCCTTCTTTACGCGGTTGTGGCGGCTGAAAAAGCGGCGGCCTGCTGATTTTTACGGCATTTACGCGGGTTGCGTCTATTTTTCAGGCGATTGAATCAACCCGGGCTTTACAAGCGGATCAGGGATGTTTATAGTTCGCGTCGTTGCGGAGGAGTGGCCGAGCGGCTGAAGGCAACGGTCTTGAAAACCGTCGATGGGCGACTATCCGTGAGTTCGAATCTCACCTCCTCCGCCATCAAATTTAAGGGGTTGCCGAAAGGCAGCCCCTTTTGCTTTTCCGCTTTTCCGTTTTTCTCTTCCTGCCTGACGCGTATGCCGGTTACCTGAGCCGCTGAAACGTGATCCACCTCTGAATTACCCGCAAACCATATTCCCTGCACCGCGAAAGTGATCGCCATCACGACAAGTAAGTAAAAAGTAAATTAGGATTAGTGCCAATAGACGAACGGAAGTTGTCTGTGGGTGTTCTGTTAAAGAGCTGACTTGCCTGACAACCGGAGATAAGCGCCGGGGAACATCACATTTTTCTGACTGGACTTCTGTAAGCAGTAGAACCCTGAATAAGTAGAATGATGTCGTTTCCAAAACATACCCTGCCTGGTGCAGGGTTTTTTTGTGCTGCAGCCTTTGGGGCGGGGAAGAAGACATTTTTCGCCCGGCATCAATAGCACAACTTTTATGGATTGTTTATCATATGTTCATAACGGTCGTGAATGAATCAACCTTTATCATGGTCGATCCGGCAGCGCGTGACGAAGGCACCGCCGGCAGGCAGTGATGAACAAAAGTTAGTTGCAGAGTGAGATGGTGTGAAAAAAAGATCTTCTCTCCCGGAGAAACCGCCGTACCAGGAGACCCTGGGAGATGCGCAGTTTGCTGTCGCAGTGCTGGTGCTGACCTCCTGCACATTGATCATTTTTACGCTGATCATTACGCTGCTGGTGACATAACGGACGACGCAGGGAGCCGGTAAATGGAAAAAAAACGTATTGATGACAACAAGTTGATTGCAATCATTGCGTTGCTCGCCTCCAGCCTGATTGTGGTCTCGGTGTTGTTCGGCATGACCTACTTTTCAGATATTAAAAACCATGATGCGGCGCGGCTGGATGTCAAAAGCTGCTATATCAAAGAGTAACCGCCATCACTCAGGCTGACCCCGTCAGGGGGCGGCCCAGTATCTCACGACGCCCTCATTATGCCCGGTCACCGGGTCACTCTTCGGCAGCGGCACCTCCTGCACGGCTTTCGTGCGCGTGGCCAGCAGCGCCGGCTCATCGCGGCATAAATCAGGGCTGAAACCGGCCGGATATGCCCCCACCAGCATAAATTCCTTGTTGGCCGCGATCTGTTTATGGCCCACCCCGGCGGGGATCAGTAATACATCGCCAGTCTGAATGTCATGCACCGGCCCATGTTCCCCACCCAATTGCAGGCGGGCGGCACCGGCATAGCAGCCTACCACCTCATGCGTGGTGGTATGGAAATGGGTAAAGGGGTAGACCGGGTAACGCCACTGCGGCGGCCAGCCATTGGCCATGAACAGGTGCTCCAGGTAGGCGGCATTATCCGCGGTGTCCGGCGGGATCACATGGTGATAAAGCAGCACCGGGTAGTGGCTGTTCGGCACACCGTGCGCCGGTTTGGGCAGGGAAATCCTCTCCATGGCAACCTCTCTCGATTGTGCGCGGGTAAGGGGGCTAAAAGGGGCAGCAGCCAGTATCGTCAGCATGCTGCAAAACCGGCGGCGGTCAATAGGCATCCACGTTCCTCCCTGTGTAACAGTGACATAAGCACAGCAACCGTGCCGGCTTACATCAAACAGGTATAGCGCAAAACGTGATGATGATCGTTTTCTGCTGATCTTTTTCTGAAAGCGGCCGGCCGGAGTTTCCCTGCCTTTGCGGCCCGCAAAACGGCCGGAAAGCCCGGTATCAAAGGCGTCAGCGGGCGGTGTCGCGTGGAGGCATCAGCGGCAGGGGCGATGTGCCGCCGGGAAAGGAAGCAAATGGATTTGAAAAAAAGTCTTTATCTTCTAGGCTTAAAGAACATAAAGCACTTCAGGAGGAGAAGTCATGAATAAAAAAACACTGTTAATGGCAGCCATGGGAGCTGTAACGCTGCTGTCAGGTTGTACAGCTTATGATCGCGCGTCAAGTTATGTTGATGAGCCGGTGGTCAGTGACGTGAAAGTGGGCATGACCCGCGCCCAGGTGCGTGCCATTGCCGGGCCGCCGTCTACTGATGTCACTATGATCCATGCGAAAGGGACCTGCAGCAACTACGCGATCAAACCGCGTGACGGCAAAGCCCAGGTTTACTTTGTCAGCTTCGATGAGACCGGCCATGTCCTGAACAAAGGCTACCAGTCTTGCGCGGATTACGACACCGACCCGCAGCAGGGTAAATAATTACCCGGTAAACATTTGCTTACCCGGTAAACATTTATTGACCCGATAAAAAAACCGCCCGCGAAGCGACAACGCAGAAACGGCCGCCAGGCAGAAACCGGCGGCCGTTTTTATTGGAAACGCGGGCGGGCAATCGTTGAATTTAGGCCCCCGGCAGCGGGTTATTCGCTGAATGGTTTTGATGGCAGCAGGCGTACTCTGAAGCCACTCCACCAGCCTGACAGGAATGACCATGAGCTTACGCACCGAACGCCTTTTCAAATACCTCAGCCTGCTTTGCGGCGTTGTGATTATCGGCCTGCTGACGGTGATGTACCGCACCAGCATCTGATTCACTTTCAGCCGTCGTTATTAATTTTCACCCCGACACGGGTCACGTTCCCGCCTTCCATTTCGGCAATCGTCCAGACCAGATCGTTCCAGTCGATATGGTCACCGATAACCGGTTCCCCGCCCAGCCGCTGCATCATAAAGTGCCGCAACGGCTGGCCGGGGTCGATATCCGCCGTCAGCGTCAGGCCATATTGCGCCGCCACCGCGCCCAGCCGGGCATCTGCATCCAGAATAAAGTCCCCGAAGAAGCGCTCATCCACCTTGGTGCGCGGCGTTTCACTGAAGAGTTTACCCAGTTGAGGGATATCGCTCTCCCGGCCGATCACGCACAGCACGTCCCCCTCTTGCAGGCGGGTGTTGCGCGTGGGGTAGAGCATCTCCTGGCCGCGGAACAGCGCGGTAATGCGCGTCTGTGGCGGCATCTGCAAATCACGGATCGCCGCGCCGATATACCACTTTTCCGCCCCGAGCTTGTAGGTGAAATGCTGCCAGATATTCTGCGGATCGATATCCAGCCCGATGCGTGACTCCGGTGTGGGCGTCGGCGGCACAATCACCCGTGCCTGCTGGGCAGCCCAGGCCAGGGAGGTACCCTGCACCAACAGCGATACCAGCACGATAAAGAACGCCACATTAAAGAACAGGCGCGCATCCGGGATGCCGGCCATCATCGGGAAGACCGCCAGGATGATCGGCACCGCCCCGCGCAGCCCGACCCATGAGAGAAACACCCGCTCGCGGCCGGTAAAGCTGCGGAACGGCAACAGGCTGGCAAATACCGCCACCGGCCGGACAAACACAATCATCCATACCGAGAGCAGCAGGGCAGGCAGCGCAATCGGCAGCAACTGGCTGGGCGTCAGCAGCAGCCCGAGTACCATAAACATGCCGATCTGGCTCAGCCAGGCCATGCCGTCAAAGGTTTGCAGGATGCCGTGCCGGTTGCGGATCGGTGAGTTGCCGAGCTTCAGGCCGCAGAGGTAAACCGCCAGAATGCCGCTCCCCTCCAGCAGGGTGGTCAGGGCGAACACCAGCAGGCCGCCGCTCAGTGCCAGTAGCGGGTAGAGCCCCGGTGCCAGGTGAATGCGGTTGATCGACTGCTGTAACAGCCAGCCCCCGGCAAAGCCGAGGGCGATGCCCAGGCCGAACTGGCGCACGATGTCCACAATGAACATCCAGCTCAGGCCATGTTCGCCTTTGCTGATCATGTCGATCAGGGTGATGGTCAGGAACACCGCCATCGGGTCATTGCAGCCGGACTCAATCTCCAGCGTGGCGCTGACGCGGTCATTCAGCCCCTTGCCGCCAATCATGGAAAACACCGCCGCCGCGTCGGTGGAGCCGACAATCGCCCCAATCAGCAGTCCCTGATAGAGGTTGACATGGAACAGCCAGGCGGCGGCCAGCCCGGTCAGCGCCGCCGTCAGCACCACGCCCACGGTGGCGAGTGAAAGCGCCGGCCACAGGGCAACGCGGAAATAGGAGGCGCGGGTCCGCATCCCGCCATCCAGAAGGATCACGGCCAGCGCCAGGTTGCTTATCATGTACGCCAGCGGATAGTTATCAAATTCAATCCCGCCCAGGCCATCGACGCCCGCTAACATGCCGATCGCTAAAAAAATCACCAGGATCGGGATGCCAAGGCGTGAAGAGAGCGAACTCAGCAGGATGCTTGCCCCCACCAACACGGCACCAATCACAAACAATGTGTTGATAGTGGTTGCTTCCAAATCGCCTTCTCCCCTGTTTTTTACCGGTTATGCAGCAACTATGCCAGTTAACTGATTGTGCAGAACAACTATAGTGTAATTTAGCCTGAGAATATCAAAGAGGTGATTGATAATTTAGGAAAATGAGCGATACGCCGGGCTTTTTGCCGGTCACCGGGGCGTTAACCGGTGGCCAATGTAATACGGTGGCTTAAGGGCAACGTTATCCGGGGAACACGGCCCCGCAGCGGGGGCCGGCAGAATCAACGCGGGTGGCGGCGCGCATGTGGGTTCAGCAGGTTACGTGACCGGCTGAGCCGGACATGGCGGTAAAGGGCATAGGCCGCGAGCACGCAGAATACCACCATCAACATAATTAACGCAGTTTGCATGGGGATCTCCGGTAAAGAAGGAAAGCGCCACTGCCGGACGGCAGCGTAAATCATCTCTGCCGGCTGGCAGCTTAAAGGAGTGTAGTGTACCCCTGTGCGGCGCGTGCGTTTTGTGAGCAGATTACCAGGGATGCCCGGTTGGGCCGCCGGGCGGGAACGGGTATACTGCCGCGCTGTGCCCGGCTGGCGGGCAGATTATTCGCAAGGAATATTTTTTGTCTGACATCTCTGCCCCGGGCCGCCCGGGTTTGCGCCTTGCGCTTCAGGAGTGGGTGCTGATCGGCATTACCATGATCTGGGGCGGCACGTTTTTGGTGGTTCATCTGGCGGTGCAGGTCAGTGGGCCGTTCTTTTTTGTTGGCCTGCGGTTTGCTACGGCCACCGCGGTGCTGCTGCTGTTCTCTGCCCATACGCTGCGCGGCCTGACCTGGGCTGAACTGAAGGCCGGCAGCCTGGTGGGCGTGGCCATTATGTTTGGTTACGGCCTGCAAACGGTGGGGTTGCAGAGCATCGACAGCAGCAAGTCCGCCTTTATTACCGCCATGTATGTGCCGATCGTGCCGCTGTTGCAGTGGCTGGTATTGCGGCGTGCGCCGGGCCTGATGTCTTCGCTGGGCATTGTGCTGGCGTTCACCGGGTTAATTCTGCTTGCCGGGCCGGACAACGCCTCGCTCAGCTTCACTTTTGGCGAGCTGATTACGCTGGTGAGCGCGCTGGCAATTGCCGCCGAAATCCTGATGATCGGCGCGTTTGCCGGTCAGGTGAATATCCGCCGCGTGACCATTATCCAGCTCGGTACGGCGTCACTGCTGGCCTTCCTGATGATGGCCCCGGCGGGGGAAAGCGTGCCGCCGCTCTCTGACCGGCTGCTCTGGAGCGCGTTGGGGCTGGGCTGCGCCAGTGCGCTGATCCAGGTCACCATGAACTGGGCGCAGAAGAGTGTGTCACCCACGCGTGCCACGGTGATTTATGCCGGTGAGCCGGTGTGGGCCGGTATTGTCGGGCGGCTGGCCGGTGAACGGATGCCGGGCATTGCGCTACTGGGCGGGGCACTGATTGTGCTGGGGGTGCTGGTGAGTGAGCTGCGGCTGAAAAGAAAAAAACCGGCCGCTGTCTCAGACGGGTGTGCTGGATAGCGGCCGGCGTTCATCAAACATGATGAGCTAAGGAGAAACTGAGGTCGTCAGTGATCTTTTAATGCAGGTTCTGTGCCAACCGGCAGCACGCGCCGGTTGCGCAGCAAGGCATTGAGGATAATCGCCCCAAAAGTGGCGGTGCCGATGCCGCCCATGGTGAAGCCGCCCAGGCTCAGCGCAAAGTCCCCGGCGCCCAGTACCAGCGTCACGGCGACCATGATCAGGTTGCCGTTTTCACTGAGATCCACCCGGTTCTGTACCCAGATGCGCGCGCCTGCCACCGCAATCAACCCGAATACCACAATCGAGGTGCCGCCCAGCACCGGGCCGGGAATGGTGTGGATCACTGCACCAAACTTGGGCGAAAAGCCCAGCAAGATGGCGACCAGCGCTGCCGCCACAAAGATCAGCGTGGAGTAGATGCGGGTCACTGCCATCGCGCCGATATTTTCGGCATAGGTCGTCACGCCGGTGCCGCCCATGGAGGCGGAGAGCATGGTCGCCAGACCATCGCCGACAAAGGCGCGCCCCATGTAAGGGTCGAGGTTTTTACCGGTCATGCCCGCCACGGCTTTGATATGGCCGAGGTTCTCTGCCACCAGGATCACCGCCACCGGGGCAATCAGCAGCATCGCATGGCTGCTGAACACCGGGGTACTGAAGGTCGGCAGGCCGATCCAGGCCGCCTGTGCCACCGGCGCAAAATTCACCGGTGTGCCCCAGCCCAGGCCGTTGGTCACCGCGATATAGATCAGGTACGCCGCCAGCAACCCCATCAGGATCAGCAGGCGTTGCAGCAGCCCGCGGGTAAACACCGCCACACTGCCGATGCAGAGCACCGTGACCACCGCCATCCAGCTGTCAAACATCGAACCGGAGACGCTTTTCACCGCAATCGGTGCCAGATTCAGGCCAATCGCCATCACCACGGCCCCGGTCACCACCGGCGGCATCAGCCGTTCAATCCAGCGGGTGCCGGCCGCCATCACAATCACCCCTACCAACGTATAAATTGCGCCACAGGCGATGATGCCGCCCAGCGCCACGCCGATATTGGGGTTCGGCCCCTGGCCGCTGTAGCCGGTTATGGCGATCACCAGCCCGACAAAGGCGGCGCTGGAGCCGAGGTAACTGGGCACCCGGCCGCCCACCACCAGAAAGAACAGCAGGGTGCCGATGCCGGACATCAAAATCGCCAGATTGGCATCAAAGCCCATCAGCAGCGGCATCAGTACCGTGGCGCCAAACATCGCCACCGAGTGTTGCAGCCCCATTACCAGTGTCGGCCAGAGCGGCAACCGCTCATCCGGGGCGATGATTGCGCCGTCAAGATTGCCCTGCCGTTTATGCCATTGCGGAAACCAGGAATGTGCCATGGTGTTCTCCAGAAGTGGAATGCGGGCCGCCGCCGGTGGGCAGCGGGCCGGTTAGCTGAGCTGACGCGTCAGGGGGTGGTAGCGCCGGTCGAAATAGACCAGTCCGTGGCCGGCATCATTGTGCAACAGCGCCACCACCTCACAGAACAGGATGTCATGGGTGCCGACGCTCACCGTCTGAGTGATGCGGCAGTCAAAGCTGACCACTGCCCCGGCCAGCACCGGCGAGCCGGTCTCCAGCCGTGACCAGTCGGCGGCGGCAAAGCGGGCTTCCATCGGCGTTTTGCCGCCAAACAGGTTCGAGAGATCCTCATGCCCGGCGGCCAGCGTGTTCACACAGAGTTGCTGGTTACCGGCGAAGACCGGGTGTACCGAGGCGGAGCGGTTCAGGCAGACCAGCAGCGTCGGCGGGGTGTCGGTGACGCTGCACACCGCCGAGGCGGTAAACCCGGCCCGGCCGGCAGGGCCGTCAGTGGTAATGATATTCACCGCCGCGCCCAGGCAGGACATGGCATTGCGGAAGGTGTGTTTGTCCAGCGGTTCAACCGGTACGGCCCGGCGTGCTGCCAGGCCGGCGGCATCCGCCTGAGTGAGTGCAGTATGCATACTTCAGTTCCTTATCACGGGGTCAGATCAACCGGCAGGCGCGGTCGAACGGCAGACGCGGCAGGCGGCCATACACTTTTGCAGGGTCGCCATAACCGATGTTAATCAGAAAATTCACTTTCCAGCCCTGTTCCGCCAGAAACTCACGCTCAACGTGCGCCGGGTCGAAACCGGACATCGGCCCGGTGTCCAGCCCCAGAGACCGGCAGGCGATGATCAGGTAGGCGGCCTGCAGGCTGGCGTTACGGAACGCCGTCTCGTGGGCCAGTTCCGGGCTGGAGGTAAACCAGCTGCGGGCATCGCCGTGCGGGAAGAGTTCCGGCAGGGCGTCATAGAAGGCCGGGTCCCAGGCCATAATGGCAGTGACCGGGGCGTTTTGGGTTTTGCCGACGTTGCCGCTGGAGAGGGCAGGCAGCAGCCGCGCGCGGGCCTCCGGGCTGCGCACAAACACGATGCGCGCCGGGCCACAGTTGGCGGATGTCGGGCCCAGGCTGGCGAGCTGGTACACCTCCTGCAACAGCGCGTCACTCACCGGTTTATCCAGCCAGCCATTCTGGCTGCGTGCCTCAGTAAACAGCGTTGCCAGGGCGGCGGCGCTCAGGGCTTCATTCATACAGGCTCCATGCGGTGGCGTTGTAGCCACGCCAGTAAAAGGGCGTTGAAAGTATCCGGGTCAGTGACGCTCATGGCATGGCCACCATAGGCCATCTCCTGGTAATGGCCCTGCGGCAGCGCCGCCGCCAGCGCCGCCGAGCAGGGGTAAGGCACCAGCAGGTCATCCCGGGCGCAGAGCGCCAGTACCGGCCGGTCCAGCGCCGGCAGCCGGGCGCGCAGGTCAACGGCCATCAGTGCATCCAGCCGGCGCAGCAGGTTCTCCATGCCCTGAAAATGCGCGACCTGATGCGCCTGCTCCTGTTCCAGCAGTGCGTCATGCTGCGACAGCCAGTCCGCCGGGTAGAGGAACAGCGGCTGGGCGCGCACATAGGATTCCACCCCGCTGTTCAGCAGCAGATCGCGGCGCACGGTGAAACAGCGCCGGGTCTGGCTGTCGAGCACCGGCCAGCCGTTGACCACCACCAGGCTCTGCAGCAGGCCGGGATAATCCAGCGCCAGCTGCAACCCGATGATGCCGCCCAGCGCATGGCCCACCAGGTGGCAGCGCTGCACCTCCAGCCGCTGCAACAGCGCGGCCAGTTCAGCGGCCATGTCCGCCATCCGGTAGCCCGCGGCCAGGGTGCTGCCGCTGCGGCCGGTGCCGTTCTGGTCATAGAGAATGACCCTGAATTGCTCCGCCAGCACCGCCAGCTGCGGCTGCCAGAAACTGCCGCTGCCGCCGAGCCCGGCGGAGAGCACCACGGTTTCCGCCGTGGGCGAGGAATTGCCCAGCACCTCGTAATACATAGTGGCCTCTCTTATGCGTGGCGGTCAGGGCGTGCCGATGTGGGCAATAGTGGCGATCTCAATCAGCGCGTCCGGTTTCACCAGCCCGCACTGGATGCAAAAACGGGCCGGTTTGTCGCCCGGGAAGTACCCGGCGTAGACCTGATTAACCGCCGCGTAATTGGCCCAGTCAGTGATAAAAATTGAGTTAAAGGTCACGTCATCCATTGTGCCGCCGGCGGTTTCGATCACGCTTTTAATGATCTCCAGCACATGGCGCGTCTGGGCGGCGGCATCACCGACGTGCACCACATTGTTCTCTTTATCGAACGGCAGCGTCCCGGAGACATAGACCACGCCGTCGGCCAGCGTACCGGGCACAAAGGGGGCCAGCGGCACGCCGCTGCCGGGGGGAATAATGGCTTGTTTAGGCATTGCGTCTCTCCCTGAAGTCAGGCGGTCTGGCTGAGCGGGGCGGAGTGCCCCTCCACGGCGCGGCAGAAGCTCGCCACGTCCGAGACCCAGCCGAAAAAGGTTTCGATGTTGAACAGCGCGGCCTGCTGGGCAAACGGCGGCCCGGCCTGATGGGTGGCGTCTTCCAGCACCACGCCGAAATATTCCAGGAAGAAGCCGTCGCGCAGCGTGGACTCCACGCAGACATTGGTGGCGATGCCGGTAAACACCAGATGGTGGATGCCGTAACTGCGCAGCAGGCTGTCGAGCTGGGTATTGAAGAAGCCGCTGTAGCGTGGTTTCGGCAGCACAATGTCACCCGGCTGCGGGCGCAGTTCATCGACCAGATCGTAATCCCAGTCGCCTTTTGCCAGCAGTTTTCCCATCAGCGCCGGGCGTTTACGCATGGTTTTCAGCGCATTGGATTTGTGGAAATTGGGTGAGCCGGGGCCGCCCGCCTCCACATACTGGTTGTCCCAGCCGTTCTGGAAGAAGATCACCTTGATCCCGGCGGCACGGGCGGCGGCAATGGCCGTTTTAATATTGGCAATCACCGGCCCGGTGGCAGAGACGTCAAACCCGGCCAGATCCAGATAGCCGCCCTGCGAGGCATAGGCATTCTGCATATCCACCACAATCAGCGCGGTCTGCTGCGGGCTGAAGGCGAGCGCCTCCGGCCGCGCGGGCAGGATCACTTCGCTGCCGGGCTGGCCGGGCTGGCGGCGCACCACAGGGGTATTCTCTGCGTCGTGCTGGGGGTCAACAATGTTCATTATGCTACCTCGCGGTTGGTGTCATCGGCGATCGCCGACTGACGGGTTTTCATCAGCGGCTGGATGCGCTCGCCAAACTGCTCAATGCCGTTGATAAAATCATCAAAGGTCAGCAATACGCCCTCGGTGCCGGGCACGGTGGCCACGTCATCCAGCATCTTCGCCACATGGGCGTAAGAGCCGACCAGCGTCCCCATATTGATGTTGACGGCGGAGGTGGGGTCGGCCATCTGGCGGACGTTGGTGTCCGCGCCGGATTTGGTGTCTTTGCTGCTCTGCTCGGTGAGCCAGGCCAGCGCCTCGGTGTCTGCGCCTGCTTTGTAGTGCTCCCATTTGGCGCGCGCCGCTTCGTCGGTTTCATCGGCGATGATCATAAACAGCACGTAGGAGGAGACGTCGCGCCCGGTTTTTTCTGCCGCGCTTTTCATGCGGGCGGCCGTCGGCGCAAAAGCCGTCGGGGTGTTGACCCCCTTGCCGAAGCAGAAGTTGTAGTCGGCGTACTGGGCGGAGAAGGCCATGCCTGCGTCGCTCTGCCCGGCGCAGATCACTTTCATGTCTGCCTGCGGCTGCGGGCTGAGGCGGCAGTCATCCATCTGGAAGAAGTCGCCTTTGAAGTCCGATTTGCCGGTGCCCCACAGGTCACGCAGCACCTGCACATACTCGGCCAGGTAGTCATAACGGCGGCTGAAGTAGTCATCACCCGGCCAGATGCCCATCTGCTCATATTCCGGTTTCTGCCAGCCGGTCACCACGTTCAGGCCGAAACGCCCGTTGGAGATGGAATCAATCGTCGAGGCCATGCGCGCCACAATCGCCGGGGGCAGGGTGAGGGTAGCGGCAGTGGCAAAGATTTTGATGCGGGACGTCACGGCAGCCAGCCCCGCCATCAGCGTGAAAGACTCCAGGTTATGGTCCCAGAACTCGGTTTTGCCGCCAAACCCGCGCAGCTTGATCATCGACAGCGCGAAGTCGAAATGGTAGTGCTCCGCTTTCTGCACAATGGCTTTGTTCAGCTCAAAGGTCGGTTTGTATTGCGGTGCATTCGTGGAGATTAACCAGCCGTTGTTGCCGATCGGGATAAAGACGCCAATTTTCATCTGCACACCTCATGTAATCAGGACGGTCATGTCATCAGGAAGGTCGCCGGTTCAGCGCCGCCGTGGTAAGAGAGGTATTGCAAACGCAGTGCCACTTTTTCGAACCCTACTATAATCAGTAGCTTAAAAAATAACGGCGGGTGATTACTGACTACATGGTCTGAAACAGACCATTTGGTAAAAAATTTGTGCACAAAAAGCAGGCAGGATTGAGCGAAAATGGTGCAAATTTGTTAAAAAATTAACCCAAAGGGGGTATCCCGCGCAGAGGTGCTCAACGTAGGCGCATTCATCGACATTTGTTATGCTTGATGAAGAAAACATCATGTAAATAATTGAGAGTCCCGGGAGGGGATGTGAAGTCACCCGCAGAACAGGATGCCCGGCCGGTGGCCGCGGCCACCAAAGCAAAAACGCCGACCCGCCGCTCACGGGCCGTGGCCGCCAAGCGGCAGGCGATTATGGCGGCGGCCCTGGAATTTTTTTCCCAGTACGGCATCCACGGCACCAGCCTCGATCAGGTAGCGGCGCGGGCTGACGTCTCCAAAACCAATCTGCTCTACTATTTCCCGTCAAAAGAGGCGCTCTATGTGGCGGTGCTGAAAGATATCCTCGACATCTGGCTGGCCCCGCTGAAAGCGCTGCGCGCCGATCAGGCCCCGCTGGAGGCGATCCGCGACTATATCCGGCTGAAACTGGAGGTATCGCGGGATCATCCGCAGGCGTCGCGCCTGTTCTGCCTGGAGATGGTTCAGGGCGCGCCGCTGCTGAAGCAGGAGCTGCAAGGCTCGCTGAAAACGCTGGTGGCAGAGAAATCCGCGATTATCGAAGAGTGGGTGGCAACAGAACGCATCGCGCCGGTCGCGCCGTTGCAGCTGATCTTTATGCTGTGGGCCACCACCCAGCACTACGCGGATTTCTGGGTGCAGGTCGAGGCGATTTCCGGCCGCTCGTTGCAGGATGACGCCTTCTTCCAGCAGACCGTAGAGACCCTCCAGTGCATCATTATCGACGGCATCCGCCTGCGCCCCTGAGCCGCCTTTCGCCCTCCGGTAAGGGGGCATTAATCCTAATCTCTGTTTCCCTTTGCCGGAGTTTTGGTGTTTTTGCCCATCAACGCATAGGGTTAAACCAGCCACGGTGAACGCTAACGCCGTCATGCTGTTCTCTTTTTCGTTTTTTGCCGTTCAGGGAGATGAGATGGACTCTGTTTCACAACTGGCGCTGGGTGCCGCCCTCAGCGTCACGGTGATGGGCCGCCGGATGCCGGTCTGGCAATCGGCGCTGCTGGGGGCAGTCTGCGGCACGCTGCCCGATCTGGATGTGTTTTTCGACCGCGGTGACCCGATCAGCAACATGACGATGCACCGCACCGAAAGCCACGCGCTGTTCTACCTGACGCTGGTGTCGCCGCTGCTCTCCTGGCTGGGCGGCATCCTGTTCCGGCTGCGCGGCCAGGTGATCCGCCTCTGGCTGGCGGTATGGCTGGCGCTGATTACCCACCCGTTGCTGGACACCATGACGGTGTACGGCACCCAATTCGGCCTGCCGTTCACCGACTATCCCTATGCCATCGGCAGCATGTTCATCATCGATCCGCTCTATACCCTGCCGCTGCTGGTGGGCGTCATCGCTGCCCTGATCCTGCGTAACCGGCGCGGCCTGCGCTGGAACCACGGCGGCCTGATAGTGAGCTGCGCCTATCTGCTCTGGAGCCTGTTTGCCCAGCAGCAGGCAACGGAGGCCGCCCGGCAGGCGATCGCGCAGAATTATATTAACGGCGAGCGGGTGCTGGTGACGCCTACCAGCCTGAACACGCTGGTGTGGCGGGTGGTGGTCATGACACCGGGCACCTACGGCGAAGGCTTCTATTCTCTGCTGGCCCCGCAGCGGCCGCTGACCTTCACCTTCTACCCGCGCGGTGAGGCGCTGTATGCCCGTTACCGGGATAATCCCTATGTGGCGCGCATGGCGTGGTTCACCCACGGCTTTTTCCGGCTGAGTGAACAGAACGGGCACCTGTGGCTCAGCGACCTGCGTATGGGCGAGGAGCCCTATTACACCTTTACCTTTGATCTGGGGCCGGTGAACACGCCCGACGGAGAGGTGCTGCCGACGCGGATCAACACCGTGCGCCCGCCGGTCAGTGAGATGATCGGCCGGGTATGGCAACAGATGAAAGCAGAGTAGGGAAACGCGGGGCAGGAACGAGGAAAAGGCCCCGCCGCAGCGGGCGGGGCAGGCAGGTCAGGCGCGTTGTTTGCGGCGCAGCGCCGCGTAAGTCACACCCAGCAGCAGGAACCAGACAGGCGTCACCATCAGTGCCTGGCGGGTATCTTCCTGTAAGGTCAGCAGCACCAGCACAAAGGCGAAGAAGGCCAGGCACACCCAGCACATCACCACGCCAAGCGGCATTTTATAGGCAGATGCCTGGTGCAGTTGCGGGCGGGTGCGGCGGTAGACCAGATAGGAGCAGAGAATGATGCTCCAGACAAACATAAACAGGATCGCTGACACGGTGGTGACCAGCGTAAACACCGTCATCACATTCGGGATCAGGTAGATCAGCACCACGCCGCTCAGCAGGCAGATGCAGGAGAAGATAAGCCCGGTGGACGGCACCGCACGGCGGGAGAGGCGGCCGAAGCTTTTCGGCGCGCTGCCTTCCTGCGACAGGCCGAACAGCATACGGCTGGTGGAGAAGATGCCGCTGTTGGCCGAGGAGGCAGCAGACGTCAGCACCACAAAGTTAATGATACTGGCCGCAGCCGGCAGGCCCACCAGCACAAACAGTTCCACAAACGGGCTTTTGTCCGCGACCACGGAACGCCACGGCGTTACTGCCATGATGGTCACCAGCGCAAACACATAAAACATGATGATACGCAGCGGGATGGAGTTAATGGCACGCGGCAGCACGGTTTCCGGATCTTTGGTTTCCGCGGCGGTGGTGCCCACCAGCTCAATGCCGACAAATGCAAACACCGCAATCTGGAACCCGGCAAAGAAGCCGCTCAGCCCTTTCGGGAACATGCCGCCGTCATTCCAGATGTTGCTGAACGCGGCAACGCTGCCGGACGGGGAAGGGAAGTGCATCATCACCATCACCACACCGGCGATAATCAGCGCCACAATCGCGACAATCTTGATCATCGCAAACCAGAACTCCATCTCGCCGAACAGCTTGACCGTGGCCAGGTTGAGGCTCAGCAGCAACAGCACGCAGAGCAGCGAGGCGACCCAGTGCGACAAACCGGGGAACCAGAACTGCGCATACGAGGAGATGGCGACCACATCCGCGATGCCGGTAACAATCCAGCAGAACCAGTATGTCCAGCCGGTGAAATAGCCGGCCCAGGGGCCGAGCAGGTCGGTGGCAAAATCGCTGAAGGATTTATATTCCAGGTTGGATAACAGCAGCTCGCCCATGGCGCGCATCACGAAAAACAGCATAAAACCGATGATCATATAGACGAAGATGATCGACGGTCCGGCCAGGCTGATGGTTTTGCCGGAGCCCATAAACAGCCCGGTGCCGATGGCTCCGCCGATAGCGATAAGCTGAATATGCCGGTTTGTCAGATTACGTTTCAGATTCTCTTCACCGCGCTCGGGGGCGGTGCTGAGTTCTTTTGTTTGATCAACCATTAATAAAGGTTCCTGTCTTGTTATCAGTGATGAGCTCTGAATGGCTCTTGTTGATGTTGTGTTGTGCCTGAATCGGTTATCAAGATAATGTAATATTTGTGTTAACTGTTAGTTCCGCAAAGGCTATTTTCTGCGGGCACAGGCGTGAGGCTTGTATACTTATTTTTACGCGTAAAGCCCGCCTGCCGGGGCAAATAGCAAAGCGCAAGAGGCTAACAAAATAAATACCGCTGAACAATGTGATTCCGGTCACGGAGAAAGTAAATTGTGCGCTTCTCCGGGGCATTATTTCCTTCAGGCGGGAAGACGGTGAATAAAGCGGCAGGGGCCGGCGAGAAATGCAGCCATCAGCGCCGGTTATCCTGCCGCCCGGCATGATAAGCCGTTGATCTGGCTATTCTCTGAAAGGTGCTAAGCATTGCCGGATCCGGCATTTCACCCGGCACCGGAAACCCCTATAGTCGGGATATCGCTTTTCTTTCAGGAAGATGCCATGTTCAGACTGTTGCCCGTTACGGCGGCCCTTGCCGCGCTCATTGGTTTTTCCCCGGCGCAGGCAGCGACCCCGCCGGATACGCTGATTGTGGCCATCTCGCTGGATGGGGTAATCAGCCTCGACCCGGCAGAGAGTTTTGAGACGGTCAGCACCGGCAGCCTGGTAGATATCTATCAGGGGCTGGTGGCGTCTGACCGGCAGGACCCGCGTAAACTGGTGCCGGCACTGGCCACCGGCTGGCAGCCGGGGGAGAGTGAGCACAGCCTGCTGTTTACCCTGAACCCACAGGCGCGTTTTGCCGGCGGCAACCCCGTCACGGCGGACGATGTGATCGCCTCCCTGAGCCGGGTGGTAAAGCTGAATAAGACCCCGGCGTTTATTCTGAGCGAGTTCGGCTGGACACCGCAGAACATTGACGCGCAATTTACCCGGCGCGGCGACCACCAGCTGGAGATCCGCTGGACGTCGCCGATTGGCCGCGATCTGGCATTACGCCTGCTCTCTGCCCCGGTGGCGTCCATCGTGGACAGCAAACTGCTGGCGCAACATACCCAGGGCGATGACTTCGGCAACGGCTGGCTGCGTACCCATTCCGCCGGCAGTGCAGCCTACCGCGTGCGTAACTATATTCCCCATGAGGCGCTGATCCTGGAGGCGAATCCGCAGGCCGTCACGGCACCGAAACTGAAGCGGGTTATCCTGAAAAATGTTGCAGACCCCGGCACCCGCCGGTTACTGCTGGAACAGGGCGACGCCGATGTGGCCTACGACCTGGGCGCAGACCAGTTTGCCGCGCTGGCGCACCAGCCGGGCGTGCGGGTAGCGGGCTTCCCCTCCGGGCTTATCTACTACCTCGGTTTCAACACCCAGGACCCGCAGCAACCGGCGCTCGGCAAACCCGCCTTCTGGCAGGCAGCACGCTGGCTGGTGGATTATGACGGCATCGCCAACCAATTGCTGAAAGGGCAGTTCCAGGTGCACCAGGCGTTTCTGCCGCAAGGCTTTGACGGTGCGCTGGAGAGCAAGCCGTTCCATCTGGATGTGGCAAAAGCGAAAGCGATCCTGGCCGGGGCGGGCATCAAACCGGGCACCCAATTTGATCTGACCATCGTTAACCAGCCGCCGTACACCGATGTGGCGCAGGCGTTACAGGCCAGTTTCGCCAAAGCGGACATCATGCTCAACATCAAACCGGTGCCGGAGGCGGAGCTGTGGGGCAAAATGCGCAGCCGCAATTTCCAGTCGATCTTTATCTACTGGGGGCCGGACTACATCGACCCGAACACCAACGCCAGCACCTTTGCCTATAACGTGCCGGACGGGCCGAAAACCCTGGCCTGGCGCGTAGGCTGGCAGATCCCGTCACTGAGTGAACAGACCCGCACCGCGGCGGCGGCCAGTGATGCCGCGCAACGCCATGCGCTGTATACCCAGTTGCAGACGGAAATCCAGCAAAACTCACCCTATGTGGTGACGCTCCAGGGCCAGCGGCAGGTGGGGTTGCGCAGCAATATCGAGGGCGCAACGCAGAATCTGGGCAACAGTATGCTGTTCTACGATGCCGTCAGCAAAAAGGGCTGAATAAAGGCATTTCCACACAGCCTTTGTGGGAAACGCACTTATTGCTTACGAATCAGTCACACATTAGGGCGACGGGTTTGACTTCTCCCCTGCGGAGGCGAATAATTCACCGCGTTGGGTCGTTAGCTCAGTTGGTAGAGCAGTTGACTCTTAATCAATTGGTCGCAGGTTCGAACCCTGCACGACCCACCAATGAATACAAGGGCTTACGCCGTCATAGCGTAAGTCCTTTTTTTTCGGGGCATCCCAGGGATCTCCCTCTTTTCCTGATGCATGGCGCAGCTGCTCCTGCTGCATAGGGTGTTGCCCGGGCGCAAAAAAGCCCGCGCTGGGCGGGCAAAGGTTTTACGTGTGTACTCTTATTGTGATCCTAATGCTCTCAGCGTCAGGTCATGAGGTTATCGGCAGGCGCAGCCCAAATCTGAGAAAGGGGCGGGCGTCGGTTGATGTTAGGGAAGCTGGTGCAGGCCGACGCCGGCGCGCCGGGATGTTTAACCCTGCCGGTAATCCGTTAAAAAACCACGCAATATCGCCCTCCGGATCTCATTTCCCTTTCAGGATAACAAATAAGATAACCCGGTATTTTTTGCGCGTTCTATTACGTTCCCTAAAAAAGGAGAGGCAATGTTCAGGAATATCCCTTTTCAGGCAGTCCTGTTGGTTTGCCTGAGTTTACCGGTTTGTGACGCCACAGCAAAAAAAGCAGTGACCCCGGATGAGGAAATAAAACAACACTTAATTGATGAGTCCATTTCTGCTTATTCCGGCAACTGCGCCTGCCCCTATAACAGCGCCCGTAACGGCAGCCGCTGCGGCAAACGCAGCGCCTGGAGTAAACCAGGGGGTGCTGACCCGCTCTGTTATAAAGATGATGTCAGTGAGGAACAGGTGGAAGCATGGCGCAGGGCGCATGGAGAGTAGAGCACTCCACCCACCGGCGCCGGTAAAGCAGACTATGCTTATACACTTCCCGGCATTATTCCTATGCCGGCTTACTGGCCATTATGCTGGAGGTTATATGGATAAAAAACTGCAACACACTGCGGAAGAACTCGGGGAAGTCCTGAAAGCACGCGGGATGAAAGTGACCTTTGCGGAGTCCTGCACCGCGGGGCTGGCAGCGATGGCCGTAGCCTCTGCCAAATCGAGCGCGGATTTTTTCAGCCGTGGCTTCATTACGTATACCAACCAGGCGAAGCAGGAGGTACTGGGGGTCAGTCACAGTGCGCTCGAGACCTATACGGCAGTCAGTGAACCGGTGGTACGTGAGATGGCGCAAGGTGCGCTGCGTATCTCCGGGGAGCAGGCGGCTGTCTCCATCAGTGGCTACGCCGGGCCGGATGGCGGGCCGGACGGTACACCCGCCGGTACGGTCTGGTTTGGCTGGGCGTTCTCTGACGGGCTGACCGTTGCGGAAGTGGAGACCTTTTCCGGTGATTGTGAAGAAGTCATTGTCGCCGCCGCAAACTTTGCCCTGACGCGTCTGACCACGTTGCTGGAAAGCCGCTAACCGCCTCCCTCTGTACCGGGCCCGTGCGCTGTGTAACGGGCCTGATGCCCTGTCTGTTTACTCTGCCGAAGTCAGCCTCTGACGTACTTTATTGCCGGTTAATCCCCCGATAAATAAGCAACGCTTCTGCCCGGCAACACGACGCCGGTTTCTGATGAACGTCATCACTGGCCGGCGTGGTGTGGTTTCTTATCCTGATTCAACCCGTTATTCACACCGTAAAATGAAAGAAAGAAAAAAATATCAATGAGGAGAGTTAATTTAATTACCCCCATTTATTTATTCCAGAATGACGTCAGTGATTATTTTCCAGTTAATAAAGAAATAGTCTGCTTTATATTTATTTTTCGCAACGCGTTATTTCGCTAAATTACCCCGGGCGTATAATAGGACTGGTGCAGGCTTTCCTCACGATCCTCATTATTATCATTGAGTTATTTTGTTATTTGCCGTGATATTTAGTGATGCCGGACCGGCTATTCTATTTCGTGTGGATGCTACCGTTTAAAAAAACTTACCAATCGGAGAGCACACCTATGACACGCGATCAATTTAAACAGGCTGCCGCCCTGACGGACGCGCTGGCCGACCGCTGGTACGAGCCGGTGATGCAGACCTGCCACGAGTTTGTCATTGACACGTTAGCGCGCCAGGCCTGTTTTATTGCCCAAATTGGCACCGAGTCCGGCGGCTTTACCCGGATTATCGAATCTTTTAATTACAGTGTGACCGGCCTGATTATTTTTGGCCCGCGAATGACGCCGCAGCAACGGCAGGCCCTGGGGCGCAAACCCGGCGAGCCGGCCCTGCCGCTGGAGCGGCAGCGGGCCATTGCCAACCTGGTTTACGGGGGGCGGGTGGGCAATACGCAGCCTGACGATGGCTGGACCTACCGGGGCCGGGGCCTGAAACAGGTGACATTTAAAGGCAATTATTTGCAGTGCGGCCGGGCGCTGGGGCTGGATCTGCTGGGGAACCCGGATCTGCTGCTGCTGGACATCAATGCCGCCCGTTCGGCGGGCTGGTTCTGGCGGGAAAAAAACCTCAGCCGGTTTGCGGATATGGGAGATTTCATCGGCATGACCAAGGTCATCAACGGAGGACTGAACGGCATTGAAGACCGGCAGGCGCGCCTGCGGGTCGCGCAGAAAGCGCTGGGACTGGTGAAATGAGCCAGGGAAGGGAGCCAGACGGCGGGCGTCTGGCTCAACAGATTATTGGCGGTAGGCCTGCTTGATCTGGGCCAGCGTCGTACGGAAGGTTTCCGCCTGCTGTTCATCTTCAATCTGGGCGATGAATTTTTCCAGGTTCAGGACCACTTTACCGGCATCTGCCTGACCCAGCGCCTTCAGGATCATGGTCAGGGTGGCTTTCAGGCAGGCAATTTCAGTTGCCAGGGTTTCTACGTTCGGGTCAGTGGCAAATTCGTTAAGGCTCACAATGTCATCTCCTTGCGATGAACAACGCGTTACGGCATACGCAGCACAGCAACGCAAAATACAGAAGCGGGCGAGTATACCATAGGAAAAGCGGCTTCTCTCCTTCGTCCGTGGCCGGCCGGAGACGGGTATCCGGGGGAGCGCATAAAGGTATATGTCAAAAAAGAGATAAAGTGATCAAAAAAGTTATAAAAAAGACACGGGATGGAAACAAGTATTTAAAATATATCATTCTTACTTTCTTTACCGGGCCAATTATCCGGCAAAACGTGCGGTTGGTTAATTGATTTATCCTGGACAGTGAAATAATTCACCTGTTTTAATGTAAATGTGCTGTAAAAATGATCTGACAGTGTTGGCAATTTTCCACCTTTTTGACTAGATTCAAAGAGTTGTCGAAAGGAGATGTCGGTATGAAACCGCTAGCAATTTTTTACAGTGTTTATTGGTCAAATAAGCGGGCATACAGTAAAATGCCTCGTGCAAATAGCCATGCCGTTTTAGCAACGAATAAAAACAAAGTTCGCTGACGGCAGTGCGCAGGTTGTCACCTTCGGATGATAGAAAAACAGATGTTGTAAAAGACGGAAGTGGTAAAAAACGGATGTTGTAAAAACAGAGGCTGACGCGTGCCGTTATGGCGTATCCCGCCGTATCAGGTGCTTTGCACGCTATTCTGTGTTCATTTCTGGCTTAGACATTGACATTTCTCAGTGGACAATAGCTGACGGCGTTACTCCCTTTTTTTGGAGAATTCTCTTTGATTAGCGTTCTTCTTGTTGATGACCACGAATTGGTGCGCGCAGGGATACGACGCATTCTTGAAGATGTGAAAGGTATCAAGGTCTCAGGCGAGGCACAGTGCGGCGAAGATGCCGTTAAATGGTGCCGCAATAATGACGTTGATATTGTGCTTATGGACATGAACATGCCGGGAATCGGCGGGCTGGAAGCCACGCGCAAAATTGTGCGGTTCTCACCTGATATCAAAGTCATTATGTTGACGATCTATACCGAAAACCCGCTGCCGGCCAAAGTCATGCAGGCTGGAGCGGCAGGTTACCTGAGCAAGGGGGCCGCCCCGCAGGAGGTGATTAACGCTATCCGGGTGGTCTCGGCCGGCCAGCGTTATATCGCGTCTGACATTGCCCAGCAGATGGCCCTGAGCCAGCTCGAGCCGCAGACCGAGACACCGTTTGGCTGCCTTTCTGAGCGCGAACTGCAAATCATGCTTATGATTACTAAGGGCCAGAAAGTGAATGAGATCTCCGAGCAGCTTAATCTCAGCCCGAAAACCGTGAACAGCTATCGTTATCGCATGTTCAGTAAGTTAAATATCAGCGGTGACGTTGAGCTGACCCATCTGGCTATTCGTCACGGCTTATTCAATACCGAGAGCCTAACCAGCAGTGAGTGAGCGTTTCGATTCCCAGGCATTTCTGAAAACTGTCACCAGCCAGCCCGGTGTGTACCGGATGTACGATACCACCGGGACGGTCATCTATGTAGGGAAAGCCAAAGACCTGAAAAAGCGTCTTTCCAGCTATTTCCGCACCCATGTCGGCAGCCGCAAAACGGAAAATCTGGTCAAGAATATTGACCAGATTGACGTCACCGTGACCCACACGGAAACCGAGGCGTTACTGCTGGAGCACAACTACATCAAACTTTACCAGCCGCGCTACAACGTGCTGCTGCGTGATGATAAATCCTACCCGTTGATTTTCCTGAGTGCCGATGATCACCCGCGCATCGCTATTCACCGCGGGGCTAAACACGCGAAAGGCGAGTATTTCGGGCCGTTCCCTAACTCGTATGCCGTGCGTGAAACGCTGGCGCTGCTGCAGAAGCTGTTTCCGATCCGGCAGTGTGAAAACAGCGTCTACCGCAACCGTTCGCGCCCCTGCCTCCAGTACCAGATTGGGCGCTGCCTTGGCCCCTGCGTGAAAGGGCTGGTGAGCGAAGACGAGTACCGCCAGCAGGTGGAGTATGTGCGGCTGTTCCTGGCCGGCAAAGATCAGCAGGTGCTGACCCAGCTGATTGAACGCATGGAGCAGGCCAGCAAAGGGCTGAACTTTGAGGAAGCCGGGCGCATCCGCGATCAGATCCAGGCGGTGCGCCGGGTGACGGAGCGGCAGTTTGTGTCGGGCGACGGTGACGACCTCGACGTTATCGGTGTCTCTTTTGATGCCGGGCTGGCCTGTATGCACGTGCTGTTTCTCCGCCAGGGGAAAGTGCTGGGCAGCCGCAGCTACTTCCCGAAAGTACCGGGCGGCACCGAGCTTGCTGAAGTGGTGCAGACTTTTATCGGTCAGTTCTATTTGCAGGGCAGCGAAGGCCGGACCCTGCCGGGGGAAATTCTGCTGGATTTCGATCTGCCGGAGAAAGAACTGCTGGCCGCCTCACTGAGCGAGATGTCCGGCCGCAAAATTGCGATCCAGACCAAACCGCGCGGCGACCGGGCGCGTTACCTCAAACTGGCACGCACCAATGCGGCCACGGCGCTGGCGACCAAACTCTCCCAGCAATCCACCATTCACCAACGGCTGGCGGAGTTGTCGAAAGTGCTGAATCTGCCCGAGATCAACCGCATGGAGTGTTTTGACATCAGCCACACCATGGGGGAGCAAACCGTGGCATCCTGCGTGGTATTTGACGGCAACGGGCCGGTACGCGCCGAGTACCGCCGTTACAACATCACCGGCATTACGCCGGGGGATGACTATGCGGCGATGGCGCAGGTACTGAAACGCCGTTACGGCAAGGCGCTGGAAGAGAATAAAATCCCGGATGTGATCTTCATTGATGGCGGGAAAGGGCAGCTGGGCATGGCGATGGATGTGTTTGCAGAACTGAATGTGACCTGGGATAAAACCCGGCCGAAACTGATCGGCATCGCCAAAGGCACTGACCGCAAGGCGGGGCTGGAGACGCTGTTCTTTAAACCGGAAGGGGAAGGGATGTCCCTGCCGCCGGATTCTCCGGCCTTGCACGTCATCCAGCATATCCGGGACGACTCACATAACCATGCGATTACCGGCCACCGGAAAAAACGGGCGAAAGTGCGCAATACCAGCGCGCTGGAAACGATTGAAGGCGTCGGCCCGAAACGCCGTCAGGTATTGCTGAAATATATGGGCGGGTTGCAACCCCTGCTCAACGCCAGCATCGAGGAAATTGCAAAAGTGCCGGGTATTTCACACGCATTGGCAGAAAAAATCTACAATGCGTTGAAACACTAAGGGCAATGTAGCAACATACTCACAATAATCCCTTTTGCCAGACAGTTACTGAGCGCTATGCAATTTAATATACCGACTTGCCTCACGTTGTTTCGCGTGGTTTTGATTCCCTTTTTTGTGCTGGCGTTCTACCTCCCGTTTGTCTGGGCGCCCATGGCCTGTGCCCTGATCTTCGTGGTGGCAGCCATCACTGACTGGTTTGATGGTTTCCTGGCCCGCCGCTGGAAGCAAACCACACGCTTTGGTGCCTTCCTTGACCCGGTGGCTGACAAGGTCATGGTGGCGATTGCGCTGGTGCTGGTGGCAGAGTATTTCCACGCCTGGTGGATAACCCTGCCGGCCGCGACCATGATTGCGCGTGAAATTATTATCTCAGCGCTGCGGGAGTGGATGGCGGAAGTCGGTAAGCGCAGCAGTGTGGCGGTTTCCTGGGTTGGTAAGGTGAAAACCACTGCGCAGATGCTGTCGCTGGTGGCGTTGCTGTGGCGGCCCGATCCCTCGCTGGAGTTTGTAGGGATCATCGCACTCTACATCGCGGCGGTGCTGACTTTCTGGTCAATGTTCCAATATTTGCACGCAGCCCGGAAAGATTTGCTTGAACCGTGATCGATGTGACTTAAAAAGCGCCAAATGAACATTTTGCGCTGATAATTCTGTTGACTCATTGGCACAGGTAAGTAGAATGCAACGCATCGGACGGCAGCACAGCTTGCTGAAAGATAATAAAATCAGTAGCTTCTGATTAATGCGGGAATAGCTCAGTTGGTAGAGCACGACCTTGCCAAGGTCGGGGTCGCGAGTTCGAGTCTCGTTTCCCGCTCCAAATTTTAATAAGCTGGTAAGCGAAAGCATTACGAGTTTAGCCATGGAAAATGGCAAATCAGTTACGGCGCGTTAACAAAGCGGTTATGTAGCGGATTGCAAATCCGCCTAGTCCGGTTCGACTCCGGAACGCGCCTCCACTTTTCCCGATGCCCGGGTGGTGAAATCGGTAGACACAAGGGATTTAAAATCCCTCGGCTTATGGCTGTGCGGGTTCAAGTCCCGCCCCGGGTACCACGGAAAGTAAAAGAATAATAAAGCAATAAGCAGTAATGTCGTAGACCGCCGAGAGGCGGTTTTTTTGTTTTTGTCCCTTTATCCCATCAAAGCCCATAGCCACGGCCAGCCATTTTTTATACGCTCATCTCTCCCTTTTTTCCGGAGAACAGACCATGCCAGCGCATACCCAGCCCCCTGTTACCATCAGCCGTTTCCAGCCCACAGACCGTGATCAGGTGATCAAGGTGATTTTGCCTATTCAGAATCAGGAATTCGGTATCGCCATTACCGCAGAACAGCAGCCGGATCTCAGCGATATCCCCGGGTTTTATCAATGTGATGGCGGGGAATTCTGGGTAGCACGCTGTGGGAGTGAGATTATCGGTACGCTGGGGCTGAAAGACATCGGTAACCAGCAGGCTGCCCTGCGTAAAATGTTTGTCACCGCCGCCTACCGGGGCCGGGCGTGGTCAGTCGCGCCCCAGTTACTGGCTGCGTTGTTCCGCCACGCCGCGGAGGTGGACATCCGTGATATTTATCTGGGTACGACTGACAAATTCCTGGCCGCCCAACGCTTTTATGAGAAGCAGGGGTTCAGTGAGGTGGCTGCCAATACCTTGCCTGCGGCGTTCCCGCGCATGGCGGTAGACAGCAAATTTTACCGCTGGTCAGCTGCCGCGTAGGGCGTAGTGGCTTACTCCTGCTCCCAGTGGTTATCCCATTGGGCATTTTCTATCAGCGGGCGCAGAGCCTGATCAAAGACTTTCATCTGGGCCGGTGAGAGGTTGGCCAAAGTCTTTTCCGCCATAATCTGCCGGGCCACGCCGCGTGCGCTGGCCAGATTGGTGCCGCTCTGGCCGGCGGTTTCTTCAATCAGCTCCGGCAGATTATGGTAGATATGGCTAAGGGCGTTGATATTCAGCATGTTTCCTCCACGGTCTGTCAGACCAGCGGATTATCAATGGGCTCCAGCATCGCCGGCCCGTCGTGGTGCGGGTTGCCGACCGCCTTGTCAACCGGGTGCCAGCTGAACTGCTCCACCGGCACGGCACCTTCCGTAGCCAGCGTCTCGGCTTCCTGCGGGCTCAGGGTGGGATCAAGCCAGGCGCGCGCCGCGTCCGGCGTCAAGACCAGCGGGCGGCGGTCATGAATGTCGAGCAGCCCGGCATCAGAGGCGGCGGTAATAATCACAAAACCGTCGTCATCCGGCGGCTCTGGGGCATCCGGGTGGAATTTGCTGATGGCTGCAAAGAAAATCGGCGTACGGCGCTGGTGATAAATAAAGTAGGGTTGTTTACGCTTAGCGTCTTCCGGGTCTTTTTTCCACTCAAACCAGCCGTCCGCCATCACCAGCGCCCGGCCATGTTGCCAGAGCGGTTTAAACATCCGGCTTTCGGCCGCAGTCTCCACCCTGGCATTGATCACCGGTGGCCGGTGCGCCTCTTTGGCCCAGTGCGGCTGGTAGCCCCAGCGCACCGGATCCAGATGCAACTGGTCATTGCGCTGGTTCAGCAGCAGCACCCGGGTGCCGGGTGCCACGTTATAGCGGTCAATCGGCACGGGATCCAGGCCGCCACTGAAGGCGATGCCCGGGGCCAGTGCCTCCAGGTAGTCTGACCTCGTCTGATGCTGTGAAAAGCGTCCGCACATAATGCCTCCTGTTATTGCCAACAGGCTAAGTATAGGAAACTTAGAGGGCGGCGATCGGCTGGTCTGGTGTCGGCAACAATAACTGGTAAAAGGCGAGATCGAGCCAGCGGTCAAATTTATAACCCGCCTGCCGCACTGTACCGCAGTGGCTGAAGCCAAGGCGCTCGTGCAGCGCGATGCTGCCCTGGTTGGTGCTGTCGATGCCGCCGACCAGCGTATGCACCTGGCGTGCCTGCGCTTCGGCGATCAGCCGCTCCAGCAGCCGGCGGCCCAGCCCGCGCCCCCGGTGATCCGGGTGGACATACAGCGAGTGCTCGACGGTGTATTTGTTGGCGGGGAACGGGCGGAAGGTGCCGTAGCTGGCAAAGCCCAGCAGGTTACCGTGCTCATCTTCCAGGCCGATTACCGGAAAGCCATTGTCCCGTTTTACGGCAAACCAGGTGCGCATCGCAGAGAGCGGCCGGGGTTGATAATCGTACAAGGCCGTGGAGGTGAGGATCGCCTCATTAAAAATGGCCAGAATCGCCTCTGCATGCCGCTCTTCACTGCATTCAACCCACTTCATCTTGAACACTCCTGCTGTGCTGTTTACTATAATGGATATTATTCTCCTAAAGTAAACGCGGGCATGAGCCATGTCAATTGATGAGATTATCGCCGGCCAGTTATACGCCCGGCGCAAGGAAAAGGGCTGGAGCATTGACATGCTGGCGCAGCAATCAGGGGTGAGTAAAGCGATGATTTCAAAAATTGAACGCCAGGCAAGCAGCCCCAGTGCAGCCACCCTGGGGCGGCTGGCGGCCGGGCTGGGTATTTCGCTGGCTGAATTGATCACTGCACAAGAACCGCAGCCCCATCCCCTGCGCCGCCGCGATGAACAACCGGTCTGGCGCGATCCCGATCTCGGCTATCTGCGGCGGCAGGTCAGTGAAAAAAACGCGGGGCAGGGGGCGGAACTGGTAGAAATCACGCTGCCGGCCGGGGCCAGAATCAACTATCCCCGCTGGAACGCCGCGCCTTATCGGCAGCAATTATGGGTATGTGAGGGCACCGTCACGCTGACATATGGTAAAGCGCGCTATGTGCTGGCCGCGGGGGATTGCCTGAGTTTCGGTGTCGATGCACCGCTGACGTTTGCCAACCCGGGCAGCCAGCCCTGCCGTTACCTGCTGGTGATGGCCTCAGCCTGACGGCTCAGAACAGGGAAAACAGCAGGACGACCGGAAAACTCAGCGGCCAGGTCAGGCCAATAATGCCGGACGTAAATAACCGGATCCTGAATGAGGAATCACGGCTGATCAGTAAGGTAAAAAGGGCGGAGAGGGCAAAGCCGATAAGGAAAATGGTTTTTAACGCTTCCCAGGCGGTATGAGCAGACACATCTATTACCTGTCGTTTACACAATGTCATTATTGTATTGATTTTGCACTTTTCTATCAATTCTTTGATCGGGGTAATAGACAAATTAAAAAAATGGGAGAGATAAACGCAGCCGATGTCCCCTTACCGTTAGCGCAGCATCACAGCCAGACGTAAAAAAGCCCGGCCAGGCCGGGCTTACACAGAGCGTCATCACCAGTGATTAACGGCGGCCGCCCAGCAGTTTTGCCAGAACGAAACCAACCCCTGCGGCCACCAGCAGTGCCGGTACCGGGTTGTCAGACGTTGTGCGTTTCACGGTGTCTACCGCGTCATTGACAGCATAAGAAGCCTGGGAAAGGTTCTTACGCACAGCCCCTTCAAATTGAGTCTTGCTGTCATCAGTTGCGCGACCAAACTGTTCCTGGCCCGCACCCACAGCTTCTTCTGCTTTATCTTTTACTTTATCAAACATATGCAAACTCCATTTGTGAGTGAACGTATTAAAAGCATAGACCAGAAAATCGGTTCCGGCAGGGTTATTAACATGCCGTAACAATGGTTTTCGCAAGTGAGCGTTTTCACTCCCCCGCTTTTCAGCCGCTGAGCCCCCCGTCCTGCCTGAAGATGCTATGCCCCTGATTTTACCGGTGTTGGGTTAGCATGTTGTTACATTCTGCTGCCGGAATCCTTACAGGCAAACCCTGTACTCTCTATCCGGCGAATGAATCGTTGAACAAACAGACACAGAGGTAAGAATGAAGGTAATGAAATCAGTGATGCTGGGATCGCTGTTAGCCCTGAGCAGTGCCGCTATGGCAGAACCGATGCACGCTGACGCGACCCCGGTTAACAAAGCTGAACTGAGCCACGCACACCGCGCAGCCCACCCGGTGAAACCCGTCAGCCATAAGCCGGTGCATCATGTGAAGAAAAAAGCCGTGAAAAAGCCGGTGCCGAAGAAAGCTAATGCGCCGCACGACAGCCGCGTTAACGATCAGCCGCATTAAGCCCGGCTGTATCATGCATCACGAAAAAGCCCACCGGAAGGTGGGCTTTTTGCTGTCAGGCCTTGCGTTTATGCCCGGTGGAAAGGCGCGGGCTGACAGGCGAAGACTGGTAACGATCGCGGAAATAGTGCTCGATCTGCTCCAGGCTGCGGCCCCGGGTCTCCGGTACACACAGCACCACAAACAGCGACCCGGCGATGCCGATGCAGGCAAAAGTGAAGAACGCCCCGGCCAGCCCCACGCCGGCCAGCAACATCGGGAATGCCAGTGAGATCAAGAAATTGGCGATCCACATGGCAAAGACGGAAGCCCCCATACAGATGCCGCGCATGCGGATCGGGAAGATTTCAGAGAGCAGCAGCCAGGTCACCGGTGAGAGCGCGCCCTGCTGGAAGCTCAGGAACATCAGCATCCCGGCCAGCACCAGATAACTGCGCAGCAGGTTAGGCAGGCCGCCCACCGTTTCCGGCATCAGGATACAGACCGCGCCCAGGAAGAACAGGCAGCAGGTACAGCCTATCTGCCCAATCAGCACCAGCGGCCGGCGGCCGATTTTGCCCAGCAGCCAGATGCCGGCAAAGGTCATGGCCACGGAAATCACCCCATTGGCGATGGTCGCCAGCAGAGCAGCATCGGTGCTCAGGCCGGTAGCTTCCAGCATGGTCGGCGCATAATACATAATGGTGTTGACGCCGGTGAGTTGCTGGATAACCGCAATCCCGATGCCCAGCAGGAACAGCTTCATTAACCACGGTGTGGCGAGGTCACGCAGGCGGCCTTTGCCCTGATGGCGGTTTTCTTCAATGGTCTCCTCAATCTCTGTCATCTCCCATTCCACATCCTGCGTGGAACGGGTGCGCTCCAGCACTTTTCTCGCCTCAGCCATGCGTCCCTTCATGGCATACCAGCGCGGGGAGTCCGGCATAAACAGCATACCGAACCACAGCAGCACGGCTGGAATAGTGGCGATCGCCAGCATCCAGCGCCAGGTGGATTCCCCGCCCCAAAGCTCATGGAAGGTGGCATTGGAGATGTAGGCCAGCATCTGGCCGGAGACAATCATCAGCTCCTGCAGCGTCACCAGCTGCCCGCGGCGGTTGGCCGGGGCAATCTCCGCAATATAGACCGGTACCGTGGCCGCTGCGCCGCCCACGGCGACGCCCAGCACCAGCCGGAAGGCGATCATCCAGGTGACATCCGGGGCCAGCGAGGTGCCGATAGCACCGACAGCAAAAATCACCGCCAGAAACAGGATGATCTTTTTGCGTCCCGCGGCATCTGCCAGATGGCCGGCCATCAGCGCCCCAAAGGCTGCGCCAAACAGCAGGGAACTGGTCACCAGCCCGGTGGTAAAGGGCGTCAGGTGCAGTTCCTGGCCCATAAACAGCAGGGCACCGGAGATCACGCCGGTGTCATAGCCGAACAGCAGGCCACCCAGCGTGGAGATCAGCACGATAATTTTAACGAAGGGTTCGGTTTTGGTTTGACTGTTTGGCCCAGAAGCAGGGTTGGTTGTTATGTATTGTTCCATGATAGCTCCAGTGGTCTTGCAGGGTCTGGTCGTTACAAGGGAGTAAGATAAAAAACATCACATCAAAAAATTCGTTAACAAATGACGCCATGGTTGTAGATAACTTGTTGCAGATCGTGAGCGACAGATAGTTATAGACAGAAAATTTCATTTATTAAAATATTGGAAATTTAATTTTGTGTGCTGGCTCATAAAATAGCAGTGTATTACGGCAAAATAGCGCTAAAAAAGGAGGGATGGCGCCTTTAAACGATGTGGTGGGTGAATTATCTGGTTTTAAATGAAATTAATATTTCTTTGTTGGTTGGTAAAGAAATAAATGATCAGGATGGGTGAAATGAGCTGGTATTGAAGATCAAGCAGTTGCGGCGGGTGGTGTGACACGGCGCATGTTTCATTTTTCCGGCAACAGGCTGGGCCAGGCAGCAGGAAATCATGCGGGCTTCGCAGTCATTGTGAAGGGAAGCTCAACAGACAGGCGTAACACAGAAGGCAGATAAAAAAGGGCAGGCCGGGGAATTATAAACGGCGATTCTCCTGGCTTACTTCAATCAAATCACTCAACGCATGCATTGAGATGCCGCTGTTACCCCAGTCAACCATCGCCCAGGGTTTTTCCTGATTGGAAAGCATGGAAATAACCCGGCCTACGATCTCACCGGTTTTATGCTTGACCAAAGAATTGACACTGATGCTCATGATATGCCCCTCCATTATATGCCTCTTGCCAGACTACCCCCGCCTCAGAACGATGCCAACAAGCTTATTAAGGATATTGCTATAACATTAGCGTAAATCATCGTTCAGCGGGGCAGAAATGCTGGGACAGCACCTGAGCGGGCACCGGGGCTGGATGGCCCTGGAGGAAGGGGTGAAAAAAAAAGCACTTTACTTTATGGAATGATAATCGTTATCATCAAGTCGCTTTCCGGTACGGCTGCTCATGCCGTAGGGAAAGCACGACATTGCTCACATTGCTTCCAGTATTTTCGCCAGCCAGCAGGCTGGCGTTTTTTTACCCAAGGTTAGCCGGCATCCTTCTCCAGCACCCAGATATGGTATGTGCCGTCAATCATTTCAGCCCCTTCCAGCTCTTTTTCAAAGCCCGGAAATTTTTCTCCCCATTCGGCAATACTGCGGATGTACTGCAACCAGGGCTCTTCGTCACTGCCGAAACGTTCACCGGGCATCACGATCGGAATGCCGGGCGGGTAAGGGATGACCCCCACGGCGGAGATCCGCCCGGCGAGCCGGCTGAGCGGCAGATGCTCGCAGTGCCCGGCCATATGAGCCTGAAACGCCTGACGCGGCAACACCACCGGCTCCGGCAACCGGCCAAACGCCTCGGATTGCAGCTTGTCCATCTGGCTGGTCTTCATGTAGTTGAACATCTCGTCACAAAGGTCGTTCAGCCCCATCCCCGCGTAGCGCGCCGGATAGCCTCCGGCCAGATCCGGCAGACAGGCCGTGACCGGCGTGTTTTCGTCATAGTGGCGTTTGAACTCCAGCAGCACGTTAATCAGCGTGCCCCATTTCCCTTTGGTAATCCCAACGGAGAACAAACAGAGCACCATAAAGTCCGTGGTGCGCGACGGCACAACCCCGTGCTGGGTCAGGAAGGCGGTCACCATCGCCGCCGGGATGCCGGTCTCCATCAGGGTGCCGTCATCATTCATGCCGGGCGACAGGATCCCGGCCTTGATCGGGTCGAGCATGCACCACTCATCCTCCAGCTGATCAAAGCCGTGCCAGCGTTCGCCGGGTTTCAGCACCCAGCAACGTGGGTCGGTGGTGAGTTGCGCTTTTGAGGCCATCCGGAACGGGATCTTTTTGCCGGTTTCCGGGTCAGTGACCTCCGGGGCATTCCACGGCGCAAAAAACCATTCGCCCCGGTCGTGGAAGGTGGCGTTGACCTTGGCCAGCGCCAGCCGGAAATCCACCGCCTCGTTGATCACCTCCTGCGTCAGGGTTTGCCCCTGGCCGCCCCGCATCATCGCGGCCCCGACTTCATTGGCCGCGATAATCGCATAGAGCGGCGAGGTGGTAGCCTGCAACATGTAGGACTCATTGAAGCGGGAGTGCACCACCGGCTTGCGGCCATTCCGGATATGGATGTAAGAGGCCTGCGACAGTGCGGCCAGCAGCTTATGGGTGGAGTGGGTGGCAAACACCGTTGGGCCGTTTGGGTCGTGATCCGCCGGGTCACCGCGCATGGCATAGCGGTGCTGGTAGAAGGGGTTAAAGCGGGCATACGCGTACCACGCCTCATCAAAATGGATCTGGTCCACGCTCTCGGCGAGCAGATCCTGCGCCTGCCCGGCGTGGTAGCACATACCGTCATAGGTGCAGTTGGTGACCACCGCATACACCGGCGTGCGGTCGGCGGCCTGCTCAATCAGCGGGTGGGCGGCAATTCTGGCGCGGATGTCGTCCGCCCGGAACTGCTGTTTGGGGATCGGCCCGATAATGCCGAAGCGGTTGCGGGTCGGCACAAAGAAGACCGGCAGCGCACCGGTCATTACCAGCCCTTGCTCAATCGATTTATGGCAGTTACGGTCACACAGCGCGACTTGCCGGTCGCCAATCACCGCCGCCATGATCGCCCGGTTAGAGCCGGACGTGCCGTTGAGCACCGAATAGCTCTGGTGCGCGCCGAATACCTTGGCGGCATAGGTTTCGGAGGCCTTTATCGGCCCGCTGTGGTCGAGCAGCGACCCCATGGCAGATCGTTCGATGCCGGTATCGGTGCGGAACAGATTTTCTCCAAAGAAGTCGAGGAACTCACGCCCGACGGCGCTTTTGGTGAATGCGACGCCACCCTGGTGGCCCGGTGCGGCCCAGGAGTACTCCGGGGATTCCAGCGTGTAGTGGAACAGCGCCTTGGTGAAGGGCGGCAGCAGCTGGTCATAATATTTGGCGATCAGCGCTTTGGCTCGGGCGGCGATAAAGTCGGCCGTGTCTTCATGCATCCAGACGAACTCATTCACCATGCGCATGATGTCCAGTGTTAAGCTGTCGATGCAGGAGTGTTCCGCCATCAGCAGCACCGGCACCTCCTTGTTGCGGTAGCGGATCTCCCTGAGCAGTGCGGACGCCTGGCTGTGGGAGTCGTCATCGTTGCCGCCGGAAGTCCAGTCAACAAAGATGCAGCAGAGCGAAGCGTCAGACATCACCGTAGCTTTGCCGTCCTCAAAGGTGGCCGCGGGGATCACGTCCAGATTGACGCCCTGCAACGCGGTGATCAACTCCTGCACCGCGCGGCTGTTGGCGGTGTTGCTGTCCAGAATATTGCTGTCCACTACCAGGACTTTACGTTTCTTGTGGGTGCCTAAATCAATCATGCTGCCTGCCTCTGTCAACGTCATCGTGGCCTGCCCACCCTGTTACCGGGGGCACTTAGTCATCGTCGCGTACAAATGGGCGATCGAGCGGGAAGGGATTTCTATGCCGCCGGTTGTAGTTCACGGTATACATGGAGGTGATCACCATCACCGCCACAAAGGACCACATCACCTCCTGTGCGCCGGAGCCGATCACCGCCCAGATGCAGTAGACAAACGCCAGCAGGGTAATGAGAAAGTAAATCGTATGGCGGTGGCCGAGGTGGCCGTGGCCCACCAGCAGCAAGGCTGAACAGGTGTAGAGGTAGGGCACCAGCGTAAAGATCACGGACACCGAAGAGACCAGCGCAAATTGCGCCGTCGCATTGGGGGAGATGCTGGTTATCTGGAAAATGGTCATCAGCACGCCGATAATCAGCAGCCCGGCGACCGGCACATTGTTTTTGTTTACTTTGGCGAAAACAGGCGGGAACAGTCCGTCATCGGCGGCGGCCTTCGCCGTCTGGCCGGCCAGCAGCGTCCAGCCGCCGAGGGAACCGAGGCAGCCCAGCGCAGCGCACAGGGCCACGGTGCCGCCGGCCAGGTCGCCCAGCGCCAGCCGGGCCGCATCACCAAACGGCGAGGTAGAGAGGCGCAGCTCAGCATTGGGGATCATGCCCATAATGGCGGTGGTGGAGAGCACATAACAGACCGCGGCAATCAGTACCCCACCGACGGTGGCAACCGGCACATTGCGTTTTGGGTTTTTCACCACGCCTGCGGCCACCGACGCGCTTTCCACCCCGATAAATGACCAGAGGGTCACGCTCAGCGTGCTCTGGATCGCCCCAACCGGCCCCATGCCGCTGACGTTCCAGGCAGACATATAGGTTTCCCCCTGGAACCAGAACCAGCCGAACAACGCAATGGCTACAATGGGCACCAGCGCCAGCACAGTCGCCACCCCCTGCACCCGGGTGATCATCTTCGGGCCGACAATATTCAGCAGCACGAACAGCCAGAGGATCGCCACACAGGCGATGGTCAGCGGGACAGGCTCTTTGAGCAGTGGAATGAAGTAGCTCAGGTAGCCCACGCCGATCACCACCATCGCAATGTTGCCGATCCAGCACGCCAGCCAGTAGAGCACATTGGTCTGGTAACCGATAAACGGCCCGAACGCGCGGCGGGCATAGGCATAAGAACCGCCGGGGCTGGGATCAAGCGAGGACATTTTGGCATAAACCATCGACAGCGCCAGCGCCCCGAGAATCGTCACCAGCCAGCCCCAGATAGCAATTCCCCCGGTGGCGGCCAGATTCGCCGGCAGCAGGAAAACGCCGGAACCCATAATATTCCCGGACACCATCAGGGTAACGGGAATAAGCCCCACTTTCTGACTTTCTGAATCCGTTGTCATAATTTACCTTACGTTAATTTTTCAGATGGCTGCCCGGAAAAGAGGAAAGAGAATACCCGCTGAAATAGGGCGGCGCAGGCAATAGTAGAAAGATAGTCAGGTTTTCTGCGATAAACAGAATAAAAAAGGAACATATTAATTCACTGATAAAAATCATCTACTTATAAGGTATTTTATTTTCAGGTCGAGAAAGGCGGAAATATATGCGTATAAATAGGGGGTAATAAGTTAACGCAGATAATACGTAATGCGGAAAATAACCAGTTACCAACGTAAACGGCAGTTCAACGAGAAAAATATAAAATAAAAAAGAATGGCCTGGCAGAAAATAATACGCTGGCTTTTACCTGGAACGATTAATGAAACTCATTTTATGAGAGTGGGTGATGCCCATATGCAGTGTAAGGGCTATAACAGTTCTGCGGTGAATATCCCTGAACTGCTATGCAGGCTATAACAGTCACTGTGCTACGCTATGCGTCCTGACACAGGCCTGTTTCCAACACTGGCCTATTTCCAACACTTCCCATGAGGGTGACACGATGGACGCCATCAAGACCATCCTGGTCAGAGAGATCCAGCAGATTAACCAACAGGAACGCCGTGACGGTAAGGCGCGTTTCAATACGGAATTCTTTACCAAACACCCCTGGCTCTGTCTGGCGATGCTGGCCGGTTACCTGGCCGTGGGCATTGTCATGTACTGCTCCCCTTACATGGGGCTGGGGTGGTTTGCCGGTTTCACCGCATTTCTGGTGCTGGTCTCCGGCGGCCTGCTGATGGACATCAAACCGGTCTACCGCTATGAGGACATCGGCGTGCTGGATCTGCGGGTGTGTTACAACGGCGAATGGTATTTCAGCCGTGAAGTGCCGGTGAACGCGGTAGAAGAGATCCTGGCGCATCCGCAGGTGGATAACCGGATTAAAGCGCGGATGCAGGAAATCATCCGCCACAAGGGCAACATCGATTTCTATGATATCTATGACCTGGCACGCAAGCAGGCCAGGCAGCCCGCCCCACTGGCCCACGCCGGCCGGCAGCACCCCGCCCATTGAGAAACAGGGATATGCACATTGCGCATATCCCTGGCGGCACCGGATCGGGTAGACTATACCTATTCACGCAATCAATGCGTTGTCCCGATCAGGAGCCGGCGTGCAGAAGATCAAGCTCACCATTCATCACCTCTATCAGGAAAGTGCCGACGGTAAACAGGATGCGCGCGCCACCGCACGCATCTACGCCGGCGATCGCCTGATCATCACCGAAACCATGTCCGGTCAGGCGCAGCATTACCCGCGTTACCTCAGTGCCGCTGACGATAATGGCCAGCCGCTGCGGGTGGAGTGGGAGACTGATGGCTGCGCGGCGATGTCTGTAAGCCGTGCCGAGGTCTGCCCATGTTGTGGCGGCGATGAGTGGCACTAACCTAGCCAGGCCTAACCAGGGAGCCAGTGATGCAAATGTTGCAAAATGAGGCAGATTACCGCGGCTGGATTATGGCGGAACTGTTTATGGTGCGGGAGCCACGGGACACTACGCTGTTTGTGGAGCAGGAAATCGAGGATTTTATCTTTGATGCCCGCCCAACGGCCTACCCCTGTATTGCCGTGATGGTGCAAACCAAAGGGGAACCGGCGGTGTGCGAACCGAAATTCATCTACAAAGAACAGATTTTTGACTGGGCCCACCAGATGGGGTTCGGCTTCGGCAGCTAACCGGGCTGCCGCCGCAACCGGCGGCAGCCCCGGCGGTATCACACGTTCTTGCGGTCAATCTTCTCTTCGCCCCAGAACAGGTGATCGGCATCTGTTTTTTCAAACGCCTTCAGCAAGACTTCATCATTGCCTTCTTCCCAGATTTTCTGCGCCAGGACTTCGTCGTCATTAGCCAGCTCAAAAATCGCTTCTGCAATCTCGATCGATGTATCCCTGACATTGGCCCAGGATTTAACATTATTCATATCGGTCATTCAAACTCTCCCTTATTGCGATCGCCAGAGATGATCCTCTGGTTGTGTTGATGTTGACCTGTTAACTATGGTACCGACCCGGCAGGTATGCAAATCAACCGCCGCTAACTGCCGGGATTGTGAACAGGTAGCAATCTGTGCGCAATCCGGTACAGACGGCGGTGTGTCAGGTATACTGCCGGGCTGCACAACTGTGAGGAGAGCCACCATGAGTGATGATATTTTCGATTTCGACATCGACGCCGAGCTGGCGAAAGCCGCTGAGAAAACCGAGAAAAAAGCCGCTGAACTGCCTGATGTCGTGGGCGGTGAAGATGAGTGTGAAGGCTGCAAAATCTGACCCGGGCCATCACGGATAAATCCAAAAACCGCTGCGGCGGTTTTTTTGTGCGTGCAGGAAAATGATTAGCTGTTAACAAATTAACACAATCAATAGAATTCTAATATTTAACGGCTCGTATTAATTCATGATAACAATATTATTGTAGAGAATTTCGACGTTTACGATAAAATTTAATTAAAAACGAAAATTTAAATTTTCTTTATTGCTTCACTGTTGCTGTTTTGTTATTTTCAATATAAAGAGAGCAACGGAACGCCTGATTAACGCGGGGATGCGTTAAGAGCCGGGTGAGCAGCGAGATAAAGCGTTGCCGCCCCTGCCGGAGTCTGTTTTAGCTGAAAGGCCACGCCATGCAATTGTTAACTAACGCTTTTGAATACCGTAATTGGATGATGACACATTATTTTATGATCGATGATATCGATGGCACCTCATTATTATCCAACGAAGAGCTCGATGAATATCTCTTTGATTTACGGCCATTGGATTATCCTTGCCTGGCGATGATCACGACCTCAATTAACCAGCCTATGGTCAATGAGGTCACCTTTATATACCGTGAACAAATTGCCCATTGGGCGGAAAGAATGGGCGTCAATTAATTTCCGGGGATAAATAATTGTACGGCCAACACCAGGGTGTACACATAATAACAGCGTTACCCCAGCGATATTTCCAGGCTGCCGATGTGTATCAGGCAGCTTTTTTTTGCATAAAAAAACCAGCCGCCAGGCTGGTTTGATGGCAACGCGTTAACGCGCACCCTGTGCTGCACACGGCCCTTAGCGGGTTTGGGTCGTGGTTGAGGTCGAGGTGGCCGTTGAAATGCCGGTGCCGCCGCTCGGATCGCTGGCCGCCGCGGCAGCAGCAACGCCGCCGGAGAGCAGGGTCGCGTCGGTGGCAGAAGCGGCCCCTGTCGCGGTGCCTGCGGCAATTTCAGCGCCGGCAGTGGTCGCGGCAAAGGCTGCGGACGCCCCGGCCAGGTAAAGCGCAATGGCTGCAGCGGTCATCACTTTCTTCATAGCTAACTCCTTGTGTTAAAGGGGACATAACATACCGTAATGCATTTAACAGTCTAACCTTTAGCCAACCTATAAAATATAAGAAAATGATGAAAATGAATTATAAATTTTGCTTATGTCAATAGGAATATCTTTAATCTGTCGGTTCTTTTTTCTGCGGGTGTGAGGGCAGTCGCGCTGAGTCAGTCACGCACCTCGACCAGCACCGGGCAAGGTGCCGTGGCCATGATATCCGCACACACGGAACCCTTCAGCAAGCGGTCAACCAGACCGCGATGGCGATGCCCCATCACAATCACTGATGCCTGCTGCTTTGTGGCTTCAGCCACCAGCGCCTGCGCCGCATCCCCGACAATAATCTGCCCGGTCACCTTATCGCCCAGTGAATGCAATTGCGTCATCGCCTCGCGCACAATGCGGGCCGCCGCGCTCTCCTCTTCACAAGCGGGCTGATACAGGGTGACTTCCCCGGCCGGGTCACTGCCGCTGTCTACGGCATAGGAGGCATCCACGCAGCAGGTTACGGAGATGCGGGCACCGGAGGCGGCCGCCAGCCCGGCGGCCAGGTCAACCACGCGCCGGGTCTGGCGTGAACCGTCCACGGCCAGCAAAATATGGGTAAACATAGTGACTCCTTTTTACCGGCATGCGCCGGTCTCAGCGGCGATCCAGCCTGCCGACTTCGCCCATTAATGAAGCCCGGCATGCCAGAATGGCGGTATGCAGGGCCGGAAAGTGCCGGTGCAGGCGGTCTGTCGGCACCAGCAGGGAGACGGAATAGCGCCCGAGCAGCGTATCAACCGCGATGCCCATGGATGAAATACCCTCCAGCGTTTCGCCGTGTTCCACGGCCACGCCATCTTGCCGCACCCCCTCTAATTTTGTCAGCAACGTCTCAATGTCACACACGGTGTTGGCCGTCACCGGTTCAAATACGTTACCCAGCAAGCGCCGGACTTCGTCATCACTGCTCAGGGCCAGCAGCGCCCGGCCGCCGGAGGTGCTGTAAATCGGCAGGTTAAGGCCGAAACGCGGCACCACGCGCAGTTCACGGTTCGCCACCACCATGTGGACAATCGCAATCTGCCGCCCGCTGGGGCGCGCCAGCGTCACCGTCTCATTGGTCTCGTTGCATAACGCCTGCAAAAACGGTGTGGCAATGGCGATGATGTCACTGTGTACGGTGGCGACCAGCCGCAACAGGGTCGGGCCGAGGCGAAAGCCGCTGTTGCCGTGGCTGCGCACCATGCCTTCATCTGCCAGCGCCGCGACAATGCGTTGCACCGTGGAGCGGGGCAGGGCCACCGCCTGGGCGATTGCCCCCAGGCTCATCCCTTCCGGATGCGCACCCAGGGCATTAAGAATCGTCGCCGCGCGGGAGATCACCTGAATGCCGCCGCTGCGCTCCTCATCGGTGGCATGGCTGTCATGGGTTGTCACACTACGCTTCCTTTTAAGGTAAAAACCGCAGGTATTTAACGGTATTCTGCAGCTAAACTCAACGCGTACCGCATTGCAATACACCGCACCGTATTGTAGTATTCTCAAAGTGACCGCCATCACATGATGATGCCGGCACTTTACCTGCCATTATCCGCCTCTGCTTCCTGTTGTGTTATGACGTATGGCGTGTTGCCTTCGCGGCAACCGAAAGCAGCGCGCGTAAAACAGATGAGTTTATTTATGAGTGTAGTCAGTGTGCCGCCGGCCAGTGCCGGCGGTACCCCTCCCGCTGCCCCGGTGGCCCAGCCCTTTACCGGGCGGCTGGTGACAGGGCTTATCGGCGTGTTGATTGCCGCCCTCTCATCCGGCCTGAATGACCGGGTCACGGACATCGCCCTGAGTGATGTGCGGGGCGCGCTGAGCATCGGCAGTGACGAGGGTTCGTGGCTGGTTGGCGGCTATCAGGCGGCGGAAGTGGCCGCGATGATGCTGGCTCCCTGGCTGGCGATGACCTTCTCCATGCGCCGCTTTGCCATGTCCATGGTGTTGGGCTTCGGCCTGCTGGGCGCGCTGATCCCGTTTGCACCCAACCTGCCGCTGTTTATCGCCCTGCGGGTGATCCAGGGGCTGTTTGGCGGGGCGCTGCCGCCGCTGTTGATGACGGTGGCGCTGCGCTTCCTGCCGCCCGGCTTTAAATTGTATGGGCTGGGGGCCTATGCGCTCAGCGCCACCTTTGGCCCGAATATGGCGACCTCGCTGGCCGCACTGTGGACCGATCATGTCGGCTGGCAGTTTGTTTACTGGCAGGTGATCCCGCCGTGCCTGCTGGCCTTCGCCATGATCAGCCACGGCATCCCGCAGGATCCGTTGCGGCTGGAGCGGCTGAAGCAGATTGACGCCTTCGGCATGATAACCGGCTGCAGCGGGGTGGCGATGCTGGTACTGGCGTTGCAGCAGGGCGAGCGGCAGGACTGGCTCGAGTCCACGCAGATCTGTGCGCTGCTGTTTGGCGCGGGGGTGCTGCTCACGGTGTTCCTGATCAACGAATGGTATCACCCGCTGCCGCTGTTTAAGTTACAGATGCTGAAACGGCGCAACCTGGCGCATGGCCTGCTGACGCTGGCCGGGCTGATGGTGGTCTACCTCTCCGGTTCGGCGCTGCCGTCGAATTACCTGATGTCTGTGAACGGTTTCCGTGCCGCCGAAATGGGGCCGCTGGCCCTGACCATCGGTGTGCCGCAACTCGTGATGGCCCCGCTGGTGGCGGCGGTCTGTAACCTGCGCTGGGTGGACAGCCGCTGGGTACTGGCAACCGGGCTGGGGCTGCTGGCCTTTGCCTGTTATTGCGGGTCAGAGATTAACAGCGCCTGGGTGCAGGACAACTTCTATTGGTTGCAGGCGATACAGGCCGTGGCACAGCCGATGGCGGTGATCCCGATCCTGATGAGTGCCACCAGCGTGGTGCAGCCGCCTGAGGGGCCATTCGCCTCCGCGATGTTCAACACCGTGCGCGGGCTGGGCAGCGTGGCGGGGTCGGCGCTGCTGGAAACCTTTATCAGCCACCGGGAGAAGTTCCATTCCCATGTGTTGCTGGATCACGCCGGGTCGGTGAGTTACCTGCTGTCGCAACCCTATGACGGCAACCGCGCGCCACCGGCCCCGCTGAATGCCGACGGCAGCGCTGTCTCCAGCGAGGTGCTGGCGCGCTTCTCCACCCTGGCGAAGCATCAGGCCACCATCCTCGGCCTGAGTGATACCTATTTGATGATCATGGGCGTGGCGCTGGGGTTGATTCTCCTGGCGGCGCTGCTGCCGCAGCGGACCTATCCGCCACAGTCGCTGGTCAACCGTTGATTGCCGTTATGTCCGCTCAGAGTGAGCGTTAAGAGAAGGGAACCATGTTAGCAACATCTTCAAAACGTATTCCGCTGCTGGTGGCAGTGATCCTGATTGCCCTGCTGGCCGGCTTTGTGGTGTGGCGTATGGCCGGCCACGGCCATGAAACCACTAATGATGCTTACGTCACTGCGGATTACACGCTGGTGGCCCCGCGCATTTCGGGGCATATCGCCGAAGTCCGGGTAGAAGATAACCAGCAGGTCGAGGCCGGGCAACTGCTGGCCCGGATTGATGACCGTGATTACATCAATGCGCTGAATACCGCTCAGGCCACGCTGGAGAGCAAACAGGCGCAGCTCAAAAGCCTGGATGCGCAGCTGATTAAACAGCAGCAGATGATCCTTCAGGCGCAGGCGGCACTGAGTTCCAGCGTGGCCGGGATGAACTATGCGCGCCAGAGCGCCGACCGTTACCGCCGGCTGTTACAGCAAGGCTCCGGTACCGCCGACCAGCGTGACGAGTCAGACGCGACCTACCGTGAGAAAGCGGCCGCGCACCAGAGCGATGCGGCGGCACTCGAAGCGGCCCAGCAGGAAGTGGATGTGCTGAAGGCGGAACGTGCCGAAGCGCTGGCCGCGATTGACGCCGCCACGGCCGATCTCAGCCAGGCGAAGCTGAACCTCTCATACACCCACATTACCGCGCCGGTGGCCGGTACCGTAGGGCAGCGTTCGCTGCGGGTCGGTGCCTATGTCAGCGCCGGTACCCGGGTGCTGGCGGTGGTGCCGCTGCAGCGTGCCTATATTGTGGCGAACTACCTCGAGACCCAGTTGGGCAACGTAGTACCGAACCAGCCGGTCAGCCTGCGTGTGGATGCCCTGCCGGACGTGGTGCTGCATGGTCATGTGGAGAGCATCGCCCCGGCCACCGGCGCCACCTTCTCGCCGATTGCGGCGGATAACGCCACCGGCAACTACACCAAAGTGGCCCAGCGCCTGGCGGTGAAAATCGTGCTGGAGGCCAATCAGCCGCAGGTACAGCGCCTGAAAGTCGGGATGTCCGTGGTGCCGACCATCGATACCACCCAGCCTTAAGCGCCTGTGCAGGCCATAGAATAAAAACGCGCCCGTCCCGGTCACCGGGGCGGGCGCGCTGCTGTGCAGGCGTCAGCGGGAAGAGGGCACCACCACCGGTTTTTGTGATTTACCGGAGAACAGGAAACGCAGCAGCGGAATACGCTGATGCACTTCATACAGCAGGAAGGCCAGCCCGAAAACAAATATCAGCCCGAGCACAAACCCCACCAGATTATTCTCAATCCGCGGGGTGACAAAGGCTCCATATATCAGCGTCAGCGGATGGTGTACCAGATAGATAAATAGCGATGCGTTAACCAGATAGGTAATACGTGGTGAGTGACTGTTGAGCAACCGGTGGCCAAATGAGAACACCAGATTGACCATCACAATGCCCAGTGTGCCGGTAATCAACGTGTCGATTTCGGGTAAGAAATGGGCAGTGTCATTGAGATGCTGATTGGCGATATAGGCAGCAAACAGCAGCGGGGCCAGCAGCAGCGCCAGCGGTGAAGGCCGGAGCAGCATGGCTTTCAGCCACGCATATTTAAACGCCAGCGCCCCCAGAATAAAGAACGGCAGATAGAACAGCGATTCCATCACCACAAAATTAAAGACGCTGTTAAATAACAGGTCGGGTAACACAATAAGGATCCCGCGCTGAATTACCGCATAACCTAGGCTGAATATCAGGAAATAAAATAAGAGTTTTCCTAAGCTCTGAAAATGATTAGCCGGAAAAGGAACCCGATTAGTCTGAATTGCTTTCAGGCGGCGGAAAATAGAGAAGCCCAGGCAAGTGAGGATAATTAATGTCAACAAAAACCAGAGATGTGAAACTAATTCCCAAATGGTGACATTAATCTTTTCATACACATTAAAGGTTGCCCAGCCCTGAATCCGGTTGGTGAAATTTTTGAGCATAAAGAATTGCGGCAGGGTGATAAGCACCACCGCCGAGAGCATAGGAATCGCGACCCGTTCCAGCCGTACCTTCAGCCAGCGCTGCGGCTCATAGCGCTCATACAGCATATAGGAAAAATAGCCGGAGATAACAAAGAACACCTGCATACGGAAGGCGTGGATCACATCATTCAGTACCGTGAGCAGGGCAGAGGAGGTGTGGCTGTTAACCGCCCATTCGTGGCTGGAGTAGATCAAGGAAAGATGGAACGGAATGCCGAGCAACATCAAATAGGCCCGGATCGAATCGAGAAAGTATTCTCGTGCTACTGTTTTTTTTGTCATAAGTTTCCAGGGTTTTTTCTTTAAGGTCCCGACGCTTATTTTAGCGCGTTTCATAAAACAGGGCGATTCGGGTTACTCTCAAACCGTTTGGCTTAAATCACGGGAGAAAAACCCTACTATAGCCTCCGGCAATTTTCCATAGCCGTTTAATCTCTGCGTTGCTACTCTTGATCGCGGTCATCTGATTAAACAGTGACCCACAGAGAGGAACCATCCATTTATCATGTTGTCGGATAGCTAAATAATCCTTTAATATGGATTTCGAATGATTTCAGCACTCGAAAGGGGGGGTTGTGCGAGTTAAAAATGTAGCCAAGGGGCCGGGTGTGGCAAAAATCTGCGTGTTGAGTGCCGCTGTAATGATGACGTTAGGTGTATCACAGGCATGGGCGTTTTCCATTGATGATGTCGCCAAACAAGCTAAAGAGCTGGCAGGAAAGGGATTTGAGGCGCCGAAGAGCAATCTCCCCTCCCAGTTCCGCGAAATGAAGTTTGCCGACTACCAGCAGATTCAGTTCAACCATGACAAAGCCTACTGGAACAAGCTGAACACGCCGTTCAAGCTGGAGTTCTACCACCAGGGCATGTACTTCGAATATCCGGTCAAAATCAACGAAATCACCGCCAACAAGGCGAGTGAAATCAAATACAACCCGGACTACTTTAACTTCGGCAACGTCAAGCACGATGCCGACGCCGTGAAAAACCTTGGGTTTGCCGGTTTCAAAGTGCTCTACCCGCTGAATAAAGCGGACAAGAATGATGAGATCATGAGCGTACTGGGCGCGAGCTACTTCCGCGTTATCGGCAAAGATCAGGTTTATGGCCTCTCCGCGCGCGGCCTGGCGATTGACACCGCGCTCGCCTCCGGCGAAGAGTTCCCACGCTTCCGCGAATTCTGGATTGAGCGCCCGAACCCGGATGAGAAACACCTGGTGATCTATGCGCTGCTGGATTCCCCGCGCGCCGCCGGTGCCTACCGTTTTGACCTCTACCCAGGGCGTGAAACCACCGTGGATGTGCAGGCCAAAGTCTACCTGCGTGACAAGGTAGGCAAGCTGGGCATCGCCCCGCTGACCAGTATGTTCCTGTTCGGGCCGAACCAGCCTTCACCGACCATGAACTACCGCCAGGCGTTGCATGACTCAGACGGCCTGTCGATCCACGCCGGTAACGGCGAGTGGATCTGGCGTCCGCTGAATAACCCGCGCCACCTGTCGGTCAGCACCTATACCATTGACAATCCGAAAGGGTTTGGCCTGCTGCAACGCGGCCGTGATTTCGCGCAGTATGAAGATCTGGATGACCGCTACGATCTGCGCCCGAGCGGCTGGGTAGAAACCCGCGGCGACTGGGGCAAAGGCCGGGTGGAGCTGGTGGAGATCCCAACGGCGGATGAAACCAACGACAACATCGTTGCGTACTGGTCACCGGAAAAAATGCCGGACGCCGGGAAGCCGCTGGACCTGAACTACCGCCTGCATTTCACCCGTGAGGAAGAGAAACTGCATTCGCCGGATCTGGCCTACGTGAAGCAAACCCTGCGCTCTGCGGGTGATGTGAAACAGTCTAACCTGATCCGTGAGCCGGACGGCAGCACCGCGCTGCTGGTGGACTTCGTTGGCCCGGTGCTGCAAGCGCTGAAAGACGATACCCCGGTCGCCTCGCAGGTCAGTGTTAATGACAATGCGGACATGGTAGAAAACAGTGTCCGTTACAATCCGGTCACCAAAGGCTGGCGTCTCACCTTGCGCGTCAAGGTCAAGGATCCGAAGAAACCGGTCGAGATGCGCGCCGCGCTGGTTAATGGTGACAAACCGTTGAGTGAAACCTGGAGCTATCAGCTGCCTGCCAATGAATAAGTCAACGCCGTTATCCCACGATTATATTGAGGCACTGCCCCTCTCCAGTCAGGAGAAGGGCACGCTGACCGGGCGCCTGCTGTCCGGCGGCGATGCTGCCTTTGCCGACCTGCACCAGCAACTCGCTGGTGCAGCGGCTGTCACGCCGGCAGCGGATGATGCGCCGCTGGCCTCGGTCAAAACCCGCCTGCAACACGCCTGGCCCGATGTGGCGGCTGAAAACGGCCTGCTGGGCGAGGACGCCGAAGGGCGTACCACGCTGAAGGCAATGCCGCCGATCCGCCGCTCCAGCATGTTCCCGGAAGCCTGGCGCACCAACCCGCTGGCCCGTTTCTGGGATTCCCTGCTGGGCCGCAGCGCCATGCCGCAGGAGCCTATCTCCCAGGAGATGGCAGAATCGGAGAAACGCTGGCGTGTGGTGGGCTCGCTGCGCCGCTACATCCTGCTGTTCCTGATGCTGGTACAGACCGGCATCGCCACCTGGTACATGAAAACCATCCTGCCTTATCAGGGCTGGGCGCTGATCGACCCGATGGAGATTTTCAACCAGGATCTGATGCAATCGGTGCTGCAATTGCTGCCCTATGTGTTGCAGACCGGCATTCTGGTGCTGTTCGCGATACTCTTTTGCTGGGTCTCGGCCGGTTTCTGGACGGCACTGATGGGCTTTTTGCAGTTGCTGATCGGTAAAGACAAGTACAGCATCTCCGCCTCCAGTACCGGCACAGAGCCGCTTGATCCGGCGCAGCGTACCGCGCTTATCATGCCAATCTGTAACGAGGATGTGGAGCGCGTCTTCGCCGGCCTGCGCGCGACTTTCGAGTCGGTTAAACGCACCGGTGACCTCGAGCACTTTGACATCTATGTGCTGAGTGACAGTTACGATCCGGACATCTGCGTCGCGGAACAGAAGGCGTGGCTGGAGCTGTGTAACGAGGTGGATGGCCACGGCAAGATCTTCTACCGTCGCCGTCGCCGCCGTGTGAAACGCAAAAGCGGCAACATCGATGACTGGTGCCGCCGCTGGGGCGGGGATTACAGCTACATGGTGATCCTGGATGCAGACAGCGTGATGAGCGGTGAGTGCCTCACCGGTCTGGTACGCCTGATGAATGCCAACCCACACGCCGGGATTATCCAGTCGTCGCCGAAAGCCTCCGGCATGGATACCCTCTATGCGCGCCTGCAACAGTTCGCCACCCGGGTTTACGGGCCGCTGTTCACCGCCGGGTTGCACTTCTGGCAGTTAGGCGAATCGCACTACTGGGGCCATAACGCCATTATCCGCGTCAAGCCGTTCATTGAGCACTGTGCGCTGGCACCGCTGCCGGGTGAAGGCTCGTTTGCCGGTTCCATTCTCTCCCATGACTTCGTTGAGGCTGCCCTGATGCGCCGCGCCGGTTGGGGCGTCTGGATCGCCTATGACCTGCCGGGAAGCTACGAGGAGCTGCCGCCAAACCTGCTGGATGAGCTGAAACGTGACCGTCGCTGGTGCCACGGTAACCTGATGAACTTCCGCCTGTTTTTGGTAAAAGGCATGCACCCGGTACACCGGGCGGTGTTCCTGACCGGCGTGATGTCCTACCTGTCGGCCCCGCTCTGGTTTATGTTCCTGGCGCTCTCTACCGCGTTGCAGGTGGTGCATACCCTGATGGAGCCGCAATACTTCCTTCAGCCGCGCCAGTTGTTCCCGGTATGGCCGCAGTGGCGGCCGGAGCTGGCGATTGCGCTCTTTTCCACCACGCTGGTGCTGTTGTTCCTGCCGAAACTGCTCAGTGTGGTGCTGATCTGGGCGAAAGGGGCGAAGGAGTATGGCGGGGCCTTCCGGCTGTTTATCTCCATGCTGATGGAAATGCTGTTCTCAGTGCTGCTGGCACCTGTGCGGATGCTGTTCCACACGGTGTTTGTGGTCAGCGCCTTCCTGGGCTGGGAAGTGGTCTGGAACTCGCCGCAACGTGATGATGATGACACCCCCTGGGGCGAATCCTTCCGTCGCCACGGTTCCCAGATGCTGCTGGGCCTGGTGTGGGCGGGCGGCATGGCCTGGCTGGACCTGCGTTTCCTCTGGTGGCTGGCCCCGATCGTGTTCTCTCTGATCCTGTCGCCGATTGTGTCGGTGCTGTCGAGCCGCGCGACCCTTGGCCTGAAGAGCAAGCGCGCCAGGCTTTTCCTGATCCCGGAGGAGTACAATCCGCCGCGTGAACTGGTGGCAACGGACGAATACCTGACGCTGAACCGCTCGCGGGCGCTGGACAACGGCTTTATGCATGCGGTAGTCGACCCGTCATTCAACGCCCTGGCGACGGCAATGGCGACGTCACGTCACCATACCCGTGCGGCCATTGAGCACTGGCGCAGTGAGCGCCTGAGCCAGGCGTTGCAGGTTGGCCCGACCCGGCTTAACAAAGCAGAGCGTTTGCTGCTGCTGAGTGATCCGGTGTTGATGGCACGGCTGCACAGTGAAGTCTGGAGCCACCCGGAGCACAGCCAGCAATGGCGCGACTACTATCGCACCTTGCCGCGTAACGATCTGGCGTTCCCTGACGCGCACTAATAAACCGGAATACCTCAGTGAAAGCGGAATGCGTGAGCATTCCGCTTTTTTTATGGGCGTTTACCGGGCGATCGGCATCAAAAGCCTAAAAGTGCCGGGTGATCCTGACTACTATGCACGCCGTTAATATGAATACTTTAATAATTATAAGAGTTAATAATATGTCTTCTGATTTGCACACCATTCTCCGCGCACTCCGGCACTTTCTCCTTTCTGCCGTGGTTATCGCGTTTTTCTCATCGCTGCTGTTTGTGGACGTCATCTGGCTGCACAACTTTGTCAAAGAGATCTCGATGACGGAGATCGCCCAGGAGGGGCTGCTGGCTGCCACGGCGCTGGTTTACTTCCTGCTGGCGCGGCGCTATCCGGCGTGGCGCTACGGCTTCGTGCTGCTTGGCGGCTTTCTGACCACCATGCTGATCCGTGAGCTGGATGCCCTGTTTGACCTGATCAGGCATGGCTGCTGGGTCTATGTCGCGCTGGCGGTGACGCTGGTGTGCCTGGTAGCGGCGGCCAGCCACCTGCGATCCACGGTGGCCGGGCTGGCCTGTTTTATCCGTGCGCGCAGCTACGGCATGATGCTCTGCGGGCTGCTCTGTATCCTGCTGTTTTCCCGCCTGATTGGTATGCACGTGATCTGGGAGCATGTATTGCTGGACGGCTATGACCGCACAGCCAAAAATGTGGTGGAAGAGGGGGTAGAGCTGTTTGGCTATACCTTGTGTTTCCTGGCCAGCCTGCAGTTTATGCGGGGACTGCCGCGCAGTTGACTTTACACACTCTTAACTTTCCCGCCTGCACCGGCTGTACGGGGGCCATGCTATGCTAAAGCATAATGTCTCACCGTTTGCGCACCCCGCGCAGCGGATTACGAAAGGTAAGGGTGTGGTGCAGAGTCTATTTTTACGGATCATCATGATGGGCGTGGCGGCAGTCAGCCTGAGTGGGTGCGGCAGCATCATCAGCCGGACGATGCCGGGGCAGGGGCACGGGAACCAGTACTACCCCGGCGTACAATGGGATCTGCGCGACAGCGCGTGGCGTTATGTCACGGTGATTGATGTGCCGCTGTCGATGATTGTGGATACCTTTATGTTGCCGATCGATGCCCGCCACGGCCCCTACGAATAAAGTAAAGATTAGGCGGGCAGCCTGACCGGGCGCGCCGCACCCGGATCGGTTGATCATCCCTTACCGCTCGTCCCACTCATCTGCCGCGGTTTTCCCCTCTTCGGTATCCAGCGGCGGATCGAGCTGGAATTCACCCTCATCCCACTCATGCAGGGTATTCTCCTCCAGCCACTCCAGACGCAATTCGGTTTCATCGAAATCGTCTTCATAAATGGCTTGTGCCGCCGCGCCGCTGCGGAACGGCAGGCCCTCTATCGCATCGCCTTCATCCAGGAAAAATTCTGCCTGCCACATAATATCGCCATCCTGCAGCACATATTTTTGCAGGTTAAACTGCTGCGGCGAGGGGATCTCATCATCCGCGTAGTCGTCTGCGAGCGCTTCCAGGTACTCTTCGCGCGCAATTTCAATGGCTTCTTCCAGGGTTGCATACATGCTCATTGTTGGCCTCCTTCAATGACACGGTTGCGCCGTGTCAGCGCAGTAAACAGGGGTACCGGTTAAGTGTTACCGGTGAGGCGGAGTATGCAAGTTTTTGGCGAAGGGAATGCGAATAAAATTTTTTATGCTGCCCGCAGCAGGGACATTACTGATCTTACGCTATTTTATCAGGTGAAATTTAATCAATAAGTTACGCCGCAAGCGTGCGGGCAGCATGAAACGGTTCAGGCAACGCCCGGGCGCCGGGCGCACTGCCGCTTATTTCAGCAAAGCCCGTTTCGGGCCACGTTGCAGGCACCAATAGGAGTAGACCGCATTGAACAAGACGACGCAGGCGGTCACCCCGAACACGGCGCGGAACCCATAGCTGGCGGAAACGGCCGCGCCCAGCAACGGGCCGGTGACATTCCCGATATCGCGGAACGACTGGTTATAGCTGAATACCCGCCCGGCCACCTGCTGGGTGCTGTTATAGATCAGCAACGTCTGCACGGCCGGCAGCAGCGCGCCATCGGTCGCGCCGAGTAAAAAACGCAGGATGCCGAGCTGTACCGGGGTCTGCACGAATGCCATTGGGATCAGGATCACCACCGAAAGCGCCATCATGGCAATCAGAATGCGCTCCGGGCCAATGCGATCCCCAAGTTTCCCCAGCCGGGGCGCGCTTATCAACGCGGCCACGCCCGGCACCGAGGCGATCATCCCGCTGATAAAGGCCAGGTTCTGGGTATCGCCGGCCAGTTCACGCACATACAGCGTCAGGATGGGGGCAATGGAGCCGGTGGCCACCTGGATGATCAGGGTAGTGACGAACAGGCAGAGCACCAGTTTGGGGTTTTTCAGCGAGGCGAGCACCTGGCGGCCATTAAGTATCTCTTTTTTAGAGACCGGCACAAACTGCTCTTTGATCAAAAACAGCGTGAAAATGAAACAGACAAACAGTACCAGCGCAGTAATAAAGAAGACCGGGCGCAGGCCATAGCGGTCAGCCAGCAGCCCGCCAATCAACGGCCCAATCAACGCGCCGCTGACCGCACCGGTAGAGAGCGTGCCCAGTGCCCAGCCGCTTCTGTTACGCGGCACCTGGGTGGCGATCAAGGCGTTGGCATTCGGCACAAAGCCGCCCAGCAGCCCCAGCACCGCACGCAGCGCCAGCAATTGCCAGATGGTCTGGGCCAACCCCATCAGCACCATGACGATCGCCATGCCCAGCGCTGAGCGCAGCAGCATCAGCTTACGCCCTTTGCGATCGGCCAGGCTGCCCCAGAAGGGCGAGGCCACCGCCGAGAACAGAAACGTGATACTGAACACCAGCCCTGACCACATGTTGACCGCTTCATGGCCGGTGACGCCGAGCGTTTCAATGTAGAGCGGCAGGAAAGGCATTATCAGGCTGAAGGCGGCACCGGTCAGAAAGCAGCCGAGCCAGGCAACCGTCAGGTTGCGTTTCCAGTTGATCGGTACAGCAGCGGGGAGCGTATTCTGCACAGCGGGGTTATGTCCTGCGATCAAAGGTGAACACCGCACTGCCGCAGGTTTCGCCCGCAGCAAAAAACGGGGGCGAACCGGTATGGCAGCGCATGAAAAACAGACGATTAGCCTGTTAAGTATGCGCCGGAACCGCTGTATTATCAACCAGCTGAGAGAAAGAGGAGGGCAGGGAGGGTGGGGTAGCCGGGGACGCCGGTAAAAAACCAAGGCCGGCTGCGCGCCGGCCCGGGAGGGTTACACGCCTTTCAGGCAGGCCAGTTGGGCGTTGGTCAGGGTTACCTCTACGGTGGTGACCTCATAACGGGCCACAGCCTGGAACGGGTCTTCGCCCAAAATGCGATCCAGTTCGTCATGCGACACACCCTGCGCCAGGATCACGCCGCCGTTACGCGGATCTTTACGGCCGGCTGCCAGGAAGGTGCCCTGACGGAAGTATTGATCGAGCCAGGCCAGGTGGCCGTCAAGGTGGGCGTCTACGGCATCCAGAGGCTGGGTATAGGTCAGGCTGATGATGTACATAAGAATCTCCGCGTATAAAAGGCGGGCAACGCGCCCGCCGGTTTGGGTGTGAACCGTGCGCTGCCCCTAATAGAGCGAAGGTTGCCCTTCCGGGCGCGTTTTGAACCGGCGGTGCAGCCACATATATTGGTCGGGGGCCATCATGATCGCCTCTTCCACCACCTGATTCATACGCGTGGCCGCCGCCAGTTCGCTGTCCAGCGGCATGTTTTCCACTTTGGGCAGGATCACCATCTCATAGCCCCGGCCGCCCGGCAGACGCCGTGGGACGAACGGAATGATCGCCGGTTTGCCCATCCGCGCCAGCAGATAGGTGCCGGTGGTGGTGGCGGCATCCGGCACCGCAAACAGCGGCGCAAACACGCTGGCGCGCGGGCCGTAGTCATGATCCGGCGCATACCAGATGATGTCCCCCTGTTTCAGGCTGCGGATCATGCCCTTGAGATCTTTACGGTCCAGCATGGTTTTGTTGGAGCGCGTGCGGCCCCAGGTCTGGATCCAGTCCATAAGCTTATTATCATGCGGGCGGTAAACGCCGATACCGGGGTTGTAGATGCCGAAAATGCGCGCGCCCAGTTCCAGCGTCAGGAAATGGATACCGACCAGCAAAACGCCCTCTTTATTGGCTTTTGCCAGGGCGATGTTCTCTTCGCCACGCACGGTAAACCAGTGGCGCACCCGCCACTCCGGCCAGAACCAGCCCATGCCGGTTTCAAACAGGCCCATACCCACCGATTCGAAATTCTTCCGCACCAGCTCATCCCGCTCGGCGGCAGGCATATCCGGGAAACAGAGCGCCAGATTACGCTGTGCAATACGCACCCGGCGTTTAAGAAACCGCATGGAGAAACGACCCAGGCCGGTGCCCAGCCGGTAAATCACCGGATAGGGCAACAGCACCAGCGCATATAACAGGCCAATGCCCAGCCAGGTCGGCCAGTAACGGGGATGCAATAGAGAACGGTTAAAGGTAGGAAGGTGCGTCATAATTTCTCTGCTTTATTTTGTTACGACGTAACAATCATGCTCTGGTTAATACGTTTCTGTCAGTGCGGCAGAAGCTCCTTGCCTAAGGCTGCCGGTGGCTGGTCAGAAACGCAGTATGGCAGGGATGAACCCAACATATTCAGCCGCTACATTGTTGGCTATTGTGCCATTATTAGCAGCATAGGTGAAAATTCACCGCATAAAAGGTTCATTTTGTTAGGGTAACGTACAAAAGCACGTCAGATTGAGGTGATTTTCAGCATGATGCAGAACAAAAGAAACAGGGGCAGGCCGGGCGGCCCACCCCGGAGGGGTTATTTATCGTTGAACAGCCCCTTCAGCGCATGGGGTTCAGAGCGCTTGTACTGATTGGGCGCGATCGCTTTCTCACCCAGTTTGGCCGCCGCATGCCACGGCCAGCGCGGGTCATACAGGATGCCGCGCGCCAGTGCCACCAGATCCGCCTGGCCGGTCGCCACAATGGCCTCTGCCTGTTCCGGTTCGGTGATCAGGCCCACAGCAATCACCGGCATCTTCACCGCCTGACGGATGCGATCGGCAAACGGCACCTGATAGTTAGGGCTGATGCTGATTTTCTGTTGCATGGCGTTCCCGCCGCTGGAGACATGGATGTAGCTGCAGCCGAGCTCATCCAGCGCTTTCGCCAGTGCCACCGACTGTTCCAGATCCCAGCCGCCGTCCGCCCAGTCAGTGGCAGAAATGCGCACGCCGATCGGTTTTTCTGCCGGGAAGGCTGCCCGCAGTGCCTGATACACCTCCAGCACCAGCCGCATCCGGTTTTGCAACGAGCCGCCGTACTGGTCGGTACGCTGGTTGGACAGCGGGGAGAGGAACTGGTGCAGCAGATAACCATGGGCAGCGTGCAGCTCCAGAAGGTCAAAGCCCAGCCGGTCAGCACGTTTGGCCGCCGCGACATAGGCTTCTTTCAGCGCATCAATGCGTTCCTGCGTCATCGCTTCCGGCGTTTCATCCTGTTCAGGATTATAAGGGATCGCCGAAGGGGCCACGGTTTTCCAGCCGCCCGGCTGGCCGTCAGGAATGGAATTACCGCCCTCCCAGGGGCGTTTACAGGAGGCTTTACGCCCGGCATGGCCAAGCTGAATGCCAAGCGGAATGGTGCTGTGTTCACGGATAGCCTTCACCACGCCGGAGAGCGCCTGCTCGGTCTCATCATCCCACAGGCCGAGATCCTGCTGCGTAATGCGGCCTACCGCTTCCACGGCCGTGGCCTCAACAATCAGCAAACCGGCACCGGAAAGGGCCAGTTGGCCAAGATGGATGGTGTGCCAGGAGGTAGCTTTGCCGTCATCGGAAGAGTATTGGCACATCGGGGCGATGACGATACGGTTTGGCAGTGTCAGGGAACCCAGGTGAAAAGGTGTAAACAGCTGACTCATGAAGACCTCGCTTTTAAGAGAGAAGGGAAGGGGGCACAGTATGGCCTGGCGGCCCCCCGCCGAAGATAACGTGTTTTAATTGTCTCTATAACAAGGCTTAACCCTTTTCGGCCTGACGTCAACCTGTGGGTCGGCAACAAATTGTTTCCGGCGGGAGGGAGGGCGGAAAAGCTGCCATTCATTGGTTATGGTGATGTTTTGGAAAAAACTATCATGTATCATACGCCCCCGTTTACGCCCGCCGTGGCGGAGCGCGATTTGTCTGAGACTTGATGACCCCAGGAACGTACACCATGCCAGTGTTACACAACCAAATTTCCAACGAAGAGCTGAAGGCACGTATGCTGGCCGAAACCGAGCCGCGTACCACCGTCTCTTTCTACAAATACTTTACCCTTGACGACCCGAAAGCCTTCCGTGACGCCCTCTACCTGGCGTTTAAGGCGGAGAATGTCTTTGGCCGCGTCTATGTGGCCAAAGAGGGGATTAATGCCCAAATCAGCGTGCCGCAAAGCCGCTTTGAGGCGTTTAAGCAGGCGCTGTTTGCCAGCCATCCGGCGTTGGATCAGGTGCGCCTGAACATTGCGCTGGAAGATGACGGCAAATCGTTCTGGGTACTGCGCATGAAAGTACGTGAGCGCATTGTGGCCGACGGCATCGAGGACGAAAGCTTCGATCCGTCCCAGGTGGGGGAATACCTGAAAGCCGATCAGGTTAACCAGATGATTGACGATCCCGACACGTTGTTTGTGGATATGCGCAACCATTATGAGTATGAAGTCGGCCACTTTGAAAACGCGCTTGAGGTGCCGTCAGACACCTTCCGTGAGCAGTTGCCGATGGCCGTCGAGATGCTGCAGGACCAGAAAGACAAAAACATTGTGATGTACTGCACCGGCGGCATCCGTTGTGAAAAGGCCAGCGCCTACATGCTGCACCACGGCTTTAAAAACATCTATCACGTGGAGGGCGGCATCATTGAGTACACCCGCCGGGCGCGTGAGCAAGGTCTGCCGCTGAAATTCATCGGCAAGAACTTTGTGTTTGATGAGCGGATGGGGGAGCGCATCTCTGACGATGTGATCGCCCAGTGCCACCAGTGTGGTGAGCCGTGCGACAGCCATACCAACTGTAGAAATGATGGCTGCCATCTGCTGTTTATCCAGTGCCCGCGTTGTGCCGCCGCCTATGAAGGCTGTTGCAGCGCCCTCTGCCAGGAAGAACTGGCATTACCGCCGGAAGAGCAACGCGCACGCCGTGCCGGCCGTGAAAACGGCAATAAGATCTTCAATAAGTCCAAAGGCCTGTTGCGCCCACGCTTGCAGATCCCGGCACCGGACAACGAAGCCTGATCCTGCCTGACAAAATAAAAAGGTCACCTGAGGTGACCTTTTTTATGGCGTAAGGCTTATTTCGGCCGTACCCCTTCCAGCGAGATAATCAGCTGCACATTTTGGGATGCCGGGCCAAGTTTGGTATTGATATTGTAATCCTTCAGCGCAAATTCCCCCTCCGCCTCGAATCCGGCACGGTAAGCGCCCCATGGGTCATCCCCCTGGCCTATCAGCTTCGCTTCCAGGGTCAGCGGCTTGGTGACGCCGTTCAGGGTAAAGTTGCCGGTGATTTTCAATTCATCCCCGTCTTTTTCTACTTTGGTGGAGACGAACGTCGCCTGCGGGTATTTGCCGGTGTTCAGGAACTCAGCGCTGCGCAGGTGTTTATCACGTTCTGCGTGGTTCGTATCAAGGCTGTTGGTGTTAATCGTGACGTTAACTTTATCTGACGCGGGGTTCTGCTCGTCATAGGTAAAGGTGCCGTCAAAATCTTTAAAGCTGCCGTAAATCCAGCTGTACCCCAGGTGTTTGATGCGGAACTGCAGAAAGGCGTGCTGCCCCTCTTTGTCGATTTTATAGTCAGCAGCTACTGCACTTCCGGCACTCATCAGCAATGAGGCGAATGTCAGGCCAAGGGCGCGCTTTTTCAGCTTCGGGGTCATCGTCAGCATAGCAATCTCCATGTTACCAGTAGGTGAGTCTCAAGAGGACCGGCGACCCAGCATCCGTTTAAGGGTGACATCGCCGTCGATAAAGTGATGTTTCAGGGCAGCCAGCGCATGCAGCACCGAGAGCACCACCACCCCCCAGGCCAGCCAGAGATGCAGGGTGCCGGCCAGGTCTGTCTGCTCTGGCCCAAGCGTCACCAAAGCCGGCACGCTGAACCAACCGAACACGCTGATGGGCTGCCCTTCTGCGGTGGCAATAAGGTATCCGGTAACCAGAATGCCGAGAAGGCCCGCCAGCAACAGCAAATGGGCCGTGGTTGCCGCAAGGCGTGTGGCAGCGCTGTACGTGCTGAGCGGCAAGGGCGGCGGTGAGACAAAGCGCCAGATAATGCGGAATAAAATCAGGGCAAACAGCAGGACCCCGATGCTTTTATGCAGTTCAGGCGCCCGGTGGTACCAGACGTCATAATAGCCCAGGGTCACCATCCAGAGGCCGAGTGCAAACATGCCGTAAATGACCAATGCCGCCAGCCAATGGATCAGCACGCTGGTGTGACCAAAAGCCTGAGTATCATTTTTAAAATGCATCATAAAAACCTTTACCAGACGGTAACGAGTTTTTAAAAAATAGACATCTGATTTTACAAAATCAACGGTTATTTTTTATTTATAATCAATTGGAAATTTCTTTCATAATTTTTGATTTAGTCACCGATATCTTATTCAGTGGCTTCGGTGAAATAACCTATAAAAGCCTGGGAAGATAAAGCAGGGAGGGAAACGAGTATTGTCAATAATTGTCAGTGTTTGTCAATTTAATGGAACGCTAATAAAACAGCCCTAGGGTTAATTGCAATAATGTGCAAAAGAAAAGATAAAAACGGGCTAATGCATGCAAAAAGCAGGAAGCAGAGACGGCGAAAGACAGGGCGGGGCTGCCGGATTAAAGCCAGCAGCCGATGTAACCGCGAGTGAGAGAGAGGATCAGGGATTACAGGGCGTGCTGTAGCCCGGCAGGGGCAGCATTGTGCTCAGGGAAGAAAAAGGGCGGATAGATAACATACTTGAGCACATGATAGAGAAAACAGAATTCCAGCCGGTTTCGCACTGTCAGTTTGCGGATGGCCTGGCGTTTATGCACATAGACCGTCCGCCCGCAGATCCCCAGTTGCCGCGCAATATCATGGTTGGTTTGCTGCGCCATCCATAACGCGATAACCGCCAACTCCTGGCGGCTGTAGAGGAACCCTTTGCCGGTGCGTTTAAGCAGCGCCGGTGGCCGGCAGGTTTCACCTATCTGATGCAGCAGGGGCAGCAGACATTGTTTATTCATTAAAGAGACGCGTCCGGTCAGCGTAATGGGCTCACCGGCTGTGGGATAGGGCGCATCCACGTAAATATAAACCTGGGCATTACCACAAGCCTTAAAAAAATCAACCAGCTGGGGGAATTCGCCGCCGCGGCGACAATAATGCGTTAAATTAACCAGCACAATATCGGGGCGGAAATCGGTGACCAAAGGCAACCCCGCTTCAAGGGCAGTGGCATGTTCTGTGGTAACAGAAGGGTATTTTTCAAAAAAGCAGCAGGCACCCAACAGGGTAAAGACACAACTGTCGATTATCATGATCCGCATTTGCTGCTCTCCTCGGTAAATAGCGAAATTCCATTTTTAATGACCGGGCAAATTAATCAGATCTGCAGGAAGCGTCAATTCTGAAAAAGCAGAGTGAGCGGAGTATAATTTCCGAATATATAAGTGGTTTATATATTTAAGAATAATGAATTTGCGTGGGTTATTATTTATGGCGGCCGCCGTGCCGGGCGGCCGCCGGCCACTCAGCCGAAGCGGGATAAGCTAAAGGGTGCTAAATCAAAGGGAAGGGGCTGGTCATCCGCATACAGGGCGGCCATCTCACCCAGGACGCTGGCGAATTTAAAACCATGTCCGCTCAGGCCGCCGATCACCATTGCCTGCGGGCAGCCGGGCAGGGTATCAATAATAAAATCTTCATCCGGCGTCATATCGTACGTACAGGATTCCCCATGCAGACAGACGCCCACGCCCGGCAGGAAGCGCCGCAGAAAGCGGAAGACTTCGGTGCCGTCTTCCGCCACGCTGCCGAACGGTGTGCGCTGTTCCGGCGCTGAGATCGGCTGGCCGCCCTGGTGTTTACCGAGCTTCAGCCCCTCTTTACCGGCCGGGAAACCGTAATAGTGGTCGCCTTCCGCCATTTCAACGGTAAAGGCCGGAAAGTGGTTCTCTTCACTGTAGCGGCCATCGGCCTGATGCCAGGAGAAGACTTTACGCAGCGGCTGTACCGGCAGCGTGGGCAGCAGCGCCTTCACCCAGGTACCGGCGCTGATCACCACTTTTCGGGCGGTGAACGCCCCTTCCGGGGTGGTGACCTGCATCCCTTGTTCCAGAGAGGCAATTGCCGTGACCGGGCAGTTAAACAGCTGGGCACAGCCGGCTTCACGCGCCAGCCGGATGTACGCCTCAATCGCCTGTTCACATTGCAGGATGCCCGAACCCGGTTCAAACACACCAATGAAGTTATCCGGCACGGTAAACACCGGCCAGCGGGCCTGCACCTGGTCAGGGCTTAACATCTCGACGGGCAGCCCATAAGCTTCAGCACTGCGGCACACATTGCGCATAAAAGCAGAGTCCGCCGACCCAAGATTAATCACGCCGCACGGGTGGAAAAGGCGCTGGCCGCTCAGCCCGGCCAACTGCTCCCACAGTGCCTGCGCCCGCAGAACCATCGGCACATAGCGTTCCCCTTCGCCATAGGCATGGCGGATGATGCGCGTCTGGCCGTGGTGGCTTGCGCCTTTGTGCGGGGGCATGGCGCTGTCGATCATCAGCACCTTCATGCCGGCCTGGGTGGCATAGTAGCCTGCCGCTGCGCCAACTGACCCGCTGCCGACAATGATCAGATCATATTCCATGGAACGTGCTTCCTCGTGATTCAGGGTAAAAGACCCCGCCATCATAGAGAGAGTGACCCGGCGTTGACAATCCGCCGTGGTGCAGAAAAAAGCGGGGGGCAGAAATGCAAAAGGCACCCGGATAACGGGTGCCTCAGGCCAAGCGATAAATAACGTTAATGTTTACGATGGTCAAGGTCCAGGTATTCATTGGATTCTATCTTTGCGATGCCAGCTTCAAGAATGGAAACAAGTTGCCGCGCAACATCTGTCGTTAACCATAACGTTCTGTCAACATGTGCTTCTTCTGGAGACTGGTCTGTTGAAGACAGGTAATGAAGACGAATCATCATGGCATCATAAACATCGACGGTACTGATATCCCAACCTACGAGCGGGTGTGTCTGAATAACTTCATCTTTTCTGTCCATATAGACCCCTTCTTTAGTAGTGACTAACGTGAGTGACTAACTGAGGAGCAATGCGGCTCTTTATGAAGTGAGCACTTAAGTATAAGCACGGCCGACAGGTTTTTGGGAAGTAAAAGTTGAGGACACGCTAAAAAGAGGCCCGAACGGGCAATAAATGAACGGAGGGCGGCTTTTTTAGCCCTTTTACAGAAGGAACCTCCCCGGGCTTACCGGAGAGGCTGAAGATTATTCGGCAGAAGGCGTAATAGCCGGCGAAAAGCGTTTTTCCCACTGCTCCGCCAGCTGCGCAAAATGTTTTTGTGTCTCTTCATCCCGGTTCTGGTTCTGCGATTCCAGCTTCAGGCTGTGAATCATTAATTGGGCTGATTTATCATCATGACTAAAAGCCAGGTAAGAGAATGCCGTCTCCAGCACGCTCAGCCGACGTTGCTGATCGCGTATCAGCTCCAGCAGCTCGCCAAACGTCATTGCCTCTTCCGGTTTTTCGGCGGCCATGTGCCTACCTCCTGTGTGAATACAAGCCAGACAGATTAGGGCAGGTAACGGGCGCAGAGGCGGCACGGTATGGCCACCCTTTCGGCCCGTCATCACGACCCTGTTACACGCGACAGCGATTAACGCTGAGTATGTAACATAATGTTATAACGGTCTGGGGAAGAAAAACAGGCTGGCCAGAGATATAAAAAAGCCGGGAAGCGACGCCCGGCAAAAAAACAGCAAGTGGTTAAAAGTCAGTGACGAACCAGTCATCGGCGCTTTCCCACGTTTCTTGTAGGATCTCTTCGATCAGCGCCCGGTCCGTTTTCGCCCCACCTAACACCGAGAGGTGATTGGCACCGGCATAACGCACCTGTACGGCCACATCGGTAAACTGCTGGTTAAGGCGCTTGCTCAGCTCACCAGAGAGCGCCTCAAGCGCGCCCGCCGGCAAAGGTTTGGTTTTATCCACGGTAAGTTCAACACGCATCGTGCACCCCCACATCAGAATATACTGTTAATTTATACAGTATATCATGCAGGGGCGCAAGCCTGTTTTAAGCAAAACAGAGCAGGCCGGTCAGGAAAGGCGGGTAACACGCCAGGGCAAGGTCTGGCCCGCGAGGAACGGCACGACGCTCTCACCGGCAACGGCAATCTCTTCTTCCTGCACTACCTCAGTACGCGTCAGCTCAATGAACCCCTCATTGACCGGCAAGCCGTAGAATTGCGGGCCGTTCAGCGAGGCGAAGGCTTCCAGGTGCTCCAGCGCACCCAGCTCATCAAAGACCGTTGCATAGGCAGACATGGCCAACGGCGCATTAAAGCAGCCGGCGCAGCCACAACTGGCTTCTTTGCGATGGCGGGTATGAGGCGCAGAATCCGTGCCGAGGAAGAAGCGATCGCTGCCGCTGGCCACCGCGCTGCGCAGTGCCTGCTGGTGGATATTTCGCTTGAGGATAGGCAGGCAGAAAAGATGCGGGCGGATACCGCCTACCAGCATATCATTGCGGTTGAACATCAGGTGCTGAGGGGTCACGGTAGCACCCAGGTAGCGGTCACCGGCCAGAACATAGTCTGCAGCATCTTTCGTGGTGATATGTTCGAAAACAATCTTCAGTGCGGGGAAATGGCGGCGGATTGGGTCCATGACCTCATCAATAAAACGCGCTTCACGGTCGAAAATATCAACGTGCGCGTGCGTCACCTCACCATGGATCAACAGCGGCATCCCAATTTTTTGCATTGCTTCAAATAAGGGATAAATACCCGGCACATTGGTGACGCCGTGGGAGGAGTTGGTGGTGGCATTCGCCGGGTAAAGTTTTGCTGCGGTAAAGACGCCTTGCTGGAATCCTTGTACCAGTTCGCTGGCCGGCAGGGAGTCTGTCAGGTAACAGGTCATCAATGGGGTGAAATGATGATCGGCAGGCACTGCTGCCAGGATGCGTTCACGGTAAGCAATCGCTTGCGCGACCGACGTGACGGGGGGCGTCAGGTTTGGCATGACGATCGCCCGGCCAAAAACTTCACTGGTATAAGGCACCACGGTTCTGAGCATGTCATCATCACGTAAATGGATGTGCCAGTCGTCAGGGCGGCGGATCTTCAGAACTTGCGGTTGGGCGGTCATTTCACAACACTCCGGCATAAATGGAAAAGGCGTTAAAGACATCAGCCGTGTTAACAGGCGATTTATGGCGGGGTGTAAGGATAAGCGTAAAGTTGATCAGATGCATCTGTTTGTTAATCCAAAGTTGAAATCGCTGGCAAGATAGGGCCATAGTAAACCTATTCATCCGGCCGGCGGCGGTATTGCCTTAAACGCGCTGCCCGGCATTAAAATAAGGAGTCGTAAGTATGGAAGTGCGTGTCGTCGCAAGTCTGGTTGCTAAGCCGGAATATCTGGAAGAAGTGACCGCAACGTTACATGAAATCATTGAGCCGAGCCGGCTGGAAGTAGGGTGCATTCAGTATGAGTTGCATCAGGACAATGAAAATCCAGCCGGTTTCGTATTTTTCGAACGCTGGCGTTCACAGGAAGCGCTTGATAAGCACAGTAACAGTGAGCACTTTGGCCGCTTTGCCAGCCAACTGGAAGGCAAACTCGCGTCATTGGATATCAAGACGTTAAAACAGATCGCCTGAGCCGCTGCACAGCAGGCGCAGGTGATGCTGTCGCCTGAGATAGCCCATAAAAAAACCCGCCGGATGGCGGGTTTTATTTTTTATAGCAGCGTTATTCGCTCATTTCAGGCTTGGTTGCCGGGGCAGTGGCGGTGCTGACAGCAGCGTGCCCACCTGCGGAACCTTTACCTTCAAAGTTAAATACCGGGCGCTGCCAGTCACTCTGGCGTGTAGGTTCCGGGGTGTAATCCGGAGCCGGAGCCTTGGTCATCGGCGCGGTAGCATGGTGTGTAAAATCAACCGGTGCCGGTGAGGCCGCAGGCGTAGCCGCCGCGATGGCCGCTTCAGCAACCAGCGTTGCTTTGACAGCCTCTTCTTCTTTCAGTGGCGCAACCTCAGCCTCAGGCGCTTCAGCAGCATTCACTGGTGCTTCAGCAACATTAACCGGTGCTTCGGCGGCATTTACCGGCTCTTCAGCAGCGTTAACTGGTGCTTCAGCGGCATTCACTGGTTCTTCAGCAGCGTTAACCGGTGCTTCAGCAGCATTTACCGGCGCTTCAGCGACATTCACTGGTTCTTCAGCAGCGTTAACCGGTGCTTCAGCAGCATTCACCGGCGCTTCAGCGGCATTTACTGGTGCTTCAGCCGCGTTAACCGGTGCTTCAGCAGCATTGACTGGGGCTTCGGCAGCATTCACCAGGGTTTCAGTAACTGCGGCCGGTGCCTGAACAGGGGCAGCTTCCGGGGCATTGACCGGCTGTACACTGACAGTTGCCGGTGTGGCCTCTTCAGTGACGCCCTGTGGCTCATCAGCAGAAGCCGCGGATACCGGCTCGACATCCAACTCAATGCCTGCTTCCGGTGCTGCTTCCTCAATGCGCTCAACGGTTTCAGCCGTCAGCGGATCGGCCATGATTTCCAGCGCCGGCGCATCAATGACTGCAACGTCATCTTTTGCTGCGTCAGTATGGGTTGCATCTACGCCGGCCATCTCTTCTGGGGTAGAGGACGGGTAAACATAATCACCATTTTCATGCTGCTCAGCGATACCGGCTGACAGGGCAGTGTGCGGAGACATCGGCTCATCATGCTGCTCGTCACCAAATGCCGTAACCGGATAGCTAACCCAGACCTTGCCTGAGGCCATTTCCGGCGAGGCAAATGCGCCTGCCAATGGTACCGGAGACTGGGAAGGGTAACGCTCATCACGGTAACGACGGCGACGCTGGCCGCTGACGCGCAAGTGGCGCGGCGAACGGCGTGAACGACGCGGCATGCCGGTTTCACCGTTGGCGTTACGGCCTTCGGCACCACTTTCATCATCTTGCTGTACAGTAGTCTCTGCAACCGGCTGGCTTTCAGCAACCGGGCTGTTTTCTACCGGGGCTTCACCATTAAAACGCACTTTTTGTGTCAGCGGACGACGTTCGCGGCGCGGCATAACCGGCTGCTGGCGATCTTCCTGATCGTTATCGTCAACATTGACGTTGGCAATCACATCAACCGGCGCGATTACTTCTTCAGCAACAACCTCCTGCGGCGTTTTGCGCTTCTCTTCCTGACGACGGCGCTGACGCTCAGCACGTTGCTCACGGCGTTGCTGTTGCTCTTCACGCAGGGCCTTTTCAGCCTCTTCACTGCGCGGCTCGGCAATCACGTCCTGATTACGCTTGTTGCGACGCTGATCATCACGCGGTTCGCGCATTTCACGTGGTTCACGCGGCTCACGGGATTCGCGCGGTTCGCGGGATTCACGTGGTTCACGCGGTTCACGGGATTCACGGGATTCACGCGGCTCACGATCGTCACGCGGGCGGCGTTCACCGTTACGCTCTTTGCGGTTATTGCTCTGGCGGCGTGGGGTACGGCGATCGCGATCGTTGCGGCGCGGTTCCGGGCTCTCTTCCTTCACCACCACATCTTCTTCTGCCGGTTTGGCTTCAGGTTGCTGCGGTTCACCAACGAACAGGTTTTTCAGGCCACCCAGCAGACGGCTGATAAAGCCAGGGGCTGCCGGGGCTGCCTCTTGCTTCGCCGGCTGGCTGGCGGCGGCCACAGGTTTGCTGGCAACTTTCTCTTCAAACACCGGCGGTGCTTCAACCGGCAGGGCGAAGGTCGCCAGCGCCGGTTGTTCCGGACGTTTACGCTCAGCCGGCGCATCGTCTGAAGGCTGTACCATCTCAGCTTCATGCAGTTGCGGCAGCAGGTAGCTCAGGGTCGAGGTCTCTTCGCCTTTGCGCACGCGCAGCACAGAGTAGTGCGGGGTGTGCATCTGGTCGCTCGGCACGATGATGGCACGCACGCCACCCTGGCGCTTTTCGATCGCATTCACGGCTTCACGTTTTTCGTTCAGCAGGTAAGAGGCGATCTGCACCGGAACAATCGCGTGCACTTCCTTGGTGTTCTCTTTCAGCGCTTCTTCTTCAATCAGGCGCAGAATGGAGAGCGACAGGGATTCGTTGTCACGGATGGTGCCGGTGCCGCTGCAACGCGGGCAGACGTGGTGGCTTGACTCACCCAGTGACGGGCTGAGGCGCTGGCGCGACATTTCCAGCAGGCCAAACCGTGAAATGCGGCCGATCTGAATACGCGCACGGTCCTGACGCACCGCATCGCGCAGGCGGTTTTCAACTTCACGCTGGTGGCGCACCGGCGTCATGTCGATAAAGTCGATGACAATCAGGCCACCGAGGTCACGCAGACGCAACTGACGGGCGATTTCGTCGGCCGCTTCCAGGTTGGTATTGAAAGCAGTTTCTTCGATATCGCCGCCGCGGGTAGCGCGTGCGGAGTTGATGTCGATCGCAGTCAGCGCTTCGGTGGTATCAATGACGATAGAACCGCCGGAAGGCAGGCGCACTTCACGCTGGAAGGCAGATTCAATCTGTGATTCGATCTGATAGTGGCTGAACAGCGGGATCTCGCCGGTGTAAGGCTTGATCTTGCTGCTGAAATCGGGGCGGCCCAGGGCAGCAATGTGCTCTTTGGCCAGATCGAGAATCTTCGGGTTATCGATCAGGATTTCGCCGATATCCGGTCGCAGATAATCGCGGAAAGCACGGACGATAACGTTGCTCTCCTGATGGATCAGGAACGGGGCCGGGCGGCCTTCCGCGGCTTTTTTAATCGCTTCCCAGTGCTTGATGCGGAAAGAGAGATCCCATTGCAGCGCGTCAGCAGACTTGCCGACACCGGCGGTGCGGACAATCAGCCCCATACCGTCCGGCAGTTGCAGTGAAGAAAGGGCCTCTTTCAGCTCCGTGCGGTCATCACCTTCGATACGGCGTGAAATGCCCCCGGCGCGCGGGTTATTCGGCATCAATACCAGGTAGCTGCCTGCCAGGCTGATAAACGTTGTGAGGGCAGCACCTTTGTTACCGCGCTCTTCTTTATCGACCTGAACAATGACTTCCTGGCCTTCACGCAATACATCTTTGATGTTGGGGCGACCATGGGAGGAGTAGTTACTGGGAAAGTATTCGCGGGCAATTTCTTTGAGGGGGAGAAAACCGTGTCTTTCGGCACCGTAATCAACAAAAGCGGCTTCAAGGCTCGGTTCTATACGGGTGATTTTGCCTTTATAGATATTGGCTTTTTTCTGTTCATGACCCGGGCTTTCAATATCCAGGTCATATAAACGCTGTCCATCTACGAGGGCAACACGCAACTCTTCCTGCTGAGTTGCGTTAATTAACATTCTTTTCATCTTAACTTACTCGTTATTTTTGCATTGTCGATAAAGCTGCGGGCAAAATAACCTCCTGACCGGTGTTACCGTTGGCCCCGTGTCTTCTCGCAAAGCCGTCAACCTCCCGGTTGTCGCCTGCATAGGGGCGCATTACTTCGGTAAGCCTGCCTTTCTTTGTGAAAAGCAGCGCTCTTTGTAGGGGAATAGCCTCTCAGTTACGTCGACAGATCTCATTCCATTATGCCGGCCAGGCTGCGACCCGCAGCCCGCTAATTGCTTGATTTTACGCTACGTCTTACGCCATTGCTGCGTGTGTGCGATCAGGCAATGTTCTGATTCCGCTATTTTCCCTGTCTTAACGAGATTAACGCGGAAAGAAATCGCATTATTCCATTGCAGACACGGTTATAGCAAGGTGACTTTAGCAGTGCCTTACAAGAAACTCACGCATAAGAAAGCAGGACGGTAACGGTTGCTGAGGAAATAAACAAAATTATGCTGTGTCTGCGGCCAAAAGCCGGTCTGTGTCACAAAAATCAGTGGCGCGAAGGCGGCCGGGTATTTAGAATCGCCGCCATGAAAACAGAGAATCCATCAGTGCAAATCGTCACTATTTCTGACGATCAGGCCGGCCAGCGTATCGACAACTTTTTGCGCACCCAACTCAAAGGGGTGCCGAAAAGCATGGTGTACCGCATCGTGCGTAAAGGCGAAGTCCGGGTAAATAAAAAGCGCATTAAACCCGAGTATAAACTGGAAGCGGGGGATGAAGTGCGTATTCCGCCCGTGCGTGTGGCTGAGCGCGAAGAGCCGCAGGTCTCCGCTAAGCTGGATAAAGTGGCCGCGCTGGCAGACTGTATCCTGTATGAGGATGAGCATCTGCTGATTATGAATAAACCCGCCGGGACTGCAGTGCATGGCGGCAGCGGGCTGAGCTTCGGGGTGATTGAAGCCCTGCGGGCCCTGCGGCCTGAGGCACGTTTCCTGGAGCTGGTGCACCGCCTTGACCGGGATACGTCGGGCGTGCTGCTGGTGGCCAAGAAACGTTCAGCGTTGCGATCGCTGCATGAGCAACTGCGCCTGAAGGGTATGCAAAAAGATTACCTGGCGCTGGTACGCGGTCAGTGGCAATCCCATTGCAAAGTGGTACAGGCGCCTTTGCTGAAGAATATCCTGCAGAGCGGTGAGCGGATTGTGCGGGTCAACAGTGAAGGCAAGCCTTCTGAGACGCGCTTTAAAGTGGAGGAGCGCTTTACCTTCGCCACCCTGGTCAAAGCCAGCCCGGTCACGGGCCGTACCCACCAAATCCGGGTTCATACCCTGCATGCCGGGCATCCTATCGCTTTTGACGATCGCTACGGCGACCGTGAGTTTGACAGCCAGCTGGCGTCAACCGGCCTGAAACGGTTGTTCCTGCACGCAGCGGCCCTGCGTTTTGAGCATCCGGGCAGCGGCGAGACTATGCGCATCGAGGCCCCGCTGGATGCTGCCCTGCAGCGCTGTCTGCAAGTGTTGCGTAAAGAGGCGAAAGCCTGATTGTCCGAAAGGCACCGAAAGGTGCCTTTTTATTACTGAGGTCAGGCGAGTAAAGGGTTTACCCCTTCCGCCCGCAACATCGCCAGCAGGGCAATCAGCGGCATCCCGACCAGGGTATTAGGGTCGCGGCCGGATAAACGTTCAAACAACGTGATGCCCAGCGCTTCACTCTTAAAGCTGCCGGCACAGTCCAGCGGCTGTTCACGCATCAGATACCCGTGAATTTCCTCGTCCGTGAGTGCCCGGAAATGCACCTCAAAAGGCTCGCAGCAGCACTGTAACGCGCCGGTTTCACTATTATAAAGCGCCAGCCCGGTATAAAAGGTCACGCATTGACCGCTGGCCCGCCGCAACTGAGCAAACGCGTTTTCCAGGGTGTGGGGTTTGCCGGTAATGGCACCGTCCAGGACGCAGACCTGATCTGACCCTATAATCAGGTGATGCGGATACGCGTGTGCCAACGAGTGTGCTTTTGCCACAGCCAGCCGCTGAACCAGTGCCTCCGCGCTTTCACCGGGGCAGGGCGTTTCATCGGCGTCCGGCGCGGCAGCCATAAATGTCAGGCCGGTTTTTTCCAGTAAGGCGCGGCGGTAGGGTGACGTTGAGGCAAGAACCAGAGGAAGAGACATATTTTTTTCATAAACCGTAGCGTAATTGAATTGCGCATTTTAAACTATTGGCCGCTGCGGAAGCGAATATTGGTGAAAGGTGCGGGAAGCCGGCCTTTTTCTTTGACTCCATGTCGTTACAAAGTTAATATGCGCGCCCTATGCAAAAGGTAAAATTACCCTTGGCCGTTGATGCGGTTCGTACCGCGCAAAAGCGTTTAGATTACGCAGGTATCTATTCGCCGGAGCAGGTTACACGAGTTGCCGAATCCGTGGTCAGTGTGGACAGTGATGTAGAAAGCGCTTTATCGTTTAACATCGATAATCAGCGTCTGGCAGTGATTTCCGGCGTTTCGGATGTCACGGTCACGCTTGAGTGTCAGCGTTGCGGAAAGACCTTCGAACACCATGTGCACACAACATATTGTTTCAGCCCGGTCGTCAATGATGAGCAGGCTGAGGCATTGCCGGAAGCTTACGAACCGATTAACGTCGATGATTTTGGCGAAGTTGATCTGTTGGCAATGATTGAAGATGAAATCATTCTTTCATTGCCGGTGGTTCCGGTACATGATTCTGAACACTGTGAAGTGTCCGACGCGGACATGGTCTTCGGTAAACTGCCTGAAGAGGCGGAGAAACCTAATCCATTTGCCGTATTAGCCAGTTTAAAGAAAAAGTAATTGAGGAGTAAGGTCCATGGCCGTACAACAGAATAAACCAACCCGTTCCAAGCGTGGCATGCGTCGTTCGCACGATGCCCTGACCACCACCACTCTGTCTGTGGACAAAACGTCTGGTGAAACTCACCGTCGTCACCACATCACTGCCGACGGTTTCTACCGCGGTCGCAAGGTTATCTGAGTAGCTTTCGCTAATTTTTAGCAAAGCGACAGATACCTTGGCTCGTCTGACCCTTGCGTTAGATGTAATGGGCGGGGATTTCGGTCCGTCCGTCACAGTGCCTGCTTCATTGCAGGCACTGGCCTCCCATCCAGAGCTCACTCTTCTTTTAGTCGGTAATCCCGACGCGATTTCGCCTTACCTGAACCGAGTTGATCCGTCTTTTATGGCGCGTTTGCGGGTAATTCCTGCTGAATCGGTGATTGCCGGTGACGCCCGCCCATCGCAGGCGATCCGTGCCAGTCGCGGCAGTTCTATGCGTATTGCGCTGGAGCTGGTCAAGCAGGGCGACGCGCAGGGATGCATCAGTGCCGGCAATACCGGCGCGCTGATGGGGCTGGCAAAAGGGGTGCTGAAACCGTTGGAAGGGATTCAACGTCCGGCGCTGATGAGCGTATTACCGCATCAGCAACGCGGCAGGACGGTTGTGCTTGATCTGGGGGCCAATGTCGCGTGCGACAGCACCATGCTGGTTCAGTTTGCCGTGATGGGGGCCGTCATGGCCGAAGAAGTGGTGGGCATCCGTTCTCCCCGGGTAGCCCTGCTGAATATCGGGGAAGAAGAGGCCAAAGGCCCGGATAATATCCGCGAAGCCGCCGCCGTACTAAAAAGAACGCCAACAATAAACTATATAGGCTATCTTGAAGGCAACGACTTGCTGACAGGTAAGACGGATGTCCTGGTGTGTGACGGCTTCGTGGGTAACGTCACCCTGAAGACCATGGAAGGTGTGATAAGGCTCTTTTTGTCACTCCTCAACTCCTCTGGTGAAGGGAAGAAAAAAGCCTGGTGGGTAACACTGCTGGGTAAATGGTTACAGAAACGCGTGGCAAAGCGGTTCGGTCATTTGAACCCCGACCAGTATAATGGCGCATGTCTGTTAGGATTGCGGGGCACCGTTATCAAAAGCCACGGCGCAGCGAATCAACGCGCATTTGCTGCCGCGATCGAACAGGCTGTGCAGGCGGTGCAGCGGCAGGTCCCCGAGCGTATTGCCGCGCGCCTTGAGGCTGTATTACCCAAGAGTGACTGATCGTACATGTATACTAAAATTCTCGGTACGGGGAGCTATTTGCCCGTACAAGTGCGTACTAACGCCGACCTCGAAAAAATGGTGGATACTTCCGACGAGTGGATTGTCACCCGCACCGGTATTCGTGAACGCCGTATCGCCGCAGCCGATGAAACCGTCTCCACGATGGGCTTCAATGCCGCGCAAAAGGCGCTTGAAATGGCCGGCGTCGACAAAGACGACCTGGGTCTGATCATTGTCGCCACGACTTCCTCCAGCCATGCATTCCCCAGTTCCGCATGCCAGATCCAACAGCTGTTGGGTGTTAAAGATGCGGCCTCCTTTGATCTGGCTGCCGCATGCGCCGGGTTTACCTATGCTCTGAGCGTGGCCGATCAGTACATCAAAAGTGGTGCAGTCAAGCATGCGCTGGTGATTGGGTCTGATGTCCTTTCCCGCACCCTCGATCCAAACGATCGCGGCACCCTGATCCTGTTTGGCGACGGTGCCGGCGCAGTGGTGCTGGGTGCCTCTGAAGAGCCGGGCATTATCTCCACGCATCTGCACGCAGATGGCCGTTACGGCAACCTGCTGGCACTGCCGCACCATAACCGCCAGGATCCGGACGGCACCGCCTACCTGACCATGTCAGGTAACGAGGTATTCAAAGTCGCGGTAACTGAACTGGCGCATATCGTGGATGAGACACTGTCTGCCAATAATCTGGATCGCAGCGAGCTGGACTGGCTGGTTCCCCATCAGGCAAACCTGCGTATTATCAGCGCCACAGCTAAAAAGCTGGGGATGGGGATGGAACATGTGGTGGTGACGCTTGACCGCCACGGCAACACCTCTGCGGCCTCTGTGCCGGCAGCACTGGATGAAGCAGTACGCGACGGGCGCATTCAGCGCGGCCAGCTGGTACTGCTCGAAGCCTTTGGCGGCGGCTTTACCTGGGGCTCAGCACTGGTTCGTTTCTAATCGGGCAGGAAAAGAATAATGACGACATTTGCAATGGTATTCCCTGGGCAGGGCTCCCAGGCGCTCGGTATGCTGGCTGATTTAGCCGCGCAGTATCCGGTAGTGGAAGAGACATTTGCCCAGGCCTCTGAGGCGCTGGGTTATGATCTGTGGCAGTTGGTGCAGCAGGGGCCGGCTGAAGAACTGAATAAAACCTGGCAGACCCAGCCGGCACTGCTGGCGGCCTCCGTGGCCATCTGGCGGGTATGGCAGCAGCAGAACGGGGCGACCCCCGCGCTGCTGGCCGGGCACAGCCTGGGTGAGTACTCAGCGCTGGTGTGCGCCGGTGTGCTGGATTTCCAGGAAGCTATCCGCCTGGTTGAATTGCGCGGCAAGCTGATGCAGGAAGCGGTGCCGGAAGGCACCGGGGCGATGTCTGCTATCATCGGCCTGGACAACGACGCCATTGCCAAAGCCTGTGAAGAGTCGGCACAAGGGCAGGTTGTCTCCCCGGTGAACTTCAACTCGCCGGGGCAAGTTGTGATTGCCGGCAATAAAGAAGCGGTTGAGCGGGCGAATGCCGCCTGTAAAGCAGCCGGTGCCAAACGTGCGCTGCCGTTACCTGTCAGTGTGCCCTCCCACTGTGCCCTGATGAAACCGGCGGCCGAAAAGCTGGCACAGGCGCTGGAAAACGTGACCTTCTCAACCCCGGTCCTGCCGGTGGTGAATAACGTTGACGTCGCCATTGCGCAGTCGCCGGAGGCGATCCGCAGCGCACTGGTCCGCCAGCTCTACAGCCCGGTCCGCTGGACCGAGAGCGTAGAGTTTATGGCCGCCCAGGGCGTAGAACACCTGATTGAGGTTGGGCCGGGCAAAGTATTGACCGGGCTGACCAAACGTATTGTTGACACCCTGACTGCGGCCGCCGTAAACGATACGGCCAGCCTGTCAGCGGCGCTTGAACAATAAAAAGAGGAAAACAATGAGCTTCGAAGGAAAAATTGCCCTGGTAACCGGGGCAAGCCGTGGCATCGGCCGGGCAATCGCTGAAACACTGGTGGCAAAGGGTGCCAAAGTGATTGGTACCGCGACCAGTGAGAAAGGCGCTGAGGCAATCAGTGCTTACCTGGGCGATAACGGTAAAGGTTTGATGTTAAATGTGGTAGATTCCGCATCGATTGACGCCGTGCTGGCAACAATCCGTGCGGAATTCGGCGAGATCGATATTTTGATCAATAATGCCGGGATTACCCGTGATAACCTGCTGATGCGTATGAAAGATGATGAGTGGCAGGATATCCTGGACACCAACCTGACTTCAGTATTCCGCCTGTCAAAAGCGGTAATGCGCGCTATGATGAAAAAGCGTTTTGGCCGTATCATTACCATCGGTTCCGTTGTTGGCACCATGGGCAATGCAGGGCAGGCGAACTACGCGGCGGCTAAAGCGGGTCTGATTGGTTTTAGCAAATCTTTGGCACGTGAAGTTGCTTCACGTGGCATTACGGTCAACGTCGTGGCGCCCGGCTTTATTGAGACGGACATGACACAGGCGTTGACAGAAGATCAACGCGCAGGCATTTTGGCCCAGGTTCCGGCTAGCCGGCTTGGAGAAGCTAAAGAAATCGCCAGCGCTGTTGCTTTTTTAGCCTCTGATGAGGCTGGCTATATCACCGGTGAAACACTGCATGTCAATGGCGGCATGTATATGATTTAAAAATCACGAAAACTATTTGCGTTATTTGGGGTAAACACCGCAAAATAGCGTAAAATCGTGGTTTGACCAGCCGGGATTTAGTTGCATCTTTTTCAACATTTTATACACTACGAAAACCATCGCGAAAGCGAGTTTTGATAGGAAATTTAAGAGTATGAGCACTATCGAAGAACGCGTTAAGAAAATCATCGTTGAGCAGCTTGGTGTTAAGCAGGAAGAAGTTTTAAACAACGCTTCTTTTGTTGATGACCTGGGCGCTGATTCTCTTGACACCGTTGAGCTGGTAATGGCTCTGGAAGAAGAGTTTGATACTGAGATTCCGGACGAAGAAGCTGAGAAAATCACTACTGTTCAGGCAGCGATTGATTTTATCCAGGCTAGCCAGCAGTAAGCGAACATATCTAGGCGGTCATTCGACCGCCTAAGTTTTTTTGTCCCTGAGTATCCATATTTTTTCCCTCCCTGGAGGACAACCGTGTCTAAGCGTCGAGTTGTTGTGACCGGACTGGGCATGTTGTCTCCTGTCGGCAATACTGTAGAGTCCACGTGGAAATCTCTCCTTGCCGGTCAGAGCGGCATCAGCCTAATCGACCATTTCGATACTACTGCCTATGCAACGCGTTTTGCCGGCTTAGTAAAGGATTTTAACTGTGAAGACTTCATCTCGCGCAAAGATGCACGCAAGATGGATGCCTTCATTCAATATGGAGTTGCGGCCGGTATTCAGGCCATGCAGGATTCCGGTATCCAGGTCACTGAAGAAAACGCAACGCGTTTTGGCGCGGCCATTGGTTCCGGCATCGGCGGACTGGGTCTGATTGAAGAAAACCATACCGCACTGGTGAATGGTGGCCCCCGTAAAATCAGCCCGTTCTTTGTGCCTTCCACTATCGTCAACATGATCGCCGGCCACCTGAGCATCATGTATGGCCTGCGTGGCCCGAGCATCTCTATCGCCACGGCCTGTACGTCCGGTGTGCATAACATCGGCCATGCCGCGCGTATCATCGCCTATAACGATGCTGACGTGATGCTGGCAGGCGGTGCAGAAAAAGCCAGTACCCCGCTGGGCGTGGGCGGCTTTGGTGCTGCACGGGCACTCTCGACCCGCAATGAAAACCCGCAAGCGGCCAGCCGCCCATGGGACAAAGATCGTGATGGTTTTGTGCTGGGTGACGGCGCAGGCATCATGGTGCTGGAAGAGTATGAGCATGCGAAAAAGCGCGGCGCAAAAATTTATGCAGAAGTAGTTGGTTTCGGCATGAGCAGTGACGCCTATCACATGACCTCACCGCCGGAAGATGGCGCAGGCGCAGCCATGGCGATGAAAAACGCCCTGCAGGATTGCGGCCTCTCTACCCACCACATCGGTTACATCAATGCCCATGGTACGTCTACCCCCGCGGGTGACAAAGCGGAAGCCCAGGCAGTGAAATCGGTGTTTGGCGAAGATGCCAAACGCGTGATGGTCAGCTCTACCAAATCGATGACCGGCCACCTGCTGGGCGCGGCAGGGGCGGTAGAGTCAATCTTTGCTGTGCTGGCCTTGCGCGATCAGGCCGTGCCGCCCACCATCAACCTGGATAACCCGGATGAAGGCTGTGACCTGGACTTCGTGCCGCATGAGGCGCGCCAGGTGACCGATCTGGAATATACCTTGTGCAACTCGTTTGGCTTTGGCGGCACCAACGGATCGTTGGTATTCCGTCGGGTATAAAAAACGACAACGCTCAGGCGAGAAGCATCCTAAGCCCGGCTCTGCCGGGCTTTTTTATAGGTGCGGCACCCCTGTGAAAGGCTGCGGCCAGCCGGGAACCTCTGTACCCATCGCCAGTCTCAGGAAGCAGGCGCAGGTTCCCATGACATGACACGCCCCGGAGGTCTCTGATGTATTGGCTCAATGGCTGCCCGTCCACTGACATTTCCCTTAGCGATCGCGCGGTGCAGTTTGGTGATGGCTGTTTTACCACGGCCCGCGTGCTTGGCGGCAGCATGCAATGGCTGCCGGCACACCTGGCTCGGTTGCAACGCGGTGCCGCGGCGTTGATGATCCAGGGCGTTGACTGGCAGGCGCTTGAACAGGAGATGGTGCATGCTGCCGCCGAACAAGGGCAGGGCGTACTTAAAGTGATCGTCACCCGCGGCAGCGGCGGGCGCGGCTATAGCCCGGCCGGTTGCCTTCAGCCCACAAGAATCGTTACAACATCCTCTTACCCGGCACACTACAGCGACTGGCGTGAGCGCGGCGTTACGCTGGCGCTGAGTCCGGTAGCGCTGGCGCAAAGCCCCTTGCTTGCCGGCATTAAACATTTGAACCGGCTGGAGCAGGTGATGATCCGGCTGCATCTTGAGCAGACAACGGCCGACGAAGCGCTGGTGCTTGACACTTCCGGGATGCTGGTGGAATGCTGTGCGGCTAATTTATTCTGGCGTACCGGTCAGCGGGTGATGACACCGGACGTCACGCTTTCCGGGGTAGATGGAATTATGCGGCAACATATTCTGGCGCTGCTGGCTGACCACCCGGACTATCAGGCAGAGATTGTGCGGGCGCCGATGGCGGTGCTGGCCGGGGCAGATGAAGTCTTTATCTGTAACGCCCTGATGCCGTTGCTGCCGGTTACTGCCATCGGCGAGTGGCGCTACCCGTCGCGAACGCTTTTCCATACGCTGATTCCTTATTGTTAACCAGGCTGTTGAATGAAGAAGAAACTAAGAGTTGTTACGTTACTGGCGGCACTTCTGTTGATTGCCGCAGTATTTGTTTACCAGCGGACTGAGCATTTTGCCGGCCAGCAGCTGGCCATTAGCCAGGAAACCATTTTCACCCTGCCGGCCGGTACCGGCCGCAGCGGGTTGGAAGCGTTGCTCAATGAACAGAAAGTGCTGGCCCCCAGCCCATGGTTTGCCTGGCTACTGCGTATTGAACCCTCCCTGGCTAATGTCAAAGCCGGCACGTTCCGTCTGATGCCCGGGATGACAGTAAGGGAGATGCTGGCTTTGCTGGTCAGCGGTAAAGAAGCCCAGTTCAGTATCCGTCTGATCGAAGGGTTACGGCTGCAAGACTGGTTGCAGGTTGCGCAGGCAGCACCCTACCTGAAGCACCAACTGGCAGGCAAAGATGAAGCCGCCATTGGCGCGGCATTGGGTATGAAACCCGGTGAGCCGGTAGAAGGCCGCCTTTATCCCGATACCTACCTTTATACCGCCGGCATGAGCGATCTCTCCCTGTTCAAACGCGCCTATACGCGAATGCAGAAAACCGTGGATGAGATCTGGGCCCAGCGCGCACCGAATCTGCCGTATAAAACGCCGAATGATCTGCTGACCATGGCCTCGATCATTGAGAAAGAGACCGCCGTCAGCGAGGAGCGGGATGAGGTCGCCTCGGTATTTATCAACCGCCTTCGCATCGGTATGCGTCTGCAAACGGATCCCACCGTGATTTACGGTATGGGCGACGCCTATAAAGGCAACATCACCCGTAAAGATCTGGAGACGCCGACGCCTTACAACACCTATGTGATCTCCGGGTTGCCGCCGACGCCGATTGCCATGCCAAGCCTGGCATCCATGCAGGCCGCCGCACACCCGGCGAAAACCGCTTACCTCTATTTTGTGGCAAACGGCACGGGCGGGCACACGTTCAGCACCAATCTTGAAAACCACAACAAAGCGGTGCAACGTTACCGTGAAATCCTGAAAACCAGTGCGGGGCGCTGACAGACCATGAACAGCAAATTTATTGTGATTGAGGGGCTGGAAGGCGCCGGAAAAACCACCGCCCGTGACACCATCGTGGCGGCGCTGCATGAGGCCGGCATTACCGATCTGGTGTTTACCCGTGAGCCGGGCGGGACACCGCTGGCTGAACGCCTGCGCACCCTGATCAAAGAGGGCATTGAAGGCGAAACCCTGACGGACAAAGCGGAAGTGCTGATGCTCTATGCCGCGCGGGTGCAATTGGTGGAAACCGTGATTAAACCGGCCCTGGCCCGCGGGGCGTGGGTGATTGGCGACCGCCACGATCTCTCTTCCCAGGCTTATCAGGGCGGCGGCCGCGGGATTGATCCCACGATGATGGCCGCCTTGCGGGACATCGTGTTAGCGGACTTCAGCCCGGATTTAACCCTTTACCTGGATCTGCCGCCGGCCATCGGGCTGGAGCGCGCCCGCCAGCGTGGCGCCCTGGACCGCATTGAGCAGGAGTCCCTGGCCTTCTTTGAACGCACGCGCGCCCGCTATCAGGCGCTGGCGGCGGCAGACCCGCGTATCAAAACTATTGATGCCGCGCAGCCGCTGCCGGAGGTGTCGGCACAGATTACCGCCACCCTGCGCGCCTGGTTACCGCAGCAAGGGCACGCCTGATGAACTGGTATCCGTGGCTGAATACCCCTTACCGCCAGCTGATTGCACAATATCAGGCCGGGCGCGGCCACCATGCGCTGCTGATCCACGCAGATGAAGGTAATGGGGATGCGGCACTGGTCTATGGGCTGAGCCGCTGGCTGTTGTGCCGGCATCCACAGGGCGAAAAAAGCTGCGGGGAGTGCCACAGCTGCCGGCTGATGCTGGCGGGCAACCACCCTGACTGGCATGTGCTGACGCCGGAGAAAGGCAAAACCAGCCTGGGTATTGACCGGGTGCGGCAGGTGATTGACGGGCTGTATACCCATGCGCAGCAGGGCGGGGCGAAGGTGGTCTGGCTGGCGCAGGCCGAGGGGCTGACGGAAGCCGCGGCCAATGCGCTGCTGAAAACCCTGGAAGAGCCGCCGGAGAAAACCTATTTCCTGATTGGCTGCCGTACGCCCTCGCGCCTGTTGCCGACCCTGCGCAGCCGGTGCAGCTACTGGCATCTGCAAAATCCACCGCCTGACCTGAGCAGCCAGTGGATCCAGCGCCAGCAACCGGTTGACCCGCAAAGTGTTGAAACCGCGCTGAAACTCAGCCACGGCGCGCCGCTGGCCGCAGCGGCACTGTTGCAGCCGGAACGCTGGCAGCAACGGCAGCAACTCTGCCAGCAGGTGAGCAGCCTGTTACCGGCGCGAGACTTGCTGGCGCTGCTGCCGGTGCTCAATCACGAGGATGCCGCTGAACGTCTACACTGGTTGTGCACCCTGTTGCTGGATGCGATGAAGTGGCAGCAGGGCGCGGCAGCGTATCTGCTGAATCAGGATCAGCAGCCGCTGGTAGCGGCGCTGGCGGCCACCCTGGGGCAGCGTTCCCTGCAAACGCTGATGCAGGGCTGGCTGACCTGCCGGCATCAGTTGCTGACGGTGAATGCCGTCAACCGCGAGCTGTTGCTCACCGAACACCTGCTGGCGTGGGAAGACTTGCTTGCCGCGCCGGATTCTGCTTTCTAACGGCTGTAGAGTTTAAAATTATGTTTTTAGTTGATTCACACTGCCATCTTGATGGGCTGAACTATCAGGATCTCCATACCGGCGTTGACGATGCCCTGGCGAAAGCACATCAGCGTGATGTGAAGTTTTTCCTGGCGGTGGCCACCACGCTGCCGGGCTACAGCGCGATGCGCACATTAATTGGCGATCGCCCGGATGTGGTGTTCTCCTGTGGCGTTCATCCGCTGAATATGGAGGCCGCGTATGAGGTCGATACGCTGCGCCAGCTGGCGTCTGACGCACGGGTAGTGGCGATGGGGGAGACCGGGCTGGACTATTACTACCAGAAAGAGAACCTGCATGTGCAGCAGCAATCCTTCCGTGACCACATCCGCATCGGGCGTGAACTGAACAAGCCGGTGATTGTCCACACCCGGGATGCACGCGAAGATACACTGGCCATTCTGCGTGAAGAGCAGGCGGATCAGTGCGGTGGTGTGCTGCACTGCTTTACTGAAGATCAGGCCACGGCAAAAGCGTTACTGGATCTGGGTTTCTATATCTCATTCTCCGGCATTCTTACATTTCGTAATGCGGAGCAAATCCGTGACGCCGCCCGCTATGTGCCGTTAGATCGCCTTCTTGTCGAGACGGATTCACCTTACCTGGCCCCGGTCCCGCATCGCGGCAAAGAGAATCAGCCGGCTTACGTACGTGATGTGGCGGAGTATCTGGCTGTATTGAAGGGGGTGTCGCTGGAGCAACTGGCGGAAACCACCACAAAAAACTTTTCCCAATTATTCCATGTGACTCCGGCTGCCCTGGCCTAATCTATACCTGACGTTTTTAGCGGCGCTTTATTTTCCGGTTCGTAATTAATACCGGATAAAACGAGGCGCCGCTGCCGAATTCTGGCGGTTAATCTGCCTGTTTCCTCTCTTTTGCGGTAAAAGCCGATGCTAAAAATGAAAGATACATCTTTTATTTGTAGAAACGTGACTGTTATCAAACATTACAAACGGCATTTATTTTACTCTTCGTAAAAATTAAAGGGGCGCTTCAGACGCCCTGACAGCCGGGGCTTTCTCCCCGTTCCGGCTGCACACCGGACCGCGCCATCTCTGCTGTCAGGTGCCAGTAGTACCAAAAGCACTATTACTCAGGAGCACACTCAATTATGTTCAAGAACGCATTTGCCAACCTACAGAAAGTAGGTAAATCGCTGATGCTGCCGGTGTCGGTACTGCCCATTGCAGGTATTCTGCTCGGTGTCGGTTCCGCCAACTTCAGCTGGCTGCCAGCCGTTGTTTCCCATGTGATGGCGGAAGCGGGTGGTTCGGTGTTTGCCAATATGCCGCTGATTTTTGCTATCGGCGTGGCACTTGGTTTTACCAATAACGATGGTGTTTCCGCCCTGGCAGCGGTGGTGGCTTACGGCATCATGGTGAAAACGCTGGCGGTGGTGGCACCGTTGGTGCTGCACCTGCCGGCCGAAGAGATTGCGGCCAAGCATCTGGCGGATACCGGTGTGCTCGGCGGCATTATCGCCGGGGCCATCGCGGCCTACATGTTTAACCGCTTCTACCGCATCCAGTTGCCGGAATATCTGGGCTTCTTCGCCGGGAAACGCTTTGTGCCGATTATTTCCGGCCTGGCAGCGATCATCCTGGGCGTATTGCTCTCCTTCATCTGGCCGCCGGTCGGTACCGCGATCCAGACGTTCTCTCAGTGGGCGGCTTACCAGAACCCGGTGGTGGCGTTTGGTATCTATGGGGTGATTGAGCGCGCACTGGTGCCGTTTGGTCTGCACCACATCTGGAACGTTCCATTCCAGATGCAGATTGGTGAATACGTGAACTCAGCCGGCCAGGTCTTCCATGGCGACATTCCTCGCTATATGGCGGGTGACCCGGAAGCAGGTAAACTTTCAGGCGGCTTCCTGTTCAAAATGTACGGCCTGCCGGCGGCAGCGATTGCCATCTGGCACTCTGCGAAACCGGAAAACCGTGCCAAAGTGGGCGGCATCATGATCTCCGCCGCGCTGACCTCGTTCCTGACCGGGATCACCGAGCCTATCGAGTTCTCCTTTATGTTCGTGGCGCCGATCCTGTACGGCATCCACGCCATCCTGGCAGGTCTGGCTTTCCCAATCTGTATTCTGTTGGGGATGCGCGACGGTACCAGCTTCTCACACGGTCTGATTGACTTCGTGGTACTGAGCGGCAACAGCAGCAAAATCTGGCTGTTCCCAATCATCGGTATCATTTATGGCGTGATCTACTACTCAGTGTTCCGCGTATTGATCGCCAAGCTGGATCTGAAAACGCCGGGCCGTGAAGAAACAACCGGTGAACGTTCTACCCAGAGCGGCAGCGAAATGTCTGCAGCACTGGTGACCGCCTTCGGCGGCAAAGAGAACATCACCAACCTGGATGCCTGTATCACCCGTCTGCGCGTCAGCGTGGCAGATGTCTCCAAGGTGGATCAGGCAGGGCTGAAGAAACTGGGCGCGGCCGGTGTGGTCGTGGCAGGTTCTGGGGTGCAGGCGATTTTCGGTACCAAATCAGACAACCTCAAAACTGACATGGACGATTACATCCGTAATCATTAATGTCCGCTGGGGAGCGACAAGGGGAGGCGAAAGCCTCCCTTTTTTTATGTCTGCGATCCCACCCGTTGTCCTTTCCTGCTGCCTCCGGGAGCGTGCGGCCACCCCGGTGACCGGCCGCTGGGCCGGCGCTCCGGGCCGGTGCTGCTGCTCTTTTCTCCGGCAGTCAGCACTGAATGTTTGGAATGAGGTTGAAAGAAATGGAAAATGTCACTCATACTGCGTACATCATTCACGCATCACTAAAGGACAACTGCCATGGCTGAAGAGACCATTTTCAGTAAAATTATCCGCCGTGAAATCCCGGCAGATGTGGTTTATCAGGATGAACTGGTTACGGCATTCCGTGACATTTCGCCTCAGGCCCCTACGCACATTCTGATTGTGCCGAACCTGCTGATCCCTACCGTTAATGATGTTGCGGCCGAGCATGAGCACGCGCTGGGAAGGATGTTTACCGTGGCAGCAAAAATTGCCGAACAAGAGGGCATTGCGGAAGATGGCTATCGCCTGATCATGAACTGCAACCGGCATGGCGGCCAGGAGGTGTATCACATTCATATGCACCTGGTGGGTGGCCGGCCGCTCGGCCCGATGCTGGCTCGCTGACAGGAAAAACATTATGCAGGTTTACAGGCGGACGGGGTGGATTCTGCTGATGGGCCTTGCCCTGGTAGGGTGCAGTACCCCACAAAAAATTGCGCTGAATACGCAGCAAACCGTGGTGATGGAATCACCGGTGCTGACTGCAGGGATTATCGCGGATAAACCCACCATTGCGGATGCCTCCGGGCGCAAAAGTGCCGCCTCTGTGCTGTCAAACAGCCAGATGACGCCGGTAACCGTGCATTACCGCTTCTATTGGTATGATGCGCAGGGGCTGGATCTGCTGCCGTTCCAGCCACCGCGTACCATTACGCTTGCACCCGCTTCCACCGCCACGATCTATTCGCTGATGGGCAATCTGGATGCCGACAGTGTGCGTCTCTATCTTTATCTCTAATCAGTTACCGGAGAGGGTAAATGAAAAAGCTTTTACTTGTGGCTGCGGCCGCGTTAATTCTGTCCGGGTGTATGACCCGGCCGCCGGAAGAGCCGCAGGCGCCGGTCACCACTATCCCGGCACAACCGCAACCTGAGCAACCCCAGCCGCAGCCGCAACAGCCGCTGCCGCCGGCGTCAGAAACTGTGCCGCAGCCACCGAAAATGCAAAAGCCGATTGACTGGCCGGCCAGCGTGCAGCCGCTGGTGGCCCAGATGCTGAAAGCTGAAGGCGTGGAGAGCGGCGGCGTGCTGCTGCTGGACAATGTGAAAAACAGCACCAACGGCACGTTGCAGACCAGTGCCGCGACCGCCGCCCTCTATGATGCGCTGGGCGCCAACAACACCTTCTCGGTGGTGCCAGCCAGCCAGCTGATTCAGGCCAAGCAGACGCTGGGCCTCTCAGCTGATGACAGCCTGGTGTCCCGCAGCAAGGCTATCGGCCTGGCGCGTTACCTCAAGGCCCAGTATGTGCTTTACAGCGATGCCAGCGGCAGTGCCAAAGCGCCTACGCTGGAGATGCAATTGATGCTGGTGCAGACCGGTGAAATCGTCTGGTCGGGCAGCGGTGACGTACAGCGTTGATCCCAGCCTGATTGTCAGCCTGAAACAGATCCTGCCGGCGGTGAATACCGCCGGTTGCTGTTTTAGCCCGGTTGCCGGCCTTTCCGGCGAAAGCTGGCGCATCTGTACCCCACAGGGCACTTATCTGGCGCGTCGGCAGACGGCGGTAATGGCGGAAATGGGCGTCAGCCGCCGCCGGGAGCTACGGATGCTGCGCACCCGGCAGCCTGGCGGAGTGGGGCCGCAGCCGTTGGGGCTGCACCATGGCTGGCTGCTGCTGGCCTGGATCGATGGCGACACGCTGCCGGAAACGGCATTTCAGCCGGTTGGGGCACTGGCGTTGTTGCTGGTCAGGCTGCACCGGCAGCCGCGCGGCGGGTTTCCGCTGGCGTTGAAAGGTATTCTGGCCCGGTACTGGCAGCAGATCGACCGCACCCGCCTGACGCCCCGCTGGCTGCGTTACCATCAGCGCGTGCAGCGCACGCCACTGCCGCCGGTGCTGAAGATTGCACCGCTGCACATGGATATTCACCCCGGCAATATCATTGCAACCGGTGAAGGCTGGCAGTTGATTGACTGGGAGTACGCCGCCGATGGAGACATCGCCTGCGAGCTGGCGGCACTGGTGCGCGGCAATGGCTGGTCAGCCGGGCAGCAACAGGCGGCGCTGGTAGCGGCCTATTGTGCGGCAGGAGGGTACGGCGACGTTACGCGGCTTCAAGCAGCGGTAGGGCGCTGGTTGCCGTGGATCGACTACCTGATGCTGATGTGGTACGAAGTGCGCTGGCAACAAACACACACTATTTCATTCAGGGCGGCGGCCGATGGCCTGCACGCCCGGTTACAGAGTCGATAACAGCGGAACCGGCAGGTTCCCAAGCAGGCAGTGAAGGGAGAGTACCGTGGGTCCGGTAATGTTAGATGTGGAAGGGTATGAACTGGATGCGGAAGAGCGTGAGATTCTGCGCCACCCGCTGGTGGGTGGGTTGATCCTGTTCAGCCGTAATTTTCATGATGCCGCGCAGTTGCGCGAGCTGGTGCGCCAAATCCGCCAGGCATCGCGTGAGCGGCTGGTGGTGGCGGTGGATCAGGAAGGCGGCCGGGTGCAGCGTTTCCGTGACGGCTTTACCCGTCTGCCGGCCGCCCAGTCTTTTGCCGCGCTGAACGATGCGCAAGAGGGCGGGCGGCTGGCTGAAGAGGCGGGCTGGTTGATGGCCGCTGAGATGATCAGCATGGACATCGACATCAGTTTTGCCCCGGTGCTGGACATCGGCCACCGCAGCGCGGCGATTGGTGAGCGATCCTTCCATGAGGATCCGCAGGTAGCGCTGGCAATGGCTGAGCGCTTTATCCTGGGAATGCAGAGCGCCGGGATGAAGAGTACCGGCAAGCACTTTCCCGGCCATGGGGCGGTGGCGGCGGACTCCCACAAAGAGACGCCGCACGACCCGCGCCCGCTGGCAGAGATCCGCGCACATGACATGCTGATTTTCCGCGAGCTGATCGCCCGCCGCCGGCTGGATGCGATCATGCCTGCGCATGTCATTTATACCGAGGCCGACCCGCGCCCGGCCAGCGGCTCACCCTGGTGGCTGAAGCAGGTGCTGCGTCAGGAGCTGGGCTTTAGCGGCATCATCTTCTCTGACGATCTCTCCATGGAGGGGGCGGCCATTATGGGCAGCTATGCGGAGCGTGGCCAGGCAGCGCTGGATGCGGGCTGTGACATGATTCTGGTGTGCAACAACCGCGCCGGGGCCGTCAGCGTGTTGGATAACCTGACCCCGGTCAACGCGGGGCAGGTTGCACAATTGTATCATCGGGGTAAATACACCCGGCAAGAACTGTTAGATTCGCCGCGCTGGAAGCAGGCCAACCAGGCGCTTACCGCCCTCAATGACCGCTGGCAGGCGCACAAACAGCAGAACGCCGGGTGATTGTCCGGCCCCGGCCAATCTGGGCGGGGGCCGTTTCACATCATACGGGGAAAAACATGATCATCTATCTGCATGGTTTTGATTCAACGAGTCCCGGCAATCATGAAAAAGTGCTGCAACTGCAATTCATCGATCCTGATGTCCGGCTGATCAGTTACAGCACCCTGCATCCACGCCACGATATGCAATTCCTGCTGAAAGAGGTGGATAAAGCGCTCCAGCAGAACCGTGACGACCATCCGCTGATATGTGGGGTGGGGCTGGGGGGCTTCTGGGCGGAGCGTATCGGCTTTCTTTGTGGGATCCGCCAGGTCAGCGTTAATCCCAATCTCTGGCCGGAAGAGAACATGCCCGGCAAAATCGACCGGCCGGAAGAGTATCTCGACATCGCCACCAAATGTGTCAGTGACTTCCGAGAACGTAACCGCGATCGCTGCCTGCTGATCCTCTCCCGTCAGGATGAAGCCCTGGACAGCCGGCGCAGTGCGGCCGCGCTGCATCATTACTATCCCATCATCTGGGATGAGCAGCAGGGCCACAAATTCAAAAATCTCTCCCCACACCTGCAACGCATCAACGCGTTCAAAACCACAGGCTGACGCCTGTTTTCCGGTCATGCCGGTCACCGTCAGGCGGCCGGTTTCCCCTTTCCGGATTGCTTGTTTAAGCAGCGCCAGCTGGGCTTTTTTTATCCATATCGCGCACGGCTATACCTGAGACTATTCTTAATAACCTGATGATTTAAATGCATTAATACCGCTCTTTGTCTATGGAATAAACAAAAAAGTTTGATGTATATCAATTTTGGTATGACCAAATAACCTCCCATGCTATTCTGGCCTCAGATGCAGGTTTAATTTACGCGAACCCTATGTTTTCTAAGGACATTATATTTAACCTTTAGATTACAATTGGTTCACATTTGAGGGGGTCAAATTGACTACGCCAATGAAAAAGATCGTCATCGTAGGTGGTGGTGCAGGCGGGCTGGAGCTGGCAACCAGCCTGGGGAACAAATTAGGCCGCAAAAACAAGGCTGAAATTGTATTAGTCGATCGCAACAACAGCCATTTATGGAAGCCCCTGCTGCATGAAGTGGCCACCGGTTCACTGGATGCCGGGGTGGATGAGCTGAGCTACCTGGCCCATGCCCGCAACCACCATTTTGTGTTCCAGCTGGGGTCTGTTACCGACATCAACCGTGACAGCAAAACCCTGCAACTGGCCGAGATCCGCGATGGCCAGGGCGACGTGCTGGTGGCAGCGCGTGAAATCAGTTATGACTACCTGGTGATGGCGCTGGGCAGCACCTCTAATGACTTCGGTACGCCGGGCGTTAAAGAGAACTGCATCTTCCTCGATAACCCGCATCAGGCGCACCGTTTCCATAACGAGATGCTTAACCTGTTCCTGAAATTCTCCGCCAACCCGGCTGACCGTGAGCAGGTAAATATCGCCATCGTCGGCGGCGGGGCCACCGGGGTGGAACTGTCTGCGGAACTGCATAATGCGGTGAAACAGCTGCACAGTTACGGCTTCCAGGGGCTGGATAATAAAGCGCTGAATGTCACGCTGGTGGAAGCCGGGGAGCGCATTCTGCCGGCGCTGCCGCCGCGCATCTCTGCGGCCGCCCATCAGGAGCTGACCAAACTCGGCGTGCGCGTGCTGACCAACACCATGGTCACCAGTGCCGATAAAGGTGGCCTGAATACCAAAGGCGGTGAGTACATTGAGGCCGATCTGATGGTCTGGGCAGCCGGGATTAAGGCACCGGACTTTATGAAAGAGATCGGCGGCCTGGAAACCAACCGCATCAACCAGCTGGTGGTGGAACCGACCCTGCAAACCACGCGTGACCCGTTCATCTATGCCATTGGTGACTGCGCCTCCTGCCCGCAGCCGGACGGCAAATTTGTGCCGCCGCGCGCTCAGTCCGCCCACCAGATGGCCTCCCGCTGCTACGACAACCTGCTGTTGCAGCTCAGCGGCCAGGACAACAAGCTGAAGCCGTACATCTATAAAGACAACGGTTCACTGGTGTCGCTCTCCCGCTTCAGCACCGTCGGCAGCCTGATGGGCAACCTGATGCGCGGCTCGATGATGATTGAGGGGCGTATCGCGCGCTTTGTCTACGTTTCGCTCTACCGTATGCACCAGGTGGCGCTGCACGGTTACCTGCGTACCGGCCTGATGGTGCTGGTGGGCAGCATCAACCGCGTTATCCGCCCGCGCCTGAAATTACATTAAGCCTGTTTGACTGACCAGAGGCCCGCTTCCCCGGCGGGCCTTATTCTTTCCCAGCTGCCGTTGCCAGCATAAAGTTTTACTTAAGCGCGCTTTACCCTTCAGACAACTCCTAAACCTGCGGTTTCTCCCGTGGAAATGCCACTTTTCGTCCACTGCTCTTATTGCCGGACGCGCAATCCGGAGGCACACTCTTTTCCATCAGAAGGGGGCAGGGCATGAACGTCAGCCCCCGTCCGGGCACCCGGCCGCAGTACGGAAACGTCCCGCAGCCGGCAGTGCCGGACAGGTAACATGGCATGAGAATGAACCGGGAGGATGTCCTGTGAATAAATCAATGGCAGCAGGTATCGGCATCGGCGTCGCCGCCGCGATGGGGATCGCCGCCGTCGCCAGCAATCTGGATGCGTTCTCCGGCCCGCAATATGCGCAGGTAGTGAATGCCACACCGATCACGGAAACCGTTAAAACGCCGCGTCAGGAGTGCCGTGACGTCACCGTCACGCACCGCCGTCCGGTGCAGGATGAACACCAGATCGCCGGCTCAGTGCTGGGTGCAGTAGCGGGTGGGGTGCTGGGCCATCAATTCGGTGGCGGGCGCGGGCGTGATGTCGCCACCGTGGCCGGGGCGCTGGCGGGGGGATATGCAGGTAACCGCACGCAGAGCAGCCTGCAGGAAAATGACACCTACACCACCACGAAACAGCGTTGCAGCACGGTGTATGACAAGAGCCAAAAAACCCTGGGCTACGACGTCACCTATAAAATCGGTGACCAGCAGGGCAAAGTGCGGATGGATCGTCAACCGGGCAGCCAGATCCCACTGGATCGTAACGGCCAGCTGATTCTGAACGACAGTAACCGTACCTAATCGGCAACGCCAATAAAAAATTGCGCCCGCGCACAGTGTTAGTTCTGATCGTTTACCCGCCTGGGGTGAGGTAAGCGAGTGGCATTAACATTGGCGCGGGCTTTCTTATGGGGAGAAACCGGGCAGCGGCCGCTGCCCGGCTGGGGTCAGAGCGTGTGCTCCGCAAAGGCTTTCAGGTGGGTGTCCAGGAATTCCAGCCGCAGGTTACGCTCGGTCAACTCGCGGTTGAATTTCAGTTTGGTCGGGCCATCCAGCCGGTAGACCTGCGGTGCTTTCTGTAACAGGCCAATCAGGTACGCCGGGTCTACGCGGTTCTGTTCGCCAAACTCAATAAAGCCGCCGCGCTCATTGCCTTCAATACGCCGGATGCCCAGCGCCTGCGCCGCCAGCCGCAGCGCGGCGATGTCGAGCAGGTTGCGCGCCGCATCCGGCAGCAGGCCAAAGCGGTCAATCAGCTCAACCTTGATCTCCTCCAGTTCGTTGGCCTGTTTGGCGCTGGCGATACGTTTATAGAAGGAGAGGCGGGTGTTGACGTCCGGCACGTAGGTTTCCGGCAGCAGCGACGGCATCCGCAACTCCACCTCGGTCTGGTTGCTGGTGAGATCCTCCAGTGACGGCTCGCGCCCCTCTTTCAGCGCATTCACCGCGCTCTCCAGCAGTTCCATATAGAGCGTGAAGCCGACGGTGGTCATCTGGCCGCTCTGGTCTTCACCCAGCAATTCACCGGCCCCGCGGATCTCCAGGTCATGCGTGGCCAGCGCGAACCCGGCCCCCAGATCTTCCAGCGAGGCGATCGCCTCCAGCCGTTTCAGCGCATCGCCGCTCATCGCCTTGGGCGGCGGGGTGAGCAGGTAGGCGTAGGCCTGATGGTGTGAACGCCCGACCCGGCCGCGCAGCTGGTGCAGCTGCGCCAGCCCAAGGTGATCGGCCCGCTCAATGATGATGGTGTTGGCGCTGGGGATGTCGATGCCGGTTTCGATGATGGTGGTACACACCAGCACATTAAAGCGCTGGTGGTGGAAATCGTTCATCACCCGTTCCAGATCGCGTTCGCGCATCTGGCCGTGGCCCACAGCAATCCGCGCTTCGGGCACCAGTTCGGCCAGCCGCTGTGCCGCTTTTTCAATGTTTTCCACATCATTATAGAGGTAGTAAACCTGCCCGCCGCGCAGCACCTCACGCAGGATCGCCTCGCGCACCACCAGGCTGTCATACTCCCGCACAAAGGTTTTCACCGCCAGGCGCCGCGCCGGCGGGGTGGCGATGATCGACAGGTCACGCATCCCGCTCATCGCCATGTTCAGCGTGCGCGGGATCGGCGTGGCCGTCAGGGTCAGGATGTCCACATCGGCGCGCATCGCCTTGATACGCTCTTTGTGGCGCACGCCGAAACGGTGCTCCTCATCGACGATCAGCAGGCCGAGGTCTTTCCAGCGCAGATCGCTCATCAGCAATTTGTGGGTGCCGATGATGATGTCGACTTTGCCCTCGACCGCCTCATCAATCACCACCTGCTGCTCTTTGGCACTGCGGAAACGCGACATCAGTTCAATGCGCACCGGCCAGTTGGCGAAGCGATCGCGGAAGTTATCATAATGCTGTTGGGCGAGCAGGGTGGTCGGCACCAGCACCGCCACCTGTTTGTGGTTTTCCACCGCCAGGAACGCGGCGCGCATCGCCACTTCCGTTTTGCCGAAGCCGACGTCGCCGCACACCAGCCGGTCCATCGCCAGCGGTTGGCACATGTCGCTCAGCACGGCATTGATCGCCTGCTCCTGATCCGGCGTGGTTTCAAACGGGAACGACTGGCAGAACAGCTGATACTGCTCGCGGTCATGTTTAAAGGCGTAGCCCGCCTTGGCGGCGCGCTGGGCGTAGATGTCGAGCAGCTCGGCGGCCACGTCCCGCACCCGCTCGGCCGCTTTCTGCCGCGCCCGGCCCCAGGCTTCACCGCCCAGTTTATGCAGCGGCGCATTATCATCCGCCCCCCCGGCATAGCGGCTGATCAGGTGCAGTGACGACACCGGCACGTAGAGCTTGTCTTCACCGGCGTAGGTCAGGATCAGGTACTCCGCCTTGATGCCGCCGGCTTCCAGTGTGGTCATGCCCGCATACCGGCCGACGCCGTGCTCCAGGTGTACCACCGGCTGGCCGGGGTGCAGCTCCGCCAGGTTGCGGATCAGGGTTTCGGTATTGATGGTCCGGCGGTTGTCCTGCCGGCGGCGGCTGACGCGTTCGCCCAGCAGATCGCTTTCGCACACCAGGGCCAGTTCGCGTGGGCGATCCAGGAACCCGCGCTCGCTGGCACCGATCATCAGGTAGTGGCCCGGCGCTTCCGCCTGCTCCAGGCGCTCAATCATCACCGGGCGTAATTTAATGCGCGCCAGCAAGTCCTGCAGGGTTTCGCGACGGCCTTCGCTCTCCACGGAGAAGATCAGGCGGCCGGTAAAGGATTCAGCAAAGCGGCGCAGGGTATCAAGCGGCACTTTCTGCTGCGGTTCCACCGCCAGTGACGGCAGCGGCTCATAGCCCAGATTGGTGTTGGCTGCTTTTTCCGGCAGCAGGTCAGTTTTCAGCTGCACGCGCGGCCACTGTTTCAGCTCGGCAAACAGGGCATCGACCCGCAGCCACAAGGATTCCGGCGCCAGCAACGGGCGCATCGGGTCAACGCGGCGGTTCTCGTAACGCTGGTTCACGTCCAGCCAGAAGCGCTCCGCCGACGCCTCCAGATCGCCGGTATTCACCAGCAGGGTATTCTCCGGCAGGTAACTGAACAGCGTGCTCAGCGGTTCGTTGAAGAACAGCGGCTGCCAGTACTCAATCCCGGCCGGGAAGGTGCCCTTGCTGACCTGCTGGTAGATGTGCTCCGGCTCACGGCGCACATCAAATTTTTCACGCCACTGGCTGCGGAACAGCTCGATTGCCGCCTTGTCCGTCGGGAACTCATGCGCCGGCAACAGATTGATGCGATCCACTTCACTCAGGGTGCGCTGGGTATCCACATCAAACACCCGCAGGCTGTCTATCTCATCATCAAAGAAATCGAGGCGGTACGGCTCTTCACTGCCCATCGGGTAGAGATCCAGCAGCGCACCGCGGGTGGCGTACTCGCCATGCTCCATCACCTGATCCACACTGCGGTAGCCCGCCTGCTCCAGCTGGGCGCGCAGTTTGTCACGCGAGAGGCGCTGCCCTTTTTGCATCACCAGCGCATGGCCGTGCAGGAACGCATGGGGGCAGACGCGCTGCATCAGGGTATTGACCGGCAGGATGATCACCCCGCGCGCCATGGTCGGCAGCTGGTAGAGGCTGGAGAGGCGGGCAGAAATAATCTCCTGATGCGGCGAGAAACTGTCATAGGGCAGGGTTTCCCAGTCCGACAGCGCCGTCACCAGATGGGAGGTGAACTGCTGGATCTCGTCGCGCAACCGCAGGGCGTTTTGCATGTCAGGGGCGAGCAGCATCACCGGGCCGTCATGGCGTTCAATGATCTCGGCGCACTCAACGGCGCAGGCCGAGCCGGTCAGTTGACCAAGCACGCGGACATCGCCGCGGCGGGCGGGCAGGGGGTAACGGTATGTGTGAGGCATAGTCAGTTTTACATTCTCTTGTTCAGCAACGGGCCATCCCGGTCAGCCGGGCATCTTGCCCGCCATATCGTGAAGCCGCATGTTTGCGGCAGCACCCGCATCAGGCTGGCTTAACAGCACAGAAGACGCGATGCAGTAAGTATAAGCAACCCTGAAAGCCTGGTAGTTAATAGATGTGTACTTACACAAAGAGTTACTTCAGGAAGTGGTTCCCTAATGCGGTTGTAGCCTTTATTATCCTTGATCACTTTGCTTTAGCAACTGTCATAAAACGGATTTCATGTATCAACCTGTCGCGTTATTCATCGGCCTGCGTTATATGCGCGGGCGGGCCTCAGACCGCTTCGGCCGGTTTGTTTCCTGGCTTTCCACCATCGGTATTACGCTTGGCGTGATGGCGATGGTTACCGTCCTCTCCGTGATGAACGGCTTTGAGCGCGATCTCGAGAGAAATATTCTCGGGCTGATGCCTCAGGCGCTGATCACCACCCCACAGGGCTCCCTTAACCCCCAGAAACTCCCCGCGTCCGGCCTGTCCGGCTTACAGGGCGTGCAGCGCATTGTGCCGCTGACCACCGGTGATGTGGTGCTGCAAAGCGCGCGCGGTGTGGCGGTCGGCGTGATGCTGGGCGTCAACCCGGATCAGCCGGAGCCGCTGGCGCAGTATCTGGTGGGCGCGCAGCAGCAGCAGCTCCAGCCGCAGACCTACAACGTGATCCTGGGCGAGCAGCTGGCCGGGCAACTGGGCGTCAAACGCGGCGACACGCTGCGGCTGATGGTCACCAGCGCCAGTGAATTCACCCCGATGGGGCGGATACCGAGCCAGCGCCTGTTTACCGTGATTGGCACGTTTGCGGCCAACAGCGAAGTGGACGGCTACCAGTTGCTGGTGAACCAGCAGGATGCCTCCCGCCTGATGCGCTACCCGGCCGGTAACATCACCGGCTGGCGGCTGACGCTGCAACAGCCGCTCACCGTAGACACCCTGAGCCAACAGCCGCTGCCGGCCGGCACCCAGTGGAAAGACTGGCGTGACCGCAAGGGCGAGCTGTTCCAGGCGGTGCGTATGGAAAAGAACATGATGGGGCTGCTACTCAGCCTGATTGTGGCCGTGGCCGCCTTTAACATCATCACTTCGCTGGGGCTGCTGGTGATGGAGAAACAGGGTGAGGTGGCGATTCTGCAAACCCAGGGGCTGACACGCCGCCAGATTATGACGGTGTTTATGGTGCAGGGCGCGAGCGCCGGCATCATCGGCGCCCTGCTCGGGGCGTTGCTCGGCACCCTGCTGGCGAGCCAGCTGGGCACGATTATGCCTGCGCTCGGCATGGCGATTGACGGCGCGTCGCTGCCGGTCGACATTGAGCCGCTCCAGGTCATCACCATTGCGCTGGTGGCAATGGCCGTGGCGCTGCTTTCCACGCTTTACCCTTCATGGCGCGCTGCCGCCGTTCAACCCGCTGAGGCTTTACGTTATGAGTAACCATCCTTTATTGCAGTGCGACAACCTGTGCAAAACCTATCAGGAAGGCAAGCTGCAAACCTCTGTGCTGCGCGATGTGACCTTTGCCATGCAGCCGGGCGAGATGATGGCGATTGTGGGCAGCTCCGGGTCGGGCAAAAGTACCTTGCTGCACCTGCTGGGCGGGCTGGATACCCCCACCTCCGGCGACGTGGTGTTCAAAGGCACGCCGTTGAGCGGTATGTCTTCCCGTGCCAAAGCCGCGCTGCGTAACCGTGAGCTGGGCTTCATCTACCAGTTCCACCACCTGTTGCCGGATTTCACCGCGCTGGAGAATGTGGCGATGCCGTTGCTGATCGGCACCGGCGGGGCAGCTGCCGCGCAGGAAAAAGCGCGTGAGATGCTGGCGGCGGTGGGGCTGGAGAAGCGCAGCGGCCACCGGCCTTCCGAACTCTCCGGTGGCGAGCGCCAGCGGGTGGCAATTGCCCGGGCGCTGGTGAATAACCCGTCGCTGGTGCTGGCGGATGAACCGACCGGCAACCTCGACCAGCGGAACGCCGACAGCATTTTTGAATTGCTGGGCGAGCTGAACGTGCGGCAGGGCACCGCCTTCCTGGTGGTGACCCATGACCTGACGCTGGCGCGCCGCCTGAACCGTCAGCTGGAGATGCGCGACGGCCAGTTGCAGCAGGATGTTTCCTTGCTGGGGGCGCAGTAATGGGGTTGCCTCTCTCTCTGGTGATTGGCCTGCGCTTCAGCCGCGGCCGTCGCCGCAGCGGCATGGTGTCGCTGATCTCCATCATCTCCACCGTGGGCATTGCGCTGGGTGTGGCGGTGCTGATTGTCGGCCTGAGCGCGATGAACGGTTTCGAGCGTGAGCTGAATAACCGCATTCTGGCCGTCGTGCCGCACGGTGAAATTGAGCCGGTGGACCAGCCGTTCAACGGCTGGCAAGGCCTGCTGCCGAAAGTGGCGGCCGTGCCGGGCGTTGCGGCCGCCGCGCCCTACATTAATTTCACCGGCCTACTGGAAAGCGGCGCGAAATTGCGTGCGGTGCAGGTAAAAGGCGTAGACCCGCAACAGGAAGCGCACCTCAGCGCGCTGCCGCACTTTGTGCAGGGCGATGCCTGGGCGCATTTCCGGGCGGGTGAACAGCAGGTGATCCTCGGTAAAGGCATCGCCGATGAGCTGGGCGTCAAAGCGGGTTCCTCCGTCACGGTGATGATCCCCAACAGCGATCCGCAGGGCAAACTGCTGCAACCCAAGCGCATCCGCCTGCGGGTTACCGGCATTCTGCAACTCAGCGGCCAGCTTGACCACAGCTTTGCCATGGTGCCGCTGGCCGATGCGCAGGGCTACCTTGACATGGGTGACAGTGTCACGGGGATTGCCATTAAAGCCAACAACCCGTTCAGCGCCAACACGCTGGTGCGTGAGGCGGGCAAAGTCACTAATGCTTACGTCTATATCCGCAGCTGGATCGGCACCTACGGCTACATGTACCGTGATATCGAAATGGTACGCGCGATTATGTACCTGGCGCTGGTGCTGGTGATTGGCGTCGCCTGCTTCAACATCGTCTCCACGCTGGTGATGGCAGTGAAAGACAAAAGCAGTGACATCGCCGTACTGCGCACGCTGGGGGCGGGTGACCGGCTGATCCGCGCCATCTTTATCTGGTACGGTCTGCTGGCCGGGCTGGTCGGCAGCCTGAGCGGCGTGGTGGTCGGCGTGGTGGCTGCCTTGCAGCTCACGCCGATTATCCGCGGGCTGGAGACGCTGATCGGCCACCAGTTCCTGTCCGGGGATATCTACTTCATCGACTTCCTGCCGTCAGAGCTGCACTGGCTGGACGTGGGCGGCGTGCTGCTGACGGCCATTCTGCTGAGCCTGATCGCCAGCTGGTACCCGGCGCGGCGCGCCAGCCGTATTGACCCGGCCCGCGTGTTGAGCGGCGGCCAGTAACGGGGGGCGCTGACATGTATTACGGCATTGATATGGGCGGCAGCAAAATTGAGCTGGCGGTGTTTGACGCCCAGCTGACCCGCCTGTGGCAGAAGCGGGTGCCGACCCCACGGGATGACTACACCACGCTGCTGGCGGCCCTGGTGGCGCTGGTGCAGGAGGCGGATGCCGTTGTTGGCGGCGGGCGCGTGGGTATCGGCGTTCCCGGCCTGATTAAAGCCGACGGCACGCTGTTTTCCGCCAATGTCCCGGCGGCATCCGGCCGCCGGGTGCAGGACGATCTGGCGCGCCTGCTGGAGCGTGGCGTCCGCATCGACAATGACGCCAACTGTTTTGCGCTCTCCGAAGCCTGGGACGACGAATTCCGCGCCTATCCCAGCGTGCTGGGGTTAATCCTCGGCACCGGCGTCGGTGGCGGTCTGGTGTTTAACGGCAAGGTCTTCAGCGGACGAAACGGCGTGGCCGGGGAAGTCGGCCATGTGCGCCTGCCGGTGGATGCGCGGGCGATCCTGGGCGACGTGCCGCCGGTGGCCTGTGGGTGCGGTCAGATTGACTGCATTGAGGGGTATCTCTCCGGCCGGGGGTTTGAGCGGCTATATGCCCTCGCCGGCGGTCAGACGCTCACGGCCCCGGCGATTATGGCGCGCTACCGGGCCGGGGAGGCCGCCGCCGTAGCGCATTTCACACGCTATGCGGATCTGCTGGCCGCCTGCCTCGGCAACCTGCTGACCCTGCTGGACCCGCATCTGGTGGTGATCGGCGGTGGCCTGTCGAACGTGGATGAATTGTACCCGGCGCTGGCCGCGCGCCTGCCGGCCCACCTGTTGCCGGGCTGTGTGCCGCCGCGCATTGAGAAAGCCCGCTATGGCGATGCAGGTGGCGCGCGCGGGGCAGCCTGCCTAAATTTGTTAGACTAACGCTATCCCATCCGGGATTGCGCACCGCAGTACAGAGGAGCAGGTGTCATGCACACACGCCACAGGCTGCGCCGGTTTCGCAAACTGAACCATTTGCGGCACCAACGATTTCGCTCACGTATTTTCCATCGCGACACTATGGCGGTTACCGAGATGAAAAAACCTTTTGTGGTGGTATTAACCGGCGCGGGCATCTCCGCAGAGTCCGGCATCCGTACCTTCCGCGCAGCGGACGGATTATGGGAAGAGCACCGCGTGGAGGATGTGGCCACGCCGGAAGGGTATCAGCGTGACCCGGTGCGGGTGCAGGCGTTCTACAACGCCCGGCGGCAACAGTTGCAGCAACCGGCGATTGCGCCCAATGCCGCCCATCTGGCGCTGGCAGAACTGGAAAAGAGCCTGGGCGATCACTTCCTGCTGGTGACGCAGAATATCGATAACCTGCACGAGCGCGCCGGAAATCAGCGGGTGCTGCATATGCATGGCGAACTGCTGAAAGTACGCTGCACCCGTTCCAACCAGGTAATCGAGTGGCCGGGCGACCTGACGGTGGATGACCGCTGCCACTGTTGCCAGTTCCCCTCACCGCTGCGCCCGCATGTGGTGTGGTTTGGTGAAATGCCGATCGGCATGGATGAGATCTACCAGGCGCTGGCAAAAGCGGATTACTTTATCTCCATCGGCACCTCCGGCCATGTGTATCCGGCGGCCGGTTTTGTGCATGAGGCCCGGTTGGGCGGCGCGCATACCGTGGAACTTAATCTGGAGCCAAGCCAGGTAGAGAGCCAGTTTGATGAGCGGAAATATGGGCTGGCAAGTGAAGTGGTGCCGGCGTATGTCCGCCAGATGATCGCCGGCGGGGAAGGGCAGTGGCAGTAAAGCACCAGTAACCGGGCGCAGGGCGCGCCCGGCAGGTAAACCGTTTATTGCCCGGCTTTGAGTTTCTGGTAAAGCGTTTCGTACAGTTCGCTGGTGCTGCCGACGTCATTCTGCCACTCGCCGTTTTTCATCACCGCGTCAGACGGGTAGAGCGACGGGTCATTGGCGACCTCCGGCGGCAGCAATTTCTTCGCTTCCAGGTTCGGCGTCGGGTAGCCGATGGTTTCTGCGACCTGCGCCGCCACTTCCGGGCGCAACAGGAAATCAATCAGCTTGTGCGCACCCGCCACGTTATGCGCATTGGCCGGGATCGCCAGGCTGTCCATCCAGAAAATCCCCCCCTCTTTCGGCCACACGACCGTCAGCGGCGTACCGGCCTGGCGCGCCACGTAGGCGGAACCGTTCCAGACCATGCCGAGATTCACTTCGCCTTCCATGTACGGGTTCGCCGGGTTGTCAGAGTTGAAGGCCAGCACGTTCGGCATCAGCTTGCGCAATTCCTGGTAAGCCGCCTCAATCTCTTTCGGGTCGGTGGTGTTGCCGGAGTAACCGAGCTTGCGCAGCGCAATCTGGAACACTTCACGCGCATCGTCAGTGAGCAGCAGGCTGCCTTTGTATTCCGGCTTCCACAGGTCAGCCCAGCCGGTGATGGTTTTTGGGTCGATTTGATCGCTGTTGACGCCAATCGCCGTGGCACCCCAGATGTAAGGGATCGAGTAGTCGTTATTCGGGTCAAAGGGTTTGTTCAGCAGGTTCGGGTCCAGCGCGGAGAAGTGGCTGAGCTTGCTTTTGTCGATCTTCTGTAACATGCCCTCTTTGCGCATCTTCGCCACAAAATAGGTCGACGGCACCACCAGGTCGTACGCGCCCTCTTTATAGGTTTTCAGCTTGGCGTACATGGTTTCATTGGACTCATAGGTGGAGTAAATCACCTTGATGCCGGTCTCTTTGGTGAACTGCTCCAGCAGGCCCGGCGGGACATATTCCGTCCAGTTGTAGAAATATAAGGTTTTACCGTCATCCGCCTGGGCGAAGGCGCTGGCGGCCAGTAAACCGGCGGCCAGCCACTGTGCTGTTTTTTTCATTGTTACCCCTGTTATTTACCCTCACCCCGGCGCGCCTGCGGCACGGGAGGGTATCTCACCATCCGGACGTATCGGTGTCCATTAAAAAGCCAGGCGCCCAGTATAAGGAGCGCCCGGTATGAAAGGAAGCAACCGGTTGCTAGCCCTGACGGGGCGACCGGTCACGCAGCAGCCACTGGCTGGCGAGCACCAGCACCAGTGACAACGCCAGCAGCAGGGTGGCCAGCGCATTGATCTCCGGCGACACCCCGACTTTGACCATCGAGTAGATCTTCAGCGGCAGAATCTCGTAATCCGGCCCGGTGACAAACGACGACACCACCACATCATCCATCGAGAGCGTAAAGCTCAGCAACCAGCCGGCGGCCACGGCGGGCATTGCCAGCGGCAGGATGATTTTGCGCAGAATGGTTAACTCACCGGCACCCAGATCGCGCGCGGCCTCCAGCATCCGCACATCAAACCCTTTCAGCCGTGAATAGACGGTCACCACCACAAACGGCAGGCAGAAGGTGATATGAGAAAACAGCAGTGACCAGAAGCCGAGCGAGATGCCCACCAGCATAAACAGCACCAGCAGCGAAATCGCCATCACGATGTCCGGCGACATCATCACCACAAACAGCATGCCGCTGACAAACGGCTTGCCTCGGAACCGGTAACGGTAGAGCGCCACCGCCGTCAGCGCGCCGATCAGCGTCGCAAAGGTTGCCGAGAGCACGCCCATGGTCACGGAGTGGCGTGCCGCCTCGATCAGGCTGTCGTTATTCATCAGGGTGCTGTACCAGCGGGTGGTAAAACCCTGCCAGTTGAAACCAAAACGTGAACTGTTAAACGAATTCACGATCAGAATAATAATAGGGATGTAAAAGTAAGCGTAAACCAGCGCCATAAAGCCGCCGCGCAGCCCGCGTCCGATCATTCCAGCTCCCCTTTTTTGTTCAGCGCCTTCGCTACTTTGTAATAAACCAGCAGCATCAGGCCCATCAGCAGCGTCAGGCAGATGCTGGTGGCCGCGCCGAACGGCCAGTCACGGATATTCAGGAACTGGCTCTTGATCACATTGCCGATCAGCAGGTTTTTCGCGCCGCCCATCAGATCCGCAATATAAAACAGCCCCATCGCCGGCAGCATCACCAGCAGGCTGCCGGCAATGATGCCCGGCATGGTCAGCGGTAAAATGATGCGCACGAAGGTCTGGATCTTGCCCGCGCCCAGGTCACGTGCCGCTTCCAGGTAGGCTTTATCAAGCTTTTCAATGCTGGCGTAGAGCGGCATCACCATAAACGGCAGCAGGATGTAGATAAGCCCCAGGATCACCGCCTGCGGCGTGTACATAATGCGCAGCGGGGTATCAATCAGCCCAGCTGCCATCAGCCACTCATTGAGGTAGCCGCGGGTGCTGAGGAAAATCTTCAGGCCATAAACGCGGATCAGTGAATTCGTCCAGAACGGCACAATCAGCAGGAACAGCAGCAGCGGCCGCACGCGGGCGGGCAGCCGCGCCAGGATAAAGGCGAACGGGTAACCAATCAGCAAACAGCAGAGGGTGGCAATCAGCGCCATATTCAGCGAGTGCAGCAGCACATCGGCGTACAGCGGGTCCAGCAGCCGGCGGTAGTTGTCCAGCGAGAAGATCATCCGCACCAGGCTGTCGTTGTCGCGGGTCAGGAAACTGGTGCCGATGATCATCAGGTTCGGCAGGAAGACAAACAGCGTCAGCCAGGCCACCACCAGCATAATCACCCCGCGCTGAAAAAGCTTACGTGAGCTGTTCATCGGCGAGCACCACCTCCCAGCTTTCGATCCAGGTCACCGCCACGGTCTGATCGAGCGAGTGATCCACATCCGGGTCATCCTCGTTGAAGAACTCACTGACCATCACCAGCTTGCCGCTGGTGAGTTCCACCGTGGATTCCAGCGTCATGCCCTTGTAGTTGCGCTCCCGCACATGGCCGATAAAGCCCTCGGCGGCGTCACCCTCGTTAATCTCCCGGACTTTGAGATCCTCCGGGCGCAGCAGCACCTTCAGCCGCTGCCCCGGCGTCACCGCCAGGTGGTTCACGGTGATGTCACACTCGCGACCCTCCACCCAGGCGCGCACGCGCTGCTCATCCAGACGGTGGATCACCTCCGCCTCAAAGATGTTGATTTCCCCGATAAAGCTGGCGACAAACAGGTTCTCCGGCTCCTCGTAAATCTGGCGCGGGGTGCCGTCCTGTTCGATCCGCCCGTCGCGCATCACCACGATGCGGTCAGACATGGTCAGCGCCTCTTCCTGGTCGTGGGTGACGAACACAAAGGTGATGCCGAGCTTGCGCTGCAGCGCCTTGAGTTCGTTCTGCATCTGTTTACGCAGCTTGTAGTCCAGCGCGGAGAGTGACTCATCCAGCAGCAGCACCCGTGGGCGGTTCACCACGGCGCGCGCGATCGCCACCCGCTGTTGCTGGCCGCCGGAAAGCTGGTGCGGGCGGCGCTGGGCGAAGTCGTCCAGTTGCACCATCCGCAGCACATCCGTGACCCGGGCGACGATCTCCGCCTCCGGCGTCTTTTGCATCCGCAGGCCAAAGGCCACATTCTCGAACACGCTCATGTGCGGGAACAGCGCGTAACTCTGGAAAACGGTATTGACGTGGCGGTGTTCGGCCGGTACTGCCGTCACATCCTGGCCGTCCAGGGTGATGGTGCCGCTGTCGGTCTCTTCCAGGCCGGCAATCAGGCGCAATACCGTGGTTTTGCCGCAGCCGGAAGGGCCGAGCAGGGTCAGGAATTCGCCATGGTTAATGGTCAGGTTGAGATCGCGGATAATGGTTTTGCCGTCAAAGGCTTTATGTAGTCCGCTCAGGGTGACCAGGGGGGTCGGAGACAGGTTTTCAGTCATTTATCGGGGCACTCTTTTCTTGTGCTCAGGTTGCCGGTCCGGCAGCGTGCAGCAGGCTATCGTCTCATACAGTGAGTCTGATCTCGGAGGGGGGGAATTCTACGTGAAACTGCCGGTATCACCAATGCTTACGCGGCCTGAGCGGGGAAAAACCCGGCAAATGGCGCGTAAGCCGCCCAATCAGGGCAAATAAACGCTAAGGTTAACAAAGATGAAAACTGACCTGACGCAATACACTCCCCCCATCAGGCTGCGCATAATGGCCCGCGGCTCTCAGAGGATAGACTATGGATAACTTACTCGATCGTTTTCTGCATTACGTTTCTATCGATACCCAGTCAAAGGTAAATGTCCGTCAGGTGCCCAGCACCGAGGGGCAGTGGAAGCTGGCCCATGCGTTGCAGGAGGAGCTGGCCGCACTGGGGTTAGAGGCGATTACCCTGAGCGAGCACGGCTGCGTGATGGCGACCCTGCCGGCCAATGTGGACTGGCCGGTGCCGGTGATTGGCTTTATTTCGCATCTGGATACCTCGCCGGACTTTACCGCGAAAAATGTGAACCCGCAGATTGTGGAGAACTACCGCGGCGGCGACGTGGCGCTGGGCAGCGGTGAGGAGGTGCTGTCGCCGGTGATGTTCCCGGTGCTGCACCAGCTGCTGGGGCAGACGCTGATCACCACCGACGGCAAAACGCTGCTCGGCGCGGATGACAAAGCCGGCATCGCCGAAATCATGACGGCGATGGCCCGGCTGAAACAGGGTGACATTCCCCATGGCGAGATCCGGGTGGCCTTTACGCCGGATGAGGAAGTGGGCAAGGGGCCGCACGTCTTTGATGTGAAGGCCTTTGGGGCCGAATGGGCCTACACCGTGGACGGCGGCGGCGTGGGCGAGCTGGAGTATGAGAATTTCAACGCCGCCTCGGCCACGATAAAAATCGTCGGCAATAACGTACACCCCGGCACCGCCAAAGGGGTGATGGTGAACGCCCTGTCACTGGCGACCCGCATCCATCAGGCGCTGCCGTCTGCAGAGACGCCGGAGCACACCGCCGGTTATGAGGGCTTTTTCCACCTGAACAGCATGAAGGGCAGCGTAGACCGGGCCGAGATGCACTACATCATCCGTGATTTTGACCGCGAGAAATTCGAGGCGCGTAAACAGCAGCTGATAAGCGTGGCGGAACAGGTGGGCGAGGGGCTGCACCCGGATTGCTACATTGAGGTGACGCTGGAGGACAGCTACTACAACATGCGCGAAGAGGTGGCGAAACACCCGCACATTATCGAAATTGCCGCGCAGGCAATGAAAGATAACGACATCGAACCGGTGATGAAACCGATCCGTGGCGGTACCGACGGCGCACAGCTCTCCTTTATGGGGCTGCCCTGCCCGAACATCTTCACCGGCGGCTACAACTACCACGGCAAACATGAGTTCGCGACGCTGGAAGGGATGGAAAAATCGGTGGCGGTGATCACCCGCATCGCCGCGCTGACCGCCCAGCGCGCCAGAACTGCTTGAAAAAACGCATAAAAAAGCCGGGCAGCCTGCGCTGCCCGGCCTTTCCCACCCATCGGCGAGACATCAGACTAACAATCAGTCTTTAAAGTACCAGTATCCGCTGTTGACCAGCGCGGCCAGCAGCGCCAGGAAGGACGGGTCATCCAGTGCATCACCGAAGTGTGACGCATCCAGCGTAAAGTGCTGGCACAGCGCGTTCGCTGCCGCCGCATGCTCGGTTTCCATACGCTCACCGTTCACAAAGCAGCGATCGCCAATCCGCAGCACCCGCAGACCGCCAACGCGTTGCAGCACTTCACCGCCCTGCATCAGCTCATAAATCTCACCGGCCTGGTACGGCGGTTCCGGCGGGGCCAGATCCAGCTCATGGCGTGACTGGGAAATAAACTCCCCGAACCAGCCTTCAAAGTGCTCCGGCTGCTGCAACAACTCCAGCATCATACCGCGCAGGCCATCCAGCTCCTGCGGCAGGATGTCCGCATGCTGCTCACGCGCCGGCAGATCCGGGTCGCTGTAACGCTTGCTGCCCAGCTCGCGGGACAACACATAATCCGCGAAACCGCTCACCAGTTCCCGGCCGTTCGGCGCACGAAAGCCCACGGAGTAGTTCAGCGCATTCTCCAGCGAATAGCCTTCGTGCGGGAAGCCCGGCGGAATGTAGAGGATGTCACCCGGCTCCATCTCTTCATCAATGATGGCGTCGAACGGCTCAACCTGGAGCAGATCCGGGTGCGGGCAGTGCTGCTTCATCGCCACTTTTTCACCCACCCGCCAGCGGCGGCGGCCGGTACCCTGGATGATAAACACGTCGTACTGGTCGAGATGCGGGCCAACGCCGCCGCCCGGCACGGAGAAGGAGATCATCAGGTCATCCATGCGCCAGTCCGGGATGTGGCGGAACGGGCGCATCAGCGCCGCAGACGGCTCATGCCAGTGGTCAACTGCCTGCACCAGCAGGGACCAGTTCGTCTCACCCAGATGATCAAAGCTGGTGAACGGCCCATGGCCGACCTGCCATTTGCCTTCGTCATGGCTGACCAGCCGGCTGTCGACCTCATTTTCCATCGCCAGCCCGGCCAGTTCATCGGGGGAGATCGGGTCAATAAAGTTCTTGAAGCCACGCTTCAGGATAACCGGGCGCTTTTGCCAGTAACGTTGCAGGAAGTCAGGCCAGTCGAGGTCAAGTTGGTAATCCATTTTGTATTCCACTATTCGGGGGAGACTAGCAGCGAGTATAACGGATGGCGGGCGCGGCGCGTGCATTTCCCTGTGCAAAAGCCACCGGCCGGGTATTTATTCCCCAGCCTCATTCTGGCGGCCAAAGGTCACCTGCATCCGGGCGCCGCCCAGTGGACTGTCGCTGAGGGTGATGCTGCCCTGATAGCGGGCGATGATCTCACTGGCCACCGCCAGCCCGATGCCCTGACCGGGGCGCAGGGTGTCCGCCCGCTGGCCGCGCTGGAAAATCAGTTCACGTTTGGCGGGCGGAATGCCGGGGCCGTCATCGTCCACCACCAGCACCAGCTGGTTTTCCGCCGGAAGGGTGCTGACCTCAATAAACTCCAGCGAATATTTGCAGGCGTTGTCGAGCAGATTTCCCATCACTTCCATAAAGTCATTTTTATCGCCCATAAACGTCAGTTCCGGCGGGATCTCCAGCGTCAGCACCACGCCCTTACGCTGGTAGACCTTGTTGAGCGCGGAACAGAGGCTGTCGAGCAGCGCGGAGACGGAGTGGATTTCGCGGGTCAGCACGTTTTTCTCTGAATCCAGGCTGGCGCGGTGCAGGTAGTAGCCGATTTGCTGGGAGATGCGGCTGATCTGCTCCAGCATCACCGGCTCAGCCTGCTCAATGGTGAGTTGCTTGCCGCCGCGCAGCGCTCGCAGGGTAGACTGCAACACCGCCAGCGGGGTTTTCAGGCTGTGGGTCAGGTCAGCAAGGGTGGTGCGGTAACGCAGGGAGCGCCCGCGCTCATTGTTCAGCAGCAGGTTGAGGTTACGCACCAGGCTGCGCAACTCCTGCGGCGGGTTCACCTCCAGCACCTCCCGCTCACGCTTCTCCAGTTCGCCTATCTGCTGCGCCAGCGCCTTGATCGGCCGCAGGCTCCAGTGCGCCGCCAGCCACAGCAACGGGATCACCAGCAGCAGGTTGGCGAGCAGCACATAGCTGAACCACTGCCAGACCAGATCGCTGCGCTGCAACTCCTGGGGGATGGTGTCGATCACCACGATGCTCAGCGGCGGCAGGCGGGCAGTGGCGGCATACTTATTTACCACCACCGAGTGGGTCAGGGAGGGTTCATCCTCTTCATACCCTTTCAACTGGCGCTGAGCATGGGGATTATTGCCGACCACGGTGCTGCTGAGGTGCGGGTCGGCATCCAGCTCATAGAAGCCGCCCTTGCGCAGCCACTCACGCGGGATGCGGGACTCCAGCCCCGGCACCGCGCGCTGGTGCCACAGCAGCGTGCCGTGGTCATCATAAATCAGCACCAGCGTCGGGGAGTTGAGTTCCAGATCCGGCGGTACGGCAATGGTCAGCTGCTTTTCGCGCCACTGCGCCAGGCTGAAGAACAGGTTGCTTTCGCCGCGCAGCAGGGTATAGGCGGTTTTATCAAAGCTGACGATATAGCCGACCACCGCCACCAGCCCGTAAGCCAATGACAGCGCCAGCACCACCGCCGCGGTAGCCAGCAGAAAACGGGCGCGCAGCGAAAAGGGGGCGCGGCGGGTCATCACGGTAAGGCCTCAGGCATGGTGCCGGTCAGCCCACATCAAAGCGGTAGCCCTGGCCGCGCACCGTGGTGATCACCTCGTGCGGGTAACCGGCCTGCATTTTTTTGCGCAGGCGGCCCATCAGCACATCGATGGTGTGGCTCTCGCGCAGTTCGGCATCCGGGTAGAGTTGCAGCATCAGCGCATCTTTGCTGACGACTTTACCGGCATTGCGGATCAGCGTTTCGATAATGGTGTACTCAAAGGCGGTGAGCTTGATCAGCTGGTCATGGATGCTGAGCTCCCGGCGCGACAGGTCAATCTGGAACGGCGGCAGGCTGATAATCTGTGAGGCCAGCCCGCTGTTGCGGCGCATCAGCGCCTGCATGCGCGCGATGACCTCTTCCAGGTGGAAGGGTTTGGTGACGTAGTCATCCGCGCCGGCTTCCAGTACCGCCACCTTGTCCTGCCAGCTTTCACGCGCGGTCAGTACCAGGATCGGCAGCGTGGTCTGGTGGCTGCGCCAGCGTTGGATCAGGCTCAGCCCATCCTCGCCCGGCAGGCCGAGATCCACAATCGCGATATCCGGCGCATGTTCATGCAAAAAGTAATCGGCCTCTTTGGCATCTTCGGCGGCATCCACCTGATGCCCCATTTCCCGCATCTGAACCGCCAGATGATGGCGCAGCAGGGCATTATCTTCCACGACCAAAACGCGCATACCTGTATCCTCTGAAATGCTGCCATGAGTGGGTTGCCGGGGCGCGGCCCGGTCAGGCGCAGCCCGCCATTATGGCAGGAACCGCCGTTTTTGCCTGTGACTTTTATCGCGGCCGGGCGCCCGGATGCGCCTATTATCCCTGCGCAGGGTAAACCACAGGTAAACCGCCGGGATAACCGGGTAAACGGAAAATAAACGGGGCAGGGCGGGCAGAGGGAAAACGGGCGGCGGGGGCCGCCGCCCGGTGGGTATTATTTCAGGTTGTTGACCTGCGGGTTCAGGTCATCCACCATCTGCACTGCGCGGCCAAGGTAGTTACCCGGCGTCATGGCTTTCAGGCGGGTTTTCTCTTCTTCCGGCAGCGCCAGGCCATCGATAAACGCCTGCATCCCGGCGGCATCCACGCGCTTGCCGCGGGTCAGCTCTTTCAGCTTCTCATACGGCTTTTCAATGCCGTAGCGGCGCATCACCGTCTGGATCGGCTCAGCCAGCACTTCCCAGTTATGGTCGAGTTCATAAGCGAGGTTGGCTTCGTTCACTTCCAGCTTGCTGATGCCTTTCAGGCTGGCCTGATAGGCGATCACCGCATAGCCCACGCCCACGCCGAGGTTACGCAGCACGGTGGAGTCGGTGAGGTCACGCTGCCAGCGGGAAACCGGCAGTTTGCTGGCCAGGTGGCCCAGCACGGCATTCGCCAGGCCGAGGTTGCCTTCGGAGTTTTCGAAGTCAATCGGGTTCACCTTGTGCGGCATGGTGGAGGAGCCGATCTCCCCGGCGATGGTTTTCTGCTTGAAGTGGTTAAGGGCGATGTAACCCCACATGTCGCGGTCGAAATCGATCAGGATGGTGTTGAAGCGCGCAATGGCGTCGAACAGCTCGGCGATGTAGTCATGCGGCTCGATCTGGGTGGTGTAGGGGTTCCAGGTCACGCCGAGCGACGTCACAAACTCTTCGCTGAACTGGTGCCAGTCCACGTCCGGGTAGGCGGCCAGGTGGGCGTTGTAGTTGCCGACCGCGCCGTTGATTTTGCCGAGGATCTCCACCTGTGCCAGCTGGCGGTACTGGCGTTCCATGCGGTAGGCGACGTTGGCGAACTCTTTGCCCAGTGTGGACGGGGTCGCCGGCTGGCCATGGGTACGGGAGAGCAGCGGGATGTCGCGGTACTCATGGGCCAGCGCCTTCAGCGCGTCAATCAGCTTACGCCAGTAAGGCAGCACAACCTCTTCACGTGCGGTGCTCAGCATCAGCGCGTGGGAGAGGTTGTTGATGTCTTCGGAGGTACAGGCGAAGTGGATAAATTCAGACACCGCATGCAGAGCCGGGACGGCCGCCACTTTCTCTTTCAGGAAATACTCCACCGCCTTGACGTCATGGTTGGTGGTTTTTTCGATCTCTTTGATGCGTTGTGCATCCTGCTCGCTGAAATTGGCGACGATCTCATCAAGGAAAGCGTTTGCGTCGGCATCAAATGCAGGAACTTCTGCGATGCCGGTGCAGGAGGCCAGTTTTTGCAGCCAACGTACTTCAACCTGCACGCGGAATTTCAGCAAACCAAATTCGCTGAAAATAGCGCGTAACGCGCTGACTTTATCACCGTAGCGTCCATCAACGGGGGAAACGGCGGTCAGTGAGGATAATTCCATCGGTAGCAACTCCAGGGATGTGTTAGTTAACATTGGGCGAGAATCTTTTTAGCATGTTCAAACAGGCGGTTACGCGAAAACATCAGTTGCAGACGGCCGCCGCCGACCTGTTGCCACAGCACCGCGGCACGGATGCCGCCCAGCAGGGCCGCACGTACCCGCGCCTGCGTGGCCGGGTTTTGCAAAATAGAGGGATTACCGGTGACCTGAATACGCGGCCCGAGCGGGCTGACCACGTCCACATAGATGGCGGCCATGGCGCTCATCAGCGTGTCGGATTCCAAATCAAAATGCACCAGCTGGCGCTCAAGCTGGCTGATGCGCTCAGACAGGGTCGCCAGCGCGCCGTTGCTGGCGCTGAGCTTGCGCTCCAGCACCATCAGGCTCAGGGTGTAGCGGGTCAGCTCTGCGCCGGGGCCCTGACGGTTGGCATTCAGCACGCCCATCAGCGTCTCCAGCCCCAGCATCAGGTTACTGGGGTCATTGCCGAACACCGCCAGCGTGGAGGCGGGGTTGGTCTCCAGCACGCTTTTCAGCGACACCGCCAGCGCGTCACGGTTGCACTGGCCGTCCTGGGCCAGTTGCTGCACCAGCCGCGCCGACTGGCAGATCCCGGCCAGCGCCAGCGTGATGTCATGGTAATTTTTTGCCACGGTTACCCCTGAATACGTTGTTCGATGATGCCGCCGCCGAGGCAGACGTCATCCAGATAGAACACGGCGGACTGGCCCGGCGTCACGGCCGCCACCGGCTCATCAAAACGCACCTCAATGCGCTCCTCGTCCAGCGGCGTCACCAGGCAGGGGATATCCTGCTGGCGGTAGCGGGTTTTCACCGTGCAACGCAGCGGGGTGGTCAACGGCCGGCGGTCAACCCAGTGCAACTGCTGGGCAATCAGGCCGGTGGACATCAGGCGCGGGTGCTCATGGCCCTGCGCCACCACCAGGATGTTGTTTTCTACATCCTTATCCACCACGTACCACGGATCTTCGCCGCCGTCTTTGACGCCGCCGATGCCGAGCCCCTTGCGCTGGCCGAGGGTGTGGTACATCAGCCCCTGATGCTGCCCCATGTCAACGCCGTCAGCGCTGACGATGCGGCCCGGCTGGGCCGGCAGGTAGCGGCCGAGGAAGTCACGGAATTTGCGCTCACCGATAAAACAGATGCCGGTGGAGTCTTTCTTCTTCGCGGTGATCAGATCCAGCTCTTCCGCGATGCGGCGCACTTCCGGCTTCTCCAGCTCACCCACCGGGAACAGGCTCTGGGCAATCTGCTCGTGGCTCAGGGTGTAGAGGAAGTAACTCTGGTCTTTGTTGCCGTCGATGCCGCGCAGCAGGCGGCTCACGCCGTCCACATCCTGGCGGCGCACATAGTGGCCGGTGGCGATGTAGTCCGCGCCCAGATCCTCGGCGGCGAATTCCAGGAAGGCTTTGAATTTGATCTCTTTGTTGCAGAGGATATCGGGGTTGGGCGTGCGCCCGGCCTTGTACTCTTCCAGGAACAGCTCGAACACGTTATCCCAGTATTCGGCGGCAAAGTTCACGGTGTGCAGCTCAATGCCGAGCTTGTCACACACGGCTTGCGCGTCCGCCAGGTCGGTGGCGGCGGTGCAGTACTCTTCGTTGTCGTCCTCTTCCCAGTTCTTCATAAACAGCCCGGCCACCTGATAGCCCTGTTGCTGCAACAGGTAAGCGGAAACCGAGGAATCGACGCCGCCGGACATACCGACGATTACTTTTTTCTGACTGTTATCTGACATGGGAATCTCACGAGCCTGTATACCAGGCGGCAGGCGCAGGGCGCGCGTGCCGCACGGCATGGCGGGGCTGCGGGGCAGGCCGGCCATGCCTGTTAAAAATGAGCGCCGGATTTTACCACGTTGCCGGGGCTGCTGCACCGCCGAATGCGACAATCACACAAATTGTCTAGGCCGGGAACGGCCAGTTGAACGCCGCCAGCATGGAGAGCGGGTAGCGCGCCGGTTGCTGCCAGCAGCGCAGGCTCTCGGCCACCAGCGGCGAGCGCAGGTTGGGCGCCTGAAGAATCTCCTCTGCCGGGAGCCAGAGGCAGCGGTCGATGTCGCTGTCCTGCGGGGCGGTGGGCAGCGGGGCGGGCAGGTCGAGCGCAAAGCAGAAGCGCAGGAACGGCGTGTTGTCCGGCGCGATCCACTGGTGCAGCCGCAGGAAATGCTGCACCTGCGCACGCAGGCCGGTCTCTTCATAGAGTTCACGCTCTGCCGCCTGCACCAGCGTTTCGTCCGCTTCCAGATGCCCGGCCGGTTGGTTCCACAGCGCTTTGCCGCGGATGGTTTCCTCAACCACCAGGAATTTGCCCTGGGCGTGTACCACGCAGGCCACGGTGACATGGGGTTTGAACATAGACTCTCCTTGGACAGATGAAACGGAACTAGAGGTGCGGCACTTCCCGCCATTCACCGGGGGCCAGCGTCCCCAGGGTCGCGCTGCCCATCGCATAGCGGATAAGCCGCAGGGTCGGGAAGCCGATGTGGGCCGTCATCCGGCGTACCTGCCGGTTGCGCCCTTCGTAGAGCGTCACTTTCAGCCAGGCGGTCGGGATCGCCTTGCGCTCGCGGATCGGCGGGTTACGCGGCCAGAGCCAGCCCGGCTCCGTGACCCGCTCCACCCCGGCCGGCAGGGTCGGGCCGTCTTTCAGCGTCACGCCGTGGCGCAGCGCCGCCAGCGCTGCCTCATCCGGCTCACCCTCTACCTGAACATAGTAGATTTTCCCGGTACGTTTGCCCGGTTGTGTGAGCTGTGCCTGTAATTTGCCGTCATTGGTCAGCACCATCAGCCCCTCGCTGTCGCGATCCAGCCGCCCGGCAGCATAAACGCCTGACAACGGAATGAAATCTTTCAGTGTGGCGCGCCCGGCTTCATCGGTAAATTGCGGCAGCACATCGAAGGGTTTGTTAAACAACACAATGCGCCGCGGGCCGGCGGGTTTCTCAGGACGGGCGGCCGCAGGCGGGCTGAATCGTTTAACGTGGTGATTTTTAACAGGGAATTTTTTCATGTTCTTTAACGTTGGCCACAATAGGCGCATTATAGCCGATAACGGTTTCAGATTGGCGCGGGGTGAATATTCAAGTAGTATTGACACGCATCTTACAAATCATTAACAAAGTGCGCTTTGAAGGAGAGGTTAATGGAAAGCAAAGTAGTTGTTCCGGCGGAAGGTAATAAAATTACGGTCGATGCTCAGGGTAAACTGGTTGTTCCGCATAACCCGATCATCCCGTTCATCGAAGGTGACGGTATCGGCGTCGATGTTACCCCCGCCATGATCAAGGTTGTGGATGCAGCGGTTGAGAAAGCTTACAAGGGTGAGCGTAAAATTTCCTGGATGGAAATTTACACCGGCGAGAAATCTACTGAACTGTACGGCAAAGATGTCTGGTTGCCGGAAGAGACCCTTGACCTGATCCGTGAATACCGTGTGGCCATCAAAGGCCCGCTGACCACCCCGGTCGGTGGCGGTATCCGCTCCCTGAACGTTGCCCTGCGCCAACAGCTTGATCTCTACATCTGCCTGCGTCCGGTGCGTTACTATCAGGGCACCCCAAGCCCGGTGAAACGCCCGGAAGACACCGACATGGTGATTTTCCGTGAGAACTCCGAAGACATCTATGCGGGCATCGAGTGGAAAGCCGGCTCTGCGGAAGCAGACAAGGTGATCAACTTCCTGCAGAACGAAATGGGTGTGAAGAAGATCCGTTTCCCAGAGCAGTGCGGCATCGGTATTAAGCCGTGTTCCGAAGAGGGCACCAAACGCCTGGTGCGTGCGGCCATCGAGTATGCGATCACCAACGACCGCGACTCCCTGACCCTGGTGCACAAAGGCAACATCATGAAATTCACCGAAGGTGCCTTCAAGGACTGGGGCTACCAGCTGGCCCGCGACGAGTTCGGCGGTGAACTGATTGACGGCGGCCCATGGGTGAAAATCAAGAACCCGAACACCGGCAAAGAGATCGTCATTAAAGACGTGATCGCTGACGCCTTCCTGCAGCAGATCCTGCTGCGCCCGGCCGAGTATGACGTGATCGCCTGTATGAACCTGAACGGTGACTACATCTCTGATGCGCTGGCCGCACAGGTTGGCGGGATCGGCATCGCACCGGGTGCCAACATCGGTGACGAATGCGCGCTGTTTGAAGCGACCCACGGTACCGCGCCGAAGTATGCCGGCCAGGACAAGGTTAACCCGGGGTCGGTTATCCTCTCTGCTGAGATGATGCTGCGCCACATGCAGTGGTTCGAAGCCGCAGACCTGATTGTGAAAGGCATGGAAGGCGCGATTGCTGCCAAAACCGTGACCTACGATTTCGAACGCCTGATGGAAGGCGCCACCCTGCGTAAATGCAGCGAGTTCGGCGACGACATCATCAGCAACATGTAATCGTCATCACGCCTGCGAAACGGGAGCCTTCTGGCTCCCGTTTTTTTTACCCTTTTTCCGCCGGGGCGGTGGCCTGTTGCAGCTGCGCCACGGTCTGCCGGTAGAGGGCTTCGCTGTGTTTATCCAGCGGGAAACGCACCGTGCCCTGGTAAACCGGCCCGGTGATTTGCCGGATGTCCGGGCGTGACCCCAGTTTGCCGGAGGCGAGGCAGAGGCCGGAGGGTGGGGTGCCGGGCCAGATGTGGCTGATACGGTCACAGGCATCGACCCAGACAAACAGATCGCCCGGTCGGAAGCCCGCTAACTGCTGGTTGAGCGGCGCCAGCAGGTAGGTCTCAAATTTCGGCTCAATTTTTTGATTGCCGATCTTCAGAATCAGCGGATAGGTAAAGGTGCTGCCGGAGAAGGAGAAACGCTGGGTGTTGAGATCCACCTGGTAGGCGGTGATGCGTTTTGGTACGCCCCACAGTTCAATCAGCGCCGGTACCCAGGCGGTGATTTTAGCCGCCAGATCCGGGGTGGTGGCGGCCAGTGAGGCGTTGGACAGCGTGCTGCGGCCCAGGCCGATGAAATTATCGCCGCCCAGCAGATCCAGCACCGTGGCGCCGTTGTCCAGCGTGCTGCGCGGCTGGTCGTTCAGCCCATGCTGTGCGCCGCTGCCGTCAAGGATAAAGAACAGGTCTTTACGGTCATGGCGCGTGAGCTGGTTCCAGGCGGTGTTGTTCATCGCCAGATGATCGGAGGAGACCACGATCACCGTGTCTTTATAGTAAGGCGACTGCTGGATGCGACGGATAAAGTTCGCCACCGTCTCCTGATTGCACAGGATGGCGCTCAGGGACTTATTCTCTTTACCGCCGGTCGTATAGCGGTTTTTTTGGCAACTGCGCGACACATAGCCGTCCGGGTGGTGGGTATCCACTGTCAGCGTAAACAGGGCAAACGGCTTCCCCTGTTCCGACAGCGTTTCAAACCGGGCATAGGCCTGATCCAGCAGCGTGTCGTCATACAGCCCCCAGTCATTCACGTAGGTGGGGTCCTGAAGCTGTGGTTGCAGCTCCTTGCGGCCGTAAACCTGATCAAAACCGTGCGACTTCAGGAACTGCCCCTTGCCGGCGAACGCCAGGTCGGCCCCCTGATAGAAGGAGAGGGCGTAGCCGGAGGCTTTCAGAATATCGCCGAGGCAGATTTTGCCGGGGTAGAAGCCATCCACCGACCCGGCGGCGTTGCCGTCAAACGGGGCAAACAGCGGGATGCCGCACTGTGAGGCCACCATGCCGGCGATGGTATATTCTGTGCCGGGCAGTTGGCGGGTCTGGCTGAAATCCAGCGCCTGCTGTTTGACGGCGGCGAGATCCGGCGTCAGGCCGGGGAATTCCTGCTCATCAAAATAGGTACGCTCAAAACTTTCCGCGTAAATGTAGACCAGGTTGCGCTTTTTCCCGCCGATCAGCCGGGACGGGATTTTATAGTAGGTATAAAACTCTTCGCCTTTATTGGCGTGCCGCGATTTGATCATGGTGTAAATTTCCCCAGTGGCCGGGGTAATGACCAGCGAGGCGCTGATCAGGGCGAAGGCGGTCAGGCTATAGACCGGGCGGTTTTTTAACCGCCGTGCGCGCAGCAGCACCCACGCTACCCCGCAGAACAGCAGCACCAGCCCGCCCAGCAGCGCCAGCCCCGGCAGCAGGTATTTGGCCATCCCCGCGCCTTCCAGATTGCTGGTCAGGGTGTACAGCACTGAATCATTGATGCCGTTACCGGTAAAATAGTTGCTGGCGTAGTAAAGCAGGTTCAGCAAAATGAACACCAGCGAAGTCGCCAGCAGGGAAATCAGCCAGAAGAGGTTGGTAATGCCTTTACGCAGGCAGATCGTAATCGACACTGCAAACAGCAACAGGGAAAACAACGCAGGGAAACTGGTTGCCACAGGGCATATCCTCATATTCACTGGGGGCCAAAAGAGCCGTAAAAGAAGAAAAAGGGCAATTATTTGCAATTAAAAGTGATAGTACACGGCGCGGGGAGGGGGAAACCACTCAGGTCAGCATTTTATGAGGGGTATCTCAATTATTATGACGTTTTTGTTTAGCTTTTATTTACGTTACACGTGACAGCGGCGAAGAAAGCGGCCGGGGCGAAAGAGGCTGGCGGACCGTTAGCCCAGGGCGGTATGCTGGGCAACCTTTTCCCTTAATGGAATAACATCATGACGTTGTTGAAAATAAGCCTGTCCACCCTGCTGGTGCTCAGCCTGAACGCCTGCAGCCTGACTGAACGCGCCCCGATGGGTACGCTGTCACCGGGGGCGCATGCCCAGGAGATCCGCCGTGATCAAACCACCAACCTGACGCAGGTAGGCACCGCGTCGGTCACGGTATACGGCAACCCGATGAATGCCGCAGAACTGATTCAGAAAAAAGCGGATGCCGTCGGCGCGCATTACTATTTTGTCTCCAATGTGGAACCGACGCAGGTACCCAACCAGTGGATCTCACAAGCGATTCTCTACCGCTGATGCCATTGCCGGCTGTTTCTGCCGGCTAGCGGCCACGGAAGATTGGGCGGCAAGCCGGAAAAAGATCATCTATCCTTATGAAGTTACCCATAAAAAAGGAGAAAGATGATGAGGACGGATGTGCAGTTTTCTACCCCACGCCCAGCGGGCACCCACCGGGTCGTTGTGGGTGATATTGTGCGGCTGGAGACCCATGGGCTGGATCACGTCTACCTGCTGGATGTGATGCTGGCCCGCCGTGAAGGCGACAGGCTGATCGGCAACGTGGTCGTGGTATCGCCTTCGGCAGACATTCCTTTTGATCACTGGGAACTGAAGCAGGGCGAAGAAGTGGCGTTCCACCAGCACAACATTATCCCCGCCCATCAGGATGCCGATGACATCGATCAGCGGGACGAGAAACGCTGATGAGACAGGCCCGGGCACGGGCGCAGGGCGCCCGGTTGCCTGGCGCATAACCCTGTGCAGTAACGCTGAAAGGGTTTGTAAAATTCTGTATAGACTTGAACACTCAGTATAATCGTCTAAAGTTAATAGAGCTGACGATAAAAAGGAGAGACTATATGGACCTGATTCGTATCATTATTGCCATTATTCTGCCGCCGCTGGGTGTCTTTATGCAGGTCGGTTTCGGTGGGGCGTTCTGGCTGAACATCCTGTTGACACTGTTGGGTTACATCCCCGGTATTATTCACGCCATCTGGATCATTGCCCGTCGTTAAGCCGCCTGTGTGCGGTTCCTCTGCTAGACTTTATTCAGTCATCGCGCTTTATGGCCTGCGGGTGTGGTGCCCGCAGGCGACGCCTTTGCGTGATGACACCTTTCAGAGGGAGAGTGTCATGGAAAATCATGCTTCGCTTGAAGAACTGACAGCCCGCATTGAGGCGCTGGAACAGCGTGAAAAAAACCTGACCTATGCGTCACACGCTTACCAGGCGATCATAACCACCTTGCTCGGTGCCGTTGATAAACCCACCCGCGATAAAGTCATTACCCTGGTTGAACAGGCGCATGAACTGGCGTTTAACCGGGCGGTCAACCAGGGCAATACCCGGCAGACTACGATGATTAAAGGCGCAGATGAGGTCGCACAGCGAATGTTTATTTTCGCCCAGCGCGACCGGCACGACAGCGACTGACCCGCCCCCGCCTGAACAGGGATTGCCGCCGCCCCGGCCGGATGTTAAAAAGCAGGGGCCATGATACTGATGGTGTGTTTGCGTGTCCGGAAAGCCCGCCATGGTGGCGCGGCTCACAGAGGGGCGTCTGATTGCCAATGAACACTTTTACCCTGTTGTACCAGGTTATCCGCCAGGCTTCCCTGGCCGCGTTACCCCAACCCCAAGATCTCAACCCCCAACAGACGCTTAACCGGGCGCTGGCAGAGGGGTTATTGGGCGAGGCGCGGCGTGACTGGCATATTGAGCGGTTGAGCAATAAAGAGGATGAGCCCAGCAGCATCTTCGTGACGGAACCGGCCTATGAGTACTATTTCTGCCAGGGGGCCGAGAACCGCCGCATTGCGCAGGAAGAGGCCGATGCCAGGGCATTGATGGATGATTTTGATGCCATGGTGCGCTGGATGGTCATCAACGACTATCTTTTTCTGGAGGGGCCGCATTACGTGGTGCTGGAAAAATGCCTGAAAACCGCAGAGTTGACGATTGCTGACTAAGCCGGTGCCGGGGTGTGCGGTGCCGCGCCGTTAATTGACCCGGCTTTTGTCTTTCAGCATATTGATGGCCGCCCCGAGCATGATACGGCGTTGCGTATCCGGGGTGGCACGCAGCTGCTGCCCCAACAGGTCGATCAGCGCATCGGTACTCAGCGGGCGTGCCTGATGCCGTAACGTAATCACGCCTTCGCCAATAATACGTGCCACCTCATCCCACAGCGGTTGAATTTCTTGTTCCGAGAACTTCATACTTCACCCCGGTATGTGCAAATTATCATCAATCTAGCATCTGAGGATCGTCAGGCAACCTTTATCGCCCTCCGGCAGGAAATTTCCCGCCTTTGCCTCCCGCTTAAAAATCCGCATGCTCCTCTGCCGGCACGCCGTAACCGTCAATAAAATCCTCGATAGGGTAGCAGGCGGCATGGCGCAGGCGCTGCTCCTCCATCGCTGCCAGGCACTGCGGCTCTGTATTAAAGGCATCAATCACCAGGTCATCACACCCACCGCCCAGGTAGCAAATCGACAAAATCAGGGCATACATTCAGGATATCCTTTTAGTCAACACCGGCAGGCCGGCAACACCTTCCCCTCACTCAAGCATAGCCGCTCAACGCCTTCCCGGCGCAGTGCACGTTCCGCCCACCGGCAGTGCACTGCCCCAAAACAGCTCATTGCTGTTATCCCGGCGACATCAACGCAGGCAAAAATGCACAGCAAGATGCCAGGTTTGTGACACGACCAACATTTCGGAAAATAGCCAACGACTATCAGAGCAATTATCCGGCAAATCAGCGCCAGACTTAAGATTATGGTGTAAGATTAATCTTAATCTCCCGGGAGATAATTCCATAACACAGTTGTCGATGCGAGGTCATTATGCACTATATGATTCAATCACCTTTGTCGTATGTTTTGGCCGGTTGTGTTGCTTTTTGGTGCACAGTAGCGTGGCTGGTTCTTTCGGTGGCGAACTAATCCTCACATATAACTGATGGTCTATGGAAACCCGCTACGGCGGGTTTTCTGTTTTCAGGCCGGTGCAGGCGCATGGTATGCTTGCCGCCGCAACGCGGCAGACCGCGTGTTAAACAGAGCAATTGATTAAGCAGAGGTAAACCATGTCAGACCTATTGACGCAGGATCAGGAGCTGGTTTCCGACCTGGTCGCCTGCCAGCTGGTGATTAAACAGATTTTGGATGTGATTGACGTCATCGCCCCGGCTGAGGTGCGCGATAAAATGTCACACCAGCTGAAAAGCATCGATTTTGACCGTCATCCGGCAGGGGCCGATGCGGTAACCAAACGGGCGGTTCAGAAAGCCATTGCGCTGATTGACCTGAAGTTCACCGCCGCTGAATAAGAAAAACCCGCCAAGGCGGGTTTTTTTACGCGCTTATTCCACCACGTCCACCGCTTTCTTCAGCAGCGGGCACTGGCTTACCCCAATAATACCGCTGTCAGAGTGCAGGAATTGCGCGCTGACCATCCCACGTGCCGTGAGATAGCGGCAATGCAGGCCCAGCCCGGCACCGTTCTTCTCACTGCCGGCCAGTACTCCGTAGCCGGAAAACAAAAACACCCCATAGAGCAGCGCGATGCATGCCAACCCTTTAAACCGCATGTTGTCTCTCCCGGTGACCGTGCCCTCGGTGGGCATCGGGCACGACTTTACCGGCCGGCTATACGGCAAAAAAGGGCAACACTCTGAAAAAGGCGGCGGTGATGCGGGTTCAGTTAAACCCTGGTTTAAGGTAGGGGGCGTAGCATAATGCATTATCTCAGGGGCTGCGGGGGCGGACATCAATTTGAAATTTAAAATGCTGGCAACCGTCGTCGTCATCGGGGCGGCCTGCATCGCCCTGTACCTGCTGGCCCTGAACAGTTACTGCGATCAGGGGGGGAATTTCACCCTCGGCATGTGTTCAGTCACCTCTTTTATTCCCTGGTAGGGCAGTGCTGTTCAGTGCCTCCCGCCGGGTGGTAGGATAAGGCCTGGTTTTTTTGCTGGCAGGACAGGCAATGTTTGATTTTTTACTAGGGTCGTCGGGTGTGGTATCGCTGGTGGTATCACTGTTAAGTGCCTTACTGCTGCTGGTGGTCTGGTTTAAGGTAAACCGTGCCAGCGTCAGGGCCAATGAGCAGATCCGGCTGTTAACAGAGATTGCAGAACAGCAGCGCCGTCAGACCGAGTTGCTGACACAGCTGGCCGGCGGCAGCGAAGCGCGTGGGCCGGCCGCCCAGGAGGAGGAGATCCTCCAGTTCAAAGGTTTTGTGCCGGAACGTTAACCCCTCTGCGGAGCAGGCAACCCCCGCCTGTTCCGCCCTTTGCTCCGCCTTTTCCCCTGCTGTGCCTGTCATAAAAGTGACGTAATGCCGTCGTAAGCTGAAGCCACTAACTGACAGGGTGAGGCTTCCCGATGATTGACTGGTCTGAAGAACATGACAGCGATATTAATCGCACCATCGCTGAGCTTACCGGCGAAAACCCCGACAAGTGGTACCCCTATGGCGGGATGAAAGGTAAGGATTACTGCAACAATCCGGCCGATGCCTGGCCGATCATCTGTAATTACCGCATCAACCTGCGCTTCCCTGCCGATAACCCCGGCCAGCAATGGATCGCCTGCATTACTACCCCGGCCGGTGAGTGGCTGGCCTACAATACCTGCCCATTGCGGGCGGCCATGGAGTGTTTTTTGCTGAGCCAGATGCCGATGCTGCAAGGTGCCTGAAATTAAGCTATATAAATAGGGTGAGTAAAAAAGACAGACCTTTCAACTGATTAATGTTTCTTCATTGTGACAGTATTGTCTAAGGCGGAGTCCATTATGAAGCGCATCATTAAAGGCGATAAAAATCTCTCCCATCTTGTCGTGGCGCATGCCGCTATCGACAGTCATGAAAAAGCCTACGGACGGCGCCGGCAGGGCTGGCCGTCTACTTATCTGGTGAATTACAAAGGGGCCCGGGTGGCCGTTGAAGTGGTGACGCGGCGGCAGTCCTATGTGGCGACCGTGATGGCGGGTGCACGCAATCTCAGCAAGTTGTGCGGCATGGCTGCGGCCTGAAGTGCCCACACATAAATAAAGCCAGCCTGACGGCTGGCTTTTTACTGGACAGGTTTTTTACTGGCTCAGTTTTTGACTGCCGTAACTCAGGGGGCGTGATGGCCGATGTCACGCATGCTGCGCCCGCCAAACAACCGGCAGAGGGCATGCATCAGTGTGGCAACCACATCAATCACCACCACACTGACCATAATCAGGGCTAACACCAGCGCATTCGCGACCTTTTTCAGCGCATTAATACCACGGGCGGGCAGGGTGCTGCGCTGCCATCCGCCTTTAAGCCCTTTGCTCAGCCGCGCCAGCGGTGAGCGTTGCCCTCTTACCCGCGGGCGAGGGGGAGACTTTTCTTGCTGGTTCATCATTACTCCTTACAAACATTCGGTATGAGACAGAGCAACGGCCCTGTTTTGCCCGGCGGTGTCAGGAAACGCACCAGACCATTAACAAATCCATAATATTTACCGGATGCCCTCACGGCACCCTTGTGTTACCAATTCCTTTATCCGGCATCGGCTGAACAGCCATGCTGCCTGCATCCCGCCTGGCGGGTCTTTTTGCCAAGGAGCGCCGCTGTGGCCCATAAAAACCGTTATTACGATGCCAGCAAAGCCCACCACACGCCTGAAGGGTTCCGTAATCCGCAGCAAGCACACGCGCGCGGTGAAGGTGATTTCCGTCGCTGGCAGGAAGAGCGCAAGCAACAGGGGCTGCCTAAGCCGCCAAAACAGGGCTATGCCCGGTTTATTGCCGACTGGTGGCAGCAACCTGATTTCAGCGGCAGTGAAGACGCTGCCTGGTGGCTGGGCCACGCCTGCGTGCTGTTCCGTGTACAGGGCCGTTACATCCTGACAGACCCGGCATTATCAGAGCGGGCTTCACCCCTCTCTTTTTATGGCCCGCGGCGGAAAACCCCGGTTGCAGCAGAGATTGATCAACTGCCGCCCATTGATGTGGTGCTGCTTTCGCACAATCACTATGATCATCTTGACAAGCAAACCGTGAAAAAGTTGCTTAAACGTTTTCCAGATGTGACCTTTCTCGTGCCTTTGGGCCTGAAAAACTGGCTGACCCGGCGCGGCGCGCGCCATGTGGAAGAACTGGACTGGTGGGATGTGCAGCACCATAGCGGGCTGGATTTTCACTGCGTACCGGCCCAGCACTGGAGTATGCGTACGCTGTGGGATCGTAACCGCAGCCTGTGGTGTGGCTGGGTGATGACCCACCCGACACTGCGCCTCTACTTCTCCGGTGACAGCGGGTATACGCCGTTGCTGCATCAGATTGGTGAGCGCCTCGGGCCGTTTGATCTGGCGGCATTGCCGATCGGGGCCTATGCACCACGGTGGTTCATGGGGCCGCAACATATGGACCCCCAACAATCAGCCCAATTGTTTAAACAACTCAATTGCCGGCGCGCGATCCCGATTCACTGGGGAGTGTTTGAATTAGCAGATGAATCCCTGGATGAGCCGCCCGGCATTTTACAGCAGGCTATTTCGGCGGAAAATATATCGGCACAGGCGTTTTGCGCACTCAAAATTGGCGGACGCATTAATTTGTCCACACCGGCAACCTTTCAGGAGCCATCAAAATAATCCAGGCGTGCCTGAAATTGCTGTCGCCCGGTACAATAACGGGCGTGAAAAATAAAACTGACGTTAAGATGCCCTCAAATGTTATCAATTTGTTTAAGTTAGCGGGTTTAATGAGAATAAGTGTGGTTTTATGGCAGAAGAAAGGGGGATTTACCCGTAAGGCTTGCTAACCGTAGGGATATCAGGCGTCTGTTGCCCAGCACGCTGCTTCGCGGGGCTTGAATCACCTGTGCTGCGCATCAGCGGCAAGTGGATGGGAGGGCGGTGGGTCAGAGGAATGCCCTCCAGATGCTGCAACTTTTCTTATCAATATATTCTGAGGCATATGTGCAATAAAAACTCAGCCGGATGACGTCTGTGTTTTTGCTAAAAAGCTATTTAATCTGATCCTTTGTTTAACCTGATATAGTATAAGTGCGATAGCACAATTAATATAAAGGCGACGCCGTTCGGGCACCTTTCTTTTTATAGCAAGCCCGCTCTGTTGTTTTATTTGCTACATGAAAAGTAATAAATAAATAGAAAAGGCTCAAAGGTTGATGTCCGCAGAATAAGCGGATGCCGAAAATTCAGGCAAAAACGGTGCACTATCATGGGGAGCCGCTGCACCGGGGCCGTGGCAGCGTGCCGTTGCCGGAACCGCCTGGCCGGCACAGGTAAACTCCTGTGTTTTCATCAGACTGTCATAATCCAAAGGTACAAAGCAGGATACAGCAGCGTAGGGTAGGCCGGCGTAACGGCTCCACGTCGGGAAACCGGTTACGGGCTTGAGCGGCCGCAGGGTGCCCTGCCTGAGGGTGCATAAGGTAAAGAGAGGCGCCCTTCATGAATTTTGTTAAAAAACAGGGCGTTAAAAATGTAACTTTGTGACTTAAGTCAAATAACCGTTTTTCATAAGCTAAAAATCGACATTGCTAAGCCGTTATAACGCTATAAAATTGCATAATTATTATCATTTATCAGGATCCAGCGCTTACAGCCCACGGATAAATGATCAATAATCAAGTTCGGTTGTTATTGCTTGGCCGCAATGTATGGGGATACACCCACATTGTGGAGGGCGTAAAATACAGAGCAGAAAATAGCACGGCTATCAACTTATTTTCGCAGTAAGGGATGGCTGACCCGTTTAACCGTTTCAAATATGTGCGACATGTCCATCAGTGATTAAAAATGGCTTGCCATTAATTACAGAGTATGTGATAACGCATCTGGGTAAAACGAGGTACAGTTCTGTATATGTGTGGCATTTTCAGTAAAGAAGTTCTGAGTAAAGACGTTCACGTTGAATACCGCTTCTCTGCCGATTTTTATCTTAGTGCCTCAAGCAGTAACGACTCTAGTTTGTCTATGTAACGCCTCCGGGCGGTTTAAACAATCCAAAGGAAATACTCAAGATGGCAAAGATCAAAGGTCAAGTTAAGTGGTTCAACGAATCCAAAGGTTTCGGTTTCATCACCCCAGCTGACGGCAGCAAAGACGTGTTCGTACACTTCTCTGCAATCCAGGGTAACGGCTTCAAAACCCTGGCTGAAGGCCAGAACGTTGAGTTCGAAATCCAGGACGGCCAGAAAGGCCCGTCTGCAGTTAACGTAACTGCAATCTAAGCAGCGTCAGCTGTGAAAAAAACCCGCCATGTGCGGGTTTTTTTATGGGCGCGATTCAGGGAAGGATCACCAGCCCGGAATGCTGGTTGCGGCCACGGATGCCCGGATGCGCCGGGTCCACGGCCCGCCGGTGGCTGTTACGGCGATAGCTGGTAAAGGCATAGCGCGGCCCGTCGGCATCCTGGCTGAGGCAGCAAATGGTGCAGGGTGCCAGGTTGTCCACTGCCCCAAACCCCAGAGCGTGTAATTTGGCGGCTGCAATCCCCGGCAAGTCCAGATAGCGTGGCCGCGGCATCACCAGTGACGCCGGCAGTTCCGGCAAGCGTTGCAGAAAGGTCTCTGTCAGCTCATCACTCACCTGATAACAACAGGCATGGGCCGCCGGGCCAACCGCCGCGACCCAGTCCGCCAGCGTATCCTCCTGTGCAATCCGTTCAGCCATCCTCTCAATAATGCCGTCCACCAGCCCGCGCCACCCGGCATGCACGACGCCAATCGCCGCGCCGTCACGGCGGCTGAACAGCACCGGCAGACAATCCGCCGTCAGCACCGTCAACAATATGCCCGGTTGGCGGGTAAAAAAGCCATCGGCCTCGCCGCAGGGTTGGGCCGCATGGCTGACCTCAGCGATACGGGTGCCGTGCACCTGCTTTTTCTCAGGTGACGAGGCGCGATAGGGCTGAAGGGCAGCCGGCATCAGGTCGCGCTTGTGGCCAAAACCATGGGCGAGGGCAGGGATCGCACTGAGCAGGGGAGAATCATGTTTCATGGGCCTTCCGGGCTAAAGGGATAAGAATCACCAGTGTAGCCAGAGTCGCCTGCGCTTGACCAGCCTGACGGTTGCGCGGGCCAGCCGGGTTGATTAGACTGGCGCTCCTCAATGACTGCGGCCCGCGCCGCGCTTACGGAATTTCTCATGGCTTACCAGTGTCCCCTCTGTCACCTGCCGTTGCAGCAACATGCTCAGCAATGGCGCTGCGAACAAAACCACCAGTTTGACCGGGCCAAAGAGGGGTATGTCAACCTGCTGCCGGTGCAGCATAAACGCTCAAAACAACCCGGTGATAGCCCGGAGATGATGCAGGCACGCCGCGATTTTCTCGATGCGGGGTATTACCAGCCGTTGCAGCAGCGGGTTTGCGCCTTATTGGACGAGGTGTTGCCGGCGTCTGCACAGGCAGTACTGGACATCGGCTGTGGTGAGGGCTATTACACGGCGGCGCTGGCAGCGCAACTGAAGCAGACACGCGCGCTGACCGTCTACGGGCTGGATGTGGCGAAAGTGGCTGTGCGCTATGCCGCGAAACGCTACCGGCAGGCCAGTTTCTGTGTGGCCTCCAGCCACCGCCTGCCGTTCGAGGATACCTGCCTGGATGCGATCATCCGCATCTATGCCCCCTGCAATGCGCAGGAACTGGCACGCACGGTGAAACCGGGTGGGTATGTATTGACGGTAGCACCGGGGCCACGGCACCTTTATCAACTCAAGGCCGCAGTGTATGAGGATGCCCAGTTGCATCCGGAACAAGATGAGCAGTTCCCCGGTTTTACCCGTCTCTGCCAGCAGACGCTGGCCTACCCGATGACGCTGACGGGCGAGGCGGCGCTGCAACTCTTACAGATGACGCCGTTTGCCTGGCGTGCCGGTGAAGAGGCGCGGCGGCTGTTGGGGGAGGGGCTGGCGTGTGAAACCGATTTTGTCATCCGGCTGCATCAGCGGCAGCCGGTAGCCTGACAGGGATCAGGCCAGCAGGCCAAGATGTTGCAGCAGGATATTGCAGCCGATACCGATAAGCACAATCCCGCCAATAATTTCGGCACGTTTGCCGAGCATCGGCCCGATAAAACGGCCAATCAGCATCCCCAGCGTGGCCATCAGCATGGTGGTCATGCCAATCGCCAGGGCGGTATGAATAATATTGACCTGCAAAAAAGCGAGCCCGACGCCGATGGCCAGCGCATCCAGGCTGGTGGCGACCGCGGTGGCTGCCAGCACCCAGAAGCTGTGGCAATCTTTACAGGGTTCATCCATGGCCGGGGTTTTCAGCCCTTCCATGATCATACGTGAGCCGAGAATAAACAGCAGGGCAAAGGCGACCCAGTGATCCCAGGCCATGATATAGCGGCTGGCCATCAGACCCAGCCCCCAGCCAATCAGCGGGGTAATGGCCTCAATGGCACCAAAGATTAAACCGGTACGGAAAGCTTCGCGGAAACGCGGACGGTGCAAGGTAGCACCCTTGCCGATGGAGGCGGCAAAAGCGTCCATTGACATGCCAAAGGCAAGAATAAGCGTTGCGGAAAGGTTCATTGAAAAAAAGCCTCGGCCGGGTCTCTCCATATGCACGTAACCCACCCCCAGCCAACGCAGAGTTACATGCCTATGGTCTCGCCAACCTGACCTGGTTGCCCGCACCACGTTCCTTTAAGAAACGAGTATGTTGATACGGGCGTTTCTGACAAGCGTGTTCAGAAACCGGCTACTCCCCAATGACGGCGCAACCTTAACATAATATTTTAGCGCCAGACAACATATAATGCGCAGGGGAATAACGGCAGTACGCAATATGATGAAATAACCACCATCTTGTGCGGGGAATAACCCTCTTTCTTTTTATCGGGAAATGTCACTTTATTGTTAAGGCTTGCTGAAAATAGAGCCAGATATAGCCTTGGCTATAAGTTTAATATAGCCAAGGCTATAAAAAGGTTAATTTACATCTAGTTGATTTTTAAACAAAATGTTTTTAATCTTTTCAAGATCGCCTATATATTGTACGTGAATAGGCAGTTTTCGTTGTTCCAGATGGATGAACAGCACGCCCTGTTCAGTTAAATGCAGATGACGAATACGTGTATAACCGATGAAGAGATTGCCGTAGTAAAACCCTTCAGGTTTAAACAGTAATACCGGACGGCGGATAAAAGAAATATAGCAGACGGCAATCAGCAGAAAGGTCAGTAAATAAAGCGTCAGGGGCGCGCCCTGGCCGGTATAATGCCGGTAGATCACTATCCCCAGCAACGCGATAAAGATCAGGCTGTCTGCCCGGCCTTTCCGCAATAAGTTTACCCGCAACAAGGTCTTGCCTTTGCGCTGCGGCAACAGCCACTCAAGATGAACGGCATACGCCAGCACCAGCACAATACAGCCCAGCAACAACCCATCCGTCAGTGTCATGTACCCTCCCGGTACGGTGCAGACAAAATAAAGCCGGGGGCAAGCCCCCGGCAGAGTGTGGCAGGGCGGTTACAGCCCCAGCAGGCCGATCGCGTAGCCGACAATACCGATAACAAAGAAGCCCACGATGATCCACAGCGCGTTGACCTTACGCCGCAGCAGCCACATACAGCCAAAGGTCAGCAGCAGCGGCACCAGACCCGGCATCAGTTGGTCAAGGATCGTCTGCACCGTGGTCACCGTGGTGTTGCCGGTCTGGTCTGTGATCCGTGACACCACCAGCGGGATATTGACGTGTGTCCACTTATTGACCAGCGCCCCCATCACAAACAGGCCAAGAATGGACGCCCCTTCCGTCAGTTTTTGCAGGAAGCCGCCGCCCATATCGCTGACAATATCTGCGCCTTTGCGGTAGCCATAGGCCACGCCGTAGTAACGGCTAATCAACCGCACCAGATTGAACAACACAAAGAACAGCAGCGGGCCGAGCAGGCTGCCGTTCATCGCGATGCCTGCCCCGAGTGCGGCAAATACCGGCCGCACCGTGCCCCAGAAGATCGGGTCGCCCACCCCGGCCAGCGGCCCCATCAGCCCGACTTTCAGGCCGTTGATCGCGCCGTCGTCGATGGCGGCGCCGTTCGCCCGCTGCTCCTCCATCGCCATGGTCACGCCCAGTACCGGCGCGGCCACGTAAGGGTGGGTATTGAAGAACTCCAGATGGCGCTTGATCGCCTGTTTACGCTCATCATTGTTCTCCGGGTAGAGGCGGCGGATCACCGGCACCATGGAGAAGCAGAACCCGAGCGCCTGCATACGTTCAAAGTTCCACGACCCCTGGAACAGGTTGGAGCGTAAGAAGACACCGCGCACATCGTTGGAGGTCAGTTTTTTCTGGCCGGTGACGGCCTGGTTTTCGTTATGGTTATCACTCATCTGCGTGCCCCTGTGCTTAATCGAGTTCATTATCTAAATCGTTATTTGCCGGTGTTGCCGTGGCTCCACCGCCCGCCGCCCGGTTATATTTCGGGCTGAGCTGGATATAGAGCACCGCCATCACCACGCCGATGACGCCCAGGGCCACCAGGTTAAAATCGGTGAACGCGGCGGTCACAAACCCGAGATAGAAGAACGGCATCAAATACCCGGCTCGCATCATGTTGATGACCATCGCGTAACCTACCACCACAATCATGCCGCCGGCGATGTTCAGGCCGTTGGTCACGACCGCCGGGATCGAGTTAAGCAGTTCTTGCACTACGCTGGTCCCGACAGACACCGCCACAATCGCAGCAGGTACCGCAATGCGCATCGCCTGCAGAATCAACGCGGAGATGTGCAGCCAGGTAATACCGGACAGGCTGCCGCGTTCGGCGGCTTTGTCCGCTGCATGCTGGAATGCCACGGTCAGGGTACGCACAATAATCGTCAGCACCTGCCCGGCGGCGGCCAGCGGGATCGCCAGGGCGATCCCGGCTCCAATCGACTGCCCGCCGGCGATCACCAGGATGGTGGAGATGATCGAGGCCAGCGCCGCATCCGGTGCCACCGCTGCGCCGATGTTCATCCAGCCCAGGGCAATCATCTCCAGCGTCCCGCCAATTTTAATGCCGGTTTCGATGTCCCCAAGCACCATGCCGATTAACGTACAGGCCACCAATGGCCGGTGAAACTGAAACTCATCCAGGACAGACTCTACCCCGGCAATACAGGCGACAATAAATATCAGCACAATCTGAAGCGTTGAAATCTCCATTGCACTTTTCTCCTCCAGGCACCCGGCCTGATTAAGTAAAGGGCCGCGCAGGCGCGGGTCAGGCGTTAAGTTTGTTGATCAGATCCATCATCTTCAGGCGACTGTCACTGGAGACTTTCCTGACTTCCAGTTCAATGCCCCGGGCATCCAGTTCCCTGAACGCGGCGATGTCTTTCTCATTCACAGAGACCGCGTTATTCACCTGGGTTTTCCCCTGCTTAAACGCCATGCCCCCGATGTTCACCGAGGTGATGTTGACGCCTTCCTGCACCACCCGCAGCACATCCGTCGGGTTGGTAAACAGCAGCATCACGCGGTCATGGGCATATTTGGGGTTATTCCAGACCCGCACCGCCTTGGCGACATCCACCACATGGGCCGTCACCCCCGGCGGGGCAACCTGAGTCAGCAGGGTTTTACGCACATGGTCAGCGGCGACTTCATCACTGATCACAATAATGCGCGAGACTTTGGTCTCCTTGGTCCAGCGGGTCGCGACCTGGCCATGGATCAGACGATCGTCTATGCGCGCCAGGCCAATTTTCATATGGTCGTCCGGCCCGGAGGGGGTAGCCGGCGCAGAAGGGGTGGACGGTGCGGCAGCCGCCGGGGTGGGCGGTGGGGCCGGTACAGGCTCTGCTTCCGGCTCCGGCGCCTTGAGGGATCTCACCCCGGCGCGCCCGCTCTCTATCGCCAGGGCGGTGAGGTCAGCCAGGGAGGGGTTATCATCCCGGGCCATAAACGTTTCGGCCAGCATCGGGATATTGACGCCGGTGACCACCTCGTAATTCTCCTCATCATGGGCGATACGGCTTGCCGCATTAAACGGGCTGCCGCCCCAGGTGTCGACCAGAAATAGCAGACCGTCCGCCGTTTCAAGATCCTTTATTTTCTCGCGGTATTTTTCTATTAATGTTTCTGCGTTTTCACCGGGAACGAAATCGATAAAGGTCACATTCTCTTGTGTGCCCAATATCATCTCCGCCGTTTTCAGCAGCTGTTCCGCCGCCCACCCATGTGTGCCAATGACAATCGCAATGCTCACCCGCTACCTCCTGTTGATCCCTGCACAATGCCTGCGGGCGCTGTGGGCGCCGTGGCACTGCGTCGTGTAAAAAGATGCACTGAATCCGCCCGGAAAACCCGGTTTTCAGAAATAAATGAACAAATTCATAAGGCTGTAATATGTGCTGCAAAAGACCTATTTATTTTAGTCAGTGAAAAAATAATTTATGTGATGTTGCTCTGTTATTTCGTGATGCCTAATACAGAGAGGAAAAGGTGGTCACTAAACCCTCTCCGATGTTACAAAACAATTCAAACGGTAAGATCAGATGGTAGTCGCCTTTGAAAAATCCTGTTACAGTGCCGGTTCTTATTTTAATGAGGAGTGTAGGGGCCAACCCCACTTTATGGACCGTCACCGAAGTCGCTTTACCTTTAACGATCGTTATTCCCTGTCCCGCTGCGGCACACATGCGATCTCCCGCTTGATGTTGTTACCCCGTATTGCCCCCGTTAATGACCGATCCGCCGCCCTGCGGCTGCGCGCGGCTGCCCGGCATCCGGCTATTGCCCATCTCACCTGTGCTTATTCTGGAGCCTGACATGGAATTTTTGATGGATCCCTCAATCTGGGCCGGATTGTTGACGCTGGTGGTATTGGAAATTGTCCTGGGTATCGACAACCTGGTGTTTATCGCCATCCTGGCGGACAAGCTGCCGCCGCACCAGCGTGATAAGGCGCGGCTTATCGGCCTGTCGCTGGCGCTGGTGATGCGCCTGGGTCTGCTGTCGCTGATCTCCTGGCTGGTACGGCTCACGGCGCCGCTCTTCTCGGTGGGCAGCCTGAGCTTCTCCGGACGCGATCTGATTCTGCTGCTGGGCGGGCTGTTCCTGCTGTTTAAAGCCACCACGGAGCTGCATGAGCGGCTGGAAGGGCATGACAACAGCGCAGGGAATAATCGCGGCTATGCCGGCTTCTGGCTGGTGGTGTTCCAGATTGTGGTGCTGGATGCGGTCTTCTCGCTGGACGCGGTGATCACCGCTGTCGGGATGGTGGACAATCTGGCGATCATGATGACGGCGGTGGTGATCGCGATGGGGGTGATGCTGCTGGCGTCAAAAGCCCTGACGCGCTTTGTCAACGCCCACCCCACGGTGGTGGTGCTCTGCCTCAGCTTCCTGCTGATGATTGGCCTGAGTCTGGTGGCGGAAGGGTTTGGCTTCCATATTCCCAAAGGTTACCTCTACGCAGCGATTGGCTTCTCGATTCTCATTGAGCTGTTTAACCAGGTGGCGCGCCGTAACTTCATCAAGCATGAGGCACGCCGCCCGCGCCGTGAACGCACCGCCGAGGCGATCCTGCGCCTGATGGGCGGCCGCCGCCAGGACGCCGACCCGCAACAGCCGCAGAGTGAGGTACCGGCCGGGGCGTTTGCCGAAGAGGAGCGCTACATGATAAGTGGTGTGCTGACGCTCGCCTCGCGCTCACTGCGCAGTATCATGACCCCGCGCACCGACATCTCATGGGTAGATTGTGATCGCCAGCCGGAAGCGATCCGCCTCCAGTTGCTGGACACGCCGCACAGCCTGTTTCCGATCTGCCGCGGCTCACTGGATGAGATGATTGGTGTGGTCAGGGCCAAGGATCTGCTGGTGGCGCTGGAGCAGGGGGAGGACATCGTGGCCTTTGCCGCCCGCACGCCGCCGATCATCGTGCCGGAGACCATGGACGTCATCAACCTGCTGGCGGTCTTGCGCCGCGCCAAAGGGCGGCTGGTGGTGGTGAGCAACGAGTTCGGGGTGATCCAGGGGCTGGTAACGCCGCTGGATGTGCTGGAAGCGATCGCCGGGGAATTCCCGGATGAGGACGAAACCCCCGACATCGTGCCGGAAGGGCGCGGCTGGCTGGTCAAAGGCGGGGCGGATGTCCACTCGCTGGAACAGGCGCTGGATTGCTCAGAGCTGGTCAGCCCGTCGGAGGATTACGCCTCGCTCGCCGGTTTGCTGTTGTCCCACATCGGGCAGATGCCGCAGGCCGGGGAGGTGCTGGAACTGCACCGCTTCCGTTTCGAAATCCGGGCGGTGTCAGATTACCGCATCGATCTGGTCTACGTTGAAGCCCTGCCTGAGAACGAACCGGCACAGGCGTAACGGCTCACTGCATTCCTTCTGCCCCGGCACCCGGCCGGGGCAGGAGAGCCTCAGTTCCCGCTTTCCCGCTGCGTGTTTTGATCCCCGTCTGGCGGCGCGCCATGAAACTGTGCCAGCCAGGCGGGGAAATCCTCCACCGGCAGCGGGCGGGCGTAGTAATACCCCTGCACCGCGTCCACCTGCCGTTCACGTAAATAGGCGATTTGTTCCGGCGTCTCGACCCCTTCGACCACCAGCTTCAGCTTCAGGCGTTGCGCCAGCGTAATAATCATATCCGTGACCGTGGCATTGACCGCATCCGTGCCGATGGCGGCGGTAAAGGATTGGTCGATCTTCAGCACGTCCGGATTCAGCGCCTTCAGGTAACTCAGCGAATTGTGCCCGGTACCGAAATCATCAATTGCCAGCAGCACGCCCAGCGCTTTCAGCTGGTGGATCTGTTGGCTGTCAAGGTCACTCAGCCGGCTGCGTTCGGTCAGCTCAATCATCAGCGTCACCGACGGCTGCTTCGCCAGCCAGATCTGCTGCACATCCTGCAAAATCTGCTGCTGGTGGAAGTGGCGCGAATCAACATTAACACTGATGTAAAACGCCGGGTCCTGCGGGAACAGGGCAAAGTTATCGGCCATCTGTGCCATCAGGTAGCGGGTCAGCGGCACAATCAGTGCATGTTGCTCGGCCAGCGGGATAAAGACGTCCGGCGGTACCGGCCCATAGCGTGGGCTGTTCCAGCGCAACAGGGTTTCAATGCCGATGCAGCGCGCGCTCTGGCAATGGATAATCGGCTGGCAATAAATGGCGAACTCCCCACGGGCCAGCGCATGGTTCAGCGGGTAGGCCAGGCTCATGCGGGTACCGGCCGCCAGATAGACCGCCGCCATCACCAGCAGGCTTATCAGCAGCGCCAGCGGCAAATGGTGGTAGAGCTGGGCAAAGGCCAGATGGTAGGCGGAGCGGGCATACAGCGAGATCGAGAACGGGTAATGCGGGGAACGGTGGGTATATTGCGGCAGGCCGCCCAGGTTCACCTGCGGGGTCAGGCTGTTTTTATGGTACTCGAGGCTGTTGCCGGAGACATTCAGCACCAGCCGGTCAGCGTAGGGCGGTTGCGGCTCCAGCAGGAAGCGCGCCAGCAGGCGGATATTAAAGGTATAGATCTGGCCGCTGTCATCGTTCGGGCCGAAGGGTTTCCACATCAGCATCAGCGGCTCGCCACGGTTAAGGCCGGAAGAGCTACGCAGCGCCAGCTGCTTTTGATGGGCGGGCAATGCCGGGAGCACACTGTCGAAAGGCAGGTTCAGTGCACCCACCAGGCTGGAGCAGATCAGCACCCCGTCACGCACCAGCACAATGGATCGCAGGGTCTGAAGATCGGCTGCCTGCCGTAACAGCCTTAGCTGGATTTGCGGGCACTGCATACCGTAAAACGCATCGTAGCCGAGCGGTGTGCGATCCACCGGCCAGATCAGCATGTCCAGCTGTTGCGAGGTATGGGCAACCAGCGTTTGCTGGACGGTGGCGATGCGGCGGCTCTCCTCGTAAAAACGCAGGCCGAGGATAATCAGCAACGTCAACAGGCCGATACCGGCGGAAAGCCCCCAACGGTAAAGACGGTATTTTGCACTGGCATGATCGGGTGTCAGCATAGGGTTCCTTGATGAAAAACGGCAGGCAATCCGGAACCGGGGCACAGGGGTGCCGCGCGTGGACAGGATCGGTGGCCACTCCCTGATGACACCTGACCTCACACCGAGGGCAGAAAAAAGGCGGCGGCCGTCAGGCCGGGCGCAAAGAACAGGCTGGGTAATACGGCTATTATTTTTTAGGCTGCCTGCATGAAGCATGAATAATAGTGATACAAATTTCACAGACCAGCCAGAAAATGGCAGAAAGAATCAGGTAAAACGGGAAGGGAGGGAAAATACGCCCGGGCAGCCGCAGAGGCTGCCCGGTTGAAACATTAGTCGCACTGCACTTTGATGGCCAGACCGCCGCGGGAAGTTTCACGGTATTTGGCATTCATGTCTTTGCCGGTCTCGTACATGGTTTCAATCACCTTATCCAGCGAGACGCGCGGCGCACTGGTACGGCGCAGTGCCATCCGGGCGGCATTGATCGCTTTGACCGAGGCGATGGCATTACGCTCGATGCACGGCACCTGCACCTGGCCACCGACCGGATCGCAGGTCAGCCCCAGATTATGCTCCATGCCGATCTCTGCCGCGACGCACACCTGCTCCGGGCTGCCGCCCAGCAATTCCGCCAGCCCGGCGGCGGCCATGGAACAAGCCACGCCCACCTCGCCCTGGCAACCGACTTCCGCACCGGAAATCGAGGCATTCATCTTATACAGCGCGCCAATCACGCCGGAGGCCATGAAGTAGCGGATGTAAATCTCCGGCGTCACCGGCTCAATAAAGTGATCGTAATAGGCCAGCACGGCGGGCACGATGCCGCAGGCACCGTTGGTGGGGGCCGTGACCACCCGGCCACCGGCGGCGTTCTCTTCATTGACCGCCAGCGCAAACATGTTTACCCAGTCAATCACGTTCATCGGGTCACTGGAGAGCTTATCTGAAGAGACCAGCATCCGGCGCAGCGCCGACGCCCGGCGCGGCACCCGCAGCGGGCCGGGCAGCACCCCTTCGGTATTCAGGCCGCGGTCGATACAGGCGCGCATGGTCTGCCAGATCTGGCTGAAGTAGTGCTCGATCGCCTCTTTGTCGTGCAGCGCCAGCTCATTTTGCATCACCAGGCCGGAGAGCGACATCCCGGTCTGGCGACAATGGGCCAGCAGATCGCTGGCATGGCTGAACGGGTAGGGCACGGCGACCGCCTGCTGTTCTGCCTGACCAAAATGTTCTGCGTCAACGATAAACCCGCCGCCGATCGAGTAGTAGGTTTTGCTGTGGAGCAGTGCATCCCCGGCGAAGGCGTGGATCTGCATCCCGTTTTCATGCAGCGGCAGGTTGTCCTGACGGAACACCATGCCGGTGCCACGCGGGAAATCCACCTCATGGCGGCCATTGGCCAGCAGCAGACGCTGGCGCGTCTCCACATCGCGGATAAAGGCCGGGATGCCGTCGATATCCACGCTGTCCGGCAGGTTGCCGGCCAGGCCAAGAATAATGGCGATGTCCGTATGGTGGCCTTTCCCGGTCAGGGAGAGGGAGCCGTAAACGTCCACGGCAATACGGGTCACGGCAGGCAGAAGATCGCGGCTGACGAGATCGTCAACAAACTGTTTGCCCGCTTTCATCGGCCCCACGGTGTGGGAACTCGACGGGCCAATGCCGATCTTAAACATGTCGAAAACGCTGATCACGCTGAAACTCCTTCAGGGGAAACGGGGCGACTGGTGTAAAAATAACCAGAGGGTTGCTTGTTTAGTGTAGTGAGATTGCCCGGCCTGCAAGCACCTTTTCGCATGAGATTACCTAATAGCAACGGCGGGCGTCCGCAGAAAAAATTCTGCCATAAAACAGCGTGACGGCGGCGGTTACCAGTTTCTCATACAAAAAACAGGGGCTTTTCCAGTAGCAAATCATGGCAGGTGGCTAATATACAGAAGATTACCATAAATAAGGTGATAAAGATCGCCTTCCTGACAGCGGCTCAGTAAAAGTGCGCATAAAAAAGGCGGATCCAAAGGACGTTATGGCGGTTAACCGGCAACCAGGGAGGGATTCATGCTGGCGCTCTCCTCAGGGCGGGCCACATGCTGTGACAGCTCGCGGATAATGCCGGCCGTCATGCCCCAGACAAACTGATGCTGATACCAGCTCAGGTAGATGCGGTGGCGGATGCCGCGGCGCTCAATCTCCAGCGGGGTATAGCGTGACAGCCGCAATGCCTCCTGCAACGGCATCTCAAAGATGTCCGCCACCTCATCGGTATTGGGCACCAGCAGGGTGTCCGGCGGGATAAGCCCCACTACCGGCGTGACCTGAAACCCGGTGGAACTCTCCACCGGCCCCAGCATGCCCAGTACCCGTACCGACGCAGGCGGGATGCCGACCTCCTCATGCGCCTCGCGCAGCGCAGTGGCAATCAGGGACGCATCATCCGGGTCAGCTGAGCCGCCGGGAAACGCCACCTGTCCGGCGTGTTTGCGCAGGGTGTCGGCGCGCCGGGTCAGCAGCAGCGTCGGCTCCGGGCGGCAGACCACCGGCAGCAGCACCGCCGCCTGCCGCACATTGCGCAGCGGCCGGGGCGGGGCAGGCTGTTGCAGCATAAAGCGGGTAATAAACTCGTCCAGCGTATAATCACTCATCCGGCCGTGGTCTCCTGCGGTTCGGCAACCGGGCGCAATTGCGGCAGAATGCGCGCCACCTTGTCAAACGTCTCCTGATATTCCGCCTGCTCATCGCTGTCGGCCACGATGCCGCCGCCCGCCCAGCAATGGAGGCGGCCCGCCTCAGCCAGCAGGGTGCGGATGGTGATGTTGGTGTCCATGGTGCCGCACAGGCTGAGGTAGCCGATGCTGCCGCAATAGGCGTTACGCCGCTGCGGTTCCAGCTCCTCAATAATCTGCATCGCCCGCACTTTGGGCGCGCCGGTGATGGAGCCGCCGGGGAAGCAGGCACGCAGCAAGTCAACGGCGTGGCGATTTGTGGGCAGCCGGGCGGTGATGGTACTTACCAGATGGTGCACCGCCGGGAACGGCTCCACCACAAACAGCTCCGGCACCCGTACGCTGCCCGGCTCCGCCACCCGGCCGATGTCATTGCGCAGCAGATCGACAATCATCAGGTTCTCTGCCCGGTCTTTCTCCGAGGCCGCCAGCCGCGCCGCCTGTGCTGCATCCGCAACCGGATCGGAAAGCCGCGGCAGCGTGCCTTTGATTGGCCGGGTCTGGATCTGGTTTTCCGCCAGCCACAGGAAACGCTCCGGCGACACGCTCAGCACCGCCTGATCGGGCAGCCGCAAAAACGCGGAGAACGGGGCGCGGTTGCTGGCATTGAGGCGGGTAAAGGCTTCCCACTCGCTGCCCTGATAGGGCGCGGTAAAACGCTGCGTCAGGTTAATCTGGTAGCAATCGCCGCTGCGCAGCCAGGCCTGTACCTGCCGGAAACGCGCACCGTACCCCTCACGGGTCAGGTTCGCCTGCCACTCCCCGGTCAGCCGGAAATCATCGGCCGGGGCAGGGCGGGCCAGCAGCTTTTCCAGCCAGGCCAGCCGGGCCGACAGGTCTCCATGGCAGACCAGCGTCAGCCGCTGCCGGTGGTGGTCAGCAATCAATGCCCAGTCATAGATGCCCACCGCCATGTCCGGTGCGGCGATATCCCGCGCGGCCAAAGCAGGCAGCACCTCCACCCGGCGGCCGAGATCGTAGCCGAACAGCCCCAGCGCGCCGCCCAGGAACGGCAGATCCGCATCCGGCGCTGCCGTCAGCGCCAGCGAGGCCATCGCCTCGGCCACCAGCTGGAAAGGGTCTTCTGTGCGCAGATGTTCACTCTCGTCACCGGTAATGGTTGTCTCTTCACCGTGGGTCACCAGCGTGATGCGCGGGTCAGCCACCAGAATATCGAACCGGTTATGCAGATGATCTGCCTGGCCGGAATGCAGCAGCATCGCCCAGGGAGAGCCGGAGAGCGGGGCAAAGCGCGTCAGCAGCGCATCGGGTGTGTAAGTCAGGGTATGGGTTGCGTACATGGTGTCGGGCTGGCCGGGCAGTCAAAAACAGTCGCCCAGCCTACCACAGAACCGCGGTGGGTGAAAAAGGGGCGGCCGCGTGCCCGCGCGGCGGGGAGACGGTACGGCAAGGGGGTTGGCGGCAAGGGCGCATGCGGTGAGGGGGCATTGCGGCAAGGGGAGTAGGTCATTGGGCCGCCGGCGCGTATACTGTGCCGGTCAACAGAGGAGACGAACCATGCAAGCGGGTATGCCGGCACTTTCACATCAGGAGCAGCAACAGGCTGCGGAACGCATCCATCAGCTGATGGAAGAGGGGATGAGCAGCGGCCAGGCCATCGCCATGGTGGCGCAGGAGATCCGGGAGACCCATCAGGGTGGGCAGGTCGCGGTACGCTTTGATGATGAAGACGATGACGCGGACCAACAGGACGCTGAACACCACGACGAAGATGAAGAGGATGACCACGGTTATTGACCGGTGGGCATGCTGGGAAACGGGCGCTGAAGCGCCCGTTTTTTTTGCCTCAGCGGGCGGTCAGCCGCTGACGTTGACCGCCGCTGCCGCTTCTACCGCCCGTACGACGGCCTGTTCCACGGTGTCACCCGTGGCCAGCGCCACACCCAGGCGGCGCGTACCGGCGATCTCCGGCTTGCCGAACAGGCGCACCTGATTGTGGCCGGTCAATGCCTGGCTGACACCGCTGAAGCGCACATCACGGCTGGTCAGTGACGGCAGGATCACTGCCGACGCCGACGGCCCGAACTGGCGGATTTCGCCCACCGGCAGGCCGAGGAAGGCGCGCACATGCAGCGCGAACTCTGACAAATCCTGCGAAATCAGCGTCACCATGCCGGTATCGTGCGGGCGCGGCGACACTTCGCTGAAGATCACCTCATCCCCGCAGACGAACAGCTCCACACCAAACAGGCCGTGGCCGCCCAGCGCCGTCACCACCTTTTCCGCAATCACCTGCGCACGCTGCAGCGCCAGGGCGCTCATCTGCTGCGGCTGCCAGGATTCCCGGTAATCCCCCTCTTCCTGACGGTGACCAATCGGGTCACAGAAATGGATGCCGTCCACCGCGCTGATGGTCAGCAGCGTAATCTCAAAATCGAAGCGCACCAGCCCTTCCACAATCACCCGGCCACCGCCGGCGCGGCCGCCCTGCTGGGCATATTCCCACGCTGCCTGGAGCTCGTCCTCATGGCGGATCAGGCTCTGGCCCTTGCCGGAGGAGCTCATCACCGGTTTGATGATGCAGGGCAGGCCGATCTCTTTCACGGCCTGACGGAAGGCGCTTTCGCTGTCGGCAAACTGGTAAGTGGAGGTCGGCAGCCCCAGGGTCTCTGCGGCCAGGCGGCGGATGCCTTCGCGGTTCATGGTGAGGCGGGTCGCCTCGGCACACGGCACCACATTATGGCCCTGCTGCTCAAGCTCAACCAACATGCTGGTGGCGATGGCCTCAATTTCCGGCACAATAAAATCGGGGCGTTCATGTTCAATCACTGCCCGCAGGGCGTCGCCGTCCAGCATGTTAATCACATGGCTGCGATGGGCAACGTGCATCGCCGGGGCATCGGCATAGCGATCAACGGCAATCACCTCCAGGCCGAGGCGCTGGCATTCGATGGCCACTTCTTTACCGAGTTCACCGGAACCCAGCAGCATGACACGGGTGGCGGAAGGGCGCAGGGCAGTTCCAAGGATCAACATAACTCACCTTCATTTACAGGGTTAACTGACGAGACAGAAGAAAATCGCGCGCAGTATAAACGAAAACGTTTGCGTGGTCACTGCCGTGCCGGTTATTACCCGGCAGAGAGTGGCCACTTTACCGCCCGGCAACGCGGGCGGTACCCATCAACGCAGGCGACACCCATTAAAGTGGGCGAGCCCACGATAAAGCGAACAGGGCAGTATCCGGTAATGGTAAGTCCGGTGGCGGCAGCACAAGGTAATGGTAAAACCCGGTGATGGCATTACGCGGGCCGCGCCATCTCACGGGTCACAGAAAAGGCGGCCCCGGCATAAAAAAGCACCTGGTTGCGGCTTTTTTCACCCGGTTAAGCCACTATTAACACGCAGGGCGCCGGCTCTGTTATGATGGGCGTTTGCTGGAACTGACTGTATAGCAGCACACTCCCGCCTCCTTTTCTGATCATCATAAGAGTTACTGTCTTGAGCACACTTTCATTTTCTTCCCTGCCGCTGCCGGCGGAGCAACTCGCCAATCTGGCGGAACTGGGCTACGCCACCATGACCCCGGTACAGGCGGCGTCACTGCCGGCCATTCTCAGCGGCCGCGACGTGCGCGCCAAAGCCCAGACCGGCAGCGGCAAAACTGCCGCATTCGGCATTGGCCTGCTGGACAAAATTGTGCCCGGGCAGTATGTCACGCAGGCGCTGGTGTTATGCCCGACGCGTGAGCTGGCAGATCAGGTCAGTAAAGAGCTGCGCCGGCTGGCGCGCTTTACCCAGAACATTAAAATCCTGACCTTGTGCGGCGGCCAGCCTATCGGCCCGCAGCTCGACTCACTGGTGCACCCGCCGCATATCGTGGTCGGCACACCGGGGCGCATCCAGGAACACCTGCGCAAACAGACGCTGTCACTGGACGCGCTGCGCATCCTGGTGCTGGATGAAGCCGACCGTATGCTGGATATGGGCTTCAGCGACGACATTGACGAGGTGATCCGTTATACCCCGCCACAACGCCAGACGCTGCTCTTCTCCGCAACTTACCCGGAAGGCATCGCCCGCATCAGCGCCCGCGTCCAGCAGACTCCGCTGGATGTCGAGATCGCCGCAGAAGCGGAGCAGACCACCATTGAGCAGATCTTTGTTGAAACCACCCGCGAAAAACGGCTGCGCCTGCTGACCGGCACCCTGCGCCATTACCAGCCCGCTTCCTGTGTGGTGTTCTGCAACACCAAACGCGATTGCCAGGAAGTCTATGAGGCGCTGGCCGATGAGAACATCAGTGCGCTGGCGCTGCATGGCGATCTGGAGCAGCGTGACCGCGATCAGGTCCTGGTGCGCTTCGCCAACCGCAGCTGCCGGGTGCTGGTGGCGACGGATGTCGCCGCACGCGGGCTGGACATCAAGGATCTGGAACTGGTGGTCAACTATGAGCTCTCCTTTGACCCGGAAGTGCATGTTCACCGCATCGGCCGTACCGGCCGTGCCGGTATGAGCGGCCTGGCCGTGAGCTTCTGTACCCCGCAGGAGATGGTGCGCGTGCACGCGCTGGAGGATTACCTCGCTATCCGTACCACCTGGCAACCGGCTGAAAAACTGCTCGCCACCCCACCGGTGGCGCTTGAGCCGGAGATGGCGACCCTCTGCATTGACGGCGGCCGCAAGGCAAAAATCCGCCCCGGTGACATTCTGGGCGCGCTGACCGGTGACGCCGGGCTGACGGCGGCCGAGGTGGGCAAAATTGACATGTTCCCGGTCCATGCCTATGTCGCCATCCGCCGTGCCAGCGCCCGCCGGGCGTTGTCTCAGTTGCAGCAAGGTAAAATCAAAGGCAAAAGCTGTAAAGCCCGATTATTGAAGTAGTTTTTCTTTTGCGAGGCAGGTTCCGGATTGTGTAAAAGAGCTTGCCTCCGCGCCCCGATTTACTTAAACTGTATATTCATACAGTAGTGTGCCATAAGAGGATTATCACTCATGACGGTAGAAGTAAAATATGTCGTGGTGCGACAAGGCGAGGAAAAGATGACGTTTGCGACCAAGAAAGAAGCTGACGCTTACGACAAGATGCTGGATCTGGCCGATACCCTGTCTGAATGGCTGGCCCAGTCTGCACTGGAGATGGAAGAGAGTGAACGCGAGCGCCTGAGCTTCTTCCTGGCGGAACATAAAGATCCGCTGACGCAGATCCTGCGGGGTGGTTCGCTGGAAAGCGTGCTGGCATCCGCACCGGACAACGACGCCGCAGAACCGGCGCGCCTGAAACCTAAAAGCCGCGGCAAGGCCGCCGACAGCGACGAGCAGGCCGCCTGAGCCTGCGTCATCAGGGAGTGATGCCGTGAAACCCTTCACCTTTTACCGCCGTTTTGAGGCGGACATTCTGGCAGGCCGTAAAACCATCACCCTGCGTAGCGGCAGCGACGCTGACGTTGCGCCGGGTGATATTTTGCACGTTTCGCGCCTGGAGGATGGAGTATTCTTCTGCCGCCTGCGTGTGCTTGCTGTCACGCCTGTTGCCTTCTCCGCGCTTGATGTTTCCCATGCCCGGCAGGAGAACATGACCCTCCCCGAATTACAGCAGGTCATCCAGACCATCTACCCCGGTATTCAGCATCTCACCTGCATTGAGTTCACCCTCTGTTAGGGTCTATCATTATTTTTGTTATTAATGTGTTGTGACGGGACGCCCGCGTAACCGGTGCAGCATGACGTATGATGACCGTGCAGACTCCGGGGACGCCTGTCGCCCGCGCCCCGTATTTTTTCAGTCGGTTCATAATGGCAGTGCCAGGGATCAGTTCATGACCACACCACCAAAAGCAGAGAAACGCCCCCATCCGATTACCGTCCACGGCGATACCCGGATCGATAATTATTACTGGCTGCGTGACGATGACCGCACACAACCCGAGGTGCTGGACTACCTGACGGCAGAGAATGCCTATACGGCGCAAGCCATGCAGCCCTATCATCCCCTGCGTGAAGCGCTGTATCAGGAAATGGTTGACCGCATCCCGCAAGAAGATGCCTCAGTGCCCTATGTGCGCCACGGCTTCCGTTACCAGACCCGCTACCAGCCCGGCAACGAGTACCCCATTTACCTGCGCCAGCCGGCCGGCACAGCCGCAGAGTGGGACGTCCTGCTTGATGCTAACGTGCGTGCACAAGGGCACGAATTCTATACGCTGGGCGCGATGGAAGTCAGCCCGGACAACCGCCAACTGGCACTGGCAGAGGATTTCCTCTCCCGCCGCCAGTACGACATCCGCATCAAACAGATCGGCAGTGACGAATGGGCCGATGAGGTGATCACCAACACCTCCGCCAGTTTTGAATGGGCCAATGACGCCCGCACGCTCTATTACGTGCGTAAACATGACAAAACCCTGCTGCCTTATCAGGTTTACCGCCATACCGTGGGCAGCGATCCGGCCGACGATACCCTGATCTATCAGGAGCAGGATGACACCTTCTATGTGGGCCTGGAGAAAACCACCTCCGAACGCTTTATCCTGATCCACCTCAGCAGTACCACTACGTCGGAAATCCTGTTACTGGATGCTGACCAGCCTGACGCGACGCCGCAGGTGTTTGTGCCGCGCCGCCGTGACCATGAGTATGCGCTGGATCACTATCAGGGCCGTTTCTATATCCGTTCCAATAAAGACGGTAAAAACTTCGGGCTCTATCAGGCAGATCAGCCGGAGGAGGCGCAGTGGCAGGCGGTGATCCCGCCGCGTGATACCGTGATGCTGGAGGGCTTCAGCCTGTTCCGTGACTGGCTGGTGGTGGAGGAGCGTAGCGAAGGGCTGACCCATTTGCGCCAGATCCACTGGCAGAGCGGCGAACAGAAAGAGATCCGCTTTGATGACCCGACTTATGTCACCTGGCTGGCCTATAACCCGGAACCGGAGACGTCTCTGCTGCGTTATGGCTACTCCTCGATGACCACGCCGGCCTCGATGTTTGAGGTCAACATGGACACCGGCGAGCGCGCCCTGCTGAAACAGCAGGAGGTCAAAGATTTCGACAGCAATCACTATGCCAGTGAACGGGTGTGGGTGACGGCGCGCGACGGCGTGAAAGTGCCGGTCTCACTGGTGTACCGGCGTGACCGGTTCACCGCCGGCAACAACCCCTTGATGATTTACGGTTACGGCTCCTACGGCAGCAGCATGGATCCGTCATTCAGCGCCAGCCGCCTCAGCCTGCTCGACCGCGGGTTTGTCTTTGCGCTGGCCCATATCCGCGGCGGCGGCGAACTGGGCCAACAGTGGTACGAGGACGGCAAGTTGTTCAATAAGATGAACACCTTCCATGACTTTATTGACGTCACCCGCGCACTGGTAGAGCAGCAATACGGCCACGCTGACAAGGTCTATGCCATGGGCGGCAGCGCTGGTGGGTTGCTGATGGGTGCGGTGATTAACCAGGCCGGGGATCTTTATCACGGCATTGTGGCGCAGGTGCCGTTTGTGGATGTGGTGACGACGATGCTTGATGAAAGCATTCCTCTCACCACCGGCGAATATGATGAGTGGGGTAACCCGAATCAGGAAGCCTATTACCGCTGCATGCTGGCATACAGCCCCTATGACCAGATCACCGCCAAAGCTTATCCGCATATGCTGGTCACCACCGGGTTGCATGACTCACAGGTACAGTACTGGGAGCCGGCCAAGTGGGTGGCAAAACTGCGTGAGATGAAAACGGACAATAACCAACTGCTGATGTACACCGACATGGATGCCGGGCATGGCGGTAAATCGGGCCGCTTCAAGGCCTATGAGGATATTGCGATGGAGTATGCGTTCGTGCTGGCACTGAACGACGCCCAGGGTTAAGGCAGTGCGGCGGGGCAGGCTGCGCCGCCGCAGGTATGTTCAGGCCGGGTAACGGCCGCTGTCAGAAGGGCAACGGGCCTGGCCGGTCAGGCAGAACGCCGGCCAGGCCCGTTGCGTGCAGCAGATCCTGGGCACCCCTCACGGGGCCAGATAGTGATTCAGCGTATAGCGCATATCGGGGCTGAGATCGTCAATGGATTTCAGCATCCAGCGTAAATAGGCGGGATCTTCCTGGGCCACGGTTTCAATCGGGCGGCCACGGTATTTACCGAATTTCATGGTGCGCAGCAGTACCGGCTGTTCCGTGATGTCCGCCATCTCCTCCGCGCTCCAGCCGGTCTCCTGCATAATGCGCTGCAACAGCGCGGCCGTGACATAGCTGTCATACAGCGCACGGTGCGGGTAAAGCCCCTCCGGCACCTCAACCTTCAGCCGCAAGGCGTAACGTAAATGCTGGTTACTGTATTTCAGGCCGGGAAACGCCTGCCGGGCCAATTTTACGGTACAGATCCAGCGCCCATGCATTTCCGGTAACATGGCGCGGTCAAAGGCGGCATTGTGCGCCACATAATAGGGGCTGCCGTGGTAACGGCCGATCACTTTCGCAATCCGGGGTTTACCCTCGACCATCTCTTCGGTGATGTGGTGTATCGCCATCGCCTCAATACTGATCGGACGATCGGGGGAAATCAGATCGCTCATCGGGTTAACAATCTCTCCTGCGACCAGATCTACTGACGCGATCTCAACAACGCCGCCATCCAGGCCACAGGTTTCAGTATCAATAACTCGCAGCATCCTAGGCGCTCCTTTGGGTAGGGGTCAATTACCCTAATGATAAGACATGGCCTTGCCACTGATTCTGGTGGCGGGTACCTACCACCAGCGCATTGCCGTGGCTGGGTGCACGGGCAATACAATGGCCATTTTCGGCCCAGATGGCACTTTTGCCGGCCGGTTGCCAGCCACCGGTATGGCCACCGTGGTTAGCCATCAGCACCGCCATCTGATGCTGCCGGGCGTAGGTTTCCAGGCTTTGGGTGTCGTCATGGTAACCCTCTTCGGAAAAGAGCACGCTGGCGGTATAAATCTGCGCGCCGGAAAGGGCCGCCTGAGCCGGGTGGGACGGCACGCGCACGTCAGCACAGATCGCCAGCCCCACCGGGTAGCCCTGTACATTCACCAGCGGGCCGCCTTCACCCTGAGAGAAATAGTCCGGTTCATTCCCGGCCAGGTGCTGCTTGGTATAGGCATAGAGGGTGCCGTCGGCCTCACAGGTCACTGCGCCGATGCAGCAGGTACCCTGCTCATCGGTAATAATCGGCGCACCGAAGACAATGGTCATCTTATGCTGCCGTGCATCATCACGCAGCGCCTCAAGGCGTGGATCGCCAAGCATCAGGGCCAGTTCCGGTGCATGGGCAATTTCATAGCCGGTAATCGACAATTCAGGAAAAATCAACAGGTTGACCTGCTCTTCGGCGGCCAGAGCAATAAACTCGCGATGTAACGAGACATTTTTCTCGATATCACATGGCACGCTGCAATATTGTGCCGCTGCAATAACAATCCGACTCATGCACTCAATCCTTTTGATATCAGAGACAATAAAAAAACCCGCCTGAGCGGGTTTAAGTACGCGGTTCAGCCGGACTCATTCTTGCGGATGCGCCTTTTTTGAACGTTTATCCGCCCGCTTTTCAGCTGGGGTTTTCAACGGCTTCTTCTTCGCATTTTTTTTGCTATCCATTCCCTTACTCATGGTGGCCTCTCTGTACCGGTGACTGGGTTGGTATGCACCCTTATTAACAGCTGATTAAGAAAATTTTTCAAGCGCTATTAACCAAAATTTTTAAAAGCATCTGTTTTTTTTTAAGAACTCTTTTTGAACAAAATGTAGCGCAACAGTGGTGGGAAAATGGTCAAAAAAACCGGAATTACTACACAATAGCGCTAATTCATTGACGCAAATATAACAATCGGTTTTAGTAAACCTTGGGATCAGGCAGATCGGGACAGCAGATGACGGTATTAAAGGGCTTATATCCGCCCATCAAAGCTTACGCCAGCGGGTGGCTGAACACCGGCGACGGGCACCAGGTTTACTGGGAGCGCAGCGGTAACCCGGCAGGTAAGCCTGCGGTGTTTATTCATGGCGGGCCGGGAGGCGGCTGTTCGCCTCTTCATCGTCAGCTGTTTGATCCGGCGCGCTATAACGTCACGCTGTTTGACCAGCGTGGCTGTGGCCGCTCACGACCCCATGCCAGCCTGGACAACAACACCACCTGGCACCTGATCGACGACATGGAGAAGTTGCGGGAAATGGCCGGGGCAGAACAGTGGCTGGTATTTGGCGGCTCCTGGGGCTCTACGCTGGGCCTGGCCTATGCCCAGACCCATCCTGAGCGCGTCAGTGAACTGGTGCTGCGCGGCATCTTCACCCTGCGGCGGCAGGAGCTGGACTGGTACTATCAGGACGGTGCCTCACGCTTCTTCCCGGATAAGTGGCAGCGCGTCCTCTCGATTCTGTCTGAAGAGGAACGGCAGGATGTAATTGGCGCTTACCGCCGTCGCCTGACCGGCAATGATCCGGTGGTGCAGCTGGAGGCGGCGCGCCTCTGGAGCCTGTGGGAAGGGGAGACCGTGACGCTGATGCCGGCGGTGAATGCCGCCTCGTTTGGTGAGGATGAATTTGCGCTGGCATTTGCCCGCATTGAAAACCACTATTTCAGCCATGGCGGCTTTCTGGAACGCGACGATCAGTTGCTGGAGAACGTGACCCGCATCCGCCATATTCCTGGGGTCATTGTGCATGGGCGCTATGATATGGCCTGCCAGGTGCAGAACGCCTGGGATCTGGCCGCACGCTGGCCGGAGGCAGAACTGCATATTATTGAAGGGGCAGGACACTCTTTTGATGAACCGGGCATTCTGGACCGCCTGATCCGCGCGACTGAGCAGTTTGCCGGCGAGGCGTAGCGCCCGGCTCCGGCCGGGGCACGCTTACTTCATTTTGGGTTCGTAAGGCAGGCGTGAGTACTTGTGCGACTCACTCCGGTAGAACGCCACCCGTTCACGGAAGTAGTCACGCAGCGCTTCCGGTTGTTCACGCTCAACCAGTTCAGGCACCACCGGCATATTGTAACGCTCTTTAAAGGCGACGCCGGACGCAGCCAAATCCACATTGATCCGGTTCTTCTCGTCGGGCGTCAGGTCAGCCAGATTGTATCCCATCATTCTCTCCTGCCGGGCGTTGGTTATGCTGCGGCAAAAATAAAGCAAGCCCATGGAAATGGCAAGGCGGCGTGTGCCTTGCGGGCATACCGGCCATCGGGCATTGAAGGCAATAAAGTAAAAATATAAATAAGAACGATTCGTCTTACTCTATTTTATGGATGAAAACAGTTATCATTAAATAGATTTCAGAGCAGTATCTTGGGTTGGGTTTATTTAAAAAATAGTCATGACTATCATAGTGATAAATTAATTATGCTGTGTTTGTTAAAATTGCTGTTTATAATTTAAAGGGATGTCTTCATAATGCAGGAAATTATTAAATATGTCTTCGCCTGTCATTTATAAGGATATGCCTATGTTAAAGCCAGAAATGGTCAGCCAGCTTAACGAGCAACTGAACCTGGAGTTCTATTCTGCCAATCTCTACCTGCAAATGAGCGCCTGGTGCAGTGATAAAGGGTTCGAAGGGGCGGCCGCGTTCCTGAAATCGCATTCACGCGAAGAGATGGAACATATGCAGCGTCTGTTTGACTATGTCAGTGATACCGGCGCCCTGCCGCTGCTCGGCACCATCGCCGCGCCGCCGGTAGAGTTTGCCTCCCTGGCGGATGTTTTCACCCTGACATACGAACATGAGCAGTTTATCACCCGCAAGATCAACGAGCTGGCTCATCTGGCCATGACCTTGCAGGACTACTCCACGTTCCACTTCCTGCAATGGTATGTGGCTGAACAGCATGAAGAAGAAAAACTGTTCAAATCTGTGCTCGACAAACTGGGCATGGTAAGCAATACCGGCAACGGCTTGTTTATTATCGATAAAGAATTAAAAAACATGACGGCGGACAGCGATCCGGCGGCATAAAAAGTTTGCGCGTACGTATTGGCCTGCACTCCGGTACGGGCCTTTTTTATGGCGTTTTCAAACGTCACATATTTTCACCACTGCGCGATAACTCAATGCATTTTTTGCAACATCTCGCTGGCTGAATCGGGTAAAGTAGGCGCAAATTTTGCCCCGCAGCCTGAGAGACGCCTGTTATGCCAAAAACGTTCCTTTGTCTTCGTGTGTTATGCGCTTTCCTGTTAACCGCTGCTATCGCCCCCGCGGCGCTGGCCCATGCCCACCTTGTCTCTTCAGCACCTGCCGCCAATGCTCTGGTGCAGGGAAGCCCGCAACAGCTGGTGTTAACCTTCACCGAAGGGGTTGAACCCCGCTTCAGCCGCATCCGCCTGGTTGGCCCGCTGCAGGTCACGGTGCCGTCCGCGGTACTGAGCAGCGACAACGGCGATAACACGCGTTTACGGGTACCGCTGGATAAGGCGCTCCCCGCCGGGGATTATCAGGTGGTGTGGAAGGTCGTCTCTGTGGATGGGCACCGTACCCAGGGGACTTACCGTTTCACGGTAAAATGAGTACGCTTTCCCTGCTCTGGATAATATGCCGCTTCGTGCATTTTCTGGCGGTCATGCAGCTGTTCGGTATCAGTGTGTTTACCCATCTTCTTGCACCTGCACCGTTTGGCGCGGTATTGCTGCAACGCCTGCGTTACTGGCAAGGGTGGGCGGGCCTGATGACCTTGTTGACCGCCTGCCTGATGGTGGCGGTGCAGGGCGGGCTGATGGGCGAAGGCTGGGAGGATGTGACCGCGTTTCCCATCTGGGTTGCGGTGCTGGACACGGCCTTTGGGCAGGTGTGGCGCTGGCATCTGCTGTTTGCCGCCTTATTACTTCTGAGCCTGTTGCTGCCGGCTGACCGCATGCGCGACAGGCTGATTCTGCTGGCGGCCACCGTGCTGCTGGTGGGGCTGGGGAGCGTCGGCCACGCCGCGATGCGTGAAGGCGCGGCCGGGCTTGCCCAGCGCGTCAACCATACGTTGCATCTGCTCTCTGCCGCCTACTGGTTTGGCAGCTTGCTGCCGTTACTCACCTGCCTGCGTTTCAGCCGGCGCGGGCCGTGGCGTCAGGAGGCGATCCGCTGCTTACTGCGTTTCTCAACGTTCGGCCATCTGACCGTGGCGCTGGTGATTGCCACCGGGCTTATCGACACCTGGCTGATTGTGCAGGGCTGGCCGTTTGACCGCCATTCGCCTTACCAGATGTTGCTGCTGGCTAAAATGGCGCTGGTGGCGGTGATGGTCGCGGTGGCGTTGTATAACCGTTACCGTATTGTGCCGCGTTTTACGGCGTCGCCGGACCAGGCACAGCGTGGTGTGGTGCGCGCAACCGCACTGCTGCTCGGGCTTTCGTTACTGGTTGTCCTGCTGGTCAGTATTTTTGCGACCCTGGAGCCGGTGGCGGTAAGCTAAGTTTCTGATTTGGATAGAGTAAAGGACTCCCTGATGAAAAAAGTAATCCTCTCCCTGGTGTTGGCCGGTGTGTGCAGCAGTGCAGTTGCCGCCGATATTGTGACCGTGAGCCGCTTCCAGTTCGGCAAGGCATGGCCGTTCACCCGTGAGGAAGTGATGTTGCAGTGCCGCGCCGGCCATGCGCTTTATGCCATCAACGACAGTACGCTGGTGCAGTACCCGCTGAACGAGGTCGCTGAGGCGGAAGTCAAAGCGGGAAAAACTCAGGCGAAGCCGATCGCCATTATCCAGCTTGATGATCCCGGGCATCCGGGGCAGAAAATGAGTCTGGCCGCTGTACAGCAGAAGGCCCTGACCCTGTGCGAGTAAAGGGGGCGGCGTAATAAAAAGTCAGGGAAATGGCAGAGCGCCAGTGTTAAGGGCTTGTTTTGGGACTGTTATCACAAAAGTGAATTCCTGCCCGGCTGTCACTCTCACTGCCCGGTGAGGCTGCTGGAAAAATCACCTGCGTCGACTACGCTTTAAAGTGCAAGGCATAACAGCCTGCATTAATGCCAACTTTTAGCGCACGGCTCTCTCCCAAGAGCCATTTCCCTAGACCGAATATAGGAATCGTATTCGGTCTTTTTTTATTCCTTTGATTTGCAAAGGATTTTTTTTGGTTGTCCGAAAAATGTCCGAAATGCTATATCCGGTCTTTTACAGCAGCGTGAATTCTGCCGAGCAGGGCTTCGTTACCCTGCATAAATAATTTGCAAATAACGCATTAATAATAGGGTTTTTGGGTAAAAAATAGACACCGGTGTTATGATAGGTCTCATTCAGTAAAAAGGCCGAACACTATGTCCTATCTCAGCCGCTTAATGGATCATATCGCGAACGCTACCTCTACTGCCCGGTGTCCGATATGTGGGAAATCATCCAAACAATCAATAACTAAGATATCCCGGGAACAAACCATGATATGCCCATACTGCAATTCATTGTTTGTCAGACACCATAAATCAAAATAAAGAATGTTAAGCCGCCCCCAGGCGGCTTTTTTATTAAAGTAAATAGGGCGACTCACTCAAAAGGTGGCCGCCGGCATCACCAGTTCCTGAACGGTATCTGGCTGGCGTGCAGGGCGACCTGAAGCCCCATCTTTTGCATCAGGGTATGAGTGGCCGCGATGGCCAGATCGCTGTTGGGCGTATGGCCGACAATCACTTCCCGCACGCAGCCATTTTGCCGGTTGTCGAACGGCAGTTTGTGGTAAGGCGTCAGGGTCGAGTGGCCGGGGCGGAAGGCCAGTTCAGCCGGGCTGAGCGAGCGGCGGGAGATCGCGCGCCATTCGGCCTCTTCACTGAAACTGCTGTCTTTCAATACCGCTGCCACGCAAGAGAGATGCTCCTGAAACAGGCGCGAGGCGGCGGAAGGCTTCTCTATCTCCGCATGATCCGGTTCCGGCTGCCCTTCAAACATCATCAGAATGGTATCGATGACGTTATTGATAAAATCTTCATGCTCTTGCGGCTGGTAACAGCACTTCATCAGCACATAGTCATGCCGGTTAAAGCCGGTTTTCAGCGCCTCATAGTCAAACCCAATCGAATAACCGCCCAGCCCGGAGGCATAGCCGCGCCATTGGCTGAGTAAGTCGCCGTTCTCTGACAGGGAGCAGACGCACACATTGACGTCATTCATCCGGGGCAGCGCCTCACGGAAACGAATCAGGCGGATCACCACGTCCCGGTTGATCTCAGTGCGTAACCGTTCTTTCAGAATCTCGTCTGCAATGCTCAGGGCAAGGAAAAACTCTTTATTGTCATTGAGATATTGAATTTTAGTCGCCCACAGGGTGCCGCTCTCCATAATGCCGAGAAAGCCCGCCTGATTGGTGTAATGGTAGAGCAGCATGCCTGTGTCTCCCCGGTTAGTAGCTGACAGCATAAGTGCTCAGCGATGCTTTTCAATGCTTTTTAACCGCACAGTGATTGATTTTGCTACCTTAATCAAATAATAGTTATGCATCTTACTTAAGTAATTATGCGAGGAAAGTGATGATTTGCCGAACCTGGCACGGGTGTGTGCCGCGACAACATGCAGCAGGATTTGCCCACCATTTACAATTAACCGGCGTTAACCATGCACAGGGCATTGAGGGGTGTTGCGGTGCGTTTGTTCGTCAGGAAGCCCAGGAGGGGTATATGCACTTTTTCCTGGCGACCTACTGGCGCGATCTGGCCGCCGTCCGTGCGTTTGCCGGGGAAGCATATGAGGTGGCGGTGACCTACCCGGATGATGAACAGTTTGAGCTCATCTCTGACCCTTACGTGTTTCACCATCAGGTACCGGCTGCACAACCGTTGTAGCCGCCTCATCCTGTTTTACGCGGTTCCACCCAATAAAAAGCCCGGCGGGTTAAGGCCGGGCTCAGGGGGACGGATCTGCCGGGATGAAACATCGGGCCGCCGCATGCATCAGTTACGCACTTGCATCGATGCAAGCACCAGTGCCACGTTGCACAATATGAAGATAAACAGTGCCATAGCATTCACCTCTCTCAGACTATTCTTAGATAAGTGTAATCGTTCCGTGGCGTGACAGTTAAGCAATCTGTGTTTTTTATTAAGATAAATCTTAGGTCAATCTCCCTCAACTACCCACCTGTACCGCTATGCCGCAGCCGGTTGCCCGGCCGCGGCGGGTATCAGGCCAGCGGCTCAATGCGGGGTTCTGCTTTGTTCTGCTTCAGCACATATTTCCCCAGCTTAATGCCCGGTTTTTCCACACCTTTATAGAGCAGCATGGCCAGCAGATATGTCACCGGCAAGCAGAGCGCGGCAACTTCCAGGAACCGCAGCACGGCGCTCTGCTGTGCCAGCGCCGTGTGGCTCAGCAACAGGCCGCAGGCCGGGATCACAATCAGCAGGTGCAGCATATACACCGAATAGGAGACGTCGCCGAGGAAGGTACTGAAGCGCAAGGTAAGAAGGCGCTTAGGCAAGGCCATGATGTTTGCCATCATACTGCCGGCGCGGAATTTCCACAGGATGGCGGCCATCAGCAGGATCATGATGGCTTCCACGCCGATACGCACCTTATGCCAGCCGATGGTCAGGAAAATACTGATGACCGGTGCCAGCAGTGCCAGCAGCAGGTAACGTACCTGCATACGCCGCACGGCTTCGGAGATTAACATCCCGGCCACAAACATATGCAGCTTCAGGAAAATCAGCGACGGCATTTTAAACGCGTCCACATAGGCCGGCAGGGCAAATTTCAGCGCAATACCGGCCAGCATCAGCACCAGGCAGGTTGCGGGGTAACCGAAACGCATAATGGCCAGCATGATGAAGGGGAACAGGGCGTAGTACTGCATCTCCAGCCCGATGCTCCAGTCCGGCAGCACGGTATTAAACGCGTAGTGCGGCAGGAAACCAAACAGGAACAGCACATGGGTTGCCAGGTTACCGAATGACTGATCCGCGTAACGAGACACCTCGGTAGCCGTGGCCGGGTAGAACGACGAAATAACGTTGCGCATCTCCCCGAAGTAGGGGCCGAAGCCAATCGCCACCACCAGCAGCACATAGTAGAGCGGCGCGATACGGAAATAGCGCCGTAACCAGAATTTTTTAAAGGTGGCGGCGTCGGTCCAGGGTTCTGCGTCACGGCGCTCCTGATAGTTTTTCGCCATCAGGAAGCCGGAAAGCAGGATAAACAGGTCAACGCCCATACTGGGGTCTGAGAGCAGGGGGAAAGAGAAGTTTATCAAAATGCAGATGTGGCCCAGCAAAACCCACAGAGAGGCCAGGCCCCGCAGACCTTCCAGTTCCGGGGACCAGTTCTTTGGTGCTTTCATACTGCGTTCCTTTACATTGGCTGACAAATTAGGCAAACGCATGAATGTAAACATACTGAGATTACAAATATTTAAGAATTGTCATAAAAAGGTGAGGAATCAGAAAAGCCTCAGAGTGGGACGCGGGCAAAAAAAAGGCCCCCGGAGGGGCCAGTCAGAAGGGGATATTATTATTATTTTTCAGCACGTCGGAGGGCATAACTCTGGGTGAGTGACCGGCCAATCTGTTGCCAGTGCTTCTCAATACGTCGGTTGGTGATGCCGGCAACAAAGATAACCAATGCCAGGATCGCCAGCAGCGCCACGTTGTTCATCAATGCGCTGCCGAAATCGAGGTACCGCTTGTCACCGACCATCGGCGCAATGTGCCAGCCCGTGACTTTTTGCATTACGATCATCAGTGAAATCAAGCAGAAAAGGATGGCTGCATGCGTCATATAGATGGAATAGGAGAGCACCCCCATCCGCAGGAAAAACGGCCGTTTCATCAGTTGCGATACCGCGCCCTGCTCAAGGGAGAAGGTAAATACGCAGAGGCAAAACAGCAGAATACAGGTCAGGGTTTTTTCCGGCACCGGCAGGGCGACTACCGTAATCGCCGCCACCAGCACCACGATCTCCACCAGGGAGGCGAGGGTATAACTCAGGTTAATGTTATCCGCCACGCGGCGATAAAGGGCATACGTCAGTGACCCGCCAAAGAAGCAGCTTAACCCGCGCAGTACCTCTTCCGTCAGGCCATGGTGGTTAGTCAGCAGCAGGTAGAGCGCTGACAGGGAAAGGGCGGCCCATGCCAGGTATTTGCCGGCCCCGCGCAGCATCGTCAGCGCAAAGAAAATCATATACATGTAATACTCAACGCTGATGCTCCAGGCCGGGAAGTTATAGCTGAGCGGGTTGGTCAGCGTTGTCCAGGACTGCACCAGAACCAGGTTAGGCAGGATCTCATGCGGTGCGGTCACGCCGGTAAAGGGAACGCTGTTAAACATGAACCCTTTTTTATAGGCCAGCCACTTCCCGACTTCCAGCAGGATAAACACGCCGAGCATAAACACATGCAGCGGGAAAATCCTGAAGGTGCGGGATATAAAAAAGTCCTTAAAGCGAAGGCCGCTTTTAAATCCATACCCATGAGCCAGCACAAACCCGCTCAATACAAAGAAAAAATCTACCAGCAGGTGACTGCCGCGAAAGAAAGAGAGTTCGGTCAGGCTGCCTGCCATATTCACGTGATAGATAACCACCGATATGGCACACAGGCCACGAAAGCTGTCCAGCGCATCGAAGCGCTTATTTACTGCCATGATAAATTCCTCGCCTGAGTTAACCCATAAAAGTGTAAAGATTTCCATTTGCGGCGCAATAGCGGGTTTCTTTAATTAAGTCGATAAAAATAAAACCAATCTTAAATAAGAATCATCTTAAATTTTAATTTAGGTAAATTGCTACTAATATCAATAGAATAACTAATATTCAAGAATGAATACTTAATAAGTAAACACATGTTGTCTGAAAAATCCGGGCTAATTTTTAGGATAATTACGCAACGGATTTTTTGGAGGGGATTAATTGCAATGTAACTGCTTTTTAGCCATCAGGCACGGTGAAATAAGGTGAAATATTTATGTAAGCAATGCATTGATGATAAATATATATCACTGATAGTAATGATGTGGACTAAATTCATATTAATAATAACCAGATAGCGCATTATTCCTGCCATTTACACCGGCAGGTGTCAGACCACAAATGTTTTATATTTCTTATCAATTCAGGTTAACCGGAATACCATGGTGAAGCATTCTGCCTTTATGGCACAGCCGCACGCCTGAGTGGAACGTCAGGATTATTGATATAAAGAGTCTCAGGCGAACGCCGGAAAAGAGGGCTGTCGGGAAATACCCGCCAGGGTGGGCCGCTAATCAATTGCAATAACAAGCAGTAAGCGGCATTAACTTCAGGCGGTGGCCCGCCAGCAGATCAGCGACCCGGCGGTCACCATCACCACCCCTTGCCAGAACCCTATGCCCGGCACCAGCCCCAGCCAGAAACAGGAGACCAGCGCCGACAAGACCGGCGTGAAATAGGAGGCGGTAGCCAGCAGCGTCAGGTTGCCATGCTGGATGCCGGTATTCCAGCAACTGTAGGCAGTCGCGGTGGCGGCCCCCAACAGCAGCAGTTGCCAGGTTCCGCTGAAGGTCATGTGCCATTCAGGTTCCTGGGTAAAGGCATATTTCAGCCACAACACCAGCGCGGTGCCGAGGAAAAACAGCGTCACGCCACTCTTGCCGCCGCCATCACGCCGCGCCACGGTGCAATAGGTGGCCCACAACAGCGCGGCCAGCAGCGCCAGCCCATACGCCACCGGGTTATCCATGATATTCGCCAGCATCTGCTGCGGTGAGCCGTTGCCGTCACCTTTCATGACCCAGACGACCCCGGCGAAAGAGAGCAGCGCGCCGGGCCATAGCCAGAAACGGGTGCGCTGGCCGCTGAACAGCACCGCGAACACCAGCGTCAGGCAGGGCCAGAGGTAGTTGATCATGCCGATCTCCAGTGACTGGCTGCGGCTGTGCGCCATGCCGATCGCCAGCGCCAGCAGCGCCTCATAGGCGATAAACAGCGAACCACCCAGCCAGAGGTAACGGCGCGGCAGCTCCCTGGGGCGCGGCCAGCCTTTCACCGCGACCAGCAACAGCGCACTGACGCTGTAGATCAATGCTGCACCGGAGGTGGTGCCGAGCTGTTCTGTGACGCTGCGGATCAGCCCCACGGCCATGCTCCAGAGCAGGATCGCAATCAGGCCAATCAGCGTCGCGCGCGGCGGCGTCAGTGCGGGAGAGGGCAGGGTTTTCATCGGCGGCATCCTTGTCATTGGGCAGGGCACTGTAGCCTGCACATTTCCGGCGGGTCAAGCTGCCGGCATGACAGCCGCTGTGTTACCGGTTATAACAGCGAAACCTTTATCACGTGGAGTAACAAGGATGAGAACGGAAAAAGAGAAGATGCTGGCGGGGGAACCCTATCAGGCCTGTGACCCGGTACTGTCGCAGGATCGCAAACGGGCGAAAAAGGCCTGCCAGCAGATCAACCAGCACGATACGGACGATCTGGCCGGGCGCGAGGCATTGCTGGCCGTGTTGATTCGTTTTGACGGGAAATTCTGGATCGAGCCGCCGCTGTATGTGGATTATGGTTACAACATACAAATAGGTGACAACTTCTACGCCAACCACGGGCTGACCATCCTGGACGGCGCGCCCGTTATCATCGGGAAAAATGTGTTTATCGCGCCCAATGTAGTGATCGCCACTGCCGGGCACCCGCTGGATAAGACGCGGCGCGCCACCGGCGAAGAGTACGTCAAACCGATTACGATTGGGGATGATGTCTGGCTGGGTGCCCATGTTACCCTCTGCCCCGGCGTGACCCTCGGCAATAACGTGGTGGTGGGGGCAGGCAGTGTGGTGGTGCATGACCTGCCGGACAACAGTGTCTGTGTCGGGACACCTGCCCGGCCGGTGAAGTCCCTGGCGTAAGGGCGCGCCGCTATTTCAGGCCGGCGCGGCGGGTTGCGACCGTTGCCAGCCCTGACCAGTCGAGCTGGCCGTCACCCTGGGCGACGGCATCCAGGAAGTTATCTTTCAGCACCCCGGCAAACGGCAGCGGGGTATGGCTCTGGTTACCCGCCTCCAGGGCCAGATTGACATCCTTCAGGCCCAGCGTCAGCTTGAAGCCGGCCGGGGAGTAGCGCTGTTCGGCAATCATGCCGCCATAGTTTTTGTAGGCCGGGCAGTTAAACAGCGTGCCGGAGAGCATCGCCAGAAAATCGGGGGCTGCCACACCGTGGTTTCTTACCAGGGCCGCCCCTTCCGCCATGGTTTCAATGGCGCTGGCCAGGGTAAAGTTGGCGGCAATTTTCACCACGTTAGCCTGCTCGGGCTGCTCGCCGAAATGCCAGGTTTTCTGCCCCATCACGTCAAACAACGGCTGCACCCGCGCCAGTGCAGCGGCATCGCCCGCGGCCAGAATATTCAGGTTACCGGCTGCCGCAACGTCAATCCGCCCCAGTACCGGCGCCGCCACATAACTGATGCCGCGCGCCTGGTGCAGCGCTGCCAGCTCCTGCGCCAGCGCCACGGAAATGGTGGCCATATTGACATGCACCGCCCCCGGCACCAGCTGGCCCAGCAGGCCGCTCTCCACCACCACTGACCAGGTGGCCGCGTCATCCGCCAGCATGGTAATCAGCACATCGACATTGGCGAGCTCCGTGGGGTCGTCAGCCTGCGTCGCCCCTTGGGCAGCCAGTGCTTCAGCCGCCTGCGGGCTGCGGTTCCACACCACCAGAAAATGCCCCGCATCCAGAATGTTTTTTGCCATGGCGCTGCCCATTGCGCCCAGCCCTGCGAATCCAACTTTCATCTTCTTCTCCTTGCCCATTCATTTGCTGAGGTAACGGATCTGATGTCCTGTTGTTTTAAACATAGCAGGCGGAACAACAGCCTTCGTACCGATTTTCCTCAGTAAAGTGAAAAAACCATGTAAGAAGGTAATCATTCAGGGCGGAGGCCGGGGGGCAAAAGAGGGTAAATAGTCCGAAAGGGGGGCGTAAAGCGCCGGCATAACCGCTTGACAGAGTGGCCGGTTTTTAAAAATTCTGCGCCTATGTTATAAACGCTGCGGTTATCACATGCATAAAAGCATGGCCATGCAGCATTGACCTGCTGGCCCGATAACCAATTACATTTTGTTGCTTATTTGTCCGGCACGTTGAGGCTGATTCCGGCAGTAGCCGGGCAACCAGGGCGGACACCAGAACCGCAACGGCGTATGCGTGCAGACTCCGCCGACCGTTGCAGCGCAATGATGTACCGGCGTAAGGCCGGTGCGGAATACGCTACACTTTTACCTACTTTTGCCAGAAAGGGAATCGGATGCATCACGCCGAACATTTTACCCGCGCAGGGGCACTCAGCGCGTTGGCACTGGCGATTAACGCCATTTTTCTGTTTCCGGCCAGCGCCGATCAAAGCTGGCTACAAGGTTGTGGGGCGGTGCAGGGTGAGCACGCCTGTCAGCAGCCTTTCCAGCAGGGGCTGTCACCGGTGCTGCTCGGCAGTGGAAAAGAGAAGCAAGGCAGCTGGGGCTTCATGGACACCGCCGGCCACGTGGTGATTGCGCCTGCCTACAGCGCGGCCCAGGGCTTCGTCAACGGGCTGGCCGCGGTCGCGCAGGACGGCAAATATGGTTACATCGACCAGCGCGGCAACGCGGTGATCCCGCCGCGCTTCAGCCGGGCGACCCCGTTTAATGCCGAAGGCACGGCGCTGGTGGAAGTAGATGACCGGCTGGCACTGATCGACAAGCAGGGCGCGGTGATTCACACCCTGCCGTTTGCCGCCAGCCTCGGCACCCCCGGTTTTGTGGATGGCCAGTCCCTGGCCAGCGTGCAGATGCAGATTGCCCCGGCGCTGTGGCAGGCCAGTACCGGCCGCGCCCTGGCGCTGCCGGATGACGTCATGGCGCTGGATGCCCCGCAATCCGGCCTGACCCCGGCCCAGAAGCGTGATTCCCGCACCAGCGGTTACTGGGGCTACCTGGATGATGCCGGCAACTGGGCAATCGACCCGATGACCATCAAGAGCCGCACGCTGCCGCTGCTTAACGGCGCCATGCTGGCGGTACAGGGCAAAACTGGCTGGGCCTTTATTGACCGCCAGGGCGTGACCCGCAGCAAACAAACCTATAAAGCCGTCACCGCGTTGCCGGACGGTAACTGGCTGGTAACGACCCAGGAGGGCGCGCGCCAGCTGCTGAATGAGGCGCTGGAGAAACAGCAGGATCTGCCGGCCGGGCTGGAGGAGACATTACACCCCTGGCACCAGTGGTGGGTAGGCACCAGCAATGACGGCGTGGTGATGATTGGGCCGCACAACAGCGTGCAGGTGATCAAGGCGGATAAGGCGCGGCTCGACATCCAGCCGCAGGCGCTGTGGATTACGCAGGGCAAAGAGAACCCGCGCATTGTACAGATCGTGGACAGCCACGGTGTCAGCCTGCTTTCTGAGGCCACCCTTAAGGCACTGGAGGGCTATCAGGTGAAACCGCTTGGCGGCCAGCCGGCGATGGATGACACCCAGGCGGAGCAGCGCCTGCCGCTGGCAGTGCTGATCGCAACCGACAAAAAACAGCCCCCGGCGCTGCTGACCGCGCACGGTGAAATCTTCTCGGATCCGCAGTGGGCAAGCGTGGAGAATGACACCACCGCGCCGTTGCGCATCCGTACCCAGACGCAGAAAATGGGCGCAGTAGACGCCAACGGCCAGTGGGTTATCCCGCCGCAGTTTGAGGAAATCCAGCCATTCAGCGGCCCTTACAGCTGGGCCACCGTCACCGACGGCAAAACCAGCAGCCAGCGCATCATTGATCGCAGCGGCACGGTAATGGACGTCCCGACCCGTACCCTGCAAATGGCAAAAGGGCTGTCCGGCGGCCTGTTGCAGACGGTGGCCGGTGAAGGCGCGCAACAGCGCTGGGGCGTGTGGGACATCGCGGGTAAACGTGAGGTTATCGCCCCGGTGTATGACCAGATTGACCCGTTCACCGCAGGCTATGCGCCGGCACGCAGCGACAAAGCGTGGGGTGTGATTAACGCGGCCGGTCACTGGGCCATTGCCCCGGATGCCCAACAGAGCGAGAAGCCGCTGGCGATGGGCAATGGCCTCTATCTGCAAACCTTCGGTAATGACGGTGCACGCCGCTACCGGCTGGTAAACGCGGAGAACGGCCAGCCGCTGGCGGATAACCTGCTGGAAAAACCGCGCGCGGTGGGCGAAGGGCACTGGCTGGTGAAACCGGCGGAAGGCGGCGTGGCGCTGCTGGACAGCGAAGGCCGCCCGGTGATGGAAAAAGCCGTTCCGGTAGAGAATGCCACGATTGAGGGTGACCGGGTGCTGCTTAATTTCGGCCAGCGTTTCGGGGCAATCAATGCCCAGGGCGAATGGCAGGTGCCGCCTGTCTACACTGCGCCGCTGACCTTCACCGGCCCGCGCCAGTGGGCGGTTGCCCAGCGCGATCAGCGCACCACGCTGATTGACAGCCACGGCGGCCAGCCGATCCCAGATGCCACCAGCGCCGTGCCGCTGGTGGGCATGGTACGGGTAGCAGACACCGACCCGGCCGCCCAGCAAAGCGTACTGCGTGACTTCAGCGGCCGGGAGATCCAGCGGTTCGCCGGGCTGGACAGCCTGGTCACCTCTGCCGCCTCTGAAGGGCTGGTGCCGCTGCGCGGTGCCGATAACCGCTACGGCTTTGTGAATGCCGAGGGCAAAACCGTGGTCGCGACCTATTTTGACCAGCTGGGGCCGATGAAAGAGGGCCGCGCCAGGGCAGTGAAGCGGGCCACCTTTGGGCTGCTGAACGGCTACATTGATAAGACCGGCCGTTTTGTCATCAAACCGGCCTACAGTGACGCAGGGGATTTCAGCGATCACCGCGCCTGGGTAGTACACAAGGGCGTGACCAAGCTGATTGATCCCAACGGCAAGGTGCAGGCACAGCTGATCGTGCGTTGCAACCAGCGTATCGTGACCGATGCCAAAGGCCGCCCGGTGTGGCCGGCCAAGGCAGTGACCTGTGCGGGCACTCCGCAGGGAGCCGGAAAATGAAACCAGCCTTCTGCCGGGCCTGGCGGCAAGGCGGCGTAGTGACCCTGCTGGCGTTATGCCAGCATGCGTACGCCGCGGCGGAAACGCCATGCAGCAGCCCGGTGCAGGAGAGTACCCAGGCAGAGGCCAGGGCGCGCGCCGCCCTGCCGCAAGCCATTAATCTTTGCATCCGCGATGTGCATCAGGGGCGGGCCGCGGTGCTGTTGCCGGCTGCCGATCTGCCGGTGGATGATGCCGCCCTCGCGCCCGGCCTGAGCGGCCACCGCTGGGGCTTTCTGGACAGCACCGGGCAACTGGCGATCCGCCCGGTGTTTGACCAGGTCAGTGACTATCATCACGATCTGGCCGCCGCCAGCCAGAAGGGCAAGTGGGGGTATATTGACCTCAGCGGCAAGTGGGCGATTGCGCCGCAGTTCGACAGCGCCGCGGATTTCACCCAGCCCGGCGTGGCGGTGGTGAGCCGCGACGGCCGCCCGCTGCTGATTAACCGCAGTGGGGCGCCGCTCGGCCAGCCCTTTGACGACCTGGTGGAGAGCGTTTCGTTACAGGACGGAACGCCGCTCCAGATCCGCCTCACGTACCGCACCGTGTTTATATCGCCGGACGGCCAGCGCCATTTCGCCCGTGACCAGATGGAGATTGTGCAGCCCTTTGGTGATGAGGGGCTGTTTATTGCCCGTAACAGTGAAAACCGTTACGGCATTGCCGATCCCAGCCTGACGTGGCGGATCGCGCCACAGTTCAGCGCCATTACCGTGCCGCCACAGGGGCACGGGCTGGCGCGGGCAGAGGGGGCAGGCGGCATCACCTTTATCCGCGCAGACGGCTCGCTGGTGGGGAAAACCTACCGTGCGGCTGAGCCGTTGACCCGCGACATCTGGCAGGCCACGCAGGCTGACGGCCGGATTGATCTGCTCGACAGCAGCGGCAATGTGATGCGCACCCTGCCGGAGGGCGCGGTATCCGCCCTGAGCATCCATGACCGTGCGGTACTGGAACGCGGCAAGGGGCCGGTGAGCCTCTATCTGGACGGCCGGCAGGCCCCGGTTTCGCTGCCGCAGGGCAGTACTCTCGATGAACGGGACACCTTGCCCTATCTGGTGACGCTGGCGGGGCCGGGCGGGAAAATCAGCGGCGTGATCGCGCCGGACGGTACCCTGCTGGCCAACGCGGCCTGGCTTGGGCAGGCTGCTTCAGCGGAGTTGATTAATGGCCGCCTCTGGCTGCGCGATGCGCGCGGCAAGTTGCTGAACGTTATCGATCCGCAGGGCAAAGCGTTGCTGAACGCCCGCACGCTGGAGGCCCTTGACGGCCACCCGTTGCAGCCGCTTTATGGCAATGACCGCACCCAGCGGTCGGTACAGCCGGATTTACCGCTGGCCCGGCTGGATCCGGTGGCTGACGGTGAGGGGAACGCCGGGCTGTTGCGGGCTGACGGTTCCCTGCTGCAACAGGTGTCCTGGTTGTCTGTGAGTCTGGCGGACGGCGCAGATGCCGGGGCCGATGCAGGCGCGCCGTTGCAATTTATTGTCACCACCCAGGAGGGCATGGGGCTGGTGGACAGCCAGGGGCAGCAGCGGTTGCCGTTTGGTGAAGAGAATATCTCCTCGTTCGTGCAGGGTTACGCGTTCGTTTACCGCGACGGCACGCTGAGCGCGCTGGATCATCAGGGCAAACGCTACGCACTGCCGGATGAAGTGCAGATAGAGTCCATTGGCGGTGGCTGGTTCCGTTTCCGTGATGCTGCCGCAGAAGATGCCCCGTGGGGGATTTTCGACGCGCTGGCGCAGCGGGTAGTGGCGGCACCGGTTTACCGCCAGGTCGGCCTTTACGCCAACGGGCAGGCGGATGTGCAGCAACCGAATGGTCGCTGGGGGGTGATCAACAGCCAGAACAGCTGGGTGATCGCGCCGGACTATGCGGCCCTGGCGCGCATTAACCCGGCGCTGTGGTTTGCCACCTTGCCCGCACCGGCAGGCAGTGACGCTGCCACCACCCGCGCCGTGATCGGCGCTGACGGGCAGCCGCGTGTGCCGCCTACCAGCGGGCTGACGCAGGAGCACTTCAGTGACGGCCGCATTCTGGCGAGTGCGCCGGACGGGCAGTCATGGTTGTTGTCGGCGGAGGGCAACCCCGAGCTGAACGAACAGGACACCACTATCCGGGCGCTGGGCGACTGGGTGAAGCTCTCCCGTCTCCCGCAGGAGGGCTACCTTAACGCGCAGGGCAGCTGGCAGATTGCCGCCGACGGGCGCGGCGCGGGCAGTGCCTTTATCAACGGCCGCGCGCTGCGGGCGCAGGGCCAGCTGACCGAGGTGGTGGATGCACAAGGTACCCGTGTCGGTACCTTACCGGGCGGGCAGTGGTACTGGCCCGCCGCCAGTGAGATGAGTTTCAGTATTCTCGACAATGGCGGGCAGGCCACGACCCGCTATGCTGACACTAACGGCCGCCTGGCGTTGACGGTCACCGGGCAGGGCAGCCGGATGACCGGTGGCCGGGCCGTGCTGGCGGTAAAACCCGGTGATATGGGCTGGATCGATGCCAAAGGGCAGCCATTGGGCGCGCTGCATTATCAGGATCTCGGCCTGCCGGTGGACGGGCTGGCGTTTGCCAAAACCGCCGGCCATTACGGTTTTGTCGATGCGCAGGGCAATTTTGTGATCCCGCCGGTGTTTGATGCGGTTTCTCCGTTTGAGGGTGGGGCGGCCATCGTGTCAGATGACACGGCCTCCATGATGATTGACTCCAGCGGGAAGTTGCTGGCACGGGTAGGGCGTGAGTGCGGGGTGCAGGTGTTATATGGCCGCGGCAGTGAGCGCCAGTGGCCATTGACGCTGCCGGTGCGCTGCGGCGGTACGCCGCCGGATGCGGGCACGCCGGAACCTGTCACGCCATAGAGATATGTTATGCCCGGTCAGGCACCGGGTTTCACCAAACAGAACAGGCCCGGCCGGGTGCCGGGCAGGTAAAAGTGAGCGAAATAATGAAAACATTGCCGGAGAAGTATCAGGATCTTGAGCGTTGGGCCTTCGCGGATAACGAAGCGCAGGCGGACGCGCTGGCGCAGCGGGTGGTAGAGGGCACAAAAACCGCCACCTGTGCAGCGCTGGACGATGAGGGTGTGCCGCAGGTTGGCGATCAGTTTTTGATCGTGGACGGGCGTAATCAGCCGGTATGTGCCGTTGAGCTGACGGCGACCGATCTGGTGCCGTTTGATCAGGTGCCGGAATCCCACGCCAAAGCGGAAAACGAGGGGGACGGTACGCTGGCCAACTGGCGTCAGCAGCAGCAGGCATTTTTTGAGGAGTATGAGATGTTCTCCCCACAGATGACGCTGGTGCTGATGAATTTCCGCGTGATTGAGACGTTCTGAGGCAGTGGTGTTACCGGGCCGCATTCCCTATTTCAGCCAGTGGGAATCCCCAACGGAGGCCGCCGCCCTGATTGACGGGCGCCGGTCTCTGGCCGATGTTACGGACTGGGCGGCTTCCGGCGCGCAGTCGCAGGCGGAGTTTATTGAGTGGGCGAACCATCTCTGCGGGATGTGTTGTCTGAAGATGGCGCTGGCCGCCAGCGGCCACCCTCCGCCGCCGCTGTTGCCGCTGACGCGCGCGAGCCTGCCGTACGGCACCTATGTGCGTGAGGGCGAGGCAATCCGCGGGCTGATTTATGCGCCTTTTGTGGCGTACGTGCAGGAAGCCTGGGCGATGGCTGCGGCGGTCACCACCGGTATTACCGCCGAGGAGATAGCGCCGCTGCTCACCCGTTATACGTGGTTTATCGCTTCTGTTCACCCGTCTATCCGCCAGCCGGAGCGCGACCCGCCCCACACCGGCGGCCATCTGGTGCTGGTTTCTGCTGCTGACGATCGACACATCACCTTCCATAACCCGTCTGGCGATCGCCCGGAAACCCAGTCCTACGTTACGCTGCCGCTCACCATCTTCGCCCGCTTCTTCGCCGGCCGCGGCATCGCGCTCTCCGCACCTGCTTCAGAGAAGTAAAACATCTTCAGTTCCGCTTTTGCACCCGGCGGAAACGTAAAATCATTGCCGAATGGAGCCGCAGGCCCGGCAAAGCACTCAGAACGCCCAAAACCCCCCGCCTATTCTTTCCTTACATACTTAAAAATTTGCAGAAGTGGTGGGGGCATAAAAATCATTGCCGAGTGGAGCCGCAGGGCCGGGCAACACTCAGAACGCCCAAACCCCCCCACCTATCCTTTCCTTACATACTTAAAAATTTGCAGAAATGGTGGGGGCGTAAAAATCATTGCCGAGTGGAGCCGCAGGGCCGGGCGAGCACACAAGGATGTGTGCGAGAGTCGCAGCCACGCCGGGAGCGTGTCTGCGGCGGCCCGATCAGCCCGGAGGCGAAAATGAGGGCCACCCGCGAGAGCGGGCAATGATTCAGCCAGGGCACCGAACGTGCGCGGGTGCAGGGCGAGCGCACCGGCGCGCCCTGCTCGGTTGAGGCTTCGGGGGCCGGGCAGCCAACCACACATGAACAACCGAAACAATCCCCCGATGAAGTTCATTACAACATACTTAGCATCCGCACAGCTTAGACCCAGCCAGCCACGCAAATAACCAATTTCATTACAACATACAAAAGAGATTTCATTACAACATACTTAATATCCCACACGTGAAGCCCGGCAAACCGGGCAACCAACCGCACATCAACAACCGAAACCCTCCACGCGCCCCCAGGGCAGGCCGAACGCCCCCGCGCTAACGCTCTAACCGCATCACCCACACATCCCCCGCTTTATCATAATGTTGCTTATAGAGTATCGACTGCTGCCCATCGAGCGTCGCCGGAATACTGGTGTGATCGTCCCAGCCATCAAGCTGCATGCACAATTCCGGGTCAGATTTACAGGGAATGCGCAGCGTAAGGCTGCCGGACTCATCCGGCGCTGAACGCTCTGCGTCATCAATCTCATAACTGCCAATTTTTACCGTGGTTTTGCTCATGATGCGATCCTCTGTGGCTGACGAGTGAGGTATGACCAGTTCGGCCCCCCTCTGTTGAGCGTAGCCGAGCCGGATAAAATTGCCAGCAATGGCGGGCGCAACCGGCAGGCGATCAACGAGGCGATAAGCGGGGTGTGACCGCCATCATCGTTACCTGATTACGTCCATGGTTTTTGGCAAGGTAGAGCGCCTCATCGGCGGCGTTGAGAATGTCCGCCTGCTCGATCTCATCCTCGCTGCCTGCCGGGCAGTAAGTGGCGGTGCCGAGGCTGATGGTGACGCTGCCGAATTCGCTGCCCTGATGGCGGATGCCCAGCGCGCGAACTGCCTCCATCAATTGCCGGGCCACCACCTGCGCGCCGCCCGGATCGGTATCCGGCAGAATGGCGGCAAACTCCTCGCCGCCAAAACGGGTGACCACATCAGTGCTGCGCTTCAGCGCACGGCGCAGGGTGCGGGCCACCAGCCGCAAACAGGCATCCCCCGACGGGTGGCCGTAGTGGTCATTAAACGCTTTGAAGTAGTCGATATCGATCATAATCAGTGACAGCGGAGCGCGGGCGCGCCGGGCGCGCATAAATTCATGCCCCAGCACTTTTTTAAACTCGCGCCGGTTGGGCAGCCGGGTCAGCGCGTCGGTATGCGCCTGAATCTCCAGGCGGCGGTTGGCCTTCACTAGTTTCAGTTCCAGCAGCTTGCGCTCGTGGATATCCTCAGCGGTACCGTACCAGCGCATGATCTGGCCTTCCGGCGAATAGCGTGCGGCGGCGCGCAGGCGCATCCAGTTCCAGCCGCGCTCTACGTGGCAGAAGCGTACCTCCATATCGAGCGGCAGGCCGGTTTTCAAACTGTTCTCCCAGCTCTCCAGGGCGCGGCGGCGATCCTCGCTGTGAATCGCCTCTACCCACCGGTCACCCAACACATCCTGCTGCGGCAGACCGGTGATGCGCTGAAAGCGGCTGCTGACATCAGTAAGCCGGCCGTCCGGGTCAGAGGTCCAGGGAATTTGCGGGTTCAGCTCCACCATATTGCGGTAGTGCTCCTGGCTTTCACGCAGCGCCCGTTCCATCTGCTTCATCGTTGTGAGATCAATCATCGCCAGCGACAGGCCGCTCACCTCCCCGCAGGCATCCCGTGCCGGTTGGATACGGATAAAATAGACCCGGTCATCCAGGCTGAACTCCCTGTCCGGCAATACCTGGCGGCGGGCAGCATGCGCCAGCGCCTCACTGACCAGCGGGCGGAAAGACGGGATAAACTCCCCAACCTCGTGGCCGGCCATGAGGGCAGGCGGTATCCCGAGGATCGCCGCCATCGCGTCGTTGACCGTCACATAACGGAAGGCAAGATCAATAAAGCAGAGTCCGACCGGGGCACTGGCATACATGGATTCCAGCTGGAACAGGCGCTGGCTGTCCGTTTCACGCAGGAGGGCCTGGTTCTCTTTAGGGTCATCATGTCGCATGATGCGCTCTCCAAAACGGGAAGTCGGCGGCTCACGGCCTGTTGCCGCCATATACTCAATATTCCAGCACCAGGCTGACGGTGTCATTGTAGCTGCCGGCCGGTTGTGCCAGCTGGGCGGTGTTGACACGCACCACATAAGAGAGGCTTTGGCTCAGGCCGCTGCCTATGCCGGTGAGCTTGCTGTTACTGTCCCAGACGGTGGTGCCGTTGGCCTGGTAAATCTGGTACTGAATGTAGTTGCTGGTGGTGCCGTTGCGCATCCGCCGCCACGGGCTGCCGTAGTTATTGCCGTTGGTAAAGTACGTTTTATACCCCTCGGTTTTGGTGCAGGTCAGGGTCACGCTCTGGGTGACGGCACTGAACTGGCTGACCAGAGCCATGCTGCCGAGGTTGACATTGGGGGTGCTGTTGATGGCGCAATCTTTGGTGATAATGGCGGTCACCGTCACCGCTGCCACGCCGGTGCCGGTCCAGGCGTTCAGGCAGGCACCCACGAGTCCCACTACACAAACGGAGTAGGTCCAGCTGATATTAATCACATCAGTATAGGTGCCGGAGCGCACATTGGCCCCGGCAGTGGTGCGGATGTAGATCGGCACGACAACGTTGGTGGACTGGAACAGCGCCTGCAGCAGGCCCAGGCTGCCGTAGTCCATGGTCTGGCCGGTGCTGAAGGCGTATTGGTAGTTGGCGTCCGGGTAGATCAGGTAGGGAATGGTGTCCCCGGAGCCATCCGTATTGGCCAGCCGCATGGCGTTGGTGGTGGACTGAATGGTGCCGCGCACCGTGTTGTTGGTCAGCAGGTTCAGGGTCACGCCGCTGCAACTCAGCCCGCCGGTGCCCTGCACACGGAATTGGGTGGTGTAGGCGGTAAATGAACTCTGGGTGCCGAGGTTAACCGAGCCGTTGCCGATGGCGCATTCAGCCTGCGCCCCGCCGGACAGCAGCATTAACCCGAGCAGCAGCCATGCGGCGGTGCAGGGGGGAAAACGTCTTCCTGTGTTCATCTCTGGCTCCTGTGAAAGGGGGGCAGCAAACAGCATTAAGGGCGGCATACCAGCGGCCCCAGGTTATGGATGCCCTGTGGGCGCGGCACCCGCACGGTAACCCGGCAGACTGAACCGTCATCTGCACGGGTGATGGTCAGCAGATTCTCCCGCTGAACCTCCTCCAGCCACACCAGGCCATCCCAGCCGACGTAACTTTTTTGCGCTGACCCGGCGAGGCTGACCGGGCTGCCGTTAGGCAGCGGCTGGCCGTCGGGGCCGACCAGCGTCAGGTTGGCGGAGGAGAGCGTTTTTACCGGGAAGGTGATCAACAGCCCGCTGTCACGGCGGATGGCGCGCGTCTGTTCCACCGTCGGGGTGCTGACCTCCGCCGGCAGGTTAAGCGGGTCTATCTGGAAACGGGCATGGTAGAACGAGGTCACCGAAGGCACCAGCAGGTAGCCCCGCTCGTCGGTTTCACCGATGCGCTGGTTCTCATAAGAGACCGGGATGCCGCCATAGCCGCTGGTGGAGATCAGCGCAAAGGCGTCGTTAACCTGATTGGCGGCGTAGACCCGGCCTGCCATCGCCACCAGTGACCCGCTGACTTGCCCCCAGCGGCTGAACCGGCCGCGGCTGCCGTATACGCCGCCACGCGTTTCCAGATGATCACCGCGCCAGCTCAGGTCAGCCTGCTGGTATTGGCTGTTGCTGACCTGCCCATCGGCGTAGGCGAGGTTCCAGCCGAAACCGCCGTCAGTCGGGATGGCGCGGCTGTAGGTGGCGCGCCCGTTCCACTGGTTGTCAGTATCGCGGGTGGCGCTGAAGCTGGCGGTACCTGCGTCCCCGAAGGGAATGCTTAACATCAGTTGGGCATTAAACCCCTCGCCGCCGATGGCCCGGTTGGCGGTGGCGTAAAAGGTACTGTTGCCCCACAGGCTTTTGCTGTAGCTAAGGTTAACCAGCCGCGTCCGGCGGCCCAGCGCATCGCGCACGTCAAAGTAGCCGCTGCCGAGGGTGCCGAACCGCCCAAGGCTGATGCTGCCGGTGAGCTGGTCACTGCGGCGGCTCAGGCGCGAGCGGGTATTATAGTTGGAGAGATCGGCGTAGCGTTCACTGCGCAAAATGCGCTGGGCATTCAGGCTGAAGAGGGTCGTGCTGTAGGCGTAACCCAGCGAGACCTGATTGCCGCGGCCACCTTCCGGGGGCGGGGTGAAGCCGGTGCTGTAATCGGTAATGGGGCCGCTGACGTCGCTGTCACCGAGGCCCGCCCCGGTGCGGTTGCCGAGGGCCTGCGCGGCCTGCTCCGACTGGTCGAAGGCATCATTACGGCTGCTGCTGCCGCTCCAGGCCAGGTTCAGCACGCCAAGCCGGCCAAGCCGCACCCCGGCCCCGGCACCGCCCACCGCCATGCCGGGCGCGCCTTCGGCCTGCGCCTCCAGCGTCAGCCAGTCCGTCAGGCCATGGCGCACCAGGCCGCTGGCCGCCGGCTCGCCGTAATCGGCAGAGCGGATGCCGTAATTCTGGCGGATTGCCCCGGCGCTGACGCTGTAGTCCGTCAGGCCCGCCTGCAACAGCTCGCTGGCGACGTAGAAGGGCACCACGGTGGAGACCTGCCGCCCGAGGGCATCGGTAGTCACTACCGTGGCCTCGCCCGCGCCGCTGACAAAGGGCACGCTGTCGATGGTAAAGGGGCCGGGGTTCACCTGGCTGCTGTTGGTTTTATAACTGTTGATATAGAGATCGACCGTGCTCGGCACCGCCGCCTGCCCGGCAAACGCCGGCAACGGATAGGTAATCAGGTCAGGGCGGGTGGAGAAATTGCGCGACACCTGAAGCCCGCCAAGCCGGACGGCGCTGCTCCAGGGCAGGGCACCGGTGATCACATCCCCGGCGCTGTAACTCATCATGTTGACGTCATCGTTATATTGCCACTGGGTGTCATAGCGGATGTAGCGGTTCTCCGCCGCCACACCCTGGGCAGACCCGAGATCGCGCCGGTAGAGGCCGTTATTGACAAACGCGCCAAAGCCGCCGAACAGCCGCTGTTCGGTCCAGGCGGAGACGTAGCCGTGTGACTGGGCATCCGGTGTCTGGTTGGCGTACACCTCATAATTAAACAGCAGGCCGGTGCTGCTCTCCGCCGGCAGGAAATTCTCCGCCGGGCCTTCGCCGACGCGCTGTTCCGGCAGCCAGTCGCCCGGCACCGTGATTAACAGTTGCTGGGTTTCCCCGCTATACGCGACCTGCAAACGGCTGTCGATCCGGTCAACCGCCACGGGCTGGCTGCCGCCTTGTTGCAACGGCACCCCGGCGCTGCGCAGCTGGTCGGGCGTCAGGTAGTAGTGGCCGCCCCGGTATTCGACCGGCAGCACCTGGCCGCCCGGCTGCCCGTTCACCACAATTTCCAGGTAGAGCACGGTGTCCGGCATCGCGGGTACTGCCCCCGGCGGCGGGGGCAAGCCGGACGAAGAGACACCCTCCGGTGACGGAGAACCGGGGGCAACGGCTGCCGCCGGGGGCGGAGGAAGCTCAGACGCAGCGGCACTCTCCAGAGGCGGAGCAGGTTCAGCCGCCGTCGCCGGAGGCGAGGGAAGGGCATACGTGGCGGCAATCTCCGAAGGCGAAGGCGGCGTAGGGTCAGCCGCCTCAGCGGCTTCCTCCGTCTGCACAGGGGAGATGGGCACAGCTGCCGCCGGGGGCGCGGGAAGATCCTCAGCCCCGGCCCGGAGGCTGAGCAGTATCAGTACCGTCAATAACGGCAGCAGCCCATTATGCCGAGGAGACATCAGCGCCTCCTGCCGGGCGCGGTGTGCGCAATCACCCCGGAACGCCGGTCAGTAGGCAGGGATCGTGACAGGCTGCGGGTTGTCATTGACCGTCGCCTCCAGCCGGGTAGCCCCGCCCACGGTCTGTTTCAGCGGGAAACGCATCTCCTGCCCCGGCAGCACATACCCCAGCAACCCCTCACTCAGGGACGTGCGGCGTGACCCAGACAGCCAGGAAACGCGGGAGATGCGGGCATGCACCGCCCCCTGGTTACGCACCATCAGCCAGGCTTTGCCCTGGGCGGAAACGGCACGGAACTGGAGCACCGGCTGGGCGGCACCGGCATAATCGCGCGGGTGTTCATAGTCCTGCTTGGTCCAGATCCCCGGGCCGCTGACGAACAGCGGCACCGAATAGCGCATCTGGAATTTTAACCCCAGGCTGTTGGTTTCCGGGGCAGCGTCACCCTGCGGCACTTCATCCACCAGGATACGGTAAGCCCGCTCCTGACCCGCCGGCACCTGGCTGTTTCTCACCAGCCGTACTAGCTGGCGTTTACCAGGGGCGATCGAGGCCACCGGCGGGCTGGGGATCACCCCGGTCTGGCTGTCATAACGATCCTCGCCATTTCCTTGCCGCCAGCTGAGGATGCGCACCTGAAGGTAGACCGGTTTGCTGTCACGGTTCTCCAGCCAGAGCGCGGAGGCCTGCTGGGAAGATTCAATCACCGGATCAATGGGCCAAATCAGGATAGCGGCGGCGGCCTGCGCCGTCGCGCTGAGGAAGGGGGAGAGCAGTACGCACCACAGGGGTGCCCATACCGGTAACTTCATGCCAAATATCCTTTTCACATTATCTCAAGAGGTCAACATCAATACGTCACAGTGACCAGCACGCTGTCGCTGTAGTTGCCCGCGCTGGGCATGGCACTGGCAGTCAGCACCCGGGCGTAAATCTTGTACTCCTGTACCGCGCCGGTGGCGCTGAGCACCAGGGTGGTGCCACCGTTGCTGCCGTTGCCCCACACGGTGGTGCGCGCGGCATTCTGGTAAAGCTGATAGGCCAGGGTTTCACTGGTCGCGGTGTTGATCATCCGGCGACCGGCTGAAATGGAACCACTGACGTTATTGCCGTTGCCCAGAGCCAGTGTCACCGGCGCGCCGGGGGTGCACTTCAGCACGATCGACCCGGTGCCCTGGCTGGAGACCGCATCCACCGGCACATCCAGTGACGAAATAGTGCCGAAACTCAGTGTCCCGAAAGTGGTGACATCCGCACTGCCGCTGCCCAGCACACAGCCGTTCACCAGCGTGGCGCTCAGGGTAAACGCCTGGCTTTTGCTCAGATCATCTACCCCGGTATCCGCCCCGGCTGAGGGCGTCAGCAGCAGGGCGATGGCCGTCAACCCGGCCGGGATTGTCCATCGCATCAAGGCGGCGCTCTCCTGTTACCAGCTAACTGTGACCTGAACCGTGTCACTGTAATTCCCTACCGACGGCGTGGCCTGGGCCGGTATCCGCCCATACACCGGCAGATAGAGGATCTGGCCGTTGCCGGTACCGGAAACGCCGGTAACGTTATCCCATACGGTGGTGTAGGCCGCGTTGGTATAGAGGTTGTAGGTGATCCGCTGGGACGTGGGGCCACCCACCAGATACCGGCTTGCCGGGCTGCCGCTGTTCCCGCCGTTCAGCAATACCCGCCAGGTCGTGCCGTTATTGCATTGGATGCGAATCGCCCCGGCGTTTTGCTGGCCGGTAACGCTTATCGCACGGGAGAGAAAAGACGTGGTGCCGAAATTAAGCGTGCCGAAACTCACCACACCATTGCTGGTAGTACCGGCGGAGCAGGCGGCCACCAGCGTGGCGCTGAATCCCACGCTGGCGGTTTTGGTCGCAGCCGGCAACGGCAACGCCGGCAGCATCAGCACCGGCATCATCAATGCGGCGGCCAGCCGGTACCCGGGCCGCCCGGCGTCCTTTCCGTGGCTGCTGTTCATCAGTCTGTACGTTACCAGGTGACGGTCATGGTCACGGTGTCTGTGTAGGTACCGGCTGCCGGGGTGGTCTGCGCCGGCACCTGACCATACACGATCAGGTTAACCGGGGTGCCGGTACCGGTACCCGCCAGTGGGGTGCCCGGCCCCCAGAGTGTGGTACGGGCCGGCTCCTGATAGAGGTTATAGTTAATAAAGGCACCGCCGGTACCGGCCATCCGCCGCTGCCCGGCGGCAGCATTCACGCCGTTGTCCAGCGCCACGGTGAACGGTGTGCCGGTGGTGCAGAGCAACTGGAGGCTGCCGGAACCGGCGGCATCGGTTGACTGCGAGTTAATGATGTTGGCCAGAGAAGAGTACTCGCCAAAGCTCAGGGTACCGAACTGGTTCACCGAGCCGCCTGAATTCCCGCCGACCACCTCACACCCGGCCCCCACGGTCAGGGTAACCCCCATATTACCGGTAACGGTACCCGCAAATACCGGGGCGGCGGGGGTCAGCATCATCAACGCGGCGGAAGCCAGCGTGAGTTGTGTTTTCTTCATAACCTGTTCCTTTCAGTAAAAAACAAAAGCTGAATCAGTAGACACATCAGAAACCGGGCTGTGGCATCCTCCACGCTTTCTTCATTGGTTAGCCTTGTTAATAAGATTAATTATTAGAATACATTTGTTCATATTTCCTCTTAAAAATAAAAAAAACACGATAAGAGAAAACGCACTTTTTTTAGGCTGCAACCGGTGAAAAGGGGCAATAAATTTCTGTGATGTAAATTTGGTGTTAAGTTAAGGTAATAAGTTGATAGCGTGTGTTTCTGGGGAGGGGTGGTTAATTGAGTAATTTTTTTAATGTATTTGAGAGCGTTTTTAGAGAATTGATTATTTTGTAAACAGGAAAACCGGGTTATCAGGTAAGGAATAATAAGAAAAGCGGGCCTTAGCCCGCCTGAAAGAGGGTCGGTTCAGGCCGGGGGCATCACAAAGGCGGCCCCGTCACGTACCAGTTCACGCGGCAGCGCATTTTTGATGCGGCTGCCGATGCGCTTGGCTAACCCAAGCGGCTGGCCAAGCCAGGTCAGGATGAACTCATCCCCGTCCGGCAGGGATTCCGGGTAGAAATCACGCCCCATAAACCAGCTTTGTGCCTGTTCTGCGTCCAGTTCCAGCGTGGCATGGCCGCTGGTGTCAGCCAGTGCCACCACCGCCTCATGTTGCCAGCGATAACCTTTCGGGAAGCGCTCGGCCAGTTTCAACCCGATGCGCGAGAAGCGTACCTTGCCGAACAGCGGGGTCAGCGCCTGCGGGAACAGCCAGATCTCTTTGTCACGCAGCCACAGAGAGTGGGTCTCCGGCAGCGGCAGCCCGGCGGCCCGTGCCGCCTGCGTTATGGCATCACGCTCTTTGCCCGGCAGTGGCGAGAAGGGAAACGCCCCCACTTTATAGGTCGGCGCGGGCAGGGGGGCAATGGCAGCGGTTTTACGCAGCCGCGCCACGAAGAAGCCTTCGCTGTCAAAAATCTGCGGGAAAACGTGCAGGAAGCCTTCCGGCGTGGCGGCCCGTTCCGCGCCGGGGAACAGGCCATCCAGCGGCTCCACAGTGACCGCCTCCGGGTAGCGCGCCAGCAGCCAGCGGCACACCTCCTGGTTCTCCTGGGCATTGAGGGTGCAGGTGGAGTAGACCAGCGTGCCGCCCGGTTTCAGCGCATGGAACGCGCTGTCGATAAGCTCCCGCTGGGTGGCGGCGATGGAGACGATGCTCTCCGGCGACCAGTTGCTCATCGCATCCGGGTCTTTGCGCACCACGCCTTCGCCGGAGCAGGGTGCATCCAGCAGGATGGCGTCAAAGGTTTCCGGCAGCGCGGCCCCAAACACCCGGCCGTCAAAGTGGGTCAGCGCGCTGTTGCTGACGCCGCAGCGGCTGATGTTGGCGTGCAGCACCTTGACCCGGCTGGCGGAATATTCATTGGCGACGATGCCGCCCTGGTTACCCATGCGGGCCGCAATCTGGGTGGTTTTCGAGCCGGGGGCGGCGGCCACGTCCAGCACCCGCTCCGGCAGCGTGTTATCGCTGAACAGCGCGCTGACCGGCAGCATCGAACTGGCTTCCTGCAGATAAAACAGCCCGGCCAGGTGCTCCAGCATATTGCCGAGCCGCTGGCTCTCATCATCACTGCGGTCGATCCAGAACCCTTCCGCGCACCACGGCACGGGCGACAGCTGCCAGCCATAGGCCGCGGCACGGGCAGTGAAGTCGGCCACGCTGATCTTCAGGGTGTTGACGCGCAGGCTGCTGCGCAACGGGCGCTGGCAGGCGGCGATAAAATCGTCCATCGACAGGTCAGCGGGCATGATGGCCCGGGTGGCCGCGAGGAATTCAGGCGGCAGGAAAGCAGAGAGGTGTTTAGCCACAGGGGAGGGTCCGCAAGCGCAATAAAAGTGGCGCGCAGTCTAGCACACCTGCGACGCGGCGGTGAAATGGCGGCCCGGCCCGCAGACTGCATTAAAAAAGAGAAAAGCAGCCCGCAGGCTGCTTCAGGGTACAGAGTGTGCCGCCGCGATCAGTCCTGCGGGATGGCCGTGCCCCAGCTCTGCCAGCCTTTCGGCTCTTCGCTGTTGAGCAGGAAGTGCTTGCCGGGCAGGGCTTTCGGGGCCAGCGGAATGCTTGGCGGGGTCATGAACGCGATGCCGCCGCGGATAAACTGCTGGAAGGTGCCGCTTTTAATCACGCCGCCGGTCAGGCCGAATTGCAAGTTATAGCCGGAGGCCAGCCAGAACACCGAGTTATTGCGCACCAGGTGCTGATACTTTTTGCTGATGCGCAGCGTGACATGCACCCGGTCACCCATCGAACCCAGATAGAAGCCGGTGATGGTGCCCACCTCAATGCCGCGGTAGAGGATCGGCGTGCCGACTGACAGCGAGCCGGTTTCTGCCGCATCCAGCACAATCCCCAGCCCGTCGGTGTAACGCGAATCGGTGATGGTGGCTTCCTGCAACTCAAAGGTGCGCGCCAGATGGCCGCCCGCGCCCGGTTCCACATTGATATAGGGCTGGATCAGCGTGTCGAGGTTACTCACCCCGGCGGCCGAGATCTCCGGCGACACAATCGAGAAGCGGGTACCGGCGCGGGCAAAGGTCTGCACATATTCCGGGTAAAGCACCGCTTTGGCATCCACCTGATTACGTTCCGGGGTCAGCTTCAGGGATTCCACCTGGCCGATGTCGATACCCAGATAGCGGATCGGCATCCCCGGCGAGAGCTTACTGGCGTCAAAGGTCGTCAGGGTGATCTGGCTGCCCACCGCCCGCGCGGCGGTCTCATTGTTATAGAGCACCCGTTTGACCCCTTTGGTAAAGGTGGCCCCTTCCAGGTTATCGAAGCTGATCGCCCCTTTCAGCGCCCGGTTCAGCGGGGAGGCCTGCACCGAGAAACCGGCCCCGTTCAGCTGCACTTTTGCGCCGCCTTCGGCCCAGAAGATGCTTTTATCCGTGAGCAGCTTGCGGTATTCCGGCTGGATGTAGACATCCACATCAAAGGCATTGGCGCGGGGGCGGATGTCGGTGATTTCCCCTACCTGGAACTTCCGGTAGAGCACCACGGAACCGGCCTGCACATCCGGCAGGCTGTCGGCCGTCAGCGTCAGGGTCGGTTTCGGGGTGTCGCCCTGCGTCCCTTCCTCCGCTTTCTGCTCATCGCTGTAGAGCGGGTAGCGGGCCGCCGGTGTCCCTTTCCCGCCCGGCAGGATCTTGATGCCGCCGTCGATCCACTCCGCGGCGCTGGCCCCGGTAACCTGCAGCCCATCCAGCCCCAGTTTCACATTCACCCGGCTGTTGACCACAAATTTGCTGTCCTGGTGGATCAGGCGGCGGTATTCCGGTTTGACCGCCACTTTAAACAGGATACCGGCGTCTGTGAGATCGCGTGACAGTACCTGGCCGACATTGATGCCATACAGGATCAGCGGCTGGCCGGGGTTGATGCCGTAGGTCTGCGGGGCGAGCAGTTCCAGCGTCAGCACATTGGGTTGCTGCAACAGCTTCAGGCTGCTGTCGAGCACCGTAAAGCGCGCCTGCCGCTCGCCCTCGCCGGGGATCAATTCCAGGGTACTGCCGGTGAGCAGCGCGCTCAGGCGGGTATCGCTCAAACTGATTTTCGGGCTGTTAAGTTCAATGCGGGTGCCGCTGCGCATCAGCTCCACCACCGACGGATCCACCGTCAGTTCACCGCTGACCTTGCCGCCTTTGTCCAGCGTGACAGCCGTCAGGGTGCCGACCTGCAACCCCTGATAGATCAGCGGCGTGTGGCCGGCGTTCAGGCCATCGCCCGAGGGCAGGTCAAGGTGGATCAACACCCCGCGCTGGCTGTGGGCCAGATCGGGGTAGAGCTGGTAATTCTGATCCGCCTGGGCTTGGGTGCCGCCGGTGGGCGAGTCAAAGGCAATCGCCCCGTTGACCAGCGCCGCCAGGCTCTCCATCTTGACCGACGCCCCTTGCAGGCTGAAATCGCCCTGGAAACCGGAGACGTTCCAGAAGCGGCTGTCGCGCTTGACCAGGTTGGCGAAGCGGCGGTCAATCAGCACATCAATGGTCACGCCCTCTTTACCGGGCGCGATGTCATAGTCATAGACTTTGCCGACCGGGATTTTGCGGTAATAGACCAGCGAGCCGGTGTTGAGGGAGCCCAGATCCGCCGCCCGCAAATGCACCATCAGCTCACCGGTATTCAGGCGGAATTTTGGCTGGGTATCGAGGGCGGTGAACTGGGTTTTCGGCTCGCCCGGGCCGGGCATCATGCCGATGTAGTTGCCGCCTACCAGCGCATCCAGCCCGGAGACCCCGGCCAGCGAGGCTTTGGGCGTCACCAGCCAGAACTGGGTACCGTCGCGCAGGGCATCTTCCAGCTCACTGCGGATACTGACCTTGACCAGGATGTTGTGCAGATCCTTGCTCAGGCTGATGGTCTGGACGGTTCCGACCTCCACCCCCTGATAACGCACCGGTGTGCGGCCGGCGACAATGCCCGCCGCAGACTGGAAGGAGATGGTGACGGTGGTGCCGCGCTCCTGATAGTTGCTCCAGATCAGCCAGCCGGCAATCATCAGGGCAATAAACGGCAGTAACCAGAACGGGGAAATCCGGCGCTTGTTTTTTACCCGCGCCTCAGTCGGTGTAGTCGGCGTTTCGTGTTGCATGTGCATCCCAAATCAAACGGCTATCCAGCCAATGTACGGCAAGGATAGTTAAGAACACCGCGCTGCCGAAATAGAAGGCAGCCGGCCCCATAGTAAACGAGAGCAACTGATCGCGGTTGATCAGTGACATCATCAGCGCTATCACAAACAGGTCGAGCATTGACCAGCGGCCAATCCAGGTCACCAGCCGCAGCAGGCGGATGCGGGTTTTCAGGCTGTGCTGGGTACGGAAATGAATACTGAGCAGCAGCACCAGCAGGACGATGATCTTGGTAAAAGGCACCAGCACACTGGCGATGAAGACAATCCCGGCAATCGGGATATTGCCGGAGGTGGCAAGCGAAACCACCCCGGAAAAAATGGTGTCGTCCATGCGCTGGCCGTTGGCGTAGATGATGGAGATCGGCAGCAGGTTGGCCGGCAGCAGAAACACCATCGCCGCCAGCAGGGCGGCCCAGCTCTTTTGCAGGCTGTGGCGGCGGCGCAGGCGCATCGGCACATGGCAGCGCGGGCAGCGGCCGCGGGCATCCGGGTTGCCGGTGAATTTACACGGCAGGCAGAGCCGGAACGCGGCGGGATCGCCGCCCGGCTGCGGCTGCGGGTAGAGGCGCAGCCAGAGCTGCTCCACGTTCAGGTGGATCAGCAGCAAAATCGTCAGCAGCATCACCGCCAGATAGGCAATCAGGGCATGGCCGGGCGTGATGTCGGCATACTCTTTGACTTTAATGCAGGCCACGCCCATGCCCACCAGGTAGATGTCCAGCATCACCCACTCTTTCAGCCTGTCCAGCATCAGCAGCACCGGCCGCAGATTCATGCCGAGCTGCCGCCCGATATAGAGATAGAGCAGGGAGAGCACCAGCGTCAACGGCGCGCCCACGGTGCAGAACAGCACCATGCTGCCGGTAAGCGGGGAATTCTGGTCCGTCATCAGCCAGACCCCTTCCAGCAGGGAGGCGTCAATCCGCGTGCCGAGCAGGCGGATGCTGATCAGCGGTTCGCTGAAGGCAAAAGGCATCAGCAGCAGCGCCGTCACCGCGACCACCGCCAGGCGGGTCAGTGACCAGTCACGCCCTTTCTCTACCCGGGCATTGCAGCGCGGGCAGTACGCGGATTCACGCCGCGTGAGGAACGGCAGGGTGAACAGCATGTCGCACTCGCTGCAACGCTGGTAGCGGGCCTGGGGCAACGGGCCGGAGAGTGTCTCTATTTTCATGATTCCGGACTCGGCAGAAGGTGCAGGAACAGCCTGTGAGGGGTCTGTGCCACCTGGTTACAAAAAAATGTGCTTTCCCTGCATCGTATCTGGGGCACAATCCGCCTCCGGCGGTACCGGCCGGAAGGGCAATGCGTTTTTTGATGCACGTCTAGACACTTAGCGTAGCGTGAAATGAGGGCGCGGTCAGGCATGGTTCAGATAAATCCGGCGACTTTCTGCGGCCAACATACCCCGACACAGGGGGTTTTGTGAAGTAACCTCCGATTAACCTTGTGACGATACGCATTTAATGCTTATTTTATAGGGGCTAAGCGCAGTGCGGCGCTGGTCACCCTCACCGATTTTATGGTCATAACATGAATAAAAACGCATTCTACACAGAATTAAAACGTGACATGGGCGCGCTGCTGGCCGGCGAAACCAATTTTATTGCCACACTGGCCAACGCCAGCGCGCTGCTGTATGAGCGCCTTGAGGGCGTAAACTGGGCGGGCTTCTACCTGATGGACGGCAAAACGCTGGTGCTGGGGCCGTTCCAGGGGAAAATCGCCTGTGTGCGTATTCCGGTAGGCAAAGGGGTGTGCGGAACCGCCGTCTCCGAGGCTGCTGTCCAGCGTGTTGGCGACGTCCACGCGTTCCCCGGCCATATCGCCTGTGATGCGGCCAGTAACGCTGAAATCGTGCTGCCGTTGCGGGTTGGCGGGCAGATTATCGGGGTACTGGACATCGACAGCACGGTTTATCAACGCTTCGACGAGGAAGACGAAACCGGCCTGATCTCGGTGGTTGACGCGCTGTGCGCGCAGCTGGAACAGTGCGACGCGGCAAAATATGTCCTTCTTTCTCACGATGATTAACGGATAACGTGGCATTTACTGATGGCGTCATTATAATGGCGCCTGTTCATGCCTGCGCCGGTTGGCAAACCCGTTGTAATCAGGAAATTTCATGGAAAATCAACCTAAGTTGAACAGTAGTAAAGAAGTCATCGCCTATCTGGCTGAGCGGTTCCCGCTCTGTTTCACTGCCGAAGGCGAAGCGCGTCCGTTAAAGATCGGCATTTTTCAGGATCTTGTGGAACGCGTCCAGGCTGAGGAGAACCTCAGCAAAACGCAATTGCGTTCCGCCCTGCGCCTCTATACCTCAAGCTGGCGGTATCTGTATGGCGTCAAAGTCGGTGCCCAGCGCGTCGATTTAGACGGCAACCCATGCGGCGAGCTTGAAGAGCAGCATGTTGAACATGCGCGTAAGCAACTGGAAGAGGCGAAAGCCCGTGTCCAGGCGCAACGTGCCGAACAGCAGGCCAAGCGCCGCGAAGCGGCCATTGCCAACGGGGAGACCCCGGACGCTGCCCCTGCCCGCCGCCCACGCCCGGCGGGTAAAAAACCTGCGCCGCGCCGTGAGAACGCCGCAGCCCAGGAGACCCGCAAGCCGCGCCCACCGCGTCCGCAACAGGCTAAAGAGCCTCGCGCTGAACGTCAGGAAAGCCCGGCAAGTCTGGTGCCCGTCACCGACATCTCAAAACTGCAGATTGGCCAGGAGATCAAAGTCCGGGCCGGTAAAAGCGCGATGGATGCCACCGTATTGGAAATTGCCAAAGACGGTGTCCGTGTGCAGCTTTCCTCCGGTCTGGCGATGATCGTGCGCGCAGAACACTTGCAGTTCTGATACGGAGGCCAACCCAGGCATGAACAAATTTGTCAGAGTTACCGCGATTGCGGCGGGCCTGTTTCTGGCGGGCGTAAGCTTTGCCAATGAAGCCCCCGTGACGCTTGAGACGCTGCCTCAGCTCCAGCAGGAGCCGCAGGACGCCACCGTCAGCGAACGTGTGACGGCGCGTTTCACCCGTTCCCATTACCGTCAGTTTGACCTTGATGAGAACTTCTCCGCGAAAATCTTCGATCGCTACCTCAATATGCTGGACTTCAACCACAACGTGTTGATGGCGGCAGATGTGGCGCAATTTGCGGATAAAAAAACCAGCATGGGCGAGGAGCTGAAAACCGGCAAGCTCGATACCGCCTATGCCCTGTTCAATCTGGCGCAGAAACGCCGGTTTGAACGCTTCCAATATGCATTGACGGTACTGGCCAGACCCATGGACTTTACCGGCAATGACACCATTGACCTTGACCGCAGCAAAGCGCCGTGGCCGAAGGACATCAATGAGCTGAACAGCCTATGGGACGCCAAAGTCAAATATGACGAGCTGAACCTTAAGCTTACCGGCAAAGATGAAAAAGAGATCCGCGATGTGCTCAGCAAACGCTACCATTTCGCGATTAAGCGTCTGGCGCAGAGCAACAGCGAAGATGTGTTCCAGCTGATCATGAATGCGTTCGCGCATGAGATTGACCCGCACACCAATTATCTCTCCCCGCGTAACACCGAGCAGTTCAATACCGAGATGAGCCTGTCGCTGGAAGGGATCGGGGCTGTGCTGCAACAGGATGATGACTACACCGTCATTAATTCCATGGTGCCGGGTGGCCCGGCGGCGAAAAGCAAAAACATCACCGTGGGCGATCGTATCGTCGGGGTAGGCCAGAGCGGCAAACCGGTGGTGGACGTGATTGGCTGGCGTCTGGATGATGTGGTCGCGCTGATTAAAGGGCCGAAGGGCAGTAAAGTGCGTCTGGAAGTGCTGCCGGCCGGGAAGGGCACCAAAACCCGTACCGTGACCCTGACGCGTGAGCGCATCCGCCTGGAAGACCGTGCCGTGAAAATGACGGTAAAAACTTTCGGCAAGCAGAAAGTCGCGGTGATGGACATCCCCGGCTTCTACGTGGGCCTGACGGATGACGTCAAGGTGCAGTTGCAGAAGATGGAGAAACAGCACGTCACCAGCCTGGTTATCGATCTGCGGACCAACGGCGGCGGCGCGCTGACCGAGGCGGTGTCGCTTTCCGGCCTGTTCATCCCGAGCGGCCCGGTGGTTCAGGTGCGCGACAACAACGGCAAGGTGCGTGAAGACAGCGACACCGACGGCGTGGTCTATTACAAAGGGCCGCTGGTGGTGCTGGTTGACCGCTTCAGCGCCTCGGCGTCTGAGATTTTCGCGGCCGCCATGCAGGATTACGGCCGGGCGTTGATTGTGGGTGAACCGACCTTCGGTAAGGGCACCGTGCAGCAGTACCGTTCGCTGAACCGCATCTATGACCAGATGCTGCGCCCTGAGTGGCCGGCGCTGGGCTCGGTGCAGTACACCATCCAGAAATTCTACCGGGTTAACGGCGGCAGTACCCAGCGTAAAGGGGTTACGCCGGACATCCTGATGCCGACCGGTATCGAGGCGGCAGAAACCGGGGAAGCCTTCGAGGATAACGCCCTGCCGTGGGACAGCATTAACGCGGCGACCTACAGCAAAACCGGCGACATGAAACCGTTCGTGCCGGCGCTGCTGAAAACGCACGCTGACCGTATCGCCGGCGATCCGGAGTTCCAGAGCATTGCGCAGGACATTGAAAAGTATAAGGCGACCAAAGATAAGCGCGACATCGTGTCACTCAATTTTGCCCAGCGCGAAAAAGAGAACCACGAAGATGACGCCATCCGCCTGAACCGCATCAATGAGCGCTTCAAACGCGAAGGGAAAAAACCGCTGAAATCGCTCGACGATCTGCCGAAAGATTACCAGCAGCCCGATCCTTATCTCGATGAGACGGCGCATATTGCGCTTGATCTTTCCAGGATGGAATCCTCTGAGGGTAATGCGGCAGCGAAGTAAGCTGGCCCGCCCTGAAAAAGCGCACTCCGGTGCGCTTTTTTTATGCCCCGGGTTTCACCCGTGGCAGGCGCGGCAATCGCAGGGCAGACATATTTCCCTTAAGTCTTCTCACAATGCGAGACAGATCGCTGCATTTTGTAAAGTTTTGTGATTTTAGCAGCTTAAGTGCCGCCAGCGCTTGAATCATGCCGCCAAGCCCATACGATCAGGGGGCAGGCATGTGGCCTGCACGGCAAAACCCTAACGAAGAGGAAGTGACAATTTTATGATGCGTATAGCGTTATTCCTGCTGACCAACCTGGCAGTGATGGTGGTCTTCGGGCTGGTTCTCAGCCTGACAGGGATCCAATCAAGCAGTGTCATGGGGTTAATGATCATGGCCGGGCTGTTTGGTTTTGGCGGCGCATTGGTTTCGCTGCTGATGTCCAAATGGATGGCGCTGCGCGCGGTCGGCGGCGAAGTGATTGAACAACCCCGTAATGCCACCGAGCGCTGGCTGCTCGACACCATCCGCCAGCAGTCACAACAGGCGGGCATCGCCATGCCGCAGGTGGCGGTTTACCACGCGGCGGACATCAACGCCTTTGCGACCGGTGCCCGGCGTGATGCCTCGCTGGTGGCAGTGAGTACCGGCCTGTTGCAGAACATGAGCCAGGCAGAAGCAGAAGCGGTGCTGGCCCACGAAATCAGCCACATTGCCAATGGCGACATGGTAACCATGACCCTGATCCAGGGGGTGGTAAACACCTTTGTTATCTTCATCTCGCGCCTGCTGGCGCAGGTGGCGGCCGGTTTCCTCGGCGGTAACCGCGAGGAAGAGGGCAGCAGCAACGGCAACCCGCTGATCTATTTTGCGGTGGCGACCGTGCTGGAGCTGGTCTTTGGTATTCTGGCCAGCATCATCACCATGTGGTTCTCCCGCCACCGTGAATTCCACGCCGATGCCGGCTCCGCGAAGCTGGTCGGGCGTGACAAGATGATTGCGGCGCTGCAACGGCTGAAAACCAGCCATGAACCGCAGGAGGCCGGCAGCATGATGGCGTTCTGTATCAATGGTAAAAATAAATCGCTCAGTGAGCTGTTCATGTCTCACCCGCCGCTGGATAAGCGGATTGAGGCGCTGCGCAGCGGCCAGTACCTGAACTGACCGTGAAGTAATAGGAAAAGCCCCGCCGGTGTGCGGGGCTTTTTTATGGCGTCAGCGCGGTGGGCTCTGCGGTGACGGGGGGCTTTCTGCGGCCGGGCCGCGTTGCTGGGTCATCCGCAGGAAGCTGACCACCGCACCACCCGCCGCCAGCGTGCCGCCCAGCAGCAGTGAGGCATGGGTGCCGGCCTGTGAAAACAGATTAAACATCAGTGCTACCAGCGCCGCGCCGGCCGTCTGGCCCAGCAGGCGGGCCGTACCGAGCATACCGCTGGCCCCGCCGCTGCGCTCACGCGGGGCGGCGCTGATAATGGTATGATTGTTGGGCGACTGAAACAGGCCGAAACCGGCACCACACAGGATCATCCGCCAGATAATATCGCCGTCACTGGGGGAGGCCGGCAGTAACGCCAGCGCAAAGAGGCCACCGGCAAACACCAGCAGGCCGATGCCGCCCAGCAGCCCGGCGTGGTAGCGCTCCACCAGCCTTCCGGCAATCGGGGCCATCACCATCGTCGCCAGCGGCCAGGGTGTCAGCAGCAGGCCGGTTTCCACTTCACTTCGGCCCAGCACGGTTTGCAGGAAGAACGGCAACGACACAAAGGCCAGCATCTGGGCACTGAAGGAGCAGACTGAAGTGCCGATTGACAGCGAAAAGATCGGGATACGCAGCAGATCAACCGGCAATAGCGGGAAGGGCTGATTCAGCTGCCGCCGGACAAACACCACGCCGACAATCAGCAGCACCAGTACTTCCCCCAGCGTCAGCAGCCGGCTCTGCCCCTGGGCAAAGCCGCTCAGCGCGGTAATCAGCAAGCCGAAGGTCAGGGCATTCAATACTCCGCTCAGCACATCAAAACGCTGGCCTTTACGGCGGCTGAGGTTGGCCGGTAAAAACTTCATACCGAGTGCCAACGCCACCAGGCCAATCGGCAGATTAATGGCGAACAGCCAGGGCCAGGCGGCAAAAGAGAGAATGGCAGAGGCCACCGTTGGCCCGGCTGCGGAAGAGACCGCCACAATCAGCGCGTTGATGCCCATACCGCGCCCCAGATAGCGCTGCGGGTAGATAATACGTATCAGGGCGGTATTGACGCTCATGATCGCCGCCGCGCCAAACCCTTGCAGCACGCGGGCGATGGTCAGAGTGGTTAACGAGTCGGACAGGGCGCAAAACACAGAGGTAATGCTGAACACCAGCAACCCGGCCTGATAGATACGGCGATAGCCTAGAATATCCCCCAATGAGGAGAGTGAAAGCAGAGAGATGGTGATTGCCAGTTGGTAGGCGTTCACAATCCAGATGGAAGAGGCCGGGCTGGCATGCAGATCTTTGGCAATGGTCGGCAGCGCAACGTTGGCGATGGCGCCATCCAGTACGGAAACAATAATACCCAGGGCGATGGCCAGGATCGCGCCATAACGTTGGGGGACGGGCAGTCCGTCAGCAGGGGTTGCGGTCATGAAAGCAGTCTGAGGCTAAATAGGTGATGTTTAAAATATTACCATGCTAATTATTTAAGCGTGGCGTTTCATGCCGGTAACCGGCCTCTTTTTTGTAAGCAACCGCTGCCCGGCAGAGGTTAGTTGTAGTGCAATGATTTACGCAACTGGCTGGGGCTGACCCCAAACGCTTTTTTGAACGACGTAGAAAAGTTATTGCTGTCGCTGAAACCGCAGGCAAAGGCGATCTCCGTCAGGGTGTCATCCGTAGACTGAATCTGGTATTTCGCCCGGTTCAGCCGCAGGGTATTCAGGTATTTCTGCGGCGTCTGGCCGGTATGGCTGAGGAACTGGCGATGCAGGGTACGGGGCGTGATAAAAAAGCGCTCAGCCAGCGCCTCCCAGTTAATGTCATCCTGCGGGTTTTGTTGCAGGTAGAGCAGGATTTGTTGCAGTTTATCCTGGTTAGAACCGGTGGGGGTAACCCGGTAACGCCCTTGGCGCAACAGCATCAGGATGCGCAAAAACAGCGTCTCCTGGCGGCACTGCTCAATCAACGGCTCCTGTTCAACCTGAAGTTTCATCTCATCCAGCAGGCTTTTCAGCGCTTTTTTCAGCACCGGGCTGATGCTCCAGACACACCCATCATCCGGTGAGGGTAAGAGGTGGCTGAAGTTTTTAATGAAGGTAAAAGAGGCATTAGGCCGGTAGAGAATATTGACCAGCCGCAAGTCGTCCACTTGTTCGAACAGATGACGATCGTCGGCATTGATGTAAAAGCACATGCCGCAATTAATGGTGTACGGGAAATCATTCAGAACGTGTAACCCGCTGCCGCCATCCACAATGAAGATTTCATTAAAATCGTGGGTATGTTCAGGAAAAGGCTCCTGCGGCTCGCGAAATGCCAGGGCCACGGCATCCTCCTGGCGCGGGAAAAAATCAAAGCTGCGCAAGGTATACATGTGGGTCTCTCACTCTGGCCGGGCCACACAATACGCAGCCCGCGGTTAGGGAATGGCATTAATTAAAACGTATAAATAAAAAAAATAAACCAACGTTTCATTAAATTGTGACGGCGGTGAGATATTTTCTTATCAGCATGAAGAAAGAGTGAAAGGTGCCTGAAAGTCCCGTAGATTGCTAACTGTGCGCTATTTCTTTTATACTGAATTACTGTTCTGATTTTTTTGAAACCCATTAATCCGGGCCATACAGCGGGCCGGAGAAGGTAAGGCAACCATGGCTATTGCAGATTTTGATAAACAACCCGATTCCGTTTCCTCCGTACTTAAGGTGTTCGGCATCCTTCAGGCGCTGGGTGAAGAACGGGAAATTGGGATTACTGAACTCTCCCAGCGGGTGATGATGTCTAAGAGCACTGTCTATCGCTTTCTGCAAACCATGAAGTCCCTGGGCTACGTGGCGCAGGAGGGGGAGTCAGAGAAGTATTCACTGACACTGAAGCTGTTTGAACTGGGGGCCAAGGCGTTGCAGAACGTCGATCTGATCCGCAGTGCTGACATCGAAATGCGTGAGCTGTCAAAGCTGACCCGGGAAACCATCCACCTCGGGGCGCTGGATGAAGACAGCATCGTCTACATCCATAAAATTGACTCCATGTATAACCTGCGTATGTATTCCCGCATCGGCCGCCGTAACCCGCTGCACAGCACGGCCATCGGCAAAGTGTTACTGGCCTGGCGCGATCGCAAAGACGTGGCGGAAGTGTTGAAGGATGTGGAATTTACCCGCAGCACCTCGCGCACGGTCGGCAGCGCAGATGAGCTGATGCCGGTGCTCGATCTGGTGCGTGAGCAGGGTTACGGTGAGGACAACGAAGAGCAGGAAGAGGGGCTGCGTTGCCTGGCGGTGCCGGTATTCGACCGCTTTGGCGTGGTGATCGCCGGCCTGAGCATGTCGTTCCCGACTATCCGCTTCTCGGAAGAGGCGAAAGTGGATTACGTCGCGATGCTGCACACCGCTGCCCGCAATATCTCCGAACAAATGGGCTATCACGACTATCCGTTCTGATGGCTACATGAACCGATAAAAAAACCGGCGCACGATGCGCCGGTTTTTTTGTGCAGCTTACCTTCAGCGGAATCAGCGGTGCGCCAGTTCTGCCGTCTCGTCTGCGTCCATCAGCGCGTTGTCAGTCTGGCGCATCAGCTGGCTGGTCACGGTACCGGCCGTCATTGAACCACTGACGTTCAGGGCAGTACGTCCCATATCGATCAACGGTTCGACGGAGATCAGCAACGCCACCAGCGTCACCGGCAGGCCCATCGCCGGCAGCACAATCAGCGCCGCGAAAGTCGCGCCGCCACCCACGCCCGCCACACCGGCAGAGCTGAGGGTCACGATGCCCACCAGCGTGGCAATCCATACCGGGTCAAACGGGTTGATGCCCACCGTCGGGGCCACCATTACGGCCAGCATGGTCGGGTAGAGCCCGGCACAGCCGTTCTGCCCGATGGTCGCGCCAAAGGAGGCGGAGAAGCTGGCGATAGATTCCGGGATACCCAGGCGGCGGGTTTGCGCTTCCACGCTCAGCGGAATGGTCGCGGCGCTGGAACGGCTGGTGAAGGCGAACGTCAGCACCGGCCAGACTTTGCGGAAGAAGCGGCCGGGGTTGACCCCGACACCGGCCAGGAACAGGGCGTGAACCACAAACATGATGCCCAGGCCGAGATAAGACGCCACCACGAAGCTACCGAGCTTGATGATGTCCTGGACGTTGGAACCGGCCACGACTTTGGTCATCAGTGCCAGCACGCCATACGGCGTCAGTTTCATTACCAGGCGCACCAGCTTCATCACCCAGGATTGCAGGGTATCGATGGCCACCAGCACACGCTCGCCTTTGGTTTTGTCATCTTTCAGCAGCTGCAACGCCGCCACACCCAGGAACGCAGCAAAGATCACCACGCTGATGATGGACGTCGGGCTGGCACCGGTCAGTTCGGCAAACGGGTTTTTCGGCACGAAAGAGAGCAGCAGTTGCGGGACGGTCAAATCTGCGACTTTACCGGCATAGTTCGTCTGCAAGGCGGCCAGACGCGCCGTCTCCTGCGCGCCCTGTACCAGGCCATCTGCCGTCAGGTGGAACAGCCAGGTCACCAGCACGCCGACCAGTGCCGCAATCATGGTAGTGATAAGCAGGGTGCCGATGGTCAGGACGCTGATTTTGCCCAGGGAAGAGGCATTATGCAGCTTTGCCACCGCGCTCAGAATAGAAGCAAACACCAGCGGCATCACAATCATCTGCAGCAACTGCACATAACCATTGCCGACGATGTTGAACCAGCTGATTGAGGTTTTCAGCGTTTCGCTGTCTGAGCCGTAAACCGCCTGCAGGCCGAGGCCAAACAGCACGCCCAGCACCAGACCTGCCAACACTTTTTTTGCCAGGCTCCAGGCCTTATGGCGGGTTTGCGCCAAAAGCCACAGGAGGGCAACAAAAACCACTACGTTAATAACGAGCGGAAGATTCATACCCAACTCTCCAGAAGTTATCCAATAAACAGTGCATTATTTTCAGGGCACCCGTTTTTTCAGACGGTTTACCCTGACTTTTGCCTGCGTATAGGGTAACAGGCCGCAATAAGGGCGCTTATAACCAGATCTTATGGCTTATAACTTTTCCTGTGATTCAGGCGGTTATTTAAACAAGATGGCGATAAGGTGCTCAGATTGAGGTGATATTCTTTAGAAACTGGCCCAATGACTGGAGATGGAGCGTATTGATAAAGCCCGGCCCCTGTTGCCACCAGACTGCCAGCCCCACCAGCACCAGGCACAGCGTGCGCTCCAGCTGGTTGCCGCGCTGGCTGTTCAGAATCGGCAAACGGAAGCGCCAGCGGCAGGGCCACAGCAACGGGACACCGGCCGGGGTGAGCATATCGGCCATGATGTGGCTCAGGTAGCCAATGATCATCGCGTGCAGCACATCCAGCGGAATACCCCAGTCAGCGGGCACCTGAGAGCGGAACAGAAAAATACCGCCGGCGACAGCCAGCAGGCTATGGGTAAACCCACGGTGGCCACACAGGCGGGAAATGGGCAGCGAAAGCCATTTCAGCCGTTGGCCGAGCAGCGAATTAGGGTGGTCTATGTCCGGTAGCAGCGAAGTGACCAACGCGCCGGGGATAATATGCCACCAGTCACCCTGTGCCAGCTCAGGGGAAAGTTCTGCCTTTTTGGCGAAAATGGCACAGGCAACAGAAAAAATGAGATGCCCTTCGGCAGTCATACGACAATCCTGACTGAAAAACTGGTAATTTATCCAGTATAAAACATATTGTTGGCGCGCGGAAGCCGTTACCCTGTAACTATTTGCAAGCGGAATCAGCCGGAGGGTGAAAGCAGATAAAAACAGGCGGGCAGCAGGGAAGTGCAGGCATAAAAAAACGCGGCCAGGGCCGCGTTATCGTGATGCGCCGGAACGTTACCGCGCCAGCCAGCCGCCGTCAACCGCCAGCGTATAGCCGTTAACATAATCTGCCGCCGCTGAGGCCAGGAACACCACCGGCCCCATCATATCTTCCGGGGCGCCCCAGCGGCCGGCCGGGATGCGGTCCAGGATCGCTTTGCTGCGGTCTTCATCGTCACGCAACTGCTGGGTATTGTTGGTGGCCATGTAACCCGGCGCGATGGCATTGACATTAATCCGGTGCTTTGCCCACTCATTGGCCAGCAGCCGGGTCACGCCCATTACCGCACTTTTGGAGGCGGTATAAGAAGGTACGCGGATGCCGCCCTGGAAAGAGAGCATGGAGGCGATATTGATGATCTTGCCGCCGTTGCCCTGTTTAATGAACTGATGCGCCACCGCCTGTGACAGGAAAAACAGGGTTTTGATATTGACGTTCATCACGTCATCCCAGTCCTGCTCGGTGAAGGACAGGGCATCTTCCCGGCGGATAATGCCGGCGTTATTGACCAGAATATCAATCTTGCCGAAGGCTGTGACCGCCTGTTCCACCACCGACGGAATCACGTCGGTGCGGCTCAGGTCCGCTTTCACTGCCAGAAAACGCCGTCCCAGCGCCTCTACCGCCTGCCGGGTGTCAGTGGGTTCCGACATATTCACGCCCACGATGTCGCAGCCCGCCTGGGCCAGGCCAATCGCCATACCCTGGCCCAGGCCGGTATTGCAGCCTGTGACCATGGCCACCTTATCTTTCAGTTCAAACGCATTCAGCATCATCTCTCGCTTCTCTTGTCAGCAGCCGGATTGGCGCGGGTTATGCCGTCAGCGGCAGGTGCGCGGGTCAGCGCAGGTCGGCCACAGCCACGTGGTCCATGTCATCGAATACCTGGTTTTCACCAATCATGCCCCAGATAAAGGTATAGCGTTTGGTGCCGACCCCGGCATGGATTGACCAGCTTGGCGAAATCACCGCCTGCTCGTTGTGTACCAGCAGATGGCGCGTCTCCTGCGGTTCACCCATCATATGGAAGACGGCGGTGTCCTCATCCATATCGAAATAGAAGTAGACTTCCATACGGCGCTCATGGGTATGGCACGGCATGGTGTTCCACTGGTTGCCGTCCGCCAGTTTGGTCAGCCCCATGGTGAGCTGGCAGGTCGGCAGCACATCCGGCACGATGAATTTGTTGATGGTGCGGCGGTTGCTGGTGGCGTCGTCGCCCAGCGTCTGGGGCGAGGCTTCCGCCAGAGTGATTTTGCGGGTCGGGAACGTGGTGTGGGCCGGGGCGCTGTTGTAATAGAACTTAGCCGGGCGCGCGGCGTCCACGCTGCTGAACACCACTTCCTGTGCCCCTTTGCCGACGTAAAGCGCTTCCTCAGAGCCGATTTCAAAGGTGTCACCATCAACCACGATCAGGCCCGGCCCGCCGATGTTGATCACCCCCAGTTCCCGGCGCTCCAGAAAATAGCTGACGCCCAGTTGTTTACCCACTTCCCCGCCAATCGATACGCTGTTCTGCACCGGCTTGATGCCGCCGATGATGATGCGGTCGATATGACTGTAGGTCATGGTGTAGGTATCGTCTTCGAAAATCTTCTCAATCAGGAACTCCCGGCGCAGGCCGGCAGTATCGAGTTGTTTGGCGTGTTCGCTGTGAATGCTTTGACGGACTTGCATGTCAGTGCCTCTTGAGGGAGTGGCGTAGCGGGCGGAGGCCCGTGGGAGGGAATGCACCGGGCAGAGAGGCCGGCCGCGTGGCAGCGACAGCCGGCCTCTCCGGAGTGTGCCCGGTTCATCCTCGTTCTGAAAAAAGCATAGTGCCTGCGGGATGTGAATTCAATAAATATGAAATGATGTTTTATTTATTTTTTGAAGGGCGTCATGCTTTTGCTATTTTTGCACTGACGGCGCATCAGTAACCCGTAGTATGGGCCGCTACCCCCTTTGGCGACAGGAGCAGAGCATGAAGACGTTCTTTTTCGATCAAGAGACCCCGTGGGACGACCTGGGGCAGGGCATCAAACGCAAAGTGATGACCTGGAGCGATGAACTGATGATGGTGGCGGTTCATTTTGAAAAAGGGGCCATCGGCACCCCGCATCAGCACGATATCCATGACCAGATTGCCTATGTCGCCGCCGGCAGTTTTGAGGTGGAAATTGAGGGGGTAAAACAGGTGCTGAGAACCGGCGATGCCTACCGGGCCGTCAGGCATGAGATGCACGGCGTGGTGGCGCTGGAAGCGGGCAGTATTCTGATCGATACCTTCTCGCCGAAGCGCGATGACTTTTTATAACGCCCGACCTGCAGGAAGCCGGGCGGCTCATCCGCCCGGCCTGTGGTGAAGTGTGATGTCAGCGTGTTATCAGATAAGGTGCTCAACGCGCAATTGCGCCAGCGAGTCCAGCTTAACCTCTGCCAGCGCCCAGCGCGCATCCCCGCGGTTCTCCGCGGCCGGTACCACAATCGAGCGCATCCGCGCCGCTTTGGTGGCAATCATGCCGTTAACCGAATCTTCCAGCGTGACGCAATTCAGGGGATCAACCCCCAGCTGTGCCGCCGCCAGCAGGTAAACCTCCGGGTGAGGTTTGCTGTACGCCAGCGGCTGGGCAGAAACCCGCACCGGGAAATACTCTTCCAGCGCAAACATAGCCAGCACCTTATCCAGCATAAACCGGGGTGAGGCGGAGGCCAGGCCGATTTTCAGCCCCTGCCGGCGGCAGAGTTCAAGGGCATGAGTAACGCCGGGCAGCAGGGGGCGGTGCTGGTCCACCAGCGCAATGGCGCGGGCGATGATCATCCCGGTGACCTCGTCCCGGCTGGGCCCTTGCCACGGCATCGCCTGATACCACATCTCGACCACCTGATCGATGCGCAGCCCCAGCGTGTCCGGCAAGCTATCACGCTGGGTGAGATCCAGCCCCAGGTCGCCGAAGATATCCAGCTCAGCCTGGGTCCATAACGGCTCTGAATCAATCAGCAACCCATCCATATCAAAAATTGCCGCGTGTATCGGTCGGACATAGGCCATGCGCAGAGGCTCCTCAAAGCAGAGAAAGAAAAAGGCTATCGCCGTCACTCTACCATTGCCCGCTGCAGGCTGAACATGCTTTGTTCACGGCGTAAGCGCCTGTGATGCCTTGCATTGCTAAATCATGAAAAGTTTGGGCGCTTTTTATAACTGTAGGTACACTTGGCTGACAGGAATGACGTCTTTACAAGGGGAATCCATGACGTATCAACAGGCTGGGCGCGTTGCCGTGCTCAAACGGGTATTAGGCTGGGTAGTGTTTATTCCGGCCCTGCTGTCGACAGTGATCTCACTGCTGAATTTTATCTACAGCCAAAGCAAACAGACTCAGGGCATCAATGCAGTGATGCTGGATTTCCTGCACGTCATGATCGATATGGTCCGCTTTAACACCCCTTTCCTGAACATTTTCTGGCACAACTCGCCGGTGCCGGCACTGGGCCAGGGGCTGAGCGGGGCTAACCTGATGTTCGCGGTGATTTATATTCTGATCTTCGTGGGGCTGGCGTTACAGGCTTCCGGCGCACGCATGTCGCGACAAGTCCGCCATGTCCGCGAAGGGGTGGAAGACCAGATGATTCTGGAGCAGGCACGCGGCAGTGAGGGGCGGTCACGGGCGCAGGTAGAAGAGCGGATTGTCCTGCCGCGCCACACGATCTTTTTGCAGGTGTTCTCGCTCTATATTCTGCCGGTGGTGATTGCGGTGATCGCCTGGCTGGTGCTGAAGCTGCTGGGGCTGATTGCCTGAGGCGCTGCGCCCACCTGAAGAAACCCGGTGCTGCCGGGTTTTTTTATGCGCTCAGAACGGTTCCGGGTGCAACAGCTGGTCTACGGCACGCTGGGCAGCGACAAGGTGCTGGCCACCGAACAGGTTGCTGCGGTTAAGCAGGAAGTAGAGTTGATAAAGCGGCTGGCGGGCAGGGAAGTCCTCCGGCAGCGGCCAGACGCTCTCATAGCCGTCATACAGCTGGGCCGGCAGGTCGGGGTAGCGCGGCAGCATCGCCAGGTCACACTCCCGGTCACCCCAGTAGCAGGCCGGGTCAAACAGTACCGGGCCATCCGGGCCGAGCGCGCAGTTCCCGGGCCACAGGTCACCATGCAACAGCGAGGGCTGAGGCTGGTGGTTATGCAACTGCTGTTTTACCAGGTCAATAATCTCTTCCATGTTGCCGAACACCATGCCTTTTTCAGCCGCCAGCTGTAATTGCCAGCCAATGCGCTGCTCGGCGAAAAAAGTGCTCCAGCGCCTTTGCCAGCTGTTGGGCTGCGGCAGCGTGGCCAGATCGTTATCAAAATCCAGGCCAAACTGCAGTTGTTCACTCCACTGATGTAAGGCCGCCAGCTGCTGCCCAAGGCGGTAAGCCGCGGGCCCATCCAGCGGGCGCAGGGGGATATATTCCAGCAACAGGAAACTGTCATCCCGGTCACTGCCCACACCGTACACCTGCGGTACCTGCACCGTTTTACTGCGGGCCAGCAGGTCAAGCTGATCCGCTTCTGCCGTAAACATCGGCAGCAGCTCGCGGCGGTCGGCTTTGACAAACACGTCATGCTCGCCATAACTCACACGCCAGGCCGGATGGATTTCACCCCCGGGCAACTCCACACGCTCACGTATCTCTGCGACACCAAGGTGATCATTCAACAGACGACTAATGGCTTGCCACATGGTAATACCCTCCGTCCGGCCGGTGATTCATCAGGGCGTTAAAGGCACTGATAAAAAACGATCTGGCGCACAGGCAGGCCCGATAGGGCGCTGCCGGGGCAGTTTGCCCTACGAAGTATATACGCGATTGATAGTACGCCTGAAAAAAGCGCAAAAATTGTGCAATCCGGCGCGTGGCCGATCACGCTTTTGGCGGTAATTTTACCTGTTCAATCTGTTGCAGGTACTCTTCCAGCGAAATCAGGCTTACGTCCGGCGTCTGGCCCAGCGCGGTTTCACCAAGCCGGGTCGCCAGTTCGGTGACATCCTCTTTGCTGTGCAGGCCGCTGATGCCATAGCTGTTGGTGCCCAGTTCATGCAGTACGCCATCCTCGCTGGTTAACGAGGTTGTAAACCCCGCCAGCGTCAGCTGATTGGTGAGTTTCGCCAGGTCGGCCAGCCCTTGCTCCTGATAGCGAAAGGTGACGACATAGGGTTTGGGGTGTGACAACGCCATAATTCACCTCATTATTTATTGGGATATGCTTCAGAATAGTTCAAGAATCCTATTCAGGTAGTGCGCCGGAGCCGGTATCCTGACGCCGGTGACTATGTGCAACACAGCGGGAAACAGGGAATGAGCATAAACCGAAAACTGAGCTATTTGCTGGTGGCGCTGCTGCTGGCAGGGTGCGCCGGTCAGAAAAAAGAGCATCAGGCCAGTGGCAAGGTCTTTAGCGGTACCAATATGAATGCGCTGGCCTATAACCAGACGATCCACCAGGCTGCGCGGCGCTACGGGGTGGATGAAACATTGGTCAAAGCCATTATTCAGGTGGAATCCGGCTTTAACCCGGACGTGGTCAGCCACTCCAATGCGGTTGGGCTGATGCAACTCAAAGCCTCAACCGCCGGGCGTGATGCCTACCAGCTTCAGGGGCGGCGCGGGCAACCCAGCAGCCGCGAACTGAAAGATCCTGAGACCAACATTGAGCTGGGCACGGCTTATCTCAGTATGCTCCAGCGCCAGCTGGCCGGGATTGATGACCCGCTGACGCTGCGTTATGCCGTCACGGTGGCCTATGTCAACGGGGCCGGCGCGCTGTTACGCACCTTCTCGCCGGATCGCAAACAAGCGGTTCGCGCCATCAACCGGCTCTCGCCTACGGCGTTTTATGCGCATATTCAGGCGAACCACCCGGCGCCACAGGCACCCCGGTATCTCTGGAAGGTCAATACCGCCTATCAGTCTTTGTTGCCAGAGGCGTGATGACCGGGCGCGAAGTCAGCGGGGGGCATGAAAAGGAAAACGGGCAGAGTGCATGATTGATAATGTAATCAATTCTCATTACTATCCATGCACACTTTTTTACAGGAGTTCTCCGTGCCGCGTTCCCTTTCTCTGCTGGCTGCCGCTGTAGCCTTTTGCTGTGCCGCCCCCGTTATGGCCACCACTTACCCACTGACTGTTACCGACACCGCCGGCCAGACGGTCACTCTCAAGCAGGAGCCGAAACGCATCATCGTGCAGGATGGCCGTGACATCCTGGCGCTGGCACTGCTTGACCGGCAAGACCCGTTTGCCCGCGTGGTGGCCTGGAATAACCTGCTGAAAAAGAGTGATGGCGCGACCTGGCAACTGCTTGACCAGAAATGGCCCGCCGCGAAAAAAATTCTGGATATGGGCTTCAGTGATAAAGGGGAAGTCAATCTTGAAAGCGTGATCGCCGAGCGCCCGGATCTGATGGTGGCGCAGCTGCGTGCCAAACCTTCGCTGACTGAAACCGGCGTTCTGGAAAAAATGAAGGCGCTGAATGTGCCGGTGCTGTTCATTGACACCATGCTGAAACCAGTGGAAGACACCCCGAAAAGCGTGACCCTGTTGGGCGAGGTGCTTAACCGTGAGCAGGAAGCGAAAGCCTATACCGACTTTTATCAGCAGCACTATCAGGCGCTGCTGGATAAGGTGAAAAGCGTGGAGCCTAAGCCGCTGGTCTTTATCGAAGCCAAGGCGGGGTTGGGTGGGCTGGACGCCTGTTGCTTTACCCACGCCCATGTAGGGTGGGGGGCGCTGGTGGAAGCCGTAGGGGCACGGAACATCGGCTCCTCCTTGCTGCCGGGTGCCACCGGCGATATTTCCCTGGAAAAAGTCATCAGCCTGAAACCAGATGTTTACATCGTGTCCGGCTCCCAATGGGCCAGCAAAAATAATGCGGCGGTACCCTTCGGTTACAACGTCACGCAAACCCAGGTCAATGCGGCCTTTACGAAAATGAAGAGCCGGCCAGGCTTCAGTGAGGTCTCGGCGATCCGCAACCAGCGGTTCTACGGCATCTATCACAACTTCTACAACCACCCGTACAACATCGTTGGGCTGGAATATCTGGCGAAGTTTATTTATCCGCAGCAGTTCCCGGATCTCCATCCAGACCAGACCTGGAATGACATTTTAAGCCGTTTCACGGCTATTCCGGCAGGCACCGGGGTACTCGCCTCGCCGGCCCCCGCCAACTGATTACCCTGATGCCCCGGTAATCCGCCGGGGCATCGGGTATTCCCCTTTCCCTGCCTTCCTCTGCCTGAACGCGATCAGAGAATTCCCAAGAAAGAGGTTGGAATCACTAAATTAATTAGTGTTACTATCCGCAGGCTGCCGGCGGCTCAGCCCGCCGCCAGCCTTGTTGCCCGTATGGATGGAAATGTAACAATTGTGGGTTAGATTTTTGTCCATGCGTTGAAAATACACTCAAATTTATTACTGCATGTGAACTGTCGTGTGGTTCACCACTGTAGATAAGGAATTATCATGCCTGTTATTACTCTTCCTGATGGAAGCCAGCGTCACTATGACCGTGCCGTATCCCCGATGGATGTGGCCCTGGATATCGGCCCCGGCCTGGCGAAAGCCTGTATTGCCGGCCGCGTAAACGGGGAGCTGGTTGATGCCGGTGACCTGATCGAGACCGACGCCCAGCTTGCCATCATCACCGCCAAAGACCCGGAAGGCCTGGAAATCCTGCGCCACTCCTGTGCGCACCTGCTGGGGCACGCCATCAAACAGCTGTGGCCGGACACCAAAATGGCTATCGGCCCGGTGATTGATAACGGCTTCTATTATGATGTCGATATCGACCGCACGCTGACCCAGGAAGATCTGGATCTGCTGGAAAAGCGGATGCATGAGCTGGCGGACAAAGACTACGACGTCATCAAGAAGAAAGTGAGCTGGCAGGAGGCGCGTGATACCTTCGCCGCCCGCGGTGAAACTTACAAGATGGCGATCCTGGATGAGAATATCAGCCATGATGACCATCCCGGTCTTTACCATCACGAAGAGTACGTGGACATGTGCCGCGGCCCGCACGTGCCGAACATGCGTTTCTGCCACCACTTCAAACTGCAGAAAACCTCCGGCGCTTACTGGCGTGGTGACAGCAACAATAAGATGCTGCAACGCATCTACGGGACGGCCTGGGCAGACAAGAAACAGCTGAACGCCTACCTGCAACGTCTGGAAGAGGCGGCCAAGCGTGACCACCGCCGCATCGGCAAGCAGCTTGATCTCTACCATATGCAGGAAGAGGCGCCGGGTATGGTGTTCTGGCATAACGATGGCTGGACCATCTTCCGTGAACTGGAAGCCTTTGTGCGCATGAAGCTCAAAGCGTACCAGTACCAGGAAGTGAAAGGCCCGTTCATGATGGACCGCGTGTTGTGGGAAAAAACCGGGCACTGGGACAACTATAAAGAGGCGATGTTTACCACCTCCTCAGAAAACCGTGAATATTGCATCAAGCCGATGAACTGCCCGGGCCACGTGCAGATCTTCAACCAGGGCCTGAAATCCTACCGTGACCTGCCGCTGCGTATGGCGGAATTCGGCAGTTGCCACCGTAATGAGCCGTCCGGTGCGTTGCATGGCCTGATGCGCGTGCGCGGCTTTACGCAGGATGATGCCCACATCTTCTGTACTGAAGATCAGGTGCGTGATGAGGTGAATGCCTGCATCAAGATGGTGTACGACATGTACAGCACCTTCGGTTTTGAAAAAATTGTGGTAAAATTGTCCACCCGCCCGGAAAAACGCATCGGTTCCGATGAGATGTGGACCCGTGCCGAAGACGATCTGGCCGCCGCCCTGACTGAAAATGCGATCCCGTTTGACTACCAGCCGGGTGAGGGCGCGTTCTACGGACCGAAAATTGAATTTACCCTGTATGATTGTTTGGATCGTGCGTGGCAGTGTGGTACCGTGCAGCTCGACTTCTCTCTGCCAGGCCGTTTGAGCGCCTCGTATGTCGGAGAGAACAATGACCGCCAGGTCCCGGTCATGATTCACCGTGCCATCCTTGGGTCGATGGAGCGTTTCATCGGTATCCTTACCGAAGAGTACGCCGGCTTCTTCCCGACCTGGCTGGCACCGGTGCAGGTTGTGGTGATGAACATTACTGACAGCCAGGCAGAGTACGTTGAAGAAGTGACCAAAAAATTGCAGGAAGTCGGCATTCGCGTGAAAGCGGACTTGAGAAACGAGAAGATAGGCTTTAAAATTCGTGAACACACGTTGCGTCGTGTTCCCTACATGTTGGTTTGCGGTGATAAAGAGGTGGAAACAGGCAAAGTTGCCGTTCGCACCCGCCGTGGAAAAGACCTGGGGAGCCTGGACGTCAACGAAGTCGTAGACAAACTGCTCAGCGAGATACGCAGCAGAAGTCTTCATCAACTGGAGGAATAAAGTATTAAAGGCGGAAAAAGAGTTCAACCGGCGCGTCCGAATCGCATTAACAGAGAAATTCGCGCCCAAGAAGTGCGCCTTACAGGCGTCGATGGCGAGCAGATTGGTATTGTCAGTCTGAATGAAGCTCTTGAGAAAGCTGAGGAAGCAGGCGTTGATTTAGTGGAAATCAGCCCAAATGCCGAACCGCCGGTCTGCCGCGTGATGGATTACGGCAAATTCCTCTACGAGAAGAGCAAGTCCACCAAAGAACAGAAGAAAAAACAAAAAGTTATTCAGGTCAAGGAAATCAAATTCCGGCCTGGTACCGATGATGGCGACTATCAGGTCAAACTGCGCAACCTGGTTCGCTTTCTGGAAGATGGCGATAAAGCCAAAATCACCCTGCGTTTCCGCGGGCGTGAAATGGCGCACCAACAGATCGGTATGGAAGTGCTTAACCGCGTCCGTAAAGACCTGTGTGAAGATTCTGATTTGGCCGTTGTCGAGTCCTTCCCTTCGAAGATCGAAGGCCGTCAGATGATTATGGTGCTCGCACCTAAGAAGAAACAGTAAGGCTTCCAAGTAATAAGTCCCGCGCTGCGTTCGCGTAGCGTGGGATTTTTTCGCCTTCTGGTTCGTTGTAATTAACAATGCGAAGTGGAAATTAAAATGCCAAAGATCAAAACCGTACGTGGCGCCGCTAAACGCTTTAAAAAGACCGCCAACGGTGGTTTCAAGCGTAAGCACGCTAACCTGCGTCATATTCTGACCAAAAAAGCTACTAAGCGTAAACGTCATCTGCGTCCTAAAGGCATGGTATCTAAGAGTGATCTTGGCCTTGTCGTCGCATGTCTGCCGTACGCATAATTACACTTTTTTTAATCAAGAATAATACTCAGGAGAGCATATGGCTCGCGTAAAACGTGGTGTGATTGCACGTGCACGTCACAAAAAAATCTTAAAACAGGCGAAAGGTTACTACGGTGCCCGTTCGCGCGTATATCGTGTTGCATTCCAGGCTGTTATCAAAGCTGGTCAATACGCTTACCGTGACCGTCGTCAAAAGAAACGTCAGTTCCGTCAACTGTGGATTGCGCGTATCAACGCCGCAGCCCGTCAGAACGACATGTCTTACAGCAAATTCATTAACGGCCTGAAAAAAGCCTCTATTGAAATTGACCGTAAGATTCTGGCTGACATCGCAGTCTTCGACAAAGTGGCCTTCAGCGCACTGGTTGAGAAAGCGAAAGCAGCACTGGCGTAAGTCAGTTAAAAGAGGGAGCTTGCTCCCTCTTTTACGTTGTAATTTAAAGAGAATGTTTGACATTCTGCCCCGCAAAACCTGACAATAGCCGCCAGCTGATTTTTAAGGCACGCCCAACATGAATACTGTTGTTTTCCGCTTCTTTTTTTACTTTAGCACCTGATCTCAGGGGGCTTCTGCGCGTAAGAGAAGAAACGGAAAACAGCGCCAAGCCTCCCTCGCGGAGGCTTTTTTTTTGGCGTTAAAGGCAGGCATGATGCCACATCTTTTAAGGAATCAGCAGGTTACAGGCGCGGGTCATCGTTGACCGGCGAAAATAATAAACAGACATCGGGCCATTTGGCCAGAAGAAGAGGAAAGCAATGCCACATCTCGCAGAGCTGGTTGCCAATGCCAAGGCAGCCGTAGAAGATGCCAAGGATGTTGCCGCGTTGGAGTTGGTACGCGTCGAATATTTAGGCAAGAAGGGCCATTTTACCTTACAGATGCAATCACTGCGTGAGCTGCCGCCGGAAGAGCGCCCGGCGGCCGGTGCAGTGATTAACGATGCCAAGCAGCAGGTGCAGGAAGCCCTGAATGCCCGTAAGCAAAGCCTGGAGAGTGCTGCGCTGAATGCACGGCTGGCAGAAGAGACCATTGATGTCTCCCTGCCGGGGCGCCGGATGGAAAATGGCGGCCTGCACCCGGTCACCCGCACTATTGACCGTATTGAGCAGTTCTTTGGCGAGCTGGGCTTCTCTGTGGCAACCGGCCCGGAGATTGAAGATGACTATCACAACTTCGATGCGCTGAACATTCCGGGCCACCACCCGGCCCGTGCTGACCATGACACCTTCTGGTTTGATGCCACGCGCCTGCTGCGTACCCAAACCTCCGGCGTACAGATCCGTACCATGAAAGCCCAGCAGCCGCCTATCCGCATCATTGCGCCGGGCCGCGTTTACCGTAACGACTACGACCAGACGCACACGCCGATGTTCCACCAGATGGAAGGGCTGATCATTGATAAAGATATCAGCTTCACCAACCTGAAAGGCACGCTGCATGACTTCCTGAATAACTTCTTTGAGGCCGATCTGCAGATCCGTTTCCGTCCTTCCTATTTCCCGTTCACCGAACCCTCCGCGGAAGTGGACGTGATGGGGAAAAACGGCAAATGGCTGGAAGTGCTGGGCTGCGGCATGGTGCACCCGAATGTTCTGCGCAATGTCGGCATTGACCCGGAAGTCTATTCCGGCTTCGCCTTCGGCATGGGTATGGAGCGCCTGACCATGTTGCGTTACGGCGTGACCGATCTGCGTGCATTCTTCGAAAACGATCTGCGTTTCCTCAAACAGTTTAAGTAAGGCGGGAATATCACATGAAATTCAGTGAACTCTGGTTGCGTGAGTGGGTAAACCCAGCCATCAGCAGCAATGAACTGGCCGAGCAAATCACCATGGCCGGCCTGGAAGTGGACGGCGTGGAGCCGGTTGCCGGGGCGTTTCACGGCGTGGTGGTGGGGCATGTTGTAGAGTGCGGCCAGCACCCGAATGCAGACAAACTGCGCGTCACCAAAGTCAATGTGGGCGGCGATCGCCTGCTGGACATCGTCTGCGGCGCGCCAAATTGCCGTCAGGGCCTGAAAGTGGCAGTGGCCACTGTGGGCGCCGTACTGCCGGGCGACTTCAAAATCAAGGCCGCGAAACTGCGTGGCGAACCGTCTGAAGGCATGCTCTGCTCTTTCTCCGAGCTGGGTATTTCTGACGATCACAACGGCATCATTGAATTGCCGGAAGAGGCGCCGATCGGTACCGACATCCGTGAATTCCTGAAGCTCAATGACAACACCATCGAAATTAGCGTGACGCCAAACCGCGCTGATTGCCTGAGCCTGATCGGTGTGGCGCGTGACGTAGCGGTGAATAACCAGCTGGCGCTGAACACACCGGAAATGGCACCGGTAGCCGCGACGCTTACCGATACGCTGCCGATCAAGGTTGAAGCCACCGAAGCCTGCCCACGCTATCTGGGCCGGGTGGTGAAGGGCATCAATGTGAAAGCGGCAACCCCGCTATGGATGCGTGAGAAGCTGCGTCGCTGCGGTATCCGCTCTATCGACCCGGTGGTGGATGTCACCAACTATGTGCTGCTCGAACTGGGCCAGCCGATGCATGCGTTCGACCTCGATCGCATTGACGGCGGTATCGTGGTGCGAATGGCACAACCGGATGAGACGCTGGTATTACTGGACGGCACCGAAGTCAAACTGCGTGATGACACGCTGGTGATTGCCGATCACCAGAAAGCGCTGGCAATGGGCGGCATTTTTGGGGGTGAACATTCCGGTGTGAATGGCGAGACCCAAAATGTGCTGCTGGAGTGTGCCTTCTTTGACCCGCTGGCGATTACCGGCCGTGCGCGCCGTTACGGCCTGCATACTGACGCCTCGCACCGCTATGAGCGTGGCGTAGATCCGGCTCTGCAACCCCAGGCTCTGGAGCGCGCAACGGCGCTGCTGCTGGCCATCTGCGGCGGTCAGGCCGGCCCGGTGATTGACGTCACCCATGAGGCGAGCCTGCCGCGCCCGGCCACCATTACCCTGCGCCGTGAAAAACTCAATCGCCTGATCGGTATTCAGGTAGAAGACCATCAGGTCAGTGACATCCTGACCCGTCTTGGCTGCATCGTCACCGCCATCGACGACGGCTGGCAGGCGGTGGCCCCAAGCTGGCGCTTTGACATGCAGATCGAAGAGGATCTGGTGGAAGAGGTGGCGCGCGTTTACGGCTACAACAACATCCCGGACGTGCCGGTCAGGGCGAACCTGGAGATGACCACGCACCGCGAAGCCGATTTGTCGCTGAAGCGCGTGAAAACCATGCTGGTGGATCGCGGCTATCAGGAAGCGATCACCTACAGCTTTGTTGACCCGAAAGTGCAGGCGTTGCTGCATCCGGGGGAAGAGGCGCTGATTCTGCCAAGCCCGATCTCGGTAGAGATGTCCGCGATGCGCCTCTCCCTGTGGACAGGCCTGCTTTCTGCGGTGGTGTATAACCAGAATCGCCAGCAGGGGCGCGTGCGCCTGTTTGAAAGCGGCCTGCGTTTTGTGCCTGATAGTTCGGCAGATCTCGCTATCCGGCAGGATCTCATGCTGGCAGGTGTGATTGCCGGCCATCGCTATGAAGAGCACTGGGATCTGGCGCGCCAGCCGGTTGACTTCTACGATATGAAGGGTGATCTCGAAGCAATTCTGGATCTTACCGGTAAGGCAGCGGACATTCAGTTCCGCGCTGAGGCCAATCCGGCGCTGCATCCGGGCCAGAGTGCCGCGATTTATTTACAGGGCGAACGTATTGGTTTCATTGGGGTCGTGCACCCGGAGCTGGAGCGCAAGCTGGATCTGAACGGCCGCACCATCGTGTTTGAAATGCTGTGGAATAAGGTCGCAGACCGCGCCCTGCCTGACGCGAGCGAGATTTCGCGCTTCCCGGCAAACCGCCGTGACATCGCAATTGTAGTGGCAGAAAACGTTCCCGCAGACGATATTTTGGTCGAATGTAAGAAAGTTGGCGCAAATCAGGTAGTTGGCGTAAACTTGTTTGATGTGTACCGTGGCAAGGGCGTGGCAGACGGTTTTAAGAGCCTGGCTATCAGTCTGGTATTGCAGGATACCGCTCGTACACTGGAAGAAGAGGAGATCGCCGCTACCGTTGCAAAATGTGTAGAGGCTCTGAAACAGCGATTCCAAGCATCCTTGAGGGATTGAACCTATGGCGCTTACTAAAGCTGAAATGTCAGAACACCTGTTTGAAAAGCTCGGGCTGAGCAAACGGGATGCCAAAGACCTGGTGGAGTTGTTCTTCGAAGAAGTACGCCGTGCTTTGGAAAATGGAGAACAAGTCAAGTTGTCGGGGTTTGGCAACTTTGATCTGCGCGACAAAAACCAACGTCCGGGCCGTAACCCGAAAACGGGCGAGGACATTCCGATTACGGCGCGTCGTGTGGTCACTTTCCGTCCGGGGCAGAAGTTAAAAAGCCGGGTAGAAAATGCGACGCCAAAAGAGTAAGCACTCACCCTGTTAAAAAAGGCCGCCTTGTGCGGCCTTTTTCTTTTTACGTTGCCGGTCATCCCTAAAAAATATTCGCCGCCTTTTTCGCCATTCTTTTTTTAGCATGCGGTGCTTTTTTTATTTGCCTATAGAAACGTAAATTAACTTCAGGATTATTCTGATGTATGTAAAGAAAAAATAAAGGCAGGGCGGCAGGAATAAAATACGAAGGGAATAAAAGCAAAGAAATAAAAAAGGGAGCGTGGCTCCCTTTATAGTCTGATACTTAATACCGATCTATGCTGCATTAAGTCAAATAAACCGGCTATTGTGTGTCGGCGCTTAGCGATCGAAACGCATGCCCGGGCCACCGCCGCCGTGGCCGCCACCACCATGGCCGCCGCCCCAGCCACCGCCGCCGCCAGGAGGCGGGAACAGGCAACCGGAAAGAGAAGTGACTACCAGAGCAACACCAAACATAGCAATTAATTTACGCATCATTTTTATAACCCTCTAATTGAAAGCATGCTCAGTATAAAAGCGGTAATAAATAAAGCACGTAAGCTTATCGTTAAGAGTTGTTAAAGGGGATGCGGATTAATCCCCGGCTAAAAATAAAAGGTAACGGGCCGTTGAGTGTAAGGATTTTGTAAGATCAATGAAATGGATGTGCAAATGCGCTATCTGCCGATAGCGGGAAAAATAAAGAGTTGATATAAGAAGCCATGCCTAAATAAATAAGGTGAGCATAAAATGAAAACTTCTTCTTTACTGCTGCGTAGTGTGGTGTTGTGCGGCGTTCTGGCGCTGCCGGCAATTGCGCAGGCAGGCGTATCTCTTGATATTAATGTTCCTGGCGTGTCATTACATCTGGGTGATCAGGATAACCGGGGCTATTACTGGGACGGATACGACTGGCGCCCGCCACAGTGGTGGCATGAGCATAAAAACAAGCATATCGGTGACCGTAACGAACGCGGGCTCTATTGGAACGGTGGTGGCTGGCAGCCGCACCGTCCGCCACAGCGCGCCAACGGCCCACAGCATGATAACGGCCCGCGCGGCCATGACGAGCGTGGGCACAATGACCACGGCAATCCCGGTAATGGCAACCATGGCAACGGTAATCCCGGTAATCATGGTAACGGCAACAACGGCGATCGCGGTAATCACGGTGGCGATGATCACCGGGGCGGTAACGGCCAGCCGGTACCGCCACAGGATAATGGCCCGCGCCATTGATTCCGATGACAGATCTTCAGGCCGCGCAATGCGGTCTGATTTTTTTATGCCCGCACGTCATCGCTTTCCCCCTCTGGAGCTAACGCCCGCTTCCCGGTAGGATGGGGATCAATCCCATTGATTTACCGGCATTGCCGCCTCCGGATATTGTCATGTACCGCGCTCCGACTGCCTCTTCTGATCTGACTTTTTCCCACCTGATACGGCAGCAACGCCGCCGCGATCGCCGTGGGTTGATTTTGTTGGCGCTGGTGCTGGTGGGCGTGGTGGTGCTCAGCCTCAGTGCCGGGGACGCCTGGATCGGCCCGCGTCACTGGTGGGATGAGGGTGCCCGCCTGTTTGTCTGGCAGATCAGGCTGCCGCGAACGCTGGCGGTGCTGCTGGCCGGTGCGGCGCTGGCGATGGCGGGAGCCGTGATGCAATCACTGTTTGAAAACCCCCTGGCTGAGCCGGGGCTATTGGGCGTCGCCAACGGCGCAGGGGTGGCACTGGTGCTGGCGCTGCTGCTGGGGCAGGGGGTGTTGCCTGGCTGGCTCATCAGCCTGAGTGCGGTAGCTGGGGCGCTGATGGTCACCTTTTTGTTACTGATGGTTGCCCGGCGGCGCTTACTCAGCAATGCGCGGCTATTATTAGTCGGCGTGGCGCTGGGGATTGTCTGCAGCGCCGTGATGACCTGGGCCGTTTACTTCAGCACCGAACTCGATCTGCGCCAGCTTATGTACTGGATGATGGGCGGGTTCGGCGGGGTCGACTGGCAGCAGGGCTGGCTGATGCTGGGGTTGCTGCCGGTTACGCTCTGGCTTGGCGGTCAGGGCAATGCCCTGAACCTGCTGGCGTTGGGCGGTGTGCAGGCGCGGCAACTGGGGCTGGACGTCGCCCTGTGGCGCAGTCTGCTGGTGCTGGCCGTGGGCTGGCTGGTGGGGGTCAGCGTCGCGCTGGCGGGGGTGATTGGCTTTGTCGGGCTGGTTATTCCTCATATCCTGCGGCTCTGTGGGCTGACCGACCAGCGCCGCCTGCTGCCGGGCTGTGCGCTGGCCGGGGCGGCGATTCTGCTGCTGGCGGATGTGCTGGCCCGCACGCTGCTGCCTGCGGCGGAACTGCCGATTGGCGTGGTGACCGCCACCCTCGGCGCTCCGGTTTTTATCTGGTTACTGGTGCGGCTGAAAGAGCGGCAGGCGTAAGGCCGCCGTCCTACCGGTTTCCCTTTTCTCTGCGGCAGCATGCTGCCCGGAACACTCTGACAGAAGGACTGATGCGATGAATAAAGTTGAATTCTCTACTCCGCTGCAAACCATTGACGGTAAACCCACCACGCTGGAGGCGTACAAAGGGTCAGTGCTGCTGATTGTGAACGTTGCCTCGAAATGCGGGCTGACCAAACAGTATGAACAGCTGGAAGGGATCTATGAGGCATGGCACCCGCGCGGTTTTGAGGTGCTGGGCTTCCCAAGCAATGAGTTTGCCGGTCAGGAGCCGGGCAGTGAAGCAGAAATCCAGGCGTTTTGCAGCAGCACCTACGGCGTCACCTTCCCGATGTTCAGCAAAATTGAGGTCAATGGCGATCGCCGCCACCCGCTTTACCAGTCTCTGATTAATGCCTGCCCAACGGCCGTGCAGGCGGAGGGCAGTGAGTTCTATAACCGTCTCGCCAGCAAAGGCCGCGAACCGAAATTCTCCCAGGATATTCTGTGGAACTTCGAGAAATTCCTGGTGGGCCGTGACGGCACCGTGATCCAGCGCTTTGCGCCGGACATGGATCCGCAGGATCCGATCATTATGGAAGCCATCAAGATCGCACTGGCGAAATAGGGATGCTGGAACTCCGGCAATTTGCGGTGGCGGGGCGTCTCGCCCCGTTCAGTGCGGAGGTGGCCGCCGGCTGTCAGGTGCATCTGATTGGCCCGAACGGGGCCGGCAAAAGTTCCCTGCTGGCGGCCCTGGCCGGGGTAGCTGCCAGCGGGGGCGAGGCCCGGCTGGGCGGTGAACCGCTGCTCACACCGCATGGGCCGCAGCAGGCCGGGCGCCGGGCCTACCTGAGCCAGCAACAGCCACCGGTCTCTATGATGCCGGTGTTTCAGTATCTGGCCCTGCATCAGCCGCCGGGCAGCGCACCGCAGGCTGTTGAACGGGTCATCGCTTACCTTGCTGCCCAACTGCGTATGGCAGACAAACTGGCACGCCCGACCACGGCGCTCTCCGGCGGTGAGTGGCAACGGGTACGGCTGATGGCGGTACTGCTCCAAATCTGGCCGACGCTTAACCCACATGGGCGGCTGCTGCTGCTTGATGAGCCGGTCAACAGCCTCGACGTTGCCCAAAAAGCCGCGTTGGATCAGCTGATCGCTGAAGTGTGCGGCCACGGCCTGTGCGTTATCCTCAGCGCCCACGATCTCAACCACACCCTGCATCAGGCGGACACCGTCTGGCTGTTGCATCAGGGGCGGCTGGCGGCCGCCGGTTCCCCGGATGCCGTGATGCAACCGGCGCTGCTTGACCCGGTTTATGGCGTCACCTTCCAGCGTCATGCCGCCGCCGATCGCCAGTGGCTGATTACCCGTACCGCCTGAGCCCGGGGAATAAGCCAAATTTCGTGACGATACGGCATAAAATCCCTGCTTCCCGGCAAAATGCCTGTTTTTCCGTTGGAAAGGGGGAAAAATCAGGCTACATTGAGCAGCGCGCCCGCCGGCATTGATACGGGGGCAAGGAGATTTCCCCCGGGAAATGAGGTTTGTTCCGCTTCTCCATCAAGGATGTTCCGCCATGCGACGTTGGCCATTACTCATCTGTATTATTTTCATCAGCGGGGTATTAGTGGGGTGCAGCAGCCATGCGCCGCCGCCAAGCGGGCGTCTGGCGGATTCCATTACCGTGGTGGCAGAGCTTAACGACCAACTCCGGCAATGGCACGGCACCCCTTACCGTTATGGCGGCCTCAGCCAGGGCGGGGTGGACTGCTCCGGGTTTGTCTACCTCACTTTCCAGGATCGCTTTGATCTGCAACTGCCGCGTACCACCAAAGACCAGACCCACATCGGCACCAAAGTGTCGCGGGATGAGCTGCTGCCCGGTGATTTGATCTTCTTCAAGACCGGCAGTGGCGAAAATGGTCTGCATGTCGGCATTTATGACACGGATGACACCTTTATCCATGCCTCGACCAGCCAGGGGGTGACCCGTTCCTCCCTTGACAACGTTTACTGGAAGCGCGTCTATTGGCAGGCGCGGCGCATTTAGCACGCTTCCCAGCCCAAGGAGGGTACATGACGCCCCGTTTACGCTTACTGATCTCTGATTCCCATGACCCCTGGTTTAACCTGGCAGTGGAGGAGTGCATTTTCCGGCAGATGACCACCCAGCGGGTATTGTTCCTGTGGCGGAATGCGGAAACCGTGGTTATCGGGCAGGCGCAGAACCCGTGGAAAGAGTGCAATACCCGGCGCATGGAGCAGGACGGCATCAAACTGGCGCGCCGCAGCAGCGGGGGCGGGGCGGTGTTCCACGATCTCGGCAACACCTGCTTTACCTTTATGGCCGGCAAGCCGGAGTATGACAAAACCGTCTCGACCCAGATTATCCTCAATGCCTTGCAGTCGCTCGGCATTACGGCGTCGGCCTCAGGGCGTAACGATCTGGTGGTCAGCACGCCACAGGGGGAGCGGAAGATCTCCGGCTCTGCCTACCGGGAAACCGCCGATCGCGGCTTCCACCACGGTACCCTGTTGCTGGATGCCGATCTCAGCCGTCTGGCAGACTACCTTAACCCTGACATCAAAAAGTTACAGGCCAAGGGCATTACCTCGGTGCGCGGGCGGGTCGCCAACCTCAGCGAACTGCGCCCCGGCCTGACCCACCAGCAGATCTGTGACGCCGTGGCCGCCGCCTTTTTCAGCTGGTATGGCGAAGAGGTGGAGGCAGAGGTGATCTCCCCGGATGTTTTCCCCGATCTGCCGGGTTTCCCGGAACAGTTTGCCAGACAGAGCAGCTGGGCGTGGAATTTCGGCAAGGCCCCGGCGTTCAGCCACCTGCTGGAGGAGCGGTTCGTCTGGGGCGGTATTGACCTCTATCTGGACATTGAGCAGGGGCATATCAGCCGGGCGCAGCTGTTCACCGACAGCCTCCAGCCGGAGCCGTTTCAGGCGCTGGCCGGGCATCTGGTGGGCTGTGCTTACCAGAGTGACGCGGTGGCCGCCCGTTGCCTGGCGCTGGCCACCACCTATCCGCAGCAGCAGGCAGAACTCCAGGCATTGGCGGCGTGGCTGGCGCAGGTTTTAAGATAGCGGTTGCGGTAATGCGGTTTATGGCCACGAGAGTTAATGGCGGTAATAGTTAATGGCGATGCGATATTTTTCGGCGTGGTTCCCGGCAGGCGCCCCAGCCTGCCGGGACCCTTTTTCCCGGAAAACAGACGCCTGCCCATGCAGCCTAGAAGCGCGTGACTTTGTTGGTTATTTTTTATACAGTTAATGCTTAAATAAGTACGATGGTTTCATGAAAAGAAACAGCAAGATAAATTCTTAAAAAACCGGGCCCTCCTTTAAATTTTTCTTGGAAAACAACATAATGCTTTATATCCACGCATAACGCGTGCAGTGCGGCACGGCGCTGGCGTTTGCCGGAGGCGAGCGCCCCCATGCCTGTTCGGAACTGAAATGAAAATACAACGCGATACGACATTCATCAGCAGCTTTTTCTTCCAGCCTGTCTACACCTTGCAAGGTGCGCTGTTGGCCGTTGAACTGCTCGTGCGTTTTAACAGTGAAGACCATAAACTGAGCACCCCGACAGAACTGGTGATGAAGTCACTGGAGCGGCCACAGATTGTGGCGCTGCTGATGGAACAGATTGCCTGGGCCGAACAGCATGCTGACTGGTTCCGCCAGGTAGGAGTGCCGCTGAACCTGAATGTGGGTGAGGCGTGCGCCCGGGCTATCGTGCAGGAGCCGGTGCTGCGCCGCCATCTGAAAGCCTTGCCGTTTATCCACCTGGAGATTGCCGAGTCTTACCCGGCGCTCTCCAGCGGCAAACGTAACCCGGTGCTCTCGGCGCTACGCCGTGATTTTACCCTCTGGCTGGACAGCTTTGGCTCCGGCAACGCTACCCTGACCCCCCTGTTTGACGGGCTGTTCGATTACGTAAAAGTCGATAAGACCTTTTTCTGGCAGCTGGTGGATGGTGAACACTTCACTATCGTGATGCCTTCGCTTATCCGTAACGTTAACCGTTTCTGCCACGGCATTGTTATTGAAGGGGTCGATACCCCGGCCTATTTCAATGCGTTTTCTGAATTGCCGCTGGCCGGCGTGCAGGGCCAGCTCTGGCCCAGCCGGGATGGCAGCCAGCTTGATAGCCTGCTGCAAAAGCCGCCTGAATTCCGCTGAATTCTGCCGGTTATCACCTGCCCACCGGGCGTTGCCCGGTATGAATTCCCCGCCCGGCGTTCTACACTGTCAGCAGGGGGATACATTAATGCCACAATTTGATAATACCTACTTTACCCAACTACCGGGCTTCTACACCGCCCTGACACCCACCCCGCTGAAAGGCGCACGTCTGCTCTACCACAGTGAACCCCTGGCCCAGGATCTGGGGCTGGAGGCGTCATGGTTCAGCACGGAAAACACGCCGGTCTGGGCCGGGGAGCGCTTGCTGCCGGGTATGCAGCCGCTGGCGCAGGTCTACAGCGGCCACCAGTTCGGCGTCTGGGCCGGGCAGCTCGGCGACGGGCGCGGCATCCTGCTTGGCGAGCAGCAGCTCGGGGATGGCCGCCATGTTGACTGGCACCTGAAAGGGGCCGGGCTGACGCCTTATTCAAGGATGGGCGATGGCCGGGCGGTGGTGCGATCTGTGGTGCGTGAGTTTCTCGCCTCGGAGGCGCTGCACCATCTCGGCATCCCGACCACCCGTGCGCTGACCATTGTCACCAGCGATGAGCCGGTCTACCGCGAGCGGCAGGAGCGTGGTGCGATGCTGCTGCGGGTGGCCGAGAGCCACGTCCGCTTCGGCCATTTTGAGCACTTCTACTACCGTCAGCAGCCTGATCAGGTGCAACAGCTGGCAGATTACGTGATTGCCAAACACTGGCCGCAGTGGGCGCAGGCACCGGATCGCTATGCACGCTGGCTGACCGATGTGGTGGAGCGCACTGCGCGGCTGATGGCCCACTGGCAGACGGTCGGGTTCGCCCATGGCGTCATGAACACCGATAATATGTCGATCCTGGGCCTCACCATCGATTTCGGCCCGTTTGGTTTTCTTGATGATTATCAGCCCGGTTACATCTGCAACCACTCGGACTATCAGGGGCGCTACGCCTTTGACAACCAACCGGCGGTGGCCTTCTGGAACCTGCACCGGCTGGCGCAGGCGCTCTCTGACCTGATGCCGACGGAGGTGTTGCAGGAGGCGCTGAAAGCGTATGAGCCGGCGCTGATGGCGGCCTTCGGTGAAAAGATGCGTGCCAAGCTGGGGCTGTTTACCCAGAGCGCCAAAGACAACGACGTGCTGACCGGCCTGCTGAGCCTGATGGCCAAAGAGGGGCGGGATTACACTCGCACTTTCCGGTTACTGAGTGATGTGCAGCAGGATCAGGCGGTCTCCCCGCTGCGTGATGAGTTCATCGACCGTGAGGCGTTTGACCGCTGGTATCAGGGCTACCGTGAACGGCTGCGGGAGGAGGGTATCAGCGACGGCGAGCGCCAGCAGGCGATGAAAGCGGTGAACCCACGCATCATTCTGCGTAACTATCTGGCGCAACAGGCGATTGACGGCGCGGAGAAAGATGACATCAGCACCCTGACGCGGCTGCATCAGGCATTACGTGACCCGTACAGTGATGATCCGGCGTTTGATGATTTCGCTGCCCTGCCGCCGGACTGGGGCAAACACCTGGAGATCTCCTGTTCCAGCTGACCCGGAGACATAAAAAAGCCTTGCAGATGCAAGGCTTTTCCTTTTTATGGGGCAGGGCACCGGTCAGAAACGGCTGTCCACCGCATCGGCCAGCATCGCCAGCAGCGTTTTGCTGTCGCCCCAGTTAAGGCACGGGTCGGTAATCGACTGGCCATAGGTCAGCGGTTCTCCGGCGATCACCTGCTGGGTGCCCTCCACCAGGAAACTTTCCGCCATGATCCCGGCAATCTGGGTGCTGCCGCGGCGGATCTGGCCGCAGATGTCTTCTGCTACCTCAAGCTGACGCCGGTGGACTTTCTGGCAGTTACCGTGGCTGAAATCCACCACCAGCCGCTCCGGCAAGGCGAATTCGCGCAGGTTGTCACACGCCTGCTGGAGGTATTCCGCCCGGTAATTCGGCGTCTTGCCGCCGCGCATAATTACATGGCCGTAAGGGTTGCCGGTGGTCTGGTAGACCGTCATCTGGCCGTTCTTGTCCGGTGACAGGAACATGTGTGGCGCGCGGGCGGCGCGGATGGCGTCAATGGCGATGCGGGTATTGCCGTCTGTGCCGTTTTTAAAGCCCACCGGGCAGGAGAGCGCCGAGGCCATTTCGCGGTGGATCTGGCTCTCGGTCGTGCGTGCGCCAATCGCCCCCCAGCTGATGAGGTCAGCAATATACTGCCCGATCACCATATCCAGGAACTCTGTGGCGGTCGGCAGGCCCAGTTCATTCACGGCCAGCAACAAACGGCGCGCCAGCTCAATGCCCTGGTTAACCTGATAGCTGCCGTCCAGGTGCGGATCAGAGATCAGCCCCTTCCAGCCCACCACCGTGCGCGGCTTCTCAAAATAGGTGCGCATCACGATCTCCAGCCGATCCTGATAGCGGATACGCAGTTCATTGAGTTGTTGGGCATAGTCAATGGCGGCTTCCACATCATGGATGGAGCAGGGGCCAATCACCACCAACAGGCGCTTATCCGCGCCGCTGATAATCTGTTCAATACGTTGACGCGCGCCGGTCACGCTCTGGGCCACCGCCGCAGAAACCGGCAGGCGATCGGCCAGGGTTTGCGGGGTGATCAGGCTGTCGATGCGCGTGGTCCGCAATTCATCGGTTTTGTTCATAACGATCTCAAATTGGGTCTTCGCTGCGGCAGGAATGCCGGGAAGTGATGGCGATCACAATAAAGCAAATGGCGATGATTTCAACCATCTGTGATGCGTTATGCAGGCAGTATTGACGCGACAACGTGAAAAGTAGCGAAAAACGTGCGCCGGCAGGCGTATGCCTGCCGGGCCAGCGATCAGAACAGGCGGCGGCTCATGCCGAAGCTGTCGAGGATTTTGGTGGAGATCTCTTCCACCGAATAGTTGGTGCTGTTGAGGTAACGGATCTGGTGTTTGCGGAACAGCGCTTCCACTTCCGCCACTTCCATCCGGCACTGGCGCAGAGAGGCGTAACGGCTGTTCTCGCGCCGCTCCTCACGGATTGCCGCCAGCCGCTCCGGGTTAATAGTCAGCCCAAACAGCTTGCTCTGGTAAGGGCGCAGCGCGGCGGGTAACTGGATGTTGTCCATGTCATCGGCGGTAAACGGGTAGTTGGCGGCACGCACGCCGAACTGCATCGCCAGATAGAGGCTGGTGGGCGTTTTGCCGCAGCGGGAGACGCCGAGCAAAATCACCTGCGCCTGATCGAGGTTACGCAACGAAATGCCGTCATCGTGCGCCAGGGTGTAGTCAATGGCGGCAATACGCGCATCATATTTACCGAGGTTGCTTTCGGTCAGGCCATGGGTACGGTTGGCCACCGGCGTGGGGTCAACGCCCAGCTCCTGCTGCAAGGGCGCCACCAGCGCCTGCACAATGTCCTGGCAGAAGCCCGCGCTGCCATTGATGATGTCCCGCACGGCCGGGGAGATGATGGAGTAAAACACCAGCGGGCGGACGCCGCTTTTCTGGTAGATCTCATTAATCTGCTGGCAGACGGCCCGGGCGCGCCCTTCGTTTTCCACGAAAGGCAGGGAAAAAATGGTCGCCTTCACCGGAAATTGTGACAGCACCGCATGGCCCAGCACCTCTGCCGTGATGGCCGTTCCGTCTGAGATATAGAACACACACCTTTCCACATCCATCTCCTTGTCTGTTTTATGGCCGACACCGGCCCTGAAACCAGTCTGGCACAGCATAAAATTTCAGGCGAATGAAACCCTTTGTTACGTGAAATCCCGCTGCAGCTCGCCTGTTAACGAAGGAACATTTATTCCTTTATTAAGGGTAAGGAAAATTTAATTTCACTTAGGGGCACTTTTCAGGGAAAAACCCCGTCGATCAAGCAATTGTCGCTTTTTAGTCCCGGCAGAAACAGCGCGGATTAATCCTAAAGCGTTGGGATTGAGAGAGTTGTATCGATTCACCCATCCAATCGATATGGATCAATGTGCTAGGCTGGAATCGCTGAATAATCAGCCAGAAATGCTTCCATTTGTATCTTACTGAATGTCAAAAGGATTGCTTCGATGTCCAATAAAGAGTCTGACGTGCGTAATATCCTCTGGTACAACCAGCTTGGTATGCATGACGTGGATAAAGTGGGCGGTAAAAATGCCTCCCTGGGTGAAATGATCACTAACCTGTCTGAGCTGGGTGTCTCTGTGCCCAACGGCTTTGCCACCACGGCCGGGGCGTTTAATGAGTTTCTGGATCAGAGCGGCGTCAACCAGCGTATCTATCAACTGCTCGACCAGACCGATATTGATGATGTCACCCAACTGGCAAAAGCGGGCAACCAGATCCGCCAGTGGATTATCGAAACACCTTTCCAGCCCTCCCTTGAACAGGCGATCCGCGAGGCGTATGAAACGCTCTCCGCCGATGATGCCGATGCTTCGTTTGCCGTGCGCTCCTCCGCGACAGCAGAAGATATGCCGGATGCCTCCTTTGCCGGTCAGCAGGAGACTTTCCTCAACGTACAGGGATTTGACGCGGTGCTGGTGGCCGTGAAGCATGTGTTCGCTTCCCTGTTTAACGATCGTGCCATCTCCTACCGGGTGCATCAGGGCTATGACCACCGCGGCGTAGCGCTGTCGGCCGGGGTGCAGCGGATGGTGCGCTCCGATCTGGCAGCCTCCGGCGTGATGTTCACTATTGATACCGAGTCAGGCTTTGATCAGGTGGTGTTCATCACCGCCGCCTATGGCCTGGGTGAAATGGTGGTGCAGGGCGCGGTGAACCCGGATGAGTTCTACGTGCATAAACCCACGCTGGCCAATGGCCGCCCGGCGATTGTCCGCCGTACGCTGGGGTCGAAAAAGATCCGCATGGTCTACGCCGACAGCCAGGAGCACGGCAAACAGGTGCAGATTGAGGATGTGCCGGAAGAACAGCGCGGGCGCTTCTGCCTGACCAATGAGGAAGTACAGGCGCTGGCGCAGCAGGCGGTGCTGATCGAGCAGCACTATAAACGGCCCATGGACATTGAGTGGGCCAAAGATGGCCACACCGGCAAGCTGTTTATTGTGCAGGCCCGCCCGGAAACCGTGCGCTCCAACGGCCAGGTGATGGAGCGCTACCAGCTCAACACCAGCGGTAAGGTGCTGGTGGAAGGGCGCGCCATCGGCCACCGCATCGGGGCCGGCCCGGTTAAAGTCATCCATGACATCAGTGAGATGAACCGCATCCAGCCCGGCGACGTGCTGGTGACTGACATGACCGACCCGGACTGGGAACCGATCATGAAAAAAGCCTCCGCGATTGTGACCAACCGCGGCGGCCGTACCTGCCATGCGGCAATTATTGCCCGTGAGCTGGGCATTCCGGCGGTGGTCGGGTGTGGGGACGCCACCGAGCGCCTGCAGGAGAACCAGAAGGTCACGGTCTCCTGTTCAGAAGGCGACACCGGTTACGTCTACAGTGAGATGCTGGACTTCAGCGTACACAGTTCAGAAATTGATGAGTTGCCGCCGCTGCCGCTGAAAATCATGATGAACGTTGGTAACCCGGATCGCGCCTTTGATTTTGCCTGCCTGCCGAATGAAGGCGTTGGGCTGGCGCGCCTGGAGTTCATCATCAACCGCATGATTGGCGTTCACCCGCGCGCCTTGCTGGAGTTTGACCAGCAGGAACCGGCGTTGCAGGCGGAAATCAAAGGACTGATGCAGGGGTATGACAACCCGGTGGAGTTCTACGTGGCCCGCCTGACCGAAGGGATCGCTACGCTGGGGGCCGCCTTCTGGCCGAAACGCGTGATCGTGCGCCTCTCTGACTTCAAGTCCAATGAATATGCCAACCTGGTGGGCGGCGAGAAATATGAGCCGCATGAGGAAAACCCGATGCTGGGCTTCCGTGGGGCCGGCCGCTATGTCTCTGAGAGTTTCAAACCCTGCTTCGCGCTGGAGTGTGAGGCGATGAAGCGGGTGCGCAATGATATGGGGCTGACCAACGTGGAAGTTATGGTGCCGTTTGTGCGCACCGTGGCGCAGGCGGAAGCGGTGGTCGCTGAACTGGCGGCGCAGGGGCTGAAACGCGGCGAGAATGGGCTGAAAGTAATCATGATGTGTGAAATTCCGTCCAATGCCCTGCTGGCCGACCAGTTCCTGGACCACTTTGACGGCTTCTCCATCGGCTCCAATGACATGACCCAGCTGGCGCTGGGACTGGACCGCGACTCAGGCGTGGTCTCAGAGCTGTTCGATGAGCGTAACGAGGCCGTGAAAGCGCTGCTGGCGATGGCGATTCAGGCCGCCAAACGGCAGGGTAAATATGTGGGCATCTGTGGGCAGGGGCCGTCCGACCATCAGGATTTCGCGGCCTGGCTGATGGAGCAAGGGATCGACAGCCTGTCGCTTAACCCCGATACCGTGGTACAGACCTGGCTGGCACTGGCAGAAAAGCCGGCGTAATTCACCAACGCACACCACGGCGCAGGCCGTGGTGTTTTTGCACCGGCGTCCGCACTATCTCATCCCGGCAGGGGCTGTAAACCGATTTACTTATCAGCCTTTTTTTTCAGGCATTCTCTTTTTACGCACGTGTTTCAGCATAAAAATAAAATATCATCACACCGGAAATAAAATCTGCGCTTTTTTATCGCCACCCGCAATTAAGAGGGCCGGTTTTTTATGACACCGGTTTTTTTAAAGTGCTGTGGAATTATCCGTTTAGCGGCTGAAAAACCAAAAAAAAAGCCCATCATAGGATGACGGGCAAAGACTACACACAGCAATTCGATGATTCTCTATACTCACTCAGGGGAAAGGTTGTATATAAATCAGTGGGTTGAAATCCGAATTACCAACAATACTAGAGAGATGGGGCAGTGGAGTCTTTAAGAATCATCCTAATCATTCTGGCATTGTGAGATAAATGATTACGATGACTTAAGGGTTTCAAAGCAGACAAAATATTTATAATGATAAATAAACCGGTTTCCCAACAGGTATCTTACTCTTTTATCAACAGTCGGCCAGGTCAGGCCCGTTGAGAAATAACAGAGGAAGAGTGGGAACGGATTCAGCAAAGCTACTTAATCCGCCCCAAATTTTTTTATTTTAATTCATCCAGACTGTGCGCGGCATCACGAATATCTTTTTCCGGTTCCGGGGCTTCACTGACCCACACGGAGATTAACCGGTAAGAAACCGCCAGCACCACCGGCCCGATAAACAGCCCGATCATGCCAAATGCCAGCAACCCGCCAATAACGCCGGAGAGAATCAGAATCATCGGCAAATCGGCGCCCATCCGGATCAATAACGGGCGCAGGACGTTATCCAACGTGCCGACAATGCAGCTCCAGACCAGCAGTACCGTGCCCCAGGTGGTATCACCAGACCAGTAGAGCCAGATGATCGCCGGGATCAGCACCAGCAACGGCCCCAGTTGCGCCACACACAGGATAAACATCAGCACCGTCAGTAACGTGGCGTAAGGGATGCCGGCAATCGCCAGCCCGACACCGCCCAGCACCGCCTGGACAATCGCCGTCACTACCACGCCGAGTGCCACGGCTCGGATCGCCTGGCCGGCCAGCACCACCGCCGCGTCACCGCGCTCTGCGGCCAGACGGTAAGCGAAATGGCGGATCCCCATGCCAACCTGCTCACCACGGCTGTAGAGCAGGGCACTGAACAGCACCATCAGCGCACAGTGCATAATGAAGCGGCCGAGGTGGGCGGCCTGAATCCCGACCCAGCTGGCTGTGCGGCCGATATATGGTTGCAGCTTCGCCACCAGCGCGCTGCCGCCGCCATCCAGCAGGCTGTGCCAGCCGTTATAGAACTTGTTGCCCACCATCGGGATATCACGCAGCCATTCCAGTGTCGGCAGGTGCAGTTGCGAAGGATCGTTGGCAAGCGCCATCAGCGGTGCGCCATTTTCAATCGCACTGTTCACCAGCAGGGCAATCGGCAACACAAACAGCAGGATCAGCAGCAGGGTCATTACCACCACCGCCAGCGATCGCCGGCCCCACAGCAGCGCCTGCAATCTCAACAGCAGCGGCCAGGTGGCGATCACCACCATACTGGCCCAGGCGAACCCCAGGATGAAGGGCTGCACCACCCAGATACTGGCGATGGTCATCAACGAGATGAACAACACGCCAAACATAATCTGAGGCAGATCATAGTTCTTATTCGAATACATCATGGAAGGATCTCATCTCAATAAAAGGCAACAATGCCAACATCTAACCGCTGAATCATGACGCATTATAAGAGTTTTTTCCTGCCGCAAGGATGATTAGTTGCAAACGCCTGCGGCGGAAAAGTTTATGGTAAGGTGACGGCGCGCAGAAAAAAGAAGTGTGGTAATTTTCTGTAGCACTGCGTGTGCCGCATGCCGTTATTCCTATAACAATAATACGGAGAAGGCTCGGCAAACGGGAAGGGCCTGTGCATCCGCTTTTCCGGCGGATCAGGCGTGAACACAACCTCACACGGACAGGGTCAACAGCAATGATCCCACAGATTTCTCAGGCACCGGGGCTTATTCAGCGTGTGCTCGACTTTTTGGAAGCATTAAAGAAAAACGGCTTTAACGGCGACACCGCCACCAGCTATGCCGACCGCCTGATCATGGCCACTGACAACAGCGTCTACCAGCTGATGCCGGACGCGGTGGTGTTTCCGCGCTCCACGGCGGATGTGGCCCTGCTGGCGCGCCTGGCTGCCGAAGAGCGTTTCCGTTCACTGGTCTTTACCCCGCGCGGCGGCGGTACCGGCACCAACGGGCAGGCCCTCAACAGCGGGATCGTGGTGGACATGTCGCGCTATATGAACCGCATCCTCGACATCAACACCGAGCAGGGCTGGGTCAAAGTAGAGGCGGGGGTTATCAAAGATCAGCTCAACGCCTACCTGAAACCTTTCGGCTACTTTTTCTCACCGGAACTCTCCACCAGCAACCGCGCCACGCTGGGCGGCATGATCAATACCGATGCTTCCGGGCAGGGCTCGCTGGTGTACGGCAAAACCTCTGACCATGTACTGGGGCTGCGCGCGGTGCTGCTTGGCGGCGAAATCCTCGATACCCGCGCGATGCCCACCGCGCTGGCGGAGCATCTGGCGAAAGAGGACTCCCCAACCGGCACCATCTACCGCACGGTGCTGACGCGTTGCCGTGAGCAGCGCAACCTGATCCTGGAAAAATTCCCGAAGCTGAACCGATTCCTCACCGGCTACGACCTGCGCCATGTGCTGAGTGACGATCTCCAGACCTTTGACCTGACGCGCATCCTCACCGGTGCCGAAGGCACGCTGGCCTTTATTACCGAGGCGCGTCTCGACATCACGCCGATCCCCAAAGTGCGCCGGCTGGTGAACATCAAATATGACTCCTTTGACTCCGCGTTGCGCAATGCGCCGTTTATGGTGCGTGCCAACGCGCTCTCCGTGGAGACGGTGGATTCCAAAGTGCTTAACCTGGCCCGTGAGGACATCGTCTGGCATTCGGTGAAAGCGCTGATCAAAGATGTGCCGGACAAAGAGATGCTGGGCCTGAACATCGTGGAGTTCGCTGGTGACGATCATGACCTGATCGAAAACCAGGTCACGGATCTCTGTTCCCAGCTCGACGGGCTGATGTCTGACGGCAAGGATGGGGTGATCGGCTATCAGGTATGCGGGGAACTGGCTGACATTGAGCGTATTTATGCGATGCGCAAAAAAGCGGTGGGGCTGCTCGGCAATGCCAAAGGGCAGGCCAAGCCGCTGCCGTTTGCAGAGGATACCTGCGTGCCGCCCCAGCACCTGGCCGATTACATCGTGGAGTTCCGCGCGCTGCTCGACAGCTACGACCTCAGCTACGGCATGTTCGGCCACGTGGACGCCGGGGTGCTGCATGTGCGCCCGGCGCTGGACATGTGCGACCCGCGCCAGGAGGTGTTGCTGAAGCAGATCTCCGATCAGGTGGTGGCGCTGACCGCCAAATATGGCGGTTTGTTGTGGGGCGAGCACGGCAAAGGCTTTCGCGCCGAATACAGCCCGGCCTTCTTTGGCGAGGAACTCTTTACCGAGTTGCGCCGCATCAAAGCCGCCTTTGACCCGGACAACCGCCTCAACCCCGGCAAGATCTGCGCCCCACTGGGCAGTGATGAACCAATGATGCGGGTGGATGCGGTGAAGCGCGGCACCTTTGACCGGCGCATCCCGCTGGCGGTGCGGACGTCGTTCCGCGGCGCGATGGAGTGCAACGGCAACGGCCTCTGCTTTAACTTCGATGTGAAAAGCCCGATGTGCCCGTCGATGAAGATTACCGGCAACCGCATCCACTCGCCGAAGGGGCGGGCCGGGCTGGTGCGCGAGTGGCTGCGGCTGCTGGCGGAGCAGGGCGTCGACCCGCTGGAGCTGGAGAAACGGCTGGCGGAAAACCGCATCAGCCTGCGCGGTATGATTGAGAAAATGCGCAACAGCTGGCATGCCAACAAAGGCGAGTATGACTTCTCCCACGAAGTGAAAGAGGCGATGTCCGGCTGCCTGGCCTGCAAAGCCTGTTCCACGCAGTGCCCGATCAAGATTGACGTGCCGGGCTTCCGGGCGCGTTTCCTCCAGCTTTACCACACCCGTTACCTGCGCCCGGCGCGTGACCACCTGGTGGCCGGCGTCGAAAGCTACACCCCGCTGATGGCGAAAGCGCCGCGGGTGTTTAACTTCTTCTTTAAACAGCCGTGGGTGCGCGAAATGAGCCGCAATGCACTCGGCATGGTGGACCTGCCGCTGCTCTCCAGCCCGACGCTGAAGCAGCAGCTGATTGGCCACCGCGCCGTGACCATGACGCTGGAACAGCTGGAGAGCGTGCCGAAAAGCCAGCGCCATGAGTATGTGCTGATAGTGCAGGACCCGTTCACCAGCTTCTACGATGCGGAAGTGGTCAGCGATCTGGTCTATCTGGTGGATAAGCTGGGGCTGAAACCGGTGCTGTTGCCGTTTGCGCCAAACGGCAAGGCCCAGCATATCAAAGGGTTCCTGGTGCGCTTTGCGAAAACTGCCGCCAAAACCGCCGACTTCCTCAACCGCATCGCCCAGCTGGATATGCCGATGGTGGGGGTCGACCCGGCGCTGGTGCTCTGTTACCGCGAAGAGTACCGCGAGATCCTGGGCAGCCGCCGCGGCAGCTTCCAGGTGCAACTGGTGCATGAGTGGCTGCAACAGGCGCTGGCCGCGCGGCCGGTGCAGCAGATCAGCGGGGAGTCCTGGTACCTGTTCGGCCACTGCACGGAAACCACCTCGCTGCCCTCCAGCAGCCAGCAATGGGCCGATATTTTTGCCCGTTTCGGGGCGAAGCTGGAGAACATCAGCGTCGGCTGTTGCGGCATGGCGGGCACCTATGGCCATGAAGCGAAAAACATCGCCAACTCGTTAGGGATCTATGAACTCTCCTGGCATCAGTCACTGCAACGGCTGCCGCGCCAGCGCTGCCTGGCGACCGGCTATTCGTGCCGCAGCCAGGTGAAACGCATCGAGGGCAACGGGTTGCGCCACCCGCTGCAGGCGCTGCTGGAGCTGGTATGACGCTGTGGAAACGCGCGGCAACGCTGGAGGCGCTCAACCAAATGAGCGCCGGGTGCATGGTCGGGCATCTGGGGATTGTGTTTACCCGGCTGGAACCTGACCGGCTGGAAGCGACCATGCCGGTGGACAGCCGGACCACCCAGCCGTTCGGGTTGCTGCACGGCGGGGCATCGGTGGTGCTGGCGGAAACGCTGGGATCGGTGGCTGGTTACCTGTGCACGGAAGGCGAGCAGCAGGTGGTCGGTCTGGAGGTGAACGCCAACCACCTGCGCGGCGTGCGTCAGGGGAAGGTGCACGGCGTCTGCCGGGCGTTGCACTGCGGGCGCAGCCATCAGGTATGGCAGATCGATATTTATGATGATGAGGGGCGGCAGTGCTGTACGGCACGGCTGACCACGGCCGTGCGGGGCAGTTAACGGCCCCGTACGGTGGGGGTTACAGCGGGTTAGGGACGCGCTTAACAAAATCGTTCTGGAACGCGGTGGCTTTTTCCCAGATACCAAGCTGGGCGTAATGCTGGCAGATCAGTTTCAGCGTATGGCGTGCGAAGTGGTAGCACTGAACCCGGAACAGGTAAGCGCGCGCCGGGTTGTTGATTTCAATGATCAGCCGGTTATGGAGTTTGCATAATGCATGCAGGTAACTTTCGTCATCGCCGTTCATCCCGCAGAGGTTGGCCATCTCCAGGCACAGGCGGTTAAAGCGGGTCAGTTGTTCAATGTCCGCCTCAGGACGCTTCAGGGCCGCGTCGGCCATATAAAAGTCTACGGTCGCATCGCGCACCTGAAACTTATACTCATCGATTTTGCCCTGCAGCCAGGCATTGAGGGAGGCCGTCATAGGTGTTTCGCCCGTCATGAATGATAATGATTATCATATTCATAAAAATAGCGCCGATCAATGGTTGCCTGAGTACTTTTTCGCCCCCATTTAACCAGAATCTCACATCCCTTTTTAAACCGGTTTCGCTTCATAGTCAGGCACTGTAAGATAAATAGGTATTGCCAATGAATGTTTAATAACCAATGCGCGGTCTATTGTGTTACATGAGATATACCGGAAAGCATTAATCTGTTAACATTAAATTTACAACGATTTCAACGCGTTCGGCCCGGCAGGCCAGAGGCACGCATCCTGGCATAGCCAGCCCGGCCCGCCTGTTGCCCCGTCAGGAAAGCCCTAATCGGTATACCCTCTCAAAACAAGAGGTTGAAGTGATTATTCTTATCACTAAGATGGTCGCTATGCGGCAGCGCTTCCTGACCGGTACTCTTCCTCGGGTCAGCGCCGGTACACTATAATTCAGGTAGGATCAGATTGGACGACGCCCTGGTTTCGTTAACATCAAGGCATGGCGCGTACAATTTTTGCTCATTACGAGGTGGTTACGATGCAGACAGACAACACGTTGCCAAAGGAAAATGTCGGAACGTTCTCGCTGGAAGAGAATGTCTGGCAGGGGCTTTCATTAACCGATGCCGCGGCCCGGCAGGTCAAAAAGCTGGTGGAGCAGGACCCGGAAGTTCAGGGGCTGCAACTGGCAGTGAAGCAATCCGGCTGTGCCGGTTTTGCCTACGTGCTGGATCTGACTAAAAATCCGGCCGCAGATGATCTGGTCTATGAGCGCGACGGTGCCCGGCTGTATGTCCCGCTGAAAGCGATGCCGTTTATCGACGGTACTGAGGTCGATTTCGTCCGTGAAGGGCTGAATCAGATTTTTAAATTTAACAATCCTAGAGCTCAGCACGCCTGCGGGTGCGGCGAGAGCTTTGGCGTTTAAGTGACTCCAACATGACACGAAGCAATGTAGAAATTCCTGAGAACGTACAGGCTTGGGTCGGTGAGGGCAGCAAATACAAGGAAGGTTTCTTTACCCAATTGGTGACCGATGAGCTGGCCTCCGGCATCAATGAGGATGTGGTTCGTGCCATCTCCGCCAAGCGTAATGAACCTGAATGGATGCTCGAATTCCGGCTGAAGGCGTACCATGCCTGGACCAAGATGGAAGAGCCGCATTGGCTGAAAGCCTACTACAAGCCCCTGGACTATCAGGATTACAGCTACTATTCCGCGCCTTCCTGCGGCAGCTGTGATGATGTCTGCGGCTCGCAGCCGGGTGCCACGCAACAGCCGTCCGCGGCGGATGCGCTGGGCGTGCCGGCGCTGGAGACCCACAAAAACTACCTGACCAGCGAAGTGGAAGCCGCCTTTAACCAGCTCGGCGTGCCGGTGCGTGAAGGGGCAGAAGTGGCGGTAGACGCCATCTTTGACTCCGTATCGGTAGCGACCACTTACCGTGACAAGCTCTCCAAACACGGGGTGATCTTCTGCTCGTTTGGCGAAGCGATTCAGGAACACCCCGAGCTGGTGCGTAAATACCTCGGCACCGTGGTGCCGGCACAGGATAACTTCTTCGCAGCGCTCAACGCGGCGGTGGCCTCTGACGGCACCTTCGTTTATGTGCCGAAAGGCGTGCGCTGCCCGATGGAGCTGTCGACCTATTTCCGTATCAACGCGGCGAAGACCGGCCAGTTCGAGCGCACCATCCTGATTGCGGATGAAGGCAGCTACGTGAGCTACATCGAGGGCTGTTCCGCGCCGGTGCGTGACACCTACCAGCTGCATGCGGCGGTGGTGGAAGTGATTCTGCACAAAGACGCGGAAGTGAAATACTCCACGGTGCAGAACTGGTTCTCCGGCAGCAAAGAGAGCAGCGGCGGCATCCTGAACTTTGTGACCAAGCGTGCGCTGTGTGAAGGCAACGGCTCGAAAATGTCCTGGACTCAGTCTGAGACCGGCTCTGCCATTACCTGGAAATACCCGAGCGTGATCCTGAAAGGGGATAACTCGATTGGGGAGTTCTTCTCGGTTGCGCTGACCAGCGGCAAACAGCAGGCAGATACCGGCACCAAGATGATCCACATTGGTAAAAACACCAAATCGACCATCATCTCAAAAGGGATCTCGGCCGGCCACAGCCAGAACAGCTACCGCGGCCTGGTGAAAGTGCTGCCGGGGGCGGAGAACGCGCGTAACTTTACGCAGTGTGACTCCATGCTGATTGGGCCGGACAGCGCAGCGCACACCTTCCCGTATGTGGAAGTGCGCAATAACAGCGCCCAGCTGGAGCATGAAGCCACCACCTCGAAGATTGGGGATGACCAGCTCTTCTACTGCCTGCAACGCGGCATCAGTGAAGATGATGCGATCTCCATGATCGTGAACGGCTTCTGTAAGGATGTTTTCTCCGAGCTGCCGCTGGAGTTTGCCGTTGAAGCGCAGAAGTTGCTGGCGATAAGCCTTGAACACAGCGTCGGGTAACCGGCGCAGAAACAGGATGCCGGGAGCGGCACCTGTTTTGAACATTACCCAGGTTGAACAACACCGGATTTTGCGGTCAAGAGCGTGCAGGTCCACGCTGAACAGGGCGCAGGCGCGCTAAAGGACAGACATGTTAAGCATTAAAGATTTAAAAGTGAGCATTGAAGACAAGGAGATCCTCAAAGGCATCGATCTGGAGATCAGGCCGGGTGAGGTTCACGCCATTATGGGGCCGAACGGTTCCGGCAAAAGTACCTTGTCAGCGACGCTGGCGGGCCGTGAAGAGTATGAAGTCACTGACGGTGATGTCCTCTTCAACGGTAAAGACCTGCTGGAACTCGATCCGGAAGACCGGGCCGGTGAAGGCGTGTTTATGGCCTTCCAGTATCCGGTCGAAATCCCGGGCGTCAGCAATAATTTCTTCCTGCAGACTGCGGTCAATGCGGTGCGTAAATACCGCGGCCAGGAGCCGATGGATCGCTTTGATTTTGCTGATTTCATCGAAGAGAAAATTGACCTGCTCAAGATGCCGTCTGACCTGCTGACCCGCTCCGTTAACGTGGGCTTCTCCGGCGGCGAGAAAAAGCGTAATGACATCCTGCAGATGGCTGCGCTTGAGCCGTCGCTCTGTATCCTCGATGAAACCGATTCCGGTCTGGACATCGATGCGCTGAAAATCGTCTCCAACGGCGTGAACGCGCTGCGTGACGGCAAGCGCTCCTTCATCATCGTGACCCACTACCAGCGTATCCTGGACTACATCAAGCCTGATTTCGTCCATGTGCTGTATCAGGGTCGCATTGTGAAGTCCGGCGACTTTACCTTGGTCAAACAGTTAGAGGAGCAGGGTTATGGCTGGCTTACCGAGCAAGAGTGATGCACCCCAGGCCGGCAGCCCGCATGCGATGCAACAGCTTTACCGGTTGTTTGAAAGCCGTGGCGGTGAGCATTCCGCCCACGCACATACCCATTGGCAACAGGTGATGCGCCTCGGTTTTCCTCATGCAAAAATGGAAAACTGGAAATATACGCCGGTGTCACCGCTGCTGGGCAAACAGTTCTTTGCACCGGAAGCCCAGGCGTTAAACCGCAGCGAATGTGACCAGCGCGCCCTGGCGATTGACGCTTATCGCCTGGTGTTTGTGGATGGTGAGTTCAGTGCCGAATTGAGTGACAGCGAAACCGGCGACTTTATTGTCGAGGCCCTGACGCCGTCACTGCACAACGCGCTGCCGGAACCGGTGCAGTCTGAGGTCTTCCTGCACCTGACGGAGAGCCTGGCGCACCAGCCTCGGATGATCCGCCTGCCGGCCGGCAAACAGGCTGACAAGCCGCTTTACCTGCTGCATATCTCCAGCGGCCGCGCACAGGATGCCGAAATCAACACCGTGCACCATCGTTACCATCTGGAAATTGGCCGTGGTGCCCAGGCCCAGGTGATTGAGCACTACCTCAGCCTCACAGAGAACGGGCACTTTACCGGCGCACGTCTCACGGCGGACATCGGCGACAACGCCGTGCTGCGCCATATCAAGCTGGCGTTCGAGAGCCAGGCCAGCTACCACTTCGCGCATAACGATCTGGTGGTGGGCCGTGATGCCCAGGTGACCAGCCACAGCTTCCTGCTGGGGGCGGGCCTGTCGCGCCATAACACCAGCGCGCAGCTGAACGGCGAAAATACCTTGCTGCACATCAACAGCCTGGTGTTGCCGGTGGATGATGAGGTAAGCGACACGCGCACCTACCTTGAGCACAACCAAGGGTATTGCCAGAGCCGCCAGATGCATAAAGTGATTGTGCATGACCGTGCCAAAGCGGTGTTTAACGGCATGATCAAAGTCGCCAAACATGCGCTGAAAACCGACGGCCAGATGACCAACAACAACCTGTTGCTGAGCAAACAGGCTGAAGTGGATACCAAGCCGCAGCTGGAAATTTACGCCGATGACGTTAAATGCAGCCACGGTGCCACGGTTGGGCGTATTGATGATGAACAGCTGTTCTACCTGCGCTCACGCGGTATTGCCGGTGATGCGGCGCAGGAGATGATTATCTTCGCCTTTGCCGCCGAACTGACTGAGGCGCTGGAGGACGACGCCCTGCGTGAAACGGTATTGCACCGTATTGCCGGGCGCTTACGTGGAGGCCAGCAATGAGTTACCCGATTGAACGGATCCGGCAGGACTTTCCGCTGCTGGCGCGTGAGGTGAATGGCCAGTCACTGGTTTATCTCGACAGCGCGGCCAGTGCACAGAAACCGGAGCAGGTGATTGCCCGCGAGGCGGAATTCTATCGCCACGGTTATGCCGCCGTTCATCGCGGCATTCATACCCTCAGCGCGGAAGCCACCGAGCAGATGGAGGGCGTCCGCGCCCAGGTGGCGCGTTTTATTAACGCGGCGTCACCGGAAGAGATCATCTTCGTCAAAGGCTCGACCGAAGGGATTAACCTGGTCGCCAACAGCTTCGGCAGCACCTTCCTGGAACCCGGCGATCGCATCCTGATCACCGAGATGGAGCACCACGCCAACATCGTGCCGTGGCAGATGCTGGCCAAGGCCCGTTCGCTGCATATTGACGTCTGGCCGCTGACCGCCGAAGGTGAACTGCAGCCCGGCATGCTGGAGCAACTGATCACCCCGCGCACCAAATTGCTGGCGCTGACGCAGGTGTCTAACGTGCTGGGCACCATCAACCCGCTGGAACAGATTATCCCGCAAGCGAAAGCTGCCGGGCTGAAAGTGCTGGTGGATGGGGCGCAAGCCGTGATGCATCAGAAAGTGGACATGCAGGCGCTGGATTGTGACTTCTATGTCTTCTCGGCCCACAAGCTGTATGGGCCGTCCGGCATTGGGATTCTCTACGGCAAGGCTGAGCTGCTGGCACAGATGCCGCCGTGGGAAGGGGGCGGGTCGATGATCCGCGAAGTGAGCCTGACCGGGGAAACCACCTTTGTTGCCGCGCCGTGGCGCTTTGAGGCGGGTTCACCCAATACCGCCGGGATGATGGGGCTGGGCGCGGCGATTGACTATGTCGAGTCGATTGGCCTGGATGCCATCCATGAGTATGAATCCTCGCTGATGCGTTATGCGCTGGAAGCGATGGCGCAGGTACCGGATATCACGCTGTATGGCCCGGCCGAACGTGCCGGGGTGATTCCGTTTAACCTGGGCAAACACCATGCCTATGACGTCGGCAGTTTCCTCGACCAGTACGGCATCGCCATCCGTACCGGGCACCACTGTGCGATGCCGCTGATGGCGTTTTATCAGGTTCCGGCGATGTGCCGTGCCTCCCTGGCCATGTACAATACCCGTGAAGAAGTGGATCGTCTGGTGGCCGGCTTACAGCGGATCCACCGGCTGCTGGGCTGAATGCCCGGCCGCGTTTATGTTAACTGAGGCAGGATAGGCATTATGGCGACGTTGCCGGACAAACAAAAATTGCTGCGCAACTTCTCACGTTGCGCTGACTGGGAAGAGAAGTACCTGTATGTGATTGAGCTGGGGGCAAGCCTGCCGCCGCTGAGTGAAGAACTGCGCCAGGATCGTTACCGTATTTCCGGCTGCCAGAGCCAGGTATGGATTGCAATGACTAACACGGACGGCCGGGTCACCTTCCAGGGTGACAGTGATGCTGCCATCGTGAAAGGGTTGCTGACCATCGTGTTTATTCTCTATAGCGGCATGACGCCGCAAGAGATTGTGGCACTGGATGTGCGCCCGTTCTTTGCTGAGCTGGAGCTGAGCCAGCATCTCACCCCCTCACGCTCACAGGGGCTGGAGGCGATGATTCGCGCCATCCGCACCAACGCTGCAGAGCTTTAAACTTCCTGTAAGCCGCGCCTTCTGCGCGGCTTTTTTTTGGCCTGTATCAGGCATCAGGATAGCGACACCGCTCGTGATAAGGATAAATCAGGTATGAAAAAAGCACGCTGGTTGCTGGGCCTTCTCAGCACCCTCTGGTTACTCACTTCATTCTCTGTACGCGCCACGGATTACCCGCTGCCGCCTGAAAATAGCCGGCTGATTGGTGAAAATGTCACGTACACCGTGCCGAATGACGGCCGCTCGCTGGAGATGATTGCTGCCGATTATAAAATCGGCCTGCTGGGGATGCTGGAAGCCAACCCAGGCACAGACCCTTATCTGCCGGCGCCCGGCTCGGTATTGACTATCCCGACCCAGATGCTGCTGCCGGACACGCCCCGTGAAGGCATCGTGATTAACCTCGCGGAACTGCGGCTTTACTATTACCCGAAAGGGGAAAATAAAGTGGTGGTGTACCCCATCGGCATCGGCCAGCTTGGGCGTAATACGCCCACGATGGTGACTTCGATTATCCAGAAGATCCCTAACCCGACCTGGACGCCTACCGCCAATATCCGTAAGCACTATCTGGAAGAGCAGGGCATCACCTTGCCGGCCGTAGTGCCTGCCGGGCCGGAGAACCCCATGGGGCTGTTTGCGCTGCGTATGGCCGCAGGTGGGGGCGTTTACCTGATCCACGGCACCAATGCCAATTTCGGCATTGGGATGCGTGTGAGCTCTGGTTGTATCCGCCTGCGGGCCGCAGATATCGAGGCGCTGTTTAATCAGGTGCCGAAAGGCACACGGGTGCAGGTCATCAACCAGCCGATTAAAGTCGCGGTCGAGCCGGATGGTAAACGCTACATTGAGGTGCATCAGCCGTTATCGCACACCGATAAGGATGATCCGCAGACCATGCCCATTGCGAAAACCAGGGTGATCAAGGCCTTTATCAAAACGCCGGAAACCAATGCGGAGGTCGTCAAACAGGCGATTGAGCGCCGCTCAGGGATGCCGGTACTGGTCAACACCGGGCCGGATGCCAATGATGCGATCCCTGAAGCGATCATGCCGCAGAGCGCCAGCAGCCAACCTGCGCCCGTGACAGAAACCACACCGCCACAAAGCCTGCAATAACGCGCTTACATAAGGTTTCCTTGCGCATGGAGGCGCAGATAAGCGTTCAGACAGAAAAGGGAAAAGGGCCGGAGGGGGAAGGCAGGGGCAGAACCTATTAATGCCTGTGTTATTGATGCGTATAAAAACGGGCAAAAAAATGGCGCACAGTGTGCGCCATTTTTATTAGCCGAGCTCGATTACTTTTTGTAAGCGTGAGCTTGGTTGTCCAGACGCTGGTTAGCGCGTGCTGCATCGTCTTTAGCGGCTTGGACGTCAGAACGGATTGCGTTCACGTCGTTGCTCAGCTGGTCAACTTTAGCGTTCAGAGTCTGAACGTCAGAAGACAGTTGATCGATTTTAGCATTGCTGGAGCAACCTGCCAGCAGAGTAGAACCCAGGATTACTGCGCCCAGTACCAGTTTAGTGCGATTCATTATAAATACCCTCTAGATTGAGTTAATCTCCATGTAGCGTTACAAGTATTACACAAACCTTTTTCTAATGAGAATAAATTTTTAGGGCTGAAGCACTTTATTTTGATCGTTCGCTCAAAGAAGCATCTGCTTTTGCTGTAAAGTTAAAAAAACCAGCGAAAACATGCTGCTTCTATGGGAACCCTCTCAAAATTTGTTCGCTTAAAAAAGTAGCGATTTTCTGAAAATACCCGATCGACGGATGAAAAAAACGCCGCTGAAGCGCGGCGTTTTTATTCTGCTCAGGATGTCACGTTTAATTAAAGCACGTGTACCGAAGAGGTATTGGTGGTGCCGCTTGGTACCAGCGCACCCGACACCATGACGACCACGTCGCCTTTCTGAGCCAAGCCGCTTTCCAGCGCCGCTTCTTTACCGATGCGGTAGAAATCATCCGTAGAGGCGATCTCTTTCACCACCTGGGTGATCACGCCTTTGCTGAGGATCAGCTGGCGGGCGGTCACGGCATTGGTGGTCAGGGCCAGGATAGTGGCATGCGGGAAGTATTTACGTACCGCTTTAGCTGATTTACCGCCGCCGGTGGCGACCACAATCAGCGGTGCATCCAGCTTCTCAGCGGTTTCTACCGCACCGCGGCATACCGCTTCGGTGATGCGCAGCTTACGGCTGTCATTCAGGCTGTCAATGCGGCTCTGCATGACGCGATCAGTACGCTCACAGATGGTCGCCATGATGGTGACCGCTTCCAGCGGGTATTTACCCTTGGCGCTTTCACCAGACAGCATTACCGCATCGGTGCCGTCGATGATGGCGTTCGCCACGTCACCGGCTTCTGCACGGGTCGGGCGCGGGTTTTTGATCATGGAATCCAGCATCTGGGTCGCAGTGATGACCACTTTGCGGGCGCGGTTACATTTCTCGATCATCATCTTCTGTGCGAAGATCACTTCTTCAACCGGAATTTCAACGCCCAGATCGCCACGCGCCACCATGATGCCGTCAGACGCATCCAGGATTTCGTCGAAGTTGTTCAGGCCTTCCTGGTTTTCGATTTTGGAGATGATCTGGATCTGCTCGCCGCCGTGGGCTTTCAGGTGCTCACGGATTTCCAACACATCAGAACGTTTACGGATGAACGAGGCCGCTACGAAATCAACGCCCTGCTCACAGCCGAAGATCAGGTCACGTTTGTCTTTTTCGGCCAGTGCCGGCAGCTGAATGGAAACGCCCGGCAGGTTAACGCCTTTGTTCTCACCCAGGTCGCCACTGTTCAGGACTTTACAGATCACCTCGGTTTCGGTGACTTCAACCACTTCCATGCCGATCAGGCCATCATCGACCAGCACGGTGTTACCGATTTTCAGGTCAGCGGCGAAACCGGCGTAGGTCACGGCCACACGCTCGGTGTTACCAATGACGCTCTGATCGGTGGTGAAGGTAAAGGTCTGGCCGGCAACCAGAGAGGCATCTTTACCGCCTTCCAGCTTCATGGTGCGGATTTCCGGGCCTTTGGTGTCCAGCAGGACGCCAGCCTTATGGCCGGTCTTCTCCATAACCGCGCGCAGGTTTTTGATGCGCTGGCCATGCTCTTCATAATCCCCGTGGGAGAAGTTCAGACGCATCACATTCATGCCGGCATCCAGCAGCTTGGTCAGCATCTCTTCTGATTCAGTTTTCGGGCCGATCGTACAAACAATTTTGGTCTTTTTCATGACAATAGGTTCTACAAGTTGTGATGGATTGAAAAGTGCGTATGGCTGGCCGCTGTGCGACCAGCGTGGAATATGAACGGTGTCGGGCGCTGCAAAACATAACTAAGCGTAGGCGATGGCAGCAGGGTTGGGGTGGAAATATGTGTTGAAACAGCGCCGGACGTGGCAGTGGCCGGTCGAAGAGGTCGGAATAATTGTTGTAAGAGGTATCGACAGTTCAAGGCGCTGAAACCTTTCAATTGAAATGACGTTCCGCATTATAGAGGGTAAGCGACGGGGAAACAAAACAAAAATCAGAAAGAGGCGACTTGATTTATACAAAACCTCAGGAATGTGACGCAAATGAAACTTTTTGCATATGGGTGTTGCGCAACCGTTTAATGACTGTTTTTCATCTCCTTATGCAATGCAAATTGATTAACAGCAGAGCAGAGCGGAAAAAGGGCAGACAAAAAAAGGGAAAAACGCAGGGTGGCGGCGAACAAAACAGGAGAAGGTAAAAAAGCAGAGAGAAAAGAAGAGTAAGGCATGAATGGTGCGTTCTAATGGACTCGAACCATCGACCCCCACCATGTCAAGGTGGTGCTCTAACCAACTGAGCTAAGAACGCATGTGAAACGCTGATGTGGTGCGTCCGAGTGGACTCGAACCACCGACCCCCACCATGTCAAGGTGGTGCTCTAACCAACTGAGCTACGGACGCACATTATCATATTGCAGAAGCCAGAAAGTGTGGTGCGTCCGAGTGGACTCGAACCACCGACCCCCACCATGTCAAGGTGGTGCTCTAACCAACTGAGCTACGGACGCATCATTTTTTCTGATTGCCGGTGCCGGCAACGGGGACGAATATTAACGGCGCGGCCGGGCACTGGCAAGCGGAAAAATGCAATTTTCTTCCAGATTTCACGCGATTGCCGAGCGAGTGCGCACTCCGCTGTTTTTTTCGTCACTCCCGGCGCGCGCCGGGCGCAAAAGCTGTGTCAATGCGCCGCGCGTTTCAGGATCAGCGCCGCCGGCTGACATTGCAGCCAGCGCATACGCCAAATCACCATGATGGCAGAGAAGGTCAGGCCGATAATAAAGCCACACCAGAAGCCGCTTGGGCCCATCCGCGGCACCAGCACGTCAGTCAGCGCCAGCAGGTACCCGCTGGGCAGGCCCAGCACCCAATAGGCCACAAAGGTAATAAAGAAGATCGAACGCGTATCTTTATAACCGCGCAGCACGCCGGAGCCGATCACCTGCAACGAATCAGAGATCTGGTAAACCGCCGCCAGTAGCATCAGGTGGCTGGCCATCGCCACCACCGCCGGGTTTTCGTTATACAGCAGGGCGATTTTCTCACGCATCAGCACGGTGAAAATCGCGGTACAGCTGGCCATAACCACGCCGGTTGCCAGGCTGGCATAGGCCGCCACCCGCGCGGCTTCCGCCGACCCTTCACCCAGCCGGTGGCCTACACGGATGGTGGCAGCAACCCCTACTGACAGCGGGATCACGAACATCAGCGAGCTGAAATTAAGGGCGATCTGGTGGCCCGCTACCGGCACGATGCCGAGCGGGGAGACCAGCAGCGCCACAATGGCAAACAGGGTCACCTCAAAAAACAGCGCCAGCGCAATCGGCAGCCCGAGCAGGGTAAGGCGGCGCAGCACCTGCCAGTCCGGCTGGGCCGGTTTGCTCTGCAAATGGATGTCACGCATTGAGGGCGCGCGTTTTACGTACCAGCTCATCAGCAGGAACATCACCCAGTACACCGTGCCGGTCGCCACACCACAGCCGACGCCGCCCAGCGCCGGCGCGCCGAATTTCCCGTAGATAAAGATATAGTTGACCGGAATATTCACCAGCAGCCCGATGAACCCAATCACCATACCCGGCTTGGTTTTGGACAACCCCTCACACTGGTTGCGCAACACCTGGAAACCGAGGTAGCCCGGTGCGCCCCACATAATCGCGTGCAGATACCCCACGGCTTTGGCTTCCAGCGCCGGGTCAACATCCTGCATCAGGCCCAGCAGGTGGCCGCTTTGCGAGATCACGGCGATCACCAGCACTGACAGCGCCGCCACCAGCCAGAATGCCTGCCGCACCTGGTGGGCAATGCGCTCACGGCGGCCGGCGCCGTTCAATTGGGCCACCACCGGCGTCATCGCCAGCAGAATGCCATGCCCGAACAGGATCGTCGGCAGCCAGATCGAAGTGCCGATCGCCACGGCGGCCATGTCGGTGGCGCTGACAGAGCCGGCCATGATGGTGTCAACAAAGCCCATCGCCGTCTGGGAAATTTGCGCAATAATCACCGGAATGGCTAACGCCAATAAACTTCGCGCTTCGATCAGATACTTCTGCACGCCAACACCTTTTTATTATGGGGAATGAGCAGGGGAGCCGGCCGTCACTGGCGGCATCAGAGAAAATAGGAATAAGCATAAGATTGTACCGATCCACTCCGGCTAAGCAAACCCCGGCAACGAAAAGCACCGAGTTGGCAAGCCGGGAAAACTGCGGCACACTGGATGCATTGATAACGCCTGAAAATATGAAAGAGGCTTGCTAATGTTTACCGGTATTGTTCAGGGCACCGCGCCCCTGGTGGCGATTGATGAAAAACCCAATTTCCGTACCCATGTGGTGCAGCTTCCGGCAGAGATGCTGCCCGGCCTGGCGCTGGGGGCCTCGGTGGCCCATAACGGCTGCTGCCTGACGGTCACGTCGATTGACGGCGATCGCGTCAGCTTTGATCTGATTAAAGAAACCTTGCGGCTGACCAACCTCGGTGCCCTTCAGGTGGGCGATCGGGTCAACCTTGAACGGGCGGCCCGTTTCAGTGATGAGATTGGCGGCCACCTGATGTCCGGCCATATCATCTGTACCGCCGAGATCAGCAAAATCGTTACCTCTGAGCATAACCGGCAGGTTTGGTTCCGCATTGCCAACGCAGAGTATATGAAATATATCCTGCATAAAGGGTACATCGGCATCGACGGCATCAGCCTGACCTTAGGCGAAGTGGTCAAAGACCGGTTCTGCGTCCACCTGATCCCGGAGACGCTGGAGCGCACCACGCTGGGCAAAAAACGTCTGGGTGACGTAGTCAACATCGAGATCGATCCGCAGACCCAGGCGATTGTGGATACGGTAGAGCGGGTGCTCGCCAGCCGGGAAGCGGCGATGGCCGCCGCCAAAGCGATCGGTGAAAATCTGGCAGAGTGAGTGTTGCCGCTAAATCACACACCCGGCCCTGTGCCGGGTTTTTTTTCGCTGTGGCGTGGCTCACAAAACCGTGGGCGCAGCGCGGTGCCCTTTCCGATGTTGCCAGCCCTCTGGGCGGCGTGGCAGTCAGCTAAAGGCGGCCGCGTTTTCACCTGCCTACACTGCGGGGAAAGGTCATAACCTGTTCTCTTGCAAAGGTGAAAAATGAACGTATTCCCGGTAAAACAGAGTGAACTGCTGCGCCAGCCTGACTATTTTATTAGCCGCGACGAGGTTACGCGCCTGATTCGCCTCACGGCCGATAATCTTATCAATATCAAGGATGAAACCGGCGAATTCCTGCTGCGGCTGGACGACGGCCGGGTGATTGACACCAAAGGCTGGGCGGGCTGGGAGTGGACGCACGGCATCGGGCTGTACGGCATCTATAAATATTATCAACAGACTAACGATCCGCAGGCACTGGCGATCATCGATGACTGGTTCGCCGCCCGTTTCAACGAGCCGATGCCGACCAAAAACGTCAACACCATGTGCCCGTTCCTGACGCTGGCGTACCGGTATGAAGAGACGCATAACCAGAGCTGGCTGCCTTACCTGGAAGCGTGGGCTGATTGGGTAATGTACCAGATGCCGCGCACCGAGAAGGGCGGGTTGCAGCATATTGTCTATAACAATGAAAACCATCAGCAGATGTGGGATGACACCCTGATGATGAGCGTGCTGCCGCTGGCGAAAATCGGCAAACTGCTCAACCGGCCGGAGTATGTCGAAGAGGCGAAATACCAGTTTATGCTGCACGTGCAGTACCTGATGGATCGCAAAACCGGCCTCTGGTTCCATGGCTGGACGTTTGAAGGCCACCATAACTTCGCCGAGGCGCGCTGGGCGCGCGGCAACAGCTGGCTGACGGTGGCGATCCCGGACTTTATTGAGATGCTGGAATTGCCGGAACAGGACGCCACCCGCCGCTTCCTGTTGCAGGTGCTGGAGAGCCAGATTGCCGCACTGCAACAGTACCAGGACACCTCCGGCCTGTGGCATACGCTGATTGACGATCGCGATTCCTATCTGGAAGCCTCCGCCACCGCCGGGTTTGCCTACGGCATCCTGAAAGCGGTGCGCAAACGCTATGTGGGCAAACAGTATGCAGAGATGGGGCTGCGCGCCGCACAGGGCGTGGTGCGCCACATCAACAGCCAGGGCGAGCTGACGCAGGTCTCCTTCGGCACGGCGATGGGCAGCAACCTCGATTTCTACCGTGAGATTCCGCTCACTTCCATGCCCTATGGTCAGGCGATGGCAGTGCTCTGCCTCTCTGAATACCTGCGGGTTTATATTTAATGGCCTGAATGCGGGCGAAAAAAACCGGTCAATTGACCGGTTTTTTTGTGGGCATCGCTTTTGCAGAGATCGTTTTTTATAGCGATCAATGTGGAACGCGGATCCCGCCTTCTACCCCATGTGGGCTGAACACCACCTGCCAGAGCTGAATATCCCGTGCGCGGAAGGCACCGGCGCAGGCATTCAGGTAATAGGTAAACATACGGTAGAACCGGTCAGTGTAATTTCCGGCCAGCTGTGGCCACGCCTTCAGGAAACGCTCATACCATGCCATCAGCGTGCGGTCGTAATCCGCCCCGAAGTTATGCCAGTCTTCCATCACAAACACCCCCTCACTGGCCTGGGCAATATGTTTCACTGACGGCAGGCAGCCATTGGGGAAAATGTATTTGTCGATCCACGGGTCCACCGATATATCGGTTTTATTGGCCCCGATAGTATGCAGCAGGAACAGGCCGTCCGGCTTCAGATTACGGGAGACCACATCAAAGTAGGTCTGGTAATTCTTTGGCCCCACGTGTTCAAACATACCGACGGAGACAATCCGGTCAAACTGCTGGTTCAGATCGCGGTAATCCTGCAACAGAATGGTGACATCCAGCCCCTCGCAGCGCTGCTGGGCGAGTTTCTGCTGTTCGGCAGAGATCGTTACGCCGCTGACGGACACGCCATAATGGCGTGCAGCAAACGCCGCCAGCCCACCCCAGCCACAGCCGATGTCCAGCAGGGTCATGCCCGGCTTCAGCTGCAGTTTCTCGCAAATCATGCGTAACTTGTGCTCCTGTGCCTGCTCAAGCGTATCCGCTTCCTTCCAGTAGCCACAGGAGTACTGCATGTAGGGGTCAAGCATCTGGGTAAAGAGATCATTACCAAGATCGTAATGCTCTTTACCGACGATCCAGGCACGTTTTTTGGATTGCAGGTTGGTCAGACGGGCGGCGGCAATACGCAGGGTATCTTTCAGGTGGTGCGGAAGCTTCCGTTCCAGCCCGGCGGCAATGACACGGTGGAAAAACATATCCAGCCGATCACACTCCCACCAGCCATCCATATAACTCTCGCCCAGGCCGAGCGAGCCGTCCTGTAAAACGCGTTTAAAAAAATCGGGATGATTAACCTTGATATCGAAAGGCCGTGAGCCGTTGATTTCGATATCCGCCATGCTGAGCATCTCATGGGCAATGCGGTACCACTGATTATCCTGGATGCTTAGATCTTCTATACACGATGAACTCATAGCTTCTCCATCACCTTTCTTCTGACTTATAACCTGCAAGGAAAAGCATCGACAATTTGCAGGCGTATACGAGAACCCGCGGTCGCCCGCCGTATCTGATATCCGACTATGAACAGAGGAAAATGCAGGAAAAACCCCGGATCGCCAACAGAGCCCGAGAGCAGGCGACGGAGAGGTCATCCCTGATAAAGCGGGCGCTTTCCGCGCGCACCAAAAAGTTTGTAATAAAAGATTTGTAAAAGCGTTATTTTTATTTGTTAAAACCGAGTATATGCGCGCCGGAAACGATACTCAACTGCAAATCGCTTCCGGGCTTAATATTATTTAAGTTATTATTAGCAAAGGCAATTATGCCGCCTGGTTACTGTTTTCGCGGCTGGCAGACGATACCTGACGCCGCGGTACAATGCCACGCTGCACGAAAAAGCCTGACGCGGCGACCCCCACCGTTATTAACATTACGGTCACCGTTGCCATCAGTGGCCGGCTGATAAAGGCGGAGACCGCCAGGCTGGCCACAAAGCATAATCCCAGCTGTAATGCATTCTGCAGGGCGGCGGCCTTCCCCGTGCTGTGCGGGAAAGGCAGCAGGGCATTGGCAACAATTATGGGATAAAGCGCGCCATTTGCCAAAGCCATCACACAAAAAGGCACCAGTAATGCTGTGAGGCCCGGTTGCGTCAATAAGGCCAGCAGGAACAGGGTCACAATGCTCAGGGCATAACCGGCCAACAGCCACGGCACCAGGATCTTGCCGTCACGGCGGCTGACCACCATCCGGCAGCCGAAGCCTCCCAGCAGGAAAGCAAAGGTCTGCGGCACATAGCTCAGGCCGATATCATCCGGGCTGTAGCCCATCGCATGCAGGATAAACGGCGAGCCGGTCAGCCAGGCAAAAAAACCGGCAGAGCAGGCAGCATACATCAGCACATTGCCGCTGAAGACGCGGGAGTTAAGCAGCATCCACAGGCTAATCTTCGGCGCGTCGGCAGCGCCCGCCGCAGGCTTGCCGGCTTTCAGCCGTAACGTGGGGATAAGCAGTACCAGCGTGATCGCCAACAGGGCCAGGAAAATACTGCGCCAGCCAAAATGGTTCAGCAGCCATGCGCCCAGCAGCGGGGCCAGGGCCGGGGAAAGCGCCACCAGCGGCATAATCGTGGCGAACACTTTTTTGCTCTGATGGCGCGAGTAGCGGTCCACCACCAGCGCCTGCCAGCTCACCGCAGCCGAACAGACCCCGATGGCCTGCACAAAACGCATCAGCCAGAGCTGGTGCGCATTCGTGACCCACATCATCCCGGCACACCCGGCAGCAAACAACAGCAGGCCCAGTACCAGCACCGGCTTACGGCCGATGCGGTCAGAGAGCGGCCCCCAGATCAGCTGGGCGCAGGCGAAACCGGCCAGAAACAGGCTCAGGCTGGCACTGATGGCATTGGGGGAGAGCGCGAGGTCTTCCTGCATCAACGCAAATGCGGGCAGGTACATGTCCGTGGCCAGAAAGCCCAGCATACTCAGGACGGCAAGATAGAGCATGAAAAAGGGGGAACGAGTCATAAGTAATCTCAATATTTTATTCAGAGGTAATACACAAAACCTATATCGTCGCGCACTCTACGGTAGCCTTAGCGGGTTGTGAAACGGTAAAATTTGCACCATGCTGTGAAAAAAATTGAAGGCAGAATATGTGGTCTGAATACTCTCTGGAAGTGATTGATGCCGTGGCCCGCACCGGCAGCTTTAGTGCGGCAGCCCAGGAGCTGCACCGTGTGCCTTCTGCCGTCAGTTATACGGTGCGCCAGCTGGAACAATGGCTGGCGGTCGAACTGTTTGAGCGCCGCCACCGGGATGTGGTGATTACCGAGGCCGGGCGGGTGTTCGTGCAGGAGGCGCGGCTGCTTATCAAAAAAATGCAGGCTACGCGGCGTCAGTGCCAGCAGGTGGCAAATGGCTGGCGCGGCCAGCTCAGTATTGCGGTGGACCGGATCGTCCGGGCCGATCGCACCCGGCAGCTGGTGCTGGATTTTTACCGGGAATTCCCGGACATGGAGCTGTTAATTTCACCCGAAGTGTTTAACGGCGTATGGGATGCCCTGGCCGACGGGCGGGTGGATGCCGCCATCGGTGCCACGCGTGCGGTGCCGGTGGGGGGCGGTTTCCGTTTCCGCGATATGGGGTTTATGCCGTGGCATTGTGTGGTCAGCCGGGGACACCCGCTGGCGCAGCAGGCCGGGCCATTGACGGACGATCAGTTGCGGCCCTATCCGGCGTTGTGCCAGGAGGATACGTCACGCAACTTGCCGAAACGCGATACCTGGACGCTCGACAACCAGCGGCGGCTGGTGGTGCCGGATTGGACCAGCGCGCTGGATTGCCTGCTGGCCGGGTTGTGTGTCGGCATGATCCCGGCGCACATGGCGCAACCGCTGATTGACCGCGGTGAGCTGGCGGTGCTGAGCCTGCATCAGCCCTTCCCGGACAGCGCCTGCTGCCTGACCTGGGCGCAGGAGAAATCGTCACCGGCGTTGGGATGGTTGCTGGATTATCTCGGGGAGAGTGACACGCTGAACCGGGAGTGGTTGCGCGGGTAATGCGGGCCGGGAGCGTACAGAACGCCCCCGGCGAAAGAGGGGATTAACGGCGGTAATCGCGGTACGGGCCATCCGCCACAGAGCGGCGCTCTATCAGTTTCGGATGCACCTCAATGGTCTGCGGATCTTCACGTTTGCTGGTAATGCGATCCAGCAACATGGCAAATGCATTCTCGCCCAGGCGCTCTTTGGGCTGGTGGATGGTGGTCAGCGCCGGGGAGAAGTAGCGCGCATTGCGCACGTTATCATAGCCAATCACGGACACATCCTGCGGCACGCGCAACCCCAGCTCATCGGCTGCGCAAATCGCGCCCATGGCCATGATGTCGCCGCCGCAGAACACCGCGGTCGGGCGCTGTTTCTGGGTCAGGATCTGGTGCATCGCTTTATAGCCGGATTCCGGCTCGAAATCACCCTGAACCACCCACTCCTCGCGTACCGGAATATTGGCCTCTTCCATCGCCTTCAGGAAACCCTGATGCCGCCCGCCGCCGGTATTGCGCGAGAGCTGGCCGGGAATGATCCCGATGTCACGGTGGCCGCGCTCAATCAGGTAACGCCCCGCCAGGTAACCGCCTTCAAAGGCGTTATCAATGATGGAGTCGGTGAAATCGCTGCGCGCCGACCCCCAGTCCATCACCACCATCGGAATATTACGGTACTCTTCCAGCATGCCGAGCAGCTGGTCAGGGTACTCGGAACACATCACCAGCAACCCATCAACGCGCTTTTGCGCCAGCATCGCCAGGTAGGCCTGCTGCTTGTCGAGATTGTTATGGGAGTTGCACAGGATCAGCGTATAGCCTTTGCTGTAGCAACTGTTTTCCACCGCCTCAATCACCTCAGCGAAATAGGGCGCTTCACTGGACGTCGCCAGCAGGCCAATCGATTTTGTATGGTTGACCTTCAGGCTGCGTGCAACGGCACTGGGGGAATAGTGTAATTCCTTAATGGCAGCCCAGACCGCCGCCTTGGTCTCTTCAGCGACAAAACGTGTTTTATTAATGACATGTGACACGGTAGTCGTGGATACGCCGGCACGTCTGGCGACATCTTTAATCGTTGCCATGGAAAGAATGACTCCTGATAGTCCGTGTTATAGCACGTAACTATTATGTTAATCGTTTGCCTGCGTTTATTCTCCTGCCCGCTGAAAGGAATGCAGTGGATTCTGGGGGAGGAGCGGTCATCTTCGCTGAAATAAGCGGTGGGGCATCGCAGCCGGCCGGGTACGCAGTGCGTAAACCGCGAATTTTCACTCATTATGGTGAAAAGGGAAAGAGGAAAATTGTGCCGTGCGCCCCGAAATTGTTTAGGAATTTCTTTAAAAAGTGTGAGAATAGCGTGAGCACACTGAGTGTGTGGTTTTTCTGTTTTCACCAAGGAGAGAATAATGGACAGTGATTTGAAAATGTCGCTCTTGACCACCGTGGGCGCGTTGGCCGTGATTTTGATTTTCAGCTTTACCGCCGTGCTGCATTGACCTTCACCGGGCGCATAAAAAAACGCCGGCATTCCGGCGTTTTTTTATGCCATGTCTGACGGGGCTCAGCGGATGGTTTTCGGCGTCATCACCCGGCGGGCACCGACGTAGTGATCCTGCCAGTAGTCGTTATCCAGGAAACTGATGCGGATGTCCTCACCGGTGCGCGGTGACTGAATAAACTTGCCGTTGCCGAGGTAAACGCCCACGTGGTCAGCGGCACCGCGGTTATTAATGCGGAAGAACACCAGATCGCCGGTTTCCAGCTCACCGCGCTTCACCGGTGCCGCGTCGCGAAGGTGGTACATTTCATTGGCGGTGCGCGGCATGCGGATTTTCATCACATCTTTATAGGCGTAATAGACCAGGCCGCTACAGTCAAAGCCGGTATTGGGGGAGGTACCGCCCCAGCGGTAAGGTTTGCCGACCTGGTTCATCAGCTTGGCCATGGCGGTTTGCTTGGCATGCTGGTAGCGTTTTTTGTGGGCCGGGCTGAGGGTCAGCGGTTTGCTGAGCTGGGCCAGTTCCTGCGCGTCCACGCCTTTGGTGCGGTGACGGCCGTAACCTTTTTTGTAACCTTTTTTTGGGGGGGTAACCTTGACCAGCCGGGTAGAGGCCGTTTTACGGCTTTTGCCGCTTTTAGTGATGACGTTAACCACCCGCGATTTTTCTGCCCCGCTGTTTTTCTTTTTAGCGCTGGTTTTAACCGGCTTTCGCTTTTTACGCTCATCCGCTTTGGCCTCGCTGACATGGCTTTTACGCGGTTCAGCAGAAACACGGGCGTGAGGCGACGCATGCGCCAGATTCATAAACAGTTGTGTCAACAACAGGACAAAAAGCGTGACGATTAAACGCATAGTAACGCTACCAAAAGTGGCCCCGGAAAGAACGTCAAAGGAGGCTCAGTATTCCTGAAACCTGCCGTACAAAAAAGCACGAAACGCATCGATTCTAATTCATATTGTCAGAAAACGTTAATAGCTTTTTTCACAAATGAAAAATCAGTGCCGTTTGCTGCTATTTTATTCTCTGCTCAACAGCTTAGCCTGCAAAAACGGCCGGGCCAGGGCAAGGTTTTAGAGGTGAAAAGCCCCGCTTAAAAATGTTATTCTCAATGAATGTTTATTGATTACGGGTGGCGGGTGGCGCGGCTTATGGCCGGGCAGCGGGAAAAACCCTGTAAAAAATGGCGTTTTTATCCCGTAGCTGCCATCGTTACAATAGACCCAGTGCCGATTTGACGTGACGCATAACAGCCAGCTTATGGCGTGAGGAAGCAAGACAATGACGACGACGATTGATAAAATTCAGGCCCAGATTACTGAAAACCCGATCCTGCTCTACATGAAAGGCTCACCGAAGTTGCCGAGCTGCGGCTTCTCTGCTCAGGCGGTACAGGCGCTGTCAGCCTGCGGCGAGCGTTTCGCCTACGTGGACATCCTGCAGAACCCGGACATCCGCGCCGAGCTGCCGAAATACGCCAACTGGCCGACGTTCCCGCAGCTGTGGGTAGATGGCGAGCTGGTAGGCGGGTGTGACATCATCCTGGAAATGTACCAGCGTGGTGAACTGCAACAATTGATCAAAGAGACCGCTGAAAAGCACAAGTCTCAGGAAGATCAGCAGTAATTGTGCCGGGCGGGCAACTGCCCATCATGCAAAAAAGCGGGCAGCCCTCGGGCCGCCCGCTTTCGTTTCCGGTAAGGCGTCTGTTCAGGCATCCGTTTCGCGTGCGTCATCCGCTGTTGCCAGCGGCCAGCCCCCCAGCCGTTTCCAGCGGTTGACCAGCTCACAGAACAGCAGGGCTGTCTGCTCGGTGTCATAAATCGCGGAGTGTGCCTGGGTGCTGTCAAACTCAATGCCTGCGGTGATACAGGCTTTGGCCAGCACCGTCTGCCCCAGTACCAGCCCGCTGAGGGCGGCAGTGTCAAAGGTGGCAAACGGATGGAATGGATTACGCTTCAGCCCGGCCCGTTCGGCGGCGGCCATCAGGAAGCTGTGATCAAAGGTGGCATTGTGCGCCACAATAATCGCCCGGTTACAGTTCTGCTCTTTCATGCCTTTGCGCACAGCCTTGAAAATCGCATGCAGCGCATCATATTCGCTGACGGCCCCCCGCAACGGGTTATGGGGATCAATGCCGTTAAACGCCAGCGCTTCGGGTTGCAGCAAGGCCCCCTCAAACGGCTCAACGTGGAAGTGCAGGGTTTCGTCACGCATCAGCCAGCCTTCGCTGTCCATGCGCAGGGTTACTGCGGCAATCTCCAGCAGGGCATCGGTGCGGGCGCTGAAACCGGCGGTTTCAACATCAATAACGACGGGGTAGAACCCACGGAAGCGGCCACTCAGGGCGTTGAGATCACTTTTATCAGCCATCAGTTTCTTATCTTGTCCGAATTCAGCGCGCATTATGGCAAATTTTTGCAGCGGATGCAGGCGGGGAACATCTGGAAGGGAGGAAACGGGTGCAGAACCGCACCCGTCAGGCAGGAAATCAGTTGCCCAGACCGTGGCCGGCGTGGCGGTTTTCGATCAGTTCAATCTTGTAACCATCCGGATCTTCAACAAAGGCGATGACCGTGGTACCGCCTTTCACCGGGCCGGCTTCACGGGTCACGTTACCGCCGGCCTTGCGGATCTGGTCACAGGTCGCGGCGACATCGTCCACGCCCAGCGCAATGTGGCCATACGCGGTGCCCATGTCATAGCTTTCCACACCCCAGTTGTAGGTCAGCTCAATCACCGCGCCTTCGCTCTCATCGGTGTAACCCACAAACGCCAGGGAGTATTTGTATTCGGTATTTTCACTGGAACGCAGCAGACGCATGCCTAATACCTTGGTGTAGAAGTCGATAGAGCGTTGCAGATCACCGACGCGAAGCATGGTATGGAGTAAGCGCATATTGTCCTCTGATAACAAGTTAGGGCACGACAATCCCCTTTCCGGTACGAAAACCGGTGGGGATCCCCGTGTCATTAAGATAAAAACAGTTAAGTATAGCCTTCGCAGGCGAATAAATTCAATGTGATGCAAAAAGCCGCAGGCGTGACGGGCCGCTTACAGCGTTGGGTAATCGGTATAGCCTTCTGCGCCGCCACCATAGAACAGCTCGGTACGCTGGGCATTCAGGGCTGCGCCCTGGCGGAAGCGTTCAGCCAGATCCGGATTGGCAATGTAGTCACGGCCAAAGGCCACGGCATCGATATACCCTTTGGCGATCAGCGTTTCCGCTTTCTCCTGCGTATAGCCGCCGGCCCCGACAATCACCCCCTGGTAACGGGCGCGCACGGCGTCACGGAAGCTCTCAGTGTAAGACGCACCGCCGACCCAGTCCGGCTCGGAGATATGCAGGTAGGCCAGGTTGCGCGTATTCAGCTGCTCGATCAGATACAGCGCATCGTTAATTTCATTCTCGCCGTTGCCCAGCCCGCTGACGGTACCGAGCGGCGAAATACGGATGCCGACGCGATCGGCCCCGGCTTCTGCCACCGCAGCATCGACCACTTCCAGCGTCAGCCGGACACGGTTTTCCACGCTGCCGCCATACTGGTCGGTACGCTGGTTCGATTCCGGCGAAATGAACTGATGCAACAGGTAGCCGTGGGCGGCGTGCAGCTCCAGGTAGTCGAAACCGGCTGCAACGGCATTGGCCGCCGCCTGACGGAAATCATTGATAATCCCCGGGATCTCATCGGTCTCCAGCGCGCGTGGCACCGGGCAGTCCACCCGCACCGGCTGGCCGGCGGCGTCACGCAGTGTGGTACGGGTATTCACCGGCAAGGCAGACGGCGCAACCGGTAACTGGTTGCCCGGTTGCAGGTCAGGGTGTGAGATCCGCCCCACATGCCACAGCTGCACCGCCATGTGGCCATTTTGCGCGTGAACCTGGGCCACAATCTTTTTCCATGCGGCGATCTGTTCCGGCGTGTGCAGGCCGGGCGCACCGGCATAGCCTTTGGCCTGGAACGAAATTTGGGTCGCTTCGGAGATGATAAGCCCGGCACCGGCGCGCTGGGCGTAGTACTCGCCCATCAGTCCGGTAGGGATGTCGCCCGGCTCAATGCTGCGCAGACGGGTCAGCGGGGCCATAAACACGCGGTTCGGCAAGGTCTGTTTGCCGACGGTTAACGGCGTAAAAAGTGTGCTCATCATATCTCCAAAAAACTAACAGATTGTCAGCGCACACTATGCAAGGGCAGGGCGACTACAGATTGTTTAAATGTGCGAAGCGCGGCAGCGTTTATGAAGGGGTAAAAAGCGGGGCATAAAAAAACCGGCGTCTTATCACGCCGGTCAAAAGGCAGAGGGATCAGCTGTTGCGGCGACAACGCTGCATAAAGTCCAGCGCCGGCTGGTATTCGCGTGTCTGTACATTCATCAGGCCCAGCATCAGCGGGAACAGATTGTCCTGGGAGATGTCATCGTTGGCGGCAATACGGTTAAGGCACTGGCGATCGACGCCGTAACTCTTCTCATATTGAGGTGACATCCAGATCAGGAACGGAATATGGGTTTGTTGCGACGGGGCAAACAGATAGGGCGTGCCATGCAGGTACATGCCGTTCTCACCCAGAGATTCGCCATGATCCGAGAGGTAGACCATCACGGTATTGAATTTTTCGCTGTGTTGTTGCAGCAATTTAATGGTGTCATCCAGCATTGCATCGGTATACAGCAACGTATTGTTATAGGTGTTCACCAGTTTTTCATGATCGCAATCCTGGATCTGGTTGCTGTCACAGGTTGGCGTGAAGGTGCGGAACTGCGCCGGGTAACGCTGATAATAGGCCGGGCCATGGCTGCCAATCTGGTGCAGCACGATCACGCTGTCATCCTTCAGGCCGTCAATATAATTGTTGAGGCGGGAGAGCAGCGCGCCGTCGCGGCAGAGGTCGCCCTGGCAATCCTCACTCAGTTTTAGCTGGGTCACATCCTGGTGCGGCACCCGGTCACAGGCCCCTTTACAGCCGCCGTCATTTTCACGCCACAGCACGTTAATACCGGCATGCTTCATCACATCCAGTAACCCCTCCTGATGGCTGGCCAGGGAGGCGTCATAATGTTGACGCGGCATATTGGAAAACATGCAGGGCACGGAAATTGCGGTCTCCGTGCCGCAGGAGGTGGCATGGCGGAAATAGCTGACCCCCTCTTTTTCCAGGCGCGGGTTAGTCTGTTTTTCATAACCGCCCAGGGAGAAGTTTTCGGCCCGTGCCGTTTCCCCGACCACCAGCACCACCAGCGTTTTCTTCGGTTGTGACAAAATCAGCGGGCCTTTGTGGGCGTCTGTGCCGATAGGGATCAGCGGCAGGTTCTCGGCAAAATAGCGGTGATGCGCAAACGCAATTGTGCCGCTGACATAGTTGGTGGGTGCCAGCATTTTGACGATCGACCGGTTATTGCGAATCAGCGAGGCGTAATCCTTATAGAAAAATGCGGCAATCAACAGAATAATGACCACGGACGCCAGGATATTGGCGGCCCGCAGCCCCAGCATGTACCACCATGGGCGACGGTTGCGCACCTTCACCAGCCCAAGCACCAGCGCCGGCAATACTCCGGCACCCAGCAGCCACAGCAGCAGTTGCGGCGTGAGCAGCGCGGTGGCTTCCTGTGGCGTGGTCTCAAAGGCGTTCTGCATCATGTTGCTGTCAATCACCACCCCATAACTGAACATAAAATAGTTCGCCGCCGCACCGCACAGCAGCAAAATAATCGCCAGCGGCTTACGGAGATAGGGCAGGGCCAGCAGGCTGAAGAGAATATTCAGCGCCAGAAACAGCACCAGCGGTACACTCATGGCGAACAGCACATCATGCAGCCGGTTAAAGGTGATTAATGACCAGGTTTTATGCAGGAACAGGGCATTTTGAAACAGCAGAAAAGCCAGAGCCGTCAGCAGCACAAAGCTCAGGGAGTTACAGTGTAACGATCGCAGGGTACGCATCAAAATAGGGAAGTCCGTCCGAAAGGAATAGGCACAAGGTATCAGGTGAAACTTAAGAGAACCTTAAACAGTCCGGCAACAACTCTTTCACGAATCACGGGCCAGCCGTCGGGGCCACAGCACGGCGGGGGTGACGTGTGCCCTTGCCATAAAGCATAGGCATAAATCATAAGCTTTCATGAATTATCGTCGCGAAACTCACCGCGGCAGGGCGTTTATGCCTTGCCAGCCGGGGAGATAGCAGCTTCAATTAAAGTCATCATCTTTTTATTCGCCAGCCATGCCGCCGGGCGAGGAGCGGTACGGGGAGGTTTTATGGCCGAGCAGCTGGAATTTTTTGACATACCCAGTCCCTGTCGCGGCATCTGCCAGATGGATGCGCGCGGCTTCTGCCGGGGGTGTCTGCGCAGCCGGGAAGAACGTTTTGGCTGGATAACCATGAGCGACGCCCAGAAGCGGCATGTCCTTTACCTGTGCCGCCAGCGTTTCCTGCGGCAACAGCGGCTGGCCCGCAAAACCGACGATCCCCCGCCGGAACAACCCTCTCTGTTCTGACCTCCTCTTTTCTTGCGAGGCAGTACGCAAAGCAGCGCACTGTCATCGAGTCTGGCCGGGCAATTGTGTATGCTTGGCACCTTACCTATTTTGAGGAGTTGGTTATGGACTCACGTTGTCAGATCTCCCCGCAAGGCCCTGAATTTTCTCCGCTCATTGCGGGGTACTGGCGTTTAATGGAGTGGGGGATGCGCCCGCAGGATGTGCTGGCGTTTATCGAACAGCACAGTGAACTGGGCATCACCACTGTTGACCATGCGGATATTTATGGCGACTACCAGTGCGAGGCGGCCTTTGGTGAGGCGCTGCGCCTGAAGCCCTCACTGCGTGAAAAACTGGAGCTGGTGAGCAAGTGCGGCATTGCCACCACGGCCAAACCGGAACATGTCCTCGGCCACTACCTCACTGACCGGGCACACATCCTGGCCAGCGCGGAACAGTCGCTGAAAAACCTGCATACCGACTACCTCGATCTGCTGCTGATCCACCGCCCAGACCCGTTAATGGACGCCGACGAGGTGGCCGAGGCATTTACCGCGCTGCACAGCAGCGGCAAGGTGCGCCATTTTGGTGTGTCCAATTTCACCCCGGCCCAGTTCAGCCTGTTGCAGTCACGCCTGCCGTTTACGCTGGCCACCAACCAGGTGGAGATCTCACCGCTGAACCAGACGGTGACGCTTGACGGCACCCTGGACCAGTGCCAGCAGTTGCGCATCCGGCCGATGGCCTGGTCGTGTCTGGGCGGTGGGCGGCTGTTCACCGAGCCGCGTTACCAGGCACTGCGGGATGAACTGGAGGCGATCGCCGGAGAAATCGGCGCGCAGTCACCGGAGCAGGTGGTGTATGCCTGGATCCTGCGGCTGCCCAGCCGGCCCTTGCCGATTCTCGGTACCGGGAAAATTGAGCGGATGCGGGATGCGTGGGCAGCGCTTTCCCTGCCGCTCAGCCGCCAGCAGTGGTTCCGCATCCGTAAGGCTGCGCTGGGGTACGACGTACCCTGATGCAAAAGTGACCAGTGTCACAATAAGGCGGGCTGCCCCGGTTGTAAGCGGGGCGGCAGCACGGAAAGCAGCGGGGTTGCCTATACTCAGGGTTCTGAATCGACAGGCATTGGAGGCAGCATGAATTCTCTTTCCGGCGTGGCACTGGCCGCCATGATGGTATGTGGCGCCGCACAGGCCGCCAGTAAAGATGTGACGATGAACCTGGTCTCGGCAGACGGTGCGCCAAAACCGATCGGTACCATAACCATCAGCGAGACGCAGTATGGCCTGCTGTTTACGCCAAAACTGGCCTCCCTGCCACCGGGCGTGCACGGTTTTCATGTGCATCAGAACGGCAGTTGTGACGCGGCCATGAAGGACGGCAAAAAGGTGGCGGCGCAGGCAGCCGGTGACCATTTTGATCCAGGGAAGACCGGCAAACATCTGGGGCCCTATCAGGATGGCCACCTGGGCGACCTGCCGGTGCTGTATGTGCATGAGGACGGCTCGGCCAGCGATCAGGTACTGGCCCCGCGCCTGAAAACGTTGTCAGAGATCGACAACAAAGCGCTGATGATCCACGCGGGTGGCGATAACCACGCGGATATGCCGATGCCGTTGGGCGGCGGGGGGAGCCGCCTCGCCTGCGGCGTGATCTGACCCCGGCGACCGGGCTGCCTGTCAGGCCGGTTTCAACATGGCGGAATCCGGTGCGGGTACCGCCTGTTGCAACTGAGACAGCGAGCTGGCCAGCCGCCAGATGACCCCCGCCAGATCGCGCGCCGCCGGATCAGGGTGGCGGGCCAGGGCATCACACATTCTCTGCAGTTCATTCAGGCTCTCTGTCAGGGCGGCATGGTTGACCCCGCGCTCAGTCATAATGCCTTTCAGGTGATACAGGGAGCGATCCCGTACCGCCGCGAGCGGATCAGAGCGCGTCTGCCAGTCACGCAGTTGCCATACCACTTGCGCACAGTTCAGCAACACCACGCCCCAGCGCAGTAACCAAATCCGCGAGACCTCATCCTTGCCCTGATTGAGCTGACTGATACGGTGATAAATCAATGACTCAAAATCGCTCTGGCTGCGCTGCGGCCGGGCGTTGAGCTGGTCAATAAAGTCACGCCGCAAGGCGCGGATTAACCGGCGGCTTTTTCGCTTGTCCGAGCTTGGCTTAAGCACCTGGAACGCCAGCCCGGCCAGCATGACCCCGGCCAGTTTCGCCAGGCTGTCATTGATAAAGGCCTGGTAATCATATTCCGGCGGGTTAGCGATGGATAAAAAGGAGCCGCTGAACACAATCAATTGCCCCCAGAGGGCGGCGTAGCGGGCATTCTGCAACTTGACCAACTGCATCGTGATCAGCACCGGCAGCAGAAAACAGCTGAATACCCAGAGATCGCCGATCTGCACCATCAGGCCGAACTTAATCAGGTAGGTGGAGACCGACAGCAGCACCATCGCTTTCAGCAAGGTCGTAATACTGTTAATAGGCGACGGCGTGGAAGAGTAGAGCACGCAGCTGATCGCCACCAGCGTCAACCCGGCGCTGCCGGCATCCCATTGGGTGGTAATCCAGTATGCACAGCCGATGACAATGCACAGGAAGGTGCGCAGGCCGTTATACGCTGCCTCGTAGCTGTCCGTGTGGCGCGCCAGGCGGCGGGTCGCCGGCGGGGAGAGCGTGGTGACCGGGCCGGCCGTTTCAACGCGCCGTAACCAACGCTCGCTTTGCAGGTAGAGCCGGCAAAAGTGGTGCAGGCGCAGCCAGAGGGCACGATGCCGGAAATCCGCGTCGCCGGCCGGGGCCAGCGCGTGCAACGTCTTTGCCAGCTCATAGGGGGTGCTGTGTGGCTGCGCCAGCTGGGTCAGTAACCGTTCCAGAATGGCCGGCAGGTTTTCCGGCGGCGATGGCCAGTTCAGCAGCATCCGGCGGACGCTGGAGATCACGCTGGTCAGGGTCAGTTGTTGATGCAGCAGAAAATTAATGGTGCGGTTTTGCCGCCGGAAGCGGTAATGGCTCCAGAAGGCCTGAATACGCAGCAGGTTCAGCGTCAGAATCTGGCTGATGACCCCTTCATGGGAGGTGCGGATCCGTGGGCTGACCTCCGGCTGCCAGAGCATGGCGGCATGTTCCAGTAGCCGGGTATGCAGCGTGCGCAAGGAGGTCAGCAGTGTGCTGCCGTCCGAGGTACTGGGCAGGATCATCATCATCAGCCCGCCGCACAGAATGCCGGTGATCACCTCACAGACCCGCGCCTGGGCCAGATTCCAGATGTCCTGGGTATCAGTGATATTCACCGTGGAAAAGGCAATGATGGCGGCGGTATACCCGGCCAGCGCAAAAGCATAGGAGACGTTATTCTGGTAATGGTTCGACACAAAAGTACAGCCGCCAATCCAGGCAGCGATTACCAGGGTAAAGAGCCATGGGTCATTAAGGCAGTGGCCGGCAATCAGGATAGATGCGGCGGCCCCCAGCAGGCTGCCGGCGATCCGCCCCAGGCTTTTGCTGATCACACCGCCTACAGTAGGGAAGCTCACGACCGCTGCCGAAGTCAGTGCCCAGGTGGGCTGATCCAGTTGCAGATAAAATGCCACCCACAGCGCCAGTGCCATCGCCAGACTATTACGCAATGCATAGCGCCACTGGCCTGATGTCGCCTTGCCCCAGGGCGTGCGCGGCCACGCCGGCCAGGAAAGTTTCACCCGTCTACTCCCCAATTGAAATGGTACAGGTGGTACCGGCCACCAGCATTACGCCCGCCGGAACCTTCAGCAGTTTAATCCGTACCGGCACGCGTTGCGCCAGCCGCACCCAGGGGACATTGGGTTTCACATCCATTAATAAGGCACCGCTGCTGTCGACGCTTTGATCATAAATAGCCCGCCCGATGCCTTCGACCTGGCCTTCCAGCGGCACATTGCCGTTATAAAGCACCATCCGGGCGCGGTCGCCCTCCCGGATATGGCGCAGTTTGGTCTCCTCAAAATAGCCCATGACATAAAAGGAGTGCACATCCACCAGCGCCACCAGTGGGGTGCCGGCCGTGGCGTAATTCCCTTGCCGGACCTGTAAATTGGTAAGGTAACCGTCGGTAGGCGCAACGATGCGGGTTTTACTGAGATTCCACTGCGCCTGGGCCACTGCCGCCTCCGCTTGCTGGTACTGCGCCTGCATCGACTTCACCGCCAGCCTGGATTCATCCAGCGTTTCGGCCGAGATCACGCCTTTCAGCCCCTGGCGACGTGCGGCCTCGTGCGTGGCTTTGGCCAGATCGGCTTCCGCTTTCGCCAGGGCGGCGCGTGCATTGGCCAGCGCAATCTCAAAAGGTTCAGGATCAAGGGAGAACAGCAGGGTACCGGCTTTGACGAATTCGTTATCATGCACCGGAATCGTGGTCAGGCGGCCGGACACTTCCGGGGTCACCATGACCAGTTCAGCCCTGACTTTTCCGTCGCGGGTCCAGGGAGATTGCATGTAATAATTCCATAACCAACCTCCTGAAAAAATTGCCACGATACAGATCAAAAGTGTTGAGAAATATTTTAATGTTTTAAATGTCATTATTTATTTACCACTTCACCAAAAACCACTGGGAAACACTCACCATGATTACAAACAGTGCCAAATCCATCAACAAAGGGTGCCAGATGTCACCGGCATAGATCTTTTCACGCAAGGCGTGATGTATCAGCAGCCATAATACAAAACCCAGTGCAAATGCTTTAAATATAGGCGGGAAATAGAGAGAAGCCCCAAATATCACATCCTGGAGGGGGCTGGCAGCCAAAAAATGGGGAATATTCACAATGGTATTATCCTTTTGATGAATACATATTTGTTTTAAAAGCCCATCAATGATTCATGTCATAAATTATTAAGTCAAATATCATTATAATGATATATATAATTGAATTTGGGTTCTTATCTCTCCAAAATAGGCTACACTCTGGGAAACAATGTTAGCATGCTAATTATAAGGAGGGGCAATTGGAGTCCAACTTAGGTTCAGATTTAGCACGATTGGTACGCGTATGGCGTGCCCTGATAGACCATCGGCTTAAACCACTGGAAATGACCCAGACCCACTGGGTAACGTTGCACAATATCAACAGGCTACCGCCTGAGCAGTCACAAATCCAGCTGGCGAAAGCCATCGGCATTGAGCAGCCGTCGCTGGTACGTACGCTTGACCAACTGGAAGAGAAGGGGCTGATAACGCGCCATACTTGTGCCAGTGACCGTCGGGCCAAACGCATCAAGCTCACTGAGGCGGCTGCGCCGGTGATTGGCGAGGTAGAAAATGTGATTGATTCTACACGCCGGGAAATTCTGGCCGGCATCTCACCAGAAGAGGTGGAATTACTGACAAAACTGATTGAAAAATTGGAAGAAAATATTATTGAATTACATAATAAATAACAAAATTTGATGACCTCACAGCACACAAACAGAACCGGCGGCCATTGGCCGCCGGTTTCTCATTATGCAAAGATCAGCGCGGGGAGACCGTCACCGTGCTGCCGCTGCTGGCCAGGCTCACACGCTGGCCAACGCTGAATTTGCTGGCATCCGCTTTCTGTACCACCATGATAGTGTTGCCGTCATCCTTACGGATCTCCAGCTCGACGCCATTGCTGCGGTTCAGCGCGCCCTGGACACCCTGGCCCGCTACCCCACCGGCCACGGCACCCGCCGCAGTCGCCAGACCACGACCGGAGCCCCCGCCAATCGTGTTACCCAGGAACCCACCCAGCACCGCGCCGCCAATAGCCCCGATAACGTTGCTCTCTTCACCGCCCTGAATCTGCACAGCACGCGTAGAAACAATGGTGCCGTAGGTTACATTCTGCACCTGTTTGGCCTGATCAGCGGTATAGACATCACCCGAAAGGGCGCTGTCGTTTACACAACCTGTCAGCGTTACGCCCGTTAATGCCACCACGAGAAGACGCTTAATCATAAAAACTCCTATTTTTTTACGCTCCGTCCCCAGCACTTCCTGCCTGACGACGTAATGATGATAACGACCAGTGAAAGTATGGCTGATAACCGGGCCAATGGCTATTCTGCCGGTTTACGGCAAACCAGCATACCTGTATGCACGTCAACTGATAATAAACGGATGTTTAGGTTTCTGCCGCGGCCGGCGGGCCGTAGCAGACATTACGGGGTACGATCGCAGAGATGTTAAAAAATCAGCCGCTTTCATGGCGTTAAGCGTATAAATCTGGTGTAGTGAAAGGCGGTGCAATAAGAGGACAGGTTATGAAGTCAGGCCGTTATATCGGTGTTATGTCGGGTACCAGCCTGGATGGGATCGACGTCGTGCTGGCCGCCATTGATGAACGCATGGTGGCGCAGCAGGGCAGCTATACCCACCCGATGCCGCTGGCGATCAAGCAGGCGATCCTGGGAATGTGCCAGGGGCAGGAAGTGACATTGTCACACGTGGGGCAGCTTGATGCTCAACTGGGTCAATTGTTTGCCGAGGCGATTCAGGGCTTGCTGGCCCATTATCAGGTACAGGCGGGCGAGATTACCGCCATCGGGTGCCATGGCCAGACCGTCTGGCACGAACCCAACGGCCCGGCCCCCTTTTCGATGCAGTTGGGTGACAATCACCGCATCGCTGCCCTGACCGGCATCACGACGGTGGGTGATTTCCGCCGGCGTGATATTGCGCTGGGCGGCCAGGGCGCGCCCCTGGTGCCGGCGTTCCATGATGCGCTGCTCTCCCACCCCGGCGAGCGGCGGATGGTGCTCAATATCGGCGGCATTGCCAACCTCTCCCTGCTGTTACCGGGCCAGCCGGTGCGCGGGTTTGATACCGGCCCCGGCAATATGCTGATGGACGCCTGGATCTGGCGTCAGCGCGCGTTGCCGTATGATGAAGATGCCGCGCTGGGGCTGGCCGGGCGGCCGGCTATTGCGCTGTTGCAGCAGATGCTGGCAGACCCCTATTTTGCCGCCCCGGCCCCGAAAAGCACCGGGCGGGAGTATTTCAACCTTGCCTGGCTGGAACGCCATCTGGCGGCCTACCCTGGGCTGGCCGCAGAAGACGTTCAGGCCACGCTGGCCGAGCTGACGGCCGTCACGATTGCGGAGCAGGTGCTGCTCAGCGGCGGCTGTGAGCGGCTGCTGGTCTGTGGCGGCGGTGCCCGTAACCCGCTGGTGATGACCCGCCTGGCCGCACTGCTGCCGGGCACGGAGGTCAGCCCTACCGATCCGTTCGGCATCAGCGGCGATGATATGGAAGCGCTGGCTTTTGCCTGGCTGGCGTCCCGGACGCTCTCCGGGCTGCCGGGCAACCTGCCGTCCGTGACCGGGGCCTCGGCCGCCGCCGTGCTGGGCGCGGTATACCCGGGTGCAAGCGGGTTGCTGTGCTGAGGCACCCGTACAACAAGGAGATACCCTATGCGTAAACACATCCTCACCGCCGCCGCGTTGCTGGCGCTGGCCGGATGCAGCCACGTCAATAAGCCGGAGGCGCAGTCTACCCACTATCAATGCGGTACCCTGCCGCTTACCGTGACCCTGGCTGCGGATCGCCAGAGCGTGAGCCTGCTGCTGGACGGAGAGCAACTGCACCTGCCGCATGTGGAGGCTGCATCCGGTGCCAAATACAGTGATGGCCGCTATACCTACTGGACCCAGGGCGAGAAAGCGTTGATCCAGCGGGACGATGAAGTAATTATCTCTGATTGTGTGGTCAGCCGTTGACCGGGTGCCGTGACACCGGCGGGCCGGGCTGGCCGTGTTGTACATGTTGACAGGATCACGTGGCTATGACTGAAAAACTCTCTATCGCTGATTTACGGCGTGAATACACCAAAGGCGGCCTGCGCCGCCATGACCTGACGGATGACCCGCTGGATCTCTTCACCCTGTGGCTGCAACAGGCGTGCGAGGCGCAACTGGCCGACCCGACGGCGATGTGTGTGGCGACCGTTGCCGAGGACGGCCAGCCGTTCCAGCGGATTGTGCTGCTCAAGCACTATGATGAAAAAGGGCTGGTGTTCTACACCAACCTCGGCAGCCGCAAGGCACAGCATCTCAGCCACAACCCCAAAATCAGCCTGCATTTTCCCTGGCATACGCTGGAGCGGCAGGTGAGTTTCCTGGGGCGGGCGGAGCGGCTCTCCACGCTGGAGGTGGTGAAGTATTTCAGCAGCCGGCCGAAAGAGAGCCAGATCGGCGCCTGGGTCTCGCAGCAATCTTCGCGTATCTCGGCACGCGGCGTGCTGGAAAGCAAATTCCTGGAGCTGAAGCAGAAGTTCCAGCAGGGTGAGGTGCCGCTGCCCAGTTTCTGGGGCGGATTCCGCGTGGTGTTTGACTCGGTGGAGTTCTGGCAGGGGGGTGAGCACCGCCTGCATGACCGGTTTATCTACCAGCGTCAGGCGGATGGCTGGAAAATCGACCGCCTGGCCCCCTGAGCCGTAAAAACCGTGCTTACTTCTGGCGCTCGGGCTACGGGCGCTTTATTCTATGTGCTTTGCCATATTTCGCCGTGACCGCGCAGGCTTTTAGCCGGTCAGCGGCGCGGCAGTACTCATTATTCACCCTCAACGGAGTCATTGATGACCAGCAGTAATTTGATTGCACAATTGCAAGAGCGGGGCCTCATCGCCCAGGTAACGGATGAAAAAGCGTTAGCAGAGCGACTGGCGCAAGGGCCAATTGCACTCTATTGCGGTTTCGATCCCACCGCAGACAGCTTGCACTTGGGCCATCTGGTTCCGTTACTCTGCCTCAAACGTTTCCAGTTGGCCGGGCACAAACCGGTGGCGCTGGTGGGCGGGGCAACCGGGCTTATCGGTGATCCAAGCTTCAAGGCCGCAGAGCGCAAGCTCAATACCAGCGACACTGTGGCAGAGTGGGTAGAGAAGATCCGCCGCCAGGTCTCCCCGTTCCTGGACTTTGACTGCGGTGACAACAGCGCCATCGCCGCCAACAACTACGACTGGTTCGGCAACATGAACGTGCTGACCTTCCTGCGCGACATCGGCAAGCACTTCTCTGTTAACCAGATGATTAACAAAGAAGCGGTGAAACAGCGCCTGAACCGCGAAGACAGCGGCATTTCGTTCACCGAGTTCTCCTACAACCTGCTGCAGGGGTACGATTTCGCCTCGCTGTATGGCCTGCACAGCGTGGAGTTGCAGATCGGCGGTTCTGACCAGTGGGGCAACATCACCTCCGGTATCGATCTGACGCGCCGTATGCACCAGAAACAGGTATTCGGCCTGACTGTGCCGCTTATCACCAAATCAGACGGCACCAAATTCGGCAAAACCGAAGGCGGCGCCGTGTGGCTGGACCCGAAAAAAACCAGCCCGTACAAATTCTATCAGTTCTGGATCAACACCGCGGATGCCGATGTTTACCGTTTCCTGAAGTTCTTCACCTTCCTGAGCCTGGACGAGATCAACGCGCTGGAAGAAGAAGACAAAAACAGCGGCAAGGCACCGCGTGCGCAGTATGTGCTGGCGGAAGAGGTCACCGGTATGGTGCATGGCGAGGAAGGGCTGGCGGCGGCCCGCCGTATCACGGCCAGCCTCTTCTCCGGCGCGCTGGGTGAGATGACCGAAGCAGATTTCGCGCAGCTGGCGCAGGACGGAATGCCGGCCATTGAACTGGAACAGGATGCTGACCTGCAACAGGCGCTGGTGAATGCTGAGCTGGTACCGTCCCGTGGGCAGGCGCGCACCATGATCACCTCCAATGCGGTACAGGTGAACGGTGAGAAACAATCGGACGCGGAATACCACTTCACGGCGGATGACCGCCTGTTCGGCAAATACACCCTGCTGCGCCGCGGCAAGAAACATTACTGCCTGGTGTGCTGGAAATAACCGGCGCATGATGCAGAAGGGGGCGTAATGCCCCCTTTATTTTTGCCCGCAACGCGGGGCGATAATAATGTTGCCCGCACTATGCAGGGCGATAACCATAACCGGCCACACCGGTTGAAAACAGCGTGCTGCCGGTTATGTCGGCGGCATCCGGCTGCCGGCATAACCGGCGCTTTTGGCAAGGGTAAGAGAGTAGGTTGTTGCAATGAAAAATATACTTTCCATTCAATCGCATGTGGTATTCGGCCACGCCGGTAACAGTGCTGCCGAATTCCCGATGCGCCGCATGGGCGTTAACGTCTGGCCGCTCAATACGGTGCAGTTTTCCAACCATACCCAGTATGGTCACTGGACCGGCTGCGTGATGCCCGCCAGCCACCTGACCGAGATTGTGCAGGGCATCGCGGAAATCGATCAGCTGAAACATTGCGATGCGGTGCTGAGCGGCTATATCGGCTCCTCTGAGCAGGGCGAGCATATCCAGGAGATTGTCCGCCGGGTGAAGCAGGCCAACCCGCAGGCGCTCTATTTCTGTGACCCGGTGATGGGCCACCCGGAAAAAGGCTGCATCGTGGCACCGGGCGTGGCGGAGTTCCACTGCAAACAGTCGCTGCCCAGCAGTGATGTGATTGCGCCCAACCTGATTGAGCTGGAGCAGTTGAGCGGCCGGGCCGTCAACAGTGTGGATGAAGCCGTCGCCACCGCCCGTGCGCTCTGCGCCCAGGGGCCAAAGATTGTGCTGGTGAAACACCTGGCGCGTGCTGCCCGCCGGGCGGATGCGTTTGAGATGCTGCTGGTGACCGCCGACGAGGCGTGGCATATCAGCCGCCCGCTGGTGACCTTCCCCGATCGCCAGCCGGTTGGCGTCGGCGATCTCACCAGTGGTTTGCTGTTGGTGAATCTGCTGAAGGGCGAACCGCTGGACAAAGCGCTGGAACATGTGACGGCGGCAGTGTACGAGGTGATGCTGACGACGCGGCAGATGGGCGAATATGAGTTGCAGGTGGTTGCGGCCCAGGACGCGATTGCCCGCCCGACACACCACTTCACCGCAGAAAAACTCTGAGGCTCTGCAGGGGCCATTGCTGCCCCTGCTGTCTGGAAGGCGTTATTTCATTCCTTCCGCCGCCAGGGCGGCATCAACCGCCGGGCGGGCCGCCATGCGCTCCACAAACGCACTCAGGTGCGGCAGCGCGGAGAGATCAAATTTCAGCGCTTTCGCCCAGCCCATCACCGTAAACAGGTAAGCATCCACTACGCTGAAGCGGTTCCCCAACAGATACTCTTTACCCGCCAGTTGATCGTTCAGAAAGGCAAATTTCTTCTCCAGCATCTCACGTGCTACCGCTTTGGCCTCGTCCGGGAAACGCGGGTTGAACAGCGGGCTGAACCCTTTGTGCAGCTCCGTCGCGACGTAGTTAAGCCACTCCAGCGCATGGTAACGCGCCGGGGTACCGGCTTCCGGCAACAGCTGGCGGTCGGGCTTCTGATCGGCCAGGTACTGCACAATCACTGCGCCTTCCGTCAGGATGCTGCCGTCGTCCAGTTGCAGCACCGGCACCTGGCCTTTCGGGTTGACCGCGAGGAAATCCGCGCCATGCTCGGTCTTTTTCGCGGCCAGATCGACCTTCTCAATGCTGAAATCAAGCCCGGCCTCACGCAGGACAATGTGGGGAGAGAGCGAGCAGGCGCCCGGCTTGTAGTAGAGTTTCATGGTAAGGCTCCATCAGAGGGGATAAACCTTTATCCTAGAAGCCGGTGGGGGAAAAGTCAGGGTGTAAGTGTGCGAAATACTGAATAAAAAGCGGCGTCGTGGGTGACCCGGTTCGCCGCTCTCTGCCTGGCAGGTGTGCAGGATTTACCTAACGGGTGTGCAGAATAAAATAGTCGCGCAGCGCCTGCTCAACCCCGGCGGGGGCCGCCAGCATCGGCTCGCGCAACTCGTTTTCCATCTGCCCCTGTAACGCCAGGGCGCATTTAATGGCCACCGGGTTAGCAATAGAGAACAACAGGCGGATCATCGGCAACAGGCCGAAGAAGGTTGCGCGGGCAGCCCGGAGGTTACCGGCCTCCACCTGCTGCACCAGTGCGACAAACCGTTCCGGGCAGAGATGGGCTGACGCGGTAATCGCCCCGGTACCGCCCAGTGCCAGCACGGTGAGCATCTGGGTATCCTCGCCGGTCAGCACATCCAGCTTGCCGTCATTGATGAGATCCAGCGTCAGCTCGGCGTTGCCGCCGCAATCTTTGATCGCCACAATCCGGGGATGATCGCTCAGGGTGCGCAGCGTCTCCCACTCCAGCGCAATGCCGGTGCGGTAAGGGACGTTATACAGAATAATCGGCAAGTGGGTGCGATCGGCCAGGGTGGTGAAGTAGTGGGCCAGCGCGGCCTGGGTCGGGCGGATGTAGTAAGGGGCGGCCACCAGCAGCCCGGCCACCGGCCGCAGCTGGATGGCATCCTGCATGGCCAGGATGGACGGCAGATGGTTGCCGGCCAGCCCCATCACCACCTGAGAGGCCGGCACCACGTCCAGCACGGCGTCCAGCGCCTGCAATTGCTCGTCGTGGCTCAGGGCGGCGGCTTCACCAGTGGTGCCGCAGACCACCACTCCGGAGACGCCGGCGGCAATCAGTGACGCGGCCAGCTGCTTCAGTGCGGGCAGATCCAGTGCGCCCTGGCGGAAAGGGGTGACCAGCGGAACCCAGATACCTGAAAAGTGTGACATGTTCTTCTCCTTGAAAAGTAAGTGCCGCCAGGGAGAAGAAGTCAGGGGAGGGTCACGTTGCCGTGGTGCCGCTGTCCTGTCATCTCACCTGACGGGACAGCGCCCGGTCAAATGAGCGACTGTTTCTTTGATTTATCAGCAGCACGCGCGCCACGGGCCTGGGTCACCGCGGGGGTGCCGGAAAGGCCGGTCAGGGTGGCAGATAGCATCATGGGCTGTTCCATAGTCGGTTGATTTTGTGTCTTTTTAAGCGGGGGTCATCGCCTGTGAAGACTATGACGTAGCCTGTGGCCGAGTACCAATTGAATGAATTAATACCAAAAACGATATTATTGTTTTTACTTATGGAAGGTGCCGGCCCCTGCCGCGAACCGGGCAGAGGCCGGCAGGGCGTCAGGCGGCGGGCAACAGGGCAGTCAGCACATCTACCGGCACCGGGCGTGAAAACAGGAAGCCCTGCATATGGGAGCAACCGGCGCTCAGCAGGAAATTTTTTTGCAAATCATTCTCCACGCCCTCGGCGATCACGTTCAGCTTCATTTTATGGCCGAGCTGCGACACGGCGGTGACAATCGCCGCGGTGTCGGTCACGTCATTCACGTACTGCACAAAAGAGCGATCGATTTTGACACTGTCCACCGCAATGTCTTTCAGCAGGCTCAGGCTGGAGTAGCCGGTGCCGAAATCATCCAGCGAGATTTTGATGCCGGCGGTGCGCAATTGCATCAGCTGCTGCAGGCTGTCGGCATCCGCGTTCATCACGGCGGTTTCGGTGAGTTCCAGCTCCAGCCGGTGGCAGGGGAAGCCCTCTTCATGCAGCAGGGCCAGCGTTTTTTCAGCAAACTGCCTTTCACGCAGTTGCACGGCCGACACGTTAATCGCCAGCCGCAGATCGCCCAGCGGCCGGATGTGGCGGCACGCCTGGCGCAATACCGATTCACCCAGCTGGCTTACCAGCCCGGTCTCTTCTGCCAGTGAGATGAATTGAACTGGCGGCACCGGCCCCAGTTCCGGGTGCGTCCAGCGTGCCAGTGCCTCGACCCCGATGATTTTTTCATCGCTGCTGCGCAGAATCGGCTGGTAGACGCAGGTCAGCTCGCCCTCTTTGGTCAGCGATTCCGCCAGCGCCTTCACCATTACCCGTTTATTCTCTGACCCCGCATCCAGCGCCTCGGAGTAGAAGCAGAAGGTATTCTGCCCCTGGCGCTGGGCCTCCCGCAGAGCGGCATTGCCGCGCCGCAGGATCTCCCCGGCGGTGAGGTTCTCGCTGTTAAGGCTGACAATCCCGCAGGAGAGGGTCACCACCGGTTTGGCCTGTGTCAGGGTAAACGGCTCATGCATCATGGCGATAATGGCGCTGGCCACCGGCTCAACCTCTTCGATGGCCGATTTCCCCCGCAGCAGCAGGGCAAACTCATCCGCACCCAGGCGGGCGGGCATCCCCTGCTGGCCGATGAGCGAACGCAGGCGCTGGCCGAATTCACACAAAATAGTGTCGCCGGACTGGTAACCGTAGGTGTCATTCAGCACGGTGAAAAAGTTCAGGTTAAACACCAGCAGCGCGCAGTGTTGCGGATGGTAAAGGCTGCGGGCTGCCAGCTGGTTCAGCTCCTCATTCAGTGAGGTGCGGTTTGGCAGGCCGGTCAGGGTGTCATGGTAGGCAAGATAGCGGATCTGCGCCTCTGAACTGCGTAACAACGAAATATCACTGAGAATAGAAAGCACATAGAAGCGGTTATTCAGAGTAATGCGCGATTTACGGATCAATACCGTCCGGCTTTTATTGGCCCCATCGGTAATAACCTCTTCACTTTCGAGCTGTTCACCGCTCTTTAATACTTTCAGGACGCGGCTGGTGTGCCGTGCTGATTGTTCAGCCGTCATAAAAAAAGTGAAATCCTGCCCGACCATCTCTTCACGGGAATAACCAAAAAATTCGCACGCCTTCTGGTTCACAAAAACCAGCGTCAGTGAGTCATCTTTTATAAGGGTAGCTTCCGGAAGTGCATTCAGCACAGCCTGACATATGGCAATGTCATTGAGCATTTTCAAACGTCCTGAGCAGGGGGAAGAGGCAAGATTAGCACTGAAATATGACCGCGTCTCGCGCCGGGCAGGCAATAAGTGAATTATTTTGCTGCATTTTTTAACTCTGCCAGCGAATCATAACGCGATTCTGATTATTTAAGTGTCATCAACTGTTTATCACGTTTTAAGTACCGGCAGCCTTATTTTATCCGGCAGGTGAAAAGTGGGCAAACCGGAGCAAGGGGAGTATCACCGGTGAAAGAGAGCGAACCGGGAAAAGAGAAGCGCGCCGTTCCTTCATCCTCAGCGCGGCAAGGCAGAACTCGCTCAGGGCAGGGTTCATCACAAGACAGAGGGAACAATGTGGCAGGCACAGCGGATGAGAGGGGGATCGCTCAAGGCTTCGGGCCAAATTTCTCATCCCATTCCCGGCGATAACGGCGCGCCCTGGCCCGGTCACGTAAATAAAGATAGGTACTGACCACGCACACCGCGCCGGAGAAAATAATATTGCGCATATCCTGATCGTAGAGCGACACCAGCAGGCAATCCAGCGCGGCAATAATGGCAAACCATTTATACAGATGGGATTGCCGGCGGGTCAGGGCATTCAGCCGCTTGAGCTGGCGCGATTCGTCCAGGAATTTTCTTTTTTCCATCGGCATCTCAGGTAGCGGAAAGGTCACGTAAAAGGGTTCATTTTGCTGAATGTTCAGCAAGATAAGGTTACCAAAGAGTGATTGGTTTACGCGAGGGAATAATCGCGATAACGCGTTTGCGGCTTTTCCCTCCGCTTCCTGGCCGCGCCCGGCCCTCAGGGCCATTGCTGGGTAGCATACCGGGCAAAGGCCGGCCGCTCACGCAGCAAATCATAATAGCGGTCGATAGCCGGCAGCGCTGGGCGCGACATCGGCGTCATCAGCCAGCGATGCACCGACAGGCCCAGCACAATATCGGCCAGGGTGAAGGTCTCCCCGGTTACATAGGCACCGGTGTGTTCCAGCTGATTGGCCAGCAGGGTGAGATGCCGGTTCCAGCTGGCCTCGCCCTCCGCCAGTTGGGCCGGGTCCGGCATGGCGGGGGTGTTGCGCATCCTCGCGTTAAACAGATAACGCCAGGCGTTGTTTAAATCGCCCAGTTGCCAGTCCATCCAGCGCTCTACCTCCGCACGGGCACGTACTGCGTGCGGGTAAAGCGCTGTCTCCGGCTGGCTGGCAGCCAGATAACGGCAGATGGTATTGGATTCCCAGAGCACAAACTCCCCCTCCCGCAATACCGGCACCTGCGCGTTGGGGTTCAGCGCCAGGAAGTCAGGCTGGTGCGTCTCCCGGAAACCGTTCCCCCACATCTCCTGCTGGTAGTCCAGCGCCAGTTCGTCACAGGTCCACAGCACTTTCCGGACGTTGATAGAGGACGTCCTTCCCAGAATGGTCAGCATAACAAGGCTCCCTGAAGCGGATGGCCGGCAGGCCACAGTGAGATAACTATACGTTGTAGCTGCCGGCATACGCAAAATCCCTGCTTAAAAAGCCACCGGTAACGTAAATATCAGCAGGCGGATGCCGATAATGAAAGACACGGCTTCCGGATGAAAGCCCTTTGACCGTCAACCTGTTATGTCCGCACCCGGAGAGGACGATGAGCCACCTTGTTACGCGAAAAATTACCGATTCAGCCCATATCTATGAGGATTTCGATACGCGTTTTTATGAGTGGGAGGACGGCATGTCCTCCGCCGGCCTGAAGCTGGAGCTCTCCCGCCAGGCGTTCACCGGGTTTGACTGGGGGGTCACCGGCTATAACTTCGGCCGCCTGGTGGGCGGAGTGCTGAATGTCAGTGAACACGATATCCACCGCCAGCGCGGCAATGTCTTCTCCATGCCCGATCATGTGCTGATCTTTATTATGGTGCTGGGCGGGATGGAGTGCCGCAGCTTTGGCCGCCGTTTTTCCCTGTTGCAGGGGGATATCCTGATTCAGGACTCCTCACAACCGATCGCTATCCACGTGCACCCGGATAAATCGCCGCCCCATCTCTGCACCTATCAATACATCATCCTGCCGAAACACACGGTCGCCCTGAGCCTGGATATTGCGGCGCTGCACGGCCGGGTACTGCCCGCCGCCTCGCCGATGAGCTTTTTGCTGCGCCAGCATTTCAATGCCATGTTGCAGGTATTCGATACCCTGAGCGAACCGGAGGTGCTGGCGACCGGCGAGGGGGCCGCCGCGCTGATCCTGCATACCCTGGCGCTGGTGGCCGGTACCCCCGTTGAAGCCCCCTTTGCCCACAGTTCCCGCCTGGAGCAGATCTGCCTCTATATCGAGCAGCATCTGGCACAGCCGCTGACGGCCGACGGGCTGTGCCGGCAGTTTGGCCTCTCCCGCGCGGCACTCTACCGGCTGTTTGAACCGCTGGGCGGCATCGCGCTGTTTATCCGTAACCGGCGTGCCACGCTGGCGCGCCGGCTGATGCGCACCACCTCACTCTCTGACCTGAGCCTGACGGCCATCGCCCGCCGTTGTGGCCTGTCGCCCGCAGCCTTACGCCGCCTGCTGGTGCAGGAGTATGGCATGTCATCGCGGGATGTCCGCACGGCATTGCAGAATGCGCCGACGATGGCCGCCGGCACCCCGACCCACCTCAACTGGGTCAGCCACCTGTAAACTGCGGCGGCCAACGGCTCATTGTTGTCATTTTTCCTCATTTAACCCGGCCGCCCCTGCCGGGGCGATCCCGGCAGGCTAAGGTTACCCCTGTGTGTCAGGCGGGGGGCCGGAACAATATGTGGATGAAAACAGGGTTACTTTTGGTGTGCCTGCTGACCGGTTGCGCGGTGGATACCCAACAGCAACGGGATGCGGAAAACTTTGCACAACAGAGTGTGGAGGCGGGCAAACTCAGCGAACAGGCGTTGGTATTGATGCACCGGGGCATCAACGGCATGGCGCACCGGCAACAGCGCCTGCTGCTGACCCGCGACAGCGGCATCCCGCCGCGGCAGGATCTGCCGCTGGAGCATACCGTGCAGCGGGTGGCCGCCGCACGGGCGCTGCAACAGTATGGCAAAGCCTTGCGGGCGCTGCTGCGGCAGGAGCGTACCCCGGAGGCGGCGGCGACCTTTAATGGCCTGCTCGACAGCACCCAGACGGCATTGGGGATGTTCCTGCCCGCCATTGTCACGAAGCAGATCCGCGCGATGGGTGACACCCTCGGGCAACGCCACTATTTCGGGCAGAAAATCACGCAGGCCAGGCTGTTGATGAACGCGTACCAGCCGGCCGTGACCCAGTTGGCCGGGTTATTGGCGGAGGATTTCGAGCCTGACGGCTCAGGCTATATGGCGCTTTACCTGACCAGTGCTGCGGAATTGCGCAACACGGCGAAACAGGTGCTGACCGGGGGGCAGCCCGGCCCGGCCCGGCGACAAGCGGCACTGGCGGCTCTGAATGATGCGGAACAGGCAGAGGAACAGGGCCAGGCATTAGGCGCACGGATGGTGGCGATGGCGACGGCGTTGCACGCCGCCCAACAAGAGGCAGTGCGTAACCTGGAACAACCAGCCGATGCCCACCCGGCACTGGATGCCTACAGCAACAACGTCAGCCATGCCGGACGGGTGATGCAATTCCTGTTACTGCCGGCGCAAGGCGAGGTAAACCATGAGTGACTCTCTGATACAGCAACTGAACCAGACCCTGGCCCAACTGGAAGTGGTCAGTGATCAGGGTGGGGAGGCGGGAAAACAGGCACAACAGCTGTTGTCCCAGCTTTATCCGGTGAAAAAAGCGATGTTGTTGCAGTCCATCGCTCAGCAGACCCCGCTCTACGCGGCGTTAACCGAGGCGCTCCGGCAGGGGGCGGAGCAAGCCCATCAGGCGCAGACTGGCCTGGTGGCACCGGCACCTTTTGTGAAAAGTGTTGAAGCCTGCATGGCTAAGGTGCTGGCGCTGTTGCATAAACGTCAGCCATAAAAAAACGCTCCCGGAGGAGCGTTTTTTCAGGCAACAGGCAAAGGATTAACGCGCCCCGGCCAGTTCTGTCTCTTTACGTTCCTGGGCGGTGTCCTGCGTCATACGGTGCAGTTTCGGTGCCGCCAGAATCATCAGTACCGCGATCACGCCGGTGGCGATACCAATCTGCAGGAAGACATGGCTGTAGATCGCCAGGGAAGCATGGGCATCGGGAATGTCCTGCGGCACGGCGGTCAGGTTAGCCACTTTACCGGCAATGATAGCTGCCGCGGCGGTGGTCAGGAACCAGGAGCCCATGATGAAGCCCATCAGTCGTTGCGGCACCAGTTGCGCCACCATCGCCAGGCCGAGGCCGGAGATCATCAGCTCACCAACACTTTGCAGGGCATAGCTCAGTACCAGCCAGTTCACTGAGACAATCCCGGCGTCGTTTGCCATAGAGGCACCCCACGGCAGCACCAGGAAGGCGGCAGAGCAGAGCACCATACCCACCGCGAATTTGTGCGGCATCGGCAGGCGGTCACCGGCTTTGGCGTAGAAAGCCGCCAGCAGCGGGCTGGCCAGCATGATCCAGAACGGGTTCAGCGCCTGATACTGCTCCGGCTCCATACTGATGCCGAACAGGCTGTGCTCAACGTTATGGATAGCGAAGAAGTTCAGGGAAGTCGGCATCTGGCTGTAGAGCACAAAGAACACCACCGCTTCCAGCATCATCAGGAACGCCACGATCATTTTGCGGCGGGCAATGCCGTGCAGCGCAAAGGTCTCTTTGGCGAAGATGATGATGATGCCCAGTGACACCACGCCCAGCGCCATGCGGGCGATATCCTGGTGGTGCAGCAGCCAGGTGGAGGCGGCTGCCAGTGCAACAATACCTACAAGCGTCATCAGCAGTTTGTTCATCTGCAGCGGCTCGAAATCGGGTTTGGATCCGTGGTTTTTGACCCATTTGGCACAGAACAGGAAGTTCACCAGGGTGATCAGCATCCCGACCACGCTCAGGGAGAAGGCCACGCTCCAGCCATATTTGGCGGCCAGCCACGGCGTCGCCAGCATAGAGAAGAAGGAACCGATATTCACTGACATGTAGTACATGGTGAATGCCCCATCGAGGCGCGGGTCATCTTTCTCATAGCAGGTGGAGAGCAGGGAGGAGGGGTTAGCCTTGAACAGGCCGCTGCCCACAGCCACGGTCGCCATACCGACGTAGACCCAGAAGACGTCGTGGTTGGAGTAGGCGATGCAGGCATACCCTATCGCCAGCACCAGCGCGCCGAGGATGATCACGCGTTTGGAGCCGAGCACTTTGTCACCCAGCCAGCCGCCGATAGCCACAAAGCCATAGACCAGGGCACTGAACGAGGAGAACAGGGTGATAGAGTCGGCTTCACTCAGGCCAAGTTGCTTGACCAGGTACACCGCCATGATGCCCTGCAAGCCGTAATAACCGAAGCGTTCCCAGAGTTCGATTGAGAAGATCAGGTAGAACGCTTTCGGTTGTTTAAAGGCGTTTAAGCTGACGTCGTTGTGTGATGTCTGTTTGTTTGATGTTGACACTGAAACCTCTTTATTCACAGCCTGTTTTAAGTTGCACAGGGAAGGCGCGGAAGTGATACCGAAAGTATCCTTCGCATTGTTATAAGATGAATAGCGGAGGGTAATGTTCCCTATCTTTGTCAATGAGGCAAGCTGTTTGACATAAACTGTTACATATATTGCAGACGGCATAATGAGAAGGTGTTGCAAATGTTATGCAGGATTAACGTTTATGTTCGTTAGGTTTTCCAAACTATTATATTGATTACTTGCCATCCAATTTTTTATTAGTGATATATTCTGCTTTTTTGCAGTGTTGCAGTTCATCCGTTTATATCTGAATAGTCTGATTGATGATGATAAGGCTCCCTCTCCGTTTTTCCCTATATTCCCCTTTTTAATGAAGCAGGAAGATTGCCGGTTTTTTTAATGCCCGATAGAAATGTGAGTCAGATCCCAATTCCTGCTTAAATTTCAGGTTGAAAAAAATGTTTTTACCACATCTGGCGATTAACCGGGGCCACAGAAGGGATTTATCCGTTTTAAATCACATTTCCGACAGAAAATGAGGCCACACGGCGAAGCCGGGGTAAAAGCGGGGGGATTTTGCCGTAAGGCGGGGTAACACGCATAAAAAAACCGGCCTGTAAGGCCGGTTTAAACATGCCGCCGCAAAGAGGCGGCCGGGGCAGGCTTAGTTAATTTCCAGTTCGTTCATGGCCGCGATGTTGAAGCCGCCGTCAACGTGCAGGATTTCACCGGAGATGCCGGCCGCCAGGTTGGAGCACAGGAACGCCGCGGAGTTACCCACGTCCTCGGTGGTCACGGTACGGCGGATCGGGGTCACGGCTTCGCAGTGTGCCAGCATCTTACGGAAGTTTTTGATGCCGGAGGCAGCCAGGGTGCGGATCGGGCCGGCAGAGATGCCGTTGACGCGCACGCCTTCCGGGCCCATGGCATTGGCCATGTAGCGCACGTTGGCTTCCAGGGAGGCTTTCGCCAGGCCCATCACGTTGTAGTTCGGAATTGCGCGCTCAGCACCCAGGTAAGAGAGGGTCAGCAGGGCAGAGTCCGGATTCAGCATGGAGCGGCAGGCTTTTGCCATTGCCACAAAGCTGTAGGAGCTGATGTCGTGGGCCACACCGAAGCCCTGACGGGTCACGGCATTTACGTAGTCGCCGTCCAGCTGGTCAGCCGGGGCGAAACCAATGGAGTGAACGAAGCCGTCAAATTTCGGCCAGGATTTAGCCAGTTCAGCAAACATTGCATCGATGCTGGCATCTTCTGCCACGTCGCACGGCAGCACCAGGTTGGAACCCAGTTCGGTGGCGAACTCTTCAACGCGGGACTTCAGCTTGTCATTCTGGTAAGTGAACGCCAGTTCCGCGCCTTCGCGGTGCATAGCCTGAGCAATACCGTAAGCGATGGAAAGTTTGCTGGCAACGCCAGTAATCAAAATGCGTTTGCCGGTAAGAAAACCCATAGCAATAATCCTTGTGGTCATTGTGCGTGCGGAAGCCTGACTGCCCGACAGCAGCGCCGGGCCGCGCTTCCGCGTTAATAAACCGGGCGATTCTAGCACGCCCGGACGAAATTAGGAGATGATTCGCCATCTGCTCCGATCAGTGCTTAATAGCGGGTATCACGCCGCCAGGCATCGGCGGTCAGGGCTTCACCAAAGTGGCTGGTAATCAGCCGCCGGGTGAGGTCATGCAGCGGGGCGGCCAGCACCTCCGCTGTATTACCGCGCTCCACCACCTCGCCCTGGTGCATCACCAGCACCTGATCGCTGATGTGTTTCATCATGCCGAGGTGCTGGGTGACGTAGATATACGATATGCCGTGTTTTTCCTGCAATTCCAGCATCAGGTTAATAATTTGTGAGCGCATGGACATATCCAGTGAGGCCAGCGCCTCATCGGCGATGATCACCTGCGGTTGCAGGATCAACGCCCGCGCCAGCGCCACACGCTGTTTCTGGCCGGAGGCCAGCATATGCGGGTAGTAAGCGGCGTGGTCGGGCAGCAGCCCCACCTGGCGCAACGTCTGGTTAATGCGCTGTATGCGCGCCGGGGCGTCCAGGTCGGTATTCAGGCGCAGCGGCGCATCCAGCAGCTGGCCGATGCGCTGGCGCGGGTTCAGTGAGGTGCTCGGGTCCTGGAGGATCATGCGGATGCGCTGGCTGCGGTAGCCGTAATCACCAAACGCCAGCGGATGGTCGTCGATCAGCATTTCGCCGCCGCTCGGCTCAATCATGCCGGAGAGCATTTTTGCCAGTGTCGATTTGCCGGAGCCGTTTTCCCCGATGATCGCCAGGGTCTGGCGTTCACGCAGGGTAAAACTCACCGGCTTGACCGCCTCGACATTCATACGCCGGAACAACCCGGTGCGGTAGCGGAATGTCTTGCTGAGATTGCGCACCTCAAACAGGGTGTCGGCCATCAGGATTTCTCCATGTTCAGCGGGAAGTGGCAGGCAAACGCATGGGTTTTCACCGGTTTCAGCGGCGGGGTCTCAATGCATTTTTTCTGGGCGTAGGGGCAGCGCGGCCCCAGCCGGCAGCCGATCGGCAGGTGCTCCAGCGAAGGGATCGCCCCCGGCAGGGTATTCAGCCGGCTTTTGTGCGGCAGGGAGCGGCCGAAGTCCGGCATTGCGCGGATCAGCGCCTGCGTGTAAGGGTGGTGCGGCGCGGCCAGCAGATCCTCACAGGTTGCGCTCTCCACCGTCTGGCCGCAGTAAAGCACGTTAATGCGGTTGGCCCATTTGCTCATGGTCTGCAAATCATGGCTGATCAGTAGGATGGTGGTATTGTTATTCTGGTTAAGCCGCGCCAGCAGGCGGAAAATCTGCGCCTGGGTGGTGGGTTCCATGGCATTGGTCGGCTCATCGGCGATCAGCAGGCGCGGCTGGTTAGCCAGGGCGATGGCGATCATCACCTTCTGGCACTCCCCTTCGGTAAGCTCATAGGGGAAACTGCCCATAATATCTTTGTGATCTTTAATACCGACCCGGTGCAGCAGCTCAATCGCCCGGCGCTTGCGCCAGTGCAGCCGCTGCCACCACTTTCCTTTATAAGTCCAGCCCGGGATCGCCTGCATCAACTGGCGGCCGATGCTCTCTGACGGATCCAGACAGGATTGCGGCTCCTGAAAAATCATGGAGACGTTATGGCCGACCACCTTGCGCCGCTCGCGCGGGGTCAGTTGCAGCAGGTCGATGTCATTAAAACGGAACCGGTCGGCGGTAACACGCCAGTTATCTTTGGTCACGCCGCAGATCGCCTTGGCGATCAGGCTCTTGCCGGAGCCGGATTCACCGACCAGCCCACGGACTTCCCCTTCCATCAGCGCCATACTGACGCGGTCAACCGCCTTGACCGGGCCGTCCGGCGTCATAAATTCGATGGTGAGGTTTCGGATATCAAGCAGAGGCATCAGCACTCCTCCTGCCGGGTAAAGTGGCGCATGTTAACGACCTGATTCATGATTCAATCCCTGCGTTGATCGCCCGGCGCATCCCGTCGCCCATCAGGTTGATCAGCAACACGCTGACCATGATGGCGGCGCCCGGCAGCATCACTGTCCAGGGAGCCACATAGACCAGTTCCAGCGAGTCGCCCAGCATCGCCCCCCATTCCGGCGAGGGGAGCTGGGCACCGAGATCGAGAAAGCCGAGGGCCGCAATATCCAGAATCGCCATGGAGAGGGCGCGGGTGAATTCGGTCACCAGTACGGCGGCAATATTGGGAAGTATGGCATACCAGAGCAAATAACGGACAGCCGCCCCATCCAGCCGGGCGGCGACCACATACTCTTTTTCCAGTTCGTCATGCACTGCGCTGTACACGGTGCGCACCATGCGCGGCACCAGCGCCAGCCACACCGCCAGCATCGCATGCTCCAGCTTCGGGCCGATAAAGGCCACCACAATAATCGCCAGTAACAGGGTGGGGATCGAGAGCAAGGTGTCCAGCACATGGTTCATGACGGCTGAGCGTAACCCGTGGGTGATGCCCGCCAGCACGCCCAGGATCAGCCCGAACAGCGCGGCGCCCACGGTCACGACCATGGCTGAGCCGAGCGTCGGCGCCGCGCCGGACAGCAGGCGGCTCAGGATGTCACGCCCCAGGTCGTCCGTCCCCAGGAAGAAGGAGACGTTGCCGTAGCGCGACCAGGAGGGCGGCAGTAACTGATAACCCAAAAACTGCTGGTCGAGGGTATAAGGCGCGAGGTAATGGCCGAACACGCAGAGCAGCACCAGCAACAGCACGCCGTAGAAGCCAATCATCGCCAGCGGGTCGCGGTAAAACGCGCGCCACATCGCCCGCAGCGGCCCGGCAATCCGCTTCTCATGGTAGACATTATCGTAGGGCATACCATTCCTTATGTTTCAGCGGGTTAGTCAGGGCGCCGAGGATGTCGGAGAGCACATTGACCACAATCACCAGCGCCCCCACCAGCATGACGCCGGCAGAAATCGCGGCGTAGTCCTGCTGGCGGATGGCGTTAATCAGCCAGCGGCCCAGGCCCGGCCAGCTGAACACCACTTCGGTGATCATCGCCAGGGTTAACATGGTGGAAAATTGCAGCCCGAGTTTAGGGATGATGGGCGGCAGGGCATTGTGCAGCACATGGCGCCGGATCACGGTAAAGCGCGACAGGCCGCGGGTAGCGGCAGCCTTGATATAGTTTTTGCTGAACACCTCGTCGGTGCTGATGCGCATCAGGCGTACGACTTCCGTGGTGGGGGCGACCGCCAGCGCGGCAATCGGCAGCACCATATGGCGCAGGGCGCTGAGCAGCATGTCATCCCGGTATGGGGAATCGGACAGCCAGGCATCAATCAGTGTCACCCCGGTTACCGGTTTAAGCTGATAGAGCAGGTCAAGACGCCCGGAGACCGGCAGCCAGCCGAGATGCAGCGAGAAAAACAGCGTCAGCAGCAGGGCGAGCCAGAACACCGGCATCGAAAAGCCCAGCAGCGCCAGCATACTGATCAGCGTGTCCGGCCATTTATGGCGTGTTACCCCGGCGGTGATGCCGAGCGGGATACCAATCAGCAGCGCCAGCGTGAAAGCCAGCACGCACAGCTCCATGGTGGCCGGGAACACCTCATGCAGCTGTTCACGGATCGGCTGGCCGTTAATGCTGGACACGCCGAAATCCCATTGCATCAGGCTCTGGAAATAGAAGCGGTAGGCATCAAACAACGCCGCGCCGCTCAGGGGCGCATGGGGGGTGAAGTAGCTCAGGCTGAACCCCACCAGCGACAGCAGGAACAGGGTGATCAGCAGCAGCAGCAGGCGGCGCAGGGTAAAGATAATCATGGTTGTGATCCTTCCGGGGCCTCACGGTACACCCCGGCAAAGGAGGCGTTACCGAACGGGCTGAGCACCAGCCCTTTGATGTCATAGCGGTAGGCCTGCAACCGCAGCGATGACGCCAGCGGCAGCACCGGCAACTGCTGTTCCAGAATGCGCTGCGCCAGCTGGTACTCATCCATCCGCTGGGAAAGCTGTTGGGAGAGCAGGGCGCGTTGCAGCAAGGCATCAAATTCCGGGTTACACCAGTGAGCATAGTTGGTCTGCGAATGGATCGCCGCGCAGCTCAGCAGCGGCCGGAAGAAGCTGTCCGGGTCGTTGCTGTCAGTGGCCCAGCCTGAGAGCGTCAGGTCATGGTTCATCTCCATCAGCCGCGCCTCCTGGTATCGCCCCTCGACCGGCACAATAACGATCTGAATGCCCACCTGGGCCAGGTCGGCCTGCAACAGTTCGGCGGTTTTCAGCGGGCTCGGGTTATAGGCCTGGGAGGCGGTCGGCACCCAAAGATGGAGCTGCAGCCCGGAGATGCCCTGGCTTTGTAACAGCTGCCGCGCTTTTTCCGGGTTGTATTCCGTGACTTGTGCGGCGTTATCATAGGCCCAGGAGGCGCGCGGCAGGATGGAGGCCGCCGTCTCTGCGGTGCCGTAATAGATCGACTGCATCAGCCGCTGGTTGTTGATCGCCAGCGCAATCGCCTCGCGCACTTTGGGGTTGTCCAGCGGAGCCTTGCCGGTATTAAACGCCAGATACGCGACGTTCATGCCGGGGCGCAGGGTCATCCGCAAACGCGGGTCATCCCGCAGGATAGTGAGCTGGCTGGCCGCCGGATAGGCCAGCACATCACACTCCCCGGTCAACAGTTTGGAGAGGCGGCCGGTACCGCCGGCACCGAGGTCAATAATCACCTGCGGCATACGCGGCACCCCTTTCCAGTAGGCCCCGTTACGCGCCAGGCGAATATACTGCCCGGCCCGGTATTCATTCAGCATAAACGGCCCGGTGCCGACCGGCTGGCGGTCAATCTCCTCTTCGTGGCCACGGCGGCTCAGGTCGTCGGCATACTCCGCCGACAGCACCGGCGCATAGTGGGTGGCCAGGTGCCAGAGGAACGAGGCGTCCGGCTGGGTGAGGCGGAATTCCACGGTAAAGTTGTCAATTTTGCGGATGCGTTTGACGGTGTCGGCAAATTTCAGGCTGTCGAAGTAGGGGTAACTGCCGCCGTTAATCTCATGGTAAGGGTGGTGTGCATCCACCACCCGTTGGAAGCTGAAAATCACATCATCGGCATTCATCATCCGGGTCGGGCGGAACCAGCTGGTGGTCTGGAACGGGACATCCTTACGCAGGTGAAAACGGTAGGTTGCGCCGTTGTCGAGCACTTCCCAGCGCTGCGCCAGCTCCGGGATTAACCGGTAGGTATAGGGGTCGACATCCAGCAGGCGATCGTAGATCTGGGCCGCCAGCGTATCCACCGTCAGCCCGCTGCTGGCCATCTGCGGGTTGAAGGTGTTGAGGATGCCGCTGACGCAGTAGACAAACCCGCTCTGGCGGATGTCGGGCGGGGTGGCAGGCACTGGTTTCGGTGCGGCACAGACACTGCCGGCCAGCCCGGCCAGTGCCAGCATCCAGTAAGTTAAGACTCGCATAAACGCTTCATTGTTAAGTAAGCAATAAGATGATTGTACCGTACTCTGGCGATCACCCCAATCTGTTGCACAGGGGGGCGGCCAGTGAGGTCAGGCATTTTTTGCCCCATCGGGCCTATCCGCGGCCAGCAGTGCATGTTTTTTCAGCATGCCGCGCAGCTGATGGTAGGTCAGCCCCAGTAACCCGGCGGCACGGCGCTGGTTATAGTGTGCCTGCGTCAGCGCCTGCTGAAGCAGGGCATGCTCCTGCTGGTGCTGCCATTGGCGCAGGTCGAGCGGCAGCGCGGGCAGGGTGCCGGCGGCCGGGGCGGGTTCCGCCGGGCGGGTACGCGGGCTGAACGGGTTAATGATGATCTCATCCAGTTCGTCGTCGCTGTTACCGTGGCGGTACATGGAGCGCTCAACCACATTTTTCAGCTCACGGACGTTACCCGGCCAGTGATAGCCCAGCAGGGCACGTTTCGCCCGTGACGTGAAGCCGGGAAACAACGGCAGATGCAGTTCGCGGCACATCAGGATGGCAAAATGTTCGGCCAGCAGCATGATGTCCTGCTGGCGCTCCCGCAAGGGCGGCAGCTGCACCACGTCGAAGGCGAGCCGGTCAAGCAGGTCGGCGCGGAACCTGCCGGCCGCCGCCAGTGCCGGCAGGTCGGCATGGGTTGCACATACCAGCCGCACATCGACGCGTAACGGCTGGCTGCCGCCAACCCGCTCCAGCTGGCCGTACTCAATCACCCTCAGCAGCTTCTCCTGTACCAGCATTGGGGCGGTGGCCAGTTCATCCAGGAACAGCGTGCCGCCATCCGCCCGTTCAAACCGCCCCAGATGGCGTTTTTGCGCCCCGGTAAACGCCCCGGCCTCATGGCCGAACAGTTCGGAATCCAGCAGGTTTTCGTTCAGGGCCGCACAGTTCAGCGAGATAAACGGCCCCTGCCAGCGTTCAGAGAGGTAGTGCAGCCGGTGGGCAATCAGCTCTTTGCCGGTACCGCGCTCACCAATCACCAGCACCGGTTTATTCAGTTTTGCCAGCCGCGACACCTGCTCCAGCACCTCAATAAAGCTGTTGGCCTCACCCAGCAGGTTATCCAGGGATTCACTCATGATTAAAATCACCACGCATTGGTTAAATTGACCAGTCTCCTGGTAAGGGTAGCAGACTCTTTTCAAGAAATGGTTTCTATTTCAATAAGATATTTTTAATAAAAAGTTGGCATGGCGATTGTATTAGAGAATGGGCTACTGAAGCATGCCGGAGCAACAGGCTGCGGTGAGAGAAAATTTGCGGCAATTGTCGCGTGACCGTCAAAGAGGATGTTTTTTATGGGTATCTTTTCGCGTTTTGCTGACATCGTAAATGCCAACATCAATTCCCTGCTGGACAAGGCCGAAGACCCGCAGAAACTGGTTCGCCTGATGATCCAGGAGATGGAAGACACGCTGGTGGAAGTGCGTTCTACCTCAGCCCGTGCCCTGGCAGAGAAAAAGCAGTTGCTGCGCCGTATTGAGCAGGGCGAAAGCCAGCAGGCGGAGTGGCAGGAGAAAGCCGAACTGGCACTGCGTAAAGACAAAGACGATCTGGCCCGCGCAGCGCTGATCGAGAAGCAGAAACTGGCTGACCTGGTCGTCACGCTGAAAACTGAAGTGGCGGTCGTGGAAGAGACGCTGGGCCGCATGAAAGGGGAAATCGGCGAGCTGGAGAAAAAGCTCACCGAAACCCGCGCCCGCCAGCAGGCGCTGACGCTGCGCCACCAGGCGGCCTCTTCTTCACGCGAGGTGCGTCGCCAGCTCGACAGCGGCAAACTGGATGAGGCGATGGTGCGCTTCGAGCAATTTGAACGCCGTATTGACCAGATGGAAGCGGAAGCAGAGAGCGTCAGCCTGGGCAAACAGAAGTCGCTCAGCCAGGAGTTTGCTGAGTTGAAAGCAGATGATGAGATCAGCGCGCAACTGGCGGCGCTGAAAGCCAGAATGCAGCGCCCGGAATAACAGGAACAGGGATGCCCGGCCCGGTACGTGGGCCGGTTGCCGCTCTTATGTCACACAGTAAGGAGAAGGAATGAGCGTCTTATTTTTAGCGATTCCGCTGACCATTTTTGTGCTGTTCGTGGCGCCGATCTGGCTCTGGCTGCACTACAGCAGCCGCCAGCAGCGCGGTGGGCAGCTCAGCCAACAGGATGTGCAACACCTCACCCAGCTGACGCAGGATGCACGCCGGATGCAGGATCGTATCCGGGCACTGGAAGAGATTCTGGATGCTGAACACCCGCACTGGAGAGAATCATAATGAATAACGGTCTCACTGAGAAAAAACTCTACCGGGTGCCGGAAGAGGGCATGGTAAAAGGCGTGCTGGCCGGGCTTGCGCACTACTTTAATGTCCCGGTTAAATTGTTGCGGGTGATGGTGGTGCTCTCGCTGTTCTTTGGGCTGTTCGCCTTTACCGTATTGGCTTATGTCATCCTCAGTTTTGTGCTGGACCCGGTACCTGCCAGCCGGTTCAGCGGGGAAGAGGCGGCCTCTCCCCATGATCTGCTGGACGAAGCGGACGCGGTGCTGAATAACAGCGAGCGCCGTTTGCGGGATGTGGAGCGCTATGTCACCTCAGAAACCTTTGGCGTGCGCAGCCGTTTCCGCCAGCTTTAAGCCTGCCCGATGACGGCGCGTATCGCCCGGCGGTACGCGCCGTTTTTATAGCGGCATGGTCATCACCACACAGTCTATCCATTCTGGAGTTGCCCTCATGACACGTTACGCTTCCGGCGTTACCCTTAAAAAAGTGCTGCGCTTTCTGTTCATGATGGCGATCAGCTATGGACCGGCCGGCGTCGCCACCCGTATTCTGGGCGTGGTGGGCAGCCGTCCGTTGCGCTTTGTTCTGGCGCTGGTACTGGAACCGCTGCTGAAACGCGGGCTTACCGCGCTGTTTGGACGTTTCACCAAGGAGCCGAATGAAACGATTACAAAATGAACTGAATTCCCTGGTCAACCGCGGCATGGATCGGCATCTGCGGCTGGCCGTCACCGGCCTGAGCCGCAGCGGCAAAACCGCCTTTATTACCGCTTTCGTTAACCAACTTCTGCATCTGCACAGCGGTGCCCGTTTGCCGCTGTTCGCCGCCGCCCGCGAGGATCGCCTGCTGGGGGTAAAACGCGTGCCCCAGCGCGATCTCGGCATTCCCCGCTTCCGGTATGATGAAGGCCTGGCTTCGCTGTACGGCACGCCGCCCGCCTGGCCGCTGCCGACCCGCGGTGTCAGCGAGATGCGGCTGGCGTTGCGGTTCCGCTCGCAGGCTTCACTGTTGCGCCACCTTAAAGAGACCTCCACGCTCTATCTTGAGATCGTTGACTACCCGGGCGAGTGGCTGCTCGACCTGCCGATGCTGGATCAGGATTATCTCAGCTGGTCGTTGCAGATGGCCGGGCTATTGCAGGGAGAACGCGCGGCATGGGCAGAACCCTGGCTGGTGCTTTGCAAGCGGTGTGATCCCTTTGCCCCGGCCGATGAGAACCTGCTGGCCGCCATTGCGCAGGCTTACAGCGACTATCTGGTGCGCTGCAAGCAGGAGGGGCTGCACTTTATCCAGCCGGGGCGGTTTGTGCTGCCCGGTGAACTGGCGGGCGCGCCGGCGCTGCAATTCTTCCCCTGGCCGGACGTTAACGGCATCGGCGAGGCGCGGCTGGCACAAGCCGGCAAGCAGACCAATATCGGGATGCTGCGGGAGCGTTATCACTACTATTGCCAGAACATCGTGAAAGGCTTTTACAAAGAGCACTTTGTCCGCTTTGACCGGCAGATTGTGCTGGTGGATTGCCTCCAGCCGCTCAACAGCGGCCCGCACGCCTTCAACGATATGCGCCTGGCACTGACCCAACTGATGCAGAGTTTCCATTACGGCAAGCGCACCCTGTTCCGCCGGTTATTCTCTCCCTGCATCGATAAGTTGATGTTTGCGGCCACCAAAGCCGACCATATTACCGGCGAGCAGCATGCCAATCTGGTCTCTCTGCTACAGCAACTGGTGCAGGAAGCCTGGCAGAATGCTGCTTTTGAAGGGATCGGCATGGACTGCGTCGGCCTGGCCTCGGTACAGGCGACCCAGAGCGGTATCATTGACTATCAGGGGCAGCCGGTACCGGCGCTGAAAGGCCACCGGCTGGAAGATGGCGCGCCGCTGACGGTGTTCCCCGGTGAAGTGCCAGCACGCCTGCCGGGCGGGGCGTTCTGGCAGCAACAGGGCTTTCGCTTTGAACAGTTCCGGCCGCCGGCCCTCGCGGTGGATACCCCTTTACCGCATATCCGGCTGGATGCCGTGATGGAATTTTTATTGGGAGATAAATTGCGATGAACGATCCAATAAAACCACGCATCGATTTTGACCAGCCGCTTGAGGCACCGGCACAGCCGGTATTGCGCGCAGCGCAGGCCTTCAGCGATCGGGATGCAGAAAACTTCCTGCCTGCCGCCCCGGAAGCGCAGGAGACCGAAGGCGAGGCAGAGGCCGTGGTGGCGCAGGTGTTAAAACCCCGCCGCAGCCTCTGGCGCAAACTGGTGACGCTGGGGCTGACGATTTTTGGCGTCAGCGTGGTGGCGCAGGGCGTGCAGTGGACGCATCAGGCCTGGGTGGAGCAGCAGTGGATCGCCCTGGGTGGATGTGCGGCCGGTGGCCTGATTGTGCTGGCAGGCGCCGGCTCGCTGATCGCCGAATGGCGGCGGTTATACCGCTTGCGCCAGCGCGCTGAAATGCGGGATACCGCCCGTGACCTGCTGCACAGCCACGGGGTAGGGCAGGGGCGGGCTTTTTGTGAAAACCTTGCCCGGCAGGCCGGGATTGACGCCGGTCACCCGGCATTGCAGCGCTGGCAGGCCTCGCTCCATGAAACGCAGAATGATCGCGAAGTCGTGGCCCTCTATGCACGGCTGGTGCAGCCGGTGTTGGACAAACAAGCCCGCCGGGAAATCAGCCATTCGGCTGCGGAATCGGCGCTGATGATCGCGGTCAGCCCGCTGGCACTGGTGGATATGGCCTTTATCGCCTGGCGTAACCTGCGGCTGGTGAACCGGATCGCGTTGCTCTACGGTATTGAGCTGGGGTATTTCAGCCGGCTGCGGCTGTTCCGGTTGGTGCTGTTGAATATGGCGTTTGCCGGGGCGTCAGAGCTGGCGCGGGAAGTTGGGGTTGACTGGTTGTCACAGGATTTAGCCGCCCGCCTTTCCGCCCGCGCTGCCCAGGGAATTGGGGCCGGCCTGTTGACCGCCCGGCTGGGCGTTAAGGCGATGGAGTTATGCCGCCCTCTGCCGTGGCTGGAAGATGATAAACCGCGCCTTGGTGATTTCCGCCGTGATCTGGTGAGTCAGGTCAAAGGCGCATTGAGTAAAACGCCTCCACGCGCCTGATCCTGCCAAGACATGCCCGGTGTTATTGGCCGGGCATGATCATTCTGTTTACTTATGGCTGAAATGTGCTCGCCCGAACCTTAATCGAAGGTTCTCGTCCTTCCCCGCATGGGCAAATCTCTTTTATTACGGAAGGTTATCAGGGAATGCAGAGCTATCTGAAAGGATGGTGGTGGGGGAAGGATTCGAACCTTCGAAGTCTGTGACGGCAGATTTACAGTCTGCTCCCTTTGGCCGCTCGGGAACCCCACCACGAAATTCGTGGATTTGCGAATTGTAGAAGGATTTCTCCTTCGCCCAAAACGGCCTGGCTAACTGGCTGCTCTGAGGGTTGATATCACGCTGATATCGAAAAATGGTGGTGGGGGAAGGATTATTCGTCACTTCGTTCCTCACCCTTCGGGCCGTTGCTGCGCAACGTTGCTCGCTTTCGCTCGCTCGAACCTTGTCAAAGGTTCTCACCCTTCCCCGAAACTGCAACATGTTGCTACCGTTTCAAGGTGTTGATATCAAACTGATATCGAAAAATGGTGGTGGGGGAAGGATTCGAACCTTCGAAGTCTGTGACGGCAGATTTACAGTCTGCTCCCTTTGGCCGCTCGGGAACCCCACCACTGGCCTTGCTTGCTCCGCTGTCGCGGTAAGCGGGGCGCATCATATCAAATGAAGCTGTGCTGTAAAGCGTTGAAATGCAGAAAATGATTCGTTTGCCGATTTTTTACCCCGGACGGTGCATTCTTCACCTTTTGCACCGCCCGAAGCAGGATTACAGGATAACCGTGCGGTTACCGTACACAAATACCCGCTGGGCCAGTACCTGGTACAGGGCACGGCTCAGGACATTTTTCTCCACATCCCGTCCGGCTCGCATCATGTCATCCGCCGTATAGGTGTGATCCACGTGAATCACGTCCTGCATGATGATCGGGCCTTCATCCAGATTGTCATTTACGTAATGGGCGGTTGCGCCAATGATTTTTACCCCGCGCTCATAAGCCTGATGGTAAGGCCGCGCGCCGATAAAGGCCGGCAGGAAGGAGTGGTGGATATTGATCACCTGATTCGGGTAGTGCTGCACAAATTGCGGCGTCAGCACGCGCATATATTTCGCCAGCACCACGTAATCCGGCTGATACTGGTCAATCTGCGCAATCATCTGGTTATCATGCTGCTCACGCGTTAACCCCTCATGGCTGACCAGATGGAACGGAATGTCAAAACGCTCTACCAGCGTCTGCAGAGTGGTATGGTTACCGATGACCGCCGCAATCTCGACATCCAGGCCGCCATAAGCGCTCTTCATCAGCAGATCGCCCAGGCAGTGGGCCTCTTTGGTCACCAGCACCACAATCCGGCGGCGGCCGGCGGCCTGCAATTCACGCACGGAACCCTCAGGCAGGGCGCTGTCCAGATCGGCCAGCAACGTATTGTCGTTGAAGATGCCTTCCAGCTCGGTGCGCATAAAAAACCGTCCGGTGCGGTGATCAACATACTCATTGTTCTGCACGATATTAAGTTCATGCTTGTAACAAATGTTGGTGATCTTGGCGATCAGGCCTTTGGCATCAGGGCAGATGGTGCGCAAAATTTTTCGTTGTACGTGCTGATGTTGCATCGGGGGTAATCCTGTAGGCGTTGCGATGGTGTGAGTGTGTCTCTGTTTTCGGAATGTTCCGGAATTAATGCCCGCAACATTTCTTATATTTTTTCCCAGAACCGCAAGGGCAGGCATCATTGCGGCCGCTTTGCAGGTGGGTTCCGTCCCTATAGTACCAGCGTTCATTTACCCGAAGAAAGCGTGAACGTTCGTGTAACAGATGTGCCCGTGGGTCGTCGCCCTCGCTGAAGCGGGCCGCGAACTCCACAAACCCCTCATCCGGCCCGGTACCCGCGGCCTCATCAATGATGTGCAGCCCCAGCCAACGGGTCAGGGCAACACTCTCCACCAGGCTTTCGCGCCACTGTTCAGCCCGGCAATCCGGGTGCCAGCTGGCCAGCAGGTAGGCGACGTCATTCATCACATATGCAGTATAGCGCGAGCGCATCAGGGCCACCGGCGTCGGGGCGGTATCCGTACCCTTATGGTAAGGCTGGCAGCAGAGGCTATAAGGTATGCCACTGCCGCAAGGACAGGTCTGGGACACAACGACTCCTGATTTAACAATAAGTTTGGCGCATCAGCGCACTTGAATCACACAGGCGGACTATGTTACCTAACAATATTGCCGGCTGACAATGCAGCCGGCAGGTTCTGATTTCCCTGCACTAAGGGCAGCCCGGCCGGCTGCCCTTAGTGCAAGCGTTTACCTGCATGCTAACATTGGGTACGATCAAATTATCTGGATGTTTACCGTGTCAGGCCGCAGAGTGGGTTCGGTTATAAAAACTTTGTTTCGTAAAAAAAGTGAGTCAGCAGGCGGGTTTCTCACCAGTTTGGTGCATTAACCCTACTTTCAGACATGCGAAAAACCGCTTTTTAGGCCACTATTAAAGAGGAGTGAGCAAGGGGGCCAGATGGATAAACCGTTAACAAGCAAGCATATCCTGATCGTGGAGGACGAAGCCGTCTTTCGCTCGGTGCTTGTCGGCTACCTGAAAACGCTGGGGGCAACCACCAGCGAAGCGGAGAATGGCCTGGAAGCGTTATCAGCTGTAGAGGAGGTATCGCCTGATTTGATCTTGTGTGATCTGGCGATGCCTGAGATGGACGGCATTGAGTTTGTCGAGAATCTCCGCCTGCAGGGAAATAAAATTCCGGTGCTGGTGATTTCCGCAACCGACAACATGAGCGATGTGGCAAAAGTATTGCGGCTGGGCGTCGAGGACGTGCTGTTGAAACCGCTTACCGATCTTAACCGGTTGCGCGAAGCGCTGCTGGCCTGTCTTTATCCTAACCTGTTTACGTCACAGGCCATGGAGGGGAATGACCTGATTCAGGACTGGTCGGCGCTTTGCCAGAACCCGGCACAAGCGGCCAAGCTGTTGAAACAACTTCAGCCGCCGGTTCAGCAGGTGCTGGCGCATTGCCGTATTAACTACCGGCAACTCACCATGGCAGAGCACCCGGGGCTGGTGCTGGATGTTGCCGCCTTATCGCCGAACGATCTGGCATTTTATTGCCTGGACGTAACCCGTGCCGGGGAAAATGGCGTATTAGCCGCGCTGCTGCTGCGGGCAATATTCAATGGGTTGTTACGTGACCATTTAACCAATCAACGCCAGCGTTTGCCGCAGATGTCCACTATTTTAAAGCAGGTTAACCAGTTATTAAAACAAGCACATCTGGAGGGGCAATTCCCTCTGTTGCTGGGTTATTACCATGCTGAGTATAAGAATTTAATATTGGTCTCGGCCGGGTTACATGCCACGGTCAACACCGGTGAAAATCAGATTCAGCTCAGTAATGGGGTCCCTTTGGGGACGCTGGGCGCAACCTATTCAAACCAGATTTCACAGCGTTGCGCGGCCTGGCAGTGCCAGGTGTGGGGTGCCGGCGGGCGATTACGTTTAATGTTGTCCTCAGATTAATCTGTAAAAAAGGGAGCGCTGCTTCCTTTTTATATTCATTATTTAACCGGGTTCAATATATTGCAGATAAGGGCTATTAGGTAATTATCTTAATTTTTCTCAAACCCTCATATGAAATAAGCGCGGCAGAATGAAGGTGGTATACTCGAAAACGCTAATTTAGGGTAAACCCGCTAATGTTCATTAAATGAACGGGGCAAGAGAGAGATAGTCAATGTCTGCATCAAATAGAAAAGTAAAAAAGGCTGTGATACCTGTTGCGGGGCTTGGGACGCGTATGCTGCCTGCAACAAAAGCCATTCCTAAAGAGATGTTGCCGCTGGTGGACAAGCCGCTGATTCAGTATGTGGTCAACGAATGCATCGCCGCAGGCATCCAGGAGATCATCCTGGTGACCCACTCCTCTAAAAACTCCATCGAAAACCACTTCGATACCAGTTTCGAACTGGAAGCTATGCTGGAAAAACGCGTCAAGCGCCAGCTGCTTGAAGAAGTGCAGGCGATCTGCCCGAAGCATGTCACCATCATGCAGGTACGTCAGGGTGAGGCCAAGGGCCTCGGCCATGCCATCCTTTGCGCCAAACCGCTGGTGGGTGACGAACCGGTTGCGGTTGTGCTGCCGGATGTGATTCTGGATGAATACTCCGCCGACCTGACCAAAGAAAACCTCGCAGAGATGATGGCCCGCTTTGAACAGAGTGGACGCAGCCAGATCCTGGTTGAGCCGGTGCCGGAAAGCGACGTCTCCAACTACGGGGTGGCAGATTGCGAAGGCCGTGAACTGGCGGCGGGCGAAAGCGCCCCGATGGTCGGTATGGTTGAAAAACCGGCCGCCGGTACCGCCCCCTCCAACCTGGCCGTCGTCGGCCGTTATGTCCTTTCCGCTGACATCTGGCCGTTACTGGAAAAAACTGAGCCGGGTGCCGGTGACGAGATCCAGCTGACGGATGCCATCGCCATGCTGATGGATAACGAAACTGTTGAGGCGTATCACCTCCAGGGCGTCAGCCATGATTGCGGCAATAAAATGGGCTATATGCAGGCGTTTGTTGAATATGGCATGCGTCATCAGGGGTTGGGTAAAGCATTCAGTGACTGGGTAGCCGATTTCGTCAAGCAACAGGACGAACGTACTGCCGGGCACGCGTAACACCCTTTTTCTTTTCAATTTTAAAAACTAGGATTTTCCAATGAAAGTAACAGTTTTTGGTATTGGTTATGTCGGTTTGGTGCAAGCTGCCGTCCTAGCTGAAGTTGGCCATGATGTACTCTGTGTAGATGTCGATGCGCGTAAGGTCGAGAACCTGAAAAAAGGCATCATCCCGATTTATGAGCCGGGCCTGACCCCGCTGGTACAACAAAACTACGAAGCCGGCCGCCTGCAGTTCACGACAGACGCAGAGCAGGGCGTGGCGCATGGTGTGATGCAATTCATCGCTGTGGGCACCCCGCCGGATGAAGACGGCTCCGCCGACCTGAAATATGTGACTGCCGTGGCGCGTACCATCGCACAGCACATGACCGACCGCAAAGTCGTCATCGACAAGTCTACCGTACCGGTGGGCACCGCGGACAAAGTGCGCTCTGTGATGGCAGAGACGCTGAAGCAGCGTGGCGCAGAGATTGCCTTTGATGTGGTCTCCAACCCGGAGTTCCTGAAAGAAGGGGCAGCGGTGGCTGACTGTATGCGTCCGGAGCGTATCGTTATCGGTACGGATAACCCAGAAGCCATTGAGCCGATCCGTGAGCTCTATGAGCCGTTCAACCGTAATCACGATCGTATGATCCTGATGGACGTGCGCAGTGCTGAGCTGACCAAATATGCCGCTAACTGCATGCTGGCAACCAAGATCAGCTTCATGAACGAAATTGCGAACCTGGCAGAGATTCTGGGCGCGGATATTGAAAAAGTGCGCCAGGGCATTGGTTCTGATTCCCGCATCGGTTACCACTTCATCTATCCGGGCTGTGGTTACGGCGGTTCCTGCTTCCCGAAAGATGTACAGGCCCTGATCCGTACTTCCGAACAGATTGGCTACCAGCCGAAGCTGCTGCAAGCCGTGGAGCACGTGAACTATCAGCAGAAATATAAGCTGACCCAGTTCATCAAACGTGAGTTCGGCGACAACCTGAAAGGCAAAACCTTTGCGCTGTGGGGCCTCTCCTTCAAGCCAAATACCGACGATATGCGTGAAGCCTCCAGCCGCGTGCTGATGGAAACCCTGTGGGAAGCCGGTGCGCAGGTGCAGGCCTTTGACCCGGAAGCGATGGACGAAACCCAGCGCATTTATGGTCACCGTGACTCCCTGAAACTGATGGGCACCAAAGAAGCTGCTTTGCAAGGCGCTGATGCACTGGTAATTTGTACCGAATGGCAGAACTTCCGCGCGCCGGACTTTGATGTGATCAAGGCGTCGCTGAAGCAGCCGGTCATTTTTGATGGCCGTAACCTTTTCGATCCGGAGCGTCTGGCGAAGCGTGGTTTCACCTACTATGCAATCGGCCGTGGCGCATCGGTGCAAGTGCACGATTAAGAGGTAGGTATGAATTTTCTGGTAACAGGCGCGGCCGGTTTTATTGGTTATCATGTCACTGAGCGACTGCTGGCTGCCGGCCATCAGGTGGTCGGGATCGATAACCTGAATGACTATTATGATGTCAATCTTAAGCTGGCGCGCCTGGCCAGGCTGGAGCAGCCGGGTTTCACCTTTATCAAGCTGGACCTGGCTGACCGTGAGGGCATGGCTGAACTGTTTGCAACCCATCATTTCCAGCGTGTCATTCATCTGGGCGCGCAGGCCGGGGTTCGGTATTCGTTGGAGAACCCGCTGGCATACGCGGATGCCAACCTGATTGGTCACCTGAATGTGCTGGAAGGGTGCCGGCATAATAAGGTAGAGCATCTGCTTTATGCGTCCTCCAGTTCAGTCTATGGCCTGAACCAGAAAATGCCTTTCTCTACCGATGATTCGGTTGATCACCCGGTGTCACTCTATGCGGCGACCAAGAAAGCGAATGAGCTGATGTCACATACTTATTCGCACCTCTATAGTCTGCCGACGACCGGACTGCGGTTCTTTACCGTGTATGGCCCCTGGGGCCGGCCGGATATGGCGCTGTTTAAGTTTACCCGGGCCATGCTGGCCGGAGAGGCGATTGACGTCTATAACCGTGGCGAGATGCGCCGTGACTTCACCTATATCGATGATATCGCGGAAGCCATTGTCCGGTTACAAGCGGTTATTCCGCAACCGGACACAGGCTGGACGGTGGAGCAGGGCTCTGCTGCAACCAGCTCAGCCCCATACCGGGTATACAATATCGGTAACAGCCAGCCGGTGAAGCTGATGGCGTATATAGAAGCGCTGGAAGCCGCGTTAGGAATTGAAGCCAGAAAAAATCTGCTGCCTATGCAGCCGGGTGATGTGCTGGAAACCAGCGCGGATACCACAGCGCTTTATCAGGCGATTGGTTTTAAGCCAGAGACCAGCGTAACCGACGGTATTCAACGCTTTGTTGATTGGTATCGTAACTTTTATCAACAATAAAACGAAGAGAGTTTAAAAAGGGATGCTTCGGCATCCCTTTTTTATGGCTATTCTATTATTGTTTTATTTGTGTTTTTAAAATGTAAAATAAATGTATATAAAAATACTCCCATCGGGAGTATTGTTTTAAGCAGATGACGTGCAACACAATGACAAATTAGAGCAGGAAATCGTCCAGCGATTTACCTTCTTCATCAATTGCCTTTTTGATCACTGCTGGTGTACGCCCCTGGCCTGTCCAGGTACGGGTTTCACCGTTCTCGTCCTGATACTGGTATTTTGCCGGGCGTGCAGCACGCTTGGCTTTCCCTGCCGGCTTAGCGGCAGCCAGGGTTTGCATTAACTCGTTTGGATCGATACCGTCAGCAATTAACATCTCGCGGTATTGCTGCAGCTTGCGGGTACGCTCTTCTGTTTCCGCAGCAACATGTTGTTCTTCTTCCCGGCGTTCAGTAACAACAACATCCAATTTTTCCAGCATCTCTTCAAGCGTTTCAAGAGAACACTCTCTTGCCTGCGCCCGCAAAGTGCGGATGTTGTTCAGAATTTTCAAAGCTTCGCTCATTGTCCTACTCTCTAATTATCATATGGGGTATTCGCCGTAATAATAGAGTGCAGGTTTAAATTCTGCAACAGCCAATATGCCGCGGCTCAGTCAGTTATTGTATAAGCCCATTATTTTTCCCGTTAAAAATAGCCTATAAAACGAGGGGAGATAAAAAAGGGAACAGATAAAAAGAGCGACTACAGGTATTTGAATTTACTGTATCCAGGCGTTTTTTTGATTATGAAAACCTGTTTTATTATACCTCTTTCCATAGACCAGACATTATTTACGCTATTTTGTAAGGAAATCGTAAGCCGGGGGCAGACGATGTAGCCAGAATGCTGCCTTCATATTCATTTTAACGAGATAGCCCAAATTACGCGGTCGGTGCGTGCCAGGAAACGGCAGACAGGGCAGGGAAGATGAACAGGCAGAGGATCTGCCTGTAGCGCTATGTTACACTCCACGCAAATTCGATTTAGTGTGATAGGGAACGCGAGAGCAATGGCTCAACTCTATTTTTATTATTCCGCGATGAACGCCGGAAAATCTACCGCTTTGCTGCAATCGTCCTATAACTATCAGGAACGCGGTATGCGCACCCTGGTGTTTACCGCTGAAATTGACCGGCGCTTTGGGGTAGGTAAAGTCAGTTCCCGAATAGGCCTCTCTTCTCAGGCACAGCTCTATAATGCAGACACCGATTTACAGGCCATGATTACCCAAGAGCATGTTCAGCAGCCGGTACACTGTGTTTTATTAGATGAAAGCCAGTTTCTGACAAAGGGCCAGGTAAGCCAGTTATGTGACGTGGTCGATCAACTGGATATTCCGGTATTATGTTACGGACTCAGGACGGATTTTCTTGGTGAGCTCTTTACCGGCAGCCAATATCTGTTGGCATGGGCGGATAAGCTTGTGGAGTTAAAGACAATTTGTCATTGTGGCCGTAAAGCTAACCGTGTATTACGCCTCGACCAGAATGGCCGGCCGATGCATGCCGGCGAGCAGGTGGTGATTGGCGGTAATGAGCGTTATGTATCGGTTTGCCGCAAACACTACAGGGATGCCCTATCCGGCACCAGTGAAGAGCACGAGTAACGCTTTTATTGCGCCCGTTTTTATATAAAAACCCGCATAAAAAAACCCGCCTGAATGGCGGGTTTTTAGTGGTCATGCTAAATCATTTGCCTGAAAGGGGATGATTTTACAGTACGCCCCTTTTGAAAAGAGGCGCAGCCTGCAAACATTATTTCTTCGCTTTTTTATCCGCTTTTACCAGCTCGGCGACGGCAACGGTTTCAACTTCCGTGGCCTTTTCCTCTTCAGTAAATTTGCGGCCGTAGTAGGTGTCCAGCAGAATCTGTTTCAGTTCAGCAATCAGCGGGTAACGTGGGTTAGCCCCGGTACACTGATCGTCAAAGGCATCTTCAGACAGCTTATCCACTTTCGCCAGGAAATCAGCTTCCTGTACGCCTGCTTCACGGATAGACGTTGGGATACCCAGTTCAGCTTTAATTTCATCCAGCCAGTTGAGTAATTTCTCAATTTTCTGTGCGGTGCGATCGCCAGGTGCGCTCAGGCCAAGGTGATCAGCGATTTCAGCATAACGACGGCGTGCTTGCGGACGGTCGTACTGGCTGAAGGCTGTTTGCTTGGTCGGGTTGTCATTCGCGTTATACCGGATAACGTTGGAAATCAGCATCGCATTCGCCAGGCCATGAGGAATATGGAACTCTGAGCCCAGTTTGTGGGCGATAGAGTGGCAGACCCCCAGGAAGGCGTTGGCAAACGCGATACCCGCGATGGTCGCCGCATTATGGACACGTTCACGGGCCACCGGGTTTTTCGCGCCGTCACGGTAGCTTTGTGGCAGGTTTTCTTTCAGCAGTTTCAGAGCCTGGAGTGCCTGACCATCAGAGTACTCATTTGCCAGTACAGAAACGTACGCTTCCAGCGCATGGGTGACTGCATCCAGGCCGCCAAAGGCACAGAGTGATTTCGGCATGTTCATGACCAGGTTGGCATCGACAATCGCCATATCCGGGGTCAGCGCATAGTCAGCCAGCGGATATTTCTGGCCGGTCGCATCATCAGTTACCACAGCAAACGGCGTCACTTCAGAACCGGTACCGGAGGTGGTAGTGATGGCGATCATTTTTGCTTTAACGCCCATTTTCGGGAATTTGTAGATGCGTTTACGGATATCCATAAAGCGCAGCGCCAGCTCCTCGAAGTGGGTTTCAGGATGCTCGTACATCACCCACATAATTTTGGCCGCATCCATCGGGGAGCCGCCGCCCAGCGCAATGATGACATCCGGTTTAAAGGAGTTCATCAGCTCCGCACCTTTACGCACGATGCTCAGGGTTGGATCAGCTTCAACCTCGAAGAACACTTCTGTTTCAATACCATGCGATTTCAGTACGCTGGTGACCTGATCGGCATAACCGTTATTAAACAGGAAGCGGTCAGTAACGATAAACGCACGTTTAGCGCCATCTGTTGCGACTTCTTCCAGAGCAATCGGCAGTGAACCACGACGGAAATAGATAGATTTCGGAAGTTTATGCCACAACATATTTTCTGCTCGTTTTGCGACGGTTTTCTTATTGATCAGATGCTTAGGACCTACGTTCTCAGAAATGGAGTTGCCGCCCCAGGAGCCGCAGCCCAGCGTCAGAGAAGGCGCCAGCTTGAAGTTGTACAGGTCGCCGATCCCCCCCTGTGATGCCGGGGTATTAATCAGGATACGGGCGGTCTTCATCTTGTCACCGAAGTAATTCACCCGTTCCGGTTGGTTATCCTGGTCAGTATAGAGACAGGAGGTATGGCCGATACCGCCCATAGCGACCAGTTTCTCCGCCTTGCTCACTGCGTCGTGGAAGTCAGTGGCACGGTACATCGCCAGTGTCGGAGAGAGTTTTTCATGGGCGAAAGGCTCAGACTCATCGACCAGAGCAACTTCACCAATCAGGACTTTGGTTGATGCAGGCACGCGGATGCCGGCCATTTCAGCAATTTTGTGTGCCGGTTGGCCGACAATGGCCGCATTCAGGCCACCATTTTTCAGGATAATATCCTGAACGGCTTTCAGCTCCTGACCACGCAGCAGGTAGCCGCCATGGCTGGCAAAACGTTCGCGGACGGCATCATACACAGCGTCAACCACAATCACTGACTGCTCAGACGCACAGATAACCCCGTTATCGAAGGTTTTCGACATCAGGATAGAGGCCACAACACGTTTAATATCTGCGGTTTCATCCACGACCACCGGGGTATTACCCGCCCCGACGCCGATAGCCGGTTTACCGGAGCTGTATGCTGCTTTCACCATACCTGGGCCGCCGGTTGCCAGGATCAGGTTCAGATCCGGGTGATGCATCAGTTGATTAGAAAGCTCAACGGAGGGTTCATCAATCCAGCCAATAATATCTTTCGGTGCCCCGGCGGCAATGGCGGCCTGCAGCACGATATCAGCGGCTTTGTTGGTGGCATTTTTCGCCCGTGGATGCGGGGAGAAGATGATGCCGTTACGGGTTTTCAGGCTAATCAGCGCCTTGAAAATGGCAGTCGAGGTCGGGTTGGTGGTAGGAACGATACCGCAAATCAGGCCAATAGGTTCAGCGATGGTAATGGTCCCGAAGGTGTCATCTTCTGACAGCACCCCACAGGTTTTTTCATCTTTGTAGGCGTTGTAAATATATTCAGAAGCAAAGTGGTTTTTAATGACTTTATCTTCCACAATACCCATGCCGGATTCTGCAACGGCCATTTTGGCCAGCGGAATGCGGGCATCAGCGGCAGCCAGAGCGGCGGCACGGAAGATTTTGTCGACTTGCTCCTGGGTAAAGTTGGCATATTCGCGCTGGGCTTCTTTGACACGGGCCACAAGTGCGTTAAGTTCAGCAACATTCGTTACAGCCATAATGCTCTCCTGATAAGGTTAAACTCTTTTAGTAAATGAGCTGTCAGCATCGCACCAAGTATAGCCCTGGGGGACATGTACGTTTTGGTGATGACCTGTTTCCCTGGTCAGAGTGCAATATCGCTTATTTACTGAAAGAGCTTGTTAGCATGCTGCGGTGCGGCGTAATGAGAAAAAAAGCCGCTTATGATGAAGTTGGACAGGGTCTCGTGATTTCTTAATATGGTGCAATCTTACTCTTCCCTGTTTAACGTTTCTTGATCCAGATCAAGAAAACGCGAAGCTGACACCTTTCAGCAAACACCAGGAATGAGAAAAAGTCTCATAGATAAGAAATGTTTTTTATTTCTTGCCAGAAAGAAAAGATTAGGCAAAACCCTTCACTAAAGGCAGTGATTTGTTTCTTAATAGGTCTGAATATCACTATTTAATCCTGTTAATGGTGATGGATTATATCAGGTAATTCTATTACATTAGCGGCCTTCAAAATCTCACTCTTATGGCCTGTTGACGGAGTTCTGCGTGAGCCAGACACTACTGGATTTGTCAGGATACATTAAATTTTTTGTCGGACTTTTTGCGCTGGTAAACCCGATTGGGATCCTGCCGGTATTTATCAGTATGACCAGCTATCAGGCAGCTGCCGGCAGGAATAAAACCAACCTGACGGCTAACCTGTCAGTCGCGATTATTCTTTGCACCTCACTGTTCCTGGGCGATGCGATTCTGCACCTTTTCGGTATTTCCATTGATTCGTTCAGAATTGCCGGCGGCATTCTGGTGGTTACCATTGCGATGTCAATGATCAGCGGTAAGCTGGGTGAGGATAAGCAAAATAAACAGGAAAAATCGGAGTCAGCCATTCGTGAAAGCGTTGGTGTGGTGCCGCTGGCACTGCCCTTAATGGCGGGACCGGGGGCTATCAGTTCCACCATTGTCTGGAGTTCCCGTTATCATAGCTGGCAAAACCTGCTTGGGCTGACACTGGCTATTGCCTTTTTCTCCTTCTGCTGCTGGCTGCTGTTCCGCGCTGCCCCGCTGGTGGTGAGGTTGCTGGGGCAAACCGGCATTAACGTCGTTACCCGTATTATGGGATTATTATTGATGGCGTTGGGTATCGAATTTATTGTTACCGGTATCAAAACGATTTTCCCTGGTTTGCTGTAACGTTATTTCCTGCCGGCTGTGTTAACCGGCCTGACTTTCGGCCCGTGACAGGTTTCACGGGCCAGAAGCAATGATACGATTCTTTTCCCTGCCTTTTATCGGTGCAACATTTGCTGAGCAAACCCGCGATTGCACTACAATGTTGCATTAAACCAGCCTTAATGAACCATCTGGGTTCAATCCTTTATTTCTGCCACTTTTCTTGCGCTTACCTCGTTTAAAAAAATCTCGTTTTTTCTTTTGATGTTAATTTAGTCACATCATTCAGGGGGGCTTGTGAAGCCGGTTATGAGATGATATTAGTGTTTTATCAGACCTGAGCAGAAGTTTATTCTTCAGGCGAAAAGGATGTTAACGCTTTGTTTTTGATTTTTAGATTATTACAGGTGTCTGCTTCTGACCGACAAAGGCCTTCAAAGCCAACTTATTGTTTTTAATGTTTTTATGCCGTTTAGATGACATATTTTCTCTACTTTGCGGCATACACACATGTCTATAAAAGAGAAATGCTTAACATTTCTGCAAAATAGATTGGCACAACATTTTAGCTTCTGATAATTTTTCGAACCCACCTTGTGTGCTGGCCCTTTTGGGCTTTTGGACGTAGGCAGGCCTGAAATTTGCTAGTAACCCCATCTTAAGTGATCAAATTAAAACAGAGGGAGAGGAGTGTGGCAGTGATCTCAATGTTGTTTAAACCTGCACGCGCGGCAGTGTTTGCTGCCCTGGCTGGGGCCTTTCCTGCTCCTTTGCTGTTTGCTGCCGAAGTGCCTGCGTCAGTAACGTTAGCCAAACAGCAGTCCATCGTGATTAATAACGGCTCAGAGGTCTCCTCCCTTGATCCACAAAAAATAGAGGGTGTCCCTGAATCGAATATTATTCTTAACCTGCTGGAAGGCCTAGTCGAAACGGATGCCAACGGTAACATTACGCCCGGCGTGGCCGAACGTTGGGAAAACAGTGATTACCGGGTCTGGACCTTCCATCTGCGCCAGAATAGCCGCTGGAGTGATGGTACACCGGTCACGGCCGGAGATTTTGTCTATAGCTGGCAACGTCTGGTTGATCCAAAAACCGCCTCGCCGTACGGCAGCTATCTGCAATTCGGCAAAGTCGAAAATATAGACGCTATCCTGGCCGGTAAAAAAACGCCGGATGCCCTTGGCGTCAAAGCGCTGGATGAAAAGACGCTGCAAGTGACGCTCAGCGCGCCGGTGCCTTATTTCGTGTCATTACTGGCGAATACTGCCCTTAAACCGGTTAAGCAGTCAGTGATTGAAAAGTATGGTGAACGCTGGACCCAGCCGGAGAATTATGTCGGTAACGGTGCATTCCGCCTGACGAAGTGGGTGGTGAATGAGCGTATCGAGGTTGAACGCAGCCCGACTTACTGGAATAACAGTAAAACGGTTATTGAGCATGCGACATTCCTGCCTATTTCCTCGGAAGTGAGTGATGTGAACCGCTACCGCAGTGGTGATACCGATATCACTAACAGCGCTATACCTCCGACCTTGTTCCCGATGGTGAAAAAAGAGCTGACTACGCAGCTGCATGTCAGCCCGTTGCTGTGCACGTTTTATTATGAGCTGAATAACCGCCGTCCGCCCCTGAATGATGTGCGTGTTCGTACCGCGCTGAAAATGGGGCTGGATCGCCAGATCATTACCGAGAAAATCATGGGGCAGGGCCAAATCCCTGCCTATGGCCTGACGCCGCCTTATACCGCCGGCGCAGATTTTACCGCACCCGCCTGGGCCGGCTGGAGCCAGCAACAGCGCAATGCCGAAGGGCGCAAATTATTGGCGGAGGCGGGGTTCACTGACCAGCATCCGCTTAAGGTCGCGCTGCTCTACAACACCTCCGATCAAAACAAACAGCAGGCGATTGCCGCCGCCTCGATGTGGACCAAAAACCTGGGCGCGCAGGTTACCCTGCAGAACCAGGAGTGGAAAACCATGCTGGAGACCCGCCGCCAGGGTAACTATGACATTGCCCGCGCAACCTGGTGTGCGGATTACAACGAGCCGTCAACGTTCCTCAGCATGGCGCTCTCTACCAGCACGAACAACACCATGTTTTACAAGAGCGCAGAGTATGACCGCCTGATGGCGGCATCACTGACCGCACCGGATGATGCGGCCCGCCATGCCCTCTATCAGCAGGCGGAAAATCAGCTGGATAGCGACTCCGTCCTGGTCCCGGTCTATTACCGGGTCAGTGCCCGGCTGGTCAAGCCAACCGTGGGGGGCTTTACCGGTAAAGATCCGCAGGATCTGACGGATTTGAAAAATTACTACCGAATCCAGCCCTGAGCCGGGTTCACAGGATAAGAATCAGGGGTAGTGCCCTTATTGGGGGCAGTACAAAGTGAGCCACTGCGGAGCGGCCGCCGTTCCGGTCACTCTGCAGTCACTCTCCGTTCGCGGAGCAATCCTGCCGTTTAACGGCAGGTTCATAATAAAAAGTGGAGTTAAAAACAGAATGACCAACATCACGAAAAAAACAGTGCTGGCCGTGGCGGTCATGGCAGCGACCAGTATCATCACTGTCAGCAGTGCGTTTGCGGCAGAAGTGCCGGCCGGCGTCCAGCTGGCAGCGAAGCAGGAGCTGGTGCGTAACAACGGATCGGAAGTGCAGTCCCTTGATCCGCATAAAGTGGAAGGGGTACCTGAGTCCAACGTTATCCGCGACTTACTGGAAGGGCTGGTCAATACCTCCGTCAAAGACGGCAGCGTAACGCCGGGTGTGGCAGAGAGCTGGGACAACAAAGACTTCAAAGTCTGGACATTCCATCTGCGCAAAGATGCTAAATGGTCAAACGGCGATCCGGTCACGGCGGAAGATTTCGTGTTCAGCTGGCAGCGCCTGGCCGATCCGAAAACCGCTTCCCCGTATGAAAGCTACCTGCAATATGGCCACATCGCCAATATTGATGACATCATCACCGGCAAAAAAAGCCCGGATACGCTGGGCGTGAAAGCGGTAGATGATCACACCCTGGAAGTCACCCTGACTGAACCGGTGCCGTACTTCGTTAAAATGCTCTCCCATACCTCGATGAAACCGGTCAATAAGAAAGTCGTGGAGAAATTCGGTGATAAATGGACGCAGCCGGAAAACTACGTCAGCAACGGCGCTTACAAGCTGAAGAACTGGACAGTCAACGAGCGCATCGTGCTGGAGCGCAACCCGCAATACTGGGATAACGCCCACACCGTGATCAATCAGGTAACGTACCTGCCGATCTCCTCTGAAGTCACTGATGTTAACCGCTACCGCAGTGGTGAAATCGACATGACTTACAACAACATGCCGATTGAACTGTTCCAGAAGCTGAAGAAAGAGATCCCAACCGAGGTGCATGTTGACCCGTACCTCTGCACCTATTATTACGAAATCAATAACCAGAAAGCCCCGTTCACGGATGTGCGTGTGCGTACCGCGCTGAAAATGGGCCTGGATCGTGACATCATCGTCAATAAAGTAAAAAACCAGGGTGATCTGCCGGCTTACGGCTTTACCCCGCCTTACACAGACGGCACCGAAGGCAAGCTGACCAAACCGGAGTGGTTCACCTGGACGCAGGAAAAACGTAACGAAGAGGCCAAAAAACTGCTGGCAGAAGCGGGCTATGGCCCGGGTAAACCGCTGAGTTTTGATCTGTTGTACAACACCTCTGACCTGCATAAAAAACTGGCGATTGCTGTCTCGTCCATCTGGAAGAAAAACCTGGGCGTTAACGTGAAGCTGGAAAACCAGGAGTGGAAAACCTTCCTGGACACCCGCCATCAGGGCACCTTTGATGTGGCGCGTGCCGGCTGGTGTTCTGACTACAATGAGCCGACCTCATTCCTGAACGTCATGCTCTCTACCAGCAGCAACAATACCTCTCACTACAAGAGTGAGATATTTGACAAACTGATCGCCGATACCGCGACAGTAAAAACTGACAGTGAGCGTGCAGACCTTTACCAGAAAGCAGAAGCACAGCTGGATAAAGACTCCGTGATCGTCCCGGTCTACTACTATGTCAATGCGCGTCTGGTGAAACCTTACGTCGGCGGCTATACCGGTAAAGACCCGCAGGACAACGTCTACGTCAAAGACCTCTACATTATTAAACACTGAGTGGGTTAAACACTGAGTGTTAGCGGGCAGGCTATGTGGCTGCCCGCTTATAATAATGAAGAGAGTGAGCTGTCGTTATAAAGCCGTTATTGCGGCTTAAAAACAGGTATGGGCAATGTTAAAGTTTATTTTCCGTCGCTGTCTGGAAGCGATTCCGACACTTTTTATCCTGATCACCATCTCGTTCTTTATGATGCGTCTTGCGCCGGGCAGCCCTTTTACCGGTGAGCGTAATCTTCCGCCTGAGGTGATGGCCAATATTGAGGCGAAATATCACCTCAATGATCCGATGTACAAACAGTATTTTAATTACCTTGAGCAACTGGCCAAAGGCGATTTCGGCCCCTCGTTTAAATACAAAGACTACACCGTCAACGATTTGGTCGCCGCGTCCTTCCCGGTGTCAGCCAAACTGGGGCTGGCAGCATTTGTGCTGGCGGTGGTGCTGGGGGTCACTGCCGGCGTCATTGCTGCGCTGAACCAGAACACCAAATGGGATTATACCGTGATGGGATTCGCGATGACCGGGGTCGTCATTCCGAGCTTTGTGGTGGCACCGCTGCTGGTGCTGATCTTCTCGATTACCCTGAAGTGGTTGCCGGGCGGGGGCTGGAACGGCGGGGCACCCAAATTCATCATCCTGCCGATGGTGGCGCTGTCGCTGGCGTATATCGCCAGTATCGCGCGTATTACCCGCGGCTCGATGATTGAAGTGCTGCATTCCAATTTCATCCGCACTGCGCGTGCCAAAGGACTGCCGCTGCGCCGCATCATTTTGCGCCATGCGCTGAAGCCGGCGCTATTGCCGGTGATGTCCTACATGGGCCCGGCGTTTGTCGGCATCATCACCGGGTCAATGGTGATTGAAACCATTTATGGTCTGCCGGGCATTGGCCAGCTGTTTGTGAACGGCGCCCTGAACCGTGACTATTCGCTGGTGCTGAGCCTGACCATTCTGGTGGGCGGGCTGACGATTCTGTTCAATGCGATTGTTGACGTGCTGTATGCCGTTATCGATCCGAAAATCCGTTATTAACGCTGGAGCACGCTCATGATTGTCAGTAAGAAAAACAGCGAAGCTCTGGAAAGTTTCACTGAAAAACTGGAAGTGGAAGGGCGCAGCCTGTGGCAGGATGCTCGCCGTCGTTTTATGCATAACCGTGCAGCGGTCACCAGCCTGGTGGTGCTCTGCCTGATTGCGCTATTCGTCGCGCTGGCACCGCTGCTTGCCGCTTTTACCTACGATGATACCGACTGGAACATGATGTCCGCCGCGCCGGATATGGCATCCGGCCACTATTTCGGCACGGACTCCTCCGGGCGTGACCTGCTGGTGCGGGTGGCAATCGGCGGGCGCATCTCTCTGATGGTGGGGGTCGCGGCAGCGCTGGTGGCGGTGATCGTCGGCACCCTTTACGGTTCACTCTCGGGTTACCTGGGCGGCAAAACGGACTCCGTGATGATGCGCCTGCTGGAGATTCTTAACTCCTTCCCGTTCATGTTTTTCGTCATCCTGTTGGTGACCTTCTTTGGTCAGAACATCCTGCTAATCTTTGTGGCAATCGGCATGGTGTCGTGGCTGGACATGGCGCGTATTGTGCGTGGCCAGACCCTGAGCCTGAAACGCAAAGAGTTCATCGAAGCGGCGCTGGTGGGCGGGGTCTCTACCCGCAATATCGTGCTGCGCCATATCGTTCCGAACGTGCTGGGCGTGGTGGTGGTGTATGCCTCATTACTGGTGCCGAGCATGATCCTGTTTGAGTCCTTCCTGAGTTTCCTGGGGCTGGGCACGCAGGAGCCGCTGAGCAGTTGGGGGGCGCTGTTAAGTGACGGTGCCAACTCCATGGAAGTTTCACCCTGGTTGCTGCTGTTCCCGGCAGGTTTCCTGGTTGTCACTCTGTTTTGTTTTAACTTTATCGGCGATGGCTTGCGTGATGCCCTCGACCCGAAAGATCGTTAAGGAGTGCAATCATGAGCATCATTACTGTGAATACGCCGGCAACAAGTCTGCTGGATGTCAAAGATCTGCGCGTAACCTTCGGCACACCGGACGGTGATGTCACAGCAGTCAACGATCTTAACTTTGACCTGCGTGCCGGCGAAACGCTGGGTATCGTGGGTGAATCCGGTTCCGGCAAATCCCAGACGGCCTTTGCCCTGATGGGCCTGCTGGCCAGCAACGGCCGCATTGGCGGCTCGGCAAAACTGAACGGGCGGGAGATCCTGAACCTGCCGGAAGCGCAGCTCAACAAACTGCGCGCCGAGGAGATCGCCATGATCTTCCAGGATCCGATGACCTCGCTGAACCCCTACATGCGGGTGGGCGAGCAGCTGATAGAAGTGTTGCAGCTGCACAAAAAGATGAGCCGCCGCGAGGCGTTTGATGAGTCTGTGCGGATGCTGGACGCGGTCAAAATGCCGGAAGCGCGCAAGCGTATGGCGATGTACCCGCACGAGTTCTCCGGCGGGATGCGCCAGCGGGTGATGATCGCCATGGCGCTGCTCTGCCAGCCCAAACTGCTGATAGCCGATGAACCGACCACCGCGCTCGATGTCACGGTACAGGCGCAGATCATGACGTTGCTGAACGAGCTGAAACGCGAATTCAACACCGCCATCATCATGATTACCCACGATCTGGGGGTGGTGGCCGGTATCTGTGACAAAGTGCTGGTGATGTATGCCGGCCGCACCATGGAGTATGGCAGCGCACGTGATGTTTTCTATCAGCCGACGCACCCGTACTCTATCGGCCTGCTGAACGCGGTGCCGCGCCTGGATGCCGAAGGCGAAACCCTGATGACGATTCCCGGCAATCCGCCTAACCTGCTGCGCCTGCCGAAAGGGTGCCCCTTCCAGCCGCGCTGCCCCTACGCGATGGAGATCTGTTCTAACGCACCGCCGTTGGAACGCTTTGGTGATGGGCGCCTGCGCGCCTGCTTCAAGCCGGTAGAGGAGTTAGTATGAACAGCGTCGCTGAAAAGAAAGTCTTGCTTGAAGTCGCCGATCTGAAAGTGCATTTCGATATCAAAGACGGGAAACAGTGGTTCTGGCAACCGCCAAAAACCCTGAAAGCGGTAGACGGCGTGACCCTGCGGTTATTCGAAGGGGAAACCCTGGGCGTGGTGGGGGAGTCCGGCTGCGGTAAATCGACCTTTGCGCGGGCTATTATCGGCCTGGTCAAAGCCACCAGCGGACGGGTCGCCTGGCTGGGGAAAGATCTGCTCAGCATGAACGATGCGCAGTGGCGTGAAACCCGCAGCGATATTCAGATGATTTTCCAGGACCCGCTGGCCTCGCTGAACCCGCGGATGACCATCGGTGAAATTATCGCCGAGCCGCTGCGCACTTATTATCCGAAGATGCCGCGCGCTGAGGTCAAAGAGAAAGTCAAAGCGATGATGATGAAGGTGGGGCTGCTGCCTAACCTGGTTAACCGCTATCCCCATGAATTTTCAGGCGGCCAGTGCCAGCGCATCGGCATTGCGCGCGCGCTGATCCTGGAGCCGAAGCTGATCATCTGTGATGAGCCGGTCTCCGCGCTGGATGTTTCCATCCAGGCGCAGGTGGTGAACCTGTTACAGAAACTGCAACGGGAAATGGGGCTGTCGTTGATCTTTATCGCCCACGATCTGGCGGTGGTGAAGCACATTTCTGACCGGGTACTGGTGATGTACCTGGGGCATGCGGTGGAGCTGGGCACCTATGACGAGGTGTACCATAATCCGCAGCATCCCTATACGCGCGCCTTGATGTCGGCGGTGCCGATCCCCGATCCGGACAAAGAGAAGCTGAAAGTTATCCAGTTGCTGGAAGGCGATTTGCCGTCACCGATTAACCCGCCTTCTGGGTGTGTTTTCCGTACCCGCTGCCCGATCGCCGGGCCGGAATGCGCGCAAACCCGTCCGCTACTGGAGGGCAGTTTCCGCCACGCGGTTTCCTGCCTGAAAGTTGACCCGCTGTAACGGCTCCGCGTTACTGTGAACCCAGACACCGCGCCTGCTGCGCGGTGTCTTTTTACGCCTCGTACCTTATAAAACGCTGACTGATGACTCGCCGCTGCTCAACGTGTTATATAGTTACAACATACTTTTAGGTGCTCTTTAATTACCCAGGCATCGGTGATGAGCTCATTTTCAAATCGTCTTGCAGGGCGTAATCGGCAGGCAGTGACGTATCAGCAACCGCGGGAATAAGGGCAGCAGCAGGGCGTCAGGGCAGCAGCAGGGCATCAGGGCAGCAGCAGGGCGTCAGGGCAGCAGCAGGGCATCAGGGCAGCAGCAGGGCATCAGGGCAGCAGCAGGGCATCAGGGCAGCAGCAGGGCGTCAGGGCAACAGCAAGGCAACAGCAGGGGGCAGGCCGACAAACCGCTGTCGGCCTGCCGCACGCAGGGTGGGGCAGTTACTCTTTCCAGAGAATATGGCAGAACTTGTGATCTTTTTCGCGGCAGATCAAAACACGGGCAAACACATCATTAATCGGTTCGCCATCCGCATCCGCCAGGCCAATCACCACCTCGGCAAAAAAGTCCGGGTTCAGATCGAGATCGACATGTTCACTCCAGTCTTCGGCCGGGTCGTACAGCTCCGCACCACCGCGCTCTTCGAACTGAAGATTGAACAGCAGCACATCCGCAGGATCCAGATTATCGGTCGCCAGCTCCAGAAAAATATCGTAAGCCTGCTCCAGCGTTTCATCTTCAGTCAGGCGGTTATTCAGATCCATATACAATCCCGTGAGTAAAATGGGGGAATCAGCAGCATAGCATGGGCTGCCGCACTCTTTTTAAACCTTTTCTCTATGAAAGAGAGGCCGCCTTTGTCTGTTTGCGCAGGGCAATGGCGGCCGCCCCGTTTTTTACAGCAGCGGGCTGAAAAAGTAAAACAGCCGCTCAACGATCCGGTGCCATAATGGCCGGTTCAGCCATTTTTTGCCGTTTAACAGGGTTGAACGTGCAATATAATCTTCCTGCACCCGGGCCAGATCGGCCCCAAAACCATCATCATCAATCACCAGCGTGATCTCAAAATTGAGCCACAGGCTGCGCATATCAAGGTTCACCGTGCCGACCAGGCTGAGCTGCCCATCCACCAGCACGCTCTTGGTGTGCAGCAGCCCGCCCTCAAATTGATAGATATTGACGCCCGCCTCCAGTAACTCATTAAAGAAGGCCCGGCTGGCCCAGTCCACCAGCAAGGAGTCGTTTTTGCGCGGCACAATGATGCTGACTTCCACCCCCCGCTGGGCGGCGGTACAGATGGCGTGCAGCAGATCATCACTGGGCACAAAATAGGGCGTGGTCATGATCAGCTGTTCACGTGCGGAATAGGCCGCGGTCAGCAGCGCCTGATGGATCATCTCCTCCGGGAAGCCGGGGCCGGACGCGATCACCTGGATGGTATGCCCGCTCTCCTGCTCAAACGGCATAATGGTGGATTCCGGTTCCGGCGGCAGAATACGCTTACCGGTTTCGATCTCCCAGTCACAGGAGTAGACGATGCCCATCGTCGTGGCGACCGGCCCCTCCATGCGCGCCATCAGGTCAACCCACTGGCCGACGCCGGAATCCTGCTTGAAATAGCGCGGGTCCACCATATTCATGCTGCCGGTATAGGCCACATAGTTGTCGATCAACACTACCTTACGGTGCTGGCGCAGGTCCATGCGGCGCAGGAACACGCGGAACAGGTTTACTTTCAGCGCTTCCACCACCTCAATCCCGGCGTTACGCATCATTGCCGGGTAGGGGCTGCGGAAAAATTGCAGGCTGCCGGCGGAGTCGAGCAGCAACCGGCAATGGATGCCGCGGCGGGCAGCGGCCATCAGGGATTCCGCCACCTGATCAACCAGCCCGCCCGGCTGCCAGATGTAAAACACCATCTCAATATTATGGCGCGCCAGCTCAATATCCCGGATCAGCGACTTCAGGGTGTCATCACAGGTGGTCAGCAACTGCAACTGATTGCCTTTGACGCCAGGCACTCCCTGGCGGCGTTCACACAGCTGGAACAGCGGCAAGGCGACCTCGCTGTGCTCTGTGGCAAAAATATCCTTGGATTGTTTAAGCTCGCTCAGCCAGCGTGCGGTGGCGGGCCACATCGCCTTGGCACGCTCAGCGCGGCGTTTGCCCAAATGCAGTTCCCCAAAGGAGAGATAGGCCACAATCCCTACCAGCGGCAGGATATAGATAATCAGCAGCCAGGCCATGGCCGACGTCACCACCCGGCGTTTCATCAGAATCCGCAGGGTAATCCCGGCAATCAGTAACCAATAGCCAAAGACCATCAGCCAACTGATCACTGTATAAAATGTTGTCATAAGGGCGAAAAATCCTGTTCGCAAGCCGTTTTACTGAGTTTACGCAGAGTTAACGAAAGGTGAAACCTTTTGTCCCACATAAAGCGGTGCAAAGTGATCAGACCTGTAAGCCGCCGTTACGGCACGCCGCGTATGCCGGGGGCTGCAGGGAAAGACTGATAAAAAGCAGGGAATTAGCGCAGCATTTTTAGACTTGGATCACAAAATGAAATGCCTATAATGCCCCGGTCACCCCAGAACTGAGAATTATCGTCATGAAACGCACCAGAAATGAAGTGGGACGCTGGCGGATGCTGCGTCAACAGCAACGCCGCCGCAGCCGTTGGCTGGAGGCGCAGTCGCGTCGTTACCGGCACATCTACCGGATCCGTGCGGTAAACCACCATCAGCTGCTGCGTCGTATGGTGCTTAATGCGGTGAATTACTGAGTGAACAACAGTCCCTGGCGGGACTGTTTTGCATTCTGGGCACAGTAACGTGAGAAACAGCGCCCGGCCCGCTTAAAAGGTGCGGCGGAACGGCTTCACTACCACTGATTTATAGATCCCGGCAGCCAGATAAGGCTCGGCATCTGCCCATGCCTGCGCCTCAGCCAGCGAATCAAATTCCGCAATAATCGTGGAGCCGGTAAACCCGGCGTCACCCGGATCGTTACTGTCGATAGCCGGATGCGGCCCGGCAACAATCAGACGCCCGGCGTCATGCAGCGCCTGCAAACGCGCCAGATGTTCCGGGCGGGCAGCCTGGCGTTTCGCCAGCGTGTCAGGATGATCTTCGCAATAGAACAGATAGAGCATATTTCACCTTTCAAATCATTAGGCTGAACAGCGTTCTACCATAACGGAAAAACGGGGCGCGCGGGAAGGGGTTAACGTGCGTTCTGCGGCGCGGCGGCACGCTGACTACGTTAACAAAACGTAACTTCTGTAGGGTTAATTCTCTTGGCCTGTTAATAAGTTGCTGAAAAAAGCGGATTAGCGTTTTTTTCTCTGGCCGGAGGGGAAGAGTTACCCGCTGCTTATTGAATATGATTGCTATTTGCATTTAAACTTGCGGCTTCAGAGGAAAACGAATCATTATGCCGCCAAAAACCTTCTCATTTGCCCGCAGGATATCGCTCCCGGTTGTGCTCTCGGTTGGATTGCATAGTGCCGTGGTTGGCGGTTTGCTTTATGCCTCCTTTAATCAGGAGATCACCTTGCCGCCTAAACAGGAGGCGCCGATCAGCGTCACCATGGTGAATCCGGCGGATTTTGCCCCGCCGAAAGCGGCAGAGCCGCCGCCACCGGTTGAACCGGAGCCCATGCCGCCGGAGCCGGAGGTACAGCCGGAGCCTGAACCGGAGCCGCCGCCACCGCCGAAAGCGGTGACCATTGAGAAGCCAAAGCCGAAACCGGTTGAGAAAAAGGTTGAAAAGCCAAAACCGAAGCCCCGGCCCAAAGAGGTGGTGAAACCGGCAGAGCGCCAGGCCAAACCGGACGCCACGCCGTTTAGCCAGACGGCCAACACACCGTCACCGGCGAAGGCCGCACCGGCGGCGGCAGCGCAACCTGCGGTGGCCCAGGGGCCGCGCCCGCTGCAGCGTGACCAGCCCACCTACCCACAGCGTGCCTTTGCCCTGCGGCTGGAAGGGCGGGTCAAAGTCCAGTTTGATGTGGAGAGCGACGGCAGCGTAGGGAATGTGCGTATCTTGTCTGCGGAGCCACGCAACATGTTCGAGCGCGAAGTCAAACAGGCGATGCGCAAATGGCGTTACGAAGCGAAGCCCGGTAAAGATCTGGTGGTGACCATCGTGTTTAAAATCAATGGCGGCAGCAGCATCCAGTAAGCGAAAAAAAGCCACGGCACAGGCCGTGGCTTTTTTCTGACGCGGGGCAGGTCAGTCGTCACTGCCGACGCGGAAATTATCTTTCCCGGCAGGCAACTGGCGGGATTTGCCCTGATCGTCCACCGCCACATAGGTAAACACTGCCTCGGTAGCGCGGTAACGCTGGCCCAGCGGCTCAGACGATACCTTCTTCACCCACACTTCCACATGGATGGTCATCGAACTGCGCCCGGTACGGATACAGCGCGCATAACAGCACACCACATCGCCCACCGCCACCGGCTTCAGGAAGGTCATGCCGTCCACCCGCACCGTGACCACCCGGCCTTCGGCGATCTCTTTGGCCTGAATCGCGCCGCCCATGTCCATCTGCGCCATCAGCCAGCCGCCGAAAATATCGCCGTTGGCGTTGGTGTCTGCCGGCATCGCCAGCGTGCGGAGCACCAGCTCGCCGTTGGGTAAACTCTGTTTTTCACTCATGGGATTGCTTCACAGTAAGGAAATAATATCCCTGCCGGTGCGGCAGGGGCAGGCCACTTATTTTTTAGGCTCTTGTGGGTGTTTCTGCTCTTCCGGCATATGGCGGTAGATATAGAGGCCGCTCAGCAGGGTAAACACCAGTGTCAGCGCGGTCAGGCCAAAGACCTTGAAATTCACCCAGACACTCTGCGGCAGCCAGAACGCCACATAAATGTTGGCCAGGCCGCAGACCAGGAAGAACAGGGCCCAGGCGCTGTTGAGCCGGTTCCAGACGCTGTCCGGCAGCGTCAGCTCTTTCCCCAGCATCCGCTGGATCAGCGGCTTGCGCAGTACCCACTGGCTGATAAGCAGCGCCAGGGCAAACAGCACATAAATCACCGTAACTTTCCATTTGATGAACAGATCGTCATGGAAAACCAGCGTCAGGGTGCCGAACACCGCCACCATCGCGAAGGTGATCAGCGTCATCTTTTCAACTTTACGGTATTTCACCCAGGTAAAAATCAGCGCCAGCGCGGTGGCCGCGATCAACGCACCGGAGGCGGCGTAGATGTCATACAGCTTGTAAACCACGAAAAACACAACCAGCGGAAGAAAATCCAGAAACTGCTTCATACATTATTCCAAGTTAAACCCATTGGCCGACTATACCGGATTCAGTGGGGCGTGTGTACCACCGGCCGGGCAGGCAGAAAAAAGGGCACCCGCAGGTGCCCTCATAACATCATGCCGGTTACTTACGTAACAGCATATAGAGACGGAACAGGTAGATCAGCAGCATGGCGGAGACCACATTGCTCAGCGCGGTCAGCACCACTGTGGCCACGGTCGGGGTCAGCGCCGTGAGGTGGCTGACCAGGAACAGCAGCAGCAATTTGGCCGCCAGCCACAGCATCATGGCCGGCACCACCAGCCGGATATTGGCAAACGCCAGCCGCGCACTGAGGCGCAGCGCGCCCATCACGCCGACCCGCTCGCTGGCGACAATCACCGGGGCCAGCGCCACAGCAATCGCAATCAACACGCCAGGCAGGATAAACAGCATCAGGCCCAGCTGAATCAGCAGGGTACAGATGAACATCAGCAGCAGCATCCGCGGCAAAATTGGGGCGGATACCCCAATGGCCCGCAGCGCGCTGGTGGGCTGGCGTTCAGACACCAGGCGGATCAGCGTCAGCATCCCGCCCGCCAGCAGCACATTGCCCACCAGCGCGGAGAAGGTCGCGGCCGCAGAGACCTTCAGCAATACGATCTGCTGCTCCGGCGTCATCTGCTGGATAATCTCCTGCAGCCCCATCCCGGCCGTCGAGGTCAGGTCACTCTCGGCGTTGGCCAGAACATTGAGCTGGTCGGCGTCCGGGATAAAGGCCTGGTTCAGCAGCACGGTAATAAATGCGGTCAGCAGCGCCAGCAGCAGAATACTGGCCAGCTGGTTACGCATAAAGTTGAAACTGTCACGGTACAACGTACTGGCCGTGATGGGCATGGAAACTCCTTGGCAACAATCAAAATCACAATAAGGCGCTGATTGTAACCTGTTACGTGCCTGTGTGGCACCCCGCATCCGGCATTGCTGACGGCAGCAGGCTGACCGGCAGCGGCGGCAGGCCATAGCGCGCCCGCGCCCGGTCACACGCCTCATTGGCGATGCCGTTTTCACCAGACTGATCAAACTCCCGGCACGGGGTCGGCCGGTTAAGGTAGATGGAACAGGAAACGGCCTGGCCTATCTCACCTTCCAGGGCGGTACAGCGCGGCGACTTACTGTTAGTGCCTTGCATACAGCGGAGAAACGGGGTGACAGGTTCAGTGCGGTCAACCGGCACCGGCCCGCCGCCGTCTTCAGCCTCGGCCCAATAAAAGGAGACCCGGAAATAGGCGCAACAGGCGCCACAGCTAATGCAGGGATTAAGGGATTCGCTCATCTTGATTACCCACCGACTCCTTACGGTTTCGAACCAAAAACACGGGGAAAGAGCACGTTACGCACGGCCCTGTTTTTTGGCAACTGAAATTTCAGGCCGAAAAAAATGCTGAGAAAAAGAGGTGTTTTTGATCTGGATCAATTCATCTCTTTTTAATGGTTTAGGGCAAATTGATCGGGATGGAATCCTTATCTTTTCAATGCAATGATGCGCATCCATACAAAATGTAAATGTAAAAACCATAAACATTTCTCACGGAAATATATTCAGGCAAAGGAGAGAAGAATGAACAAGGCATCCTGGGTTTTGTTGGCGGCAGCGGCACTGCCGGCCATCGCGTCGGCACATCAGGCCGGGGATTTCATCGTGCGTGCCGGTACGGCCACGGTGCGGCCGACGGAAGGGTCAGACAATGTGATGGGGCTTGGCCCCTTCAATGTGGATAACAACACCCAGCTGGGGCTGACCTTCAGCTACCTGGTAACGGACAACATCGGCGTTGAGTTGCTGGCGGCCACCCCGTTCAAACACAAAATTGGCCTGCAATCCACCGGCACTATTGCCGAAGTGAAGCAACTGCCGCCAACGCTGATGGCGCAATACTACTTCGGCAGCAAACAGGACAAGTTACGCCCCTACCTGGGCGTCGGGGTGAACTACACCACCTTCTTTGATGAGAAATTCAATGACACCGGCAAAGCGGCAGGCCTCAGCGATCTCAGCCTGAAAGACTCGTGGGGCATCGCCGGGCAGGCGGGGCTGGACTACAACCTCAACGATCACTGGCTGCTGAACATGTCGGTATGGTGGATGAATATCGAAACCAAGGCGCGCTTTAACGCCGGGGATGCCCACCAGAGTATCGACACCCGCATCGACCCGTGGGTCTTTATGTTTGGTGCCGGTTACCGCTTCTGAAAGGCCGGCAGAAAAAAGGCGCACCGGGGTGCGCCTTTTCTGTTTCTGTGCGGCGAAGCGGTTATTTGATCTGCATCGCGTTCTCAACCGAGCGCACGCCGGTCACTTTACGCGTGACCTGAACGGCGCGGCTGGCGTCCGCCATCGAGCTGACGAAGCCGCTCAACTGAACCCGGCCTTTAAAGGTTTCTACATTAATTTCGGTCGATTTCAGTGTCTCATCGGCCAGCAGGGCAGATTTCACTTTGGTGGTGACCACCGTATCATCAAGATAACCGCCGGTACCTTCCGATTTTGCGGTCGGTGCACAGGCGGACAGGGTCAGCGCAACCATCAGCGCCATACACAGTGCAGATAAGGCTTTGATTATTTTCATATCCACTCTCCATGCCAAATAAAAGGATCGTCCTTTGCCGCGGCCGATGGGCCGTTACGGGCGCAGGTTCAATCAGTGTGGTGCATAGATGGGGGTTAGACAAATTCGGTGGGGAAATAAGCAGCACAAATAACGCCTTACCGCACGAAACGGTAAGGCGTAGGGGATCAGGCGCGGGTTGCGGCCTTCATCTCAGTCACGAACGTCGCCAGGCGGCGCAGCATCTCTTCCGGCTGGGCATGGTGCTGCTCAATGATGCGCACAATGGCAGAGCCGGAGATCGCCCCGGCCGCCCCGGCATTTAGCGCCTCACGCACCTGTGACGGTTCGGAGATGCCGAAGCCCTGCAACGGCGGCGCAGCCTGGTATTCGGTGAGTTTGTCGATCAGGTGGCCGAGCGGCAGTTGGGCGCGCTGCTCGGTACCGGTCACCCCGGCACGTGACAACAGATAGGTGTAACCGCGGCCATGGGCAGCCACCTCGCGCAGCAGGCCATCATCGGCATTCGGCGGGCAGATAAAGATCGGCGCGATGCCGTGGCGCAGGGCGGCGGCGCGGAACGGCGCAGACTCTTCAACCGGCACGTCAGCCACCAGCACGGAATCCACCCCGACCTCGGCGCAGCGCTGGTAGAAAGCATCAATCCCTTTGTGGAACACCAGGTTGGCATACATCAGCAGGCCAATCGGGATGTCCGGGTGTTTTTCGCGGATCGCCGCCAGCATTTCAAAGCAGCGGGTCGGCGTTACCCCGGCAGCAAACGCGCGCAGGGTGGCGTTCTGGATGGTGGGGCCATCCGCCAGCGGATCGGAGAACGGAATGCCCAGCTCCAGCGCATCGGCCCCGGCTTCCACCAGCGTGTCGATAATTGCCAGCGAGAGTTCCGGGTTCGGGTCGCCAAGGGTCACGAAGGGCACAAATGCGCCTTCCCGGCGGGCGGCCAGCGCCGTAAAACGTTGCTGATAGCGTTCCATCAAATCTCTCCCCGTGCTTTCAGAATGTCATGAACTGTGAAAATATCCTTGTCGCCGCGGCCGGAGAGGTTCACCACCAGCAGTTGCTCTTTCTCCGGGTTCTCTTTGATCATTTTCAGCGCATGGGCCAGCGCATGGGAGGACTCCAGCGCCGGGATGATCCCCTCGCTGCGGGAGAGCGCTTTGAAGGCGTCCAGCGCCTCTTCATCGGTAATCGAAACATACTCCGCGCGGCCGATGCTGTTCAGGTAAGCGTGCTGCGGGCCGACGGACGGGAAATCCAGCCCGGCAGAAATAGAGTAGGACTCCTCAATCTGCCCCTCTTCGGTCTGCATCATCGGCGCTTTCATGCCGAAATAGATGCCGACGTGCCCATGCTTGAGCGGCGCGCCATGCTGGCCGGACTCAATGCCCAGCCCGCCCGGCTCAACGCCGATCAATGCCACTGACTCCTCTTCGATGAAGTCAGCAAACATCCCGATGGCATTGGAGCCGCCGCCCACACAGGCCAGCACCGCATCCGGCAGGCGGCCCTCTTTCTCCAGCACCTGCGCCTTGGTCTCTTCGCCAATCATCCGCTGGAATTCACGCACAATGGTCGGGTAGGGGTGCGGGCCGGCGGCGGTGCCCAGCATGTAGTGGGCATTTTCATAGCTGCCGGACCAGTCACGCAGCGCCTCATTACAGGCATCTTTCAGCGTGGAGGAGCCGCTGTGTACCGGGATCACCTCCGCGCCCATCAGCCGCATGCGGAACACGTTCGGTGACTGGCGGGCTATGTCTTTCGCGCCCATATAGATGCGGCACTTCAGGCCGAGCAGGGCGGAGGCCAGGGCCGACGCCACGCCGTGCTGCCCGGCACCGGTTTCGGCGATGATTTCAGTTTTGCCCATCCGTTTTGCCAGCAGCGCCTGCCCCAGCACCTGGTTGGTTTTGTGCGCGCCGCCGTGCAGCAGATCTTCGCGCTTCAGGTAGAGTTTGGTACGGGTGCCGGCGGTGAGGTTACGGCACAACGTCAGCGCGGTCGGGCGGCCGGCGTAGTTTTTCAGCAGGTCAAAAAATTCGGCCTGAAATGCCGGGTCGCGCTGGGCGCTGACAAATGCCTCTTCCAGCTGTTTCAGCGCGGGCATCAGAATCTGCGGTACATACATCCCGCCGAACTCACCAAAGTAGGGGTTAAGTAATGTCATTCTTCGCTGTCCTGTATATGAAAACGGTCTGACGGCGCGCCTCAGTAGGCCCGCAGCGTCTGGAATACGGCGATCAGTTTCGCAGGGTCTTTGATGCCGGGGGCGGACTCCACGCCGGAGTTAAAATCCAGCCCGGCGCAGCCGAGCTGGGCCGCCTGTACGCAGTTGTCCGCGCCCAGCCCACCGGCCAGCAGCACATTCTCCAACGGCTGCCCGGCCAGCACCCGCCAGTCAAACCGCTGGCCGCTGCCGCCGTTGCCGTTGTCCAGCACATAACGGTCAACGTGGTTAAGGTCGCGGGCGGGCATCTGGCCGCGCACGCTCAGCGCTTTCCAGATGCGGCAGCACTCCGGCAGCACGGCACGCAGGCTGTCGATATAGGCCTGATCCTCCTGCCCATGCAACTGCACCGCGTGCAGGCCGAGTGCGGCGGCGGTCTGCGCCACCCCGTCAACCGGCTGGTCGCTGAACACGCCGATATACTTCAGCGGCGCGCCCGCCATCACCTGCTGCGCCTGTTCCGGCGTGATGCAGCGCGGTGAGCGGGCTGCGAAGATCAGCCCGCCGAATGCCGCCCCGGCCTGATGGGCCGCCCGGGCATCTTCCGGCCGGGTCAGGCCGCAGACTTTGTTCTCACCCAGCATCACGCGGCGCACGGCAGCGGCCAGATCCGGCTCCGCCATCAGCGCGCTGCCGATCAAGAAGCCGTTGGCAAAGCGGCTCAGTTCGCGGATCTGGGCGTAGGTGTTGATGCCCGACTCGCTGATCACCGTCACGCCCGGCAGAAGCGGCGCAAGGCGTCGGGTGCGGTCAAGGTCGATGCTCAGGTCGCGCAGGTCGCGGTTATTAATGCCGACCACTTTTGCGCCCAGACGCAGGGCGCGCGCGGCTTCCTCGTCACTGATCACCTCGGTCAGCACGCCCATGTTCAGGCTGTGTGCCACCGCGGCCAGCTGGCGGTATTGCTCATCGTCCAGTACCGAGAGCATCAGCAGCACCGCATCGGCCTGATAGTGGCGCGCCAGGTAGATCTGGTACGGGTCGATGATGAAATCTTTGCACAGCACCGGCTGGGTCACGGCGGCGCTCACCAGCGGCAGAAAATCAAAACTGCCCTGGAAATATTTCTCATCTGTCAGCACCGAAATGGCGGAGGCGTAGTCGCTGTAGATCCCGGCAATCTCAGCCGGGTCGAAATCTTCCCGGATCAGCCCCTTGGAGGGGGACGCCTTTTTACATTCCAGGATAAAGGCGGTCCGGGCGCCCTGAAGGGCGTGGTAAAAGCTGCGCCGGCTGGGGCCGAGCAGGTGTTCAAAATCGGCCAACGGCTGCTGTTCTTTACGTGCCGCGACCCAAACTGCCTTGTCACGAACGATCCTGTGGAGCACGGTTTCCTGCATCACTTATCCTCTTGCTGCCAATGCGCTGACACGCTGGTAAGCGTCGCCGCTGCGGATCACCGCAAGCGCCTGCTGCGCATTCTGTTTTAGGTCTTCTTGCCCGAAAAGCTTCAGTAAAAGCGCGACATTAGCGGCCACCGCGGCCTCGTGGGCGGGTTCACCTTTACCTTGTAACAAGCGTGCCAGAATGTCACGGTTTTCTTCCGGTGTGCCGCCCAGCAGCGCCTCCACCGGGTAGCCCGGCAGGCCGAAATCGCCTGGGGTCAGCTGATAGGTGGTGACGCTGCCGTGGTTCAGCTCTGCCACCTGGGTCGGTGCGTGGATCGCCACCTCATCCATGCCGCCGCCGTGTACCACCGCAGCGCGCTGGTAACCCAGTGTGCGCAGGGTTTCGGCAATCGGCAGCACCAGCTCCGGGCTGTAGACGCCAATCAGCGCCAGCGGTGGGCGGGCAGGGTTGATCAGCGGCCCCAGCACGTTAAACAGCGTGCGGGTTTTCAGCTGCTTGCGCACCGGCATCGCGTGGCGGAACCCGGTGTGGTACTGCGGCGCAAACAGGAAACAGATGCCGAGATCGTCCAGCGCCTGACGTGCCTCGTCAGCCGGTAAATCAAGGCGGATGCCGAACGCCGCCAGCAGATCGGAAGACCCGGAGCGGCTGGAAACGCTGCGGTTGCCGTGTTTGGCAACCCGCACCCCGCAGGCCGCGGCCACAAAGGCGCTGGCGGTGGAGATGTTAATGCTGTTGCTGCCGTCGCCGCCGGTGCCGACGATATCGGCAAACGGGTAGTCCGGGCGCGGGAAAGGCTGTGCATCGGCCAGCAGCGCCTGCGCTGCCCCGGCAATCTCTTCCGGGCGTTCACCGCGCACTTTCATGCTGATCAGCGCCGCGGCCAGCTGTGACGGCTCCAGCTCGCCATGGATAATGGCCGTAAACAGCTGGCGGCTCTGTGCCTGGCTCATCGGCTCGGCACGGTAGAGCTGCTCAAGGATGGCGGCATGGGGTTCATGTGACGTTGTCATAATCTGTCTCCTTGTCTTAAACCAGTGCCCAGGCCAGGGTCTGCTCCAGCAGACGTGCGCCCTGTGAGGAAAGAATCGATTCCGGGTGGAACTGGAAACCGCAGACGCGATCGGCATCGTGGCGGACGGCCATCACCATGCCGTTGAAGTGGGCATTGACCACCAGCCCGGCCGGGGTGTCGCTGCCGACCAGCGAGTGGTAACGCGCCACCGGCAGCGGGTTTGGCAGCCCGGCAAACATCGCCTGCCCGTCATGTTCCACCGGCGAGGCCTTGCCGTGCAGGATTTCACCCGCCTGGCCGACATGGCCGCCATAGGCTTCCACAATCGCCTGATGGCCGAGACAGATGCCGATCACCGGCAGCTGGCCGCGCAGCCGTTGCAGCAGTTCCGGCATACAGCCGGCCTCGGCCGGGGTGCCGGGGCCGGGGGAGAGCATCAGGATCGGCTGTTCCATCTCTTTCAGTTTAGCGATGATGGTGTCCGCCGGGATCTGGTTGCGGTAAATCACCACCCGGTGGCCGAACGTGCGCAGCTGGTCCACCAGGTTGTAGGTAAAGGAGTCGATATTATCGAGCAGCAGGATGTCAGCCATCAGAACACCTCCCGGGCATGATGTGCGGTAGCAATGGCGCGCAGCACGGCGCGGGCTTTGTTGCGGGTTTCGTCAGCTTCCGCCTGCGGAACGGAGTCCAGCACCACGCCGGCGCCGGCCTGCACGGTGGCGATCCCATCCTCCACATAGGCGGAGCGGATCACGATGCAGGTGTCCAGATCGCCATGGGCGGTAAAGTAACCCACCGCGCCGCCGTAGCTGCCGCGGCGGCTGCCTTCTGAGGCGGCAATCAGCTGCATGGCGCGGACTTTCGGCGCGCCGCTCAGGGTGCCCATGTTCATACAGGCCTGATAGGCGTGCAGCACATCCAGATCGCGGCGCAGGGTGCCCACCACGCGGGAGACCAGGTGCATCACGAACGAGTAGCGGTCAACTTTGGTGAGATCTGCCACGTAGCGGCTGCCCGGCTCGCAGATGCGCGCCAGATCGTTGCGCGCCAGATCCACCAGCATCAAGTGCTCTGCCAGCTCTTTATGGTCAGTGCGCATCTCCAGCTCAATCCGGCTGTCGAGGTCGCGGTCCAGCGAGCCGTCCGCATGGCGGCCGCGCGGGCGGGTACCGGCAATCGGGTAGATCTCAATCTGGCGGCTGTCGGCCTCATATTTCAGGGCGCTTTCCGGCGAGGCACCGAACAGCTGGAAATCGTTGTCCTGCATAAAGAACATATAAGGGCTGGGGTTGTTCTCTTTCAGCGTCTGGTAAGCGGCCAGCGGCGACGGGCAGGGCAGGGAGAAGCGGCGCGACGGCACCACCTGGAAAATCTCACCCACACGGATAGCCTTTTGCAACCCGCTCACGACCGCGCCGTACTCGGCATCACTCTGGTTACAGCTCAGCGCCATGTCCTGCACCGTCTGGTGCGGGATCGGGTGCGCAGGCTGCTGCAACTGCTGCTGCAACTGGGCCAGGCGCTGTTGCAGGCGCTGTTTCTCAGCGGCAGACGGGGTAAACACACTGGCCTGCAGGCGGCTGGTGCGGTGCTGGTGGTCAAGCACCAGCAGCGTTTCCGCCAGGTAGAAGCAGAAATCGGGGCAGCGCTGGTCAGCGCGCAGCGGCGGCAGGTCTTCAAACCCGGCCACCAGATCGTAGGCAAACAGGCCACCGAGGAACATTGCCTCACGTTCATCAGGCGGGCAGATAACCAGCGTCAGGATCTGGCGCAGCGCATCAAACACCGACAGTGAACAGAGGCGCGCGTCCTCATCCTGCATTGGGTCGATGGCCGGGAACGTCAGCTCACGGCCGTTGGGGCGCACGCGGTTGCTGACTTCCGGCGGCAGTGCCGCATCCAGCAGCGGCAGCAGTGACGCGCCGTTGGCGGTAAGCGCCTGAAGGCTGACGGTGCGGCCCAGTGCGGTGATGCGCAGGGCGCTGTCTACAATCAACAGGCTTTTCAGGTTCTGCTTGCTGGTGATCTCAGCGGATTCCAGCAGCAGGGTGGCCGGGCGTGCGCCGCACAGCTGGTTAAAGATGGCGGTCGGGTCGTCCCGGTAGCAACCGGTCACGCTCAGCAGGTCTAGTGTAGGTTGAGTTATGTTCATGTTTGCTTCCACGTCGTTATTTTTATCCACAAAAAAGCCCGCACTTGGCGGGCTCTTGGGTATCTGCAAGGTCTGACGACCGCATGCGTGATTACACCGCCCGCAAAAGGGAGGAGCGCCACCAGCGAGCAAGAAGGGTAATCCGCAGAGTTTTCATCATCAGCACCAGGTTGTCGTGAACTTGTGTACTAGTTAACGGGTTCGGAGAAAGAAAGTCAACCCTCATTTCCGGGGTTTAGCGTGAAATGATAAAAATGATGAATATGACTTAGGGCTGGCATCCGGCCGCCACAATGGGGTAACGTGCCGCCACAGCCCCACCGGGGATTCACGTTTTTTGCAGGATGACCATGTTGACTGACGCCACTTCCACCGCCTTTACCCTGTTCGATCTCCACAGCCACACCACCGCCTCAGACGGGTTCCTGACGCCTGCCGCGCTGGTGGCGCGCGCCGTGGCGATGCGCGTCGGGGTGCTGGCGATCACAGACCATGACTCGGTTGACGGCCTGGCAGCAGCAGCGGAGGCCATTGCGGCGCAGCAGTTGCCGCTACAGTTGGTAAACGGGGTGGAGATCTCCACCCTGTGGGAAAACCATGAGATTCACATCGTTGGGTTGAATATCGATCCGCAGCACCCAATGATGCAGGCGTTGCTGGCACAGCAGCGGCTCTACCGTCAGCAGCGGGCGGAGGAGATGGCGCGCCGTCTGGAGAAAGCGCACATTCCCGGTGCGCTGGAGGGCGCGTTACGGCTGGCGGACGGCGGGGCAGTGACGCGCGGCCACTTTGCCCGTTTCCTGATTGAGGCCGGCAAAGCGGAGAACGTCGCGCAGGTATTCAAGAAATACCTGGCCAAGGGGAAAACCGGCTACGTTCCGCCCCAGTGGTGTACAATAGAACAGGCTATTGATGTTATTCATCAATCTGGCGGCCAGGCGGTGGTGGCCCACCCCGGCCGTTACGATCTCTCCGCAAAATGGCTCAAGCGGCTGCTGGCCTTTTTTGCTGAGCTCGGGGGCGATGCCATGGAAGTGGCCCAGTGTCAGCAAGCCCCCAATGAACGCACGCAACTGGCCCAGTACGCCCAGCAGTTTCAGCTGCTGGCGTCGCAGGGATCGGACTTCCACCAGCCCTGCTCGTGGATAGAACTGGGCCGCAAGCTCTGGCTGCCGGGCGGCGTGGAGCCGGTCTGGCGTGACTGGCCCGCCGGAAGCCCGGCATGAAGCCGGGATCACAACGATAAAAGAGGTACCTGATGAGTCAGTTTTTCTATATTCACCCCGAAAATCCGCAACTGCGCCTGATCAACCAGACGGTAGACGTGCTGCGCAAAGGCGGGGTGATTGTTTACCCGACGGACTCCGGTTATGCGCTCGGGTGCCGGCTGGAGGAGAAAGCGGCGATGGAGCGCATCTGCCGCATCCGCCAGCTGGACAGCAATCACAACTTTACGCTGGTCTGCCGTGATTTAAGCGAGCTCTCCACCTATGCCTACGTGGACAACAGCGCCTTCCGTCTGATTAAAAACAACACGCCGGGTAACTACACGTTCATCCTGAAAGCCACCAAAGAGGTGCCGCGCCGGTTGATGAGCGAAAAACGTAAAACCATTGGTTTGCGGGTGCCGTCCAACCCGATTACCGTGGCATTGCTGGAGGCGCTGCATGAGCCGCTGATGTCGACCACGCTGATGCTGCCGGGCAACGATTTTGCCGAGTCCGATCCGGACGAGATCAAAGAGACCCTGGGCAAGCAGGTGGATCTGATTATCCACGGCGGTTCGCTGGGCCAGCAACCCACCACCGTGATCGACCTCACCGACAGCACCCCAGAAGTGATCCGCGAAGGGGCGGGCGATCCGGCCCCGTTCCGCTAATGGCCACCGCCCGGTAACCCTGCGTTACCGGGCAGACCCCGGCGCTGTTATCTCTGCCAATGTGTTTCTTGCTTCTTGCCAATGTGTTTCTTGCCGGAGTGTCGTCCCCTGTGCGGTTAATTACCCGGCGCGGCGGGTTCCCCCTTATTTTCTTTTCTGGCCCGCCTGATTTGGCTTAAGTATTATTATTAACATGACTTAAGTTAAATTAATTATATTTTGCAGGGTATGAATTAACGGTTCCGTTAATTCAATATCTTGCGATGATTAATCATGGCTATTACATTCATGATATTAAACGGTTCAAACGATTATCCGTGCTTACCTATTCACAATAAGATTGATCTTATTTCTTATTGGAATGATCTATGCGTTCACAGAAACAACGCGCTGAAGATAATCGCCTGCGCCGTAAGGTGTGGCTGGCAATGCTGGCCGGGTGTGGCCTGTTCTGGGGTTGCCTGCTCTGGTGGCTGTTTGGTTAATTTCTCTTCTTCGTTGCGGGCCGCTCCGCCCGATCCTTTCCGTTTTCCTCACGCTATAATAGGGAATACAAAGTGGCCGTAACTGTGTATAATAGTCGGCTAAACTTTTTATAAGTGATTGATTTATATCAAGATTGCTTATAAGCCCCATTCCTGAGCCGCAGAAATTCCTTTTGCGGTTTATCTGACGCCTGTGAAGGCGACAACAGAGGTTGCTCAATGAGCGAGAAATTACAGAAAGTTCTGGCGCGGGCCGGCCACGGTTCCCGCCGCGAAATTGAAGCCATTATCCAGGCAGGCCGCGTCAGTGTAGACGGCAAAATCGCCACGCTCGGCGATCGCGTTGAGGTGACGGCGGGTATGAAAATCCGTATGGACGGCCACGTGGTCTCCATTAATGAATCCACCGAAGCGGTGTGCCGCGTGCTGGCGTACTACAAGCCGGAAGGCGAACTCTGTACCCGCAACGACCCGGAAGGCCGCCCGACGGTGTTTGACCGCCTGCCGAAACTGCGTGGTGCGCGCTGGGTGGCCGTGGGCCGCCTGGACGTTAACACCTCCGGCCTGCTGCTGTTTACCACCGACGGGGAGCTGGCAAACCGCCTGATGCACCCGAGCCGTGAAGTGGAGCGTGAATACGCCGTGCGCGTATTCGGCCAGGTAGACGATGAAAAAATCAAACAGCTCAGCCGTGGCGTTCAGCTGGAAGATGGCCCGGCGGCATTCCGCACCATCACCTATCAGGGTGGGGAAGGGCTGAACCAGTGGTACAACGTAACCCTGACCGAAGGCCGTAACCGTGAGGTGCGCCGCCTGTGGGAAGCGGTGGGCGTGCAGGTGAGCCGCCTGATCCGCGTACGTTACGGTGACCTGACGCTGCCGAAAGGGCTGCCGCGCGGCGGCTGGACAGAGCTGGATTTGCCGCAGATTAATTACCTGCGTGAACTGGTAGAACTGGACCCGGAAACCGTCAGCAAAATGCCGGTGGAAAAAGATCGCCGCCGCGTAAAAGCCAACCAAATCCGGCGTGCGGTGAAGCGCCATAGCCAGGTCGCACCCAGCCGCCGCAGCGCGACAAATAAGCGCGGCTAATCAATTCACGCCGCCCGATCTCTTGAACCGCAGCCTTCGCTGCGGTTTTTTTTTGAATTTTTCTGAATTTTACGTAATGAAATTATATAAAAGTAACATTATTTCAGTAAGATATTCATCGCTGAAATAGAAACGAATTTCATTTCAATCAATTGCGATTAAACCGTGGTTAGACCTGTGATATTAATAAGCGGCGGTACCGAGGGAAAATGCGCCGGGAGCGGGTATTTTGCCGGTTCATCAGCCCGTTACGGAGAAAACAGGCCGTAACCGGATAAGCCACCAGAAAAGAGTGGTTATGCGCATCTTTGGTTCCGCCGGACAGGTTGGCCACATGAAAACAGGCCGTGAGCAATGCCCGGCCGCCAGGGGTTCCCTGCGGTACGGGGAGGGAGGGAGACCATCAGGCCGGCAGGGAATGCCTGCATATTACCGGATGAACCCAGGGATACGCCTGTGGGCCACCGGCATTTAGTACACCTTTAAAGGCTAGGATTAACATCAATGGACAGATGCTCGCTATGAAAGTTTTTTTGGCAACCTTACAATTTTTAACCCGCCTCCCGGTACCGGCTAACGCCTCAGCCCGGATGAGCGTGGAGGATTATCCCCGGGGGGTTTACTGGTTCCCGGTTATCGGATTAATCGTGGGGATGTGCTGTACCGTCATCTATATGCTGACGGCCAGTGCACTGGGGCCGCTGATGGCCGCCATGCTGGCGGTGACCACCAATGTGCTGGTGACCGGGGCCTTTCACCTGAATGGCCTGGCGGACAGCTGTGACGGGTTGTTTTCCCGTGCCGGCCGGGCGCGGGCGCTGGAGATTATGCGTGACAGCCGCATCGGTACCTATGGTGCAGCGGCAGTTATCCTGACGCTATTGATCCGCGTCGGGGCTGTCTACCAGATGAGCGTCAGCGGCTATGCCATGCTGCCGGTACTGCTCGCCACGCCGCTGCTGAGCCGCGGGATGCTGCTGATCCTGATGTTCCGGCAGAACTACGCGCGTGAGGATGGGCTGGGCAATCTCTATATCGGCAAGATCTGCCCGCGCCGCTTCGTGTTCACCCTGCTGATCACCCTGGTGGGTGTGGTGCTGTTATGTGGGGTCATGAGCCTGATTGCGGTGGCGGTGACGCTGTTTGCCGCACTGATGTTCCGCAGTGCGGTGCAGGAGAAAATCGGCGGGCAAACCGGCGATACGCTGGGCGCCGGTAACGAACTGTTTGAGATTGTGTTCCTGCTTGCGCTGATGTGGCATTGATCTGATCACCCCGGCTGCCCCCCGACACCGGGTGTGGCGGGGCAGCCCTCTTTTCGCCGGCAAAAAACTGCCCGCCCGGCGGCACGTGCAGCATTTCCCCTTGAAAAAAGTCAACAGCGGCCTGGCTGCCGCGACATCACATGGAGAGTAACAATATGACCACGGTCAACGATATCCCCGGCGCTATCGCCCCCCTCGACAAGGCAGCAATGACGCGCGCCCAGCAACGGCTGGATTCCCTGGTCAAGCCGCCCGGCAGTATGGGCCGTCTGGAAACCCTGGCGGTACAACTGGCCGGCATCCGCGGCAGTGACCGCCCGCTGCACTTCCCACAGAAAGAGATTGTGGTGATGGCTGCCGATCATGGCGTCTGGCAGGAGGGCGTCACGCCGTCACCGCAGGCAGTGACGGCGATTCAGGCCAACAATATCCTGCGTGGGGTCGCCGGGGTTAACGTGATGGCTAAAACGGCCGGTGCCCGGGTGACGCTGGTGGATACCGGCATCATCGGCGGCCCGGTGGCCGGGGCGCTGGACTGCCATCAGGGGCAGGGCAGCGCGAACATCGCAGTGGGGCCGGCAATGCACCGGGCGCAGGCGGAGGCGATTATCCTGTGGAGTGCGCGCTGGGTAGCGGCACAAGTGGCTGACGGGCTGGATCTGCTGGGCGTGGGTGAGCTGGGCATGGGCAATACCACCCCGGCTGCCGCGGTGATCTGCGCCATTACCGGCCAGCCGCCGGAGCAGGCCGTGGGCTTAGGCGCAAATCTGCCGCCGGAGCAGCTGGCCCATAAAGTGGCGGTGGTACAGCGCGCGCTGGACACCAACCAGCCGGACGCGCAGGACGGCCTCGGCGTGCTGGCCGCAGTCGGCGGCTTTGACCTGGCGGCGATGAGCGGGGCGATCCTGGGAGCCGCGGCGGCCGGTATCCCGGTAGTGCTGGATGGCTACCTCTCTTATGCCTCGGCGCTGGCGGCCTGCCTGATTGCCCCGGCGGCCCGTGACTACCTGATCCCGTCGCACACGTCAGCGGAACGCGGCAGCCAGCTGGCACTGGCGCACCTGCAGTTGCACCCTTATCTGGATCTCTCCCTGCGCCTCGGCGAGGGCAGCGGGGCCGCGCTGGCCTTTACGCTGGTGGATGCCGCCTGCGCCATGCACAATGAAATGGCGACGCTGGCGGAGTGCAATATTCAGCTTTGACAACCGTCCCGTTTTGGCAACAGTCCAGCTCTGACAACCCTCCAGCGCTGGCCGTTACCAGTCGATGCCTTTCTGCGCCATGACCCCGGCGTCAAAGGCGTGTTTCACCGGGCGCAGCTCGCTTACCGTATCAGCCCGCTCCAGCAGGTCACGGTGGCAACCGCGCCCGGTGATGATCACCGTCTGGTGCGCCGGGCGGGCATCCAGCGCCGCCATCAGCTCCGCCAGATCCAGGTAGCCGTAACTCACCATATAGGTCAGCTCATCCAGCAGCACCAGATCGAGTGTCTCATCGGCCAGCATTTTTTTACCGTGCTGCCACACCGCCTGACAGGCGGCCGTGTCGGTGTCGCGGTTCTGCGTTTCCCAGGTGAAGCCGGTCGCCATCACCTGAAATTCCACGCCGTGCGGTTCCAGCAGGTTACGCTCGCCGTTCGGCCATTCGCCCTTGATGAACTGGATCACCCCGGCGCGCAGCCCATGCCCCACCGCGCGGGTCACGGTGCCGAATGCGGCAGTGGTTTTGCCCTTGCCGTTGCCGGTGAAGACAATCAGCAGGCCGCGGGTCTCCTGCGCGGCTTTGATGCGGGCATCGACCTGTTCTTTGAGTTTCTGCTGGCGTTGCTGGTGGCGGTCACTCATGGCATCACTCCGCCGGGCCGGCCTTGCGGCCCGGTTGCGCATCGAAACTGATGCCGGTTTTCCGGCGGCTGTCGTCGCCCATCAGGTAGAGGTAGAGCGGCATAATATCCGCCGGGGTTTTCAGCTTGTTGGCGTCCTCCTGCGGGAAAGCGGAGGCGCGCATCGTGGTGCGAGTGCCGCCGGGGTTGATGCAGTTCACCCGCAGGGTGGAGTGTTTATACTCTTCCGCCAGCACCTGCATCATCCCTTCGGTGGCGAACTTGGAGACGGCGTAAGCCCCCCAGCCGGCGCGGCCCTCGCGGCCGACGCTGGACGAGGTAAACACCAGCGATCCGCCCGGGGATTTCAGCAACAGCGGCAACAGCGCCTGAGTGAGCATAAAGGTGGCATTGACGTTGACCTGCATCACCTGATGCCACAGCTCACTGTCCTGTTGCGCCATCGGGGTGATCTCACCCAGCAGCCCGGCGTTGTGCAGCACGCCGTCAAGGCGCGGCAGGTGTTGTGCCAGCGTGTCGGCCACGGCGCGGCAATCAGCCGGGGTGGCGGTCAGCAGGTCAAACGTGATGACGCGTGCCGGTTTCAGCCCGGCCTGGGCGATCTGCTGTTGCACGGCCAGCAATTTACTCTCGGTACGGCCCAGCAAGATAACGCCCGCGCCGAAGCGGGCGTAAGTCAGGGCGGCTTCACGGCCGATGCCGTCACCGGCACCGGTGACCAGAATCAGGCGGTTTTCAAGCAGGTTACGCTTTGGATGATAATGCACAGGGGTGTCCTCTCGCGTGGCAAAGGTGCCGGCGGCGTGGGCCGGTCACGGAGACCAGGGGCACGGCGGGAGCAGGCTCGACCGTCAACGCAACCCTGGCGCGAATCGTGGGTGTTTTCAGGAATATTGCACGTTATATGCCTCAAATGGATCGACTTTTCAATGAATAACCGCAATTTCAGCCTAATCTTTGTAACAAAACAGGAACATACCGTGCGCCTCCGGCGCGGCCGTGCGACACTCTCTGCCCGGTTCGGCAGCCTGCGGCAAGACGTCGCCGCCGGAAATGTTTACACTGGATAACCGGACATTGACTGACAGGAAAAAGGCGGAAATTTGTGGAGTTACTCTCTCTGTATGGGCTGTTTTTAGCCAAAGTCGTCACCCTGGTGGTGGCCGTCGGCGCCCTGGTGGTGCTGATCTTCAGCCTGCGGGCGCGCAAAGCGCAGCGCCCCGGCGAACTGCAACTCACCGATCTCTCGGAACAGTACCGGGAAGTGCAGCAGGACATGCGCGCTGCGCGCATGGATGAGCCTGCGCGCAAAGCCCGTGCCAAAGCGTTGAAAAAAGAGCGCAAAGCGGAGGCGAAACAGGCAAAACACAATGCGAAACAGGGCGTCAGCGACGGCAAACCCTGCCTCTACGTGCTGGATTTCCGGGGCAGCATCGATGCCCATGAAGTGGCGTCGCTGCGTGAGGAGATTACTGCGGTGCTCGCGGTGGCGACGCCGCAGGATGAGGTGCTGCTGCGCCTGGAAAGCCCCGGCGGGGTGGTGCACGGTTACGGGCTGGCGGCGTCACAGCTGACGCGCCTGCGCCAGGCCGGTATCCGGCTGACGGTAGCGGTGGACAAGGTGGCGGCCAGCGGCGGCTACATGATGGCCTGCGTGGCGGACCGCATTATCGCCGCGCCGTTTGCGGTGATCGGCTCTATCGGCGTGGTGGCCCAAATCCCTAACTTTAACCGGCTGCTGAAGAAAAACGACATCGACGTGGAGCTGCACACCGCCGGGGAGTTCAAACGTACCCTGACGCTGTTTGGTGAGAACACCGAGCAGGGGCGCGAGAAGTTCCGCGAGGATCTGAATGAAACGCACCTGCTGTTCAAAGAGTTCGTCAAGCAGCAGCGCCCGTCGCTCGACATCGACAGTGTCGCAACTGGCGAGCACTGGTTCGGCATGCAGGCGCGTGAAAAAGGGCTGATTGATGCCATCGGCACCAGTGATGATCTGCTGATCGCCGAGATGGAAAATCACGAGGTGATAAGCGTGCGTTACACCCGCCGCAAGCGCCTGATGGACCGCTTCACCGGCAGCGCCGCTGAAAGTGCTGACCGCCTGCTGCTGCGCTGGTGGCAGCGCGGCCAGAAGCCAATGTTATAAACAAAACAGCGGTGTTATAAAGAAGAAAAAGGGGCGTCCGCCCCTTTTAACCGAATGGTTAATTTTCCAGATAATATTTATCGGATAACTGATGGGCCAGGTGTTTAAACATATTAAATACCGCCGTGCTTTTCGCCGTAGGCAACCCTTGCTGATCAAGGAAAAACTCCCCGCTGAAAACCAGCACATCGCCATTTTGCCGCACATCGGTGGCAACCATACCGTGCAAATAATCCTCATGTGTTTTGATAATATTATTGGCGAGATCCAGTAACGCGTTTTTACCGATTGCCGTTCTATTTTTGTTCATCCTGATGACTCCGCAACTGATTATCCGCCGCCAGTGTAGTGCGGCCTTCGAACACCCGCAAACCGGATAAGGACATTCGAGCCAAAAGAGAGCATTGGCGAAAACGCAGGATCCATGCTAATTAGGTTGCGTGGCGTTATTTATCAGGTAGAGTGTGGCGTTTCGCCGGATAAGTGGAAGATTTACTTTACGCTTGAGACTTTTTGTGTGTCGGCTTGCTGTCAGGCGCATGGAAAAAACGGTTGCAGTCGGCAGGTGCCGGGGCCTACCCCGCAGGCGGACCGGGCTGATTGTGTCAGTGATGAGCAATCAGTAACCCGATGATGAAAAATGCCTTGATCTCCTGCTTCACTGTCGCAATATAAAAAAGAGCGTCATACTGCTGCGGCATAACGAGATAAAAATTTCTTTTTCGGAAGAATTAATTTAGGTAAAGATAAATATGGGAAAAGCTCTCGTAATAGTTGAGTCCCCGGCAAAAGCCAAAACGATTAATAAATATTTAGGCAATGACTACGTGGTGAAGTCCAGCGTGGGTCATATCCGCGATTTACCCACCAGCGGGTCTGCCAGTAAAAAAAGCGCCGAATCTTCCGAAGAAAAACCAAAGAAAAAAGTCAAAAAGGATGAGAAAGCCGCGCTGGTAAACCGGATGGGGGTTGACCCTTACCACGGCTGGCAGGCGCAGTATGAAATCCTGCCCGGCAAAGAGAAAGTGGTGGCGGAGCTGAAATCCCTGGCGGAAAACGCCGACCACATCTACCTCGCAACCGACCTTGACCGCGAAGGGGAAGCCATTGCCTGGCACCTGCGGGAAGTGATCGGCGGTGATGACAGCCGCTTCAGCCGCGTGGTGTTCAACGAAATCACCAAAAATGCCATCAAGCAGGCGTTTAACCAGCCGGGCGAGCTGAACATCGACCGCGTCAATGCCCAACAGGCACGCCGGTTTATGGACCGCGTGGTGGGCTACATGGTCTCGCCGCTGCTGTGGAAGAAAATTGCCCGCGGCTTGTCCGCCGGCCGCGTACAGTCTGTGGCCGTCCGGCTGGTGGTAGAGCGTGAGCGCGAAATCAAGGCGTTTGTGCCGGAAGAGTACTGGGAGCTGCATGCACAGCTGAACACCCAGGATGAAACCGTGCTGAACATGGAGGTGACCCACCATCATGACAAACCCTTCAAGCCGGTTAACCGCGAGCAGACCCACGCCGCCGTCGCCCTGCTGGAAAAAGCGCGCTATACGGTGCTGGACCGCGAAGACAAACCCACCAGCAGCCGCCCCGGCGCGCCGTTCATTACCTCCACGCTGCAACAGGCGGCCAGTACCCGCCTGGGCTTTGGCGTGAAAAAAACCATGATGATGGCGCAGCGCCTGTATGAAGCGGGCCACATCACCTATATGCGTACCGACTCCACCAACCTGAGCCAGGACGCCCTGACCATGGTGCGTGGCTACATCGGCACCGAATTCGGCGATAAATACCTGCCGAAAGAGCCGAATACCTACAGCAGCAAAGAGAACTCGCAGGAAGCGCACGAAGCGATTCGTCCTTCCGATGTGCAGGTGGTGGCTGAGCAGCTCAAAGACATGGAAGCGGACGCGCAGAAGCTTTACCAGCTGATCTGGCGCCAGTTCGTGGCCTGCCAGATGACGCCGGCCAAATACGACTCCACCACCCTGACGGTGCAGGCAGCGGACTACCAGCTGCGTGCCAAAGGCCGCATCCTGCGCTTTGACGGCTGGACGCGTGTCATGCCGGCGCTGCGTAAAAATGATGAAGACCGCACGCTGCCGAATGTGGAAATCGGCACCGAACTGACCCTGCAGCAGCTGCTGCCGAGCCAGCACTTCACCAAGCCGCCGGCACGCTTCAGCGAAGCCTCGCTGGTGAAAGAGCTGGAAAAACGCGGCATCGGCCGCCCGTCAACCTATGCGTCGATCATCTCCACCATTCAGGATCGCGGTTACGTGCGGGTGGAAAACCGCCGTTTCTACGCCGAGAAGATGGGTGAGATTGTCACCGACCGCCTGGAAGAGAACTTCCGCGAGCTGATGAACTACGATTTCACCGCGCGCATGGAAAATGACCTCGACCAGGTGGCCAATAATCAGGCCGAATGGAAAGCGGTGCTGGACGGCTTCTTCAGCGATTTCAGCGACCAGCTCGGCAAAGCGGAGCAGGACCCGGAAGAGGGCGGTATGCGCCCGAACCAGATGGTGCTGACCAGCATCGACTGCCCGACCTGCGGCCGCAAAATGGGCATCCGTACCGCCAGCACCGGCGTGTTCCTCGGCTGCTCCGGCTATGCGCTGTCGCCGAAAGAGCGCTGCAAAACCACCATTAACCTGGTGCCGGAAACGGAAGTGCTCAACGTGCTGGAAGGCGAAGACGCCGAAACCAACGCGCTGCGCGCCCGCCGCCGCTGCCCGAAATGCGGCACGGCGATGGACAGCTACCTGATCGACAACCAGCGCAAGCTGCACGTCTGCGGGAATAACCCGGCCTGTGAAGGGTATGAGATTGAGCAGGGCGAATTCCGCCTGAAAGGCTATGACGGCCCGGTGGTGGAGTGCGAAAAATGTGGTTCAGAGATGCACCTGAAAATGGGGCGTTTCGGCAAGTACATGGGCTGTACCAACGACGAGTGCAAAAACACCCGTAAGATCCTCCGTAACGGTGAAGTCGCGCCGCCGAAGGAAGATCCGGTGCCGTTGCCGGAGCTGGAGTGCGAGAAGTCTGACGCCTATTTCGTGTTGCGTGACGGCGCGGCCGGGGTCTTCCTGGCGGCCAACACCTTCCCGAAATCACGCGAGACCCGTGCGCCCCTGGTAGAAGAGCTGGCCCGCTTCCGCGACCGCCTGCCGGAGAAGCTGCGTTACCTGGCGGATGCGCCGGCCACCGATCCGGACGGCAACAAAACCCTGGTGCGTTACAGCCGCAAAACCAAGCAGCAGTACGTCTCCTCGGAGAAAGAGGGCAAGGCCACCGGCTGGTCAGCGTTCTTTGTTGACGGTAAGTGGACTGAAAGCAAAAAATAAGCATCACCTGAGAAGGTGACCGCCTGAGCACTCCGTAAAAAACCAGCGTGTAAACGCTGGTTTTTTTATACCGGGTAGATTTATCATCATGCATACATATGATTTTATGTAAATTGATTGATAGAAATAGCCTACAGGCAGGGCGAAGCGCTATACAGGCCCGTTCCGATTGTTATAATAGTTATATAAAATCTTTTTTTATGTTTAATTGTCATTAACTGACCTGACTTCTTTCGCCCCGGCGTTACGCTTCCCCCGGCGATGCAGAGATCGGCGATACGCTTATCATCACTTGTCTGGCTGCCTGCGGGGCAGTGCTTAACCTAGGACGGTAAAGATATGAAATTGCAGCAGCTTCGTTACATTGTGGAAGTTGTCAATCACAACCTTAACGTCTCCTCGACGGCAGAAGGGCTTTACACCTCACAACCGGGCATCAGCAAACAGGTGCGGATGCTGGAAGACGAGCTGGGCATTCAGATCTTTGCCCGCAGCGGCAAACACCTTACGCAGGTTACCCCGGCCGGGCAGGAGATCATCCGCATCGCGCGCGAAGTGTTGTCTAAAGTGGACGCCATCAAAGCAGTCGCCGGTGAGCATACCTATCCCGACAAAGGCTCGCTCTATGTGGCCACCACCCACACCCAGGCGCGTTACGCTTTACCACAGGTGATCAAAGGCTTTATTGAGCGCTACCCGCGCGTCTCGCTGCATATGCACCAAGGGTCGCCGACCCAGATCGCCGAAGCGGTGTCCAAAGGCACCGCTGATTTCGCCATCGCCACCGAGGCGCTGCACCTGTATGACGATCTGGTGATGCTGCCGTGCTACCACTGGAACCGCGCCGTGGTGGTTCAGCCCGATCACCCGCTGGCCGGGAAAGAGCATGTCACCATTGAGGAGCTGGCGACCTACCCGATCGTCACTTACACCTTCGGTTTTACCGGCCGTTCCGAGCTGGACACCGCCTTTAACCGCGCCGGGCTGACGCCGCGCATCGTGTTTACGGCCACCGATGCGGATGTGATCAAAACCTACGTGCGGCTGGGGCTGGGCGTCGGGGTGATCGCCAGCATGGCGATTGACCCGGTGCAAGACCCGGATCTGGTCACGGTGGATGCGCGCGACATCTTCACCTACAGCACCACCAAAATCGGTTTCCGCCGCAGCACCTTCCTGCGCAGCTACATGTACGATTTCATCCACCGGTTCGCCCCGCACCTGACGCGCGACGTGGTAGACAGCGCGGTGTCACTGCGCTCCAACGAAGAGATCGAAGCGATGTTCAAAGACATCTCCCTGCCGGTGAAATAACCTGGTCTGCCGGGCATAGCCCGGCGGCTTTCCCTTTCTGCCCGTTCCCGCATTATTCTCTGTTTTGCCGATTTTCCCCTGCCATTAAGGGGTTGCGCCGATCGCCCTGATCAAAATGTGTTGTTATCAAAACGTTACACGCTGTTTGTGTTATCTTTAAATTAAGACGCACAAGCTGGCCGGGTATTGGCGGTATTCCGTTCACTGGCCGGATATTGTGTGACATGAACAGATCCAAATGGGAGGAGCGCCATGTCATCCGATCTTCGTGAGCAAAGTCAGAAAAAGCTGGACGCGCTGAATCACGAGTACCACTACCACAGCCTGAATACGGTCTCTGAGCAACTGGGGGACATCTCCCGCCTGCCGAAATCGATGAAGGTATTGCTGGAGAATCTGTTGCGCCATATTGATGGCGACACTGTCACCGAAGACGACCTGCGGGCGATGGTGGCCTGGCAGAAAACCGGCCACGCCAACCGTGAAATTGCCTACCGCCCGGCGCGCGTCCTGATGCAGGACTTCACCGGTGTACCGGCGGTGGTGGATCTGGCCGCAATGCGTGAGGCGGTAAAACGGCTGGGCGGGGCGGTGGATCAGGTTAACCCGCTGTCACCGGTCGATCTGGTGATTGACCACTCAGTGACGGTGGACGAGTACGGCACCACCAGCGCGTTTGACGAGAACGTGCGGCTGGAGATGGAGCGCAACCATGAGCGCTATCAGTTTCTGCGCTGGGGGCAGCAGGCGTTTAACCGCTTCCGCGTGGTGCCGCCGGGCACCGGCATCTGCCACCAGGTGAACCTGGAGTATCTCGGGCAGGCGGTGTGGCATGAGGAGCAGGACGGCAAAGAGATCGCCTACCCGGACACGCTGGTCGGTACTGATTCCCATACCACCATGATCAACGGCCTGGGCGTGCTTGGGTGGGGCGTCGGCGGTATTGAGGCGGAGGCCGCGATGCTCGGCCAGCCGGTTTCGATGCTGATCCCGGATGTGGTGGGCTTCAAACTCACCGGCAAACTGCGCGAAGGCATCACCGCCACCGATCTGGTGCTGACCGTGACCCAGATGCTGCGTAAGCATGGCGTGGTCGGCAAGTTTGTTGAATTCTATGGCGATGGGCTGGCAGATCTGCCGCTGGCGGATCGCTCCACCATTGCCAACATGGCGCCGGAATATGGCGCGACCTGCGGCTTCTTCCCGGTGGATGAGGTGACGCTCAGCTACATGAAACTCACCGGTCGCAGCGATGAGCAGATTGCGCTGGTGGAAAAATACACCCGCGAGCAGGGGCTGTGGCGGCACGAGGGCGACGAGCCGATCTTTACCAGCACGCTGTCGCTGGACATGGGCACGGTGCAGTCCAGCGTTTCCGGGCCGAAACGCCCGCAGGACAGGGTATCGCTGCCTGGTGTGCCGCAGGCGTTTACCGCCGCGACAGAACTGGATGTCAACGCCCGCGCCGGCAGTGAGGCCGAGACCATCACCCTGCGCGGCGAGGATATGCAACTGGAGAACGGCGCGGTGGTCATCGCTGCCATTACCTCCTGCACTAACACCTCCAACCCCAGCATTCTGATGGCGGCCGGGCTGGTGGCGAAAAAAGCGGTGGAACGCGGGCTGATGAGCAAGCCGTGGGTGAAAACCTCGCTGGCACCCGGCTCCATGGTGGTGACCAACTACCTGGCCAAAGCGGGGCTGATGAGCTATCTCGACAAGCTCGGCTTCAACCTGGTGGGCTACGGTTGTACCACCTGTATCGGCAACTCCGGCCCGCTGCTCGGGCCGATTGAGGAGGCGATCAAGGCCGGTGACCTGACGGTAGGCGCGGTGCTCTCCGGTAACCGTAACTTTGAAGGGCGCATCCACCCGCTGATCAAAACCAATTGGCTGGCCTCACCGCCGCTGGTGGTGGCCTATGCGCTGGCCGGCAACCTGAAGGTCAACCTCAGCGCAGACCCGCTCGGCACGGACAAACAGGGCAACCCGGTCTACCTGCATGAGATCTGGCCGAGTGCCAATGAGATCGCGCAGGCGGTGGAGCAGGTGCGTACGGAGATGTTCCTCAAAGAGTACTCTGAGGTGTTCAACGGCGATGAAAACTGGCAGGCGATTCAGGTGAAAGGCTCGCCGACCTACAGCTGGCAGGATGACTCCACCTATATCCGCCATTCGCCGTTCTTTGATGATATGGAAGCAGAGCCGAAAACGGTGCAGGACATCGAAGGCGCGCGCATCCTGCTGATGTTGGGCGACTCCGTCACCACTGACCACATCTCACCAGCGGGCAACATCAAGGCGGAAAGCCCGGCCGGGCATTATCTGCGCGATCATGGCGTAGAGAAGAATGACTTTAACTCCTACGGCTCACGCCGCGGCAACTATGAGGTGATGGTGCGCGGTACCTTTGCCAACGTGCGTATCCGTAACGAGCTGGTGCCGGGCGTGGAGGGTGGGGTGACCCGCCACCTGCCGTCCCAGGAACAGATGGCGGTGTATGACGCAGCGATGCGTTACCAGCAGGAGAAGGTGCCGCTGGCGGTGATTGCCGGTAAAGAGTATGGCTCCGGCTCCAGCCGTGACTGGGCGGCAAAAGGGCCGCGCCTGCTGGGGATCCGGGTGGTGATTGCCGAGTCGTTTGAGCGTATCCACCGCTCTAACCTGATCGGCATGGGCATTCTGCCGCTGGAGTTCCCGGAAGGGGTGACCCGCAAAACCCTGGCCCTGACCGGCGAGGAGCAGATCAGTATTCATGGCCTGCAAACCCTGTCACCGGGGCAGACGGTGAAAGTCACGCTGACCTATGCCGACGGCCATACCGCAGAGATCGATGCCCGCTGCCGCATCGATACCGGCAATGAGCTGACCTACTTCAACAATGACGGCATCCTGCATTATATGATCCGTAAAATGCTGGCATAACCGGCAAATTCACGGAAGCTGCCGGGGAATTCCCCCGGCAGGCCATAAAAAAGGGCACCCGCATGGGTGCCCTTTTTCGTGCCGGAACGGCTTATTTTTTCGGGTCGAGCAGGTGGCCCATTTTGGCCGCTTTGGTCGCCAGATAGTGCTCATTTTTCGGGTTGCGACCCACGATCAACGGCACACGTTCGGTGATGTTGATGCCGGCTTCCGTCAGGATCGCCACTTTTTTCGGGTTATTGGTCAGCAGGCGCACGGCGTCTACCCCCAGCAGCTTGAACATGTCCGCGCACAGCGTGAAGTCGCGCTCATCGGCGGCGAACCCGAGCTGGTGGTTGGCTTCCACGGTGTCAGCCCCTTTGTCCTGCAACGCATAGGCGCGGATCTTATTCAGCAGCCCGATGTTGCGCCCTTCCTGACGATGGTAAAGCAGGATGCCGCGCCCCTCTTCGGCAATCTGCGTCAGGGCGGCCTCCAGCTGGAAACCGCAATCGCAACGCAGGCTGAACAGGGCATCACCCGTCAGGCACTCTGAGTGTACGCGCGCCAGCACCGGCTCACTGACGGAGACGTCGCCGTACACCAGCGCCAGGTGATCCTGACCGGTGGCCAACTCTTCGAAGCCGACCATGAGGAAATCTCCCCACGGCGTCGGCAGTTTCGCTTCGGCGACCCGTTTAAGCTGCATGTTACTCTCCAAAAAAACTGATATTTGACGTTATTCTTGTTGCGCATCCTACGTTTTGTGGCGCGCCTTGACCAGCACTAAACCGCCGGGCGGCGGTTCATCCGGCCGCAGCCGGTACAGCAAAAAACAGACGCCGGGCAGCAAAAAGCCCGCCGATCGTGCTGGCTGGCTATCAAAACGGCTGATGACCTGCCGGTTAGCGGCAAAATTATGGCTATTCAAAATACTAGCGCACTTTGGCTGCGGTGAAATGGATTTATTGTGTCAAGCTTATGACAACGTGGTTAAATTAATGCTCATTTTTACAAGGACGGTACTATGCCTGAACACCGCACCCCCCCGATCACCGACGGCAGCCTGTTTGCCATCGTAAAACGGACCACCCTGGGCGCACTGCTGTTGCTGGTGATGCCGCTGGCGGTCTGGGCTTCCGGCTGGCAGTGGCAGCCGGGTGACGCCAGCGCCTTTTTGCGCGTCCTGTACTGGATAACCCAGACCGTGACCCGCCCCTGGGGCATCATCACCTCTGTGCTGCTGATCGCCTGGTTCCTGTGGTGCCTGCGTTTCCAGTTGCGCGGGGCGATCGGTCTGGCGCTGTTGCTGGCGGCGGCCATCCTGCTGGGCCAGCAACTCAAGAGCCTGGTGAAAGATCACGTCCAGGAGCCGCGGCCGTTTGTGGTCTGGATGGAGAAGCAATATCAGGTGGATAACCAGGCGTTCTACCAGCTCAAGCGGGCGGATCGCAGCGCGCTGGTGGAAGAGCAATTGCGGGACAACACCCAGGTGCCGCACTGGCTGAAAGCGCACTGGCAGTTTGAGACCGGCTTCGCGTTCCCATCCGGCCATACGATGTTTGCCGCCAGCTGGGCACTGCTCGGCATCGGCCTGTTATGGCCGCGCCGGCGCTATAAAACCATTGCGCTGCTGGTGGTCTGGGCAGTGGCGGTGATGGGCAGCCGGCTGGTGCTCGGCATGCACTGGCCGCGCGATCTGGCGATGGCGACCGTGATGAGCTGGGTGCTGGTGACAGTGGCCTGCTGTCTGGTTCAGCGCTTTATCGGCCCGCTGAACGTTGAGCGCGACGAGCATAAAGAGATTGCCGCACGCGAGAAAACCTGATCCCGGCGGCCCCGGCGCTTGTGTCAGCGCGCCGGCGGCCCCATATCCTCTCCCGGCCGTTGGGCACGCAGTGTGCAAATAGCGCCGGTAAGCGGCATTATCATGGCGCAGGGTTTCCCAGCCGCAATGGGAAGTGCTAACTTAATAGGTCAGGACGCCACAATGTTGGCTTAATTCATCCGGTTAACCCGGCATCACAGGAATGAATGTGAAATATCTGCTCATTTTTTTGGTCTTGCTGGTGATCATCGTGATTTCCATCACGTTAGGCGCCCATAACGATCAGGTTGTCACCTTTAATTATCTTCTCGCCCAGGGCGATTACCGCGTCTCTACTTTGCTGGCCACGCTGTTCGGTACCGGCTTCATCCTTGGCTGGGTCATCTGCGGCCTGTTCTATTTGCGCGTCCGCCTGTCCCTCTCCCGCGCACAGCGTAAAATCAAACGCCTGGAGCAGCAGATTGCACCGGCCGGTGAGAGCCTGCCAGTGGCGCAGACCTCTCTCAGCAAGGAATAACACCCTATGTTAGAGCTGCTGTTTCTGTTGTTGCCTGTGGCAGCCGCCTACGGCTGGTACATGGGGCACAGAAGTGCTCAACAGAACAAGCAACAGGAGGCGAACCGCCTGTCACGCGAATATGTGGCGGGGGTTAACTTCCTGCTTTCCAACCAGCAGGATAAAGCGGTGGATCTGTTCCTCGACATGTTAAAAGAGGACAGCAACACCGTGGAGGCCCACCTGACGCTGGGTAACCTGTTCCGTTCACGCGGCGAAGTGGACCGCGCCATTCGTATTCACCAGGCTCTGATGGAGAGCGCCTCACTGACCTTTGAGCAGCGGTTGCTGGCGGTGCAGCAACTGGGGCGTGACTACATGGCCGCCGGGTTCTACGACCGGGCGGAAGAGATGTTTACCCAGCTGATTAAAGAAGAGGATTTCCAGCACTCGGCGCTGCAACAGCTGCTGGTGATCCACCAGGCCACCAGCGACTGGCAAAAGGCGATTGATGTCGCTGAAAAACTCACCCGGCTGGGCAAAGAGGACAAACGGGTTGAGGTGGCGCACTTCTACTGTGAACTGGCGCTGCTGGCCATGGGCAGTGACGATCAGGAGAAGGCGATGGGGCTGCTGAAAAAGGCCTCCGCCGCAGACCGGAACTGTGCGCGCGTCTCCATCATGCAGGGCCGGATCTTTATGGCGCAACAGGCCTGGGCGAAAGCCGCCGCCGCGCTGGAGCAGGTGCTGGAGCAGGATAAAGAGATGGTCAGCGAAACCCTGCCGATGCTGCATGAATGCTTTACCCACCTGCAACAGCCCACTGAATGGACAGATTTCCTCAAGCGCTGCGTGGAGAGCAACACCGGCGCGATAGCTGAACTCTATCTGGCGGAGATCCTCGAACAGGACGAAGGCCGCGACGTGGCGCAGGTCTATATCAACCGGCAGCTCCAGCGCCACCCGACCATGCGCGTCTTCTACCGGCTGATGGATTATCACCTGGCGGACGCCGAAGAGGGGCGCGCCAAAGAGAGCCTGCAACTGCTGCGTGACATGGTGGGCGAGCAGATCCGCACCAAACCGCGCTACCGCTGCCATAAATGCGGCTTTACCGCCCATTCCCTCTATTGGCACTGTCCTTCCTGCCGGGCCTGGGCCTCGGTCAAACCTATCCGCGGCCTCGACGGCCAGTAAGCACGACGCCCTGTTGTGCTGCCCGGCGCGCGCTGGGCTTTCCCGCCGCTGCCATGTAGAATGCGGGCGGTAAAAATGGCGAACCCAGCCCAACCCCCCGCGTATAAGGATGAAGAAATGGCGTCTGTTCTCACCCCCACCTCCCGTGGCCCGGTCTCCTCACCGGTTGTTGTCGCACTGGACTATGCTGATCAGGCGGCCGCGCTGGCCTTTGCTGACCAGATTGACCCGCGTGACTGCCGCCTGAAAATCGGCAAGGAGATGTTCACCCTATTTGGGCCGCAACTGGTGCGCGACCTGCACAGCCGGGGGTTTGAGCTGTTTCTCGACCTGAAATTCCACGACATCCCCAACACCGTGGCCAAAGCGGTGGCTGCCGCCGCCGAACTGGGGGTATGGATGGTGAACGTGCATGCCGGCGGGGGCCGCCGGATGATGACCGCGGCCCGGGAGGCATTGCTGCCGTTCGGCGCAGATGCCCCGTTGCTGATTGCCGTTACCGTGCTGACCAGCATGGAGCAGAGCGATCTGGCGGAAGTCGGCATTGATCTCTCCCCGGCAGACCATGCGGAGCGGCTGGCACGCCTGACCCGCGACTGCGGGCTGGACGGCGTGGTCTGCTCCGCCCATGAAGCGGTGCGCCTCAAGCAGCAATGCGGCCGCGATTTCCAACTGGTGACGCCCGGCATCCGCCCGGCCGGCAGTGAGGCGGGCGACCAGCGCCGCATCATGACCCCCCAGCAGGCGCAGGCGGCGGGCGTGGACTATATGGTGATCGGGCGTCCGATTACCCAGTCTGCCGATCCGGCGGCTGCCCTGCGTACCATTCTGGCTGAGCTGGCCTGAGGAGAAGAGCATGGCACGTGATGATAACCCGCTGGTGTATTCCACCGGCAGCGGCCGGATTGTGGCCCCGGAGAGTAAACCGGCGCGCCCGAAAGGCGACGGCATCGTGCGTATTCAGCGCCAGACCAGCGGCCGCAAAGGCAAAGGCGTCTGCGTGATCAGCGGCGTGGATCTGGATGATACGGCGCTGGAGAAACTGGCGGCAGAGCTGAAGAAAAAATGCGGCTGCGGCGGGGCGGTGAAAGAGGGCGTGATTGAAATCCAGGGCGACAAGCGTGAACTGTTGCAGCAATTACTGGAAGCCAAAGGCATGAAAGTCAAACTGGCGGGCGGCTGACGGGTAAATGGATGAAAACTGCGGGCGCGCAATGCGCCCGCAGGTAACAACGTTGAGGTTGCTGGGCGTGAATAAACATCATACTTATCAAAATGCGTTCAGGTAACAGGTTAATTCAGTATCCCGGCGGATACCCCGGTTATTCCTGACGCAGTGCGGTTACCGCACCTTTTTTTATTATCAGACCTGAAATCTGTTATCGGCGTCCTGCCTGGCCTTCTCTTTTATAGAGAGTTGCCGGGTAAAGCGTGTGCCGGGGAAATAAACTGACCCAGACAGACCTTTCTTTACCTTTCTTTTCTTCCACGCTATGTCAATTAACGATCAACCTGATGACCAATAATCCCACCGATGGCTGCGCCGCCCAGAGTGCCCAGGGTGCTGCCGTCTGTGAGTACTGCGCCGCCCAGTGCGCCGGCACCGGCACCGATGGCGGTGTTACGGCCACGGTGGGACATGTTCGAACAGGCCGACAGGGAGAGGGCCAGGGTTGTGACCAGCACCACGGTGGTCAGGCGTTTATTTACTTTCATCATGTTTACTTCTCCTTGCAGGGGAATACGCCATATTCTGACTTAAGTGAAATTAATCAACTTAAGCCGGTACTGCTGTATTCATTATAGGCAATAATGCCCATTTCAGGGTCTCTGTATGGTATTCCACACAGCAGATTATCGGGAACATCAGAATTATCATTGGCATTCCCGTGGAATGCACCGGCTTTTTTGGTGTTCTATTTTACCGTGCGACAACAGGGTAACGAAAACAGCGTAAAAAAGCGTGCCGGACAAGGCGTATTCTATTTATTGCCGGCGCAGCGACTAGGTAAATATTCTTAATTTATTACAGCCGGAATTAGCGCCGCACAAAAAGACACAGATCGTGACACAGCAGGTTTCTACGCACTCTTCAGCGATTTCGCCCATACCGGGCGCCGGGCCGGGCTTCCAGAATAGGGCATCTGCGCAGTAACCAAGGACAAGACGATGCTTAACGAATTGAAACAACAGGTGCTGGAAGCGAACCTGGCCCTGCCGCGCCATAACCTGGTGACCTTTACCTGGGGAAATGTCAGCGCGGTTGACCGCGGGCAGGGGCTGCTGGTGATCAAACCCTCCGGTGTCGAGTATGCGCACATGACGGCAGAAGATATGGTGGTGGTGGAGCTGGAGAGCGGCCGCGTGGTGGAAGGCAACAAAAAACCCTCATCAGACACCGACACCCACCGGGTGCTCTACCTCAATTTTGAGCAGGTGGGCGGCATTGTGCATACCCACTCGCGCCATGCCACCATCTGGGCGCAGGCGGGGCAGGACATCCCGGCCTGGGGCACCACCCACGCGGACTACTTCTACGGCCCGATCCCCTGTACCCGGATGATGAATGAAGCGGAAATTGGCGGGCGGTATGAGTGGGAGACTGGCGAGGTGATCGTGAAAACCTTCCGTGAACGCAATATCGATCCGCAGGCGGTACCCGCGGTGCTGGTGCACTCCCACGGCCCGTTTGCCTGGGGCAGTGACGCCGATAACGCGGTACACAACGCCGTGGTGCTGGAAGAGGTGGCGTACATGGGCATTTTCTCGCGCCAGCTCACCCCGGACTTACCGGCGATGCAACCACAACTGCTGGACAAGCACTACCTGCGCAAGCACGGCAAAAATGCCTATTATGGTCAATAATAACCGGGGTCAATAATAACCGGGGTCAATGACAACCGGGGTCAATAATAGCTGGGGCCAATCACGCCGACGCCACGTCCCGACGTCCTCATTCCCTCTGACCGGCCTGCGGCAACGCAGGCCTATTCGCTGACCAAATCTACCGTAATCCCTTGCTGAGCCAGATACCCGGCATACTGCGGCGGCAGTTTATCGTCGGTGATCACCCGGCTGAAGGCGCTGGCGGCCCCGAGCACGTTCGGGGTGATCTGGCCGAATTTCGAGGAGTCGGTCAGCACAATATTTTCCGCCCCTTTCGCCAGCAGCGCGTTGACCACATCGGCGCGCATCATGTCCCGGCCGGTAAACCCGCTCTCCGGCGTAAAGCCGTCAATGCCGACAAACGCCTTGCTGAAATGCAATTGCTGGATGCAGAGGCGGGTCAGCGGGCCGACCACGGTTTCGCTCTCTTTCTGGTACATACCGCCCAACAGAATCACGTCACACGGGGTCGCACGCAGTAAATGGGCGATATAACTGCTGACGGTGATAAGCGTAATGTGCTTGCGCTCCGCCAGGTAGCGCGCCAGCAGGGCGTTGCTGCTGCCGCTCTCAATAAAGATGGTGTCGCCATCGTTCACCAGGGAAGCGGCGAACTGCGCCAGCTTCTGCTTCTGGGCGAAGTTGGACATCATCCGCGCGTCCAGATCGTCACTCTCAATCGCGACGGCGTAACCGTGAACGCGCTTGAGGTAGCTGCGCTGTTCAAGCCGGTTAAGATCCTGCCGGATAGTCACCTCAGAGACGCCGCATTGCTGGGCGAGCTCGCCCACGCTGACCCGGCGTTGTTGGTTTACCACCTGCATAATGTGTTGTTGTCGTGCGTTCATAGTGGCCCAGACAAAAAAGGGCAGCCGGGTGGCTGCCACAAAGTATCTTCTGAAAAAAAGAGGTTTCTCAGAGCGTGTGTTCAGTGCGCGCAATAATATCATCCTGCGCGTCCGGCGATAAAGCCGTAAAGAACGCCGAATAGCCGGCGACACGCACCACCAGGTCACGGTACTGATCCGGCTGCGCCTTGGCTGCCAGCAGGGTATCACGCGAAACGATATTGTACTGCACGTGCCAGCCGTGATGGACGTCAAAGAACGTGCGCAGCAGCGCCAGCAGTTTTTCGCGGTCACGCGGGTTCTCAAGCGTGGCCGGGTTGAGTTTCTGGTTCAGCAGCACGCCGCCGAGGATCGCCGCAGTCGGCAGTTTGCCCAGCGAGTTGAACACCGCCGTCGGGCCCAGGGTGTCGGTGCCGGACGCGGGGCTGGCACCCTCGGCCAGCGGGGTACCGGCCTTGCGCCCGTCCGGTGTCGCCGGGGTGGCCGCGCCGAACGGCACATTGGCAGAGATGGATGACGTCCCGGCGTAATAGGTGCCGCCCACCGGGCCACGGCCGAAGCGGGTATTGTGGTACTGCTTCAGCTCATCGATATACGTCTGGTAAGCGCGCACCAGCAGGTCATCTACCTCATCGCGGTCATTGCCGTACTTCGGCGCGCCGTTGATCAGCCGCTGGCGCAGTTTCTCGCCGTCCAGCCCGTCAAAATCGCTGGCCAGCGCCGCCGCCAGCTGTTGCTGGCCGATCACGCCCTGTTCAAACACCAGCGTGCGCACCGCCGCCAGGCTGTTGCCGAGGTTCGCAATGCCGACCTGCAACCCGGAAACCCAGTCATATTTTGCGCCGCCCTGTTTGATGCTCTTGCCGCGCTCAATACAGTCATCCACCAGCGCTGAGCAGAGAATGTCATGGGCGTTCTCCTCCAGCACCGTATCCACCACACATTCAATCTCAACCGATTTGCGGGTGTAGTAGCGGATCTGGCGGTCCCAGGCCGCCATCACCTCATCAAACCGGGTGAAATTGCCTTTGGAGAGCGCCTGTTCCTGCGGCAGGAACACCCGGCCGCTCTGGCTGTCCCGCCCCTGTTCCAGCGCCGCCAGCATCACGCGGGCGAAGTTGATAAAGCTCATGCCGGTGCAGCGGTAGCCCCATTTGCCGCCCACGGCGGTTTCAATGCAGCCGATGGCGGCATAATCGTAGGCATCCTCACGCGAAACGCCCAGCTTGATAAACTCCGGGATCACAATCTCATCGTTGTTGAACGCCGGCATCCCGAAGCCGCAGCGGATCACCTGTACACAGGCATCCATAAAATCATCACTGATACCGCTGTGGTAACGCACGCTGAGGTTCGGCTGGGTGGAGCGCAACCGGCCGCAGGACTCCAGCACCCCATAGGAGAGGGGGTTAACCGCGTCCACCGCCCGGCCATCTGCCCAGCGCTGGCCGCCAATGGTGACGTTCTGGTAGAGCGGGCTGCCGGCGGAGGCTTTGGAGTGGCTGCCGGAGCGGATTTTGTTCACTTCCAGCAGTTTCAGCCAGCAGCTGTTCAGCAGCTCAATCGCCTGTTCACGCGGCAGTTGCCCGGTCAGCTCCACATCCCGCCGGTACCACGGGTAGAGGTACTGGTCGAGGCGGCCGAAGGAAACCGAATGGCCGTTAGACTCAATCTGCAACACCAGTTGCACGAAATAGCAGAGCTGCAGCGCCTGCCAGAAGGTTTGCGGCGGCTGGTGGGCGATCAGGTCACCGTTAGCCGCTATCGCCTGCAACTCATCCCGGCGGGCAGGGCGGGTCTCTTCCGCGGCCATGCGCCGCGCCAGATCGGCAAAACGTAAAATGTGGTCGCTGAGCGCGCCCAGCGTAATATCAATCGCCTTCAGGAACTGCTCTTTATGCAGGTCGTCCCAGTCGGTCAGCGCCAGCCGCCCGCGGCGTTCACTGACTTTTTCACGCAGGCCATCCAGCCCGAGCTCCAGCAGCAACGGGTAGTTCACCGCCAGGTGGGCGTCACCGGAGGTCATGTTGCCTTCGGCCTTGATGATGCCCGCCTCCAGCAGCGCTTTCTGCTCATCCGTGAACATGCCGTAGCAGCGATCCTGCACCGTCTGGCCGCGCCACCACGGGCAGACCCGGTGCAGCACGGTTTTATCCTGTTCCGAGACGGCGAACCCGGCCCCGGGGCGATCCGCCAGATCGTCGATCTCTTTCTCAATCCAGCCCACGGTATATTCCGGGAAAATCGGCGCGGCGCGCACCCGGCTCGCCTGGTTGCCGACGATCAGCTCGTCATGCTTAATCCAGATGGTGCGTTGCGCCAGGTGGTGAGCCAGGGCCAGTGCGCGGCGCACCGGCAGCGGCTTGTCCTGATGCTGCTGGTACATCTCGGTGTAGTGCTGCGCCCGCTCGGTGCAGATCGGCGGTTTAACAATCGCCACCAGCGCTGCTTTGTGGGCGCGGATACGGTCACTCAGGGTATCAAGGTTGAGTTGGGTCATGGTGCTATCCTCTTAACAGGGCGTTCAGGCCGCGCCGCCGGGCATAGTGCCGGGCAAAGGCCAGCAGCGCCGGATCATCCAGCGGCGTGGCCGGTGCGGTGTAAGGCTGGTTCAACAGGGCATACTTATTGATGCCGAGCGTGTGATAGGGCAGAAAATGGATCTCTTTGCAGCAGGTTTCGTCTGCGGCAAAATCGATGATGGCGCGCAGCGAGGCGCAGTCCGCATTGAAACCGGGGATCACCGGCACCCGCACAATCACCGGCACCCCGGCCTGGGCCAGGCGGCGGAAATTGCTCATCACCCGCCGGGCGGAGCCGCCGGTCCAGTCGCGGAAACGCGCCTCATCCACGTGTTTCAGGTCAGCGAGCAGCAGCGACAGGTGCGGCAGGGAGGGCGCAATATAACGCCACGGCACATGCAGGCAGCTCTCCACGGCGGTGTGCAGCTCCTCAGCCCGGCAGCGCTGCAACAGGGCGGCGCAGGTGTCCGGCTGCATAAAGGGTTCGCCGCCGGAAAGGGTGATGCCGCCGCCGCTGCGCTGGTAGAAGGGGCGGTCACGCAGCAGGGTCGCCATCACTGAATCCAGGTTCAGCGCCTCACCGCAGAGTGACAGCGCGCCGCTGGGGCAGGCGGCAGCCAGTGCCTGCTGGTCAGCGTCGGTCAGGCGTTCACGGTGCAGCGTCAGCTGATCCTGGTGATGCGTCACCGCCTCCGGGCAGCGCTGGCTGCATTCGCGGCAACCGGCAATGCACAGGCGCGGGTCGAACAGCAGGTCAGGCGTGCGGGCGCGGCTTTCCGGGTTCTGGCACCAGCGGCAGCTCAGCGAGCAGCCTTTTAAAAACACCACGGTGCGGATGCCGGGGCCATCGTGGGTTGAGTAACGTTGAAGATTAAACAGCATAGCGCCTCCGTTTCGTTCGGAGATTAAAGTGCTTTCGAACGAAAGTTATATTGACGTGTGTCAAGAAGAGGGCGGCTTTATCCGTTACCATGCGGGCAGTGTGATGTTGCCCGACTAATCAGGAGAGTGAGATGGAGCTATATCTGGATACGGCAGACGTAAATGCCGTCAAACGCCTGGCGCGCATTCTGCCGCTGCATGGCGTGACCACCAACCCGACCATTGTGGCCCGTGCCGGTAAACCGTTATGGGACGTCCTGCCGGCGCTGCGGGATGCGCTGGGCGGCACCGGCAAACTGTTTGCCCAGGTGCTGGCAGAGGACGCAGACCACATGGTGGCAGAGGCGCAGTTGCTGACGCAGCGCGTGCCGGGGCTGGTGGTGAAAGTGCCGGTGAACGGCGAAGGGCTGGCGGCGCTGAAAACGCTGAAAACCCTCGGCATCCCGACGCTCGGCACGGCGGTGTACGCCGCCGGGCAGGGGTTGCTGGGCGCGCTGGCCGGGGCGGAGTATGTGGCCCCTTACGTAAACCGGCTGGATGCGCAGGGCAGTGACGGCATTGCCATGGTGCGCCAGTTGCAATCACTGCTGGATCAGCACGCCCCGGACGCCAGTGTGCTGGCCGCCAGTTTCCGCACCCCGCGTCAGGCGGTGGATTGCCTGCTGGCCGGTTGCCGCGCCATTACCCTGCCGGTGGATGTGGCGGAGCAGCTGTTTACCGCCCCGGCGGTGGATGCCGCGATTCAGGCTTTCGGTAATGACTGGCAGGGCGCTTTCGGTACCCGGCTGCTGAGCTGATACACCCCCCATCCGCTGAAGCCTGCCGCCCGGCAGGCTTTTTTACGCCTGCAATCTGTCTGTTTTATCACCCATTCTGAGATAAATGAGACCGCATGAGATTTTTTTAGCCCTCCCAAGCGTAGTTGAACTGCCTGCGTCACAAAAATAGAAACGGCGTTTCATAAATGCGGGCGAGATCATTTTTATTCACTATGTAAACGTTTAACTTACTCACCCATTGGCTCATCAATGAATGAGGCCGGCTGGTACCAGTGGCCCGCATCCGTTTTCTTAGTTCTCTGAGGCGAAAAAGTCCCATGCAAATTAAACGTGCGATAGAAAAAATTCCGGGTGGCATGATGCTGGTGCCGTTGTTTATTGGGGCGCTGTGCCACACCTTTGCGCCTGATGCCGGGAAATATTTTGGTTCCTTTACCAATGGCCTGATCGCCGGTACGGTGCCGATCCTGGCCGTCTGGTTCTTCTGTATGGGCGCGTCGATCAAGCTGAGCGCCACCGGGACCGTGCTGCGCAAATCCGGTACGCTGGTGTTAACGAAAATCGCGGTTGCCTGGATTGTGGCAGCGGTAGCCTCCCGGGTGTTGCCGGAAAATGGGGTGGAGATCGGCTTCTTTGCCGGGCTGTCCACGCTGGCGCTGGTGGCCGCGATGGACATGACCAACGGCGGGCTGTACGCCTCCATCATGCAGCAGTACGGCACCAAAGAGGAGGCGGGGGCCTTTGTGCTGATGTCGCTGGAGTCCGGCCCGCTGATGACCATGATCATCCTCGGCACCGCAGGCATCGCCTCCTTTGAGCCGCACGTGTTTGTCGGGGCGGTGCTGCCGTTCCTGGTGGGCTTTGCGCTCGGCAACCTTGACCCGGAACTGCGTGACTTCTTCGGCAAGGCGGTGCAGACGCTGATCCCATTCTTCGCCTTTGCCCTGGGCAACACCATCAACCTGAGCGTGATTGCCCAGACCGGCCTGCTGGGTATCCTGCTGGGGGTGATGGTGATCATTATTACCGGTATTCCATTGATCCTGGCGGATAAATTCCTGGGCGGCGGCGACGGCACGGCGGGTATTGCCGCCTCCAGTTCGGCCGGGGCGGCGGTGGCTACCCCGGTGCTGATCGCAGAAATGGTACCGGAGTTCCGCAGTGTGGCCCCGGCCGCCACGGCGCTGGTGGCGACGTCAGTGATTGTCACCTCAGTGCTGGTGCCGATTATTACTGCCATCTGGTCAAGAAAAGTAAAGAGTGCCCGTAAAAGCAGCCTTGACCAGCAGGCCGCGCGCATTAAATAAGCCATTTATATCCGTTATCTGCATGCCCCACCCTCACCAGGTGGGGTTTTTTATAGGGCCTGCCTTCGTCGCCGGGCATTTTCCTCCGGTACTATCCTGCTGTTTCTTCAGGCGCTGTTTTGCTTAAACATTAACAGTGTTGTTTATTGATGTTTGTTGACTCCTCACTGCCCACGGTTTCGCTAGTCTTTGGCTTGCTGGGAGGCGAAAAATCATTATCGCCCCTTAAGTTAGCGATTCGTACCTGCCACGGGGTTTTGTGATTATGCAGGTGTTCATAGTGAACAGGAGGAAGTAACCATGGCTACACAATGCCTTGATATCGTCGCTTTACGCAAAGTTGAACCGACTACCGATGGCGAAACCATTAACGTCGCCAGCTATTACAGCAACGTGACCTATACCGACAGCATCCCTAACGGCGGTGGCCTCTTTGCCTATGATGCCAAAGACACCACCAGCGTAGACAATGGCGGCTCAGTGATTGTCACTGCTGGCGGCAAGCGCTGGAAACGCATGGATACCCAGCTGTTGCCGGTGCATTTCGGTTGCCGCCCCGGCGGCAGCATTGACTGCACCACGCAGATGAAAGCCTATGTGGCGGCCTCGGCCGGTAAAGTGGTGGATTTCCGCTTTGGCCCGTGGCGCGTCAGTGCCACCATCGACCTGACCAACGTCACGCGTATTGTGGCGGACCAGGCGGGCCGGTTTAAAGTCAAACCAAGCGGCTTCGTCGGCGATTATGTGCTGACACTGGGGGACCCGACCAAAGCAGCCAACGCGGGGCGCACCAGCCGCCAGATCATTGACGGCTCATTAGTGGTGGAGTGCGACAGCCGGGATACGGTGCTGAACGGAATCTATATGAAAGGTCAATGGTTTGTCGGTGAGCATGTCCGCGCGCAAGGGTTCAACGGTATCGGTATTCACCAGGACACCATCTGGGACTCCACCTTCCAGCGGCTGAGCGTGGAGCGCTGCGGTAACCTGAATGATTATGCGCTGGTGATGGGGTCAGATTCGGATACCCAGAACGCCACCCACATTGTGTCGGTGCAGTGTGAGCAGGCGTACCATCGCGGCATCAAGATCGCCAACAAGGTGCGGAATGTGATCAACAACATCCACGCCGAGCGGCTGATTATCCTGACCGAAGATGACGGCACCACCGGGCTGGCGTCCGGCCTGAAGTACCTCAACCACAGCATCGTCACCGGTAACTCGATTATCCAGCAGGTAATTATTGACGCCGACAAACTCGATAACACCACCCAGCAGACGGTGGGGGTGTCGCTGGTGCCGTCGATCTACCTGGCGGCTGACCGTTCGGAGTTCCGCAACTGGAACTGCGGCTCGTCAGTGGTGAGCACCGCCTACGGCACCAAGTCGATTTTCTCGACCTGCCTGTTCAGCTCCTGGTACATCAAGGCGCCGACCTACGACATTACAGTAATGGAACCGGCCATCTCCAATGTGTTCCAGGTTGAGTCAGATATGGACATCATCAACCCTACCGTGGCGAACCTGTCGTTCTTCTACAACGCCGGTAAGGTGAAGATTATCAAGGGGAATATCACCAACGTCAGCTTCCCGAACAATATCCGCGGAGACATCACCTTCATGGGCAGTTACATCAGCGGCGACATCACCGGTACCAAAGTGCCGGTGGCCGGGTATGCCCCGGTGACTTTCACTGACTGTAACTTCACCGGCACCATCAGCGGGGCTTACCGCCAGAGCGCCATCCTCAATGGCGGGCGGGCCGACAAGGTGGACCTGGTGAACGGTGCGGCGATTGTGTTCAATAACGTATTAATGGACAGTTTCAACTACACCGGCGAACGGGGGTTCGTGACCCGTGGCTGCCGCGCCACGACGGTGACCAAATGGGCGACGCCGTCCGGCACCAACTACCCTATCGGGACAATTACCGAAAGGTTAGGGGCAGACACGGCCAAAGCGGGGATTATCTTTGTCAATACCGATGGGGCGCTGACCTGGTCTTCCATTGCCAAGGTGGCCTAAGCGGCACCACCCGTCAGAACGGCTCCTTGCGGAGCCGTTTTTTTTGCCTCAGCAGGGGCATTTCCCCAGTTTTCCGCCCTGGCTGGGGAAGCGCGCCTCCAGGCAGTAACGGTGGAAGGCCCGCTCACTCATCGGCACGTCACCAGGGTGGTGCAGCCGGTGGTGGCGCAGGTAGGCCTGGTAATCATGCACGCCGACCATTAACCGGAAGCTTTGCGCCAGCCGGCGGAACACCAGGCGCACCCGGCTGTTCAGGGTCTGCGGCGGCGCGTCCGCCAGCGGGTGACAAGACCGGATTGTCAACACTGCCGGGCGCGGCACGGCCAGTATCAGAGAATGTTCAGCCATGCGTCACCTCCCGGCGCAACCGCACCTCGGTTTCATGGGTGGTCGGCTGGCTGGAGCGCAATGCCCGGCGGATCACGAAGAAGGCGGAAATCAGCATCGTTACCGCCACCAGCATAAAGAAGGCGCACAGTGCGGCGTTAATCTGGTTGGCAAACACAATGGTTTCCATGTCTTTCAGCGATTTGGCCGGGGCGATCACCGTACCGGCGTCAATCCCGGCGGAGAACTTGCGCGCCTGCGCCAGAAAGCCGATCGCCGGTTTCTCATGGAAAATCTTCTGCCAGCCGGCGGTCATCGAAGTGATAAACAGCCAGGCGGTGGGCAACAGCGTGACCCAGGCGTAGCGCTGCTTTTTCATCTTGAACAGCACCACGGTGCCGAGGATCAGCGCCATCGAGGCCAGCATCTGGTTGCCGATGCCGAACAGCGGCCACAGGGTATTGATGCCGCCGAGCGGGTCGATCACCCCCTGATAAACGAAGAAGCCCCAGCCGGCCACCGCCACGGTCGTCCCGGCCATATTGCCGAGCCATGAGCGGTTATTCGCCAGCCCCGGCACCACTACGCCCGCCAGATCCTGCACCATAAAACGGCAGGCACGGGTACCGGCATCCACCGCCGTCAGGATAAACAGCGCCTCAAACAAGATGGCAAAATGGTACCAGAACGCCATCATGGCGCGGCTGTTGAACACCTCGGTGATGATATGCGCCATGCCCACGGCGAAGGTCGGCGCGCCGCCGGCGCGGGAGAGGATCGAGGTTTCGCCCACGTCACGCGCAATCTGCGTCAGCAGATCCGGCGTCACCACAAAGCCCCAGCCGTTGATCGCCTGCGAGGCGCTCTCCACTGTGGTGCCGATCAGCGCCGCCGGGGAGTTCATGGCGAAGTAGACGCCCGGGTCAATCACCGAGGCGCAGATCAGCGCCATGATCGCCACAAAGGATTCCATCAGCATCGCGCCATAGCCGATAACGCGGATATGGCTTTCGCGCTCAATCAGTTTCGGCGTGGTGCCGCTGGAGACCAGCGCATGGAAGCCGGAAATAGAGCCGCAGGCGATGGTAATAAACAGGAACGGGAACAGGCTGCCGGCAAACACCGGGCCGGAACCATCAATAAAGCGCGACACCGCCGGCATTTTCATCTCCGGCATGGCGAACACAATGCCCACCGCCAGCCCGACGATCACGCCGATTTTCAGGAAGGTGGAGAGGTAATCACGCGGGGCCAGCAGCAGCCACACCGGCAGCACCGACGCCACAAAGCCATAAATCACCAGCACCCAGGTCAGCGCGGTGCCGGAGAGGGTAAAGAACGGCCCCCAGTAGGGGTCTTGCGCCACGTTGCCGCCGTAGATAATCGCCAGCATCATCAGCACAAACCCGATAACCGAGACTTCCGCGATTTTGCCGGGGCGGATAAAGCGCATATACACGCCCATCAGCAGCGCAATCGGGATGGTCGCGGCAATGGTAAACAGGCCCCAGGGGCTGTTGGCCAGCGCTTTGACCACCACCAGCGCCAGCGCCGACAGGATGATGATCATTACCCCCAGCGCGCCGAGCATGGTCACCACCCCGGCGAACGCCCCCAGCTCCTGCTTCGCCATTTCGCCCAGCGAGCGGCCGTCGCGGCGGGTCGAGATAAACAGGATCAGGAAATCCTGCACGGCACCGGCCAGCATCACGCCGATCAAAATCCACAGCGTGCCGGGCAGAAAGCCCATCTGCGCCGCCAGGATCGGCCCGACCAGCGGCCCGGCCCCGGCAATCGCCGCGAAGTGGTGGCCGAACAGCACCCACTTATTGGTCGGCACATAGTCCAGCCCGTCGTTTCGGCGCTCCGCCGGGGTCATGCGGCGGTCATCCAGCTCAAACACCTTTGTCGCGATGAACCGGCTGTAAAAACGGTAAGCGATGCTGTAACAGGCCACGGCGGCCACCACCAGCCACACGGCGTTGACCGCCTCGCCACGGCTCAGGGCCAGCATGGCAAAGGCCACCGCACCGAGTAACGCCACCGCTAACCAGATAAGCCTGGTTTTGACGTTGTTCATGGAAACTGCTCCTTGTATCTGTAGGGGAGGAAGGGGGAAATGCGCGGCCGGGGGCAGGGCGCGGCGTGCCGTTAACCACCTGTAACCCCGGCTAAACTTTTGTAACCTGTTAACCATAGGGATTGTGGCGCGCTTGAGAAGCGGGGCTGCGAAGAAGTGTGAGGCGGGCAGGGTTTTAACCGGAGAAACAGGCCGGACGCAGGCAAAAAAATCCCGCACCGGAGTGCGGGATGAGCAGATCAATGCCGGGGATTAACCGGTCAGGCGGCCGGGCGGGCGATCACGTTGCGGTTTTCCATGCGCACTTCGGCGATTTCAACCTCGATCACGTCGCTCTGGCGGTAGGCGACTTCACCTTTGATCTGCACGGTGCCGGTCTCCTGGCTGCACACCAGTTCGTCACGCACGGCGTGCAGGAACGGGGCCGGGATAAAGGCCACCGCGCCGTTGTCCAGCAGGCGCACGCGCAGGCCGCCGCGGGTGACGTCGATCACCTCGGCGCGGAAGCGCTCGCCGCTGCCGACTTTCGGCTGCAGGTAACGGGCGTAGAGCCAGTCACCCACATCGCGCTCCGCCATGCGGTTCAGGCGGCGGCGGTCGGCCAGCTGTTGCGTCATCTCGGCCTGCGGGCGCTCAGCACCCTGTTCCAGGATGATCGCTTTCAGCAGGCGGTGGTTCACCATGTCGCCGTACTTACGGATCGGCGACGTCCAGGTGGCGTACGCCTCCAGGCCGAGGCCGAAGTGCGGGCCGGGTTCGGTAGCGATCTCCGCGAAGGTCTGGAAGCGGCGGATGCGGCTGTCGAGGAACGGCGTCGGCTGGGCATCCAGCTCACGGCGCAGGGTGCAGAAGCCCGGCAGGGTCAGCAGTTCGGCGGCGTCCGCCTTGATGCCGTTGGCCTCGAGGATCGCCACCGCATTCTCCACCAGCAGCGGGTCGAAGCCGGTGTGGACGTTGTACACGCCGAAGCCGAGGCGGTCACGCAGCACGCGGGCGGCGCAGACGTTGGCGGCAATCATCGACTCTTCCACAATGCGGTTGGCGATGCGGCGGTGCTCCACCACGATCTCCAGCACATTGCCCTTGTCACCCAGCACAAAGCGGAAGTCCGGGCGGTCTTTGAACACCAGCGCGTGCTGTTCACGCCACTGGCTGCGCAGGTCACACACGCGCTTCAGCAGGCGGATTTGTTCAGCAATCGCGTCATTTTGCGGCTGCCAGCCGCCTTTCTCTTCCAGCCAGTCAGAGACCTCGTCATACACCAGTTTGGCTTTCGACTCGATGTTGGCGGCAAAAAAACGGATGTCATCACCCAGGCTGCCGTCTTCACCCAGCGTCACGCGGCAGGCCAGCACCGGGCGCAGCACGTCCGGGCGCAGTGAGCAGGTGTCGTCAGACAGCTCGCGCGGCAGCATCGGGATGTTGAAGCCCGGCAGGTAGTTGGTGAAGGCGCGGATGCGCGCAGCGTTGTCGATGTCACTGCCTTCGCTGACGTAGGCGGTCGGGTCAGCAATCGCCACGGTGAGTTGCAGGCGGCCGTCGGCCAGCGTCTCAACATAGAGCGCATCGTCCATGTCTTCGGTGCTGGCGCTGTCGATGGTCACGAACGGCAGGGCGGTGAGGTCTTCACGCGGCGGCTGGGCGGCCAGCATCTCAGTCGGGGCCTCGGCCTCCGGCGCTTCACGCTCAAGGTTATGGCGCGCCAGCGTCACCCACCAGGGGGCGAAATCGTCTTCACCAAAAGTAATGTAGGCGGTCAGGTCAGCGTAGAAGCTGCGGTCGCCTTTCAGCGGGTGGCGGCGCATCTCAGCAACGGCCCAGTCACCCTCTTTGAAGTCATGTTTTACATCGCGTGCCGGGCGGCACTGGATGGCGTCTTTCAGCAACGGATGATCCGGCACAATGGACAGGCGGTCATCTTTTTTCTGTACCCGGCCGACAAAGCGCGTCAGGAACGGCTCCACCAGCGTTTCCGGGTCAGCAACCTCACGCTCTTTTTCGGTATGGAGGGCAGCGATTACCCGGTCACCATGCATCACTTTCTTCATGTACGGCGGCGGGATGAAGTAGCTTTTCTGGCCGTCCACTTCCAGGAAGCCAAAGCCTTTCTCAGTGCCTTTGACCACGCCTTCCGCGCGGGGAGTCTGAGAGTGGAGTTGCTGTTTTAGCTGTGCAAGCAGCGGGTTATCTTGAAACATAGCGTCCCGGGCGTGGGTTAAGGGTGGCATAAATCGCGGCTGACAGTTTTACGCGAATCAGCCGCGACGGGCAAGCGCTTTAGCCGCAATCCCCTGCGAATAAAGCGCCTTTGGCAAGGCCCGGCCACCGGCCGGGAAACCGCATCAGGCGATGCGGCGGAGGTCACGTTGTTCGCTGCGGCGAATCACCACCGGCACCGATTTGGAGGTCGGGGTATGGGTGCCGTCACCGAAGCTGGACATCGGCACCAGCGGGTTGGTTTCCGGGTAGTAGGCCGCCAGGTTACCGCGCGGAATGTCATAGCTCACCAGCTTGAAGCCGGTGACCACACGTTCCACGCCGTCATGCCAGATTGTCTCGATGTCAACCAGCTCACCCTCTTTCAGATCCAGCGCCGCCATATCCTGCGGGTGGATGAACAGCACTTCACGCTGGCCGTACACGCCGCGGTAGCGGTCATCCAGGCCGTAGATGGTGGTGTTGTACTGGTCGTGTGAACGCAGGGATTGCAGGGTAAACGGCGCTTTTTCACCGTCCGGCATCGGGATCACGGCTTCCGGCAGCGGGGCGTTGCTGAAGTGGGCCTTGTTGCCCGGCGTATTGAAGCGCAGCTCTGCCGCTGCGTTGCCGAGGTAGAAGCCGCCTTTGATGTCACAACGGGCATTGAAATCCTGGAAGCCGGGGATGGTGGCTTCAATGTGGTTGCGGATCAGGTTGTAGTCCGCTGCCAGCGCCATCCAGTCCAGGTACTGGGTGCCGAGCACCGCATCCGCGATGCCGCAGACAATCGCGGTTTCGGAACGCTGCATGTCGGAGATCGGTTTGCCCACGCCTTCAGAGGCGTGCACCATGCTGAAGGAGTCTTCCACGGTGATGAACTGCGAACCGGTGGCCTGCATGTCCAGCTCGGTACGGCCCAGGGTCGGCAGGATCAGCGCATCTTTGCCCGGCAGCAGGTGGCTGCGGTTGAGTTTGGTGCTGATCTGCACGCTCAGGTCACAGGCCTGCAACGCGGCTGCGGTGCGGTCGGTGTCCGGCGCGGCCGCCGCCAGGTTGCCGCCCAGCGCGATCAGCACTTTCACTTCGCCGCGCAGCATCGCTTCCAGCGCTTCCACGGTGTTGTGCCCTTTTTCACGCGGCGGGGTGAAGTTGAAATGCGCCGCCAGGCTGTCCATCAGCGCGGCCGGGGCTTTTTCGTCGATGCCCATGGTGCGGTTGCCCTGCACGTTACTGTGGCCGCGCACCGGGCAGAGGCCGGCACCCGGTTTACCGAGCTGGCCGAACAGCAGTTGCAGGTTCACCACTTCACGGATGGTCGGCACCGAATGCTTGTGCTGGGTCAGGCCCATCGCCCAGGTGCAGATCACGCGCTCTGCACCTTCATAAATGGTGGCGGCTTCACGCAGTTCCTGCTCGCTCAGGCCGGACTGGCTGACGATGTGATCCCAGGAGGTGGCATCCACCGCGTCGAAATAGGCTTCCACGCCTTCGCAGTTCTGGTCGAGGAACGCCTGATCGAACAGGCCCGGCTCACCGGCCGCCAGTTTCAGGCGGTGGCGCTCCAGCAGCACTTTCACCATCCCGCGCACGGCGGCCATGTCACCACCGAGGTTCGGCTGGTAATAGGCGGAGCTGATGCGGCCGGCTTTGGTGGTGATCACTTCCAGCGGTTTCTGCGGGTCAGCGAAACGCTCCAGGCCACGTTCACGCAGGGTGTTGAAGCTCACCACGCGCGCGCCGCGGTCAGCGGCATGGCGCAGGCTGTGCAGCATACGCGGGTGGTTGGTGCCGGGGTTCTGGCCGAAGACGAAAATCGCGTCCGCTTTTTCGAAATCATCCAGGCGGATGGTGCCCTTGCCGACGCCGATGCTCTGTTTCAGCGCCACACCGCTCGCCTCGTGGCACATGTTGGAGCAGTCCGGGAAGTTGTTGGTGCCGAGCATGCGGCCGAACACCTGATAAAGGTAAGAGGCTTCGTTACTGGCGCGGCCGGAGGTGTAGAGCTCGATCTGGTTCGGGTTGTCCATCGCCTTGATGTGCTCGGCAATCAGCGCGAAGGCGGCTTCCCAGCTTACCGGGCGGTAGCGGTCGGTGGCGCGGTCATAGCGCATCGGGTGGGTGATGCGGCCCTGGTACTCCAGGAAATAGTCGCTCTGCTCACGCAGGGTAGAGACGCTGTGTTTGGCGAAGAACTCCGGCTCCACCGCTTTGCGGGTCGCTTCCCAGGTCACGGCTTTCGCGCCGTTCTCACAGAAGCTGAAGGTGCTGTGGTTGTCGTCACCCCAGGCACAGCCGGGGCAGTCAAACCCGCGGCCTTTGTTCACGCGCATCAGGTTGCGCAGGTTAGACAGCACTTTTTTGCTGTCGAAGACATAACGGGTAGTGGACTCAAGCGCGCCCCAGCCGCCCGCAGCGCCGGTGTACGGTTTAATAGCAGGTTTGAATTTCATTCGATGTGTTGTCGCAGGTGTAGTTGTTTCAGAAACGTAAACACTTTTTTAAGCGTTTGCATAATTTATGTCGCAATTCTAGGGAGTGAAGGGGGGAGCGTCTAATCGAATGGCGCAATCGCCTGATAGAGGATGCTTATCGCACCGGAACAGATTGCGCAACAAAAAGCCCGCCGGCGCAGGCTGTTGTTTTTGTGACCGACTTGTAACAGCGCCGTTTCATTATGCAATCTTTGGCAAAGGTCTTAGGGTTTCACCTGCTGCGGAATTCATGCACTCTACCCGCCGGATTTTCATCGGTTTTTTGGCGCGGGCCGGGGTTGCCTGCGCGGTAAGAGGATAAGTGTGTGAAGCGTAGTGTATTGAGTATGTTATGTGGCGTATTGATGATGACCGCCGGGCAGAGCATGGCGGCCGATGCGCCGACGGCGGCCGGCGTCGCGCCGGTGGCGTTCCCGGTGGTGGCCCCGGGCATTGATGCCGCCTCCTTTGTGCTGATGGACTACGCCACCGGCGACATCCTGGCGCAGGGCAACCAGGACGAACGCCGCAACCCGGCCAGCCTCACCAAGCTGATGACCGGCTATGTGGTGGATCGCGCGCTGGATCAGCACAAAATCACCCTGGATGACGTGGTCACCGTGGGCAAAGATGCGTGGGCCGCGGGCAACCCGGTGTTTGCCGGCTCCTCCCTGATGTTCCTCAAGCCCGGCGACCGCGTCACCGTGCGTGACCTGAGCCGCGGCATCATCATCGACTCCGGCAATGACGCCTGCGTGGCCATGGCGGATTACGTGGCGGGCAGCCAGCCGGCGTTTGTGGATCTGATGAACCAGTACGTCACCCGGCTCGGCCTGAACGATACCCACTTCCAGACCGTACACGGGCTGGATGCGCCGGGGCAATACACCACCGCGCATGACCTGGCGGTGCTCTCGCGCGCCATCATCCACGGCGAGCCGGAGGAGTACCGGATGTATGGCGAGAAGACGCTGACGTATAACAACATCACCCAGAACAACCGCAACGGCCTGCTGTGGGACAAAAACCTCAACGTGGACGGCCTGAAAACCGGCCATACCGAAAGCGCCGGGTTCAACATTATCGCCTCGGCGACCGAAGGCCAGCGCCGCCTGATCGCCGTGGTGATGGGCGGCAAAAGCCCGAAAGGGCGTGAGGAGCAGGCGCGCAAACTGCTGACCTGGGGCTTCCGCGAGTTCTCCACTTTGCCGGTGTTCAAGGCCGGGCAGAACATCGCCAGCGAGCCGGTCTGGTACGGTGACACCGACAAAGTGAAACTGGGCAGCGCCGACGCGGTGTTCCTCAGCGTCCCGGCCGGTGACAGCGACAAGATCAAAGCGCAATACGTGCTGAACAGCCCGCAGCTGGACGCGCCGCTGCAAAAAGGGCAGGCGGTGGGCAAGATCAACATCGTCGATCAGGGCAAAGTGCTCAAATCGATCCCGCTGGTGGTGCTGGAGCCGGTGAAACAGGGCAGCCTGTTCAGCCGCGCGGTGGACTACGTCAAACTGAAGATCTAGTACGCCAGACAAAGACGAGCCGGCCACCGTGCCGGCTTTTTTCTCCCTGCCGTTCCGGTTTTGGCAGCTAAAATAGAGTAATACACCCGGGTGCCGTTCTCACGGCCCCCCTAAGCCTGAGGAGGCGCGGTATGAATCAAGGGCCATTGAATGAAGAAGAGCTTGAGTGGCTGGACGAGGTGCTGCTCAAATACGGCAATGAGGACTCGGTGCTGGATGTCTCGGAGCTGGATGGCCTGCTGACGGCGATTCTCTCCGGGCCAACGGTGATTGAGCCCGCGCAGTGGCTGACGGCGCTGTGGGGCGGCGAAGCGCACGTCCCGCACTGGTCATCGGAGCAGGAGATGACCCGCTTTATGGATCTCACCTTCCAGCATATGAACGACATCGATCAGCGGCTCAATGAGGCGCCTGACCAGTTTGACCCGATGTTCGGCTACCTCGAGGAAGGGGAAGAGGAGCACACCATTGTGGAAGAGTGGTGCTTCGGGTATTTGCGCGGCATGGCGCTGGGCGACTGGCCGCCGCTGCCGGCAGATCTGGAACCGGCGCTGGGGGCGATCACCCTGCACGGGCAGGAGGAGAACGCGCCGCTGCTGGCACAGATGACGCCGGAGGAATACGCCGAAAGCCAGGAGGCGATCCAGCCTGCCGCCCTGCAACTGCACGCTTACTGGCGCGAACAGCACGCCCTCCAGCTGCACTAGGCGCGCCGTCCACCCGGCACGCCATCACGCCGCCTTCTCAGGCGGCGTTTTTACGCCTGCCGTTCGCGCAGCCAGGCCTGGGCGGCATCGAAGAAGTGCTGGGCGAGCGGGGTGGCGCGGCCGGTTTCGGCCACCACCAGCGCGGCGTGGCGGCTCATCGGCGCAATCGCCAGCGGGCGGTAGCGCAGGGCGGGGGTCATGGCGTCAATCAGGTGGCCGTGCGGCACCAGCCCACAACCCAGCCCGACATACACCCCCTGCATCAGCTGGAAAATCGAGCTGCTGTCAAGGATCGGCCGCAGCACCAGCCCGGCCAGGCTGAACTGGTTATCCAGGTAGCGGCGGAAGTAGCGGCTGGAATCAGAGAGGCAGAGCGGCAGCGCGGCCGCCTCCGCCAGCGCCAGCGGCGTGTCACCGTTCAGGTGCGGGAAATGGTCGGGGTGGTAGAGCACATCCACGCCGCTGTCCTCCAGCGGCTGCATCTGGAAACGCAGTTCGTTCAGCGTGGTCATTTCAAAGAACCCGATGCCCACATCCACCGCGTGGCTGTTCAGCGCATCCAGCAGCTGATCGGCGCTCAGCTCGGCCACCCGGTAGTCGAGCCGCGGGTTATCCGCCTGCACGCCCTTCAGCATCTCCGCCAGCGACAGGCTGCATTGCGGCATCACGCCGATGCGCAGCGTGCCGGTCAGCCCGTGCTTCAGGGAGTCCACTTCCAGCTTCAGCCCCTGATACACCGCGACAATCTCACGCGCCCAGTTCAGCACCCGCTGCCCCTCAGCGGTGAAGCCCTCGAAGTTATTGCCCCGGTTGATCAGGTTCAGCCCCAGCTCTTTCTCCAGGTTTTTTAAGCGCATGGAGAGCGTCGGCTGGCTGACGAAACTGGCCTCGGCGGCGCGGCCGAAGTGGCGCTCCCGCTCCAGGTTGCAGAGGTAGATAAGTTGTTTAATGTCCATAAATAGGGCAGGTGATCCGCTCGGCGATGTGATGGCGGCCAGTATACCACCCCGGCGGCCGGGTAATCCGCTGTGAAACGGCCGCCGGGGCCGCCCATTCAGCGGATTGACAACGATCAGGGCACGGCGTCACCGGCGGCAGTGACCGGTGCCAGGTGTACCTCTACCGCGGCGGCAGCCAGCCGGGCGGCCAGCGGCGGCGGCGGGGCGGTGTCGGTAAACAGCGCGCTGATCTCACTGACCTGTGCCAGCTCCACGGCCGCCGAGGCGCGGAACTTGGTGTGGTCCGCCGCCACCAGCACATTGCGGCTGTGGGCCATCATCGCCCGCGCCATCGCCGCTTCGTTGACGTCAAACTCCAGCAGCGTGCCGTCCGCTTCCAGCGCGCCGGTGCTGGTGAGGGTGTAATCCGCGCGGAAACCGGAGACAAACTGGATGGCGCTCGGCCCGATAATGCCGCCGTTGTGGGCGCGCAGCGTGCCGCCCGGCACCAGCACCTCAAAATCTTTCTGCTTATAGAGGATCTGCGCCACCCGCAGGCTGTTGGTGATGATGCGCAACTGGCTGTGGGAGAGCAGCGCCCGGGCGATATGCTCAACGGTGGTGCCGATGGTCATAAACAGCGTGCAGCGGTCAGGCAACTGCCGGGCCAACGCCTCAGCAATCGCCCGTTTTTCATCGTTGCAGGCCAGTTCGCGCTGTTCGAAGGCGGTATTTACCAGGCTGGAGGCGCGCCCCGCGCCGCCGTGGTGGCGGGTAATAAACCCCTCCTGGCTCAGCTTGCGGATATCGCGGCGCACCGTCTGGGTCGATACCGCCAGCAACTGCGCCAGCGCCTCAATGCTCATGTAGCCCCGCTCCGCGATCAGCGCGATCAGCTGGTCATGCCGGGGGTTGCCCGTCAGATCCGTCAAACTCATGGCTGCTCCTTATCCTTATCTCCGTGTCCGGTTGCGGGCCAGTTTATACATAATGTGACAAAAATGCGCTGAGTTGATCACAGTCCGCAATGCCCGCCCGTCCGCCCGGCCGGGTGCATTTGAGCGCCGCCGCCGCACTGGCCAGGCGCACGGCCTCCGCCGGGGTCGCGTGGCGGGCAATCGCCCAGGCCAGCGCACCGTGGAACACATCCCCGGCGCCGGTGGTGTCTTTCACCTCCACCTCAAATGCCGGTTGGTGGCGGCAGCACCCCTCTTCCAGCCAGAAACAGCCCTGACTGCCGAGCGTGACGTAAACGGTGCCGGGCGTCAGCGCGGCGGCCCGGCGCAGGGCGGCCTCCGGCGGCAGATCCCCGGCCAGCCGTTGCAGGGCGGGCCAGGAGAAGGCCGCATGGTCAGCCAGCGCCAGCAGCGGGGCGATCGGCTGCGGCGTGAGGTCGGCGTCCAGCACCGTCGGGATGCCCGCCGCCCGCGCCTGTGCCATCGCCTGTTGCGCCCCTTCCGGCCAGCGCACATCAGCCAGCAGCGCGTCATAGCGCCGGAAATCGATCGCATCCAGCCACTCCGCGTCGGCCGCCAGCGCCCGGCCGGGAAAGTTGATGATCATCCGCTCACCGTAGCGATCCACCACAATGGCGGACTGGCCGGAGGCCGCGCCCGCTATCCGGCGGCAGTGCTGCACCGATACGCCCTCCGCCGCCAGCCCGGCGCACAGTGCCTCACCGCAGGCATCCTGCCCGACGCGGCCGATAAAATCGACCTGCGCCCCCAGCCGCGCGGCCGCCACCGCCGCGGTGGCCGCCGGGCCGCCGCCCGCTTCCTGATACTCCCGGGCCACATACTTGCCGCCGCCCTCAGGCAGCGTATCCAGATAATACAACCGGTCTTCCACGGTAATCCCCACGCAGGCCAATGTGGTCATGGCGCTCTCCTTAACGATCCTGATGGTCACTGCTGTCCAGTTTATCGGCGCAAATTGTTGAAAAAGTGACTGGTGTCTGATTTTTTACTCAAAACAACAAATATGATCAAAAAACACCATGAAATGACAGATTGAATGTCATTTTTTCTTGGGCATGACCAAAAGGGAGAACGCAGCCATGGCGAAAGTGGCATTTATCGGACTGGGGCAGATGGGCGCGCCGATGGCGCGGAACCTGTTGCGCCACGGGCATTGGCTACAGGTTTACGATCTCAGCCCGCAGGCGGTGGCGTCGCTGGTGGCCGACGGGGCAGAGGCCGCCGCCAGCCCGGCAGACGCGGCGCGCGGCGTGGAGGTGGTGATCACCATGCTGCCGGATGGGCAGCGGGTGCGGCAGGTGCTGCTGGGCGCGCAGGGCGTCGCGGAGACCCTCACCCCCGGCGCGCTGGTGGTGGAGATGTCCACCATCCATCCGCTGGAGAGCGACGCGCTGGCGCAGGCGATGGCCGAACGGGGCGTCAGCTTTATGGATGCGCCGGTCGGGCGCACCTCGGAACATGCGGTAGCAGGCACGCTGCTGATCCTGGCGGGCGGCACGCCGGAACAGGTGCGCCGTGCCGCGCCGTTGCTGCGCTGCATGGGGGACACGCTGGTGGAAACGGGCGGCCCGGGGTGCGGCATCCGCATGAAAATCGTCAACAACTACATGAGCATCGCGCTCAATGCGCTCTCGGCCGAGGCGGCGGTACTGTGCGAGGCGCTCGGCCTGCCGCTCGCCAACGCGCTGGAGGTGATGGGCCAGACCTCCGCCGGGCGCGGACATTTCACCACCAGCTGGCCGGACAAAGTGCTGAAAGGCGACCTCAGCCCGGCCTTTATGATCGATCTGGCCCACAAGGATCTGGGGCTGGCGCTGGACATCGGCGGCCAGTTGCGCGTGCCGCTGCCGCTGGGCGCGGCCGCACGTGAGCTCTACAGCCAGGCGCGGGCACAGGGGCGTGGGCGGCAGGACTGGAGCGCCCTGCTGGAACAGGCCCGGGCCGCCGCAGGGCGGCATTATCACGGTGCCTGACACGTCACGACATCTGACATATCACGACATCTGACACATCACTACAGAGGAGTGAACTATGCCCTATATCGCGGGAGATACCCTGATTCGCCATGCGTGGCAGCAGGGTTATGCCATCGGCGCGTTCAGCGCCCACAACGCCGAAACCGTGCTGGCGATCCTGGAGGCTGCCGAGGCGGAGCAGTCCCCGGTGATGATCCAGATCGGCCAGAAGGTGATTAACACGCTGGGGATGCGGCCGATGAAAGCGCTGGTGGATGCCTGGCTGGACCGCGTGACGGTGCCGGTCTGCGTGCACCTCGACCACAGCCGCAGCTTTGAGCAGACCATGGAGGCGGTGCGCTGCGGCTTCCAGTCGGTGATGTTTGACGGCTCGCACCTGCCGTTTGATGAGAACGTGCGCATTACCCACGCGGTGGCGGAGGTCGCCCACGCGCTGCACATCGGCTGTGAAGGGGAGATCGGCAAAATCGGCGGCGTGGAGGATGAGATCGACGTGGCGGAAGAGGATGCGCTGATCACCGGCTGCGACGAGGCGCTGGCCTTTGTGCAGGCCACCGGGGTGGATTACCTGGCGGTTTCTATCGGCACCGCCCACGGGCTGTACAAAACAACGCCCCGGCTGGCGTTTGACCGGCTGGCGGAGATCCGTGAAATCGTGCAGCGGCCGGTAGTGCTGCACGGCGGCTCCGGCGTGCCGGACGATCAGGTGCGCCGCGCCATCGGCCTCGGGGTCGCCAAAGTCAACGTGGACACCGAGTTGCGGCAGGCGTTTACCGAAGGCATGGCGGCGGTGCTGGCCGATGACCCGCAGGAGTACGCGCTGGCGGTGTCGCTGGGCAGCGGGCGCGAGGCGATGCGGCGCAAAGTGCAGGAGAAGATCCGGCTGTTCGGCAGTCAGGGGCAGGCGGGCCATTTTACAGGAGAGTGAGATGACGCAGGTAACAGCAACCCCGTTTGGGGAACACCAGGGGCAGGCGGTGAGCCTGTTTACCCTGACCAATGCGCAGGGCATCAGGTTAGCAGTCACTAACTATGGCTGCATCATTACCCAGCTCTGGCTGCCCGACCGGCACGGCAGGCTGGCGGACGTGGTACTGGGCTTTGACACGCTGGCGGAGTATCAGGCCGGGCACCCGTTTTTCGGCGCGATAGCCGGGCGCTGTGCCAACCGCATCGGCGGCGGCGGCTTCCGCCTCGGCCGGGAGACGTTCACGCTGGCCTGCAATGAGGCGGCCACCGGCCAGCACCTGCACGGTGGGGTGCGCGGCTTTGATAAGTACGTCTGGCAGGCGGAGGCTGAAGCGGACGGCGTGCGCTTCCACCGCGTCTCGCCGGACGGCGAAGAGGGCTACCCCGGCACGCTGGCGGTGACGCACCGCATCCGCCTGACGGAAGAGAACGTGCTGCATGTTGAGTATGACGCGGTGACCGACCGGGCGACGCCGGTCAACCTCACCAACCACAGCTACTACAATCTGTCAGCGCAGGCGTCTGACATCCGCGGGCACCGGTTGCAGATAGAGGCCGATCTCTATACCCCGGTTGACCCGGCGACCATGCTGCCGACCGGCGGGATCTACGCGGTAGCGGGCACGCCGCTCGATTTCCGTCAACCGATCGCGCTGGGCGCGGCGATGGCGCAGCAACCGGCCATCGACATCAACTATGTGTTGCGGGCGCGTTCTACGGGCAACGGTTTGCACCCGGCCGCCACGCTGGCAGACCCGGTCTCCGGGCGTGAAATGCGGGTGTTTACCGACCAGCCCGGCCTGCAACTCTATAACGGCGCGAAACTCAGCAACCGGCCGTGGGTCGGCAAGGGCGGCGCGCCCTACGGCGCGTTTGCCGGGCTGTGCCTGGAGACGCAGGCCTTCCCGGACAGCGTTAACCAGCCGCACTTCCCCGGCGTTGTCCTGCAACCGGGCGAAATCTACCGCCACCACACCGCGCACCATTTCAGCATCCTCAGGGAGGAGTAAGCCATGAACGATAATACTGCCCGTCCGCTGACCCTCGGCGTGCTGGCGCTGGGGCGCGCCACCTTTGATGTGCCCTATGCAGAGGAGATGCTGGCGCAGGCGTGGCAGACGCTGCGCGGCCTCGGCGTCCGGCTGGCCGGGGAGCCGGTGCTCTGCCTGGATGCGGACGCGGTACACACCGCCGCTGCCGCGCTGCGTGAGGCGCAACCCGATCTGCTGGTGATCCTGCAAGTGACCTTTACCGACGCGGCGCTGACCACCGAACTGCTGCGGGCATGGGCGGTGCCCACGCTGCTCTGGTCGTTCCCGGAGGCGCGCACCGGCGGGCGGTTGCGGCTAAACGCCTTTTGCGGCGTGAACCTCGCCTGCCATGCCCTGAGCCGCCACGGCCTTCGCGTACACACGCTGCACGCCGCGCCGGGCAGCGCCCACGCCGCCACGGAGCTGCGCCTGCTGGCACAGGCCGCCGGGATCGTCAGCAAACTGCGGCGGGCGAAAGTGCTGGTAGTGGGCGACCACCCGCAAGGCTTTGATGCCTGCAACTATGACCGTGACCAGCTGGAAGCACGCTTCGGTACCCACAGCGAGCGGCTGCCGGTGCAGGAACTGATCGCGCAGGCGGCCGCGCTGCCGGAGCGCGTCACCGATGCCCCGTGGCAGCGGCGCAGCCGCGATTTCAGCAACCTTGAGGAGATGCCGGAAGCGCCGACCCGCAAAACGCTGAAAGTCTATGCCGCGCTGCAACAGCAGGCGAAAACCCACGGCTATGACGGCATCGCCGTGCGCTGCTGGCCCGATTTCTTCACCGACTATGGCTGTGCCGCCTGCGGTGCGCTGGCGCTGATGAATGAAGACCAGATCCCCTGCGGCTGTGAGGCGGACATGTTCGGCGTGCTCTCCTCGCTGCTGTTGCAGTGGGCCTCCGGGCAGGGGGCGTTCAATACCGATCTGGTGGACATCGACCCGGAACAGGACAGCGTGGTGTTCTGGCACTGCGGGCAGGCACCGATTGAGATGGCCGACCGCGACGGGCCGGTGCGCGCCGCGCTGCACTCCAACCGCAAACTGCCGCTGCTGTCGGAGTTCGCGCTGAAACCGGGGCGCATCACCCTCTGCCGCATCTCACAAGGGCAGGGCAAACTGCGGCTGATGCTGGCGGGCGGCGAGATGCTGAAAGCGCCTCTGGCCTTCTCCGGCACCGCCGGGGTGGCGCGGCTGGATGTTCACGCTGACCTCTACCGGCAGCGGCTGCTGGCGGCCGGGATGGAGCACCACACCTCGCTGGCCTACGGCGACCACCGCCCGCTGCTGCGCAAAGTCGCGCAACTGCTGGATCTGGACTTGCTTGAACTGGCCTGATGCCGGCTCACACACAGGGAGCATACCATCATGACAAGCACCACCCCCCAGGGCGGCCTCCGGTTCAGCCCGGCCACAGACGGCTTTACCCTGCACCTCGACGGCCGCCTGCTGTTGCAGCACAGCGCGCAACACCCCTGCCTGAGCGTCGGGCAGGGCGAGGCGGACATTGAGATGTTCCGCGGCAACTTCAGCATCAAAGACAAGCTGCATGAAAAACTGGCGCTGACTGAGTGCGCCATCCGTGACAGCGCACACGGGGTCTGCGTCACGCTGTCACGCGGGGCGGTCGCCTCCGCCACGCTGACCATCGCACAGGATGACGCAGGCCGCCTGCGGCTTCTGATCGCCAACGCCAGCCCGCACCATAACCGGCTCTGGCTGAACCTGGTGGCGGAGCCGGAGGAGCGCGTTTACGGCTGCGGCGAGCAGTTCTCCTACTTCAACCTGCGCGGCCGCCCGTTCCCGCTCTGGACCAGTGAACAGGGCGTCGGGCGCAACAAAAAAACGTTGGTCACCTGGCAGGCGGACTGCCAGGAAAACGCCGGCGGCGACTACTACTGGACGTTCTTCCCGCAGCCGACCTTTGTCTCCAGCCGCCGCTATTTCTGCCATGTCAGCAACAGCAGCTACATGTGTTTTGACTTCTCTGCGCCTGACCACCATGAGCTGGCAATCTGGGAAGCACAGGCCGAGCTCTGCTTTGACACCGCCCCAAGCCAGCTGGCGCTGGTCAGCAAACTCTCGACGATGCTCGGCCGCCAGCCGGAACTGCCGGACTGGGTGTATGACGGCATCATCCTCGGCATTCAGGGCGGCACCGACGTCTGCCAGCAGAAGCTGGATCGCGCCCGTGAAATGGGCGTCAGCGTGGCGGGCATCTGGGCGCAGGACTGGGAAGGGCGTCGCATCACCTCGTTCGGCAAACGGCTGATGTGGAACTGGCGCTGGGACGAAGAACTCTACCCGGGGCTTGACCAGCGCATCCCGCAGTGGAAACAGGAGGGCGTGCGCTTCCTCGGCTACATCAATCCCTACGTGGCAATCGAGAAAGAGCTCTACGCCGAGGCGGCGGCCCACGGCTACCTGACGCGGGACGCGGAGGGGCGCGACTATCAGGTGGAGTTCGGCGAGTTCTACGCCGGGGTGGTGGATCTCACCAACCCCGCGGCGTACCGCTGGTACAAAGAGGTGATCAAACGCAACCTGATTGGCTTCGGCCTCGACGGCTGGATGGCCGACTTCGGCGAATACCTGCCCACCGACACCTTCCTGCACAACGGCGTGAGCGCCGAGATCATGCACAACCGCTGGCCGGCGCTCTGGGCGCAGTGCAACTACGAGGCGCTGGCCGAGACCGGCAAACTGGGCGAGGTGCTGTTCTTTATGCGCGCCGGTTACACCGGCAGCCAGAAATATTCGCTGATGATGTGGGCCGGGGATCAGAACGTGGACTGGAGCCTGGATGACGGGCTGGCGTCGGTGATCCCGGCGGCGCTGTCACTGGCGATGACCGGCCACGGCCTGCACCACAGCGACCTCGGCGGCTACACCACGCTGTTCGGCATGAAACGCAGCAAAGAGCTGCTGCTGCGCTGGTGCGATTTCGCCGCCTTCACCCCAATGATGCGCAGCCACGAAGGCAACCGCCCGGACGATAACTGGCAGTTCGACAGCGACGACGACACCCTGTGCCACCTGGCGCGTATGACCGGCATCTTCCGCCGCCTGAAACCCTACCTGAAGCAGGCGGTGGCGGAGAACAGCCGCGAGGGCATCCCGGTGATGCGCCCGCTGCTGCTGCACTACGAGGATGACCCGCAGACCTTTGATCTCGCCTACCAGTACCTGCTGGGGCGGGACCTGCTGGTGGCGCCGGTGCACCAGCCCGACTGCCGGGCGTGGACGCTTTACCTGCCGCGTGACCACTGGGTCAACCTCTGGACCGGCGAGCCGGACAGCGGCGGCCATGAGGTCACCGTGGCCGCGCCGCTGGGGCAGCCGCCGGTGTTCTACCGCCGTGACAGTGCATGGGCGGTGCTGTTCGCCACCCTGCGTGACGCCTGACCGGTACGTCCACACCCTTTTTTGCGCACCGCCCTGCGGTGCGCCTCTCAGGAGATTAACCATGACCCTCTCCGTCGAAGCACCGCCGCGCGCCGTGCTCTCCACGTTGCCGCTGCGTGAAAAAGTCGCCTACGGCCTCGGCGATGTCGGTTCCAACCTGCTGCTGGATATCGGCACGCTCTATTTACTCAAGTTCTACACCGATGTGCTCGGCCTGCCGGGCGCGTGGGGCGGCCTGATTTTTCTGGTGGCGAAGTTCTTCACTGCCTTCACCGACATGGGCACCGGCGTGCTGCTGGATGCCCGCCGCCACGTTGGGCCGCGCGGCAAGTTCCGGCCGTTTATCCTGTTTGCCGCCTTCCCGGTGGCGCTGCTGGCGGTCGTGAACTTCGTCGGCACGCCATTCTCACCCGGCGGCAAAGCGCTGATAGCGACCGTGCTGTTTATGCTCTACGGCCTGTTTTTCAGCATGATGAACTGCGCCTACGGCGCGATGGTACCGGCGATGACCAAAAACCCGGATGACCGCGCCCAGCTCGCCGCCTGGCGGCAGGGTGGGGCGACGCTCGGCCTGCTGCTCTGCACCGTGGGCTTTGTGCCGATCCTCGACCGCTTTGCGCACAACCCGCAGCAGGGCTATCTGGCCGCCTCCTCGCTGTTTGCGCTGCTGGGCCTCGGCTGCATGTGGCTCTGTTACCGCGGCGTGACCGAGCGTTATGTCAGCGCCGCGCCCAGCGGCGCACGGCCGGGGCTGCTCGCCTCGTTCCGCGCCATCGCCGGTAACCGGCCGCTGTTCATCCTCTGCCTGGCGAACCTCTGCACGCTGGCGGCGTTTAACGTCAAGCTGGCGATCCAGATCTACTACACCCAGTACGTATTGAACGACCTCTCACTGATGGCGTGGATGGGCTTCTTCAGCATGGGCTGCATCTTCCTCGGGGTGTTGCTGGTGCCGGTGATGGTGCGCCGTTTCGGCAAGAAGCCGGTCTACCTCGGCGGGCTGTTGATCTGGGCGGCGGGTGACCTGCTGAACTACGCCTTCGGCAGCAGTTCGCTGCTGTTTGTGCTGTTCTCCTGCCTGGCCTTTTTCGGCTCGGCGTTTGTCAACAGCCTCAACTGGGCGCTGGTGTCAGACACGGTGGAGTTCGGCGAGTGGCGCACCGGCGTGCGCGCCGAGGGCACGGTTTACACCGGCTTCACTTTCTTCCGTAAGGTGTCGCAGGCGCTGGCCGGTTTCTTCCCCGGCCTGATGCTGACGCAGATCGGTTACGTGCCGAACGTGGTGCAGAGCGACGCCACACAGGAGGGGTTACGCCAGCTGATTTTTTTCTGCCCCTGCGTGCTGGCGCTGGTGACCGCCGCCGTGATGGGGCTGTTTTACCGCCTGAATGAGAAGACTTACGTGAAGATCGTCAGTGACCTGGAGGCGCGCCGGCACCCCGCCGGCGACGCCTGACCCGCACATACCACGACCGCCGGCCGTTCAGGTGGGGAGAAAAACATCATGATGCACCATTCCACAACCCTGGCGGCCGCCCGGCCCGCCGGGGGCGAGCAGGCGCAACCGCTGCTGACGCTGCGCGAGAAGCTGGCCTACGGGCTGGGCGACGTCGGCAACGGCTTTATGTTTGACCTCGGGCAGATCTACCTGCTGAAGTTCTACACCGACACACTGGGCCTGCCGCCTGCGGCCGCCGGTGGGGTGTTTTTCTTCACCAAGCTGTTTGACGCCCTGGCGGATTTCAGCGTCGGCACCTGGGTAGACCGGCGGCGCAACATCGGCCCGCGCGGCAAGTTCCGGCCGTTTATCCTGTTCGGCGCGGTCCCGCTCGGGCTGGCGACGCTGGCGAGTTTCTGGCAGCCGGGCTTCAGCCCGGACGGCACGCTGCTGTGGGCCTATTTCAGCTATATGCTGTTTGGGCTGATTTACAGCATTGTGAATATCCCTTACGGCTCGATGATCGCCGCCATGACGCAAGACCCGGTGGAGCGCGCCCAGCTGGCCGCCTGGCGGCAGGGCGGCTCGAACCTGGCGCTGCTGATCACCACCGTCTGTTTTGTGCCGCTGCTGGCCTGGGTGCCCACCAGCCAACAGGGGGCGCTGTGGGTGGTGGGGGGCTTTGCGCTGGTGGGCGTGCTGTTGCAGCTGTTCTGTTACGCCAATATCCATGAGCGCATCGGCCAGCCGGAGGCGGCTCAGCGCCAGGCACCGCCGTTCCCGCTGATGGCCGGGGTGCGCGCCATCGGCCGCAATACGCCGCTGCTGCTGCTCTGCCTGGTGAACCTGCTGACCTTTTCCGCCTTTAACGTCAAGCTGGTGGCACAGGTTTACTATTGCCAGTATGTGCTGCGTGACATCGGCATCCTGCCCTATATGGGGTTTTTCAGCATGGGCTGCGTGTTCCTTGGCGTGGCCTGTGTGCCGTGGCTCAGCAAGCACCACGGCAAGAAGGTGACCTTTGTGCTGGGCTGCGCCATCTGGGCGCTGGGCGATCTCTGTAACTATTTCTGGCCCACGCCCGGCGCGCTGCCGTTTATTTTGTTCTCCTGTCTGGCGTTTTTCGGCAGCGCGCTGGTGAACAGCCTCTACTGGGCGTTCGCCTCCGACGCGGTGGAGTATGGCGAGTGGCGAACCGGGCTGCGCACCGAGGGCATGGTCTATTCGTTTTTCACCTTCAGCCGCAAGTTGTCGCAGGCGATTGCCGGTTCACTGCCGGGCGTGGTGCTGGCGTGGGTGGGGTACCGGCCCAACAGCATTCAGACGCCCACCGCCGAGCACGGCATTACGCTGTTGATGTTTATCTACCCCGGGCTGCTGGCGTTGCTGACGCTGGTGATCTGGTGGTGTTTCTACCGGCTGGACGAGGTGCGCTATGAGGCGATTTTGCTGGCGTTGCAACAACGGCAGCAGAAACCGACAGCCACCGGATATCGCGCCTGACGGCAGTGTTTTACCCTGTTATCCTGTCTTAAGCCGGATAAGCCGCTGAATTCACCTTATCCGCGGCAAACTCGGACTGATCTGGTTGAGGCGGCCTGCGCGGCCGCCTAAGGTTTCAGCCTGATTTTTGGCAGCATCATTTTTAGTCATTTTTATCAATGAGGGGCAGGACATGGGTAAGTTTTCATCACGTTGGGTTATGGCGCTGGCATTGGGCGGCACGCTGGTAAGCGGCGCGGCGCAGGCAGACTGGGCCGGTACGCTGAAAAGCGCCAGCGACGCGCTGAACAGCAATAACAGCACTGCCACCAGCGGCAGCAACACCGCCGCCACCGGCAGCGGCGGGTTGTCGCTCGGCACCCTGACCGGGCTGCTCAACGGCGGCGACAACGGCCTGAAAGCCGAAAGCGCCACCAACGCCGCGGGTGTGCTGGAGTATTGCGTCAAAAACAACGTGCTCTCGACCACCAACGCTGCGAGCGTGAAGGATCAGTTGCTGAGCAAGCTCGGCATCCAGAGCGCTTCCGGCGCACAGAGTGAAGATTACCAGGACGGCCTCGGCGGCATCCTGCACACCGGGCAGGGCAACGACCTGAACCTGAGCAACATCGGCGTCGGCACCGCCCAGCTGAAGCAGAAGCTGAAAACCAAAGCCTGCGACGTGGTGCTGAAACAGTCGAAAAAACTGCTGTAACCGCGCGGCAGGAGTAAAGCCGCCGCAATAAAAACGGGGAGCGCCGGAAGGTGCTCCTTTTTTGTCAGTGGGAACGCATTTGCCTTGCCGTATTATCCCGTCATTTCTCTGGCGAACTGCGCCGCTCTCCCGGCCGGGATACACGGTCACACCGCAATAATGTGGCTGACCAACGCCCCACCGGCAAAGCGATAGAGCATCAGCGAGGGGGGATCGTCAGCGGGGGGCACGGTGTCTGATCCAAACCACACCGGGTTGGCGGGGCAGATGGAGCCGCAGATATAAGCGGGGATCCCTGCCAGATTGCCCGCCATCGGCCGGTGGACATGCCCGGTGGCGATAGCGATGGGCCGCCGCGGATGCCGGCCTAACAGCGCCCCCAGTTTTCCTGCGTCACGGCACATGATCTGATCCATGGAAGGAATGCCGCTATGAAATACGTGGTGGTGCAGAAACAGTATGGAGGGTGTCCCGCCGCCGGTGCTCAGGGTGTGTTCCAGCCACAGAAGATGCTCAGACACACTGCCTGCCGGCGATCCCGGGAGCGTGGAGTCAAGCCCGATAAGGCGCAGCCCGCCGAGCTCCGCCACAAAATGCAGTGCATCATCTTCTATGGCCGGAGACCTGCGGCGACCCCACATAGCGCGTATCCCTGTGCTATCGTCAGCGTTCCCGGGCAGGACAAAGGTTGGCCAGGTTCTTTTATGCAGGCAAGCCGATACTTTTTCGTAGCCTTCTGCCCAATGGTTATCAATCACATCGCCGGTAAGTACCAGGGCATCTGGCTTAATGAAATCCAGCCAGGAGAGGGCGCGCGCGAACCGGGAGAGATTGTCATTATCAGGTGCTGCATGAATGTCTGATACCTGGGCGATGATCATAGAAGCCTCCTGTTTTAGTGAGACGGCCTGAATATCTGGATTTGCCGCCAACGTTTTTCACACCTACCCAATGATATGCAGAAGTGATGGATGCGTAAAAATCATTGCCGAGTGGAGACGCAGGGCCGGGCAATATTTACCCCCTACCATTTCCTTACATACCCAATGATATGCAGAGGTGGCGGGGGCATTAAATTATTGCCGACGAGGACGCAGGGCCGGGCAATATTTACCCCTACCATTTCCTTACATATCCAAGGATATGCAGAGGTGGCGGGGGCATTAAATTATTGCCGACGAGGACGCAGGGCCGGGTGAGCGGGCAGAACCAAAAGGATCACCCCTACTTTTTCCTTACATACCCAATGATATGCAGAGGTGGTGGGGGCGTAAAAATCATTGCCGAGTGGAGCCGCAGGGCCGGGCGAGCACACAGGACAAATTGGCCGGGAGCCAATTTGAACAACGCAAAGCGTTGGCCCCGAAGGGGTGAGCCCCATGGATGGGGCGAATAATTCCGCGAGAGTCGCAGCCACGCTGGGAGCGTGTCTGCGGCGGCCCGATTAGCCCGGAGGCGAAATGAGGACAAATTGGCCGGGAGCCAATTTGAACAACGCGAAGCGTTGCCCCGAAGGGGTGAGCCCCATGGATGGGGCGAATACTACCCGCGGGAGCGGGCAATGATTCAGCCGGGGCACCCAGGCGCGGGGATGCAAGGGGCGGGCGCTTACGCGCCCCTTGCGCGGTGGCGGCAGCGGGGCCGCAGAAAGAATGCGGGCGTATGCCAACGCAACAAGCCTCGATCTTAATCAGAATGCTGCGTATGCCAACGCAACAAGCCTCGATCTTAATCAGAATGCTGCGTATGCCAACGCAACAAACCTCGATCTTAATCAGAATGCTGCGTATGCCAACGCAACAACCCCCGATCCCAGCAAAAAAGCCCAAGCCAGCCAACGCAACCCTCAGGCATTGCCGGACAGCGGCTGGAAAACGTCGCGCGGATATTCCGGTAATTTCACCCGCGCATGACTAAATAGATAAATTTCAGCAACGGGAGTGCCGGAATATAACGAGGTCAACGTATTGCTAACAGTGAAGCAGGAATTAAATTAACCGTTATTAATAATATTTTCATTATTATCTCCGATCTGAAATAGGGTGAAAGGAAGGTAAGTTTTGAGATTGTCAGGAATCAACACTAATTTGTGATAATACTCCCACCATGCCGGGAGCTTTTCACGTAGCCTGCGTCGTTCTCAATAATTTCAATAGGCTACCAGTGAATTATTCTCACGGGGCCTATGCGCCGGAGATCACAACCCGATGGGGAAGTTAAAGATAAAGGAAATCTCATTACGTACCGGGTTATCTTTCAGCACCGTATCACGGGTGCTGGCGGGTAAATCCAATACCAGCCAACAGGCGCGGGATAAAATACTCGCCTGCGCGCGGGAAATAGGGGTGGCGGAGACGCTCTCCAACCGGCTGCTGATTAATAATATTCTGCTGTTTGCGCCTGACCGGGCTTTTTATGCCCGGCAAGATCATTTTTATTACGAGGTGATTCAGGGCGTGCAGGAGGCGATCGCCCCGCATGACGTTCACCTGCATAGCTGCGCGCTGCAGGAGCGGCACGCGGATATCCCGCTGTTCCTGGAGAAGCTCAACACGCCGCGCGCCCAGGCGATTATCCTGCTCGGCATTGATGACCCGGTGGTACACAAGCTGGCGGCCAGCTTCGGCAAGCCCTGCGTGCTGATTAACAGCCTTGACCAGGAGATGGCGCTCGACAGCGTCTCGCCCGATCACCGGGCCATCGGCTTTCGCGGCGCGCATTACCTGCTGGAGCAGGGGCATCACCGCATTCTCTCCCTGCTCTGCCTGCGGCCGGAGACGCTGGTGGCCCAGCTGGAGGGGATCAAGAGCGCGTTTCACCACCACCGCTGTGTGTTCGATGAAGAACATCACTTGCTGGTGACGCAGAACTTCTGTGAGAAAGAGGCGCAGGAGGCGGTACGTGGCTACTTTACCGCCTGCGCGCCGTCACAGCGGCCCAGCGTGTTGCTGTGCGGCGGCAGCCCGCTGGTAAACGGGGCGATTGCCGCGCTGAAGGAGATGGGGTTACGGGTACCGCAGGATGTCTCGCTGCTCGGCAGCGGGGTGGAGCACCCGCCGCTTACGGCACTGGCCCCGTGGCTGACCACGCTGCATGTGCCGAGCCGGGCGCTGGGGGTGGAGGCGGTAAACCTGTTGCAGAACCGCCTCACCCACCCGGACGCCCCGGTGTTTAACCTGAGGCTGCAGGGCAAGCTCGGGCGTCACTATTCCGTCGCCCAGCCCGGCGCCGGGGAGGCAGAAAGCCGCTACTCGTAGACCTTGTCTTTATACTCGCAGAGATCCTCAATGATACAGGAGCCGCAGCGCGGTTTACGGGCAATGCAGGTGTAACGGCCGTGCAGCAGCAGCCAGTGGTGCGCGTTCACCCGGAAGGCGGCCGGTACCACTTTCAGCAGTTTCTCTTCGACCTGATCGACGTTCTTGCCCGGTGCGAAATTCGTCCGGTTGCTGACGCGGAAAATGTGGGTGTCAACGGCGATGGTCGGCCAGCCGAACGCGGTGTTCAGCACCACATTGGCGGTTTTACGCCCGACGCCCGGTAAGGCTTCCAGCGCGGCGCGGTCTTCCGGCACCTCGCCGCCGTGCCGCTCCAGCAGCTGGCGGCAGGTCTTGATGACGTTCTCGGCTTTGCTGTTATACAGCCCGATGGTTTTAATGTATTCCTTCAGGCCGTCCACGCCGAGATCCAGTATCGCCTGCGGGGTATTCGCCACCGGGTAGAGTTTCGCGGTGGCTTTATTGACGCCGACGTCAGTGGCCTGTGCCGACAGCAGCACGGCGATCAGCAGCTCAAACGGGGTGCTGTAGACCAGCTCGGTGGTGGGGTGCGGGTCGTTATCCCGCAGCCGGCTAAGAATACTCGTCCTTTTTTCCTGGTTCATAACGCTTTTTCAGGCTCCCCCGGCTGGGCAACCGGCGAGGTGACGCTCACCGCCGCGTTGCGCGCTTTCATCTTCTGGTCAATCAGGTATTTGATCGCCAGCAGCATCGCCAGGCCGATAAACGCCCCCGGCGGCAGCATCGCCAGCAGGAACGGCGAATCCAGGTGCGCCACCTCAATCCGCAGCACTTTCGCCCAGCTGCCGAGCAGCTGATCTGCGCCGTCAAACAGCGTGCCGTTGCCGAGGATCTCACGCATCGACCCGAGCACAAACATCGTCAGGGTGCCGCCGAGGCCGGTCATCAGCCCGTCCAGCGCGGCGTAACGCACCGGCGCTTTGGCGGCGTATGCCTCCGGGCGGCCGATCACGATACAGTTAGTGACGATAAGCGGAATAAAAATCCCCAGCGACTGATACAGGCCATAAGCGTAGGCGTTGATCAGCATCTGCACGCAGCTCACCACCGAAGCGATGATCATCACGTAGATCGGGATACGGATTTCACTGGGGATCCAGCGGCGCATCAGCGAAATCGAACTGTTGGTGCAGAACAACACCAGCGTGGTGGCCAGCCCCAGCCCGAGGGCGTTGGTGGCAGTTGAGGTCACGGCCAGCAGCGGGCACATGCCCAGCAGCTGGACCAGCGCAGAGTTGTTTCTCCACAACCCGTCAATGGTTACGCGTTTGGCTTCACTCATCAGAGGCTCCACAAGGGGGTAAGGTGGCAAGAACCGGCGGCAGGGTTTCCATATACAGGGTGGTGCGGCGCACCGCATTCACCACCGCACGCGGGGTAATGGTCGCGCCGGTAAACTGGTCAAACATGCCGCCATCTTTTTTCACCGCCCAGCGGCGGTCGTCCGGCCCGTTAATCGTCTGTTGGGCGAAGTGCTTGATCCAGTCAGAGATCCGCACTTCAATTTTATCACCCAGCCCCGGCGTTTCATGGTGCTCCAGCACGCGGGTGCCGTACACCTTGCCGTGGAAGTCAGCCGCGACCAGGATCTGGATCGCCCCGGAGTAGCCGTCCGGCGCGGTGGTTTCCACGGCGGCGGCCACCGGCTCGCCGCCTTTGCGCGCCAGGTAGAGGCGGTGCAGGGCAGCGCTGCCGAGCGCCGGGTCAGTGACCAGGTAACACTCGGTCTGCATGGCGTTGTCATAGACGCCGGCCGGGATCACCTGATCAAACAGCGCCTTCTGCTGCCGGGCAGCCTGATCGCTGATGGTGGGTTTGGTCAGGGTATAGACCACGGCAGTCAGGCCGGTGGTCAACGCCGCGAACAGCGCCAGGGTCGTGCCGTGGCGTCGCATAGTATCAAACATCATAACTCCTCAGCGATGCCCGTAGACACGGGGTTGGGTGTAGTGGTCAATCAGCGGCACGGTAATGTTGGCCAGCAGCACGGCAAAGGCCACGCCGTCCGGGTAACCGCCATACACACGGATCAGCCACACCAGCAGGCCAATCAGCGCGCCGAAAATCAGGCGGCCGCGCGGCGTGGTGGAGGCGGTCACCGGGTCGGTAGCGATAAAGAACGCGCCGAGCATGGTCGCGCCGGAGAAGAGGTGGATCAGCGGTGAGGCGTTGAGCGCCGGGTTCACCAGCCACGCCAGCCCGCTGCAAAACGCCAGCATCAGCAGGAAACTCACCGGGATATGCCAGTGGATCAGGCGGCGGCCAAGCAGCAGCAGGCCACCGGCCAGGAAGCCGAGGTTAACCCACTGCCAGCCCAGACCGGCCAGGAAGCCGCTGTAGATCGGCTGTGCCAGCAACTGGGTGTACGCATGCCCGGCGCGCAGCCCGGTTTTGAAGCCGTCCAGCGGGGTCGCCTGGGTGATGCCGTCCACATTCGTCTGTAACTGGTAGGCGGTGAGGCCGTCACTGCTGTGGCCGCTGAAGATGCTGAGCAGCGTGTCGTGCCAGCCCAGCGCATGCGCCTGAAGCGTGTCCGGCGGCAGCCAGGTGGTCATCTGTACCGGGAAGGAGATCAGCAGCACCACGTAACCCACCATCGCCGGGTTGAACGGGTTCTGGCCGAGGCCGCCATACAGCCCTTTGGCGATCACGATGGCGAAGAAAGTACCAAGCACAATCATCCACCATGGGGCCAGCGGCGGCAGGCTGATGCCCAGCAGCAGCGCGGTGAGCAGGGCGGAGTTATCCCCCAGTTTTGATTTAACGGACTGGTGGCGCATCGCTACGATGGCCCCTTCGGCACTCAGCGCCGTGACCATCGCCAGTGCCACCTGCACCAGGTTGCCGGGGCCGAAAAAGTACCACTGCGCCGCCATACCGGGGATGCAGGCCAGCATCACCCACAGCATGATGCTGCTGGTGCGTTGCCGGTTATGGGTAAAGGGTGAACTTGCGATTCTGAAAGCCATTTATTCCTCGTTCGACATCGTTTCTTCGGCGGCCTTGCGCGCTTTGATCCGGGCAATCGCCGCAGCGACCGCCTCCTTGCGCGGGTCACTTTCTTGTTTTTCCGTGGCGCTGCCGGCAGGGGGTGCCCCGGCCTCCTTGCGCAACGGTTCAGCAGGGTTATTTTCTACGGCATGGTTTTGCGGCGAATGGTTTTCCGGTGCCTCACCAGAGGCCGTATCCGCCTGCGCCGGGGCAGCCTCCGCAGGTTCTGCGTCAGTTTGCGCGGCACGTTTCGCCTTGGCACGCGCCACCGCTGCGGCCACAGCGGCTTTGCGTTTGTCGTCGGCGCTCAGTTCCGGCTCCGCCGGGGCGGCGTCGGCAGGCTCTGCATCCGCCGGGGCGGCACGTTTAGCCTTGGCTCGCGCCACCGCTGCGGCCACAGCGGCTTTGCGTTTGTCTTCGGCGCTCAGTTCCGGCTCCGCCGGGGCGGCGTCGGCAGGCTCTGCGTCAGTTTGCGCGGCACGTTTCGCCTTGGCGCGTGCGACCGCTGCGGCCACAGCGGCTTTGCGTTTGTCTTCGGCGCTCAATTCCGGCTCCGCCGGGGCGGCGTCGGCAGGCTCTGCATCCACCGGTGCAGCGCGTTTAGCCTTGGCTCGCGCCACCGCTGCGGCGACGGCGGCTTTGCGTTTGTCGTCGTCGGTAGGCGGGGTGGGAACAGCGGCATCCACCACCTCGGCGGTACCGAAATCGGCATTCGCCTCGACCGCTTTTTTCGCTTTGACGCGGGCGAGGGCGGCGGCCACCGCGGCTTTGCGTTTGTCATCCGTGCCGGTGTCCGATGCGGCGGCCACCGCGGCTTTGCGTTTGTCATCCGTGCCGGTGTCCGATGCGGCGGCAGCCGGGGCGGCGTCTGCGTCCGCTTCTGCGGCCTTACGGGCTTTGACGCGGGCGAGGGCGGCGGCCACGGCAGCTTTGCGCGGATCGGCGTCGTGGTGATGTTCATCTTCTGACTGTGAAGTCTGATCCACCGGGATCTCCGCCTCAATGGCGGCGCGGCGGGCGTGGCGCTCGGCCCGGTCAGCCTCACGCACTGCCTCATCCAGCGGTTGCGCAGCTTTTTTGGCGGCAACCCGCGCCACAGCGGCCTGCACGGCCTCATTCTGGCTGTCATCCAGCCGGACAGCGGCCTGTTTATGGCGCGCTTCACGGGCCAGTTTCTCCCGCTCCATGCGCGCCTGTTTGGCTTCAAAGCGCGCTTTGGCATCGGCGGCGCGTGCCGCTTCCTGATCCAGCTCGCGGATTTCCGCCTTCTCCTGCCGGTAGTACTGCACCAACGGAATGTTGCTCGGGCAGACGTAGGCGCAGGCCCCGCACTCGATGCAGTCGAACAGGTTATAGTTGCGCGCTTTCTCGTGCTCCTGGCCGCGGCTGAACCAGTAGAGTTGCTGCGGCAACAGCCCGGCCGGGCAGGCGTCGGCGCACTGGCTGCAGCGGATGCACGCCTCTTCGGCCTGCGGCTCGCCCATTTCGCTCTGTGACGGGGCCAGCAGGCAGTTGGTGATCTTCACCGTCGGCACCTCAAGGTGCGGCAGGGTAAAGCCCATCAGCGGCCCGCCCATGATCACCAGTTGCCGATCGTGCGGGCGGAACCCGGCCTCTTTCAGCAGCAGCGACACCGGCGTGCCGATGCGTGCCCAGACGTTGCCGGGCTGGCCGACCGATTCCCCGGTCAGCGTCACCACGCGCTCAATCAGCGGCTCACCGTGCACAATGGCACGGGTGATGGCGTACAGCGTGCCGACGTTCTGCATCAGCACACCAATCGACGAAGAGTGCTTGCCGTGCGGCACCTCCTGCCCGGTGAGGATGCGCGTCAGCTGCTTGGCGCCGCCGGACGGGTATTTGGTCGGGATCACCCGCAGCTCAAGCTTCACGCCCGGCGTGGCGTCCTCTTTCAGCGCCCGCTTCAGCGCGGCGATCGCCTCCGGTTTGTTGTCCTCAATGCCGATGATCACCCGCTCCGGGCGCAGGATATGGCAGAGGATGCGCGTGCCGGTGACGATCGCCGGGGCGTGCTCCTGCATCAGGCGGTCATCAGCGGTGATGTAGGGTTCGCACTCGGCGGCATTGACGATCAGCGTTTTCACGCCGTGCCGGCCGCCCTGCAATTTGGCGGCGGTGGGGAAGCCTGCGCCGCCGAGACCAGCCACGCCCGCCTGGTGGATGCGCGCCATCAGGTCGTTGGCGCTCTGCTGGTGGTAATCCGCCACCGGCGACAGCGCACACCAGCGGTCATCGCCGTCGGCGTCCAGCACCACGCACAGCTCTTTCAGGCCGGAGGGGTGGGCGGTGATGCGCGGCTCAATGGCGCGCACGGTGCCGGAAGTCGGCGCGTGCACCGGCAGCGTGCGGCCGCGCCCGGCGGTCAGCGGCTGGCCTTTCAGCACCCGGTCACCGGCGCGCACCAGCAGCTCACCCTCGGGGCCGAGGTGCTGTTGCAGCGGAATGATGAATTCGTCGCTGAGCGGCATCGTGCGCAGCGGCGCATGGCTCGACTGGGTTTTCATCTCCGGCGGATGGATGCCGCCGGCGAAATCCCAGATTTTATGTTTGTTCAGGGCCTTGAGCAGGTTAAACATGCTGGCCCTCCGCGATGACGCGTACCGGAATGGTGTTCAGATCCCATTTCCAGTTGGCGGTGGTGGTTTTTACCGGAATCATTTCAATACAGTCAGTTGGGCAGGGCGCGACGCAGAGGTCGCAGCCGGTACAGAGGTCGGCTACCACGGTGTGTACGGCACGGGTCGCGCCGACGATCGCATCCACCGGGCAGGCCTGAATGCACTTGGTGCAGCCGATGCAGTTGCTCTCATCCACAAAGGCGACTTTGCGCACCGGGTGCGTGACGGTGTCACCGCCGTCCAGCGGCTGTTGATCAACGTTCAGCAACGCCGCGATCTTCACCATCACCTGCTCGCCGCCGGGCGCGCACTTGTTGATCTTCTCGCCGTTGGCCACCGCTTCCGCGTAGGGGCGGCAGCCGGGGTAACCGCACTGGCCGCACTGGCTCTGCGGCAGCAGGGCATCGACCTGCTCGGCCACCGGGTCTTCATCCACTTTGAACCGGCGCGAGGCGTAACCCAGCACCAGCCCGAAAATCAATGCCAGCGGCGTCAGCGCCGCAATCGCAATCCACAACGCACTCATCAGAATTTCACCAGACCGGTAAAGCCCATAAAGGCCAGCGACATCAGCCCGGCCGTGACCAGCGCAATGGACGATCCGCGGAATGGCGCAGGCACATCCGCCACCGCCAGGCGCTCACGGATGGCCGCGAACAGCACCATCACCAGCGAGAAACCGGCGGCCGCCGCGAAGCCATACACGGCGGATTGCAGGAAATTGTGCGACTGATTGATGTTCAGCAACGCCACACCCAGCACCGCGCAGTTGGTGGTGATCAGCGGCAGGAAGATCCCCAGCAGCCGGTAGAGCGACGGGCTGGTTTTGCGCACCACCATCTCGGTGAACTGCACCACCACGGCGATCACCAGAATAAAGGAGAGCGTGCGCAGGTAGACCAGGTCGAGCGGCAGCAGAATAAAGCGGTTGATCGCCCAGGCGCTGATGGAGGCCAGCGTCATCACGAAGGTGGTGGCGAGCCCCATGCCGATGGCGGTCTCCAGTTTTTTGGAGACCCCCATGAACGGGCACAGCCCGAGGAATTTCACCAGTACAAAGTTGTTTACCAGCACAGTGCCGACAAACAAGAGCAGGTATTCGGTCATTGCAATGCCTGAAAGTCTGAAGTCAAAAGAACCGCTGCCTGCCGCCCGGCCGGTTGGCGCGGGGCAGTCAGCGGGGTTAGCCAATAAACGTCTGTTTTACCCGGCGCGAGCGGGAGAAATAGGGCACCAGCAGCGCCGCCGCCAGCAGCGGGGCCAGCAGGCTGCGCACCGCGAGGTCATCCGGCACCGGCGCAAAGGCAAAGCTTTTAATCGCCAGCAGCACCGTCACCAACAGCCAGAAAATGTAGAGCCGCGGCACAATGCGTTTGCGCTGGGTGAACTGCCACAGCACCCAGGCGCTGAACAGCCACATCGCCAGCGCCGTTACCAGTGACAGATACCACGGCAGCGCCATGCCGGTGGTGCCGAGCAGCCGCGCACGGGATTCACTGTGGGAGAGCGCCATGCCATAGAGCACCAGCGTCAGCGTATTGCCCAGCAGCGTCATGATCAGATAGGCCAGCGGGGCCAGCAACCATCCGCCAATCCGCCGGGCATGTTGATTTAGCGACATAAAAAACCTTTGTGCAGGATGAAACAACGCGGGAGGCCCGCATTCAGCCGGCACATACTACCAGAGTGAAATTCCCCGGCTTATCAAGAATGTGTTGTAAAAGCGGATTGGGGTTTAAGAAACAAACAAGAAGATTGGGAAAGGCGCGGCGGGGGAACGGGCAGGGGGAAAACGGGGCCGGCACCCGGCCGGCCCCGATTGCTCAGCGTTGCTCTCCGTTGCTGGTAATCACCTTCTGGTACCAGAAAAAGCTCTTTTTACGCTGCCGCGCCAACGCACGTGCATGATCGACATACACAAACCCGTACTGCTTCTGGTAGCCGTTCAGCCAGCTCAGCAGGTCGATAAACGACCACGGGTAGTAGCCGCGTACATCCGCGCCCTGTTCAATGGCGTCCGCAATCGCGGCGATGTGTTGGCGCAGGTAGTCGATGCGGTCATCATCCACCACCTCGCCGTCGATGATCGGGTCTTTCGCGCCGAGGCCATTTTCCGTGATGTAGATCGGCACATCGCCGTAGCGCGCCTTGATCGCCAGAATCCCGTCCGTCAGCCCCTGCGGGTAGATCTCCCAGTCCCAGTCGGTGTAGACGCCGTCCGGGTTGCGCACAAACTTGAACAGCCCTTTGAACCCGAACTCTTTGCCCGCCTGGTGGCCGCTGCCGCGCGTGCCGCTGTGGTTGGCGGTGAGCTGGGTGTCACCGTGCGGGTTGGCCGCCACCATTTCACGCTTATAGAAGTTGAGGCCGATAAAGTCACAGATGTTGTTGCGCAACAGGTCGGCATCACCGGGTGCAAAACGCGGCACGCCCCACAGCGACTGGGTTTTCGCCAGCAATTCTGCCGGGTATTCCCCCTTGAGCACCGGATCGTACAGCCAGTGGGTATAAATGCCGTCTGCCAGCGCACTGGCCGCCACATCCTCCGGCGCATTGCTGCGCGGGGTGTGCGGTTGCAGCACGTTCACAAAGCCGATCTGCCCGCTGATGCCGCTCTGGCGGAAGGCGGCCACGGCGGCAGCGTGGGCCACAAACACATGGTGGCAGGCCTGCACCGCCCGCGCCGGGTCTTGTACTGCCGGGGGATGCGCCCCGGTAATGTAGCCGTGGCCGATAAACACCACCGTCTCATTAAAGGTTGACCAGAGTTTCACCCGGTCGCCAAAGCGCTGGTAGCAGAGCCGGGCATAGTCAACAAAGGCGTCGGCGGTGGTGCGCGCTTCCCAGCCGCCCTCCTGTTGCAGCGCCAGCGGCAAGTCCCAGTGGTAGAGGGTGATCATCGGCTCAATCTGGTGTTTCAGCAGTTCATCAATCAGGTCGCTGTAAAAGGCGATCCCGGCCTCATTCACCTCACCGCGCCCGGTAGGCAGCAGGCGCGGCCAGGCAATAGAAAAGCGGTAGCTTTTCATGCCCAGCTCCGCCATCAGCGCCACATCCTCGCGGAAACGGTGGTAATGGTCGACGGCCACATCGCCGTTGGTGCCCTGGTAAGTGGCACCCGGCCGGTGTGCAAACTCATCCCAGATGGACGGCCCTTTGCCGTCGGCCTGGTAACCGCCCTCAACCTGATAAGCCGCCGTGGCGGCACCCCATAAAAACCCGTCCGGAAATGCTGACATCGTGTGATCTCCTGAATGAATAATGTGCAGAGCCAGTGTAGGAAAGGGGGATTGTCACTGCAATCGGTTTCAGAAACCGGTTGCAGTCGGGGCGGAATTTTGTGAGCCACCGCACTGCGCAGGGGTGTTTATGTGTAACAAAAAGGCTTGACCCTGACGCCGCGTCAGGCCGCAGGCTATATGGAGATGTACAGAAAAGGAGAGCACGATGTTGATAGGAGAACTGGCCCGCCATGGCGGGGTAACGGTACGAACGCTCCATCATTATGACGCACTGGGCTTGCTCAAGCCGGGGGCGCGTTCGCCCGGGGGTTACCGCCTTTATCATCAGAATGATCTGGTGCGGCTGCATCAGATTCAGGCGTTGCGCCGCTTCGGGCTGACGCTGGCGGATATCGGTGACCTGCTGGCCCGGCACACGTTACCCCTGCATGAGGTGATTCCGCGACAAATTGCTATGCTGGACAAACAGCTTGCCAATATTGTTTTCCTGCGCCGCCGGCTGCTGCGGATGGCAGAGCAACTGCAACGGGACGAGGAAACGCCCATTGGCGAATGGCTGGCAACGCTGGAATTTGTGGCTGATAACGTGGGAGTCAACGACGATGTATGAGAAATACTTTACCCAGGAGGAGCTGACCCAGCTGCCGCTCTCACAGGCCGATGAGGCGCGTGACACCGAGTGGCGTGCGTTGGTGAAAGAGGCACAATGGCTGCTGGAGAACCGTACCTTGCCGCAGGAACCGGCCGCGCGGCAACTGGCGCTGCGCTGGATGCTGGCGCTGGAGCGGGATACCGCCTGCAACCCCGATTTCCTCAACCGGCTCAACCAGATGCACCAGCAGGAACCGGCAATGCGGGCGGCAATCGGCATGACGCCGGAGATTGAGGCCTTTATTACCCGCGCCTTTGCGGAGAATAAAATGCAGCTCCTGCGCCGCTACCTGAATGATGACGAATACGCCTTTCTCTATGAGAACTACCCGAAGCAGATGTCCGCCTGGCCGCCGCTGATTGCTGACATGCGCCGGGCGATGGCGCAGGGCATCGCGCCGGATGCCCCGGAGGCCCGGCCGCTGGCCCAGCGCTGGATGGCGCTGTTTTGTGCCTATGCGGGCAACGACCCGCAAACTCATGCCAAAATCCGCCTGGCGATGGAGGAGCAGCCGGAACTCTCGCAGGGAACCTGGCTGGATGAACCCTTGCTGCACTGGTTGCGGCAGGCCGTTGCCCACCTGAACCGGCACGCGTAAGGCGCCGGTTTGCCCTGCGCCGCCCCTTTCCGGCGCGGGATTATCTCAGCGGCGGCGGCTTTTTTATCCTTTCTTGTGCCCCTTTCTTTTATTTACCGGCTAACAATTGTCATATTCCGCCTGCCTGCCGCATAACTGATGATGCCGGGTAATCATTCAGGCCTGCCGTATTCCCCCATATTGTTCATTGCCCTTAATCTGATAAAAAAACCTTGCCAATCTTTTTCCCGCCAAAATGCACCGCCTGCCGCGGCTATTTTTCCCGGCATCATAAAGCAATGAGAAATAACGGCCGCTAATGGGTTGTTTTTACCCTTATCTCACCGGGGTTGCCGGGGCATCAATGAGAACCGGGAGGGTTTTTTATTTCGCTGGCACACCTCATTACGCCTCATTACACGGCTCATAGAGGTCAATGAGACAAAATGAAACAGGTGAACTTTATCACTTACCCCGCTGATGTTATGCCTTTAATGAATCGCAGGGAGTGGGATGACATTGAAATAACGGATGTATTAATTAACGGAGGTTTTACCATGAATGAAAATAACCGAGATAACCCGCAAGCCCGGCCGGAGACAACAGGGCAAGCGGGAGAGGCCGGCACCCTGGCAGCCGGGGCTGCGCCGGATCTGCAGGACGCGGCTCCACGGCCTGCGGCTTTGCGGCTCCTGAGCAGCCATTTTCTCTACCTGTATGCGTTTTGCGTCACCTTGCTGACGTTTCTATTTTTGTTCATGGCCTGTTTTTCGCCATCCGTCAATATCGTGCAGCGGGAGAATATGATTAATACCGTTACCGGTTTTCTGTTGGGGGTCGCGCTGTCGGCCATTATCCAATATTTCTTTGGATCAAGCCTGAGCAGCAGAATCAAGGAAGAAGCGCAGGGGGCGCTGCAAAACAGGGGGGCGGGAAAATAACCCCGTTTTTAAAATAATCATTCTGGTGTGTAAACACTAACAGGCTTGTGCGCCTGTGCCGCGTCAGGGAGTGCGGGAGGGGCCGGGCGCACACACTTTTATTTCGCCCTGTGCCGTTGGTTATTAATGCGTAAAGAAGTCTTTTTATTTCTGCGGCTACTTCCGCCAGTCCGCGTTTACTCCACATTATGAAGAGGTACATTATGTTCTATTTCCGAGCCAACCAAGTGAAATTGACCAGTAATGGGTCGACCCGTTCCCTGTTTAACTGGCGCAAAGATCTGTCGGACGTGAAATTAATCAGTTTTGTGACCACCAGCCAATCTATTTTACCCGACATTGACACCTGGCTGGACAGTAACGATCCGGCCCAGAAAACCGCGCTGCTGGCCCGCGCGGTGCAGAGCGTCAGCTCCTCACAGATCCTGACCACCGTGGAAAATGTGAAGGACAACGCCCGCCTGACCTTTGGTACCACTGGGTATAACCTGTACCAGAATGACAAAATCCCGGAGGACATCAACTGGTGCCTGATGGCGATTAAGAGCAACAAGGATACCCGTGAACTGGGATCGGTGTTTTCTTCTATCGCCGACCATGCGGAGTTCAATACGTTCGCCTCCTCACTGGGGGCGCTGGTGGTGACCGCCGCCAACCCGGCATTCCGCGCCGGGGTCGAGATCACCAAATTTGTCACGGAGGTGATGTCCCAGCGGTTGCAGGATGAGGATGATGAGCAACTGGGCCTGCTCTACCTCTCCCTGAACCGCACACAGCACTACCCGTACGGTGAGCGCAAAGAGAATGCCGTCACTGACCTGACCGGGAACATGCTGGTGGATTACTCGATCTTTGGGGTGGAAGAGGGCGCGAACCCGCAGAGCACCCTCAATGCCGCACCGCAGAACGGCAGCGAACCGGCACCGAAAGAGCTGGCGAAACAGACCATTGAGGCCAGCCTGGCTGCGGCTGCCGCCGCGGCCCGGCAGACCCTGGCGGAAAAAGCCTCTGCCGCCGCCTCGGTGCCGGAACAACCGGCTGAAGTGCTGGCAATGCGGGCGAAAGCCTTCCTGAAAGAGCGTGAAAGCGGCGTGCTGGATCAGGCCCGGCAGATAATGGCCGGGATCGCGGGCGCGGCGGTTTCTGCCGCCGGGGATGCCGCCGGGCAGGCCATGAGCAACCTCACCACACAATTGGGGGCGGCCGCACTGAAAGCGATCAACGGCAACGCCCCGCCGGTCGGCACCCCGGTGCAGGGCATCGCACAGGTGACGGCGATTCCGGACCAGCCTGCTGATGTGCTGGCGGGCAGTACCGGCACCGGCAACGCCGCGACCCTGCCGACCGGCGGCAGCGGCACCGAACCGCAGGACGGCACCACCAGCGGTGACCCCGGCGCGACCGGTGCACCGGGTGCGCCCATCGCGGCGCCCACCCAGAAAACGGTGGTCGAGGCCGCCGCTGCCGCCGCGCCGGTGGGGGATGTGCAGCCCGCCGGTACCGAGCCTGCACCGGGTGCCAAGCCCAGCGGCCAGGAAATGGTTGGGGACACTCCGCCGGACGCCCTGCCGCCTGCCGGTCAGGCGCCGTCCGCCAGCCCCCAGGCAGGGGAAAGCGCCGCCGCCGCGCCGGAGGCCCCCGCACCGGTCGGCCAGCCGCCCGCAGAGGCCGCTGGTGAACCCGCCCCGGTGAGCGCCGCAGAACCGGCAGCCGTGCCGGAGGGCGCGACCCAACTTGCCGCCGCGGAGCCTGCCGCAGAAAGCAGCGCTATTCCGGATCAACCGGCCGATGTGCTGGCGGCCGGTGTCGGTACCGACAGCGCCGCCACCCAGCCCACCGGCGGCAGCGGAACCAACCCACAGGACGGCACCTCCAGCGGTGACCCGCGGGCGAACATGCCGCTGGGCGGCGTCACCGAGAAAGAGATGATTGAGATTAAGGCCGCCGCCGCCCCGGTGGGGGATGTGCAGACAGCCGGGCAGGAGGTTTCTGTCCCCGGCGCTAAAGAGATCATTACCGAGACCCCGGCAGAGGCGGTGCCGCCTGCCGGCCAGGCTCAGCCGGCTGCCGCCCCGGTGAGCGACAGTGCTGAACCCGCCGCTGCATCTGCGGCAGCACCGGAAAGCGCCCCGGCGGAACCGGCCGCTGCACCTGCGGCAGCACCGGAGAGCAGCCCGGCGGAACCGGCCGCGGAGCCTGCGGCAGCACCGGAGAGCGCCCCGGCGGAACCGGCCGCTGCACCTGCGGCAGCACCGGAGAGCGCCCCGGCGGAACCGGCCGCTGCACCTGCGGCGGCACCGGAGAGCGCCCCGGCGGAACCGGCTGCGGCCGCCGGGGGCAGCAGCGCCATCCCGGATCAACCGGCGGATGCGCTGGCGGCCGGTACCGGCACGGATAACGCTGCCACTCAGCCTACCGGCGGCACCGGCACCAACCCGCAAGACGGCACCTCCAGCGGCGATGCCGGGGCGGGTGCCAACAGCGGCCCGACTGCCGACAGTGCACAAGCCGCCATAGAGGGGGCAGCGATCCCCGACCAACCGGCCGAGGCACTGGCCGCCGGGCAGGTTGTTGCGCCGGGTGTGGGGGTGATTGTCCAGGCTGAGGGCGAGGCCACGCCGGACGCCGGCCAGGCGGCAACCAGCGGGGGCAGCAGCCAGCCGGCAGCCGTACCCGAGAAAAGTACGCTGGCAACGCCGGAGGGCAAGGCGGCGACAGCCTCGACCCTTGCCGCCGCTAACCCAGACCCCACCGACGACGCCTATAAAGAGATTGTTGTCGAAGGAGCCAGTACTGCCGCTGCCGCCACGCCCGCCGCAGGGCAGCCCGCTGACGCAGGTCAGGCAGTGGATCCGGGCAGTGATCCTGCGGCTGCAGAGGCACAAAAACCGCAGAAATAAGAGAAGGCAGAAATAAGGAAAGGCGGAAATAACAAGAGTGGGCCATGGCCCACTCTTTTTTGTGTGTATCGCTTTTTTGCGTCTGACGATTTTTTGTCTAAAAACAGGGAACGCGCCCGGTTTATTTGGCGCAGATCTTGTAGTAGACCTCATTCCAGCGCAGCGCGTCCTTAAAGGCCGGCAGCGTGGTCTGGTTGTCAATCACCAGCAGTTCGATGTTGTGCATCTCCGCATACAGGCGCATATGCTCCAGGTTCAGCGCCTGGCTGAACACCGTGTGGTGCGCGCCGCCGCCGAGGATCCAGGCTTCCGCTGCGGTCGGCAGGTCAGGCTGGGCTTTCCAGATGGCGCGGGCCACCGGCAGTTTCGGCAGCGGGTGCGGCTGCTCCACGGTATCCACCACGTTTACCAGCAGGCGGAAACGGTCACCCATGTCGATCACGCTGGCGTTCAGCGCCGGGCCGGCCGGGGTGGAGAAGATCAGGCGCGCCGGGTCCGCCTTGCCGCCGATGCCGAGGTACTGGGCATCGAGGGTCGGTTTCTGCTCTTTGGCGATGCTCGGGCAGACTTCCAGCATATGCGAGCCGACCACCAGATCGTTGCCGCTCTGGAAGTTGTAGGTGTAATCCTCCATAAAGGAGGTGCCGCCTTCCAGCCCGCTGGCCATCACTTTCATGATGCGCAGCAGCGCGGCGGTTTTCCAGTCACCTTCGCCGCCGAAGCCGTAGCCTTTCTGCATCAGGCGCTGCACCGCCAGACCCGGCAGTTGCTGCATGCCCCACAGGTTTTCAAAGTTGGTGGTGAAGGCGCGGAAGTTGCCCTGTTCCAGGAAGCGGGTCATGCCCAGCTCAATGCGCGCCGCATCCAGCAGGTTCTCACGTTTGTCGCCGGTGGATTTCACCGCGTCAGTCAGCGTGTAGCTCGCCTCATACTCCTCAATCAGCGTATCAACATCGCCCTTGCTGACTTCATTGATCACGCTGACCAGGTCGCCGATGCCGTAGGCGCTGACGCTGTAGCCGAACTGGATCTGCGCGCCGACTTTGTCACCCTCGGTCACGGCCACTTCGCGCATGTTGTCACCGAAGCGGGCCACTTTCAGCTGCTGGCTCTCCTGGCGGGCGGCGGCCACGCGCATCCACTGGGCAATGCGGCGGTGGGATTCCCCGTCCTGCCAGTGCCCGGCGATCACACTGTGCTGCTGGCGCATCCGCGCGCCGATGAAGCCGAACTCACGGCCGCCGTGCGCGGTCTGGTTCAGGTTCATAAAGTCCATGTCCATGGTTTCCCACGGTATTTGGGCATTGAACTGGGTATGGAACTGCAACAGCGGCTTGTTGAGGATGCTCAGCCCGGCGATCCACATCTTGGCCGGGGAGAAGGTGTGCAGCCAGGTGATGATGCCGATACAGTCGTTCTGGTAGTTGGCGTCGCGGCAGATGGCGGTGATCTCATCCGGCGAGGTGCCGAGCGGCTTCAGCACCAGCTTCACCGGCAGGCCCGCCTCTTTGTTCAGGCTGTTAACCACCTGCTCAGCGTTCTCCTTGACCTGGCGCAGGGTTTCCGGCCCGTATAAATGCTGAGTACCGATCACAAACCATACTTCTTGCTGTTTAAATGCGTCCATTTGCAACTCCTGACAAAAAAGGGGGGCGGGTGACGGGCACCCGCCGGAAAAATTAGGCAAGGGGTTCCGCTACCGGGGCAGCGGGCTGGGCCGGGGCGTGGGCGAAACGCGGCTCGGCGGCGGCGCACCACTGCTGGTAGCGTTCATACAGGCGCTGGAATTCCGCCACCCGCGCCGGGTCGGGCTGCAACGTGCGCTCGATGGCACAGGCCATATGCTGCTGGGCGTCCGGCACGCTGGCATACTCGCCGGCGGCCACCGCGGCAAAAATCGCCGCACCCAGTGCACAGCACTGATCCGAGGCGACAATCTGCAACGGGCGGTTCATCACGTCCGCGCACACCTGCATGATCACCGGGGATTTGCGGGCGATGCCGCCCAGCGTCAGCACGTTCTCCACCGGGATGCCCTGCTGCTCGAAGCACTCCATGATGGCGCGCGCGCCGAAGGCAGTGGCAGCGATAAAGCCGCCGAACAGCGCCGGGGCCTCGGTGCCGAGGTTCAGGTCGGTGATCACCCCTTTCAGGCGCTGGTTGGCATTCGGGGTGCGGCGGCCGTTGAACCAGTCCAGCACCAGCGGCAGCGTCTCCAGCGACGGGTTCTCCGCCCAGGCGCGGGTCAGGGCGGGCAGCAGATCGGCCTCAATCTGTTTCAGCTGCGGGGCCAGCGCCGGATTGGCGGCGGCGGCCTGTTTCAGCGGCCAGCTCAGCAAACGGCTGAACCAGGCGTACATGTCGCCGAAGGCGGACTGCCCGGCCTCCATGCCGATCATCCCCGGCACCACGCTGCCGTCCACCTGGCCGCAGATGCCGGCGATGGCGCGATCGTTCACCCGCTCTGTGTCAGCCAGCAGGATGTCGCAGGTGGAGGTGCCGATCACCTTCACCAGCGTATAGGGTTGCGCCCCGGCACCCACGGCGCCCATGTGGCAGTCGAAGGCACCGCCGGAGAGCACCACGCTCTGCGGCAGGCCGAGGCGTCCGGCCCATTCGGCGCTCAGGGTGCCGACCGGCACCTCGGCAGTGACGGTATCCGTGAACAGCGGGTAGGGCAGGTTATTGACCAGGCACGGGTCGAGTGCCTCGAAGAAGTCACGCGGCGGCAGGCCGTCCCACGCCGGGTGCCACAACATTTTATGCCCGGCGCTGCAGCGCCCGCGCAGCAGGTCGCCCGGCGCGGTTTTCCCGGCCAGCAGCGCCGGGATCCAGTCGCACAGCTCAACCCAGGAGGCCGCGGCGTCACGCACGGCGGCATCCTGGCGGGAGACATGCAGGATCTTGGCCCAGAACCACTCCGAGGAGTACACCCCACCGATGTAGCGGGTGTAATCCGGGAAGCGGCCGCTGCGGCACAGGTGGTTAATCTCTTCGGCTTCATTAATGGCCGTGTGGTCTTTCCACAACACGAACATGGCGTTCGGGTTGTCGGCAAATTCAGGGCGCAGCGCCAGCACGCGGCCTTCGGCATCCACCGGGGCGGGCGTCGATCCGGTGGAGTCCACGCCGATGCCGACCACGGCGGCGCGCTGTGCCGGGCTTAAGCGGTTAACCACGTTGCGGATCGCCTGCTCCATCGCCTCAATATAGTCAAGCGGGTGGTGGCGGAACTGGTTATGCGCCGGGCGGCAGTAGCGGCCCTCCTGCCAGCGTGGGTAGTAGACGACATCCGTCTCGAGTTCAGTGCCCCGTTGGCAATCCACTGCCAGCGCGCGTACCGAATCGCTGCCAAAATCAAGGCCGATAGCAATGGCACCTTGCGTCATTCTGGGTACTCCTTTTGGGTCTCAGGGGAAGTGCTGACTACCATAGGAGCGCGGGAGGGGGCAGGGTGAGGAGTGGCTTGCTGCAAGTATGCACTTTCCTGCTTCTTTAGATGTTTCTGTGATGTCAGTCAAAAGTTAATGCTTGGCTAAATTTGCTATATCTATGCACTTTCCTGCTGTAATCCCCAGATGTGATAGCGCTCTACATTTTACGCCCCGATTCCCGTTAAAACTTATCCCGTCTTACAGAGGGTGTGCGGCCGGAATGCGCCTGAACCGGGCACTCATGGCAAGCCCAACCCCGTTTTACCTCTACTGATAACGTTTTCACACCGCCCGTTGCACCGGGTGAACAACACCAATAAGACCGGAGAGCATCATGCATAAATTCACTAAGGGACTGGCTGCCGTCGCGCTGGCCGCGGTTATGTCACATTCAGCTATCGCCGAAACTATGAAACTCGGTTTCCTGGTGAAGCAGCCGGAAGAGCCATGGTTCCAGACGGAGTGGAAGTTCGCCGATAAGGCGGGCAAAGATCTCGGCTTTGATGTGATCAAGATTGCGGTGCCGGACGGCGAGAAAACGCTGAACGCCATTGACAGCCTGGCCGCCAGCGGCGCGAAAGGGTTCGTTATCTGTACGCCGGACCCGAAACTCGGCTCGGCGATCATGGCCAAGGCACGCAGCTATGACCTGAAAGTGATCGCGGTGGATGACCAGTTCGTCACCGCCAAAGGCAAACCGATGGAAACCGTGCCGCTGGTCATGATGGCCGCCACCAAGATTGGCGAACGCCAGGGGCAGGAGCTGTATAAAGAGATGCAGAAACGCGGCTGGAACGCGGCCGAAACCGGCGTGATGGCGATCACCGCCGACGAGCTGGACACCGCCCGCCGCCGCACCACCGGCTCGATGGACGCGCTGAAAGCCGCCGGGTTCCCGGAAAAACAGATCTACAAAATCCCGACCAAATCCAACGACATCCCCGGCGCGTTTGACGCCGCCAACTCGCTGCTGGTGCAGCACCCGGAAGTGAAAAACTGGCTGATCATCGGCATGAATGACAACACCGTGCTGGGCGGCGTGCGCGCCACCGAAGGCCAGGGCTTCAAAGCACCGAACGTGATCGGCATCGGCATCAATGGGGTGGACGCGGTGAGCGAACTCTCCAAGGCGCAGGCCACCGGCTTCTTCGGTTCCCTGCTGCCAAGCCCGGACATCCACGGCTACAAGAGCATCCAGATGCTGCATGACTGGGTAGAAAAAGGCGCAGAACCGGCCAAATTCACCGAAGTCACCGACGTGGTGCTGATCACCCGTGACAACTTCAAACCGGAATTGCAGAAGAAAGGGCTGATGTGATCCTGCGGCGGCCGCTGCGGCCGCCGTTTTCAGCACCCTGAACCTGTCCCTGTTACCCATGAGGTCAATGCCATGACAACGCAGTCGCCCTACCTGGAGTTTTGCGCCATCGGCAAGCAATTTCCGGGCGTGAAAGCGCTGGACGACATCAGCTTCCACTGCCGCGCCGGTGAGATCCACGCCCTGATGGGCGAGAATGGCGCCGGTAAATCCACGCTGCTGAAGATCCTCAGCGGCAACTACACCCCGACCAGCGGCGAAATCCGCCTGAAAGGGCAACCGGTCGCCTTTGCCTCCACCACCGATGCGCTGAACGCCGGGGTCGCCATCATCTACCAGGAGTTGCACCTGGTGCCGGAGATGACAGTGGCCGAGAACATCTACCTCGGCCAGCTGCCGCAAAAGCGCGGGCTGGTGAATAAAAAACTGCTGCGCTATGAGGCGGAGTTACAGCTCAAACACCTGGGGCTGGAGATTGACCCGGACACGCCGCTGAAGTACCTCTCCATCGGCCAGTGGCAGATGGTGGAGATCGCCAAGGCGCTGGCGCGCAACGCCAAAGTGATCGCCTTTGACGAGCCGACCAGTTCGCTCTCCGCGCGTGAAATTGAGCAGCTGTTCCGCGTCATCCGTGAATTGCGCGCCGAAGGGCGGGTGATTCTGTACGTGTCGCACCGCATGGAGGAGATCTTTGCGCTGAGCGACGCCATCACCGTGTTCAAAGATGGGCGCTACGTGCGCACCTTTGATGACATGGCGCAGGTGGACAACGAAAAACTGGTGCAGGCGATGGTAGGGCGTGACCTCGGTGACGTCTACGGCTATACGCCGCGCCCGCATGGCGAGGTGCGCCTGAAAGTCGACAACGTGAAAGCGCCGGGCGTCCGCACGCCGGTCTCGCTGGAAGTCCGCGCCGGGGAGATTGTCGGGCTGTTCGGGCTGGTGGGGGCCGGGCGCAGTGAACTGATGAAAGGGCTGTTTGGCGGCACGCGCATCACCGGCGGCCAGCTCTCGCTGGACGGCAAACCACTGACCATACGCTCGCCGATTGACGCCATCCGCGCCGGCATCATGCTCTGCCCGGAAGACCGCAAAGCGGACGGCATCATCCCGGTGCACTCGGTGCGTGAAAACATCAACATCAGCGCCCGGCGCAAAACCCTGACCGCCGGCTGCCTGATCAATAACACCTGGGAAAGTGCCAACGCCGACAAGCATATCCGTGGGCTGAACATCAAAACGCCGACCGCCCACCAGCTGATCATGAACCTCTCCGGCGGCAACCAGCAAAAGGCGATTTTAGGCCGCTGGCTGTCAGAGGAGATGAAAGTGATCATGCTTGATGAGCCGACGCGCGGCATTGATGTCGGGGCCAAACATGAGATTTACCACGTGATCTATGAGCTGGCGAAGCAGGGCATTGCCGTGCTGTTCGCCTCCAGCGATCTGCCGGAGGTGCTGGGCCTGGCCGACCGGATCCTGGTGATGCGGGAAGGCGCGCTCTCCGGCGAGCTGACCCACGATGAGGCCACCGAAGAGAAAGCGCTCAGCCTGGCGATGCTGCGCACCCCTGATATTGCCCCCGATGCCGCTGCGGCGGTTGCCTGAGTGAGGAATGCATGATGTCCAGTGTTACCACGCCTGCTGTGAAAACGAAAAGTGTTAAGCCGGAAAACAGTAAGCCGGAAAATGGCCCGGTGAAAGCGCGCGGCCTTGGCCTTTCCCGCGTCTGGGACAGTTACGGCATGCTGGTGGTGTTCGCCGTGCTGTTTATTGCCTGTTCCATTTTTGTGCCGAACTTCGCCTCCTTTATCAACATGAAAGGGCTGGGGCTGGCGATCTCCATGTCCGGGATGGTGGCGTGCGGGATGCTGTTCTGCCTCGCCTCCGGGGACTTTGACCTCTCTGTCGCGTCGGTTATCGCCTGCGCCGGGGTCACCGCCGCGGTGGTGATCAACCTCACCGAAAGCCTCTGGATCGGCGTGGCCGCCGGGATGGGGCTGGGCCTGCTCTCCGGGCTGGTGAACGGTTTTGTTATCGCCAGACTGAAGATCAATGCGCTGATCACCACGCTCGCCACCATGCAGATTGTGCGCGGGCTGGCGTACATCATCTCTGACGGTAAAGCGGTCGGGATCGAGGATGAGCGCTTCTTCGCCCTGGGTTACACCAACTGGTTCGGCCTGCCGGCGCCAATCTGGATAACCGTCGGCTGTTTGATCCTGTTCGGTTTCCTGCTGAATAAAACCACCTTTGGCCGCAATACGCTGGCGATCGGCGGCAACGAGGAAGCCGCCAGGCTGGCCGGGGTGCCGGTGGTGCGCACCAAAATCATCATCTTCATCCTTTCCGGGCTGGTGTCTGCGGCGGCGGGTATTATCCTCGCGTCGCGCATGACCAGCGGCCAGCCGATGACCTCTATCGGCTATGAGCTGATCGTGATCTCCGCCTGCGTGCTGGGTGGCGTGTCGCTGAAGGGCGGCATCGGCAAAATCTCCTACGTGATTGCCGGCATCCTGATCCTCGGTACGGTGGAAAACGCCATGAACCTGCTGAACATCTCACCGTTCTCGCAGTATGTGGTACGCGGGGCGATCCTGCTGGCGGCGGTGATCTTCGACCGCTACAAACAGGCGGCCAAGCGCACGGTTTAACGCTGCAAAGGTGAGCAAAGCCACTTCTTGTTCACATTTCCATAACCTTATCGGGCGGCAGGCTTGCCGCCCGATAGACTTGTCTGCAATGTGTTGAGTTAACGCGTTGATGTTGGAGGCTCAGATGTATCACCGCATGATCCAGGAACCGCAACCCAACCCGCTGCTGCCGGGTTATAACTTCAATGCTTATTTAGTCGCCGGGCTGACGCCGATCATGGCCGATGGCCCGCTTGATTTCTTTGTCGACCGGCCGGGCGGCATGAAGGGCTTCATCCTGAACCTGACCATCAAAGGGCAGGGCAAAGTCTTTGACGGCGAGCAGGCTTTCTATTGCAACCCCGGCGACCTGCTGCTGTTCCCGCCAAAAGCCTCACACCATTATGGACGTTCCGCCAACAGCGACTGCTGGTATCACCGCTGGGTCTACTTCCGCCCGCGCGCCTACTGGGCCGACTGGCTGGAGTGGCGCAGCAAAACCAATGAAGTCGGGCGCCTCACGCTGCCGGACAATACGTTGCTGCTGGAGTTCGACCGGCTGTTTGCCAATATTGAACAGACCCAGCGCTCCGGCCGCCGCTTCTCTGAGGAGCTGGGCATGAACCTGCTGGAGCGCCTGCTGCTGCGGGCGATGGAAGAAGATCCGCAAAGCCCGCAGAAAATCCTCGACCCGCGGGTGATTGAAGCCTGCCAGTTCATCACCGGTAACCTGGCGGGGGAGCTGCGGATTGATGAAGTCGCACGCCACGTCTGTTTGTCGCCGTCACGGCTGGCGCACCTGTTCCGCGAGCAGGTCGGCATTAATATTCTGCGCTGGCGGGAAGACCAGCGGGTGATCCGCGCCAAACTGCTGTTGCAGACCACCCAGGAGTCGATCGCCACCATCGGCCGCGTGGTGGGCTACGACGACCAGCTCTACTTCTCCCGCGTGTTCCGTAAGCGGGTCGGCGTCAGCCCCAGTGATTTCCGCCGCCGCAGCACCGAGATCAACTACCCGGCGCGGCCTTACCGTGAACGCCCGTGGCCGGAACAGGAGGTCGCCGGTTACCGTTACTAGCGCACAGCCTGTTAAAATCAGTTAACAATTAATTTACTCTTGTTCTGCCGCCTGTCATGGTGTCAAATCGTGGCAGGTTACTGTTCAAGAGGATGTGAAATGGCTGAAAAAATTCGTGTCGGGCTGGTGGGTTATGGCTATGCCAGTAAAACCTTCCATGCGCCATTGCTGGCGGGAACGCCGGGCCTGGAACTGGCGGCGGTCTCCAGCAGCGATGCCGGTAAAGTGGCGGCGGACTGGCCGTCCCTGAAAGTCGTAAAAGATCCGCAGGCACTGTTTGATGACCCCAGTATCGATCTGGTGGTGATCCCCACCCCGAATGAGACCCACTTCCCGCTGGCACAGGCCGCGCTGACCGCCGGCAAGCATGTGGTGGTGGACAAACCCTTTACCGTGACGCTGGCGCAGGCGCGCGAGCTGGAGAAGCTGGCGGGCCTCACCGGTAAGGTGCTGTCGGTGTTCCACAACCGCCGCTGGGACAGCGACTTCCTGACGCTGAAATCCCTGATCGGCGAGGGCCGCCTCGGCGACATCGTCTATTTCGAATCCCACTTTGACCGTTACCGCCCGGAAGTGCGCAACCGCTGGCGCGAAGGCGGCGGCCCCGGCAGCGGCATCTGGTTTGATCTCGGCCCGCACCTGATTGACCAGGCGCTGCAGCTGTTCGGCATGCCGGATAACCTCTACGTTGACCTCGGCATGATGCGCCCCAACGCCCGCGCGGTGGACTACTTCCACGCCATCCTCAGCTACCGCAACCTGCGCGTGGTACTGCACAGCACCGTCTACGCCGCGGCCGAAACCCCGCGCTTCACCGTGCAGGGCACCGAGGGCAGTTATGTGAAATTTGGCCTCGACCCGCAGGAAGATCGCCTGAAAGCGGGTGACCGCCTGCCGCAGGAGGACTGGGGCTACGACATGCGCGACGGCGTGCTGACGCTGGCACATGACGGCATGATGGCGGAGAAATCGGTGCTGACGCTGCCGGGCAACTACCCGGCCTACTACGCGCAGGTGCGGGACGCCATCACCGGGCAGGGCAACAACCCGGTTACCGCCGCAGAGGCGATCCGGGTGATGGAGCTGATTGAGCTGGGGCTGGAGTCGGCCGGCCAGAAACGCGCCCTGCCGGTCAGGGCGTAATCATCATGCAGGCACCGGTGCGCCGGTGCCTGTTTTTTTTAGCTGTGCGTTGAAGCGCTTTATTTTAGATTGAAGGGAACGCGTCATGTCGTGGTTGCAACGTCTGCGGATAGACACTTTTTTGCTGGTTCTGGTGGCGGTGGTGATCCTCGCCTCCCTGTTCCCGTGTGAAGGCAATGCCAAACTCTTTTTTGAATACCTGACCACCGCAGCGATTGCGCTGCTGTTCTTTATGCACGGCGCGAAGCTGTCGCGTGAGGCGATCATCAGCGGGATGGGCCACTGGCGGCTGCACCTGGTGGTGTTCCTCAGCACCTTTGCCCTGTTCCCGCTGCTGGGGCTGGCCATGCAGGCGCTGGTGCCGGCGGGCATCCTGACGCCGACCGTCTACCTGGGTTTCCTCTATCTCTGTGCGCTGCCGGCAACCGTGCAGTCGGCGATTGCCTTTACCTCGGTGGCGGGCGGCAACGTCGCAGCGGCGATTTGCAGCGCCTCCGCCTCCAGCATCCTCGGCGTGTTCCTGTCGCCGCTGCTGGTCGGCGCGCTGATGCAGACCCAGGGCGGCGGCAACAGCCCGGACGTGCTGCACGCCATTGAGTCGATTATCCTGCAACTGATGGTGCCGTTTGTGATTGGCCACCTGTCGCGCCCGCTGATCGCCAATTGGGTGCAGCGCCACAAAAAGCTGGTGAATATCACCGACCGCTCCTCGATCCTGCTGGTGGTCTACACCGCGTTCAGCGCGGCGGTGGTGGAGGGGATCTGGCACCAGATTGACGGCTGGTCACTGCTGTCGATTCTGGTGATGTCGCTGGTGCTGTTGGCGATTGTGCTGGTGGTCAACACCTGGGCTGCGCGGCTGCTGAAGTTCAACACTGCCGATGAGATAACCATTGTGTTCTGCGGCTCCAAGAAAAGCCTGGCGAACGGCATCCCGATGGCCAACGTGCTGTTCCCGGTGGCGGCAGTCGGCGCGATGGTGCTGCCGCTGATGATCTTCCACCAGGTGCAATTGATGGTCTGCTCGGTGCTGGCCGCCCGCTACGCCCGCCGTACCGCCGCGCAACAGGCCGCCGCCGCCCCGGAAACGGCGGTGAAACGCCCGGCGCGCCGTTAACGCTCTTCTCATAGCGCGCCATTAACGCGACTCGCCCGGCGCGCCGTTATTCCCTTTCTCCCGGCGGGGATTCTTCCCCGCCATTTTTATGCCAGGAACACCATGAACCGGAACATTCTTGTTGTTGTGGATATGCAGAACGGGGTGTTTGCCACCCCGCGTTTTGACCGGGCCGGCAGGGCAGCGCGAATCAACGCGCTGATCGCCGCCGCTGACCAGACCATTTTCATCCTCCATGAAGAGGGAGAGATGCAGGCGGGCACGGAAGCCTGGCAGCTGTTGCCGGAATTGCAGCCGCCGCCCGACGCCATTATGGTGAGCAAAACCGCCTGCGACGGCTTCTGGCACACGGAACTGGCGGCAACGTTACAGGCGCTGGATGCCCGCGACTTCGTGATCTGCGGCTGCGCCACCGATTACTGCGTGGATACCACCATTAAGACGGGCAACAGCCGGGGCTACGCCATCACCGTCGCGGCGGATGCCCACACCACCGCCGACCGTACCTGGGCCACGGCGGAGCAGTTGATCGGCCAGCATAATGAGGTCTGGGCGGGGCTGACCATGCCGGGCAACCCGATCCGGATGGAAACCAGCGACGCCATCCTCAGCCGCTGGCGCACCGGCCGCTAAATATCAAGATCCACCCACAGGGCGGCGTGGTCAGAGCCGGCGTTTTCCGGCTCCTTGATCTCCGGGTAGGCCTTCCATTTCACCGGGCGCACGCCGGGCCACATGCCTTTGCGCAGCACGCCGCCCGCTTTCACTTTTTCCCACAGCGCCGGTGACAGCAGGATATAGTCGAGCTTGTTGTCTGCCGCGCAGTTGCCCCAGGTGCCGGGATACCCGCCCTGATCGAACGCCGGGTGGGTGAAGGCGTCACGCAGATCCGTTTCTTTCAGCAAGGGTGCCAGCGCGTCGCTGTCGGGCGTGTCGTTGAAATCCCCGACAATCGCAATCAGCGGGTGGCCCTCAGCCACGCGCTGCTGGTAGATCGCGCTGATCCGCTCCGCCTGCTGGCGGCGGCGGGCGTCAGAGCTGCCTTTGCTGCCGTAGCCCTTACTTTTCAGGTGGTTGACCAGCACCCACAGCGTCTCGCCGGAGGCGAGCGGGATGCTGTATTCCGGGCAGTCACGCGAGAAGATCAGCGCCTCGCCGTCGCGGTCATCCACGTGGCTGCGCATCTCGCCGATCGGGTACGCCGCGCCGGTCATCAGCCCGACATCAATGCCGCGCGTGTCGTTGCCGTCAATCACCATCACATGGCGGAACGGTTCACCGCCCAGCGCCTTGACGATCTCCTGGTTAAACGCCGCCAGCGATGGGCGGCTCTCCGCCTCAATCACCGCCAGAATGTCCGTCTGGAGATCGATCATTACTTTGGCGGTGACGCGCATCGCCACCTCATTCACCGGCTCCTCAATCAGCTCCAGCGAGCCGACCCAGTCAGCGCGGCCCCCGGCGGTGATCTCCACGCCCCCGGCGCGCGGCCGTTTCAGCAGTGCGCCGCGGTTGCGCCGCAGGAGAACAAATGGCCCGGTGTCGGACTTCTCCAGCCCCAGATCCACCATTAACGCCACCATTTTCTTTTTCATTGCGTCGGTGTAGGTGATCTCGCCCAGCAGTTCATTCAGGGCGGCGAACTTCTCCAGCACCGGCTTCCCTTTGCTCCAGCCTGCCTGATCCATGACCGCCGCGCGGTCGAACAGGTTTTCCACGTTATACGATGCAAGACGCATAGCCATCTCCTGTGTTGCGCTGTTTTCAGCGTAGTCAGGGCAGAGGGTTTTGCCAGCTGGGGAAAGGGAAATCAGAAAAAGGGGCGGGGGAACCGGCGCAGGCGGGGAACCTGCGCCGGAAAGCTTAGCGGGCGCTGACCTTGTCGCGCAGCGCCTGTTTTTCGGCGTCGGTGATAAACGCCATCGTCAGGCCGTTCTCCTGCGCCTGGCGGATTTCAGCCGCCGTCAGCCCGGCTTGCGGGGCGGCAACCTGGTACTCGTGCGGCAGCTCGATGCCCTGGACTGCCGGGTCATCGGTGTTGATCGAGGCCAGCACGCCGTGGCGCAGGAAGGTGGCCAGCGGGTGCGCGGCCAGCGAGGAGACGGTGCTGGTCTGGATGTTGGACGTCAGGCAGGATTCAATGCCGATCTGGTGCTCCGCGAGGAAATCCATCAGCGCCGGGTCTTCCACCGCTTTCACGCCGTGGCCGATGCGCTCTGCACCCAGTTCGCGGATCGCCTGCCAGATGCTGTCCGGCCCCGCGGCTTCCCCGGCGTGCACGGTGATGCGCAGCCCGGCGTCACGTGCGCGGGTAAAGTGGCTGAGGAACAGGCTGCCGGGGAAGCCGAGCTCATCCCCGGCCAGGTCCAGCGCGGTGATGCCGTCGCGGTTCGCCAGCAGGGCGTCCAGTTCACGCAGGCAGGCCTCTTCGCCAAAGGTACGGCTCATGATGCCGATCAGCCGCACCTCGGTACCGAAATCACGGCTGCCGGCACGCACGCCGTCAATCACCGCCTCCACCACGCCCGCCACCGGCAGGTTGTGGGTCATCGCCATGTAGCCCGGCGAGAAGCGCAGCTCCGCATAGTGAATACCGGCCCGGGCCGCATCTTCCACGTTTTCATAGGCGATGCGGCGGCAGGCCTCCAGCGAGCCGAGCACCGCCACGCCCAGATCCAGCTTTTGCAGGAAGCTCACCAGATCCGGCTCGTTTTTCATCACCTGCACGTGCGGACGCAGCGCTTCCAGCTCGGTGGCGGGCAGCGGGTGGTTAAACTGGCGACCCAGTTCCAGGATGGTTTGCGCACGGATGTTGCCGTCAAGGTGGCGGTGAATGTCAGTCAGGGGCAGGCGGGAATCAATCATGATGTGCACTCGTTGTTGTGGTCAGCAGAAAGTTGCCGATAAAAGTGCATATCAGTATAAAAACAAATGGATGAAAATTTCCATCAGGTTGCAGTAGAAAGTGACCATAATCACATTATTGCGTACCGTATCGCATTTCTGTGCAACCCAGATCGTTGGCTATTTCACCACGGCGGTCGCTTCTGTTGGGTGAACCGGTATACCTTCCGCCAGCGATACGCCGTCGCGGCCGTTACGCTTAACGTGGTAGAGCGCGCGGTCGGCATTGCGCAGCCATTCATGGATCGAGGCGGCGTCACCCGCTGACGCGATGCCGATGCTTACCGAGCAGCGGAATGCCGCTGAGGCGGGCAGCCGGATGCGTGAGATTTTATCCCGCAACGTTTCCGCCAGCGCCACGATGCGGCTGTCATCGGCATTACGCACAATCACCCCCAGCTCATCCCCGCCGAAACGGGCGGGGATATCCTCCAGGCCGACCTCATTACGCAGCAGCGCTGAGATCTCCGCCAGCAGGAAATCCCCGGTTTCATGGCCGAAGGTGTCATTGACCTGCTTGAAATGATCCACATCCAGAATCATCAGGTAAGCGGCACTCTCGCCACGCCGGGTGCGCAGCAGCTCGCTCTCCAGCCGCCGCTCAAACAACCGGCGGTTAGGGATTTGCAGGCCGGGGTCCATCAGGGCGATGCGCTCCAGCTCGCGGTTCTTGTTACGCAGGCTGAGGGTCAGATGGTAAGAGACGGTGCTGAGCGCCAGCATATAGCAGGTGGCCAGCGGCAGGGTCAGCCACACGGTGAGCGTGCTGAAGGTCAGGTGCAGCGGCACACCGGCGGCCGTCCACGCCAGCAGGAAGGCGACAAAAAACGCCGCCAGCGCCGGTTTCAGCTGCGGCCAGCCCCCGGCCGCATACCGGTCAGAGGCCAGCACCGCCATAATAATCAGGGAGGGGAGCGGGCTGAGCCCCATCAGCGCCACCCAGATGCCGCCAAAGGCCGCGTCCAGGGTGAGGTGGTGCCGCTCCCGGCCTATCGGGTCAGCCGCGGTGCGCGCCAGCCGGTAAGCCACCCCAGGCCAGATAAAGGCATTCACCGCCAGCAGGGCATAAAAACTCCGCGGGCTGTTCATGGCCATCAGCACCGACATGATCGGCACAAAGCATAAAAAGGTACCCAACTGCCGCATGATAAACATCCGGCGCACAAACCGCAGAGCACGTAACGTCAGGTGACTGTCGTCAGGGGAGTAATAGTTCATGAGGGGGCAACATAGCAGGAAGGTATCAGACAGTTTACCGGGTTTTCACCTGAAACCGGATCACATTTTACGAATTTCCTTAAGGGAACAAGGCCATGCCGTGGGGCCTTTTCCCGCTTTTCAGCAAGGAAGAAGCGTGTTACGCGCGGGTGAAACAGAACAGGGCGGCCGCAGCCGCCCTGTGATGGCCGGGGGGCCTATCAGAAACGCAGGGACGCGCCAACGTAAGGGCCGTCGATCAGGACGTTATCTTTGCGGCCGTCTTTGTTGTCCAGCTCAACATACTGGTAACCCACGCGCAGGTTCAGCAGGGAGATCGGCGTGAAGCTCAGGCCGCCTGACGCTTCCTGGTAGTTCTCCAGATGTTCGGAGAAGGCTTCCGGCGCGTAGTAGTACTCACCGTAGAGGCCCCACATGTTATTGAAGCTGTATTGTGCGCCGGCACCCACCGCCACACCGAAACCGTCTTTGCCGTCTTCCGGGTGGGTGAACAGGGCTTTGGCCGTCGGGGCCACGCGCAGCGGGCCGGCATCAATGTTGTAACCCAGCGCCAGGCCGGTGGTGCTGCCGTCGTGATCGCTGCGCAGCCAGTTGCCTTTCAGGAACAGGCCGGGGGAGGTGGTCCCCAGGCCCAGATTCAGGTTGGTGTTGTGCTCACCCACATCCACGCTGCCTTCAATCGCCTGCGCTGCGCCGCTGATCAGCGCCAGGCTTACTACGCTCCCGGTAACAAGTTGCTTAAACATACTTCCACTCCCTTAAGGAAAATTAATCCGGCGCAAAGGGTAAACAGCCAGGGCAACGCAGACAACGTTATTCAGTAACATTTACGTAATAAGATGTTTCATATACAGAAACCCGTAGCCTATAACGGCGGCTCATGCGCGTTTCCGGCCCCGTCAGACGGGCATCTTTACATTTCTCTATAAAAACCCGGGCCAACTTGATAAATGAAAGTAAATGTAACAATTTGATGCAGATCAATTTTTGCTACCCAGCCCACAGACGCGTTGCCAGGTTATATGCTTTAGCAAGCATCCCGGTGTTTCAGGGAGCCCTTTGCCGGCAGGTGTGAAATGGCGGCGTTTGAAACAATACGTGGATACAACGGGTGGTAATGTGCTGATAAAAAAGAAGCGGGTAAGGTCACACACGGAAGATCGTTACCTGGCGCTGGTGCTGGCCACCACGGCAGGCATCCTGAACGCCATGGCACTGGGTGCCTTTGGTTTTTTCCCCTCCCACATGACCGGTAACGCCTCACAGATTTCCAGTGAGGTGTCGAGTTCCGATCTTAACGATCTGCTGTTTCTGGCGGTGCTGATTACCGCCTTTGTGATTGGCTCGGCCAGCGCCCGATTTGTGGTGGATACCGGCCTGAGGAATAAAATACGCACCATTTACTGCTTTGTTATTCTGGCAGAAGGGGTGGCGTTAACCCTGACGTCCGTATTTGAGACAGTGCTCTACTCGCCGCAAAACAACCGCGAGATCCTGGTATTGCTGGGCTTTTTGATGGGCATCCACAATTCCACTTCCACGCAGCTCTCCAACGGCCGGGTGCGCTCCACCCATATCACCGGCACCCTGACCGATGCCGGCATCGCGCTCGGCTCCTTTATCTCCTCTTTTATTACCCGCGCCGCACCGGATGACCGCCGCCCGCACAAGAAACAGCTGAACACCCACCTCACCACCGTGTTTTCCTTTCTCTCCGGGTGTATTGCCGGTTTGCTGCTGTTTAAGGAGTTTGGGTTTAATGCGATGATCATGCTGGGGATTTTTCTGGTGGCAGTCGCACTTTTATCACTGGTGGATACGCTGCGCACCGCCCGCAAAAGCCTCTACTGATGAGACAGGCAGCAAAAAGCCGCCTGCGGGCGGCTTTTACCGTCATCGTTGGGCCGCGGCCTTTCAGTCAAACAGATCGCTGCTGTGCCCGTTGGGGGCTGCGCCCCGGCAACGTTTTTCAACCCGCCGGCCGGGTACCACAGGCAGGAAGTACCGCTGCCGGCGCGGCACCCCCTGCGCCTGTAACCAGCGTCTGAGCCGGCGGATGTCAATGGCCTGATCCTGATCGATACTCAGCACCGGGCCTAACGCCATCGGGGCGGCCTGCGCCGCCAGCGCCCGCAGCTCCGGCAGGTATTCCGCACCGGGATGGCCCGGCGGCCGCTGTGCAAGGCGGCCAAGGTACCGTTCGGCAGCCCGCTCGCCGGAAATCTGGTTCCATACTTCCAGCACCCGTACCACGCCTGCGTCGCTGAGATAGCGGCACAGCACCTCTTTTGGCTGGAAGCCAAACCAGGCATCAATCACATAGATGCAGCGCGCCGGGGCCTGGGCCACCATCAGCCAGAGGGCCTCATAGGCGGCGCGGCCCAGCATGCGGTTCTGTTCGCGGTCAACAGGCCCGAGGCGGGCCATAAACGGCTCCTTAATACCGTCGAGCGTGAGGACGGGCAGCGTAAAATCCTGCGCCAGTTGCCGGGCAATACTGCTTTTCCCCGAGGCGGGAATGCCGTTGACCAGAATCACCGTTTTGCCCTGCGGGTGGGAAGGGGCCTTCGCCGGCGGAAAATGCCCCGGCTGAGAAAAGGACATCGTCATAATATCTCCACCACCTGTTGCCAGGCTGTCGCCGCCCGTAATTTTTTCAGCCGCACGTCATTATCCAGTAATTCCATAATGGCGCGGATCCCCTCCTGGATATGGCTGTTGCTGTCGGTGGCACCGAACATAATGATAATGTCAGCCCGTTCACTGTCGCCAAAGGCGATAGGTTCCGCCAGCACGACCATGCTGAAACAGTTTTTAATCACACCGCACTCCGGCCGGGCATGTGGAATCGCGATCCCTTCATCAAACACGTAATACGCGCCATGGGCCAGGGTATTGCTGATCACCGCCTGATAATAGGCGGGGTGGATATAGCCGTTTTCTACCAGCGGCCGGGCCGCCAGCATGAGAACCTGTTGCCAGTCGCTCTCCCGCACGCCGACCTGAATGGCGTTAGCCTCCATCAGCAGTTGTTTAATTGTCATAAGGCTCCCTCAAAGGGTTTTTCGGATGATATTTCTTAGCGCATCCATTTTGACAAACAGGGTATCCACCTGATCGCGCTGCCGGGTATTAGCGGCATACACTTTCAGCGCCCGGTTATATTCCAGCATCAGCGTTTTCTGAATATCCCGGTCTTCCGGCGTGGCAGAAAGCTGTGACTCCAGCCGGATGATGTTTTCTGTTATTTTATCAGCTTCCTGTGTATTTTGAGGCGTGGGTGCAGGTATTTCCTGCCGCCGTTTCAGAAATTCAAACATAGCTCTCTCCAGCCCCGGCGGGTGCCGGGGCACCAGGGTGTGATAATGAATAGCGTATCATTAAGCGCGTCTTTATCTGGGAAGAATAAATGAACGGTGCTTATTTAAAAACGTTGTCTATTTAAAAATGATGCGTATTTAAAAGGCTGGATTATTTAAAATCCGGCTTATTTAAACAGGTTAATTTTTTCGGTTAATACCTGTGTCACAGCATCGTTGGCCGGAATTAAAAATTTCCGCACGCTGTCATTCACTTTGCCTTTTTCAAACGCCTGTTTACAGCGGCCGACCCACTGCACATTCATTTCAGTACCGACGTTGACTTTCTCAATGCCCCCGGCCACGGCGCGGCGCATATCCTCATCACTGACGCCGGTGCCGCCGTGCAACACCAGCGGGGTATGGGTGGCGGCCGTGATCTCTGCCAGCCGCTGATGCTGGATATGGGCTTTGCCGGTATAAAGCCCATGCACCGTACCAACCGAGACGGCCAGCATATCCACGCCGGTCTGTTCAACAAAGTGCCTGGCGTCTTCCACCGTGGTAAACGCGATTGCCTCTTCTGCCACCTGTTTGCCGTCTTCTGCGCCGCCAATCGCCCCCAGCTCCGCCTCTACCGACACGTTATACTGGCGAGCAAGATCAATGACCTGGCGGGTATTGGCGATGTTTTCCTCCATGGGAAGATGGGATCCGTCATACATCACCGAGCTGAAGCCCGCCTCAATGGCAGTCCGGATGGCGGTTAACTCAGAGCAGTGGTCGAGGTGCAGACAGGTCGGGACATCCTCGCTCTCTGCCAGCGAACGTACCGCGTCTACCAGCAGTTTATAGCCCAGGTAGTCCGCCGTTCCGGTTGAAATCTGGATCATCATCGGGCTGTGGGTCTCTTTGGCGGCGCGGAAATAGGCCGGCAGCATCTCCAGGCAATGCAGGTTAAACGAACCGATAGCCTTAAAACCCCGGGCTTTTGCCACGTCGAGCAAGGCGTTGAAATTATAAAGTTTCATGGATCTTTTCCTCATGGTGCTTGGTTGATTTACCGTTGACGAACCACGCGATAAGCGTGATGAAGGCGATGAACAGGGCGACAAACAGCCAGTTATTCTGGAAGGCGTATCCCAGCAACAGGCCACTGCTGATGACATCTGAATCACTGAAGGTGACACCGACAAACCCATAGCTTTCCAGCATCGGCACCAGAATTGCCGGCAGGAAGGTGATAAACAGCCCGTGCACCACACCGCCGATCATCGCGCCACGCCGCCCGCCCAGCGCATTGCCGAAGATGCCTGCGGTACCGCCGGCGAAAAAGTTAGTGAGCAGGCCGGGCAGGATCATCGCCAGCCCAAACATCGGAAAGACGATCATGCCGATGATGGACCCCAGCGTGGTGGCGAGGAAGCCGACAATCACGGCATTGGGGGCATAGGGGAACAGCACCGGGCAATCCAGCGCCGGGACAGCGTTCGGGACGATGCGCATCGCAATGCCGCGGAACGCCGGCACCAGTTCATTGAGCAACAGGCGCACACCGCTGTAGAGGATAAAGACCCCGGCCACAAACTGGATCGCCTGCATAAAGGAGTACATCAGGTAGTTCATGCCGCCGGAAAAGGTGGCGATAAACTGCGGGCCGGCGGCCAGCGCCGGGATCAGGTACATCGGGATCATTACTACCGCCATCGACAGGTAGGTATCCTGAAGGAAGCGGAAATTGGGCGGCAGCGTCAGATCCTCGGTAGAGGGCGAGCCTTTGCCGACCACCTTGGCCACCGCCGCCTGCACCAGATAGCCGAGGGTGCAGAAGTGCCCCAGCGCGACCTCATCTGAGTCCGTAATGCGGCGTACCACCGGTTGCGCCAGCGCCGGCATCGCGACCGCCATGATGCCGCCGAAGATGCCGCCGGTGAGGATCAGCGGCAGCCCGGTCAGCCCGGCCTTATAGCCAATCACGGTGCCGATGGTTGCCATCCACAGCATGGCCTGGCCGGTCAGGAAGATGTATTTGAACGGCGTGATGCGGGCAATCAGGATATTAACGGCAAAAATCACCATCAGGGTGAGGGCCACTTCCGATCCCAGCTCACGGTTCGCCAGCCCGGCAATCGCTGCCACATCGGTGATATAGCCGGTCATACCGAACCCGTGGGTGAAAATGCTGTTGAGGTAGGTGAGTGCGCCCACAATAATCGTGATGCCGGCCATCATGATCAGAAAACCGAGCAGGGTTTTAAAGGTGCCCTCAGCGACCTTGCCGAACGATTTCTTTTGCAGCAGCAGGCCGATCATGGCAATAAAGGCGATCAGAATCGACGCCTGCCCCAGCAGATCGTTGACGATGAAATGGATGACGCTATTCATGGCGGCCATCCTTCATATCCCGGGCCTTCAGGAAGGCCACAATCTTCTGCTCTATTTCTGTTTTGTCGGTCAGCTTATTTAAAATAATCACCCGCCGCTGCTCCTCTTCGCTGGCATCGGCATTTAAAATATCCGCGAAGGTTTTTTGGGTCAGGATAATATCAGAGTTAAATGCGCTGGCTTCCGAAATAGTGGTGTGATCAATATCGGCATCGATTTCCAGTTTTTTTAATACCGCTTTGGCGCTCATTTCGATAGCAAAGCTGGAGCCTAAGCCACAGCCACAGACGCACAGTATTTTAAGCATGGGGTATCTCCTCAGATGATATGTAATTGTCTGGCGAGTCTGTAATGGTGTCCTTCGGTATCCACCAGACGTTTTTGCATACTGATTAAATCAATGGGGATGGGTTGATTGCCGGCATTAATAATAATCGCCTTATTCTTCATGCCTGACTGAATACAGCGGACGACCTCTGTCGCCATCAGGGTTCCCTGATAAATCTCTTCACCGGTCGGATCACCACTGCGCAACCCGTAGCCAATCAGGGTCTTGCGGATCCGCACTCCGATTTTGGGTTCCAGCTGCGTGATCAGGGTGTCAATGGCACCCTGGAAGCCGGGCGTATATTCTTTGGTATAGCCCTCTGAACATAAAATAATCACGCTGTTCTGCCGGCTGAGTTTCTGGGTAATTCTTTCGGCCAGCGCAGCAGGAGATTGCTGGCACTCCGGGATCAGCGCCATATCAGCGTTGGATTTAATGGCAGACTGCAGGGTTAATTCCCCGCAATAGCCGCCCAGCAGCTCAATCATAAATACCCGGCCCGGCAGCGCGCGGCCGGTATTGCGTAATTTACTGACCTCTTTCACCACCTGTTCACAGGCGGTAGAAAAGCCCAGGGTGTAACAACTGCCGAAGACATCATTGTCAATCGTCATGCCGACGCCGAAACAGTTCACGCCGAATTCACTGAGCGTGTGTAAAAACTGCAATGAGCCATCACCGCCGGCCATAATAAGGACATCAATATGCAGCGCCCGTAATTGTTTGCTGATGGTTTCATATTCGCTGCGCACCAGTTTCCGGCTGGTGCGCCCGGAGGAAATAACCGGTACCGCTGAAATAGACAAATCCACCAGGTCGCGTTCAGAAATAGCCTGATGGCGATTAGCCACTATTCCCGGAATGCCGCCCTGAAACAGAATAATGCTTGCCTGAGCCAGTTTAGCCACCTGGAAAATAAAATTATTTATCCCGGAAACATCACCGCCGCTTATCATCATGCCGATTCTCATTGCTGCTCTTCTCCGCCTTTGAGGATGAGCTATTGTCAATTTTGGTATGCCTTAAATTTGCAGGCGACTTCACAAAACATTGACAAATCCTGGCGGCTGTCGGGTTGACAGGGGGAAGAGAGCACGCTTTTTTGCGAGCTAACTCTCATTTCAGGCGTCATAAAGTCAGAGGTGATTGAGGATATAATTATTACAAATCAATAGGATAATAAATAAGCGGGCGGGCGCGTTTCACCGGGCAGGAGGGCAGGTAAAAAGCGCGGGAAAAAGGTAACGAAATTGTGATTTTTCTCGCATTTTTCTGGGATCGAGGATATTTACGTGGGCATTTATCGCCCTTAAAAAATAACCGGCAGGAGGATAACGGGATAAAAAAAGATAAAGGCCACGCTGTTTGCATGGCCTTTAATCAGCGAAACCGTGTGGAATTACTTTTCAGCCAGAACGGCCGTTATGGCATTCATCATCTTATCTATCCCCGCATCCAGTTTGCTGCGTGAACAGCCCACATTCAGCCGCAGGAAACCGGCACCCTCCGGGCCGTAGGTGCTGCCTGCCATGATTGCGACGCGCTCCTGCTCAATCAGTACCTGCTGAAGCCGCTGGTCATCCAGCGCCAGCGGCCGCAGATCCAGCCAGGCGAGGTAGGTGGCCTGCGGCGGTTGCCAGTTGAGCAGCGGAAACGCCCCATTAAGCCGCGCGGCCACATGCCGGAGGTTCTCCGCCAGATAGCGGCGCAACGCGTCCAGCCAGGGCGCACCCTCCCGGTAGGCGGCGATATGCGCCACCAGCGCCAGTACGGCAGGGGAGGAGAGGCCGTCGCGCCCCTTCAGGTGGTTCAGATAGGTATCCCGCGTGACGTTGTCACTGATAAATCCATAGGCACCGGTCAGCGCCGGGATGTTGAACGATTTCGAGGCTGAGGTCAGCAACGCCCACGGTGCGCGCGCCACCTGCGGCCAGGGCGTGTGGCGGTTTTTGCCCCAGACCATGTCCATATGGATTTCATCACTGATCACCCGCACGCCGTGGCGTTCACACAACATCGCCATCTGCTGCAACTCCTCCCGCTGCCAGACTTTGCCGGTCGGATTGTGCGGGCTGCACAGCAGCAGAATTTTGCATTCCGGCCGCGCCAGCAGCGCCTCAAGCGCCGCCATGTCACAGCGCCAGGTGACGTTGTCACGTGTTAGCGGACAAGCCAGCACCTGCCGCTGGTTGCCTTCAATCGCTTTATAAAAGGCATCATAGGCGGGCGTGTGAATCACCACTGCGTCACCGGGGGCTGACCAGAGCCGGATGAGCTCTGACACCATATAGATAACCGACGGGCCGTACACCGCCATCCGGGTATCTATCGCGGTATCAAACCGTGTCTGGTACCAGTGGCGCAGCGCGCCGAGGAAATCTTCATGCTGCCAGCGGCTGTAGCCCAGCACGCCGTGTGCCAGCCGTTGTTGCAGGGCGGCCAGCACGCAGGGCGCGGTGGGGAAATCCATGTCTGAGATGGTAAACGGCAATAGGTCAGCCCGGCCGAAGCGGTCTGCAACAAAATCCCACTGGGTACACCAGGTGCCGTGCCGGTCAACCGGGGTGGAAAAATCAACCATAGCTCTTTCCTTACTTTTTACGTTATCGGGGCGGCCACGCCGCCCCTTTACGTTACGCTGTCACTAATGAGGATTGCCGCTCAACGGCCATCAGCGCGTCCAGCTCATCTTTGACGGATTGCACCTGCGGGCCAATCACCACCTGCACGTTGTGCTCATTCAGGTGCACCACGCCAATCGCCCGCAGCGCTTTCAGCGCCGCATCATCCACCGCCGCCATGTCGTTGACCGACAGGCGTAAACGGGTGATGCAGTTATCCAGCGAGATGATGTTTTCCGCACCGCCGAGTGCCGCCAGGATCGCCGGGGTGTTATAGCCTGACTTGCTGCCGGTAGCGGCCGGGGCCGCGCTGACGCTCCCGGTGCTGTCCGGCTCGCGGCCGGGGGTGTTGAGGTTGAAGCGCAGAATGGCAAAGCGGAACAGCCCGTAGTAGACGGCGAACCACACCGCCGCCACCACCGGCACCCAGTACCATTTGGTGGCGGTGCCGTGCAGGATGCCGAACACCACGAAATCGATCACATTGCCGTCGGTGTTGCCGATGGTGACATCCAGCAGCGCCATCACAGTAAAGCCCAGCCCGGTCAGCAGCGCGTGGATCAGGTAGAGCACCGGCGCCACAAACAGGAACAGGAACTCAATCGGCTCGGTAGTGCCGCCGATCACACAGGCAACCACGCCGGAGATCAGCAGCCCTTTCACTTTGTGCCGGTTAGCGGGGCGGGCGCAGTGGTACATCGCCAGCGCCGCGCCCGGCAGGCCACCGAGGAAGGCCGGCATCTTACCCTGTGACAGGAAACGGGTGGCGCTGTTGGCAAAGCCGTGGGTCTCCGGGCAGGAGAGCTGCGCCTGGAAAATGGTCAGCGCGCCGCTCACCGGCTGGCCGCAGACGTCCAGCGTACCGCCCGCCTCGGTGAAGCGGATCAGCGCCACCAGGATGTGGTGCAGGCCAAACGGCAGCAACAGGCGCTCGCCGCTGCCGAAAATCATCGGCCCGAAAATCCCGGCACCGCTGATCATCCGCCCCAGCGCGCTGATCCCGGCGGCAAACCACGGCCAGACCAGCGGCACCAGCAACCCGGCGATGCCGAGCACTACGGTGGTGATAATCGGCACAAAGCGCGTGCCGCCGAAAAACGCCAGCGCATCCGGCAGGCGGATGGTGTGGAAACGCGCGTGCAGCAGGTACACCAGCACGCCGACAATCACCGCACCGAGGATCCCGGTGTCAATGGAGGGGATGCCCAGGATCATCTGGATGTTATTGGCCTTCAGCACCAGCGGGTCATTGGTCGGCAGCACGCCATTGGCGGTGAGGTAGAAGTTGGTGGCGAGGTTTAGCACCGCAAAGCCGACAAAACCGGAGAACGCCGCCACGCCTTTGTTGTCCCGCGCCATACCGAGCGGAATGGCGATGGCAAACATCACCGGCAGGAAGCTGAAGGCAAAGGAGCCGACTTTGCTCATCCAGGTGAACAGCAATTGAAACAGCGGGTGGCCCAGCGCCGGTAACAGGGTGATGACATCACGGCTGCTGAGTGAACTGCCGATGCCGAGCAGGATGCCGCAAAAAGAGAGCAGGGCGACCGGCAGCATAAAGGTTTTGCCGAGGCTCTGGAAAAACTCCCAGAGGGTAATGTTGGGGCGGGTGGGCACAGACATAAATGCTCCTTGCAAACGTCAGGTAAAGGATGAGTAAACTGGGTAAAATGTGAGGGTAAATCAGGTAAAATAAGATAAAACGTTTTACCTGAGCGGTCTGAGCGGCGGATCACAGTTGCTCATCGTCGCTTTGCTGATGCCGGATCGGCCCGGTAAAACCGGGTCAGTCAGGGTACAATGCCCGCTTTCGTTTTGATTTTTCATGAGTTGCTGACAGGTGAGGGCCTATGACGGCAAAGAAGATCACCATTAATGACGTGGCTGACCACGCCGGGGTTTCTGTCACCACTGTGTCGCTGGTGGTCAGTGGCAAGGGGCGCATTTCGCCGCAGACCTCGGCCCGGGTGCAGCAGGCGATTCAGGTATTAGGTTATGTGCCGAACCGGCAGGCGGTAACGCTGCGCGGCGGCCGCTCCGGCGTGATTGGGCTGATTGTGCGGGACGTCTGTGACCCGTTTTATGCCGAGGTTACGGCCGGGCTGAGCGAGGTGCTGGAGGCGCAGGCGCGGGTGCTGTTCCTGACCCAGAGCGGCCGCGAGGGGCTGGGCAGCTTGCGGGCGGCAGAGAGCCTGCTGAAACAGGGCGTGGACGGCATTGTGCTGGCCGGGAACCTGCTGCATGGGCCGGACGTGCGGCAACGCGCGGCGGCGGCCGGGGTGCCGCTGGTGTGTGCGGCGCGGGCCAATGCGCTGGAGGGGATGGATCTGGTGCGGCCGGATAACCAGCTGGCGGCCCGGCTGGCGACCGGGCACCTGGTCACCGAAGGGCATAAGCAGATCGCCTATGTCGGTGGGGCCGGAAGTTCCCTGACGCGCGCCGAGCGGCTGGGGGGCTTCTGCGCCACCCTGTTGCAGTACGGGTTGCCGTTCCGCCCGGAGTGGGTAGTGGAGAGTGAAGCGTACCGGCACGGCATGGCCGCGAAGGTCGAGGCGCTGTTACGCCGCTACCCGCAAATTACCGCGCTGGTCTGCCATGACGCGGCAGTGACCCTCGGGGCCTATTTCGGCGTGCTGAATGCCGGGCGCAGCGTGGGCGGGCAGGCGCTGGAGGGGCTTTATTCGCCGCAGGTGGCGCTGGCCGGGTTTGGCGAGGGCGCGGATGACGCGCTGGCGGAACTGCCGCTGACGCGTGTCTCCGCCGCCGGGCGGGAGGTGGGGCGCAGCGCGGCGCAACGGCTGCTCCAGCGGATTGAAGACCCGGAGGCCATGCCGCAGCAGTGGGTGGTCGCCCCGGAACTGATCGCCCATGCGCCGGGGTAATCTGAGAAAACGGCAGGCATAAAAAAACCGGCCCGGGGGCCGGTTGGTCAGCAAGGGTGTTCGCTTATTGTGCCGGAGCCGGAGCCGGAGCTGGAGCCGGGACAGGGGCCAACGGTGCCGGCGGCACGGCCGGGGCAGCTTCTGGCGCCGGGGCCGCGTCAGCCGGGCCGGCAAAGATGCCGAACAGGCCGGCAAACTGTTGCAGGCTCATCTTCTGGCCGTTCAGGTCAACGATGTTGTCAGCAAAGTGGAAACGGGTGGTGATGGTGTCATCTTTGACCGTGGTCAGTTTGAACATCTGCCCCATCGCCGCCAGGCCCTGCACCTGCTGTTTCGCCAGTTTCCCGGCATCTTCTTCACTGTAGCCCTGCATTTTACCGATCTGGGTCGCCATCTGGGTCGCCATCGGCATCGGGATGGTCAGGGTGGCATCCAGGTTACGCACCAGCTGGGCGATCAGCTGGTCCTGCGTCTGGGCGGCAGGCTGGCCCGCCACCGGGGCGCTGAAGTTCAGGTTCAGGGTAAAGGTGCTTTCGCCTGCGCTGTTTTTCCAGCTCAGCGGGCTGATGCTGATGCTCGGGCTGCCTTTCAGCAGCAACGGCAGGTTCTGGCTGAACAGGGCGGCCGCCTGGGCCTGGTAGACTGCCGGGTCAAGCTGCTCGCCCTGCTGCACCAGTTGCATCGCCTGCTGGTTGTAGGTGTCAGAGAACTGCTTGAGTGCCGCGCTGTCCAGTTTGTCCAGTTTGACCGTCAGCTTGCCGGCACCGAGGTCGGCGCCCTGTACCTTCAGCGCGCCGAGGCTGTAGTCCAGCTGGCCGCTGATGGTGTTGTTCTGCTCACCGAAGTTGCTGTTGAGGCGGATATCATCCAGCGTGGCGGCATCTTTGCCTTCCACATTGACGATCACTTGTTTGGCGGTCAGGTGCTGTTCGCCCAGGCCAATCTGCACGCTGCCTTTCCGGGTGTCGCCGCTGGCGTTCACGCCGGAGAGGGTGATTTTCTCCAGCTGGCCGAACTGGTTGCGCGAGGTCAGGGCGATGCTGTCGCTGCTGGCGTCGGCTTTCATATGGTCACCGTCGCGCGAGACATCGGCATTGATCGTGGCGCCGGAGAATTGCAGGCGGGTGGCATTATTCTGGTAGTCGATCGGTACCAGGGTAATGGCGGATTCGGTGTCACCGCTGTAGGCGATGCGCGTCTCGGCGGTGGCCGGGGAGAGACCTTTGGTCATCTCAAACAGCCCCTTGACGGTGGCGGTGTTGGCCAGCTCGCTGTGTACAGAGGCCATGGCGGGGATCAGGTTGAATTTCTTCAGCTGCGCCAGCGGGAACGGGCCGTGGTCGATGGTCTCATTGAAGGCCACTTCCTCGCCCGGCTTCAGGGCTTTCTCCCCCTGTGCGGCCGGGTCAGGTTGCAGCACAAAGCGCGCGCGGCTGCTGAACAGGTGGCGCTGGTAATCCTGATACACCAAGCGGACACCGGCCTGCGGGAACTGCGAGGCGATCTGGCCGTTCGCCTGCGCCACAATCTCATCAATGCGCTGTTCAAACTGTTTGCCGGTGTACCAGGCGGCCCCGGTCCAGGCTGCGCCCAGCACCACAATCACGCCCACGGCAACTAACGATTTTTTCATAATCCGCTCATCCTTTTTTGGGCACGGAAAAGGTCCGTGCAAAATGTCCACGCGCTGCCGGCAAAAAAAAACGCCCGCAGGCGTTTTTCGTTAACTGGCCGGCCCCAGTTTAGCAAGAAACGGGGCGCGGTGCCGGGGGGAATCAACCCAGCTGGTTGAATACCCGTGCAATACGGCCGATGCCGCTCACGGTAACCGGGGATTCAAACGCGCCGATAAAGCAGGATTCACCCGGCTTCAGCACCACCTGTTCACCGTTTTTCTCCAGCACGGTTTCCCCTTCCACGCAGAACACGATCGCCGCGCTCTGTTGGGCCAGCGTTTGCGGGCTGGCAGAGAGGTCATGCAGCGAGAAGGCGAAATCCTCAACCGGGATCGGGAAGTTCAGCTCACTGCCGCGCTGCTGGGGCTGGGTCAGCAGGGTGGCGGCCGGTTTCGGCTCAAACTTCAGGTTCGCCATCAGTTCCGGGATGTCGATATATTTCGGCGTCAGCCCGGCGCGCAGCACGTTGTCAGAGTTGGCCATCACTTCCAGCGCCACGCCGTTCAGGTAGGCGTGCGGGGTTTCGGCATACAGGAACATCCCTTCGCCCGGCTGGAGGGTGATGACATTCAGCAGCAGCGGGGAGAACAGGCCGCTGTCGTCCGGGTAGAAGGTGGCGATGCTGCGGATGGCGTCCCAGGTCTCGCCCTGCTGGCTGTTCAGCGCCGCTTTCAGCACGCCCAGCGCCAGGGATTTGGTTTCGCCTTCCATGCTCAACAGACCGGCGAACAGCGTTGCCAGGTGGCCGGCGTCCGGGTGTTGCAGGAACGCGGCGATGTCCGGGTGCGCACCGGCCACCGGTTGCAGCAGGGAGATGATGTCACTCAGCTCGCGGAAGCCGTTCAGCGCCTGGAACGGCGTCAGGGCAAACACCAGCTCCGGCTTGTGGTTCGGGTCTTTGTAGTTGCGCTCGGCGGCATCCAGCGGGATCCCGGCCTCGTTCTCTTTGGCGAAACCGACTTCCGCCGCGGCTTTGCTCGGGTGTACCTGGATCGAGAGCGGCTGGTCAGCGCACAGCACCTTGAACAGGAACGGCAGTTCGCCGAAGCGATCGGCCACCGCACGGCCCAGCCAGGTGGCCGGGTCATCACCGATCACGTCGCGCAGCGCACGGCGGTTGCCCTGCGCATCTGTTACCTGGGAGCTGCTTTTCGGGTGCGCGCCCATCCAGAGTTCGGCCATCGGCTTGCCCTGCGGGTTGGCAATACCATACAGGCGGGTCAGCGCGTCCGGGCTGCCCCAGGCATAGTTCTGAACCGCATTGTGCATCTTTTGCATGTGGCTATCCTGCTCATGAAGAAAATAGGGGGATTTTGAAAATTCTGTTTAGTAAACAGTGAGTACAGGTGATTATCAATAAGGAAAATCTAATAAATGAAACTGTGTCGCATAATGCGCCGCTTTTCTGTGTCACTATAGTGGGCTGTGCCGCGGGCACACATGGGAGCGTCCGCGGCACACTCATTTATGTGCTATGTATCTAAGGAGAAAGTAATGGCAGCCACTCGCATTGAAAAAGACTCAATGGGGCCGATTGAAGTTCCTGCAGAACAGTTGTGGGGCGCGCAAACCCAGCGTTCATTAGAGCATTTCCGCATTTCTTCGGAAAAAATGCCCACCGCGCTGATCCACGCCCTGGCGCAGACCAAACGCGCCGCCGCCAGCGTTAACATGGATTTGGGCCTGTTGCCTGCGGAGCGCGGCAACGCGATTCTGCAAGCCGCAGACGAGGTGCTGGCTGACAAGCACAGCAACGAGTTCCCGCTGTCGATCTGGCAGACCGGTTCCGGCACCCAGACCAACATGAACATGAATGAGGTGCTGGCTAACCGCGCCAGCGAGCTGCTGGGCGGCGAGCGCGGTGATGGCCGCCTGGTGCACCCGAACGATGACGTCAACAAGAGCCAGAGCTCGAATGACGTCTTCCCGACGGCAATGCACGTCGCGGCGGTGATCGCGGTGCGTGAAACCCTGCTGCCGGAGCTGAAAACCCTGCACCAGACGCTCTCTGACAAAGCTGACGCGTTCAAAGACATCGTCAAAATCGGCCGTACCCACCTGCAGGACGCCACGCCGCTGACCCTGGGCCAGGAGATCTCCGGCTGGGTCGCGATGCTGGCGCACAACCTGAAGCATATTGAGGCCTCCATCCCGCACCTGTGCGAGCTGGCACTGGGCGGCACCGCCGTCGGCACCGGCCTGAACACCCACCCGGAATACGCTGAGCGTGTGGCGAAAGCCCTGGCCGACCTCACCGGCCAGCCGTTTGTCACCGCGCCGAACAAGTTCGAAGCGCTGGCAACCTGTGATGCGCTGGTGCACGGCCACGGCGCACTGAAAGGGCTGGCCGCCTCGCTGATGAAGATCGCCAACGATGTGCGCTGGCTCTCTTCCGGCCCGCGTTGCGGCATCGGTGAAATCTCCATCCCGGAAAATGAGCCGGGCAGTTCCATCATGCCGGGCAAGGTCAACCCGACCCAGTGCGAAGCGATGACCATGCTGTGCGCGCAGGTGCTGGGTAACGACGTGGCCGTCAACATCGGCGGCGCGTCCGGTAACTTCGAGCTGAACGTGTTCCGCCCGATGGTGATCCATAACTTCCTGCAATCCATCCGCCTGCTGGCGGACGGCATGCGCGGCTTTAACGAGCACTGCGCGGTGGGCATAGAGCCGAACCGTGACCGCATTACCCAGCTGCTCAATGAATCGCTGATGCTGGTCACTGCCCTGAATACCCACATCGGCTATGACAAAGCCGCCGAGATCGCCAAAAAGGCGCACAAAGAGGGGCTGACGCTTAAAGCCTCGGCGCTGAAACTGGGCTACCTGACGGAAGAGCAGTTTGACGAATGGGTGCGCCCGGAAGAGATGGTCGGCAGCATGAAGCTGTAATGGGCTGAGCGATAAACTGTAGAAAAACAAAAAGCCGGCGCTTGCCGGCTTTTTTACGTCTGTCAGTTGACCAGATGGTCAGTGTAAAGATGCAGGCGCGGGATCAGCAGGTGCAGGGGCTGCGCGGCCGGGCGGTATTTGTGCTTGATGTTGGCGGCGTCATAGTCGGGCAGGGCACCGAGTTTGGGCGCTTTGACGTGCGAGCCCACGCGGCCGCACAGCACAATCAGCGGCATCGGGCAGGGGTGCTGCACCTGTTTCTGCTGCGCCGGGTACCAGGCACGGGCGATCGGCTGCACTTTCACCGGGCGGCGGATCTTCAGCGCGGCGTTTTCCGGCAGCCGCATCACGTCATTGATCTCACGTGTGACATGCTCGGCCCACTGCTCGCGGGTATAAGGTGCCACGGCGCGCCCGGCTTTGAGGCTGCGGTTCAGCTGCTCGACAATCTCTTCCCGCGTCACGTTTTTGATGATGTGTTTATTGGCCCAGCCAAAGCGCACGGAACCCGGCTCCAGCAGGTAAGTCACGGTGCGGTAGGCGTTCAGGGTAATCAGCCCGCGCAGGTGGGTGTGCACAAAGTCGAAACGCTGCTCGCGCTCAAGGCCGGATTCCACCGTCACAATATGCTCCAGCTCCGCCTTCAGTTTGTTCACTTCCTCAATCAGCAACTGCACCGCCTGCTGCTCATCCGGCGTCACGGCGTAGCAGAGCACCCCCGGCAGCCTGACCGCGGCCTTGCTGCTGATATTTTCTGCATTGTCATGGATGAACAACCGGCGGAAATGCTGTAACGCCCGCTGGTGCGCCTCGTCGCCCATCAGCGGGGTCACGGCGATCTGGTCTGCCGGGTCGTTCTCTTTGCCTTTCTCAATTTCCGGCAACACAAACACCCGCGCATCCTGTAACGACAGCTTGCCCAGCAGGTGGGTAAGGTCGTCCAGCGCCAGCTCCAGCTCATGAAAACACTCATTCATGCGGCCAATCAGGTCATAGTTACTCATTCACCCCTCCAATTAGTTACAACACACTTTATACTGCATATAAAACAAACTGGCTACTTTAACTTCACCGTTTTATGCGCTGAGCAGGGAAAAAGGGGCGAATCAGGGGAGAACCGGGGAAGATCGGGCGCGCGGCGCGCCCGATAAAGGGTCAGGCCAGGGCGCGTTTTTCCGGCAGGGCTTTCAGGCGCAACGCTACGCCGAGGCCGACGAGCAACATCACGCTGATGTAGCCCACCACTCCCAGCCAGCCAAAGCTGTGCCAGAAGAAGCCGCCGCCGGTACCGGCAACGCTCGACCCGGCGTAGTAGCAGAACAGGTACAGGGAGGAGGCCTGGCCCTTGGCGCGGCGGGCGCGGCGGCCAATCCAGGCGCTGGCGACCGAGTGTGCAGCGAAGAAGCCGCCGGTCACCAGCATCATCCCCAGCAGGATCACCGGCACCGGCGACAACCCGGTCAGCAGGATCCCGGCCAGCATCATGCCGATGGCCCCCATCAGTACCGGGCCGGGGCCGTAGCGGGTGGAGAGCAGCCCGGCTTTCGGCGAGCTGTAGGTGCCCATCAGGTAGACCACGGACAGCACCCCGACAATCGCCTGGCTGAGGTGGTAAGGCTGGGCCAGCAACCGGTAACCGATATAGTTAAACAGCGTCACAAAGCTGCCCATGATCACAAAGCCTTCCACAAACAGCAGCGGCAGCCCGGCATCCCGGAAGTGCAGGCGGAAGTTGATCAGCAGGTTGCGCGGGCGCAGGGAGGCCGCGCGGAAATGTTTCGACGGCGGCAGAATGCGCCAGAACATCAGCGCCGCGGCCAGGGCAAACACGCCCACGACGCCGACCGCCACCCGCCAGGAGAAGAAGTCTGACAAGACACCGGAGACCAGGCGGCCGCTCATGCCGCCGATGGAGTTACCGCTGATGTACAGCCCCATCGAGAACGCCACTACGCTGGGGTGGATCTCCTCGCTGAGGTAGGTCATCGCGACCGCGGCCACGCCGCTCAGCGCCAGCCCAACCAGCGCGCGCATCAGCAGGATGCTGTCCCAGCTGGTCATCACCGAGCAGACCAGCGTACAGATCGCCGCCAGCAGCAGCGCCACCACCATCACTTGCTTTCGCCCCACCGCATCAGAGAGCGGCCCGGTAAACAGCAGCCCGACCGCCAGCATCCCGGTAGAGGCAGAGAGAGACAGGCTGCTGCTGGCGGGTGAGATGCCGAAATCCTGCGACAAAATCGGCAGGATCGGCTGCACGCAGTAGAGCAGGGCGAAGGTCGCCAGCCCGGCTGAGAACAGCGCCAGCGTCACACGGATAAACTGCGGCGTGCCGCGTTTGATAAACGGGCTGGCGGCGCGGGGCGCAGCAGGAATAATCAGGGTACGGCGGGCGTCAGTCGGCAGTGGGTGTTGATGGGCAGCGTCACTGTCATTGGCTGCGTCGCTCGCGGAAGGGGCTTTCGCGGAGCGTTGGGGGCTGGTCACGGTCAATCCTTAATGTGGGTGAATCAATAGGAAAATCAGGGGTAACAAAATCATAGGCAGGTCACATTTTCCTGTCTAATATATTAATAATCACAATTGATACTTTTAAAATATGATGAACATTGAACTGCGCCACCTGCGTTATTTCATCGCCGTGGCGGAAGAGTTGCATTTTGGCCGTGCGGCGGAGCGGCTCAACATCTCCCAGCCGCCGTTAAGCCTGCAAATCCAGACGCTGGAGCAGCAAATCGACGCACGTTTGCTGACCCGCACCAACCGCAGCGTCAGCCTGACGCAGGCGGGCGAGCAGTTTTTGCGCCACGCTTACCAGATTCTGGCGCAGGTCAATGATGCCGCCGAGCAGGCGGCGCGCATCCACCGGGGCGAAGTGGGTGAGTTGACCATCGGTTTTACCTCCTCGTCGCCGTTTATCGGCAGCATTTCGCGCAGCCTGCGCCGTTTCCGCCAGCTCCACCCGCATGTGCATATCCAGATGGAGGAGCTGAACACCAAGCAGCAGATCGGCCCCTTGCTGGAGGGCAAGCTGGATCTCGGGGTGATGCGCAACACCGTGCTGCCCGAGGCGCTGCACTACCAGCTGATGCTGCGGGAGCCGCTGGTAGCGGTGCTGCCGGAGGATCACCCGCTGGCGGCCGGTAACCCGTCACACCTGGCGGTGCAGGCGCTGGCGGATCAGCCGTTTGTGTTCTTCTCCCGGCTGGTCGGCACCGCCCTGTATGATGAAATCCTCGACCTGCTGGCCGCCGCGGGCATCCGCCCTTACATCACTCAGGAAGTGGGGGAGGCGATGACCATTATCGGGCTGGTCTCCTCCGGGCTTGGCGTCTCAATTTTGCCGGCCTCGTTTACGCGGCTGCGGATCAGCGGGGTGCGTTACGTGCCGCTGGACGACCCGCACTTCGCTACGCAGGTATGGCTGGTGAGCCACCGCCACCGTGCATTAACCGCCCCGGCGCAGGCGCTGCTTGATTTGCTGCTGGAGGATCGCGGGCTGGCCGCGCCACTGCCGGTTGCGCCGCCGGTGTGATCCTTCCCTACAAAATGCAGGGTGAATCTGTGCGTTAAATCACATAACGAATCAAATAGTTGTGCCTTTGCTCCCAAAGGGTTGTGATGTCGAATATGATTTATTTTGAGGCGCGAAAAATAGCAGGAGCAGGTACGTGATCGTCGACGGGCAACCCGGCCATATAGACCAGATTAAACAAACCAATGCAGGGGCTGTGTATCGACTGATCGACCAATGTGGGCCGGTTTCACGTATTGAGCTTTCCAAACTGGCGCAGCTTGCGCCGGCCAGCATCACCAAGATCGTGCGTGAATTGCTGGAAGCCCATCTGGTGCAGGAAACCGAGTTCCAGGATGTCGGCAGCCGTGGTCGCCCGGCGGTGGGGCTGGTGCTCGACACCGACGCCTGGCACTACCTCTCCGGCCGTATCAGCCCCGGCAGCCTGACCCTGGCGCTGCGCGATCTCAGCAGCCGGCTGGTGGTGGAGGAGCAACTCCCGCTGACCGCAGAGGGTGAACAGCCGTTGCTGGAGCGCCTGCTGACCACCATCGACCAGTTTTTCATCCGCCACCAGCAGAAACTGGAGCGCCTGACCGCCATCGCCATCACCCTCCCGGGCATGATTGATGCCCAGGGCGGGATCGTCCACCGCATGCCTTACTATCCGGTCAATGAGATGCCGCTCGGCCCGGCGCTGGCGCAGCGTACCGGGGTGCCGGTGTTCCTCCAGCATGACATCGGTGCCTGGACGATGGCGGAGGCGCTGTACGGCGCGTCACGCGGCTCGCAGAACGTGATCCAGGTGGTGATTGACCACAACGTCGGCGCCGGGATCATCACCGGCGGCCGGGTGCTGCACAGCGGCAGCCGCAGTGTCGCGGAGATTGGCCATGTGCAGGTCGACCCTTACGGCAAGCGCTGCTACTGCGGCAATCACGGCTGCCTGGAGACGGTCGCCGGCATCGATAACCTGCTGGCGCTGGCGCAGCAGCGGCTGAAAGTCTCCATGAGTTCACAGCTGCACGGCGTGCCGCTGACGGTGGAAACCCTGTGTGATGCGGCGCTGGCCGGTGACCCGCTGGCGCGTGACCTGATTCTGGATGTCGGCAACAACGTCGGCCGTATCGTGGCCATCATGGTGAACCTGTTCAACCCCGACAAAATCCTGATTGGCTCCCCGCTGAACCGCGCGGCCTCGATCCTCCACCCGGCGATGATGGCCTGCCTGCGCCAGCAATCGTTACCCGCCTACAGCGAGGCGCTGCAACTGGAAGCAACCCATTTCCATAACCACGGCACGATGCCGGGCGCGGCGCTGATCAAGGATGCGCTCTATAACGGCTCCTTGCTGGTAAAGCTGTTGCAGGGCTAATCCGGGGTCAGATCATATTCGCCGTAGTTATGGATGTTCACCAAACAAAACCTTGCGCTATCTCAAGATAGCGCCTGCCCCTCATCCCCTAGACTGGCCCGATAACGTGAGCGCCGCAGTATTGCCTGCGGTAATTTTTTGATTCAACACGATTTTCGGAGCAGATCCACCATGTTGACACAGGTATTTGTCACCGGCACCGATACGGATGTCGGCAAAACCATTGTTTCACGCGCCCTGTTGCAGGCGCTGGCCGCGCAGGGAACCCAGGCCGTGGGGTATAAACCGGTGGCCACAGAATGCACAGAAACCGCAGAGGGTTGGCACAGCAAAGATGTGCAGACGTTGCAGGCCGCCTCCACCATTGACTTGCCCTATGCGGCCCTGAATGTGCGCTCGCTGGCGGAGGATGAACCCTACGCCGCCCCGGCTGACGGCACGCTGCTCCGCCGCATGTCGGACGGGCTGGCAACGCTGAAAGCCCGCGCCGGGTGCGTGGTGGTGGAGGGCTGCGGCGGCTGGTGGACACTGCTGGATGCGCAACACAGCTACGCCGACTGGGTGGTTGCGCAGCAGCTGCCGGTGATTCTGGTGGTCGGCATCAAGCAGGGCGGCATGAACCATGCGCTGCTGACGGCGCAGGCGGTCATCAATGACGGGCTGCCGCTGCTGGGTTGGGTGGCAAACCGCATTAACCCCTGCCTGGCGCACTACGCACAGACCATCGACCTGCTCAGCCATAAGATCCCTGCACCGTTGCTGGGTGAAATCCCCTACCTGCCGCGGGCGGAAACCCGTGAGCTGGGCCATTTTCTGGATCTCAGCCTGCTGGCGCGCTGACCCCCGCCTTTCCTGCCGCTTTTTGGCCCCTCTCGCAAAAATCCCCTGTGGCCCGCCCGGTATCGCGGCGGGCTGATATACTCATTGTGAAAATAAAATCAGCAAATTGCGAAGGTTGAATGAAACAACACGAAAACGCCCGAAAACCGATCCCTTACCGTGGGCGGATATTGGCCGCCTGTATGCTGGCAATGTTTATGGCGGCGATTGAAGTCACCATTGTGGCCACCGCCATGCCGACCATTATCGGCGAACTGGGTGGTTTTTCCTTGCTGGGCTGGGTATTTGCCGTTTACCTGCTGACGCAGGCGATCAGTGTGCCGATCTATGGGCGCCTGGCGGATCTCTACGGCTGCCGGCGGATGTTCTTTATCGGCACGATGATTTTCCTGCTCGGGTCGGTGCTGTGCGGCATGGCACCCTCAATGCTGTGGCTGATCCTGTTCCGCGCGTTGCAGGGGCTGGGTGGCGGGGCGATTATGCCGATCGCTTCCACCATCATCGCCCATATCTACTCGCCGGTGGAGCGCTCAAAAGTGCAGGGTTACCTGTCCAGCGTCTGGGGCGTCTCTGCGGTGATCGGCCCGTTGCTGGGGGCGTTTATCGTCGGGCATTTCAGCTGGGCGCTGGTGTTCTGGATCAACGTACCGATTGGCATCGTGGCGATGGTGATGCTGGCGCGCTACCTGCCGGAGGCGGAGAAGGGGCAACGGCACCAGCTCGATCTGGCCGGTACCGGCTGGCTGATGCTCTCGGTGTCCGCCTTGCTGCTGGCGCTGTTGCAGGCTGATGCGCTCGGCATGGCCATCGTGCCGCTGCTGGCGGTGGCGGTGGGCAGCGCGGTCATGCTGGTGCGGCAGGAGCGGCGCACGCCGGAGCCGCTGTTTCCGCTGGCGCTGTGGCAGAGCCGGGTGATCGTGGCGGGTAACGTCGGCGGGCTGGTGATGGGGGCGGTGCTGATGGGTATCAGCGCCTTTTTGCCGACCTTTGTCCAGGGCGTGATGGGCGGTACACCGCTGGAAGCAGGCACCACGCTGGCGCTGGTGTCGATTGGCTGGCCGCTGGCCAGCACCCTGAGCGGCCGCCTGATGCTGGTGACCTCATACCGCTTTACCGCGCTGTGCGGCGCGCTGCTGCTGATCGCCGGCAGCCTGATCCTGCTGCTGGTGCAGCCGGGCCAGACGCTCTGGTGGGCGCGGCTCGCCGCCTTCACCGTGGGGGCCGGCATGGGGCTGAGCAATACCACCTATCTGGTGTCCGTGCAGAATGCGGCGGAGACCCACATCCGCGGCATTGCCACCGCCTGCACCATGTTCTCCCGCTTGATTGGTTCCGCCTTCGGCACCGCCATTCTGGGCGGCACGCTGAACCTCAACCTGCAACAGCGTTTGCCGGGCGTCAATGACCCGGTGCAACAGTTGATGGATGGCCCGCAACGTCAGGCGCTCGGCAGCGAGCGCCTTCAGTGGCTGACTGAGCAGGTGGCAGTCTCGCTGCATTGGGTATTTGTGGCCGCCGCCGTGATGGCGGTACTGACGCTGGCGGCCGTCTGGCTGATGCCGCCCAGCCAGCGGCCCGCCGAGCCGGAAGCCGAAGGCAGCCGCTCCTGACTCTCGCGGGCAGATGCAAACATCAGGCAAAAAAACAGGGCACCCAAAGGGTGCCCTGATGTCAGGTGCGGCAGGCGCAGCATTCTTCTCTAAACGGATCAGTGCGTCGCTAAACGGATCAGTGCGCCGGGGCTGCGTCCTGGCTGGTGCCGGTCTGAGGGCTGGCGGTCGCGTCCGCATCGCTGCTGCCGTCGGCGGTTTTGCTGTACACAATCTTCTGTGTGTCGTTTTCACAATGGCCCACAACCTGGCCGCCGGACTGGTCAGCCTGATCATTCGGGACAATATCCAGGGTAAAACCGGATTCGGGTACGCCGTTGTTAATGATTTTCTGGCTGATATCCGCTTTCACGCTTTCACAGGAGGCCTGGGCCGCCAGCGGGGCGACCGCCAGTACCGCGGCTGCAAGCAGTAAAGATTTCTTCATCATTCAGTCCTTAATCAAATAAAGTCATCAGGCAATAAAGATAGCAGCCAAATTTCCCTTCCGTGAAAAATTTAACTTAAGTCAATGTTTTTAAGGATTAATCTGACGGCCGGTACGGCGATCCAGGCAGCGCTCAGTATTGGCTTCCCAATAGGCGTTCAGGTTCATGCTTTTTTCGCACTCTTCCTTCAGGTCAATCGCGTTGTCAAACTTATCAAACTCTTTCTCGGCGCGGCTGTTGACCTTTTTGCGCAGCATACGGGTATCATCCCACTGCTCTTTATTCTGACGTGCCTCTTCATTGGAGAGGGCGTTATCACCGTTGCCGTTGAAGATACAGGTGCCGCTGGCGCAATTGGTCGCGGCCAGTGCCGGAACTTGCCAGGCCGCACAGAGCGCGACCAGGGCAACAGGCGCAATCCTGCGCAGCAGCCGGGGCATAAACATTGTATTCATCGTCTCATCCTTATAGGTTATCCGCCGCAGGCCACCGCCTGCGCTGGCTCACCACGGCACCCTATATTCAGGCCGCAGTGATCCCTAATTATAACACCTCAGGGCGCAGCCACCAGCCAGGCACTCACCCGGTTTACGCACCATTGAAGGAGCACCATGATAAAAACGACCCTGCTGTTTTTCGCTACCGCACTGGCGGAGATTACCGGCTGCTTTCTGCCCTGGTTGTGGCTGAAGAAAGGGGCCAGCGGCTGGTTGCTGCTGCCGGCCGCGCTGAGCCTGATGCTGTTTGTATGGTTGCTGACGCTGCACCCGGCGGCCAGCGGCCGCGTCTATGCGGCATATGGCGGGGTATATGTGCTGACGGCGCTGGTGTGGCTGCGGGTGGTGGACGGCGTGCGCCTTAGCAGCACTGACTGGCTGGGCGCGCTGGTGGCGCTGGCCGGAATGCTGATTATTGTCTCCGGCTGGCGCAACGGGTAACACGGAAAGCAGGCGGGGAAACGCGGGGCAGCAGCGCCCCGCAGGCGGCCTTAGGCGTCGCGGTGTACCTTCAGCCCGGCAAAGGACTGGCTCACCGGCATGATTTCCAGCCGGTTAATGTTGACGTGCGGCGGCAAATTACAGGCCCAGAACACCGACTCGGCAATGTCATCCGGCATCAGCGGGTTGGCGTTATCGTAGGTCTGGTTCGCTTTGTCATCATCGCCCTTGAAGCGGACATTGGAGAACTCGGTGCCGCCCACCAGCCCCGGTTCGATGTCCGTGACGCGCACCTGTGTCCCGGCCAGATCGGCGCGCAGGTTCAGGCTGAACTGTTTCACAAACGCCTTGGTAGCCCCGTAGACGTTGCCGCCCTGATAGGGCCAACTGCCGGCAATCGACCCCATGTTGACCACATGCCCGCGGTTGCGCTCCACCATGCCCGGCAGCACCGCGCGGGTCATAAACACCAGCCCTTTGGTGTTGGTGTCGATCATGGTTTCCCAGTCGTCACTGCTGGCTTTGTGCGCCGGTTCCAGCCCCAGCGCCAGCCCGGCGTTGTTGACCAGCACATCGATGTCGCGCCATCCGGCGGGCAGCGCGGCCAGCATTTCCTCAATCTCCGCCCGGTTGCGTACATCCAGCCGGGCCACATAGACCTGATCCCCCAGCGCTTCTTTCAGCGCGTCCAGCCGCGCCTGGCGGCGGCCGGTGGCGATCACCTTGTGCCCCTCATTGATGAAACGGCGGGTAATGGCTTCGCCAAATCCGGCAGTCGCACCGGTAACCAAAATAATCATGTCATTGTTCCTTAATGGGTTAATGGTCTTCTGTGGTTCCTACTACTACCATACTTTGCCGCATAGCGGCAGAAAATCACACGCAGCAGCCCGCACCGTTTATTTGGCGGAGTCCGCCGGGGTTTTGCGCCGCTCCCCGGCTGCCTCCTCCAGGGTTTTCTGCCTTATGCTGTCCCCGGCGGTATTGCCGAGCGTAAAGGTGTCCGCCACGGCCAACAGCGCCAGCAGCCCCATCATGATGAAGGCGAACTGGAAGGCGGCCAGCGGCGGCGCGGCCTCACCGCCCGGCGTCAGCCACTCCCCGGCGCGCAGGGCCAGCGCACCGAGCGCGATGCCCAGCCCGCCGCCCAGCTGTTGCGACATATTAAACAGCGTGTTGGCCCCGCCCATGCGCGGCTGCGGCACCTCGGAAAAGGCCAGGGTGTTGAGCGCGGTAAACTGCATCGATCGCGTCAGGCCGCTGACGAACAGCAGCGCGGCAATCAGCGCGACCGGCGTATGCGGGGTGATCAGCGCGCAGGCGAAAATGGTCAGCGCGTTCAGCACGCCGTTCACCCACAGCGTAGTGCGGAACGGAAACCGGTAAAGAATCGCCGAGGTGAAGGGTTTCATCACCAGGTTGCCGGCAAACACTGCCAGCACCAGCAGCCCGGCATGGAAGGCGCTCATGCCGAAACCAAGCTGGAACAGCAAAGGCAGCAAAAACGGCACCGCGCCGATGGCGATGCGAAACAGGCTGCCGCCAAAAATCGTGACAGCGTAACTTTTCAGCCGCAGTGCCCAGAGCTCCAGCAACGGGTAAGGGGTGCGCCGCGCATGCCAGATCGCCAGCGCGCTCAGCAGCAAGCTGGTCACGATGCAGAGCGGCGGCAGCCAGGGGCGTTCCGCCACGCCGTTAAACAGATCGAGGCCGAACATCAGGCCAAAGCAGGCCAGCCCGGTGAGCATAAAGCCGGTGATATCAAACGGCACTGTCTTGTCGCCCGGCTGGGCGGGGATCAGCCGCAGACTGAACCAGACAGCGATAAGCCCTAATGGCAAATTCAGCAGGAAAATCCAGTGCCAGGAGGCATAGGTCGTCACAAACCCGCCCACCGCCGGGCCGAGGATCGGGGCCACCAGCCCCGGCCAGGTAATGGTGGCGATCGCCTTAATCAGCCCCGATTTCGGCGTGTTATGCAGCACCACCAACCGGCCGACCGGCACCATCAGCGCCCCGGCAACGCCCTGCAACATCCGGGCGGCGGTGAAGGTCATCAGGTTGACGCTCAGGGCGCAGAACAGGGAGGAGAGGGTAAACAGCAGCAGCGCGGCGGTGAACACGCGGCGTGCGCCGAAGCGGTTGGCGATCCAGCCGCTGGCCGGGATAAACACCGTCAACGTCAGGATGTAAGCGGAAACGCCGATATTCAGGTCAACCGCCTTAACGCCAAAGGCGCGTGCCATCTCCGGTAAGGCGGTGACAATTACCGTGGCGTCGAGGTTTTCCATAAAAAAGGCCCCGGCCACCAGCAGCGGCAAGGCTGACCCCTCCATGGTGCCACGCCTCATTGCGGCCTCCTGAGGTTGTCCATTTTGCTGCAAACAGAGAAACGCCTTTGACCTGAACCGGACATGGCACCGCCTTTTTAGTGAGGGGAAGGGCAGAAGAATCTTGAGCATAACCGATCCGGCTTGACCGTCAACCGGTGTACCGGCGGCCTTGCGCCTTCCCGTCCGCCCTGGACAGAGCTTTATTTTCCCAGAGGAAACCGGGCCAGCAAGAGATGCCCCTGCACGGCACAGATGCAGCAAAAACAGGCGACTTATCTTGTGCTGAAAAAATCTGCCCTGCGGCTCTTTTTCTGCCGCTCCTGCACAGAGAGGGTGCAACTCCCGCGCAGGGTGTTAAAGCGCTACCGGACAGCAAACGGTTGCGCTCCGGCGGGCAACCGTTTGCCTTCTGCCGCCCGGAGAGACTGTCGCAGAAAAACGGCAGGCCGTGCGCTTGCCCGGGGCAGGCGTAAAAATAAAAGCTGGCGATACAAACAGTTAACAGAAAAATTTTCGCCATGGCACACCCCTTGCTGAGCGCTGATGAACCATACTGATGATTAAGATGCGTCTTCTGATAAGGGCAGAACCATGAACCAGACTGTGACCCGCGCCATTCGCGGTAATTTTTTTGACCTCACCGGCAGCGTCAGCCACCCGGAGGAGATTGCCGGCCGGGTACGGTATGTGGAGGATGGCGCCCTGCTGCTCAACGGCGGCCATATTGTCTGGCACGGCGACTGGAAGGCCGCACAGGCGCAGTTGCCGGAAAGCACGCCGGTTGAGGATTACCGCGGCAAACTGATCGTGCCCGGTTTTATTGATACCCATATCCACTACCCGCAAACGGAGATGGTCGGGGCCTATGGCGAGCAACTGCTGACCTGGCTGAAAAATTACACCTTCCCGACGGAGGCGCAATATGAGTGCGCCGGGCATGCGGCGGAGATGTCGCAGTTCTTTATCCGGCAGTTGCTGGCCAACGGCACCACCACCGCGCTGGTGTTCGGCACCGTCCACCCGCAGTCTGTCGAGGCGCTGTTTACCGAGGCGGAGGCCCTGAACATGCGGCTGATTGCCGGGAAAGTGATGATGGACTGCAACGCGCCGGAGGCGTTGCTGGAGGAGGCGGAGACCAGCTACGCGCAGACGCGCGACCTGATCCGCCGTTGGCACAACCGCGGCCGCCTCGGTTACGCGCTGACGCCGCGCTTTGCGCCGACCTCCTCACCGGCGTTGCTCAATGCGGTGCGCCGCCTGCGGGAGGAGTTCCCGGATACCTGGGTGCATACCCACCTCAGCGAAAACAGCGACGAAGTGGCGTGGGTCAGGGCGCTCTACCCGGAGCACGCCCACTATCTCGGCGTTTACCATGATTACGGCCTGACCGGCAAAAAGAGCGTCTTCGCCCACTGCCTGCACCTGTGTGATGACGAGTGGGAATGCATGGCCGCCAGCGATTCCGCCATCGCCTTCTGCCCGACGTCAAACCTGTTCCTCGGCAGCGGGTTGTTCCGCCTGCAAAAGGCGTGGGAGCAGCAGGTACGGGTCGGCATCGGCAGCGACATCGGGGCCGGGACGACCTTCAGCATCCTTTCCACGCTGGGCGAGGCGTACAAAGTGGGGCAATTGCAGCAGTACCGCCTGTCCGCGTTTGAGGCGTTCTACCACGCCACGTTAGGCGGCGCGCGCGCCCTGCACCTCGACGACAAAATCGGGAATTTCGACCCCGGCAAAGAGGCGGATTTCGTGGTGCTCGACGGCAATGCCACCGCGCTGCAGCAGCTGCGCGCCGCCAACAGCACCACCCTGGCAGAGAAGCTCTTTGTGCTGATGACGCTGGGGGACGACCGCAACATCCACGCCACCTGGGTCAATGGCGAGCCGGTATATAGCGCCGGGTAAACCGTGCCCGGTAGTGGGGGTGCGCCACGCCGCATTCCCCGCTACACTGCCTCTACGCCGGGCACGCCCCGTGGCGCACGCCCCATAATGAGGCAACCAGCAGGAACCACGCACCATCATGAACAGTGAAACCAATGGGCGCGGGCGCATTGCCCGCGAACGGATGCTTGATGTGATCCGCAGTGCGGCGATCAGCGAATTCAGCGAGAAAGGGTTTTCCGGCGCGACCACGCAAGCGATCGCCCTGCGTGCCGGGATGAAAAAAACCCAGTTACATTACTATATTGCCGGCAAAGAGGAGCTGTATGAGGAGCTATTGCAGCAGGTATTGACGCTGTGGAACGACATCATGCGGTTTGACCCGGCGCTGACGGGGCCGTCCGCGGTGCTCAGCCAGTATATCCGCAACAAGCTGCACTTCTCGTTCACCCAGCCGGCGCTGTCACGCATCTTCACCAGTGAGGTGCTGAGCGGCGGCCACTATCTGGAGAAGTACTGGCCGCAGGCAACTGAAAACATCCGCCAGAAAGAAACAGTGATAAACCAATGGATTGAGCAGGGTATGCTCCGCCCGCTGGATGCGCGCCTGTTTATCATGCACATCTGGGCGATCACCCAGTATTACGCTGACTTTGCGGTACAGGTGAAAAATATGTACCGCGACACGCAGGATTCCCCCGCCACCCAGGAGCACATTATCCGTGAAGTCACCGAGCTGGTGCTGCGCGGCTGCCTGCCGTTCTCCCCGCCATAAATTAACAAAACGTTAACCTGGCACTGAAATTGCTTAATTAACTGACAATATCTGACCGGTTGTACAAATCGTCTGTACAGGAATGTCACTTGTTCAGGAATGTCACCTGTACAGACAGGTCATCTGATTAAGCCGGTGCCGCGCAGGCGGCACCCTCAGCGCCACAGGGTAACGTTATGATCCAGTTTCTGCTCAACCAACGTCTGCACCGTGAAAGCGGGCTTGACCCGAACACCACCGTGCTGAACTGGCTGCGCCGCACCCAGCAGCGCTGCGGCACCAAAGAGGGCTGCGCCTCCGGCGACTGCGGGGCCTGCACCGTGGTGCTGGCTGAACCGGCCGGTGACCGGCTGCGCTACCGCACGGTAAACGCCTGTATCACGCTGGTCAGCGCCCTTGACGGCAAACAGCTGATCACCGTGGAAGATCTCAAACAGCGTGACCAGCTGCACCCGGTGCAGCAGGCGATGGTGGAGTGCCACGCTTCGCAATGCGGGTTCTGCACGCCGGGCTTTGTGATGTCGCTGTTTGCGCTGCAAAAGCAGGAGGGGCAGCACAACACTGAACAGGCGCTGGCCGGGAACCTCTGCCGCTGCACCGGCTACCGGCCGATTGTGGCAGCCGCTGACCAGCTGGCCGCTCAGGCCCCGGAAGAGGATCAGTTTGATCAGGCCGAAGCACAAACGCTGGCCCGCCTGAAGGCGCTGGCCCCGGCCGGGCTGCGGCAACTCAGCGATAACGGCCCGCGTTGCCTGATGCCGGACTCCCTGGCGGCGCTGGCCGGGGCCTACAGCGCGGAGCCGCATGCGCAACTGGTGGCGGGCGGCACCGATCTGGCGCTGGCGATCACCCAGCGCAGCCGGCATTTCCCATTATTGATTTCGCTGAATCAGGTGCCGGAACTGCGCACCATTGAACAGCATCCGCACCAGTTATCCATTGGGGCCGCCACGCCGCTCACAGATTGCCTGCCGGTATTGCGGGAGCAGATCCCGGCGTTCGCCGATCTGCTGACGCGCTTTGCCTCACAGCAAATCCGTAACCAGGGCACGCTCGGCGGCAGCCTGGGGAACGCCTCGCCGATAGGTGACGCCGCCCCGGCGCTGCTGGCGCTGAATGCCTCGCTGGAACTGCAATGCGGCGCAGAAACGCGCACGCTGCCGCTGGATGAGTTCTTCCTGGGTTACCGCCAGACGGCGCTGCAACCGGGTGAATTTATCTCGCGCATCCTGATTCCACGCGTGACAACGTCACTGAAAATCTACAAGGTGTCGAAGCGCCAGGAGGATGACATCTCGGCAGTCTGTGCTGCCTTCAGCCTCGACATCCGGCACGGGGTGGTGCAGGCCGCCCGGCTGGCCTATGGCGGCATGGCGGCTGTCCCGGCACGGGCGCGGCATACGGAGCAGGCGCTGGTGGGGCAACCCTGGCAGCTCGCCACGCTGGAACTGGCCTGCCGGGCGCTGGCCGACGACTTCACCCCCATCAGCGATTTCCGCGCCGGCAGCGCCTACCGTCTTCAGGTGGCGCAAAACCTGCTGCGCCGCGCCTATTTTGAACTCGCCACCCCGCACCAACCCATCAAGGTGACTGACTATGTCTAAAGCGATCCCGGTGATGAGCCAGCAAGAGATGGAAGCCCGGTTCCGTGCCGGGCTGGCAGGCGGCGTGGGCCGCAGCCGGAAACATGAGAGTGCTGAAAAGCATGTCACCGGCGAGGCGGTCTATATTGATGACCGGTTAGAGTTTCCCAACCAGCTCCATCTGGTGCCGCGCCTGAGCGAGGTGGCGCACGCAGAGATCGTGCGCATTGACGTTGAGCCGTGTTACGCCTTTCCCGGCGTGGTGCGGGTATTCACCGCGCAGGATGTGCCGGGCGACAATGACATCGCGCCGCTGACGGTGGGTGACCCGCTCTATGCAGACGGCAAAGTGGAGTACCTCGGGCAGGTGGTGCTGGTGGTAGCAGCGGATGATCCGCTTACTGCGCGCCGTGCCGCTGAGGCAGCAATTATTGAGTACCGCGAACTGCCGGCAATTTTTGATGTGAAAACGGCGTTGCAGGCCGGGCACCTGGTTGAGGCGAGCCACCACCACCGGCGCGGGGATTCTGCCGCCGCGCTGGCCGTCGCGCCGCACCGCATTCAGGGCGAGCTGCATATCGGCGGGCAGGAGCACTTTTACCTGGAGACGCAGATCGCCTCGGTGATGCCGGGTGAAGACGGCAGTATGCTGGTCTACAGCTCTACCCAGAACCCGACGGAAGTGCAGAAGCTGGTAGGATCGGTGCTCGGGGTGCCGATGCACAAAGTGGTGATCGACATGCGCCGGATGGGCGGCGGCTTTGGCGGCAAAGAGACGCAGGCCGCCGCCGCCGCCTGCCACGCGGCCCTGGCGGCCCGGCTCACCGGCCGCCCGGCCAAAATGCGCCTCTCCCGGCAGGACGACATGATGATGACCGGCAAGCGCCACCCGTTCTACGTGCGTTATGACGTCGGGTTTGACGATCGCGGCGTGATCCACGGCATCGAGATTGAACTGGCGGCCAACTGCGGCTACTCCCTGGATCTCTCCGGCTCGATTGTTGACCGGGCGATGTTCCACGCCGACAACGCCTACTACCTCGGCGACGTCACCATCACCGGCCACCGCTGCAAAACCCACCTCGCCTCCAACACCGCTTATCGCGGCTTTGGCGGCCCGCAGGGCATGATGGCGATTGAAAACATCCTCGACCATATCGCGCGTGAAACCGGCCAGGACCCGCTGACGGTGCGCCGCGCCAACTATTACGGCGGGCCGGGGCGCGACGTCACCCCCTATTACCAGACCGTGGAGCAGAACCTGCTGCACGAAATCACCGACGAACTGGCGCAAAGCGCGGATTACGCCGCCCGCCGGGCAGAGATCGCCGCGTTCAATGCCGCCAGCCCGGTACTGAAACGCGGGCTGGCGCTGACGCCGGTCAAATTCGGCATCTCCTTTACCGCCAGCTTCCTCAACCAGGGCGGGGCGCTGGTACTGGTCTACACCGACGGCAGCATCCAGCTGAACCACGGCGGCACCGAGATGGGCCAGGGGCTGAATACCAAAGTGGCGCAGGTGGTGGCCGAGGTGTTCCAGGTGGACATCGACACCATCCAGATCACCGCCACCGACACCGGCAAAGTACCGAACACCTCACCGACTGCCGCCTCGTCCGGCACCGATCTCAACGGCAAGGCGGCGCAGAATGCCGCAGAGACCATCAAACAGCGGCTGGTTGCCATGCTGATGGCGACCCATCAGGCGCAGGCGGGCGAGATTGTTTTCCGCAACGGTGTGGTGCGGGTGAAAGAGCGCTACTACAGCTTTGCCGAGGTGGCGCGGCAGGCGCACTTTAACCAGGTGTCGCTGTCTGCCACCGGCTATTACCGCACGCCGAAAATCTTCTACGACCGCGACAAAGCCGCCGGCCACCCGTTCTATTACTACAGCTACGGCGCGGCCTGCGCAGAGGTGATCATCGACACCCTGACCGGCGAGTACCGGCTGTTGCGCACTGACATTCTGCATGACGTCGGCGCCTCGCTGAACCCGGCGATCGACATCGGCCAGATCGAAGGCGGGTTTGTGCAGGGCATGGGCTGGCTCACCTGTGAGGAACTGGTCTGGGATGCGCGCGGGCGGCTGCTGACCAACAGCGCGGCCAGCTATAAAATCCCGGCGATAGGCGACGTGCCGCCGGATCTGCGCGTTAAATTGCTGGAGAACCGCAAAAACCCGGAGGAGACCGTGTTCCACTCGAAAGCGGTCGGCGAGCCGCCGTTTATGCTGGGCATCGCCGTGTGGTGCGCGCTGAAGGATGCGGTCGCCGCGCTGGGCCACTACCGGCACCAGCCGCCGCTTGACGCCCCGGCCACGCCGGAGCGGGTGCTGATGGCCACCATGGCGATGCAGCGGCAGGCCGACCGTGACGTTGTCACACAATCGGCAGCGGAAACCGGGCAGGAGCAGGCCTATGCAACACGATGAGTGGCTGATGACCCTGAATGACCTGCAACAGCGCGGCGAATCCTGCGTGCTGGTGACGGTGGTGGAGCACCACGGCTCCACCCCGCGTGACAGCGGCAGCAAAATGGTGGTGACGGCCGACCGCTGTTACCACACCATCGGCGGCGGCAACCTGGAGTTTCAGGCGCTGGCGCAGGCCCGGACGCTGTTGCACAGCGCCGCCCCCACCACCCGGCTGGAGCGCTTCCCGCTGGCGGCGCGTCTCGGGCAGTGTTGCGGCGGCAGCGCCACGCTGCTGTTTGAACCGCTGGTGCAGCGGCAGCCGCTGATTGCGGTGTTCGGTGCCGGGCATGTTGGCCGGGCGCTGGTGAACCTGCTGGCGACCCTGCCGTGCCGCATCCACTGGGTAGACAGCCGGGCTGCGGAGTTCCCGGCCACGCTGCCGCCGGGCGTGGTGCAGCAGGTGGCGGAGGAGCCGGAAGAGGTGGTCGCCGGTTTGCCGCCGGGCAGCTATTTCGTGGTGCTGACCCACGATCATCCGCTCGACCTGGCGCTCAGCGAACGGATCCTGCGCCGGGGCGATTTCCGCTACTTTGGGCTGATTGGCTCGGCCACCAAACGTAAACGCTTTGATTACCGCCTCAGCGGCAAAGGGATAAGCGAGGCCAGTTTGCAACGGATGCGCTGCCCGATCGGGCTGCCGGACGTGACCGGCAAGTTGCCGGCGGAGATCGCGGTGGCGATTGCCGGTGAAATAATCGCCTGCTATCAGGCTGACCGGAAAAATCTTGCGTAACATTTCGCAAAAAAGCATGACAGCATTTTGCTGAAGCGGTCAATGCCACCTATGCTCATGAGGTCATTTATCAGCAGCTTAGCCGGCGGCGAGGGCGCAACCGGCTCACAGGGAGGCGTCTTTCCGCTTATGGTCACTTCTATTGCACGCCACGGCGTATGCCGTCACACGCTATCTTTCTATTCCAGCCGCTCCACATTTCCCGCCTTACGCCTGTCGCCGCTGTTACTGGCGCTGACCGTGGCCTGGGGAGGCGGTGTCCTGCCGGCCGGGGCGGCCCCCACCACAGCACAGGAGACGGCCATGCCGAGTGAACAGCAAAGCCCATCGTCACCCACGGCGGTACTGCAACGCCTGGAGAACCCCTTTTTCTCTGCCAGCACGCTGAGTATGCAGGCACCGGCCTTTGATAAAATCAAAGAGAGCGATTACCGCCCGGCGCTGCTGGAGGGCATCCGCCAGAAACAGGAAGAAGTGGAGAAGATCGCCGCCAACCCGGATGCGCCAACCTTTGAGAACACGCTGGTGGCGCTGGAGCGCACCGGCAGCCTGCTGACGCGGGTCAATAATGTATTTGGTGCCATGACCTCCGCCAACACCAGCGATAACCTGCAAAAGCTTGATGAAGAGATCTCCCCGAAGCTGGCGGCGCTGGATGATGCCATCCGGCTTAACAGCGCGCTGTTTAAACGTATCGACACCCTTTACCAGCAGCGCGACACGCTGCAACTGAACCCGGAGGATCGCCGCCTGCTGGAGGTGACCTGGCAGGATTTCGTGCTGGCCGGGGCCAGGCTCTCTGACGCCGACAAAACCGCGCTGAAGCAGCTTAACCAGGAAGCGGCCACCCTCAGCACCCGCTTTACCCAACGGTTGCTGGCGGCCACCAAAGCCGGGGCGCTGACGGTAAAAGATCAGGCACAGCTGGCGGGGCTGAGCGAGGCGGAGATCGCGGCGGCCGCTGCGGCGGCCAAAGAGCGCAACCTGGAAAACCAGTGGGTGATTGTGTTGCAGAACACCACCCAGCAGCCCGCCTTGCAGAGCCTGGAAGACCGGGCCACCCGGCAGGCGCTGTTTGAGGCCTCCTGGAACCGGGCGGAAAAGGGCGACGCCAACGACACCCGGCTGATGATTGCCCGGCTGGCACAGGTGCGCAGCCAGCAGGCCAAATTGCTGGGCTTCCCGACCTACGCCGCCTGGAAACTCCAGGATCAGATGGCGAAAACCCCGGAGGCGGCGCTGAAGTTTATGCATGACATCGTGCCGGCCGCCACCGCGCGCGTAAAACGTGAGGCGCAGGATATCCAGGCGCTGATCGACAGCCAGAACGGCAAATTCCAGCTGGAAGCCTGGGACTGGCAGCACTACGCTGAACAGGTGCGCAAAGCCCGTTATGATCTGGATGACGCCCAGATCAAACCCTACTTTGAGCTGAACAACGTGCTGGAGAACGGCGTGTTCTACGCCGCCCAGCTGCTCTACGGCCTGACCTTCAAAGCGCGCCCGGATCTGCCGGTTTACCAGCCGGATGTGAAGGTGTATGAGGTGTTTGATAAAAAAGGCAAATCGCTGGCGCTGTTCTACACCGACTACTTCAAGCGGGACAACAAAAGCGGCGGCGCGTGGATGAGCAACTTCGTTGACCAGTCGAAACTGCTCGGCACCCGGCCGGTGATTTACAACGTCGCCAACTTTGCCAAACCGGCCGAGGGGCAACCGGCGCTGCTCTCCTGGGATGATGTGATCACGATGTTCCATGAGTTCGGCCATGCGCTGCACGGCATGTTTGCTGACCAGCAGTACCCGTCGCTCTCCGGCACCAATACCGCGCGTGACTTCGTGGAGTTCCCTTCCCAGTTCAATGAGCACTGGGCGGATGACCCAAAAGTCTTTGCCCATTTCGCCCGCCACTACCAGACCAAAAAGCCGATGCCGCAGGAACTGCGCGACAAGATCGAAAAAGCCTCGAAGTTCAACAAAGGCTATGAGATGACCGAGCTGCTGGCTGCGGCATTGCTGGACATGCACTGGCACGCGCTGACCGCCGACCAGCCGGTGCAGGATGCTGACGCCTTCGAGGCCGCCGCGCTGAAACAGGATGGGCTGAACATCAGCTACGTGCCGCCGCGCTACCGCTCCAGCTACTTCCAGCACATCTGGGGGAACGGCTATGCCGCCGGCTATTACGCCTACCTCTGGACGCAGATGCTGGCGGATGACGCCTTCGAAGGCATCAAAGAGCAGGGCGGGCTGACGGCGAAAAACGGCCAGCGTTTCCGCGACCAGATCCTGTCACGCGGCAACAGTGAAGATCTGGAGCAGCTCTACCGCGACTGGCGCGGCAAAGACCCGGAGATCGGCCCGATGCTCAAAGAGCGCGGCCTGACCCCGGAAGAGGACGCGCCCGCCCCGGCCGCCCCGGCACCGGCGGCGAAACCGATCAGTAAATAAGGCGAGCGACTACGGCCCCGCAGGAGGCGGGGCCGTGGTTTAAGGGCTTGATTTAAGGGCCTGATTTAAGGGCCTGATTTAAGGGCGTGATTTAAAGACGTGAGTTGACGCCGTGGTTTAATGTAGGGCGGAGGGCTCAGGCCGCATCCCGTACCACCGGCTCCGCAGCTTTTACGGAAGTGGCCTGCCTTACCCCAATCAGTGCCACCAGCGGCACCGGGATAAACATCAGGCAGAGCCAGAATGCGGCCTGCGTGGCCCCGGTTTCGCCGCCCGGCGCATTAATTCCGGCGGCATTGGCCACCATCCCGGCCAGCGCCGCGCCCATAGCGCCGGTAAATGACTGCACCAGCGTAATGGATGAGCCGGCGCGGTCTTTGTCCCCGGCCTGGGCATGCAGCAACATGCCCGCCAGCAGGTGCGGCCAACCGACGCCCACACCGTAGCCCATCGCCAGCAGCCCGGCTGACAGCCACAGCAGCACCACCACGCCCCCGGCTGAGGGTGACGGCAACCAGACCAGCAGCAACGCTGTCCCCGCTGCCATCAGCAACGGCCCGGCCAGCATCGCCCGCCGCGCCCCACGGGCACCCAGCCCGGCGCTGCACAGTTCGCCCAGCGTCCAGCCCACGGACATCACCGCAAACAGGTAACCGGCCATCAGCGGCGACTGCCCATGCAGCACCTGCAACAGGTAGGGCAGATAGATATCAAACCCCATGCCGACCATCAGCAGCGCCACCGCCAGGTAAAGCCCGCCCAGCGGGGAGGAGAGCCGCAGCGTGCCCACCGGCAGCAACCGCACCGCCGAGCGTGACTCAATCCGGCCCAGTACCAGCAACATCACCACCACCAGCACAATCCCGGCAAGATGGGCGCGCACATCGGAGGAGAGGCCGGTGACCGCTACCACCAGCACCGAGAGTACCAGCAGTGCAAGTTGCCGCCATGCCAGCGGTTCCGGCGGCTGGCGGTGCGCATTGCCGCGCGGCAGCACCCACTGCGCGCCGAGGATAAACAGTAGCGTCAGCGGCAACATCAGGCCGAACGCCCAGCGCCAGGCGTGCCAGCTGGCGAACACCCCGCCGATCGCCGGGCCAACCAGCGTGGCAATGCCCCACATGGCCGAGATCAGGGCCATCGCCCGCGTCCAGAGAGCCGGGGGAAACATCAAATGCACCATGGCGTAGGAGAGCGCAAACAGAAACCCGCCGCCCAGCCCCTGCACCGTGCGCCCAACCAGCAGCAGCGGCATGGTCGGTGCCAGCGCACAGATCAGGCAGCCGAGGCTGAAAAACAGCGCCGCCACCGCATAGGCCGGGCGCGGGCCTGCCCAGCGCAGCAGCCGGGTAGAGAGTGCCGCACCCAGCAGCGCCGTCACCACAAACAGCGTGGTGCTCCAGGCATACAGCGCCAGCCCGCCAATCTCCTGCACCACGGAGGGCAGAATCGTGGTGGTCAGCAAATTATTGGTGGCATGCAGCGCCACGCCCCCTGAAAGCACCAGTGCACTGCCGCGCTGGCCGGGGGCGAACAGCGCGCCCCAGCCGGAATGTCCGTTACGTTCCATCGATGACTCCTGCGTTGTTTTTTGCCTGTCAGAGAACAACAGATTGAAGCGCGGCCGGCACTGCGCTAAATTAAACAAGAAATTTCTTGGAATAAAGGTGAGCGGCGGTGGGGAATAAGTCAAGCGAAAACGTGGAAAATAGCCAGCCAGCCGATGCCATGCCGCGCCAGCCGGTGGCGGAGCGGTTGATGATGCTGCTGAAAACCCGGGGGCCGTTGCAGGCCGCCGATCTGGGTCACCTGTTGGGTACCAGCGGTGAGGCAGCGCGCCAGCAGTGCGTCAAACTGGCAAAAGAGGGCTTGCTGGCCGCACAAGCCACCGCCAGCGGAGTGGGGCGGCCTGTCCAGCGCTGGCAGCTCACGGCGGCCGGTCATGCGCGTTTCCCTGATACCCACGCCGAACTGACGGTGCATCTGTTGCGGATGGTGCGCGGTTCACTGGGTGACGCGGCCCTGGAGACGCTGATGACGGTGCGTGAGGCGGAAACCCGCGAAAGCTACCAGCAGGCGATGGCCGGGGCAGAGACGCTGGAAGCCCGGCTGGCCCGGCTGGTGGCGCTGCGCTGCCGTGAAGGCTATATGGCTGAATACCTCCCGCAGGAGGACGGCAGCTACCTGTTGGTAGAAAATCACTGCCCCATCTGTGCCGCTGCGGCCAGTTGTCAGGGCTTCTGCCGCAGCGAGCTGACGGTGTTCCGCGAGGTGTTACAGGCGGGGGTCGAACGCAGTGAACACATCCTGGCCGGCGCGCGCCGCTGCGCTTATCGCATTATGCCGGCGGGGGCTCCGGCCGTTTAACCCGGTGTGATGGTCTATCCTTTGGGAAGAGCCCGCCTGTCGCGTTCCGGCGGCAGGCGGGGCCACACAGAGGAGCGGTTATGCATCTACAGGAATTCCTGCCGGACGAGGCAACCGGCACGCCGCAACAACTGATGGTGCTGTTGCACGGGGCAGGCGGCCACCCGGACGATTTGGGCCCGCTGGTGATTACGCTGCGTCAGTACTGGCCGGCGGCGGCGATTGTGGTGCCGGAAGCGCCGCAGCCTTTTGATGCCGATGACGCCGACCCGGAGAGCCGCCAGTGGTTTTCCGGCCGTGCTATGCGTGAGCAGGATCTGGCGGCGCGGGTCGCCGATGCCTTGCCGCCGTTGGTGGCGGAGATCCGCCAGACCCAGCAGCGGCTGGGGGTCACCGGCGCACAGACTGCACTGATCGGCCTGGATCAGGGGGCGATTATGGCGCTCGAGGCCAGCGCCCGTGACCACGCCCTTGCCGGGCGAGTGGTGGCGTTCTCCGGCCGGTTTGCCACCTTGCCGCAACACGCCGCCCCGGCCACCACCCTGCACCTGCTGCATGGCGGGGCCGATCCGGTGATTGAGGTGCGCCATGCCCAGGCCGCGTTTGCGCGGCTGAAAGAGATCGATGCCGACGCCACGCTGGACATCGCCTGGGAGGCGGGCCATGAGCTGGATGCCGATCTGTTGGCGTGCGCCATTGACCTGTTGCAGAGCTACGTGCCGCAACGCTTATGGCGCGAGGCGCTGAGCGCCAGATTCTAGCATAAGCTACGGAGCAGCCGGATATTTTCCGGTTGGCTATACTGTTGAAACGCCACGCGCCCGGCAGGGCGGCGTGATACCCCACAACCAAGCGACACGAGGAGAACAGCATGGAATTTAAAACCGGGGACATCGTCCAACCGAAAAGCGGCGGACAGAAAATGACGGTCAGAAGCGTGGACGGTGACAGCGTGGAGTGCACCTGGGGCACAGTAGGCGAGGAGAAATCCCGCGCCTTCAGTGCACAGGAGCTCTCCCCTTACCATGAGGACGGCGATTTCGGCGTCTGCTAACCCTCAATAGCCAGCGCCTGCCACACGGCGGCGCTGCGGCGGATCTCTGCATCCAGCCGCCGCCGGTCAGCCTCGGTCTGCGGCGGGGTCATCGGCGTCAGGTGCGGCAGCACCAGCTCAATCGCCACATCACCTGAAAAACCGATCTGCTTCAGCGCCCGGTACTGCGCCAGGAAATCGATGTTGCCGCTGCCGATCCCGGCCCGGTTAGAGTCAGAAATATGGTAGATGCCCAGCCGGTCACCGGCTGCCAGAATGGCCTGTACCGGTGACGGCTCATTAATGTTCATATGGAAGCTGTCGAGGATCAGGCGAATCGCGTCACATCCCACCTCGTCCAACATATCCAGGCACTCCCGCGCCGTGTGGATCAGCGGCACCTCATAGTGGTTGCACACTTCATACAGCAGGCCCACCTCTTGTTCACGCGCATAGGCCGCCACTTCCCGCACGCATGACACCAGTTGCGCATAGGCATCCTGTTTTGTGGCCGCCTGCTTGGTCCACTGTGACAGGCCCTGCAACGTCAGCACGCCGCAGCCGGTGTCACGCGCATAGTCCACCAGCGTACGGTAGAAGGCGATAGCCTGATCGTCTGTGGCCTGCCCGGCGCGCGGCGGGGCGCAGTCCAGCGGATCGATGGCAATTATCCGAATGTTATGCGCTGCCGCCGCCCGTTTTACCCGCTCTGCCGGGCACTGGCGCGGGTCGCCGCAATACTGTACGCCCGGCAGCCGGAGGGCGGCGGCCTGCGCCATCATCGTATCTACATTGTTGACGCCCAGCGGCCAACTCACGGTGGCAAGTTGCATCTTCTCACTCCCTGGTATTTTGCAGCTACACTGTTGAATACGGGCAAAATCCGTTTTGCTGTGATCTGCCCGATGAATATGAAATCTTTATGTAAACAAGAGGTGTGATAAAAAACACTCTTTCTACACAACGTGTAAAACTGTTGTAACGCAGTACAGGGTATGATGCCAGCAAATAAGGCCTCCGCTAACCCTTGATTTCACAATGAATTATTCTGCAACATTGGCCGCTTTCCGGGCCGCAAGGAGTAAACGATGGTGATAAGTGAATGGGAAATCCGGTTCCAGAACTATATGGCCTCCCGACCAGAGGCAGATAAAGCACACGACATCAATCACTTACATCGCGTATGGCAGAACGCGCAGTTGCTGATGCAGGGGCAGGAAGCCAACCGGCTGGTGGTTCTGGCCGCCTGCTATTTCCACGATTTTGTTAACTTGCCAAAGAACCACCCGCAGCGCCACCTCGCCTCAACCATGGCGGCGCAAGAGACATTAAGCCTGCTGCAAAACGACTTCCCCGATTTTCCCCATGAGCTGTATGACGCCGTGGCCCATGCGGTACGCACCCATAGTTTCAGCGCCAACATCCCGCCGCAAACGCTGGAAGCAAAAATTGTGCAGGATGCCGACCGGCTGGATACGCTGGGGGCGATAGGGCTGGCGCGGGTGTTTTACGTCTCCGGCGCGCTGGGGCGCGACCTGGTAGACCCGGACGATCCGCTGGCGGAGCGCCGCGAACTGGATGACCGCCGTTTCACCCTCGACCACTTCCAGCAAAAGCTGCTGCGGTTGCCGGCCACCATGCAGACGCAGGCGGGCAGGGCGATTGCCGAGAAACGAACGCGGTTTTTACAGGGCTATATGGAAACGTTGTGCGCGGAGTTGCGCGGGGCAGCGTGAGGCTGCCGGTGGCCCCGGCCCGCAGGAGGCGGGCCGGGGCTGATCAATCCAGTGACAACATCATCAGCTCAACGACGGCATCGTCAGTTCAGTGACAGCATATAGTGGTAATCCACCTGGGATTGCCTCCACTTGCCGCTGTTCGCTGCCGGCTCCATTTGGATCTGTTCAATCTCATGGCTGGCCCCCACCTTTTTGCGCAACTCCGGTAACACATTGTCGAACAGGAAGCTGGTGAGCTGGTGGGTTTCCATCATGGTGCCGGAGAACTTGATCGACATAAAACAGCCGCCGTCGACAATCACCCGCTGGGTGTCATGGGTGCTGCCGCTGGCGCTCTCCGCCAGGGTATAGCGCACAGACTTGCCCTCCTGCGCCTCGTTCTTACCGCTCATGATGCTGAAGATCGGGCTGCTGCGCACCGGGGCGTGGCGGAAGGCGTCACACATCAGCTGGTCACGCATTGCCAGAAAATGGGATTTGCTCTCCGGGGCGCTGCTGCGGTCAAACAGCGTCACGTCATCACGCAGGCGCTTGAGTTGCAACGAGGGCACATTGATGCACTCAATATTGAGCTTAAACGGCTCCTCAAAGCGGAAATGCGGCGTCAGCAGTTCCACGTGCCAGTCATCCGAAATGCGGTACTGGTGCGGCGTAATGCCGAAGCGCTTTTTGAAGGTGCGCGTAAAGGTCTGTTGCGAGTCGAAACTGTAATGGGTGGCGATGTCGATGATCGAATCGTCACTGGTTTTCAGGGCAATCGCCGCTTTGGAGAGGCGGCGGTTACGCATATAGGTGGCGATATTCATGCCGGTCAGCGCGGTGAATTTACGTTGCAGGTGCCATTTTGAGTAACCGGACTTCTGGGACACCGTCTCGATACGGGGCGCAGTGTCGAGGTGCTCTTCAATCCAGTGGATCAGCTCGTCAATCAAGGCGCGATCTTTATTATATTCCGTCATAAGGGGAGGATACTCTTCATTATTGGTACAGGATCCGCGAGGGTTCATTAACCAACGATCGGTGTCGGCTGCCAATTTATTGATTCTGCCGGACGCTGTCAATTATTAATTTAATGAACGTTAAATAATTAAGAGGGGTTGCGCAACACCTTGATGGTGGGCGGGGAGCTATGCACTGCGGCGTTTGACCCAGCCGGGGGCGGCAAGGATAATGCCCGGGATTCTGCAGGCCTATTTGCAGACGGGCAGACTTCGACAGGACAAAAAAAGATGAACAGAACTGCCACCGCCAAACAACGCGAAGTAACGCGCATTGTGGATATTCTGGCGCAAGCCATTGCACAGCACCGCCTCCGCCCCGGCACCCGGTTGGTTGAGGCACACATCGTGGAGGCGTTAAACGCCAACCGCAACCATGTTCAGGCAGCTCTCCAGCGCCTGGCGCTCCAGCGTATTGTGACCATCGCGCCCAACCGCGGTGCCATGGTATCTCAGCCTTCGGCCGAAGAAGCGCGGGAAATTTTCATTGCCCGGCGCGCCATTGAGCGGGCGATTGTGGAGGCGATCACCCCGGAGAAGATGGCGCTGCACCAGCCGCGCCTGCACGCGCAGATGCAAAGCGAGCGCGCCGCGATAGAGAGCGGCGATCGCCGGGCCATTGTGGGCGCGCTGAGCAGCTTCCACCAGGTACTGGCGGAGGTGGGCGGCAACATGGTGCTGCGGGAGATCCTCGCCAACCTGATGGTACGCAGCTCGCTGATTGTGGCGCTCTACCAGCGCAATGATGTGCCTGCCTGTTCCTCCGGGGAGCATCAGGCGATCCTGGACGCGCTGGCGCAGGGCGACGCCGCCGCCGCCGTCAGCCTGATGCTGGAACACCTCAACGTGCTGGAGAGCCAATTGGATCTCAGCGACTCCGCCGCCCCCGGCCTCACCCTGCGCCAGGCGCTGATGGATTTCTGACTCACGCCCGGCATATGCCGGGCGCTATCCCATTCCCCCTATGTCACATCGCTGTCATCTGCCGTCGCTATCCTGCGGCTTGCCTGCTATATGCTAAGGTTAGTGGCACATGCAAAAACAAGGAGCGCAAATGAACAGTGTGGCAATCGTGGGCGCACACGGCAAAATTGGCCAATTGATTGTGCAGAACCTAGTGGCGCAGGGCCGCCGGGCGGTAGGCATTGTGCGCAAGACGGAGCAGGTGCCGGTGTTGCGCGGGCTGGGCGCGGAACCGGTATTGCTGGATGTGGAGCAGGCGACGCCGGAACAGCTGGCGACCGCGCTGGAAGGCGTGGACGCCGTGGTGTTCAGCGCCGGAGCCGGGGGCGGTTCCACCGCTGAACGTAAGCGCACCGTGGATTACGGCGGCGCAGTGAAATTGATCGCCGCCGCCAGGCTGGCCGGGGTCAGCCGCTATGTGATGGTGTCAGCGGTGGGCGCGGATGACCCCTTGCCGCCGGAAACGGACGCCGTCTGGCGCGCGTATGTGGAAGCAAAGCGTGACGCTGACCGCGCGCTGCGGGCGAGTGGGTTACAGTGGACGATCCTGCGGCCCGGCCCGCTCACGGACGATCCGGCCACCGGCCGGGTCACGCTGGGCGAGAAGGCCGGGCGCGGGGCGATCCCACGGGCGGACGTGGCCGCCCTGGTGACGGCAGTGCTGGCTGAACCGGCGACCATAGGCAAGCAGTGGGAAGTGCGCGGCGGGGAAACGCCGCTGCCGGCCGCCATTCTGGCCTGACCGTTGCCCGGCTGCGGGAGTTCTCCGCAGCCGGGGTCGTATCAGTCACATTTTTCCAGCGCTTCACGGTAGGTCAGCATGTTGCTGATCGCCTGATCAATCGAGTGCAGTTTCTCCATTTTACTGGTGCCTTCGGCAAAATAGAGTTTGCCGCCCTCCTCAGAGGACATCACCAGCAGCGGCAATTCCGCATCAGGGTTATTGCCGTGGTAGAGCTTTTCAAGGGTTTGTTGTAACGCCGGGCAGGTTCTGTTCATTCCATACCTCCATTTTGGGTTCAGCACGACAGTGTGCGTGGCGGTGGCGGCATTCCGGGGGCACGCCGGGTTGCTTGAAAAAGCAGCATATTGTCAGCATAACGCCCCGGCAGTTATTTTCAATATTTATAATTTGATTTAAATCAATAGATAAGCTGAATCATTTTAGGGTCTCAGGGTCTATATTTTCAGGGCCGTAAATGCGCCTGTCCCGCGCCCGGCCTCTGTGGTTAAAAGGCGTGCGATCACAGGCCGTTTTTTGTATTTAAGAGTAATCTTAATGAGCTTGGGCCGCGGCCGGTAACACTTAGCGGTCTATACCATAACGATTCAGCGCCGGACGGGTGGTGACACTGTTCAGCAGAGGGGGATTTATGACAGAAACTGAACGCCAACATGCGCGGTTCGAAGTAATTAAGACCTACTACTCGAAACTTGATGCGCAGGACGCCACATTACTGGATCTGTTCAGCGATGATGTCGCGTTGTTCTTTCCGAAGTATGGCAGCAGCCGCGGCAAAACCGAGCTGGGTAATCTGGGCAAACGTCTGGTCAGGCAGGTCGAGCGCTTTAAACATGACATCGAACACTTCCGCTATATCTGTCAGGGCGATGTCATGGTGATTGAAGGCGGCGTCAAAGGTGTGATGCAGAACGGCGACCGTTTCCCGGTGGGGGAAGAGGAGTTCAGCCTGTTCTGTACCGTGTTTGAGTTTGACGGCGATCTGATTAGCCGGATGCATATCTATATCGATCCGGACTACAGCCATGAGGATACCCGCCGGCTGGCCAATTACAGCCGCAACCATCAGGTGAGCCACGCTTTTAAACCGGCGCTTGACGAGTAAATGGCTGCGGGCGCCCTGTCTGGGGCGCCCGCATTCCCCTTATTTCATTCCTTGCCTTATCCATCCATTCATCCATTCATCCATTCAATATAAAAATTAATCTATCCGTCTTGGCGTTATGAATTTCTCATGATATTTTTAGTTAGATATCTAACTATGTGACTTCTATCTTTATGCCTGATGCGTTGACTTTCCTGCCTGACCCCACCCAGTTTTCCCGTTTGCTGCACTTTACCGCCCGTGCCTGGCGGCTGGCTGTCGATCGCCGGCTGAAGGCGCAGGGGCTGAACCAGGCCAGTTGGGTCACGGTTTCTACTATCGCCGGGGCGGATGCCCCGTTGACGCAAAGTGAACTGGCCGCCGCCCTGGGGCTGGAAGGGGCCACGGTGGTGAGTATGATCGACAAACTGGTGCGCCAGGGGCTGGTGGAGCGGGTGATGACGCCGGAAGACCGCCGCAAGCGGCTGCTGGTGGTCACCGACGCCGGGCAGGCGATGTACCGGCAGGTCAAAGGCGAGGCGGATGCGCTGCGCGAAAACCTGCTGGCCTCGCTGGCGGGGGAGGATCTTGCCGTCACCATGCGGGTGTTGGAGACATTGCGGCAGGCGGCTGAACAGAGCCGATGAAACCTTACATTGTGCGTGAGTGGGCGCCGCATGAGCGCCCGATGATGCCGGGTTCGCCGTCCACCCCGCTGCACCCCTGGCCAAAACGGCTGGCGTTCGGGTTTGTCGGGATTCTGGTGGCGATCACCGGCAGCCTCGGTAACGCGCTGGTCACCGCCAACCTCACCAACCTCCAGGGGGTGCTCGGCGCGTTCAGCAACGAGGTCGCCTGGTTGCCGGCGGTCTACGTAATGACCAACATCTCCATCAACCTGCTGCTGGTAAAGTTCCGTATGCAATTTGGCCTGCGGCTGTTTACCGAGGCGTTTTTGCTGCTTTACGCGCTGGTGACCTTTTTCCACCTGTTCGTCAACGATCTGGGTTCCGCCATCGCGGTGCGGGCGGCACACGGTGCGGTGGCGGCGGCACTGAGTTCACTCGGCATCTACTACATGATTCAGGCGTTCCCGGCCAAGCACCGGCTGAAAGCGCTGGCGATCGGCATCAGTGCGTCACAGCTGGCGATCCCGCTGGCGCGGCTCTTCTCCGCCGGGCTGCTGGAGCTGAACGAGTGGCGCGGCCTCTATCTGTTTGAGCTGGGGCTGGCGCTGATCTGCCTTGGCTGCGTGCTGATGCTGAAACTGCCGCCGGGCGATCGCTATAACACCTTTGAAAAGATGGATTTCGTCACCTTTTTCCTGATGGCGCCGGGGATGGGGCTGCTGTGCGCGGTGATCTCGCTCGGCCGCTACGACTGGTGGACCAGCACCCCCTGGCTGGGCTGGGCGCTGGCAGGGGCCATCGTGCTGATCGTCGCCGCGGTGCTGGTAGAGCACCGGCGTAAAAACCCGTTGCTGAATGTGCGCTGGCTCGGCAGCGGCAGCGTGCTGCGCCTGGGGCTGACCATGGTACTGATGCGCATCGTCATGGCGGAACAGAACGTCGGGCCGATCGGTTTCCTGCAATACCTCGGTTTGCAGAACGACCAGATGACGGCGCTGTCGCTGGCGGTGCTGCTGGGCGTAATCGCCGGGATAGCCACCAGCGCGTTGACCATCAAACCCACGCAGCTGGAGTGGCCGGTGGTGATCGCGCTGGTGCTGATGATCGCCTCGGCGCTGCTTGATTCCCAGTCCAATAACCTGACGCGCGCGCCGCAGATGGTGGTCAGCCAGTTCATGATGGGCTTTGCCGGGGCGCTGTTCGTTGCCCCGGCGATGCTGTCGATCATCGGCAGTGTGGTGGCGGAGCCGCGCAACCTGGTGAGCTTTGTGGCGGTGTTCGGCATGAGCCAGAACCTCGGCGGGCTGATCGGCTCGGCGCTGCTCGGCACCTTCCAGATCTGGCGCGAAAAATATCACTCCAGTGTCATCGCCGATAACCTCAGCAACCTTGACCCGCTGGTGATGGAGCGCCTCAACAGCTACAGCGCCGGGCTGAGTGCCACCCTGGGGGATGCCACCCTGCGCGGCGCACAGGGGGTGGTGCTGTTGCAGAGCGCCGCCACCCGTGAAGCCAATGTCCTGGCCTATAACGACGTTTACCTGCTCACCGCATCCATTGCGGCGGGCACTTTGATCTGGCTGTTAAGCCGTTTTGCCCGCAAACAGTGGCGCGCCCGTCAGGCACGGCGGCAGGCTGCCCTGTCTGAAGCAACATTGTCTGCATCTACACCGGCGGCGACGTCTGCCGGTTCAACGGAGGGTTCATGAGTCAGGAAGTTATTGCCCCGTCAGCGAAAAAAAACCGGGCCAAGCGGATAGCCACGGTGGCGGTACCACTGCTGATTGCAGTGATCGGGGTATTGGTGGTGCTGTATGCCTGGCAGTTGCCGCCGTTTTCACCCACCCGGCAGTCCACGGAGAACGCCTACGTTCGCGGCCAGGTCACGGTAATCAGCCCGCAGGTGAACGGCTATATCACGTCGGTGCGGGTAAATGATTACGATCAGGTACACAAGGGCGACCTGCTGATGACCATTGATGACCGCATCTATAAACAGCGGCTGCATCAGGCACAGGCGCAGTACGCGATGAAACAGGCGGCGCTGGCGAATAACCGCCAGCAACGTGCCAGTGCCGAGGCGGCCATCATCCGCAGTGAGGCGGCGGTGCAGAATGCCGGGGCGCAGGCGCAGAAAGCCCGGCTTGACCTGAAACGGGTGGAGGATCTGGTCTCTGACGGATCGCTTTCGGTACGCGAACGTGACGCGAGCCGGGCCGCCGCCGCACAGGCGCAGGCGGATGTGGCACAGGCCAAAGCCGCGCTGGTGATGGCAAAGCAGGACGTGCAGACCGTGGTGGTGAACCGAGCCTCGCTGGAAGCGGACGTGGCGAACGCCGCCGCGGCGGTGGAACTGGCGGAGATCGATCTTGCCAATACCCGCATTCTGGCCCCGCGTGACGGCCAGCTCGGGCAGGTGAGCGTGCGGCAGGGCGCGTATGTCGCCGCCGGGACACACCTGACGGCGCTGGTGCCGCAACAGCTGTGGGTGGTTGCGAACATGAAAGAGACGCAGATGGCGCAGGTGCGCGTCGGCCTGCCGGTAACCTTTAGCGTGGATGCGCTGGATGGGGCGGTTTACAGCGGGGTGGTGGAGAAGATTTCCCCGGCCACCGGTTCTGAGTTCAGCACCATTGTGGCGGATAACGCCACCGGTAACTTTGTGAAGATTGCCCAGCGGTTGCCGGTGCGTATCCGCATTAATGCGGATGCGGCAGCCCGCGCACGGCTGCGGCCGGGGATGTCGGTGGTGGTGAACATCCATACCGACCGGCCGGCAGAGCCGTTGCCGCCGGTGGAGCGTGCGCAATGAGAGGCAAAAACCTGACGTTGTTGCCGCTGGTGCTGGTGCTGGCAGCCTGTGGCGGCAGCCGGGTTGACCCAGCACCGCATACGCTTGTGATCCCGCCGCAGTGGCGGGCGCCGTTGGCCCCTTCTTCGGTCAGCGGCCATGACTGGTGGCAGGGGTTTGGCGATCCGCAGCTGAACCGGCTGGTGGATCAGGCGCTGCGCTACAACACCGATATTTTGCAGGCACGTTCCCGCGTGGATGAGTATCAGGCCCGGGTGCGGGCGGCCATTGGTGACCAGTTGCCGACGCTGGATATCGGGGCGAACGCGGTGCGCCAGCGCACGCTCTCCTCCGTGACCGGCCAGCAGACGCGCAGCACGGTGTATCAGGGTACGCTGCAACTCAATTATGACGTTGACCTGTGGGGTGGGCAGCGCAGTGCCACCGAGGCGGCGCGGGCCGGTCTGGAGGCCCAGCGGGCGGCGGCGGATGCGGCGATGTTGCAGGTGGCTTCCTCGGTGGCGTCCGGCTACCTGACCCTGCGCGGGCTGGATGCGCAACTGGCGCTGACGCAGGCGACGCTCACCTCGCGCGAGAACTCGCTGAATCTGGCGAAGCGGCAGTATGAGACCGGCTACAGCTCGCGGCTGGAGTGGGTGCAGGCGGAGTCCGAGTACCGGGCGACGCGGGCGCAGATCCCGCAGTTGCAGCACCAGATTACCCAGCAGGAGAACGCGCTGAACCTGCTGCTTGGCGCAAATGCCGGCCCGGTGGCACGCGGCCCGGCGCTGGACCAGCTTATCGCGCCGCCGTTGCCGTCGCGCTTGCCGTCAACGCTGCTTAACCGCCGCCCGGACATTGTGCAGGCTGAGCGGTTACTGGTGGCGGCGGATGCCACACTGGCCACCTCACGCGCCAACCTGTTGCCGTCACTCAACCTTACCGCCGGCGGCACCTTGCAGGAGAGCACGCTGGAAGAGGTGCTCTCCAACCCGTTCCGGCTCTGGTCGCTGGGCGGCAGCGTGCTGGCCCCGCTTATCAACCGCGAGGCGCTGAATGCGCAGGTGGATATTTCGATGGCTGCGCGCAACCAGGCGCTGTACCAGTATGAGTACGTGGTGCGTAACGCTTTTGTGCAGGTGAATGACAGCATCGACGCCATCACCCGGCTGGGGCAGCAGCTCACCGAGGCCGAGCAGCAGCAGCAGGCGCTGGGCGATGCCCTGCGGATTGCGCACAACCGTTATACCAACGGGTACGCCTCCTATCTGGAGGAGCTGGATGCCCAACGGGCGCTCTACAGTACCCAGCTGACGGTGATTCAGCTTAAGACCAATCTGCTGCTGGCGCAGATTGATTTGTGGCATGGGATGGGGGGTGGATGGGAGAGGCAATGATGCCTGATGGGCGGGAATGTTTCGGGTGTTAGTGTGTAGTGGAACGTTTCGGTTGTTCCGCATTGCAATCTTCCTGAGCCACCATGCCTCAACCGAGCAGGGCCTGCCGGCGCGCCGGCCCTGCACCCGCGCGCTTTCGGTGCCCCGGCTGAATCATTGCCCGCTCTCGCGGGTGACCCTCATTTCGCCTCCGGGCTGATCGGGCCGCCGCAGCCACGCTCCCAGCGTGGCTGCGACTCTCACGGGCATCCATGCCCGTTCGCCCGGCCCTGCGGCTCCACTCGGCAATGATTTTTACGCCCCCACCAGACTGCATATCTTTGGGTATGTAAGGAAAGAGTAGAGGGAGATTCTTTTTGCTGAGCGCGCATGTACTCTTTGCCTGCGTCTCCACTCGGCAATGATTTTTACGCCCCCACCAGATTGCAAATCTTTGGGTATGTAAGGAAAGCGTAGGGGCGGCACCTTGGGATTTCTGCATACTCGCTCGGCCTAGCGGCTCTATTGGTCAATGATTTTTACGCCCCCACCAGACTGCAAATCTTTGGGTATGTAAGGAAATGGTAGGTGGGGAGCGTTAATCAGTGCCGGCTCATTTTTTCCCGTTTTTTCTCACCTGTCTCTTTGAGGATTTTTATATTAGCGCGGCTAAAAAAATGAGGGGTTTTAGGCTTGTAACCCATTTTGTCGCTGCTAATTTTTGCTTAATCGCGGGTGAGAAGCGGGACGGTGAGCTTCCGGCGGTGTGCCGGGCGTTGGGGTCAGGGCTGTTTCTCCTGCCGGGGGCGGGGAAGACGGCGGGGAGGCACTATGGACAAACACGTTACCGATTTTCTGGTGATCAAAGATGTGGTTTTCTGGCTGATTATTGGCTTCGTTACACTGTTTCTGGTAGTGACGCTGAAAATTATCCGCCGGAGCCTGGCAGACAGTAACTGGAAGATGAGCGAAGCAATCAGTGAACCCGAGGGCTCGCCCGTAGCACCCATTGCCCCCGGCGAACCCACGGGGGAGGCTACGGCGGTCATCACAGCGGCACCGGTTAAACCGGTGATGGTCGCCAGCTCCAGCCGCTTAATCGCCCTGATCGGCGGTATAATTCTGGCGGCGATGTACCTCGGCACCGGTTATTACATGCTGTTCGCTATATTCTATTTACCGGAAGAGGTAAAAAACATCGATGATATCAACCAATTCTTTGTGATGGGCATGACGCTCTTTTCACCCTATGCGGTAAATAAACTCTCGACCATGTTTAAAGGCTGATAATGCAGCGGCCCTTAACCCCATGGCAAGGGCTGCTTGATCATCTCTTGATTGGTAGATACCGATACCGAAAATTGGCAACCTTAAAGCAGAGATTCAATACTGGCGACCGGGAAAAAGAACTTATAGTCATCCTTATCGGTTTTTAGCGGTATAAAGCCCATCTTGCGATAAAACTCAGCGGCGCGTTCATCCTTCGCTTCCACCATAACGGAATAGATACCGATGGCATCAGCGGCGTAGTAAGCAATGCGCAGTGCATCAAGGACCAGTTGCGTACCAAAGCCTTTACCGGCAACGCGCTTATCAACGGCGAGACGCCCAAGCGTGATACACGAGATTTCGCGATAGGGAACATGCTTCTTATATTGGCTGGTCATACTGGCTTTGGCGTAACTTCCGCCGGACAGCGTATAAAAGCCCATTACCTCGGGAGCCGGTTCATCAGTGATGAGCAAATACGCTTTAAGAACATTGCCGACATGCTGTTTAGCCAAATGCTTTTTCAGAAACTCGTCCAATTCAGGGCGGCCACAGCAGAAGTTTTCGACGTTGATATTCATACCTGCCGAAAACTTCACAATTTTCAGTTTTACCGATTCCATTCCCAGGTAGATTCCTCGCGACTGCGGGCGGCCGCACGGCGAAGGCGTTCATTAGGTGCCGGCGGATTCTCTAACGCGTCCATAACAGCATTCCATGAAGCCTCTGTCAGTTTGATACGGCTATGCTCGCTGATGACAGTTTCAGCCCTTGCCAGCGCAGAGTCAGCAATGAATTGTGAAACGCTGACGCGGCTTATCTGGGCTGCGGTTTCGATTTCGGCCTTCATATCCGAGCTTACCCGGAGTTCAAGGCGCTCATTTTTAGCCACGGATGACATTTTCTTCTCCGGTCATAAAGAGATACTGAGTTTGTACGGCACTTTGCCGTACACGCCATCTTATTCCTGCCGTGTGAGGGCGTACAGCAATATTTAAAAAGATAGCCGCACAGCCCGCACAAAGAAGCTCCCCTACCATTTCCTTACATACCCAAAGATTTGCAGAGGTGGTGGGGGCGTAAAAATCATTGCCGAATGGAGACGCAGGGCCGGGCGAGCACACACGGATGTGTGCGAGAGTCGCAGCCACGCTGGGAGCGTGTCTGCGGCGGCCCGATTAGCCCGGAGGCGGAGTGAGGGCCACCCGCGAGAGCGGGCAATGATTCAGCCAGATCACCCAAAGCGCGGGGATGCAAGGGGCGGGCGCTTACGCGCCCCTTGCGCGGTGGCGGCAGCGGGGCCACATAAGGTGTGCGGACGTATGCCAACGCAACAAACCTCGATCCCAGAAAAGGCATTGCACAGATGCCAACACGCGCAACAAACCTCAATCCCATTAAACTTAAACATCGCTGAAGTCTGGCGATCTCCAGACGAAAAAAAACCCACATCGGACAGTGGGTTTGGTTGCAACCGGCAACAAAGGAGGAACTGCTCTTCCTCGCGGATAAGCATACCCGGTTCACCTCAACGGTGGGTAACCGCAAATGAAAAGTAATTGTGAAGAGATGTGAGAGCACAAAATGGATACGCCAAAATGTGACAGAGTTACCATGGGTGATAATCACCCATGGTAAAGAATATTTCTCTGAAAATAAGAATAAGATTAAAATACTCTTCTGAGTTATTCGAAATGTGACACAGATCAATATGGATTTATTCGAGAAATGCGGAGGGTTTCCGCGTGGTGGGTGTGTCTGTGGGCAGCCCTTTGAATTATTTTGCTATTTTTCCTTACAATACTCTCACATGAGTTAAGAAAACGCTTCTCGTATAGTGTCCCTCTTATTTGAGAACGACTGTTCTCGCTTTTCAACCAGAGTGAATACTATGCGCCGCAAACTTCTCTCCATGAGCATTGTGATGCTTCTTTCTGCGTGCGACCAATCGGCTTCCTCCTCTGCCGGCGCGTCTGCGCAGGCACAGGCTCCGGCCGTTGATGTCGTCACGCTGCATGCCCAGCCTGTAAGCCTGACCAGCGACCTGCCGGGGCGCACCAGCGCCGTGCGTACCGCCGAAGTGCGCCCGCAGGTCAGCGGCATCATCCAGAAACGTTACTTCACCCAGGGCAGTGAGGTCAAAGCCGGCCAGCCGCTTTACCAGATCGACCCGGCGACCTATCAGGCCGCCTATGACAAAGCCCAGGCGACCCTGCGCAATGCGGCCGCGCTGGCGAAGCGTTACAAGCCGCTGGCTGAGGCGCACGCCGTAAGCAGCCAGCAGTATGAAGATGCCGTGGCGGCGCAGAAAGAAGCCGAGGCAGATGTGGAGTCCGCCCGCGTTAACCTGAACTACACCCGCATCACTGCGCCTATCAGCGGCCACATCGGCCGTACCCTCTACACCGAAGGCGCACTGGTTACCAACGGCCAGACCAACTACCTGACCACCATCCAGCAGCTTGACCCGATCTATGTTGACGTCAGTGAATCCTCGCAGGATCTGCTGCGCCAGCGCCGCGCCCTGGCCTCCGGCCAGCTGGCATCGGCCGGGGCCAATGCGGCCAAAGCCACGCTGACGCTGGAAGACGGCTCGGCCTACTCCCTGCCGGGCCGCCTGGAGTTCTCAGAAGTGACGGTTGACCAGGGTACCGGCTCCGTGACCATGCGCGCCTCCTTCCCGAACCCGCACGGCGAACTGCTGCCGGGGATGTTCGTGCATGCCACCCTGCAACAGGGCGTGCAGCAGCAGGGCATTCTGGTGCCGCAGGAAGCGATTGGCCATGACGTGAAAGGCAAGCCGTATGTCTACGTGGTGAAAGCAGACAGCACCGTGGAGCAGCGTTCCATCGAGACCGGCGAAATGATCAGCGGCAACTGGCTGGTTAACAGCGGCCTGAAAGAGGGCGACCGGGTGATCACCAACGGCCTGCAAAGCGTGCGCAACGGCGTCAAGGTAACGGCGACCGAGCAGGCGAAACAGGCTGACGCTGATTCCACCAAGAACCTTTCCCTGACCGATCCGTCCGCACAGTAAGGTTAACGCATGTCTAAATTTTTCGTCGAGCGTCCGATCTTTGCCTGGGTTGTGGCAATTATCGTGATGCTGGCCGGTGCGCTCTCCATTATGCACCTGCCGATTAACCAGTACCCGAACATCGCCCCGCCGGCGATCTCGGTCACCGTCACCTATCCGGGTGCCTCTGCCCAGACGGTGCAGAACACCGTGGTACAGGTGATTGAACAGCAGCTCAACGGGCTGGATAACCTGCGCTACATCGAGTCACAAAGTAACAGTGACGGCAGCGCCACCATCATCGCCACCTTTGATCAGGGCACCGACCCGGACATCGCCCAGGTTCAGGTGCAGAACAAGGTGTCGCTGGCTGAATCCCAGCTGCCGACCGAGGTGGTGAACCAGGGGATGCGCGTCGCGAAGTACCAGTCGAACTTTATGATGGTGGTCAGTTTGATCGCCGACAGCGGCTCGATGACCAACTCCGACCTCAGCAACCTGCTGGTCACCAAGCTGGAAGACCCGATCACCCGTACCAAAGGCGTGGGCGACTTCCTGATGATGGGCTCCGAATACGCGATGCGCATCTGGCTCGACCCGGCCAAACTCTACAAATACCAGCTGATCCCAAGTGATGTGACCGCGGCGATCAACCAGCAGAACGTGCAGGTGTCGTCCGGTAAGCTCGGCGGCCTGCCGACGGTGAAACAGACCAAACTCAGCGCCACCATCATCGGCAAAACCCGCTTCACCACCACCCAGCAGTTCAAGGATGTGTTGCTGAAGGTTAACCCGGACGGTTCACAGGTGCGCCTGAGCGATGTGGCCAACATCGATCTGGGGCCGGAGAACTACAGCATCGCCTCGACCCTGAACGGCAAGCCGTCAACCGGTATTGCGCTGCGTCTGGCGAGCGGGGCAAACATCCTCGACACCGCCAAAGCGGTACGCGCAACGCTGGATGGCCTGAAGTCCTCGCTGCCGGAAGGCGTGCAAATCAAGTTCCCGTATGACACCTCGCCGGTGGTCAGCGCCTCGATTGAGGAAGTGGTGAAAACCCTGCTGGAAGCGATCGTGCTGGTGTTCTGCGTGATGCTGCTGTTCCTGCAAAACCTGCGCGCCACCCTGGTGACCACGCTGGTGGTGCCGGTGGTGCTGCTCGGTACTTTCGGTATCCTTGCTGCCTTCGGTTACTCGATCAACACCCTGACGATGTTCGGGATGGTGCTGGCGATCGGCCTGCTGGTGGATGACGCCATCGTGGTGGTGGAGAACGTCGAACGTGTGATGCACGAGGAGAAACTCGACCCGAAAGCCGCCACCATCAAATCGATGGAGCAGATCCAGGGCGCGCTGTTCGGCATCGCGCTGGTGCTCTCAGCGGTACTGATCCCGATGGCGTTCTTCGGCGGCTCGACCGGCATCATCTACCGCCAGTTCTCGATCACCATCGTCTCCGCGATGGCGCTCTCGGTGCTGATGGCGCTGATCTTCACTCCGGCGCTGTGTGCCACCATCCTCAAGCAGTATGACGAGGAGAAAGCGCATACCGGCTTTGCCGGCTGGTTCAACCGCATGTTTGACGCGGGCACACTGCATTACACCCGCAGCGTGCAGGGCGTGATCTCGCGCCGTAACCTGTTCCTGGTGATTTACCTCGGCATCGTGCTGGTGACCGGTTTCCTGTTCACCCGCGTGCCGACCTCCTTCCTGCCGGATGAAGACCAGGGCGTAATGCTGGTGCAGGTGACCCTGCCGCCGAACGCCTCCTCAGAGCGTACCCAGGCAGTGCTGGACACCATGCGCAGCTACCTGCTGGACAAAGAGGGCGCGTCGGTGAAATCGGTGTTCACCGCCAACGGCTTCAGCTTCTCCGGCCGCGGCACCAACGTTGGTATCGCCTTCGTATTGCTGAAAGACTGGAGTGAGCGCGGCACAGACCAGACGGTGCAGGCGCTGGCCGGCCGTTCCATGGCGCACTTCTCGCAACAGAAAGATGCCAAAATTTACGCGCTGGTCCCGCCGGCAGTGATGGAGCTGGGTAACGCCACCGGCTTTGACTTCTTCCTGCAGGATACCAACAACGCCGGGCATGAGGCGCTGATTGCCGCGCGTAACCAGTTCCTGGGTATGGCCGCGAAAGACAAACGCCTGACGGCAGTGCGCCCGAACGGCATGGATGACGAGCCGCAGTATGAGCTGATGATTGATGACGAACGCGCCCGCGCCCTTGGCCTGAGCCTGGAAGACATCAATGACACGCTCTCCGCCGCCTGGGGTTCCAGCTACGTTAACCAGTTCATGTACCAGGACCGCGTGAAGAAGGTCTACATCCAGGGCCGCGCTGCCTCGCGCGTGACGCCGGAAGACCTCGACAAGTGGTATTTCCGCAACAGCAGCGGCCAGATGGTGCCTTACTCCGCCTTCGGCAGCGGCAAATGGGGCTACGGCTCGCCACGTTTTGAGCGCTTCAACGGCGTCTCCTCCGTGGAACTGATGGGCTCCCCGGCCAGCGGCTACAGCTCCGGCGACGCCAGCAAAGCAGTGATGGAGATCGCCGCCAAACTGCCGAAAGGGTTCCGCGTGCAGTGGCACGGCATCTCCTATGAGGAGCAGATCTCCGGCTCGCAGGCCCCGGCGCTTTACGGCATCTCGGTGCTGGTGGTGTTCCTCTGCCTGGCCGCCCTGTATGAGAGCTGGAGCATTCCGTTCTCGGTGCTGCTGGTGGTACCGCTCGGCGTACTGGGGACCATCGGGGCAGTGCTGATGCGCGGCCTGCAGAATGACGTCTTCTTCCAGGTGGGGCTGCTGACCACGGTGGGGCTGGCGGCGAAAAACGCCATATTGATTGTGGAGTTCGCCAAAGAGCTGCATGAGCGCGAGGGCAAAGGGATTGTTGAGGCGGCAGTAGAAGCGGCTAAACTGCGTATCCGCCCGATCATCATGACCTCGATGGCGTTCATCCTCGGCGTAGTGCCGCTGACCATTTCCCACGGCGCGGGGGCGGGCAGCCAGCACTCCATCGGCACTGCGGTAGTGGGCGGGATGATCACCGCCACCTTCCTGGCGATCTTCTTTGTACCGATGTTCTATGTGGTGGTGGTACGCCTGTTTACCCGTAACCGCGCAGACAAGACTAAACCTGTGACCGCCAATGGCCACGCTATTGAGAAAACAGACCATGAATAAGCCACTCCGCCTCTCTTTGATGGCGCTGGTGACCCTCGCCACCCTGAGCGGGTGTACGCTTGAACCGAAATATGAACAGCCGGCGATGCCGGTTCCCGCCAACTGGAACGTGCCCGCGCAGGGCACCGCTGCCAACGGCGCGGACATCGGCTGGAAAACCTTCTTCAACGATCCGGCGCTGCAACAGCTGGTCAGCCTGACGCTGGCCAACAACCGTGACCTGCGGGTAGCGGCGCTGAACGTGGAGAGTGCCCAGGCGCAGTTTGATGTAGACCGCGCCGCGCTGCTGCCGACCGTGGCCCTCGGTGCCGGCGGCACCGGTGCGCACCTGCCGGGCGGGCTGTACAACACCCGCACCACCGGCCCGGTGACTTACCATCAGTACCAGGCCAACCTCGGCGTGACCTCCTACGAGCTGGACCTGTTTGGCCGGGTGCGCAGCCTGCGTGACGAAGGGCTGGAGACCTACCTCCAGACCGACGCCACCCAGCGCGCCACGCAGATAAGCCTGGTGGCGGAGACCGTCTCCGGTTACCTGTCGCTGTGCGCAGACCGTGACCTGCTGACGCTGGCGCAACAGACGGTAGCGAGCCAGACCGACTCCTACAACCTGACCAAAGCCAGCTTTGATCAGGGCGTGGCCACCACCCAGGATCTGGCGCAGGCCGAGACCACGGTGCGCAGCGCGCAGGCGGACGTGGCGAGCTACAGCCGCCAGGTGCGTCAGGACATCAACGCCCTGAACCTGCTGGCCGGCACCACCGTGCCGCAGGCGCTGATTGACGGCGCGACGCTCAAGCGTGAATGGCACTTCCCGGCGATCCCGGCCGGGTTGCCGTCTGACCTGCTGACCCGCCGCCCGGACATCGTCGCGGCGGAGCATGCGCTGAAAGCGGCCAATGCCAACATCGGCGCGGCGCGCGCGGCCTTCTTCCCGAGCATTACGCTGACCGGGCAGGGCGGCACCACCAGCGCCAAACTCGGCGACCTGTTCTCCGGCGGTACCGGCTCCTGGTCGTTTATGCCGACGCTGAACCTGCCGATCTTTGACGGCGGCGTAAACCGCGCCAATCTGACCATTGCAGAAGTGTCGAAGAAGATTGAAGTGGCCCGCTATGAGAAGGCGATTCAGCAAGGGTTCGAAGAGGTCTCTGACGGCCTGGCCGGTCAGGCGACCTACCAGGATGAGCTGAAAGCGCGCGAACTGGACACCGCCGCCAACCAGCGCAACTACGACACCTCGGAGCTGCGTTACAAGCAGGGTGTGGACAACTACCTGAATGTGCTGGTGGCACAGCGTTCGCTGTACGCCGCGCAACAGGCGGAGATCACCACCCGCCTCGGCCAGCTCAACCAGACCATCACGCTCTACAAAGCCCTCGGCGGCGGCTGGCAGCCGTAACCGCGATGAGCTGATTGCATACAGACCATTCCCAAAGGGCGCTACGGCGCCCTTTTTTACGCCTGCTGTTCCAGCCCGGCCGCCACCAGCCCACGGAACGCGGCCAGCGCCGGGTTGTCACAATCCTGCCGCCACGCCATGTAGACGTCCGCCACCGCGCCCGCCTGCGGCAGCGGGCGGAAGGTAACGCCCTCCATCCGCAGGGACTGCGCCGAGGCCGGGACGATCGCCATGCCCAGCCCGGCTTTGACCAGCGCCAGAATGGTGTGGGTCTGGCTCAGGAACTGCACATAGCGCGGCAGCACGTTGGCCTGGCTGAACAGCGACACAATGCAGTCATAGAAATATTTCCCCTCATTCGGCGAGTACATGATAAACGGCTGGCGGTGCAGCGCCGTCAGGGCGGGGGCGGGGTCAGCCGCCAGCGGATCAGCGGCGGGCAGGGCGAGTACCAGCGGTTCACGCAGTACCCGCAGGTACTCCAGCGGGAACAGCGGCAGCGGCTGGCGCACAAACGCCACGTCCAGCGTGCGTGCCACCAGCGCCTGCAACTGCGCCGCCGACACCATCTCTTTTAAAATCATCTCCACGTCCGGCAGCACCCGGCTGGCTTCGGCGATCAGCGCCGGGATCTGGCTGTACGCGCATACGGCGGTAAAGCCCAGCGTCAGCCGCCCGGCGACCCCGGCCGCCACCCGCCGCGCCGAGATCTCCGCCTGCTGGGTAAACGCCAGGATCTGCCGCGCATCCCGCAAGAAACTTTCGCCGGAGGCCGTCAGGCGCACCTGCCGGTGGCTGCGGGTCAGCAGCGTGACGCCCAGGGCATGTTCCAGCAGCTGGATCTGGCGGCTCAGCGGCGGCTGGGTCATAAACAGCCGCCGGGCCGCACGGCCAAAGTGCAGCTCTTCGGCCACCGCCACAAAACAACGCAACTGGCTAAGCTCCATGATTCAATTCTTGTATCGGTTGATAGTGTTTCTAACTTAGACCGATATCGATGATGTTTCTATTATGTTAAGTGAATGATAGGCAATTGTTTTAACCGGCAGAGGGCCTGTGAGGGCCGGACGCCGGCATGCAGTGATAAAAAATAAAGAAATACAACTGTTTATTTAAAATTTCGATAGAACAATCTACCCGCCAGCGACGGCATCTAAGGCATAACGCCGCGATCAAGGATGAAACTCACCATGATGATGTGGAGACGACGATGACGACCCCTACCTCTGCCACTTCGCCGGCACAACAACCTTCCCCACGGGCAGTCCCGGTTGAGCAGGCGCAGCCCGGCCACTTCCGTTATGTGGTGCTGGCGATGATTTTCCTGATCACCGTGATTAACTATGCCGACCGGGCAACGATGTCGATAGCCGGGACGGAAGTCTCACGCGTGCTGGGCCTCGACCCGATGATGCTCGGGCTGGTGTTCTCTGCCTTTGCCTGGGCCTACGCGCTAGGGCAGATCCCCGGCGGCTGGCTGCTGGACCGCTACGGCGCGCGCCGCGTCTATGGGTGCAGTTTGCTGCTCTGGTCAGTGTTTACCATGATGCAGGGCACCGTGGGCTGGTTTGGTGTGACCGGGGTGTATGCCGCGATGGTGCTGTTTGCCATGCGCTTTATGCTCGGGCTGGTGGAAGCGCCCGCGTTCCCGGCCAACTCACGCATTGTGGCCTGCTGGTTCCCCACCAATGAACGCGGTACCGCCTCCTCACTGTTTAACTCCGCGCAATATATGGCGGTGGTGGTATTTACCCCGCTGATGGCCTGGCTGACCCACGCGCTCGGCTGGGAACATGTATTTGTCTGGATGGGCGCACTCGGGCTGGCGATCGGCGTCGGCTGGTTTGTGTTTTATAAAGAGCCGCATACCAGCCCCTACATTGGCAAGGCGGAGCTGGAGCACATCCGCGCCAACGGTGCGCTGGTGGATCTGGAGCAGAACCGCCGCCGTGACCGCCGCCGCTTCACCTGGCAGGAGGTGCGGCAACTCTTTACCAACCGCACCTTGTGGGGCATCTACATCGGCCAGTACTGCATTACCGCGCTGAGCTACTTCTTTATCACCTGGTTCCCGATTTACCTGATCAAAGGGCGCGGTATGTCGATCATGGAGGCGGGCTGGGTGGCCGCGCTGCCGGCCATCTGCGGATTCAGCGGCGGGGTGCTGGGCGGCATGTTCTCTGACTTCCTGATCCGCCGCGGTGTGCACCCGTCACCGGCGCGCAAGACGCCGTTTGTGCTCGGCATGTTTATGGCATCAATGCTGGTGTGGGCGAACGTGGTCTCTTCAGACAGCGCGGTGATTGCGCTGATGGCGGTGGCGTTCTTCGGCAAGGGGCTGTCGGCCATCGGCTGGGCGGTGATGTCTGACACCGCGCCGGAGCAGATGATCGGCCTGAGCGGCGGGGTGTTCAACTGCCTGGGCAACATCGCCGGGATCATCACCCCGGTGGTGATTGGTTACCTGGTGGCGACTACCGGCTCCTTTGAGACGGCGCTGTGGTTTGTCGGCGCACACGGCCTGCTGGGCATGTTCGGCTATCTGGTGGTAGCCGGGAAATTTGAACGGCTGGTGATTAAGCCGCCGGTGCAGGACGCCCGGCAATAAGCCTGCACATGGGGGTTGCCGCCGGGAAGGCGGCAACCTGCGCCATCAGGCCAGCACCACAAAATCACAGTGCTGTACTGACAGGGTACGGGTGCAGACCTCATACCCATTATGCGTTCCCTGATTATCCGCACTTCCCTCCACGGTCTGGAAGGTGTGATCCACGCCGTCAAACGCGAGGCCGGTATGGCGCCAGTGATCCGGCCCCTGTTTCACCAGAAACAGCCCGACCTGGGCCAAATCGCTCCACGGCGTGTTGCCGCTGTCGATATGCACCCCGGGGATAAACCGCCCCTGTTCTTTGGCGCTCTGCGCCAGCCCATCACAACTCAGCGATAACGCCAGCGGCAGCGGTATCTCCTGCACGGCGCAGGCCTGCATCACCACAAAGCTCACAAACCCGGCGCACCACGGAAACGCTTCGCCCTCCCGGCCATTGCAATACAGCCGCACCCACGGGCCGCGGTTCTCCCCGCCTAATTCAACAGGATGGGCATCCAGATGCTGGCGGGCAAGTTTCAGTAAGGTTGCCGGCAGGGTGGTGGACGGGGCGGGCAGCTTTAACACCTGCACCATCGGGGCCGCCAGCTGCGCCCAGTCATCGGGGTTTAGCGCCCCGTTGTCCTGTAACCCGGCCGCCTGCCGGAACCCCGACAGCGCCCGTTGGGTGGCCGGCCCGAAATCGCCGTCAATCACCAGGCCGTGGCCGTGGAACGTCAGCCACTCCTGCACACGTTTCACCGCACCGGATCGGGTATTCAGGGCAACCGGGCCGGGGTAATCGATTTCGGCCCGGATAAAATCGAGAGACGAGTAATCAGCCATAATATTTACCTCACGGTAGGGAGAGAGGCCCCAGCGCGCCGGGGGAGAGGATTTTTGTGTAAAAATTAGCCTCCTCTGGCGTAAGGTAAACCGGATACCGGGGAAATAACAGACAGGCAGCCCCTCAGGAAGAAGGCACATTGATTGTATTGATAAATTACCCTGATGAATCGGAATTTCCTTAGGAAGGCGCGCCCGGCGGCGGTGTTCCCGCCCGGCTCAACACGCGCTAACCTGCGGTTACAGCGCTGATTTTTTGCAATCACCCCGTTTCCTCCCATACTTGGGTAAGCGCCGCCCACGACGGCGCGCCCCCCTTACCGTTATCAGCCAGGAGCCAGTAATGAGTAATGCGTTTCTCGAATCAATTACCGCCCGCCGCAGTATCTACTCGCTGGGCAATGAACTGCCCTGTTCCGAATATGAAGTGATCAGCCTGATTACCGAGGCGGTGAAACTCAGCCCCTCCGCGTTCAATTCCCAGAGTTCCCGCGTGGTGATCCTGTTTGATGAGCAGCACCACCAGCTGTGGGAGATCGTCAAACAGGAACTGAAAAAGATTGTGCCGCCTGATGCGTTTTTCACCACTGAAAACAAGATCGGCTCGTTTGCCGCCGGGGCGGGCACGGTACTGTTCTTTGAAGACACCCGTGTGATTGATGACCTGCAAAAGCAATATGCGCTGTATGCCGACAATTTCCCGGTCTGGTCGGAACACTCCACCGGCATCGCCCAGTTCTCGGTCTGGACGGCGCTGGCGCAGGTGAAAATCGGCGCGTCGCTGCAACATTACAACCCGCTGATTGACGAGGCGGTACAGCAGCAGTGGCACCTGCCTGCCCACTGGCGGCTGCGCGCCCAGATGCCGTTCGGCAGCATCCTGCAACCGCCGGGTGAAAAAGGGTATATGGCGGACGAAGAGCGTTTCCGTATTTTTAAATAGTGTTGCTGATGTTATTCCCCCTGCAATAAGCCGCGTGAAGCGGCTTTTTCACGCGCCATCCCCATGCTCCGCCAGATTAATCAACCGGGCTGGGATTCGGCTTGCCTGCGGTAGCCACCCCCCAGCCGCCCGCGCACCCGGTTATTTTTCAGCCCGGTCATTTTTCATCCATACTTAATCAGGCTGAACAACCAGGGCAGATTCTATGTATACACACCGGCTGATTTTTCCGGGCAGCGTGCTGCGCGGACGTGGGGCGATTGCCCATCTGGGGCGGATGTGCGGGCGGCTGGGACAGCGCGCGCTATTGATTGGCGGCAAACGGGCGCTGGCCTTTGCCGAACCGCTGGTGGTACGCCAGCTGGAAGAGAGCGGCATCAGTTACCTCGGCAGTGAGTGGTATGGCGGCGAGTGCAGCGAAACGCAGATCCTGCGGCTGTCGGATCTGCTGGAACGCCATGGGGTGGAAGTGGTGATCGCCGCCGGGGGCGGGCGGGCGCTGGATACCGCCAAAGCGGCCGCCGTGCAGTGCCACGTGCCGGTGGTGACGCTGCCTACCGTGGCCTCCACCTGTGCGGCGATGACGCCGCTGGTGTTCCGTTACCATGATGATGGCCAGTTCCGTGATATGCAGGCATTGCCGGCAGGCCCGGCGGCGGCGGTGATTGACGCGGACATCCTGGCGCGCACGCCGTTGCCGGGCTTTGCCGCCGGGCTGGGGGACACGCTGGCGAAATGGTACGAGTACCGCGCCGTGAGTGCAGCGCAGGCTAACCAATCGCTGGCGGGCGTGGTGCGTGCCCACAGCGAGTTGTGCCACACGCTGATTGCGGCGCACGCCGCCGACGCCTGTGCCGCCGTGCGGGCCGGGCAGGCCAATGCCGCGCTGGAGCAGGTGCTGGACGCGGTGTTCCTCTACGCCGGGCTGACCTCGGTGATGAGCAACGGCGGCCACACCGGCGCGGCCCATGCGCTGTATGAGGGGTTTACCGGCTCCCCGCGCACCCGGCATGTGGCACACGGCCTGCTGGTGGGGTTCGGCAACCTCTGTTTGCTGGCGCTGGAGCAGCGCCATGACCATGAGCTGAAATCCGCCATCGGGCTGGCCCGCGCCAGCGGCATCCCGGTCAGCCTGGAGGAGATCGCCCCCGGCCTGACACCGGCGGAGTGCGCGCCTGTTTTGCAGCGTGCCGTCCGCTCAACGGATATGGCCAATATGCCGTTCCCGGTGGATGTGCCGATGTTGCAGGCCGCGATTGACCGGGTACACCGGCTGGCCGCACAGACGGTCTGAGGCGTTGCGTATTGCTATGAAAAAAGCCGGCGGATGCCGGCTTTTTTGTCTTTACACGCCATGTGGCGCTTATTGCGGGTACGGCACCCAGTCACCGCCGTTCAGCCGGATATAGGGTTTACCCTGGTACTGCATCACAATGGCGTTGGCATTCTCCGACACCACCGGGGTTTGCGGCAGGTTCTGCGTCAGGGTTGACCAGTCCACACTCGGCGCGGTGAAGATTTTGCCGTCCACCGAGCGTGCCACCAGCTCCGACACCGCCAGATAGCTGCTGGGGGTGGTGATGGTCAGCGGCGTGCTCTGGTGCGGCGCCTGCATCCCGAAGAAGCGGATCCCGGCCGGGATGTGGGTAATGCTCGGGCTGGGGATGTCACGCAAACCAGACATCTGCATCTTGTCGCCGGTGACCGCCGCCCCGTGTTCCGGCACAAACACCACCATCACCTTACGGCCCGATTTCTCCAGCTGGTCAAAGAAGGTGTTGAGCTGGCTGAGCAGCGTGGTGGCGCGGGTTTTGTAGTCCGCCGGTTTGGTCGAGCCGATAAAGCGGTTGCCGTCATGCAGCGCAATCAGGTTAAAGAAGGTAGCGCTGCGCGGCGAATCCTGTTTGGTGCCGAGCCAGCGGTTCAGGATCTCCAGATCGTTATAGATGGGCTCGCCGTCAAACGAGGTCATCTCATGGCCGATGCCCTGTTGCGACATCAACGGCGACTGCATGTTGGCCTCTTTGCGCAGGTCGTCAATGTAACCGCCAAAGACCCCGGAGTGGTCCATCATCAGCTGGGAACTGAAGCCGAGTCTGGCGAGGTTGTCGAACAGGTAGCACTGTTGGCCCGCCGGTTTATAGAGGTCAGCGTGTGACGGCTGGCCGCAGCTGGCACGCAGCAGTCGGATAGAGGCCGGGCCGCTGTAGGCGGTGGCGGAGTTGAAGTTGTCAAATTTCACGTCAAAACGCGACCAGAACGGGGAGCTGTCCTGACCGACCGCCTGCATATCCGCCCAGGCCAGTGAGCAGATGTTGATCACCAGAATGTCGAACGGCTGGGCATCAGCCGGCAGCTGGGCCGGGAAGGCGGTGGCGCGCGCTTTCTCCTGATCGTAAAACTGGTTGAGGTAGGCGGTCAGGTTGGCATTGGTGGGCGGCAGGGTCTGCGCCGGGCCGGCCCCGGCGGCCACGGTGACGCCCCCCGGTGCCGTGGCCGGGGCAGCCGCGCCTGCCGGGGCCGTGGTGACCACGGTGGCCCCCGGTGCGGCACTGGTCATGCGCTCCGGCAATACCTGTACCGCCACCAGCCACGCCAGCACGCCGACGGTCAAGGTTGTTACCCGCACCCACTGCGAAATGAACAGGTAGGCCACCAGCATGGCGAAGGCGACGCCCACCCACTGCCAGTTGATAAAGCGGTCGGCGAGGTCCAGCAGGTAGGCCGGGCTGAAGCCCGCCACCTGCGTGCCCTCTGACAAAATCGAGCGGTAACCCGGCAGCCAGGTGTCATGGTAGAACAGCCCCAGCCCCACCGGAATGGCGATGATATGCCGCCAGCGGTGCAGCCGGGGTGACGGCAGCGGGAACAGCAGGAAGGCCACGAAGATCAGGTTGCTGACCAAATCAAAGTTCAGGTAGCCGTTCCACAGCAGGGCGAACTTCAGCAGAAAATAGTAGTTCCAGGCACCCAGCCCGCGCCAGTGTCGCCACAGGCCGGGTTGGGCGGCAGGCGCATGCCGCGCGGCAGTATTATCGCTCATGATGTGAAGTTTTCTCTTTAGTCGTGCCGTCACGCACCCAGACGCCGGCGGATTTCAGGTAACGGGTAGGGAAGATCCGGGCTTGCAGGCCCTGCCAGAGGCGGGGCAGCGTGCGCCGTGCTGCCCAGCCCAGAAGAAAGAAGATCACGGCGGCGATCAGGAAGACCTGAATCAAATCGGACATGTTCATGGTGCGCCCTCCGGTTGATCGGCCACCATCGGCAGACTCAGCGGCTGCGGCAGGCGGCGCGGCGGTGCGGCGGGCGCAGCCGGTTGGGCGGAGGCGGCCGCCGTAAGCGGCAGCGGGGCGTCGTCGGTGTCCGGCGCATCATGGCCGATGCGGCTCAGCTGCTCCAGGATGGCGGTGTCCTCATGCCATTCGCGGCGGCTGGTGAACGCATCGGTGACCGGCAGCTGAAATACCGACTCCAGGGCGATCTCCAGATCCGGCAGGCGGCAGTTGGAGAGGTAGAGATGCAGGTGATGCGCATCCACCGTCACCAGGTCACCGTCGCGCCGCAGGGTGCAGAGCGACAAGGCCTGGCGCGGCAGCAGCCCCGGCACCGGCCGCATCGACAGCAGAATGCCTTTGGTGTCCTCCGCCAGCAGGCTGCTGTCGAGCAGCGAACGCACGGTGTCACAGAAGGCCGGGCGCGCCAGCACGCCGCGTACCTGCAACGGGCGCATCCCGGTAATCAGCCGTTCCACGTCGTCCGGCAGGGGGCGGCTGTAGCGGCTGCCCTGAATGCCGTCCAGCAGCGTCAGGAAGGTCGAGAGCGAAGCCACATGTGGCACCACCAGATTGGCCCCGCAGGCCTGCAGCAGTTTTTCATCGGTATAGCGCAGGCTCACGGTCATCTCACGCACCGCAATCTTCAGGCCGTTGCCGCCTGCCTGCCGCACGTGGTGGATCTGCCGCGCCAGCGCCGGGATCGCCTGGTTGCTGTGCAGGGAGAAAATCAGCGTGGCGGCATGCAGCGCCTCGCCGCGTTGCGCCAGCTGGGCGTTGTCATCAAACAGCTGCCAGTTACTTGAGAGCGGCGGTGCGCCCTCCAGCACGCTGCGCTCGGCCAGGTACCAGCTGTCATCACTGCCGCGGAAATCGCCGGTGGGCTGGTCGTCCTGCAAGGCAAACCCGCCTTCCGGCAGGGTACGCAAATTAAAGCGCTGGTTGGTCACAATGCCTTTATCCGCTGCCCACCAGGCCACCTGATAATAATTATTTTCCACCTCGGTGGTAAGAGAGGAAAATCCGGACAAAACCCGGTGTTGTGATATTAACGCGCTTTTTATTTTATTCACCCCGGCACTGTGGCAAATAATCAAAAGTGTGCTACCCAGCTTATTGATGAGGCGACGCATCGCCTGAAGCCATTGCGCCATTGCCTCCGGGTTCAATTCCAGAAACAGGGTGGCAGGGGCGTAATAGATAATTAACCCCCCCGGCTTCCTGATTAACCGCCCGGCTTCCAGGGGCAAGCGAAGTAACGCGGCTTTCTGCGCCGGCAAGGTAAATAACGGCAGGCGGGCCACCGCAGCATTGGGCAGTGTGCCAAGCAGATCCCGTGGGGTTTCACCACTGCAAATCAGAGCAACATCAGTGCCTTGGGGCTGGCTTTCTGCCACCTGGCGGCATAGGCCGCGCGCATTTTCCTGTGTGTCACTATTTACCCAGTAAAGGCCGCGCACCTGCATTACCGATAATTCATCCCAAAGCTGTTTAATACCGAAGGGAAATGATAGCGCCATGAATTTTTCTGCTTAATGAAAAGTTTGCTGAAGTAAAAACGGAAAAAACCTATAAATCAGTCTAACATTGCCATTTGTAATCACCAACTTTACGCTTAAAAAATAATGACCCGGCAAGCCCCGCCCCACGGTGGTTTTCCGTTTTTTTTAGTGCCCCAGGCGCGTTGTCCCGTTTAAGGTAACAGGTATGGATAATAAACATCAGCTTACGTTTCAGCCGGAAGCCCCGGCTATTAGTGATGACTTTTATGTGCTGCGAAAGACGTTTGAGATCCCCGCATTCCGCTATATCGATATTTCCCGTGCATCACGTATCCCGGCATTATTGGCCCGCTGGCCGCTGCTGGGGGAATTGAGTGCGCAACCGGCCAGTGTCACCTCAGCCGCGCCACACGCCGGTGATGGGGAGTCCGCCTGAGATGCCGGTGATTGCCCTTCAGGGCGTACGGGGCGGGGCGGGCGGCAGTGCCGTTACCGCCGGGCTGGCCTGGGCGCTCAACCAACTGGCGGAATCGGTGCTGATGGTTGACCTCTCGCCGGATAACCTGTTGCGCCTGCATTTCAACATGCCGTTTGCTGATGACCGCGGCTGGGCGCAGGCGATGCAAAGCGGCACGCCGTGGCAGAACGCGGCCCTGCGCTATTTACCTCAACAGGCGATGCCGCCGCGTGACGCCCCGCAAAGCCCGGCAACGCCGCTCGATCTGCTGCCGTTCGGCCAGTGCGCACCGGGAAGTCAGCCGGTAAGCCTGCCGGACGTGGCGGCGCTCTGCCGCGCCGGGCATTACCAGTGGGTGCTGCTGGATCTGCCCGCCGGGCAGGCAAGCCCGCTGGCATTACCGGCGCTGGCGCAGGCTGACCGGCTGCTGCGGGTCATGACCGCCGATGCCAATTGCCACGCCCGCCTGCACCAGCAACCCGCCCCGGCAGGCAGCGCGCTGCTGGTCAACCAATTCACGCCCACCAGCCAGCTCCAGCAGGACATTCTGCTGCTCTGGCAGCAGAGCCTGCCGGGGCTGCTGCCGTTTGTGGTGCACCGGGATGAGGCCGTCAACGAGGCGCTGGCCGCCAAACAGCCGGTGGGCGAGTACCGTTCGCACAGCCTGGCGGCCAAAGAGATGACGGTACTGGCCAACTGGTGCCTGATTAACTTCAAGGGGGGCGCGGTATGAACCCGTTAAGGCTGTTTTTGATGCCGCCGGTGATGGCGGCGTTACGCGCCCGCTACCAGGATTACCGCCGCCACCGTGCCGGGGTCACTGCCAGTGCGCTGATGACGCTCTGGGTGGCGCTGGCCTGGCTGGTGCTGAGGCTGGAATCCCCGGTGTGGCAGCCGGTACGCGCCCACCCGCGCCACTGGTTCCCACACATTGCGCCGCACAAGCCGCAACTGCTGGATGGCCTGCGCTACCTGTTACAGGCGGGCTGGCTGCTGCTGACGCTGCCGGGGCGGCAGGTGCGTACCCCGCGTGAAAGGCGCTTCGTGCCAATCTATACCCGCTGGCGGCAACGCATGATTGACCGCCTTACCCAATTGCCGGCGCAGGTCGGGGCCGGGCGGCTGGGGAGGATGGCACAACGGCGGGTCAGGCGGCTTCCCCCCCTGGTACGGCAGGTGCTTTATATCACCACCTGTGCGCTGGCGCTGGTGCTGGCGTGGTTCTGCATCTCCCAGCCGTTCGGCCTGTTTGCCCAGTTCACCTTTGTGCTGCTGCTCTGGGGCATCGCGATGCTGGTGCGTAACATCCCCGGCCGCCTGCCGACCCTGATGCTGATCGTGCTGTCACTGACCATCTCCTGCCGCTACCTCTGGTGGCGCTATACCCAGACGCTGAACTGGGAGGACTCCCTGAGCCTGATCTTCGGCCTGACGCTGCTGGTGGCAGAGACCTACGCCTGGGTGGTGCTGGTGCTCGGCTACTTCCAGACCATCTGGCCGCTGAACCGTAAACCGGCCCCGATGCCGGAAGACATCAGCACCTGGCCGCACGTGGATGTGATGGTGCCGACCTACAATGAAGATATCGGCGTGGTGAGGGCAACCCTGTTTGCCGCGCTGGGGATGGACTGGCCCAAAGACAAGCTGGAGGTCTGGCTGCTGGATGACGGCAACCGCCCGGCGTTCCGTGCCTTTGCCGAGGAGATCGGCGTGCGCTATGTCGCCCGGCCGACCCATGAGCACGCCAAGGCGGGGAACATCAACAATGCCCTGAAGATAGCGAAAGGCGAGCTGGTGGCGATCTTTGACTGTGACCACGTCCCGACGCGCTCCTTCCTGCAGATGACCGTGGGCTGGTTCTTCAAAGACAAGAAGCTCAGCATCGTCCAGACGCCGCACTATTTCTTCTCGCCGGACCCGTTTGAGCGCAACCTCGGCCGCTTCCGCCAGGCACCCAATGAGGGCGCACTGTTCTATGGGCTGGTACAGGACGGCAACGACCTCTGGGACGCCACCTTCTTCTGCGGCTCCTGTGCGGTGATCCGCCGTGATGTGCTCAACGAGATTGGCGGCATCGCGGTAGAGACCGTTACCGAGGATGCGCACACCTCGCTGCGGATGCACCGGCACGGCTACACCTCCGCCTATATCCGCATCCCGCAGGCAGCGGGGCTGGCCACCGAGAGCCTGTCGTCCCATATCCGTCAGCGCATCCGCTGGGCGCGCGGCATGGTGCAGATCTTCCGGCTCGATAACCCGCTGTTCGGCAAGGGGCTGAAGCTCTCGCAGCGGCTCTGCTACGTCAACGCCATGATGCACTTCCTCGCCGGGGTGCCGAGGCTTATCTTCCTGCTGGCCCCCCTGGCGTTCCTGCTGTTCCACGCCTACATCATCTACGCCCCGGCGCTGGCGATTGTGCTCTATGTGTTCCCGCATATGGTGCATGCCAGCCTCACCAACTCGCGCATCCAGGGCAAGTTCCGCCACTCGTTCTGGAGTGAGATCTACGAGACGGTGCTGGCCTGGTATATCGCCCGGCCCACCACGGTGGCGCTGTTCCGCCCGCATGGCGGGGTATTTGACGTTACCGCCAAGGGCGGGCTGGTGGAGGAGTCCTACGTGGACTGGAAAATTTCCCAGCCTTACCGGGTGCTGATGCTGCTGAACCTGCTCGGGCTGGGCTTTGCCATCTGGCGTTTCTTCTGGGGGCTGCCGGATGAGCGCTTCACCGTGCTGGTGAGCGTGGCCTGGGTTATCTACAACATGATTATCCTCGGCGGCGCGACGGCGGTGGCGTTTGAGGCGAAACAGGTACGGCAGGCGCACCGCGTCGAAATTACCCTGCCGGCCGCCCTGATGCGCCCGGACGGCCACATGTTCGCCTGTACGCTGCGTGACTACTCCGACGGCGGCGTCGGGGTAGAAGTCGAGGATGCCGCCGAGCACTTCCGCCGGGGGGAGAGCATCCACCTGCTGCTGCGGCGCGGCGACCAGGAGTTTATCTTCCCGTGCATCATTACCCGCCAGTTCGGTAACCGGCTGGGGATGCATACCGATAACCTTACCGTGCAGCAGCAGATCGATTTTGTGCAATGCACCTTTGCCCGCGCTGATACCTGGGTCATCCAGGGCGACAGCTTCCCGGAGGACCGGCCGCTGGCCAGCCTGCGGGAGGTGATGGCGCTCGGCATCCGCGGCTATTTCCGGATGGCGGAACACCTGCCGGCGTTTATCCGCCCGGTGGTGCAACTCTTTACTTCACTTTTCGCCGGGGCGCTGTCACTGGCTCCCCGCGGCGTATCGGCTCTTCCCGTGGCGCATGGGGCGCAACGGGCAGCGAACTCACCAAGATGATGACACCCATGATGAGACTATTGACCTGCTTTATCGCCACCCTGTTCAGCCTGAATGCCATGGCCCAGCTCCCGGTGACGCCGCCCGTGCCCCCGGAGGCGGTGGCCCCGCAAACCGGCAGCCCGTCGGCCCCGGTGCGTGATGTGCATCTGGCTTTCCCTCAACTCGCGCCGCCGCCCGGTGCCTTTGTGCTGCGCGGCATCGCCCCGGAAGGGCAGATTGAGTTCGGGGTACGCAGTGACGAGGTGGTGACACAGGCCACCCTGAACCTCCAGTTTACGCCGTCGCCGTCGCTTATCCCGGTGGAGTCCCAGCTGAAGGTCTACCTGAATGACCAGTTGATGGGCGTGGTCGCCATTGGCGCAGACCAGCTCGGCAAACCCAACCAGGCACAGCTACAGATTGACCCGCGCTATATCACTGACTTCAACCGGCTGCGGCTGGTGTTTATCGGCCATTATCAGCGCATCTGTGAGAACCCGGCCAACAGTACCCTGTGGGTGGACATCGGCAAAGGCAGCTCGCTCGACCTGCGTTACCAGAAACTGCCGGTGGAGAACGACCTCTCGCACTTCCCGGAACCGTTCTTCGATGCGCGGGATAACCAGCCGCTGACCCTGCCGATGGTGTTTGCCGCCCAGCCCGACCTCGGGATGCAACAGGCGGCCGCTAAACTCGCCTCCTGGTTTGGTACCCGCGCACAATGGCGCGGCCAGCATTTCCCGGTGCTCTATAACCAGCTGCCGGAAAGCCATGCGGTGGTGTTCGCCACCAACGATCACCGCCCCGATTTCCTGCGTACGCTGCCGCCGGTCAATGGGCCGACGGTACAGATGATGTCACACCCCGATAACCCCTACGTGAAACTGCTGGTGGTGATGGGGCGCAACGATCAGGATCTGGCGCAGGCAGTGACCGGCATCGCCCAGGGCAATATCCTGTTCCGCGGGCAACAGGTGGCGGTAACCAAAGTAGAGCAGCTCGCCCCACGCCAACCCTATGACGCGCCGCTCTGGGTGCGTACCGACCGGCCCATGACCTTTGGCGAGCTGAAAACCTACCCGGAACAGCTTCAGGCTGACGGTATCCAGCCTTACCCGATCTCGCTCAGCCTCAATTTGCCGCCGGATCTGTTCCTGATCCGCAGTTCCGGCATCACCATGCAGCTGAAATACCGCTATACGCCGCCGGAACTGGCGAATACCTCCCGGCTGAGCGTCAATCTCAATAACCAGTTCGTGCGCGCCTTCAGCCTGCAACCGGGCACCCGCGACAGTACGCAACTGCTGCGACTGCCGCTGCTTGGCCTCTCAGAGGAGGGGCAGAAGCTGTCAGTCCCGGCGCTGAAGCTCGGCGCACTTAACCAGATGCGCTTTGACTTCGAATACGCCTCGCTGATTTCCAGCAGCCGTACCGACCGCTGTGAAACCTTTACCACCGTCAATAACCATGTGGTGATCGACGACAGCTCAACCATCGATTTCTCCGGCTACCGCCACTTTATGGCCATGCCGGATCTGCGCGCCTTTATCAATGCCGGGTTCCCGTTCAGCCGGCTGGCTGACCTCTCGCAGACGCTGGTGCTGGTCACGCCGCAACCACAGCCGGTGCAGCTCACGGCGCTGCTTGATACCCTGGGGCGCATCGGCTCACAGACCGGCTACCCGGCGCTGGGGGTGACCATCAGCGATGACTGGGCGAAAGCGAAACAGGCCGATGCCGATATTCTGATGATTGGTACGCTGCCGGCCGACCTGCGGGGCGATAAGTCGATGAACCTGCTGATGGACGCCACCCAGGGCTCGGTGACGCAGCCGAAACGGCAACAGCCGCTGCCGGACAGCAACGCCCCGGCTACTGATGCCCAGCCAGACAGCCGTACCACCATCAGCGCGACCGATCCGCTGGCGGCGCTGGTGGGCGTGCAGTCGCCTTACCACGAGCAGCGCAGCATTGTGGCGATCCTGGCGGATTCCACCGCCGGGCAGAGCCTGATGAATGACGCCCTGCAGGACAGCGGCAAACGCGCGGCGATTAGCGGCTCGGTAGCGGTGGTGCGTGCCTCGGGGGTGAACAGCCTGCGGGTGGGGGATGTGTACTTCGTCGGGCATCTGCCGTGGTGGGAACAGGCCTGGAACATGCTGGCGACCCATCCGGGCTGGCTGGCAGTGATGGCCGCAGTGCTGGTGGTGCTGGTGGCATTGCTGTTGTGGCGTGCGCTGCGCCTGCTGAGCCGCCGCCGCGTGATCTCTGAGGATTAACCATGCCGACTTCTTTTCTGCGGACGTATTTGCCGCTGGCCCTGGGCCTGACGCTGATGCCGCTGGCAGAAGCGGTAGAGCAGGCGGTTGCGCCGTCTGCGCCCCGGGCCGTCTCCCCGGAGACCTGGCTGCTGGAGCAGGTGCGGCTGGGCGAGGCGACCTATCAGGACGCGCTGGTGCAGCAGTCCCTGCACCGGCTGGAGTTGATGAGCCCCAATAACCCGCAGGTGCTCGCGGCGCGTTTGCGGCTGGCATTGCGCCAGGGCAACGTCCCGCAGGCGCAACAGCAGCTCACAAAATTGCAGCAGATCGCCCCGGATGCGGTGATTACCCGGCAGTCCGCAACACTGGTGGCGCTGACGCAGCCGGCAGGGCGCCAGCAACTGCAACAGGCGCGGTTGCTGGCGACCGCAGGCCGGCTGGCGGAGGCGCGCGCCGCCTATGACGCGGCCTTCAACGGCCCGCCGCCGGGCACGGATCTGGCGGTGGAGTACTGGCGGCTGGTCGCCCGGCTGCCGCAGCAGGCACCGGTGGCGATCCGTGAGCTACAGGCGCTGGACCAACAGGTGCCCGGCAACAGCCAGCTACGCCTGGCACTGGCACAGCTGCTGTTCAGCCAGGATCGTGAAGCCGAAGGTTATGCCATGTTGCAGAAGGCGGCACAGGATGCCGCCGGGCGCGATGCCGCCGGGGAGATGTGGCTGACGCGGGTGAAACAGCTGACGGTGACGCCGCAGAGCCTGGCGGCGCTGGATCGCTACCTCACGGTATTTGACAGCGGCCCGCCTGCCGAGGCCGGGCGGCAGGAGCGGGCGCGGCAACAGGCGATGCTGGCTGATCCCAACTATCAGGCACGGTTGCGCGGGCTGGCACAGATCGAGAGCGGCGGCGGCAAGGAGGCGATTGCGCCACTGGAGCAGGCGCTGCGTGCCGCACCCAACGATCCGGCATTATTGGGGGCACTCGGCATGGCTTATGCGCGATCCGGTGACCGGGCACGGGCCATCACGCTGTTTGAGCAGGCGCAAAAAGTGGATACCGACGGGTTCGAAGGCGACAAGTGGGTCAGCCTGATCACCTCCAACCGTTACTGGCTGCTGATTGAGCAGGGCGACAAGGCGCTGCAGGCGAAAGAGTTCGCCGGGGCGGAGCGCGCCTACCAGCAGGCGGTACCGCTGGAGAAGGATGACCCCTATGCCACGCTGGGGCTGGGCGACGTTGCGCTGGCCCGCAACGACCCGGCTGCCGCCGAACGCTATTACCAGCAGGCGCAGCGCATTGATCCCACTAACGAGGGCGCGGTGCGCGGGCTGACCAACGTTTACCTGCAACAGTCACCGGAGAAGGCGCTGGCGTTTATCAACGGCTTGTCGGCGGCACAGCGCAAGCCCCTGGCCGGGACCCTCAACCGGTTGCAGGGGGATGTGCTGAGCGCCAGGGCTGACCAGTTCAGCCGGCAACAGCAGTGGCGCGAGGCGGCCGACGCCTATGGCGAAGCCCGGCGTTACGCGCCGGATGACGCCTGGCTGGCATACCGGCAGGCCGGGGCGCTGCGGCAGATCGGGCAGGGCGCGGAGGCGGATCGGCTGTTCCGTGATTTTATGGCCACCCATCCGCCCGGCGAACAGCAAAACTACGCCTATGCGCTCTACCTCTCCGGCCAGGATCAGGATGCGCAGGCGCTGGCGACCCTCAACCGTCTGCCGCGCCCCCAGTGGTCGCAGAACATGAAGGAGCTGGAACAGCGGCTGCAACAGCAACAGACGCTGGATCGTGCGCTGGCGTTGCGTGCCGCAGGCAACCGGGCGGAAGCCACGGCGCTGTTACGCAGCCAGCCGCGCCAGACCGGTATCGATCTGACGCTGGCAGACTGGGCACTGGAAGATGCTGACTACGCGGCCGCCCGCCAGGGGTATCAGGCGGTGCTTACCGCTGACCCCGCGAATCTGGATGCGCAACTGGGGTTGACGGATGTGGCGGTTGCGCAAGGTGACAACGTCACGGCGCGTAACCAGCTACAGCAACTGGAGAGCCGCCCGGCGACCACGCTCACCCTCAACCAGCAGCGGCGCATGGCCACGGCCTGGCAAGCGGTGGGTGACCCGCAACGGGCTGCCCGGATACTGACTACGCTTAAACCGGCCGCCCGCCAGGCACAACCGGGGCTGACCCCGGCGCTGATCTTCCGGGACATCGCGCGCATTGAGCAGCAGCAGGGGCAGTATGCGCTGGCGCGGGAGGATTACGGGCTGGCGATGGTCGCGGGCGGGATAACGCCGGCGGTGCCGCAAGACAATGACAGTTACACCCGGCTGACACGCAACCAACCCAGCGATGACTGGCTGAAACGCGGTATCCGCGCCGATGCGGCGGATGCGTACCGCCAGCAGGACGTCACGATCACGGTTGACCACGACAACTCCACCTCCAGCGGCACGCCCGGGTATTCCGACCTCAGCGCCAACACCACCATGGCGCAGGCTGATATGCCGCTCTACGGCGGCCACGCTTTTTTACGCAGTGATTATGTGCACATCGACGCGGGCACCTTCGGGACCACCAACGGCAGCTACAGCGAAGATTTCGGCACCTGTTCCAGCGTCGCCTGTACCAGTGACAAGAGCCAGACCGCCAGCGGGGCGAGTATTGCGGCGGGCTGGCGTAATGACCGCTGGAACGCGGACATCGGCACCACGCCGCTGGGCTTTGAGGTGGTCGACTGGGTCGGCGGCCTCAGCTACAGCGGGGACTGGCGGCAGATTGGCTGGACGGCCACCGCCTCACGCCGCCCGATCTCCAGCTCGCTGCTGGCGTTCGCCGGCAGCAAAGACCCGAACACCGGCACCTCCTGGGGCGGGGTGCGTGCCACCGGCGTCAGCCTGAGCGGCAGTTACGATCAGGGCGGGGCGCACGGCGTCTGGAGCGATCTCAGCGTCCACCAGATCACCGGTAAAAACGTCGAGGACAACCAGCGTGAACGCCTGATGGCCGGGTACTACTACAAGGTGATTAACGAGGATAACCGCCGTGCCACCATCGGCCTTAACAGTATGTTGTGGCATTACCAGAAGGATCTCAGCGGTTACTCGCTGGGACAGGGCGGTTACTACAGCCCGCAGCAATATTTCTCCCTGGCGGTGCCGGTGAATTATCGCCAGCGTACCGATAACTGGTCATGGCAGCTTGGCGGATCGGTGTCGTGGTCGCGCTCGAAAACCGAGAGCCAGCGCCGTTACCCGCTGGGCGGGCTGATTCCCACTGCATACACCAACCGGGATGACGTCAGCGAGAGCAGCAGCAGTACCGGCATCGGTTACACCTTGCAGGCCCAGCTCGAGCGGCGGCTCACCTCCCACTGGACGCTGGGTGCCGGGGTTGATATCCAGCAGGCCGAGGATTACACCCCGAGCCATTTCCAGATTTATATCCGTTATTCCGCCGGCGGCTGGCAAGGGGATCTGGATATTCCGCCACAGCCATTAACGCCGTATGCTGATTTTAAATAACGCGTAATCATCGCCACAACGTTAATAAATCAATTAAGCAGCACCGTTAATTCGGGGCTGCTTTCTTTTTTTGGGGTGGTGCTTTATTTTTCAGTAAATAGAAAAAGTAAAATGACTATTGTTAGTCTATTATTCTGAGTTGATTGCGCACCTGATGAGACAACGATAAAGTAAGCCTCGCCATAAAAAGGGGATAGCGAATAAGCGCTATCTTTTTAGCATTGCTATGGATTGTTCAATTTTTAAATGAGCATTGTAAACGGAAGGGAATCTGAAGTTATGAACAAATTTTTGGAAAAGTGGCTGAAACTACAGGGAAATTACGTTATTTTCATTTATCTTCTTCTCACTCTGGCCGTGGCAGGCGGGGTAATAGTGGTCAGTGCGTTATATCATATCGCCATATCCGCCATTGGAGCAGGTTTGGTTATTATGTTCGTGTTCTTTTTCCTGCTCAATTTTTTAGGATGGCTGAAAGTCAGCGTAATCTCAATAGTGTAATTAGTTACAACAAACAAAGCACTCTATTAAACCCCATAACCGCTGATAGAAGGAGAGTAAATAAAGGGAAAAAAGGTCGCTTTAATAGCCTGACAAAGGGAAAAGGGCAGAAATAATACCGATGCCGGGCATCATAGTATGGCGCGCACCGACAGCGCGCTGATAAGGATCAAAGAGCACGTAAAAACGGATAGGGCGTAACAATAGAGCGTTTCCCCGGACATTTTCTATTTTCAATGGCATAGCATTTACGCCCCACAATCCGCCGCAACTCGATACGTTATTGCCATTCAGGCGGGGTATTCAGTTAGTATGCGGTATTGGCAGAACCCGTCACGCTAACCGCCACCCGGTTTTCACTTGAGCCGCTTTCCTGACCTGGTGATGCCGAATTATCTTTCGTACCAGATGCAGGCTGAGGGCTAAAGCTCCCATACGGCACAACGAATTCACTCTGGTGCAAAACCTCAGCGGACTGGCAAGGTCGTTTTCATCAGGGGACAGCAGTTCCTCAGAGTGAATTTAACATCTTATTATTAATTACAACATTCTATTCACTTATTACATCCAATTGTGCCTCCGATAAGCTCAATCTCTACTATAAGAAAAACACACTCTATAGCAGCTTATCAGCACAAAAAGCGGGCAGGGTGTGCGCAAAATCTGCGGGTTCATAGAGAATGCCGTGCATTTTTACCGGCCAGCGTCATAAGTGGCCTGAAACGCGTCATTTTACAGGGGGCGTTACGCGAATTCTGGTGGGCTTCCGGCGTGGTGGTTTTGCAGATTTTACGTAGCGCGATCAAAATGCTGTGGTCGTTTTACTTCTTTCCGCCAGGTCTCATGGGTCAGCATTCCCAGAGGCATATCGGTAAGGTGTGGTGAGTTCAGGCAGCAGCATGTTGAACCGGCAGGTGATGTAAAAGCATCACGGATGAACAAGCCGTGCAATGTGATGTACGCGGGCCATCATGGTGAACCTGAAATGGCATCGGACAAGGTGACCGGAGGCGTGGCAAGATCGGCAGTCAGCACCGTACGGATCCTTTATCACGCGTGCCGTAAATTGGCAGGCGATGCAGGCGCATGATCACCGGTAACAGGAGATGCAGAGATGAGGAAAAACCGTGGCGAAGGCGGAAGCTGAAAACAGCCGGTTTGCCATCGTTGAAACTGCCGGGCGCAGGATAACCCGATGATGATAAAGGGTAAACAGGCATAATTGGCATAGCGATATTTAGGTGCACATAATGTATATTATGTTAAATTGCATTTAAGGCTCCCTGATTATCTCTTAGTTTTCCTTTAACCCTCTACCCCTGCATTTCTCTGAACCGCTCTCTGGCCCCGGCTTCTTTCTCTTCCTCACGCCTTCCCTTTTGTGCGTCTGTCTGCAAAAAGCCAAATCTTATGGCCACTGTGCATGACCAGGCCGGCTTTCACGGCATGATGTCCGTTGATGTATTCACTCAAGGAGACTGCCATGCGCAAAGATGATCTGCTGACCTTTCTGATGAACCAGACGGATTTTTTTAACCCCGCCGATCGCAGCGAGGTGTTTACTGCCGCCTACCTTGCCCGGCGTTTTGGATTACAACGCAACACCGCCAGCCACTACCTGAATCAGTGTGTGGCCCAGGGGCTGCTGATAAAGATTAACACCCGCCCGGTTTATTTCCTGCATCACCAGGCATTTGAGCAACAGTTTTACCCGCTGTCGAAACATGAGTACGCCGGCATGGATGAACTGCTGGCTGACAACCAAGAGCCGCCCGAGGTACACGACCACTTTGCGCTTTTAATCGGTTATGACGGCTCACTGAAAAAGCCGATTGAGCAGCTTAAAACCGCCCTGTTCTACCCGGATGGCGGCCTGCCGTTGCTGATCACCGGCGACAGCGGCACGGGCAAGAGCTATCTGGCGCAGCTTATGCACCATTACGCTATCAGCCAGGCACTGATTGAGCCGGATGCGCCCTTTGTCGCTTTTAACTGTGCGCAGTACGCCAATAACCCTGAGTTGCTGGCCAGTAACCTGTTTGGGTATATAAAAGGTGCGTTCACCGGTGCGCAGAGCGACAAACCCGGCGCGTTTGAAGCGGCCAACGGCGGGATTTTATTTTTAGATGAGGTACACCGGTTACACGCAGAGGGGCAAGAGAAACTCTTTACCTGGCTCGACCGGGGTGAAATCTACCGCGTCGGGGAAACTGCACAGGGCCGCCCGGTCTCAGTGCGGCTTATTTTCGCCACCACCGAAGAGATCCACAGCACTTTTTTAACCACCTTTATACGCCGCATCCCTATCCAGGTGGTGCTGCCGGCACTGGAGAGCCGTGGCCGGAAAGAGAAAGAGGCACTGATCCTGCAATTTTTCTGGCTGGAGGCAAAAAAAGTGGCGCGGCGCTTAAGCCTCAGCCCGCGTCTGCTGTCGGTGATGACGCACTACGTCTATCGCGGCAATGTGGGTGAATTAAAAAATAGCGTGAAATATGCGGTGGCCTCCGCGTTTGCCATGCAGAACAGCCAGGAGATGCTGCGTATTTCGATTCACCACCTGCCGGAAACGGTGATGGCGCAAATCCCGGCACTCAACGATCCCCCGGGCGGGAACGCCCAGGATATTGTGCTGGATCAGGAGACCCGCCTGCCCTGGCTTCTGCATCACCCCGATCCGCTTAACCTGCTGATCGGGGATACGCAGCGCACGATCCTGGCGCAGTTTGAGCTTTACTGTGCCGGAAATACCGGGTGGGACGCGTGTGAAAAGCGCATCGGCCATGAGATCGACATGCTGTTTGACCGGCTGGTGTTTGACAACCGCGACCGCAGCCATTCCCAGATGCTGTTGCTGACCACCAGCCAGGTTCGTGATGAGTTTTACCGTCTGGAGAAAAGTTACCATATCCACTTCAACGGCAACGGAATCTACGCCCTCGCCCACTACCTGACCCACTGCCGCCATGAGGCTTCGCCCCCGGCGCAGGTTGAGCTGTGCCGCCAGTTTACCGTCTGGCTGGAGAAAAAATACCCGTTGCTGACGCGGTTCGGGCAGGAGGTGCTGGCTGCCGTGGCGCGCAGGCTGGATATTAAAACCCAACCTGTTGATTTGATTTTACTTACCCTGTGGCTTAACAATCTCGGTGTGCAGAATACCACGCTGGTGACCAAAGCCGTGATCCTGGCGCATGGCTATGCGACCGCCAGCAGTATCGCCAATGTTGCCAACCGGTTGCTGAAACAGAATGTGTTTGAGTCGTTTGATATGCCGCTGGACGTCACCCCAGAAGCCATAGCCCAGGAAGTGATGGCCTATCTGGCGCATAACCCGCTGGCCGCCAGCCTGATGATCCTGGTGGATATGGGCTCGCTGACCGATATTCACCACTATTTTAGCCGCGCCCTGACCACGCCGGTGGCTATCATCAACAATGTCTCGACCCGGATGGCGCTCTATGTCGGCGAACGCATCCTGCATGGCGATCGCCTGGAGGATATCACCGCGCAGGTTGCAGGCGATCTGCCGGTTGAGCAACAGATCATCTGGCCATGCCGCAACAAACCCCGGGCGATCATCACGACCTGCGCCACCGGCATCGGGGCCGCAGCCAACCTGAGTACCCTGCTGAAAGCGAGTATCCCGGCGGAACTGGCGATTGAGGTCGTTGCCTATGAGCATGAGGTGCTGACTGATTCCGCGCGCCGGGCCCCGATCTTCTCCCGCTTCGAGGTGCTGGCTATCGTCGGCACGCTGGACCCGCATATCCCTGCTATCCCTTATCTCTCGCTGGAGACGCTGATTGCCGGCCAGGGCGGCGACACGGTCATGACCATTTTCCGGGGGTTGATTGCCCCGGAAGGCGTTGCTGAAATTAATAACCTGATAATTAAGAACTTTTCCCTGCGGCGGGTCATTGAGTCAGTGACGATCCTGGATACCGGAAAAGTGATCAATCAGGTTGAGCAGTTCTTTATGCGCTATGAACACCTGGCCGGGATGCAGGTGCCGAATGATAAGAAAGTCGCGCTCTATATTCATATCAGTTGCCTGATAGAGCGGCTGATCCGCCAGGCGGCAATTCAGTCATGGCCGGTGGCGCATAAACAGTGTCAACGCCGGTATCTTATTCCGCTCCGGGAAGCCTTTAGTGTCATTGAGAGCAGTTACAGTGTCAATATTCCTGAAACCGAGCTCTATTACGTGCACGATATTCTCTATTCTGAGACAGAATTTATTCAATACGATCAGGAGTTTTAACCGCCGCTGCCCGCCTGCCCCGCTCTCCGACACTTTATCTGGCATGCGGGTTGCAATACCTCTATGGAGCAATGTCTATTTTGAGGTCAGGATGAAACGTCACTATATATTTGCCAGCCACGGCAGGTTTGCCGAAGGAATATTACATTCAGTCGAACTTATTTTAGGCAAGCAGGCGAATATTCATACGCTCTGCGCCTATCTGGAAGAGGAAGAAGATGTCACTGCGCGTATTGAGGCGTTAATGGATTCCTTTAGTCAGGAGGATGAATTAATCATCCTGACCGATATTTTCGCCGGCAGTATCAACAACGAATTTATCCGCTTTATTCACCGCCCGCATGTCCATTTACTGGCCGGTATGAATTTACCGCTGATTATTGAGATGCTGATTGCGCCCCCCGGCGGGGATACAGCGGCATTAATCGGTGAGTCCCTGAGCAACGCGCGGGAAAGCCTCCAGTACTGCAACCAAACCCTTCATTCTGTTGAGCTAGTTGACCGGGATTTTTAATAAGGAGAGCCATATGATCACACTGCTGCGGGTCGATCACCGTTTATTACATGGTCAGGTCGCCTTTTCCTGGACACAGTTTATCGGTGCCGACTGCATTCTGATTGCTAATGACAACGTACCCAATGATGAATTACGCAAAACCACCATTAAGCTGGCAAAACCCCCTTCGGTAAAACTGGTGATCAAAACCATTGCTGACGCTGCCGAGGCGTTAAAAAGCGGCGTCACCGATAAATACCGCCTGTTTATTGTGGTGGAATCGGTCAAGGATGCCTGGCGGCTGGCGAAAGCGATCCCCGAAATTACCAGCATTAATCTGGGCGGCGTGAAAGCCCGGGAGGGAAGCCGCACAATTTCAAAGGCGATTAATTTACTGCCGGACGAGATAACCCAGCTGAATGAATTAATCCGGGCGGGCACGGAAGTGGAAATCCGGCAAGTGCCCAATGACCGGAAGGTCTTATTTAATGAGTGTGTCTGATCCCAGGGGGAAACAATGGTAGAGGCACTGTTACTTGGGCTGGTTGCATTTATTGCGCAGTCAGAATATGCACTCGGCACCTCCCTGATTTCCCGCCCTATCGTCACCGGGCTGCTGACAGGGCTGGTACTGGGGGATGTGCAGACCGGGATCATTATGGGCGCAACGCTGGAGCTGGCGTTTATCGGGTCATTCTCTGTCGGGGCGTCTATCCCGCCGGACGTGGTGACCGGCGGCATTCTGGGGGTGGCGTTCGCCATTACCTCCGGTGCCGGTACCGAGACCGCCCTGCTGCTGGGGTTGCCGATCGCCACGCTGACACTGGTCTTGAAAAATATCTATCTCGGGCTGTTTATCCCGCTGCTGAATCAGCGGGCGGATGCCTGTGCCGCGCAGGCGGATACGCGCGGTATTGAGCGGATGCACCTGGTGGCCGGGTTTGGGATGTCGCTGATGCTGGCGGCGGTAGTGGCCTTCTCCTTCCTGGTGGGGAGTGACACCGTGAAGGCGTTGCTGGAGGCTATCCCGGAGTTCATCAAACATGGGCTGAGTGTGGCCACCGGCATTATCCCGGCCCTGGGCTTCGCCATGCTGGCGCGGCTGTTAATCACTAAACGGGTTGCGCCCTACTTTTTCCTGGGCTTTGTCCTGATGGCCTACCTGAAAATCCCTGTGACGGGCATTGCTATCCTCGGCGCAATCATCGCCGTGATCATGGTGAACATGACCCGCCTGAATGAACGCACGACAGCACGACAAGGAGCCGGGCATGACAATGAAGATGATTTCTGACGGGCAGGCGGTTGAAGCCGTTAAAACCACGGAGCCGGCAGGCGCGCTGTCGGCGAGAGATCTACGCCGCGTCTTCTGGCGCTCTTTCCAGATGGAGTTTTCCTGGAACTATGAACGGCAGATGAACCTGGCATTTGTTTACGCGTTAATCCCGGTGCTGAAAAAACTCTACCCGCATAAAGAGGATCTGGCCGGGGCGCTGAAGCGGCATCTGGTGTTCTTTAATACCACACCGCACATCGTCACCCTGATCCTTGGTATCACGGCAGCCATGGAGGAGAAGAACAGCCACCAGCGGGACATGGATGCCGCCTCGGTAGATAACGTCAAGGCGTCGCTGATGGGGCCGCTGGCCGGACTGGGGGATTCGTTTTTCTGGGGCACCCTGCGCCTGATTGCCACCGGCATCGGCACCAGCCTGGCGTTGAAAGGCAGCCTCCTCGGGCCGCTGCTTTTCCTGCTGGTGTTTAACGTGCCGCATATTGCGCTGCGCTACCTCTTTACGCGCTGGGGTTATGTGCTGGGCACCGGGGTGCTGCAACGGGTGCAACAGAGCGGGATGATGGAGAGCCTGACCTTCGGGGCCTCGATCATCGGCCTGATGGTGGTGGGCGGTATGACCGCCTCGATGATCGACATCACCATCCCGCTCACCTTCGGCAGTGGGGAAGCCAAAACCCAGGTGCAGTCAGTTATCAATGATGTGATGCCCTGCCTGCTGCCGCTGCTGAGTTTCGGTGCGGTTTACTGGCTGCTGGGGAAAAAGGTGAAACCCTTAGCGATTTTGGCTGGCATGGCGGTCGTGGGTATCGCCGGTTCCTGGCTGGGCATACTTTAAGGAAAATATCATGAGCGAAACCATGCTGACCTATATCTATGACGAACCTGACGCGCTGGCAAACATCGTCAGGGAATACACGGACACCCTGTTGCCGTTAACCAGGCACCTGCACGGACGGCAGATAAATAAAGTCATGATGCTGGCCACCGGCTCCTCCTACAACGCCGCGCTGTGCGCCCGCTGCTATTTTGAACACACCTTCGGCATTCTGGTGGAGATTAAAGAGCCGTACCATTTCACCCACTATGAACGGATCGACCCGTCCACCTCCCTGGTGCTGGCAATCTCCCAGAGCGGCAAGAGCGCCTCGACCCTGGCGGCGATGCAAAAGGTACAGGCGTCAGGCATTCCGGTGTTCTGCCTGACGTCAGACCCCACCAGCCCGGCCGCGCAGGCCGCCGACGGCGTGCTCGACCTCAATACCGGCATTGAGCGCGTCGGGTTTGTGACCCGGGGGTTCAGCGCCACCGTGCTGAACCTGTTGTTGATCGCCCTGCTGATTGCCGGGCATCAGGGCACGATCGGCGTCACGGAGGCGCAGGCTGAGCGCCGTATGCTTCAGGATCTGGCACAGGCTCTGCCGGGGGTGATTGAGAAAAGTGAAGCCTTTATCCGGCGTCACCGTTCCGCCTGGCAGGCCGCGTCGCGCTACGTGGCGATTGGCTATGGGGCCCTGGTGGGCGTCGCGCGGGAAGCGGAAACCAAGTTCACCGAAACCGTGCGGCTGCCTGCCAGCGGGTTCGAACTGGAAGCCTATATGCACGGCCCCTATCTGGAGGCAAACCCCTCACATTTACTGTTCTTTATTGAAGATCAGAAAAATAGCAGGTTGCGGGCGCTGCGCGATTATATGCATCCCCATGTCAGCCAGGTTTTCACGATCACGCTGGATGATGATGACGCGTCTGACACGGTATTGTCGCTGGGTGTGCCGGTCAGCCACCCGCTTTCCCCCCTGCTGCTGATTGTGCCGTTCCAGTTATTGTCCTTCCACATTGCCGCCCTGCGCGGTGTGGATCTCAGCCTCCGTATTTTTGATGACTTTGACCGGGTATTAAAAAGCAAAATCTAAGTCCACCTTCAGGAGAAATACATCATGTTAGGGTTTAACCAAGACGAGTACCTGACCAGTGCCCGTGAGATCATTGCTGCGCGCCATACGGCGGAACAGGTCGCGCAAGAGATCCATAACGCCGGGTTCAGCAACCTCTTTTTTGCCTCTGTGGGTGGCTCGCTGGCCCCGATGATGGCGATTCAGGAGTTTGCCAAGGAGATGACCGGCCTGCCGGTATTTACCGAGCAGGCGGCGGAGCTTATCGCCAAAGGCAACAAAAGGCTCACCAGTACCTCGGTGGTGATTACGCTGTCAAAATCGGGCGATACCCGGGAGTCGGTGGAGATTGCCCGCTGGTGCCGTGAACAGGGCATCCGCGTGGTGGCCATTACCCGGGAGGCGAACTCGCCGCTGGCACAGGCCGCAACCTGGCATATCCCGATGCGCCATAAAAACGGTGTGGAATTTGAGTATATGCTGCTGTTCTGGCTCTTCTTCCGCCTGCTCTCCCTGAACGGTGATTTTGACGCCTACGCGCGGTTTGCGTCACAGCTGGAACGGCTGCCGGAGAACCTGTTGCGCGCCAAACGTCAGTTTGACAGCCGGGCGGCGGAGATCGCCCACCGGTACCATCAGGCAGACTATATGATGTGGGTAGGCGGCGGCGAGATGTGGGGGGAAGTCTACCTGTTCTCGATGTGTATTCTTGAGGAGATGCAGTGGAAACGTACTAAGGCGGTGACCTCGGCGGAATTCTTCCACGGTACGCTGGAGTTGCTGGAGAAGGAGACACCGCTGTTCCTGGTCAAAGGTGAAGGGCCATGCCGGGCGCTGGATGAGCGGGTGGAACGCTTCGCTGAGAAGGTCGGTACACAGGCGGTGGTGATTGACCCACGCGACTATGCGCTGGAGGGAATAGATAACGACTTTCGATGGTTGATGGCCCCCTGCCTGGTCTCTACGCTGCTGGTTGACCGGCTGGCGGCGCATTTTGAGCACCAGACCGGCCACAGCCTGGACATCCGCCGTTACTATCGACAGTTTGAGTATTAATCATGCCGCTGCCGGGAGCACTTGCGCTCCCGGTCGTTTCCCGCCACGCATACCTTAACCCGTCCTTTACTTCCTTATTATCACGCCCTGCCCGCGTTAACCGCCCTTACACCACTAACACGCAGATAACGCTGAACAATTTAACGCGGCGTTTGATGTGACGTTGTCACTTGGCTGCCTCAGGCGGCGGCCTGATAAACCAGTTTTCACCGAGAGAGCTTCCGTGACGTTGTCACTATAAGTACCCTTAATGTGACCTTGTCACAAAATATAATGGGTGTTTATTGCAGGATACAGGCGATAACGGGAAATGCAGAAAGGAGGAAAGTGGCCGGCCAGTGTCAGGAAAAAACCGGCACCGGCTGTGCAAGCCGGTGCCGTTCAGGTTACGGCGTACCCGCCGCCGTGACACGCCAGACCACGTTACCGGCATCATCGGCGATCAGCAGGCCGCCCTGCTGGTCTTGCGCCAGCCCGACCGGCAGGCCGCGCACCTCTTTCTGGTCATCCGTCAGGAACCCGGTCACCACCGGCCTTGGCTCGCCCACCGGTTTGCCGTCGCGGAATGCCACCCACGAGACGCGGTAACCGTTCAGCGGTTTGCGGTTCCAGCTGCCGTGCTCACTGATGAATGCCCCGCCGCGGTACTCTTCCGGCAGGTTGGTGCCGGTGTAGAACAGGAGGCCGAGCGGTGCCACGTGGGAGCTGAGGGCGTAATCCGGCTTGATCGCCTTCTCCACCAGATCCGGCCGCTGCGGGCGGACGCGCTGGTCAATATGCTGGCCATAGTAGCTGTAGGGCCAGCCGTAGAAGCCGCCCTCCTGCACCGAGGTCATGTAGTCCGGCACCAGGTCGGCCCCAATCTCATCCCTTTCGTTGACAATTGCCCACAACTTGCCGGTCTGCGGCTCCCACTGCAACCCGGTGGGGTTGCGCAGGCCGCTGGCATAGACCCGGCTCGCCCCGCTGGCGGTGTCCACTTCCAGCACGGCGGCGCGGCGGTACTCGTTGCCGAGGCCGTTCTCGGTGATGTTACTGTTGGAGCCGATACCGACATACAGCTTACTGCCGTCAGGGCTGGCCAACAGGGATTTGGTCCAGTGGTGGTTGATTGGCCCGCCGGGCAGATCCGCCAGCTCGACACCCGGGTCGGTGATCCGGGTGGCGCCGGGCGTGTAAGAATATTTCCTGATTGCATCAGCATTGGCGACATACAGCGTGTTACCAATCAGCTGCACGCCAAACGGTGAATAGAGGTGCTCCAGGAAAATGTGCTTCTCCCAGGTGCCGTTGTTGTTGCGCAGCAGCGTGATGCGGTTACCGCCCGGCCCGCCCTTGCCGGAGGACTGCTGCACCACCCCCATGATCAGCTGCTTCGGCCGGTTCGGCGTTTTTGACGGGCCGTTGGCCTCGGCCACCAGCACATCATTATTCGGCAGCACATAGAGCTGGCGTGGGTGCATCAGGCCATCGGCCACTTTCTCAATTTTCAGCCCGGCGGGCACTTTCGGGGTTTCCCCCGCTTTCCAGGCGACGCCGCTTGGCACCTGCATCGGCGGCAGCAGAAAGTTTTTCGCTTCCGGCAGCTGCGGGTCGGGGCCGACCTGCTTGTTAGGGTCGAGGGTGCCGCCATTATCACAGCCGGCCAGGATCACGGAGAGTGCCAGGAGGGAGAGCGTACGCAGGTTTCTCATCGGGTGACTCCTTGAATCTTCGCGGTTCCCTGTGCGCGCAGCGCCAGTTGCAGGTTGGCAAACGCCAGCAGCAGCACCACCAGCGTGGAGAGGATCACGCCTTCCGGCACCACGGCGTAAGCGTCACGGCTATGGATGAAGGCGTTAACAATCGCCAGCACAATCGCCAGCGCATTGGCCCAGAAATGCACCTTCACCGGCGAGCCTTGCGGGTAGGCATGGCCGACCCACACCTGCACCAGATTAATCAGCCGCGGGATGATGGCGAGGAGAAGCCCCAGCGTAATCAGCCAGCTGGCGGCCTGCGTCCAGAAAATGTCATAGGTTTTGGCGTAAAGGATATCGAAAATCCAGGCGGCGGTGAAAAAGCCGAATGGAAGCGGGTTAAGCAACTCATACAGCGCCACGGCGGGCGCAGAGCGGCGGGCGGTGCTGCCGGTGGAAGCCATTCATTCACTCCTTATCAAAGGGGATAGCCGGGCTGGTCACCCCAGCTACTTACACAGAAAAGGAAAGCCGGATTAAAACTCCTGGGAAGTCGGGCGGAACAGGATTTCATTGATGTCCACCTCGTCCGGCTGGCTGATGGCAAACTGCACCACCCGCGCAAAGGAGTCGGCCGGGATTGCGCCCTCATAGGCTTTGCGCATCCGCTCCGCGACATCCGGCTCAGTGATACTGTCAGGCAGTTCGGTGGCGACCATGCCCGGTGAGATAATGGTGGTGCGGATGTTATAAGGCTTCACTTCCTGCCGCAGCCCCTCGGAGATGACGCGCACCGCCGTCTTGGTGGCGGAGTAAACCGCCCCGCCGCCGCGCACTTTGTGGCCCGCCACCGAAGAGACATTGATAAAGTGCCCGCTCTGCTGCGCCTTCATGTAGGGCAAGGCGGCGGCGATGCCATATAGCACACCCTTGATATTCACATCGATCATCTGATCCCAGTCCTGAATTTTGCCGCGCTCCAGCGGGGATTGCGGCATCAGGCCGGCGTTATTGATCATCACGTCGATACGGCCGAACTGTTCCACGGCTGTGTCCACCAGCTGCTGCACCTGCCCGCTTTTTGTTACGTCGGTGGTGACGGCCAGCGCCTTCAGCCCCTGGCCGGTGAGTTCCGCAGCCAGCGCCTGAATCCGTGTTTCACGGCGGGCGCTAAGCACTACGCTTGCCCCCTGGGCGGCCAACAGTCTGGCGGCCGCTTCGCCCAGCCCGCTGCTGGCCCCGGTGATCACCACCACTTTGCCCGCGATTTCATTGCTCATATTTTCTCTCCTGAGGTTAATGTCACGCCGGCGTCGCACAGGTGAAATAACCGGCACCGTCCTTAACTATAGAGGAAAAACCAGAAACGCCAGGGAGATCAGGTGATTGATGGCAGCGGAATCAATGCATCATAGGCTGGGCACTGACTTGCATACTCAGCCGGTACGGGTGGTCAGTTTTTATGTTATCAGGCCATCCGCGCGGGAAAAGCCGCGATGGTGAAACGCTTTATGGCGGCGAAAGCAGAAGCGGAGCGCCAGGGGACGGTGGTGATTAAGCCCCTGTGAGCGGGAGGTGTAAGAACGGCTGGCGTGATGCAGGGCGCCCCTCTGGGATGCCCTGTTTACCGGTGTTGATGGGGCGGTAACATCACGCAGGTATTACATGCTGTGCGCCGGTTGCATCGGCACAGCGAACGCATTCATTGAACGCAGCACCGCCAGCTGTTTCACCATCCAGGGGCTGAAGGCCCAGGGCACGGCGGCGGCGCCTTCGTAGAGGGAGTCAAGCGTCACCCACTGGTAGTCCATCACTTCACTGTTGCGCGGTGTGGGGGTGTGCTCGGTATAAGCGCGGAAGATCGGGCAGTACTCGTTCTCCACAATGCCGGAGGCGTCGGTGGCGCAGTACTGGAAGTTGTCGGTGATAAGCGTCACCTCCTCTACCTGTAACCCAATCTCATACAGGCAGCGCCGGTTCACCGCCGCTTCCATGCTCTCCCCCAGTTGCGGGTGGCCGCACACCGAATTCGTCCAGACGCCCGGCCAGGCAACCTTATTAATGGCGCGACGGGTGATCAGCAGTTTGCCTTCGGCGTTGAAGATATAGCAGGAAAACGCCAGGTGCAGAGGGGTATGCGCGGTGTGAACCTGCGATTTATCCATGATCCCAATATGTTGATGGTTGGCATCCAGCAAAACCACATGTTCCGTTGCACGATGGCTCATGACTCACCTTTCTGGCACCCGGCTGGTGGGCAGCGGGCGCGATCAATTTAGGATTAATGCTATGGAAAGTATAGGAGAAAGGGGAAGGTGGCGCGACTCTTTTACCGAAACCAACCACAAGCAAGCGTAAGAAAATACGTCATCTGTCAGGGAAACTGACCGCCTATTTCAGAACGCAAAGGCATCAGGCCCGGCAAGCCAACGCCCCTATCCAGCGGTACCGCAATGGGGGTTGTATTGTTTTTTGTTATGCGACATCAACTTGTATTAATGTGGTTTTATTTGTATTACCTGACTTTCTGGGTGATACCCCTCAAGGAGGTATAGCCGCCGTCAGCTATACACAACATACCAAAAGTACAGCCGACACACATAATACAAATAATACAAATAACAAGAACAATACAAATAACCTGCGTAATACACATTCCCTCGGTAATACAACCCCTGCAATGGTACAACTTGACGTATGCTATATTTGTATTACATGACAGGCCAGACTACGGTATGCTGGTTGCCCACCCAGCCCTTTTTGTTATGGAGTTTGCTGCTGATGGTAAAGAAACCCCGCTACCGTGAGATTGCCGACACAATCCGCCAACAGGTAACCAGCGGCCAGTTGAAAGCCGGTGATGCCCTGCCGACCGAGGCGCAACTGGGTGAGCACTATGGCGTAAGCCGGGTGACCGTGAGGCAGGCATTGAAAGTGCTCACTGACCAGCAGGTGATTGCAAGCATCCAGGGCAGCGGCCGTTATGTCCGGCAACCGCAGGCCGCGCCGCTGCTATCCCCTGCTGTACCGCAAACACTTGCCGTACCTCATGCACAGAAGCTGCAGGCAGTCGCGGAGAGCGCCGGGGAAAACGTAGCGGGCACCCCGGCTGAACAAACCCCGGAGCCGGAGGCGCCGCTCGAGCGTGAACGCGCACCGGAAAGCCGGACTGTGCCGCCATCGCCATCGGGCATTTACTATGAAGTGCTGGACTTCGCCGTCGTGCAGCCGGATGAAACCGTGCGCACCGCGTTAAGGCTGAAAAGCGGCGAGCGGGTTTACCATGTGCGGCGGCGGCAGTTCATCCGCCAGCGACCGGCAGCCTTCGATGAACTCTGGATGCCGTTGGCGCTGTTTCCTGACCTGAGTTACGCAGCGATGCAGTCTTCCACCTATGACTATGTTGAGCAGGTGAAACACGGGGTGATTGACCGCAGCGAGCAGGAACTGCGGGCCAGAATGCCGTCCGTGGAGGTGGCGCAGGCGCTGGGCATTGACCGGCAGCAACCGGTGCTGGAGCAGCGCACGGTAGGATTTTTACAGGACGGCACCGTGTTTGAATACAGTTGCCGGGTAACCCGGGGCGATGATGTCCCCCTGACCTGGGTAACGTACCGGCACGATCAGGCTGGGGGAGTCTCCTCCCCTGCTTGCGGCTGGCCAAGCAGCTCGCGGTAGATCCTCAGGTTCTCCGCGTCGAAACAGATAAACAGCACCTCTTCAATCGCCTGATCGGTGCTGAGCACGGTGCGCGTCACGTCAATCGCAATCTGCGCCGCCTCGAGTTTCGGGAAGCCATAAATGCCGGTGCTGATGTTGGGAAAGGCCACCCGGCGCAGGCCATATTGCGCCACCAGATCGAAACTGCGCAGGTAGGCGCTGCGCAGCAAGTCCGCCTCACCCTGGCTCCCGCCTTCCCAGCGTGGCCCGACGGCGTGGATCACCCATTTGGCCGGCAGTGCCCCGCCGGGGGTGATCACCGCATCGCCGGTTTTACAGCCGCCGATGCGCTGGCAGGCTTCCAGGATCTCCGGCCCACCGGCACGATGGATAGCCCCATCGACCCCACCGCCGCCGAGCAGCGAAGTGTTCGCGGCATTCACAATGGCATCCACTTCCAGCCGCGTGATGTCACCTGACAGCACGCCGATACGATCATTCATCATAACGCTCCCCTTGTGGTTAATAGTCCGCCTTTTCATCACAAAAAGGGCCTGCCCGGTGACAGGCAAGCCCTTACAGTGTAGACGCTATCACCGTCAGCCTTTGATGGTTGACACCACATTCAGCTGTTGCGCATCCGGCAGGATGTTCATGTGCTCCATCACCTGCCCCATGATCTGGCCGAAAATCGGCCCGGCCACCGAGCCGCCGAAGTGTTTGCCGGCTTTGGGGTTGTTGACCATCACCACCAGCGCCACCCGCGGGTTACTCGCCGGGGCGACCCCGGCGGTGTAGTTGATGTAACCGCCGTCATACTTACCGTTCTTGCCCATTTTCTCGGCCGTCCCGGTTTTGATCGCCAGCCGGTAGCCCGGCACCGCGGCACTCAGGCCGCTGCCGCCCGGCAAGGCGTCGCTCTCCATCATATGCACCACGGTTTTCACGATCTCCGGGTCCATCACCTGTGTGCCCATCACCGGCGGCGTCACTTTGGTGATCGACAGCGGGCGATAGAGGCCAAACGCGCCGATGGCCGCATACTCACGCGCCATCTGGAGCGGCGTCACCCGCAGGCCATAGCCGAAGGAGAACGTCGCGCGGTCAATGTTCGACCACATCTGGCGGTGCAGCGGGAAATAGCCGCTGCTCTCGTTGCCCATGCCCAGATCGGTGGGCTGGCCGAGGCCGAAACTGTGGTAAACATCCACCAGCACATTGGCGGGCATCGCCAGCGCAATATGCGAGACGGCAATGTCGCTCGATTTTTGCAGGATGCCGGTCACCGTCAGCTCCGGCCAGTTGCCGACGTCACGGATCAGGTGACCGTTCACCCGATACGGGTGGGTGTCGAGTACCGAGTCCGGGCGGATCAGGTGGCGTGCCAGGCCGGTCATCACCACCAGCGGCTTCACCGTGGAGCCGGGTTCGAAACTGTCACTGCTGGCAACGTTGCGGATGTTGCCGGGCGGGGTGTCGGCCAGGTTGTTCGGGTTGAATGACGGGTAACTCGCCATGCCGAGGATTTCGCCGGTGTTCACATCCACCAGCACCGCACAGCCGGAATCCGCCTGGTTCAGCAGCACGCCGTCACGGACGTGGGAATAGAGCACATATTGCAGGAACTTATCGATGCTCAGCGTGACGTTGGGCGGCGCCACCGGGTCGATGTTCTTCAGCAGGCCGATCACCGCGCCGTGCCCATCTTTCTGGTAGACGCGCAGGCCGGATTTCCCCTGCAACAGGTGGTTGAAGCCCAGCTCAATCCCTTCCAGCCCCTGGTTATCCATGCCGACGATGCCGACCAGCGCGGCGGCATCCTGCCCCATCGGGTAGAAGCGGCTGAAATCCTGCTGGGTGCTGACGCCGGTCAGGTGCAGCTTGGTGACATACTCCGCCACGTCGGTATCCACTTTATGGGCGGCGAACAGGAAGCGTTTATGCGGGTTAGACAGAATCATCTGCTGCAATTGGCTGAGCGGGATCTTCAGCACGCTGGCGAAACTCTGCCAGCGTTCATTATTAAGCTGGGAGTCCGCTTCCAGAATATGTTTCGGGTCGAGGATGATGTCGCGTGAGGCGACGCTGACCGCCAGCGCCTCGCCGTTGCGGTCGGTGATCATACCGCGGTTGGTCGGCACCACCTGGGTACGGATGGAACGCTGGTCAGCCTGATCGGTAAGTTGTTTATCATTCAGCAGCTGCAAATCCCCGACCCGCGCCACCAGCAGGAAGAAGCAGACCAGGATCCCGGCACAAATCCAGACAAAACGGGCGGAGGAATAGTTTTTGGCAGATGACGAATTTTTGGCAGATGCCGCCGCTTTCTTGCCGGGCATCGCCGGGGATTTCTTTTTCATGGGGGGTCTCAGCAGTCAATCAGGGCGTCCTGCTCGCGCAACCGCGCAGCGGGTCACAGATTATTATTTAATTACAGCGGATTACAGCGCCCTGAGGCGCTAATCCGTTGCTGAATGTAAGAAAGGAACAAGAAAGGTTTTTTACTGGGGGAATAATCGCCAGATGGCCCTCAGCGGGCCGGGTCGGCAATCTGCTGGCCGGCCGCCACGTCCGCGTGCGCCGGGTCGAAAATATGGTCGAGGATAGCGCGAGCGGTCGGCCCGGCGACCACGCCATCCCCGCCGCCGTTCTCCAGGATCAGCGCCATCGCCACTTTCGGATTTTTATAGGGCGCAAACAGCGTATAGAAGATGTGGTCACGCAGCCGCACCGGCACCATTTTGGCGTTGTAGGTCTGGTTCTCTTTCAGGCTGAACACCTGCGAGGTACCGGACTTGGCGGCAATGCCGTAGGGTGCGGTGTGGAACAGTTTATAACCGGTGCCGTTCGGCGCGTTGGCCATGCCGAACATCGCGGCTTTGACGATGCCCCAGTACGGCGAATGCGGATCGCCAATCTGCTCTGCGCTCTCCGGCGGCGGCGAATAACGTTCAACGTGGTTTGCCCCTTTTACCGAGTAAAGCAGGTGCGGCGGTTTAACGGTGCCGTTGTTGATCAGGGTAGTGAGCGCCTTGACCATCTGGATCGGGGTGGCGATCCAGTAGCCCTGGCCGATGCCGACCGGGATGGTGTCGCCCTGGTACCAGGGTTTTTTATGGACGCGCTGTTTCCACGCGCGGCTCGGCAATACGCCCTGGTACTCTTCGTTGAGGTCGATGCCGGTGGGCCTGCCGTAACCAAATTTGCTCAGCCAGTCGTGGATGCGGTCAATGCCCATCTCATACGCCACCTGATAGAAGAAGGTATCGGCGGACTCCTCAATCGCTTTGGTGACGTTCAGCATACCGTGGCCGCTTTTCAGCCAGTCGCGGTAGTGGCGTTTGGAGCCGGGCAGCACCCAGGTCGGCGCGCCGAAGAAGGTGGTGCCGGGCGTGATCACCCCGGCGAACAGCGCGGAGATCGACATATAGGGTTTCACCGTGGAGGCCGGCGGGTACAGCCCCTGCGTCACCCGGTTAATCAGCGGCAAATCCGGGTTGCCGAGCAGGCTTTTATACTCTTTATAGCCGATGCCTTTCACAAAGGGGTTCGGGTCATAACTCGGGCTGGAGACCATCGCCAGGATGCCGCCGTCACGCGGGTCTTCCACCACCACGGCGGCGCGCTGCCCCTTCAGCACTGATTCAATATATTGTTGCAGCGGCAGGCTGAGGGCGAGGTAGATGTCTTTACCGGCCTGCGGCGGCTGCTCTTTCAGCAGGCGCACCACCCGGCCGTGGTTATCCACTTCTACTTCCTGATAGCCGGTTTTACCGTGCAGCACGTTTTCGTAGTACCCCTCGATGCCCTGCTTGCCGATGTTGTGGTCAGCGGCGTAGTTCTCGGCGATGCCCTCTTTCGCCAGCCGCTGTTCGTCGCGGTCGTTAATCTTCGACACATAGCCAACCACGTGCGCCAGTTGGGCGCCGTAGGGGTATTCGCGCTGCTGGTAGGTATCAATAGAGACGCCGGTGAATTTGAATTGGTTCACCGCAAAACGGGCGACTTCATTGTCATTCAGCGCCATTTTCAGCGTCACCGGTTTATAGCGGCTGGTATGCCGTACGGCGTCGCGGAAGTCGGCGATGTCCTGCGGCGTCAGGTCCACAATCGGCGTCAGCGCGTTCAGGGTGGCGTCCATGTTATCCACTTTGCCGGGGATCACCTGGATTTGGTACAGCGTGAGGTTATGCACCAGCGGAATGCCGTTCCGGTCGTAGATCAGCCCGCGGCTTGGGGCGATCGGCAGCATTTTGATGTCATTCTGGTTGGAGCGGGTCTGGTAGAAGGCGTGTTGTTTGACCTGGAGGCGGTAGAGGTTCGCGACCAGCACCCCGGAGAGCAGCACCACCACCACAAAGGCCACCAGCGCACGGCGGATAAAGAGGCGGACTTCCGCAGAGTAGTCACGAAAGGGGTGCTGATTTTGCTCAAATAGGGCCATGCCGGGGTGATTACCTGTCTGCTTTGTTACCACGTCTGCCGCCGGGCGCGGCGGGCGGATGTTCTCAAAAGCGGGCAAGCATAACGGGCGGGGGGGCGTGTGCCTATGAAAAGGTTGCTAATTATGTGAGGGGAGTGTTTCAGGGTGTTTAAATGTAAATGGGGGGCGTGGGGAAACGCCGGGGTTCCTTTTTGTGTGGCTTGGTTGTTTGGATGTTTGGATGTTTGATCAGTGAGGTGGCATGTTTCGGTTGTTCATGTGTAATTGCCTACCTAACCCTCATTGCCTCAACCGAGCAGGGCGCGCCAGTGCGCTCGCCCTGCACCCGCGCACTTTCGGTGGTTTGGCTGAATCATTGCCCGCTCCCGCGGGTTCCCTCACTCCGCCTCCGGGCTTTCCGGGCCGCCGCAGACACGCTCCCGGCGTGGCTGTACCTTTCGCGGAATTATTCGCCCCATCCATGGGGCTCACCCCTTCGGGGCCAACGCTTTGCGTTGTTCAAATTGGCTCCCGGCCAATTTGTCCTGCCCGTTCGCCCGGCCCTGCGTCTCCACTCGGCAATGATTTTTACGCCCCCACCAGACTGCCTATCTGTTGGTATGTAAGGAAATGGTAGGGGCGGATCTTTTTGCGTATTGCGCGGCTGCTGGATCTGCGGCTCCACTCGGCAATGATTTTTACGCCCCCATCAGACTGCCTGCTTGTTGGTATGTAAGGAAAAAGTAGGGGCGGATTTTTTGTGTACTGCGCGCCTGCTGGATCTGCGGCTCTACTCGGCAATGATTTTTACGTCCCCACCAGACTGCACACCAAAAAGTATGTAAGAAAAAAGTAGTTGGGGGCGTTGCGCTGGACGTGCATGTGTTTTAGCCCGGCTATGGTTTACCCCCCGCCGGGCAGGTGGGTTAGGCCGGTAGCAGACCGGCGGCGCGGTAGCTGGCGATCAGGTCATCGAACAGGGTGATGTCAGACCGGCTTCGGGCCATCAGTTGCGCACCCGATACCGCTGCAAAAATGGCGCGGGCGCGCCCTTCGCTCTCCGTGGGCTCCACAATACCTGCTGCATTCAGGGTTTTGGTGAGCCACGCGACGTTGATGTCTGCGAAGGTTTGCACCTCTTTTTTCACCGGATCCGGCAGGTCGTCATATTCGGCTGACATAAAACTCCCCATGCAGAGGCGGTTGCCGCGCTCAAGTGAACGCCGGAAAATCTGCGGGTACTGCCGCAGGCTGCTCAGGGCGTCCGGCGCGGCGGCAGCCATCGCCTCTAAATCCGCTGCGGTGTCCTCCCAGTAACGCCGCGCAACAGCAGCACCCAGATCCGCCTTGCTCGGGAAATGGTGGTAAATGCTCGCCGCCTTGATGCCCACCTCACCCGCTAAATCACGGAAATTTAATCCGCCGTATCCGTGCGCCTGCGCGCTCTGCCGCGCCGCCGTCAAAATCGCTTCTTTGGCGTTTTTACTCATGCCTCCCTCCTCGCTCTACGTCGTGACTGCCAAAATATTATCCTACCATGTGGCAGGCAGGGCTTGACAGCGAAAAATAACGCGCCCATGCTTAAACTACCAACTGATAGGTAGAGAGGTGAGGTATGAATAGCGACATCATTTTTTCCGACGCCACCCGGCTGGCGGAACTGATCCGCTCGCGGGAAATCTCCCCGGTCGAGGTGATGCAGGCGCATCTTGATCGCATTGAGGCCACCAATCCGCAGGTTAATGCGATTGTCACCGTGGCGGAGGGGGCGCTCAACGCCGCGAAAGCTGCTGAGGCGGCAGTGATGGCGGGTGAAACACTGGGCCCGTTGCACGGGGTGCCTTTTACGGTGAAAGACTCCATTGATACCGCCGGGGTGATGACCCAGCGCGGATCGCCGATCTTCAGGCACCGCCTGCCGGACGCGGATGCCACCAGCGTGGCGCGCCTGAAAAAGGCGGGCGGCATTCTGCTGGCGAAAACCAACCTGCCCGAGTTCTCCTACTGGATTGAGAGCGACAACCTGCTCTCCGGCCGCACCAATAACCCGTGGGATCTGACGCGCACACCGGGCGGCTCCAGTGGTGGGGAGTCCGCGGCGATTGCGGCGGGCATGTCACCGCTGGGGTTGGGCACCGACCTGGCGATCTCCGTGCGCGGCCCGGCGGCACAAACCGGCATTACTTCGATGAAAGCGACGCACGGCAGCGTGCCGATGACCGGCATCTGGCCGCGTGCACCCCGCCGCTTCTGGCATGTCGGGCCGATGGCCCGCTCAGTGCGCGATATCGCACTCGCGTTCTCACAACTCACCGGCCCCGATGGTCAGGACGCCTTCTCCACCCAGGCTGCACACCCGCTTCCCCACACCGATCGCCCGTTGCGCATCGGGTGGATGGTCGGCCCCGGCTTCGGGCCGGTCGCTCCTGACGTTGCGGCGGTAGTGAAAGCGGCGGCCGGGGCGCTGGAGGCGCAGGGGCTATTTGTGGAACCGGTGGGCATTCCGGCACTGGAGCGGGAT
>NZ_PJZF01000020.1 GCF_002858675.1 Chimaeribacter californicus
CCGCTGCCGGGCAGCACGACGCCACTGCCGAATTCGTGGTAAAGGCTCTGGATAAACGAAACCGCCAGCCCGCTGCTGTCCATCACGCCGAGCCACACGGTATCGCCCGGCCCTTTGCCGTTGCCCCACGGCGCGGCCTGAAGCGGGTCAATCTGCGCGGCCAGCGCATCCAGGTGCGCCGGGTCGAGCAGCGCCTGCGCGTCCTGCGTCATCTGGCGCGGATCGGTAATAAAGCGGTCACGCAGGCCAAACGCCAGTTTGGTGGCTTCGACGATGCCGTGCAGGGTGTCGGCCTCGTTGCTCTGCGCCAGATCCAGCCGGTCGGTTATCCCGAGGATCGCCTGCGACACCAGCCCCTGCGTCGGCGGCGTCAGGTTAAAGACTTCGCCTTTGCTGTGTTGCAGCCGCAGCGGCACCCGGCGTTTCGGGCGGTAGGCGGCCAGATCCTCGCGCGTGACCGGCATCCCGCAGCTCGCCATCTCATCAGCCATCTGATCCGCCAGCGTGCCGCGATAGAAACTCTCCAGCCCCTCTTCACACAGCACCGACAGGGTGCGCGCCAGCGCCGGCTGGGTGAAGCGGCTGCCGCACAGCGGGATCTCGCCGCCGGGCAAAAACACTTCCGCAAAGGCCGGAAAATGCGCCAGCTCAGCGTATTTGCTGCGGGTGGCCGCCTCCTGCGAGGCCGTCACCGGCACCCCGTCGGCGGCATAGCGGAGCGCGTCACGCAGTAGCCGGTCCAGCGGCAGCTGCTCGCCGCCCAGTTCGCGGCTTACCTGCAACGCCTCCTGCCAGCCGCCCACCGTGCCCGCCACCGTCAGTGCCGCGCCGGGGCCACGGTGCGGAATGCGCGCCTGCCCGGCGTAACGCTCCGGGGTGGCGAGGCTGCCGGCCGCGCCGCTGGCGTCTATCGCGATCGGATCGCCCTGCGGCGGCACAATCAGCCAGAAGCCGTCGCCGCCCAGCCCGTTCATGTGCGGGTAAACCACCGCGATGCTGGCGGCGGCCGCAACCATCGCTTCGATGGCGTTGCCGCCGTCACGCAGCACCGCCAGCGCGCTCTGGCTGGCGAGATGGTGCGGCGTCACGGCCATGCCGAGCGGGGCGCAATTACTGTTTATCATGCCGATTCCTCTGTTTGCCCCGGCAAGGGGCGGATTCACAGGCATAAATCAAGCAAGAGGCGTTCCACTTTGCCGGGTTGCCTGTTACCTTGCCTGCAATAGCGTGAAACAGAGGTTGCAGGGGAGCGGATGAAACAGATTGATGAACGGCTGCGCAGCCATTACGCCGCGCTGACGCCGCAGGAGCAGCGGGTGGCGGACTTTATTTTCGACCACCCCGACCACCTGATGAGCCACAACAGCGCCGAGCTGGCGCGGCTCAGCGGCGTTTCCAAAGCCACCGTCAGCCGGTTGTTCCGGCGGCTGGGGTATGCCAGTTACCGCGGCATGCGTGACGAGGTGCGGGCGCTGCGCCAGAGCGGCCTGCCGCTCACTGACAACCGCGACGCGGTGGAGGGCAACACCCTGCTGGCGCGTCACTACAAGCAGGAGATGGCCAACCTGACGCAGTGGGTGCACCAGATCGATGCCGCGCAGTTTGGTGAGGTGATTGCGGCGCTGGCCGCGGCGCGGCGCGTCTGTTTACTCGGCTTTCGCAACAGCTACCCGGTGGCGCTGCACCTGCGCCAGCAACTGTTACAGATTCGCCCCGGGGTGCAGCTGGTGCCGCAGCCGGGCCAGACGCTCTCCGAGGAGCTGGTGGATCTCACCGCAGACGATGTGGTGATCTTTGTGGCGTTCCGCCGTCGCCCGCGTGCGGTGCGCGCCCTGCTGGCGCAGTTGCAGGCGCAACAGGTGCCGGTGGTGCTGGTGTGCGAGCCGCAGGCGGCTTCGCTGTTGCCGCTGGCGCGCTGGCACCTGGCCGCACCGCTCGACAGCGTCTCCGCGTTTGACGCCTACTCAGCGGCGATGAGCCTGGCTAACCTGCTCAGCAATGCGCTGCTGCACCACCTGCTGGCCAGCGGCCGCCAGCGCATCCACCAGATTGCCGATCTCTACGGCGACCTAGACGAGCTGGAACAGCGCTGACCGCCCAGCGCTGCACCCATACAGTGCGGCTGCACTGATCCCCTGCACCTGATTAACGCACCGCACGCCCGCTGTGCAGTGCGCCGCCCCTTCCGCACTCCCTCTGCTTTTTGCCAATAACCGGGGCGCTGTCATGAGATAACGCCCCAGTTTCCCGCCGGGTGATTCTTGGCACATTCGTTGCAGGATGGCTTCTATAAGAATCTATCGTTTCATCTTTCGCACCCCGGAGATATGCTCATGACATTCAGAAAATCGTTTCTTGCCCTGGCAGGGGCGGCCCTGCTGGTGATGCAGGCGTCGGCCGCACTGGCTGACCAACTGCAACAGATCCAGCAGCGCGGCGTGCTGCGGGTCGCGGTGCCGCAGGACTTCCCCCCGTTCGGCTCGGTAGGCACCGATCTCCAGCCGCAGGGGTATGACATCGACATGGCGCACTACCTGGCCGACAAGATGAAACTTAAGTTGCAACTGGTGCCGGTCACCAGCGCCAACCGCGTGCCTTACCTGCAAACCGACAAGGTGGATCTGGTGATCTCCAGCCTGGGTAAAAATGCGGAGCGCGAGAAGGCGATCGCGTTCAGCCGCGCTTACGCGCCGTTCTTCCTCGGCGTTTTCGGCCCGAAAGAGGAAACCCTGAGTGATGCCAGCCAGCTCGCCGGGCAGAGCATCGGCGTGACGCGCGGCGCGGTGGAGGACATGGTGCTGAGCGGGATTGCGCCGAAAGAGGCGCAGCTCAAGCGGTATGAGGATAACAACACCACGCTGTCCGCCTATCTCTCCGGCCAGGTGAAATATGTGGCGACCGGCAATCTGGTGGTGGCGGCGATTGCCCGCCAGAACCCGGCGAAAGCGCCGGTGGCGAAATTCATGCTGAAGGATTCCCCGTGCTACGTCGGGATGCGCAAGGATGAACCGGCGCTGAAGGCCAAAGTGGATGAACTGATTGGTGAGGCGTTGAAAGACCAGACGCTGAACACGCTGTCGGAAAAATGGCTGAAAGCGCCGTTGCCGGCCGATCTGGGCGCGTAAGGAGCGGACATGACCTATCAGCTCAATTTTCCGGCCCTGTGGCCCTATCTGCCGGAGTTGCTGGCGGGGCTGCTGACCACCCTCGAGCTGACGGCACTGGCGACGGCAGGCGGGATTGCCCTCGGCATCTGCGGCGCGGCGATCCGCTGTGGCAACCGGCCGGTGCTGCGCGCCCTCTGGGGCGGGTATGTTGAGGTCATCCGCAATACGCCGTTTGTGGTGCAGCTGTTTTTTATTGTGTTTGGCCTGCCGGGCCTCGGCCTGAAACTCACGGCCGGGGAAGCGGCCCTGCTGGCGATGCTGATTAACCTGGGCGCCTACAGCACCGAGATTATCCGCGCCGGCATCCAGGCCACGCCGAAAGGGCAGTGGGAAGCCGGGCGGGTGCTTGGGCTGTCGCGCGCGCAGACCTTCCTGCGGGTGGTACTGCCGCCGTCGCTGAAGCGGATTTACCCGGCGCTGGTGAGCCAGTGCATTATCGTAATGCTCGGCAGTTCGGTGGTGTCGCAGGTTTCGTATGAAGAATTGACCTTTGCCGCCAACCTGATTCAGTCGCGCACCTTTTTAAGTTTTGAGGTCTATCTGGTGACTACGCTGTTCTACCTGCTGCTGTCGATAGTGATGCGGCACGTGCTGCTGGCGCTGGGCCGCCGGGTATTTGGAGGCGTACCGGCATGATGACATTTACCGACTGGGACATCGTGCGCAACCTGCTGCTGGCGGCGCGCTGGACGCTGCTGCTGTCGCTGGTGGCGTTCCTCGGCGGCACCCTGGTGACGCTGCCGTTGCTGCTGCTGCGCCTGACCCGCCGCCGCTGGCCGGTGCGGCTGGTGCGCGGTTATACGGTGCTGTTTCAGGGCACACCACTGCTGATGCAGCTCTTTCTGGCGTTCTTCGGCCTCGGCCTGTTCGGCATTGATGTCAGCCCCTGGACGGCGGCAACCCTGGCGCTGACGCTGTTCACCAGCGCCTTTCTGGTGGATATCTGGTTCGGCAGCATCGATGCCTTGCCGAAAGGGCAGTGGGAGGCGTCGCGCTGCCTCGGCCTCACGTTCGGCCAGACGCTGTGGCGGGTGATTGTGCCGCAGGCGTTGCGCATCGCCATCGCGCCGACGGTAGGGTTTTCGGTGCAGGTGGTCAAGGGTACCGCGCTGGCGTCGATTATCGGTTTTATCGAGCTGACCAAGGCGGGCACCATGCTGAATAACGTGACCTATCAGCCGTTTAAAGTGTTTGGGCTGGTGGCCCTGGGCTACTTCCTGATGTGTTATCCGCTTTCGCGTTACAGCCATTATCTGGAGAGAAAATTCCATGCCGTTGATCACCATTAATCAGGTTCAAAAATATTACGGCAAAAACCATGTGCTGAAGGGCGTGGATCTGGATATCGATATGGGCGAGGTGATCTCGATCATCGGCCGCAGCGGCTCCGGCAAAAGTACCCTGTTGCGCTGCATCAACGGGCTGGAGGGGTATCAGGAGGGCAGCATCAAGCTGGGCGGCATGACCATCACTGACAAGGAGTCGCAGGCGCGTGAGATCAGCCGCTCCATCGGCATGGTGTTCCAGAATTTCAACCTCTTCCCGCACATGACCGCGCTGGAGAATGTGATGCTGGCACCACGCCGGGTGCTGGGCAAAAGTGCCGCGGAGTGCCGGGCGCTGGGCGAAGAGATGCTGAACAAAGTCGGGCTGGGCGACCGGATGCACTATGCGCCCGCCAGCCTCTCCGGCGGCCAGCAGCAGCGCGTGGCGATTGCGCGGGCGCTGGCGATGAACCCGAAAGTGCTGCTGTGTGATGAGATCACCTCCGCGCTTGACCCGGAGCTGGTGGGCGAGGTGCTGAAAGTGCTGGAGCAGCTGGCGAAAGAGGGCATGACGCTGGTGCTGGTGACGCATGAGATGAACTTTGCCCGTGAGGTCGGTGACCGCGTGATCTTCATGCATCAGGGGAAAGTGTGGGAACAGGGCGAAAGCCGGGCGCTGTTTGCCCACCCGCAAACGCCGGAACTGCAACAATTTATCGCATCGGTGCGCGGCCTGAACGAGGCCTGAGGCGCGGCGGTGTGCCTGTTTGGTGATAACGAAAGAAGGGAGTGAAACCATGACCCACTACGGACAACTCAACCCGCCCGCCCGCCTGCTGATGGGGCCGGGGCCGATTAACGCCGACCCGCGCGTGCTGCGGGCGATGGCGAGCCAGCTGCTCGGGCAGTATGACCCGGCAATGACCGGCATGATGAACGAAGTCATGGCGCTCTACCGCGGCATCTACCGCACCGAAAACCGCTGGACGCTGCTGGTGGACGGCACCTCCCGCGCCGGGATCGAGGCGGTGCTGCTCTCCGGCATCCGCCCCGGCGACAAAGTGCTGGTGCCGGTGTTCGGCCGGTTCGGCCACCTGTTGTGTGAGATCGCCCGCCGCTGCCGCGCCGAGGTGCACACCATCGAGGTACCGTGGGGCGAGGTGTTTGATCCGCAACAGATTGAGGACGCGATCAAAACGGTGAAGCCGCGCTGGCTGCTCACGGTGCAGGGCGACACCTCCACCACCATGCTCCAGCCGCTCGACCAACTGGGCGAAATCTGCCGCCGCCACGGTGTGCTGTTCTACACCGACGCCACTGCCTCGGTGGCCGGCAATGCGCTGGAGAGTGATGCCTGGGGGCTGGACGCCGTCTCCGCCGGGTTGCAGAAGTGCCTGGGCGGCCCTTCCGGCAGTTCGCCGGTGACCATCAGCGCGCGTTTTGAGGAGGCGATCCGCCGCCGTAAATGCGTGGAGGAGGGCATCCGCACCGCTGAGCACACCGACGGCAGCGAGGAGATGATCTACTCCAACTATTTCGACCTCGGCATGATCATGGATTACTGGGGGCCAGAGCGCCTCAACCACCACACCGAAGCCACCAGTATGCTGTTCGCCGCCCGCGAATGTGCCCGCGTGATCCTGGAAGAGGGGCTGGATCAGACCATCGCACGCCACCAACTGCACGGCGGTGCAATGCTGGCCGGGATTCAGGGCATGGGGCTGGAGGTGTTCGGCGACCTGAACCACCGCATGAACAACGTGCTTGGCGTGATGATCCCGGACGGCATCCCCGGCGAGCAGGTGCGCCAGCTGCTGCTGAACGATTTCTCGATTGAGATCGGCACCTCGTTCGGCCCGCTGGCCGGCAAGATCTGGCGCATCGGCACCATGGGTTATAACGCCCGCAAAGATTGCGTGATGCAGACCCTGACGGCGCTGGAAGCGGTGCTCAACCGGCTCGGCTTCCGCTCCACCCAGGGCGAGGCGCTCCAGGCCGCCTGGAATCATTATGATCAGCAAAACCACGATCAACACGCCGCCCCGGCAGGAGGCCGCTGATGCCTGAATGTTCCTCAGCTGCACCGCCCGCGCTGGATGCAGAGCAGCGCCGCGCCGCCGCGCAACGCATCATGGCGCGCTGTGCGGCGCTGGCGGAGATCAGCGAAACACCGGGCGCGCTGACGCGGGTCTACCTCTCGCCGGAGCACCTGCGCGCCAACCAGTGCGTCGCAGCCTGGATGACGGCGGCGGGGATGCGCGTCTGGCAGGACAGCGTCGGCAACATCTGCGGACGTTATGACGCCCTCACGCCGGACGCCCCGGCGCTGCTGCTGGGCTCGCACCTCGACACCGTGCGCAACGCCGGTCACTACGACGGGATGCTGGGCGTGCTGGCGGCGATTGAAGTGGTGGCTGAGCTGCACCGCACCGGCCGCCGCTTGCCGGTGGCGCTGGAGGTGATCGGCTTTGCCGATGAAGAGGGCACGCGCTTCGGCATCACGCTGCTCGGCAGCCGCGGCATTACCGGCACCTGGCCGCCGGAGTGGCTGGCGCGCACCGATGCCGACGGCGTCAGCGTGGCGCGCGCCTTGCAAGAGGCGGGGCTGGACCCGGCGCGCATCACGGCGGCGGCGCGGCCCCCGGAAGCCTTCTGCGGCTACCTTGAGTTGCACATCGAGCAGGGGCCGTGCCTCGAGGCTGCCGACCTGCCGCTCGGCGTGGTCACCGCTATCAACGGGGCGCGGCGGCTCAACTGCGTGTTCACCGGCGAGGCGAACCACGCCGGGACGGTGCCGATGGGGCAGCGCAAAGACGCGCTGACGGCGGCGGCAGAGTGGGCGCTGGCGGTGGAACGCATCACCACCGAACGCGGGCAGCACCGGGTCGCCACCGTCGGCACCCTGAGCTGCCTGCCGGGCGCGGTCAACGTGATCCCCGGCGAGGTGCGGCTGTCGCTCGACATCCGCGGCCCGGAAGAGGCCCCGCTGGCAAGCCTGCTCGCTGAGCTGCTGGCAGAGGCGGAACAGATCGCCGCCCGGCGCGGGCTGCGCTTCTCCGCCGAGCAATTTTACGCCATGCCCGCCACCGCCTGTGATGCCACCTTGCAAACGCATCTCAGCCACAGCGTGGCGGCCGTGCAGGGGCGCAGCCTGAGTTTGCCGAGCGGTGCCGGGCATGACGCGATTGCCGTGGCAGAGCGCTGGCCGGTAGGGATGCTGTTTGTGCGCTGCGATCGCGGCATCAGCCACCACCCGGACGAGTCCGTGAACGAAGCCGATGTGGCCGTGGCGGTGGCGGCGTACTTCTCCGCCGTGCTGGCGATAGCCGGGGAACCCGCGCCGGTGTGACCTTTACGCATTCCGGCACGTGTTTTGCACTTCCCTTTCTGCCGGGTTGCCTCAGGAGTAACGATGAACGTAGATGACTTTAATGCGCTTTCCGCGGAACGCGCCGGGGCACTGTTACGCCCCTGTGTGGCGATCCCGGCTTGGGCGGCGCAGCTGGTTGCCGGGCGGCCTTACGCCTCGCGCACGGAATTACTCGCAGCGGCCCGGCAGGCCAGCCAGGGCTGGCAGGAGGCTGAGCTGATGCTGGCGCTCAGCGCCCACCCGCGCATCGGGGAGCGCGCCGCCGGGCAGCACGCGGAAGCGGCATTTTCCCGCCGCGAGCAGGCGGGCGTACCCCCTGATGCAGATACCGCCGCTGCACTGCGGGCGGGCAACCTGGCCTATGAGCAGCGGTTCGGCCGGGTATTTCTGGTGCGCGCCAAAGGGCGCAGCGCTGAGGAGATGTTGGCCATCCTGCAACGCCGCCTGGTGAACAGCCCGGTGCAGGAGCAGCAGGAGAGCCTGGAACAGTTGCGGCAGATTACGCTGCTGCGCTTAGAGGAGCTGATTACGCCATGAGCACCATTACCACCCACATTCTTGATACCGCGCTCGGCCAACCGGCGGCGGGCGTGGCCGTCTGGCTGGCGCAGATCGTCGACGGGCAGGAGCAGGTCATCGCCCGCAGTGAAACCAACCGCGACGGCCGCGTCACTGACCTGACGCCGGACCCGCTGCCCGGCGGCCATTATCGCCTGTGTGCGGACATCGGCGGCTACTTTGCGCGGGATGGGCGGGCGTCACTCTACCTCACCGCCATGCTCGATGTGCAGATTGACGCGGCACAGGCGCACTACCACCTGCCGCTGCTGATCGCCCCTTATGCCTATTCCACTTATCGCGGGAGCTGAATATGAACGACAACATCATTTTAGGGATAAACCAGTACGGCAAAGCCGAGGTGCGGGTGGTGAAGGTAACCCGCGACAGCGCACGCCATGAGATTGATGACCTGAACGTCACCTCCCAGTTGCGCGGTGATTTCCGGGCGGTGCATGAAGAGGGTGACAACGCCCACTGCCTGCCCACCGACACCCAGAAAAACACCGTCTACGCCTTTGCCCGCGACGGCATCCGCTCGCCGGAAGATTTCCTGCTGCGCCTCGGCCGCCACTTCACCGGCAACTATGAAGTAGTGAGCGGCGGCCACTGGTCGGCCGAGCAGTATCAGTGGCAGCGCATCCCGGTGAACGGCGAGGGGCATGACCACGCCTTTGTGCGCAGCGGCCAGGAGACGCGCACCGCCTGCGTGACAATAGACGGCGACCAGACCTGGGTGGTGGCCGGGCTGACCGATCTGGTGGTGATGAAGTCCACCGGCTCGGAGTTCCACGGTTTTATGGAAGACCGCTACACCACCCTGAAAGGCGCGACCGACCGCATTCTGGCCACGGCCGTGACCGCCCGCTGGCGCTATAACCGCCTCGATCTCGACTTCAACGAAGTCTACGGCAACGTGAAACGGCTGCTGCTGGAGACCTTCGCCGACACCCACTCGCTGGCGCTGCAACAGACGCTGTACGCAATGGGCAAGCGCGTGCTGGAGGCGCACCCGGAGATTGATGAGCTGAAATTCTCGATGCCGAACAAGCACCATTTCACGGTGGATCTCTCGCCGTTCGGCCTTGATAACCCGAATGAAGTCTTCTTCGCCGCCGACCGCCCCTATGGGCTGATTGAGGCCAGCGTGCTGCGTGAGAGCAGTTCCCCGGCCGGGAAAGCCTGGGAGAACGTCACCGGCTTCTGTTAATCCGTTACCTGAGGGCACCGACCATGACACCGACCGCGCCACACGCCCCACACCGCCCGGAAGATCAGCGGTTGCCGCTGGGCAAAACCTTTGCCTACGGCTTGCAGCACATTCTGACCATGTACGGCGGGATCATCGCCCCGCCGCTGATTATCGGCACCGCCGCCGGGCTGGGCACCGCCGACATCGGGATGCTGATCTCGGCTGCCCTGTTTGTCAGCGGGCTGGCCACGCTGTTACAGACGCTGGGGCTGCCATTTTTCGGCTCGCGCCTGCCGCTGGTGCAGGGCGTCTCCTTTGCCGGGGTAGCGACCATGGTCACCATCGTCAATGGCGGCGGCGGGCTGCCGTCGGTGTTTGGCGCGGTGATGGTGGCGGCGGCGCTGGGCCTGCTGATCACGCCGTTTTTTGCCCAGGTGATCCGCTTCTTCCCGCCGGTGGTGACCGGCACGGTGATCACGGTGATCGGCCTGTCGCTGATGCCGGTGGCGGTGCGCTGGGCGATGGGCGGCCGCGTTAACGCGCCGGACTGGGGCTCGACCGGCAACATCGGGCTGGCGGCCTTTACGCTGGCGGTGGTGTTGCTGCTGAACAAAGTGGGCAACCGGGCGGTGGCGCGCATTTCGGTGTTGCTGGCGATGGTCATCGGCACCGTGGCGGCGATGCTGGCCGGGAAAGCCCACTTCAGCGGGCTGGCCTCCGGCGCGCTGCTGGCGCTGCCGCAGCCGTTCGCTTTTGGCTGGCCGACCTTTGAGCTGCCGGCGATCTTATCGATGCTGCTGATTGTGCTGGTGCTGCTCACCGAGACCACCGCCGGGCTGATGGCGGTGGGGGAGATTGTCGGCTCGCCGGTGGACAGCCGCCGCATCGCCAACGGCCTGCGCGCCGACATGCTGGCCAGCGCGCTGTCGCCGGTGTTCAACTCCTTCCCGCAGAGCAGCTTCGCCCAGAACATCGGGCTGGTGGCGCTGACCGGCATCAAAAGCCGCTTTGTGGTGAGTGCAGGCGGGTTGATCCTGGTGCTGCTGGGGGTAATCCCGGCGCTGGGGGTGATCTTCGCCACCATTCCGCTGCCGGTGCTGGGCGGGGCAGGCGTGGTGCTGTTTGGCTCGGTGGCGGCCAGCGGCATCCGCACGCTGGCGAAAGTGGACTACAAAGACAACATGAACCTGGTGGTGGTCGCCACGGCCATCGCCTTCGGCATGATCCCGATTGTGATGCCGACCTTCTACGATCATTTTCCCGGCTGGGTGAACACGCTGCTGCACTCCGGCATCAGCGCGTCCTGCCTGGCCGCGCTGCTGCTCAACCTGTTATTCAACCCCGTAAGAAGTGCGGATGTGCCGGGGGTGCGCTCGTCGTCAGTGCCGCGTGGCTGATCTCCCGGGTACGCTTGCTCTGGCGTACCTGTTGCAAGAACGCCATCAGCAGCGGTTGCGGGCGTTCACGGCGTGAGGCCAGCTCCGGCCGCCCGGCCAGGCCGGTAAAGAACGGGTGATCGGCCAGCGTCACCGCCGCGCAGTCATGGTCGTCAAACGCGGCGGCCACCTGTAATCCGGCAGCCGCCAGATCCTCAAGCAGTGCCGGGTTAAGCCGGTGGTGCTGGTGGTAACGCAGGGTGAGGGCGCTGCCTGCCGCTGCCGCCAGCGCACTGCGGTGTTGCACCGTCATGCGGTGGTTGCCGAGGCGCGGTGCGGCCAGCGGCAGCGTGCAGGGCAGCGGGGCGGCGAGGCACTGTTGCGCCAGCGCCGCCACCATCACGTGCATCCCGCTGCCGGTGCCGAGGATCGGCAGATTCTGCTCCAGCGCCCAGTCGGCGGCCTCTGTCTCTACCGCACCCGGCCCTGCGCAGGGGTCGTCCGGCAGGACAATCGCGTCCGCATTGCGCAGCAGCCGCACGCGCTGGCTGTGGCTGACGCCCGGCGACAGAAACAGCAGTTCGATGGGCATTGCCAGTGCATCGGCGGCATCACCCAGTGCAGCCATCATGGCCGGGTTGGCGTCATGATGCTGTTGGGCGGTGCCGGCCAGCGCCACCCGCAGGGTCTGGCCGCTGCGCATCACCGGCTGCGCGACGCTGCCCACCGTCCAGCGGCCGACGTCATCCTGCATCCAGCCGTTGCTGCGCACTTTGCCGCTTTCCCACTCTTCAAGCTGGTAGCGTTGGTTCTTTTTCACCACCCGCAAACACTCTACCGCCACGCCGTGCGACTCCGCATCCGCGATAAACGCCTCCAGTTGGGGCAACAGCGCCGGGTTCACCGGCACCACCAGATCTTCCCTAAGTGCCCGTTCCCGCACCGTTTCCCACGGCGTCTCTGCCCCGGCATCGCGGCCGGTCAATCGTTCGACCCACAGCAACCCGCTGCTGACCCGCTGCCCGCGCGCAGTAATATGCCCCCGCCCGCCGGGGAACCGTTCCTCGTCATGGCTGACCGGCAGATGCAGCAACGGCAACGCCCGCAGCTCAGCAAGAATCGCGGCCAGCGCGCCATACAGCGCCGGTTCCGGCGTAAGGTGTGCAACAAAGGTAATGGTCATCGGTCTGCCCCCTGTGAAATAAAAACAGGGAAGGGATGCAAGTTTTGTACCGGGTGGGGGGGAAGAGGGCTAATCAGGGACTCTTTTAGGTTCGGCGTTTTCTGTAAGTTGGGTATAGGTTCTGTCATCCAGCCCGACTGAGTACTCGTATTTACCCTTGCCATATGTAGATATCCATACCTTTCTTTTATCTTTATCGATGCAGTTCTTTTTCGTTTTCATGTCCTCAAAGCAAAGGAGATCGGAGCCTTGATCAGTATCAGGCATTTCTTTATAACTTCCTCGCCACTCCCAAATTATTACGGTATGGTTTTCATTTTTATCTGTGGGCAAGAATTTATATTTTTCTCAATTGGCTCTTTTTTAGCTTTTCACCATTTTATTTTTCCTTTATCAGTAACAGGGAAGTTTTCAGCGATAATATCCGTAAAAGTTCCTGATCTATGCACAGCGATTATCTTTACAGGCTGTAACAGCCATAAAGCAAAGAGCAAACTTACTAGAAATAACATTTTATTCTTTAACATGCTAGCCTCTGATTTTACTCAACGCGTTTAAGCTCGCTTTCATCGGTGAGCTGAAGATAGGTATGCCCGTTGCTCATATGAAAAATTGTTTTTCCGCCGTCAAAGCAACTTACAGTAAGTACGACCTTTTTCTCTACACAATTAGCTTTTGATTTCATGTCATCAAAGCAAGCTAAGTCTGATTTTTGGTCATTTTTTGGCAGCACTTTATAACCCTCACCATAGTCCAAAAACATAATAGAAAATGAACCATCTGAGTACTTTTTAGGGAGATTGTATTTCTCCTTTAAAATGTTTTTGTTATTTTTCCACCACTCTATTTTTGTCTTATCAAACATAGGGAAGGATTTCACAAGAACGTGGTGGTTATCATGTGCACTGATTATCTCTGTGGGTTTTAAGAGATAAATTCCTGTGTAAATAATTCCTGTAGAAAATGCTGCTATTAAGGATTTATATATGATATGCATTTGATACTCGATAAAATGATATCTGCTGATGATGGGAGGCTAGGGAAAATATTTTATCGAACACGCTTTATTTCGCCATTTTCTACTTCCTGCCTATAAGAAGATCCGCCTCTTAGATTAAAACGAATTTTTTTATCATAAAAAAATGTAATATCCATAATCCATTTCTTTTCAATACATCTTTCTGCTGCTTTGATATCATTAAAGCAAAGTAAATCAGAACCTTGATCAGTATCAGGCATCGCTTTGTAGCCGTGGCCAAAATCAAAAATGGAAATGTAAAAACTTCTGTTTATTGAATAGGGGGCAGGAAAATCATAATTATTTTTTAGCCTGTTTTTATTGTTTTCCCACCAGGCTATTTTACCTTTATCTGTCATTGGGAAGTTTTTGACAAGTAATACACTGCCATCATGTATTGCTATTATTTCTACAGGTTGGGAGAGATACCATACCCCCCATGCTATACATAGTATGCTTGCTATAAGAAAAAATTTTATTTTTGTTGTTAACATTTTCATCCTCTGGTATTTAATTTATACGTTTAAGCTCGCTTTTTTCTGAAATTTGAAGGTAAGCACTGCCGTGACGTGTCCTAATTCTAATTTTACTCCCATCAAACCGGGCAATAGATAACATTATTCCTTCTTTGTCGATACAATTTTTTGGAGAGGGCATATCCGAGAAGCAGCGAAGATCAGAGCCTTGGTCAGTATCTGGCATCTCTTTATAAACGCCATTCCATTTTAAAAAGTATATCCTATATTCCCCCTCTTCATTGGGGTCTGGAACGTTATAGTTATCTTTAAGATAGGAGCTGTTCTTTTTCCACCATGATAGGGCACCCTTGTCAGTCAGCGGGAAATTTTTCACCAGCACAACACTGAGCCCTTTAGCGCCATCGCGGTGAACAGCACCGATTTCCACAGGTCTCAATAACCACCCTAGGCTAAACAGGAAACCTATTAAGAACAGTGTTAATAATATTTTGCTCTTTAACATTTATATCCTCAGGTTTTACTTAACGCGTTTAAGCTCGCTTTTTTCGGAAAGTTGAAGGTAGGTATGCCCATTGTTCATATGAAAACTTGTTTTTCCGCCGTCAAATCGTGAAATCATTAAGATGCTGCCGGGTTTTTCGAGGCAGTTAAAGGTCGTTTTCATATCATCAAAACAGAGTAAATCAGAACCCTGGTCAACATCCGGCATCTCCCGATAGCCATCGCCGAAGTCCCAAATCACCACGGTGTAATAGCCGTTGCTGTCTGGCGCGGGTACGCCATATTTTTTAGTTAAGGAGGCCTTGTTATCCGACCACCATGCTATTTTACCTTTATCAGTCACAGGGAAGTTGTTGACCAGGATAAAGCTAAAGTTATCGTCAGTATGAATCCCTTTAATCTCAATGGGTGTTAATAACCACCCTAGGCTAAAGAGGAAAACCATTAAGAAGAGGATTGGTAATATTTTATTATTTAACATGTTATCCTTTCTTATCTACTTGATGTGTCTGGTTTCGCTTGTTTCGGCAGGTTGGTCATAGAGGCTGCCGTCATTCATTTCATAGAAGATCTTGCTTTGGTAAGGGAGTCTGTAAATCTTCATAAGAAGCCCCGGTTTTTCAACACAGTTTTTCTTCTTAATATCTGCGAAGCAGAGTAAGTCCGAATTCTGATCGGTTTCAGGCATCTCTTTGTACCCGCTGCCTATATCCCATATAACAATTGTAAATTTATTGCTAGGGTTAGGTGTTGGTATCTTATATTTACGCTTAATTTCTTGGTTATTTTTTTTCCACCAGCTTATCTTTTTTTGATCGGTGATTGGGAAGTTTTTAACCAAGATATAATTGTGTGCCATGCCATGATGAACGCCAATGATTTTTACAGGAGCTAATAGCCACCATACCCCGTAGAGGGATGTTAATAATAACAGTATCAATATGATTTTTTGCTTAAACATGTTTTCCTCTGGTTTTTTATAGGTTAATTAACCCGCTTTATCTCGCTTTGTTCTTTTAGTTGAATATAGGTATTACTATTTCGTGTTCTATACATGATTTTACCACCATCAAATTTTGAAATAGAAAAAACTATCCCATCCTTTTTAATGCAATTTTTTGTGGTTGCCATATCATCAAAGCAGCGGAGGTCAGAACCTTGATCCGTATCTGGTAATGTTCTATAAACCCCGTCCCACTTCAAAAAGACTAAATCATAATGTCCTTCTTCATCATAAGAAGGGATGTCGTATTTTTCTTTAAATCGGTTTTTATTTTCGTTCCACCATGAAATAGCACCATTATCAGTCAAAGGGAAATTTTTTACCAGGATGGTAGCATATCCTTTATAACCATCCCGATGGATTGCACCAATTTTTACCGGTCTCGATAACCACCATAGGCTAAATGATAACCCTACTAATAACAGTGCTAATAATATTTTGCTCTTTAACATTTTTATCCTCAGGTTTTACTTAACGCGTTTAAGCCCGCTTTTTTCGGAAAGTTGAAGGTACGTATTACCATGACGTGTTTCAATCTTAATTTTACCCCCATCAAACCGGGCAATAGATAACATTATCCCTTCTTTATCGATACAGTTTTTTGGGGAGGGCATATCCGAAAAGCAACGAAGATCAGAACCTTGGTCAGTATCAGGCATCTCTTTATAAATGCCATTCCATTTTAAAAAGTATATCCTATATTCACCCTCTTCATTGGGGTCTGGAACGTTATAGTTATCTTTAAGGTAGGAGCTGTTCTTTTTCCACCATGATAGGGCGCCCTTGTCAGTTAGCGGGAAATTTTTCACCAGCACAACACTGAGTCCTTTAGCGCCATCGCGGTGAACAGCATCGATTTCCACAGGTCTTAACAACCACCATAGGCTAAATAAGAAACCTATTAATAACAGTGCCGATAATATTTTATTCTTTAACATTTATATCCTCTGGTTTTTATTCAACGCGCTTAAGCTCACTTTTGTCGCTAAGTTGAAGATAAGTATGTCCGTTGCTCATATGAAAACTTGTTTTTCCGCCGTCAAAACAACTCACGGTAAGTACTACCTTTTTCTCTATACAATTAGCTTTTGATTTTATGTCATCAAAGCAAGCTAAGTCTGAGTTTTGGTCAGTTTCTGGAAGCACTTTATAACCCTCACCATAGTCCCAAAACATAATAGAAAATGAACCATCTGAGTACTTTTTAGGGAGGTTGTATTTCTCCTTTAAAATTTTTTTGTTATTCTCCCACCACTCTATTTTTGCTTTATCAAAAATAGGGAAGTGTTTAACAAGGACGTGATGGTTATCATGTGCATTAATTATTTCTGTGGGCTTCAATAGATGGAAACTATTGTAAATAATGCCAGCGGTAAGCACCGCTAGCAATAGTTTATATTTATAAGTCACGGTGGCCCTCAATGGTTTTGGTGACATTCATTTCTGTGATGAACGGCTTGTAATCATAATATTCCCAGCGCTGAAGCATAAACCAGATCCGGAATAGTCGAAACTGGTGATAAAGCGGGTGTTGGACGTCCACATCATCCAGTCCAAAGTGATCCTGTATTTGGTAGTGTATGGTGGCACGGAAAGTGTCACCGTTAATATCTAATGATTTTAATATGATATGTGTTGCTGCAGTGCCGTGAACAGTAATGCCTAAACCATTAATTCGATCAGCCCAGTTATTAAATTTAGGTAAAATAGAATCTATTATAGATGCATGAAATTCACTATGCTTTTCTAAAGGATAATATTTTCCTTCCCAAGAGATAAATTTTTGCAGAGTGTTTCTAATTCGTTTAATTGAACTACTTTCGCTTGTATCCTCATCAATCCTTTCCTTCATCGCCCTGTCCAGCAACGGATCACTAAACGGCTTTCCGCTGTTCTCCTGCATATGCGCGATCATCTTGCGCATCAGCCCCTGATAGGGCCCCTGGAAAGAGTAGAGATCAGAAAGGTGGCGGAACTCATCAAACAATATCCGGGCGCTGGCTTGCCTGTCCGCCATCTGGTAGGGGTTACAGCGCGAGGAAATATCCGTCAGATGGTATTGCTCCCGTAATTGGGCGGCAGTCAGGTCACCATGCTTCATATCGGAAGCGGTATAGTCGTCCATCTTCTTTTGCGTTTCAAAAATCAGGGCGGGCAGCGGCAGGGGCGGGGAAACCGGTTTTTTTGCGGTTTGGGCGTACTGGGTGGGTTCTGTCTGATGTGTGGTGCTGGGTTCTGTTTCACGAAAAGAGGACGAGAATCCTCCCTGATCGGCGCTCTCATCAAAGAAACTGGATTCGGCGCACACGGTGTGGTTAGGGCAACCGCACATTACGCGGTCACCATTGGCAACAAAATAGCCATCCTCAAACCAACCCGTGCCTGTTGCCGCCATCTGGAAACTTCCCCGGCAGACATTGCACCATGCCAGATCACCAAATTGGGCTAACGGCAGATCTCCCTCATAAACCGATGTTGTGGCACTGACAATGTATCCCTGAGTTGTCTTATTGCCCAAGCGGGCAAGCATCCTGGCCATACCAATAATCCTCTGTTAAAAAAACAGAAAGACCATACTCCTTGTGTGGTTAACAGGCAAGTGCTGTATAAACAGAAATCCCGCCCACTTTTCAGCAGGCGGTATTGCTTAATCGTGGCGCAGGAAGCTGTCTTGATCCATCCAGGCGGGGAAGGCCTGGCGGTAGGCCTGGAGCGCTTCCAGAGAGAGCGCGGCCTCAATGGTCGCCGGGGTTTCCGGGGCGGCGGAAGCCAGTACCGCGCCTTGCGGGTCATGGATCACGCTGTCACCGCGGTAGTGCAGGCCGTTGCCGTCAGTGCCTACCCGGTTGCAGCCGGCGACGTAGCACTGGTTCTCAATCGCCCTCGCGGCCAGCAGGGTTTGCCAGTGGGCGGCGCGCGCGGCGGGCCAGTTGGCGACGTAGAGCGCCAGATCGTAATCCTGATGGCAGCGTGACCAGACCGGGAAACGCAGGTCGTAACAGATCTGCGGCAGGATGCGCCAGCCGCGCCACTCGATGATCTCGCGCCGTTTGCCCGCCTGATAGTGCATATGTTCGTTCGCCATGCGGAACAGGTGGCGCTTGTCGTAACGGTGCACCCGGCCGCCCGGCTCCACCAGCAGGAAGCGGTTCACTGCGCCTTCCGGCGTTTTCAGCGCCACACTGCCACCCACCAGCGCGTGGGTCTGCTGCGCCCAGCGGTGCAGCCAGGCGATCACCTCCGCCTCCGGCAGCGCGCTGGCGGGCGCCTGCATCGCGAAACCGGTGGTGAACATCTCCGGCAGGATGATCAGATCGCGCCCGTGCAGCGTGCTGAGCAGGGTGTCGAAATGGCGCAGGTTGGCCGCGCCGTCCAGCCACGTCAGCGGCTGTTGCAGTAAAGTCAGGTTCAGAGTTGACACAGGCGCTCCGCGGCGGCGTCCAGCGTGGCATCCTGCTTGGCAAAACAGAGCCGCACCAGTTTGTGGGGGAAGGCATCGGCACAGAATACCGACAGCGGAATCGCCGCCACGCCGACATGCTCGGTCAGCCAGCGGCTGAAGGCGACATCATCCAGATCTGAGATCGCGCTGTAGTCCACCAGCAGGAAATAGGTGCCCTCGCACGGCAGCACCTCAAAGCGGCTGGCGGCCAGCGCCTGCACCAGCCGGTCACGCTTCGCCTGGTAAAATGCCGGCAGCGTCTGCCAGTGCGCCGGTTCGTGGCGCAGCATATCCGCCAGCGCCAGCTGCACCGGGGTGGTGATGGAGAAGGTCAGGTACTGGTGCACTTTGCGCAGCTCGGCGGTGATCGCCGCCGGGGCGATGCAGTAACCGACGCGCCAGCCGGTCATGTGGTAGGTTTTGCCGAACGAGTAGACCGCCACCGCCCGCTGGCGCAATTGCGGGTGTGCCAGCACGCTGGCGTGGCCCTGCGCGGTGAAGCAGATGTGCTCATACACTTCGTCACTCAGCACGTAAATCTCGCGGTCGCCAATCGCCTGCCACAGCGCCTCGAAATCCGCCGCCTGCCAGCTGGTGGCGGACGGGTTGTGCGGCGTGTTGACGATCACCAGCCGGGTGTTGTCGGTGATAAGGCCGGCAAACTGTGACCAGTCCACGCGGAAGGCGGGCGGTTGCAGCGTGATGCGCGTCATGGTGCCGCCCGCCAGCTCTACCGCCGGGCCGTAGCTGTCATAGCTCGGGTCGAAGCAAATCATCTCGTCGCCCCGTCGCACCAGCGCGGTGATGGCGGCATAGAGCGCCTCGGTCGCCCCGGCGGTAATCGTCACCTCCGCACCGGCATCCGGCTGCCAGCCGTAGCGGTCAGCGGTTTTATCGGCAATCGCTTCACGCAGCGCGGCACAGCCGGTCATCGGGGCGTACTGGTTCGCGCCCTGCGCCACATGGAACGCCAGCCGCGCTTTCAGGTAGTCGGGGCCGTCATAATCCGGGAAGCCCTGCGACAGGTTAATGGCGTTGTGCTGCTGCGCCAGGGCGCTCATCTGGGTGAAAATGGTGGTGCCGAGGGCCGGTAATTTACTTTGCGGGATCAGGGCTGCGCTCATGGTGTTTGCCGATACTCAGAAATGGGTGTAACGACAATATAACATCTGTCTGACGTTTGGCAATCAAGACGCTTAGACGGCCAAATCCGGGAAGTCGGGGCAAATAAAGAGGTGTTTCGGGGCGCGATCCTTTTATAATGCGCACCGGCGCTCCCAAACGCCGCCCTCTCTTAAAAACAGGAATGACCGATATGATGAACAACGATGTTTTGCGCAGCATCCGCTACATGCTTGACCTGAGCGATGCCCGCCTCATCGAGATCCTGGCTTCGGCCGGTGAAAGCGCGAGCGTGGAGCAGGTGCAAAGCTATCTGAAGAAAGAGGAGGAGGCGGGCCACCAGCCTTGCCCGGACACCGTGATGGCGCACTTCCTGAATGGCCTGATCTTCTTCCGCCGCGGCCGTGATGAGTCGCACCCGGCCCCGGAAATTGAACTGCCGGTCACCAACAACATTATCCTGAAAAAGCTGCGCGTGGCGTTCGAGCTGAAAACCACCGACATTCTGGAGATCCTGGCGTCCGTGGATTTCCGCGTCTCGCAGCCGGAGATCGGCGCGATCTTCCGCAAGCCGGGGCACAAGAACTATCGCCCGTGCGGTGACCAGTTTATGCGTTACTTCCTGAAGGGCCTGACGCAGCGCGTGCGCCCGGCGAAAGCGTAACCGCGGCATCAGCGAAAAAAAACGGCACTCCAGGGAGTGCCGTTTTGCTTACTGCGGGTAAAGTTGCTGTGTAATGTCTTTGCCCTATGCCGCCTCAGGGTGGCGCGGCGTCTGTTTCAATGAGTCCGGCTTTTTGGCTGCCAGTTCCTCAGGGTCGAAATCGTCTACGTTAATCGAACGCAGACGGCTCTCTTCCGCCTGGATTAATATACGCGCCTCGTCGTCATTAATCTTCCCTTCTTTATGAGCCTGTTGCGCCAGCTGATCCAGCCGGGTGAACGGCAGGGTTTTGCCAGCCTCACGGCAGAGCCGTTTATGGACAACTTCCGCTGCAATGATGTGCTGTAACGCCTCTTCCAGCTGGCCGAACGGGTTATTTTCGCCCGGCGTCAGGTACTGGCCGCGCCCAAGGCGCGAGCGGGTCGCCGAAGGCTGTTGCAGCAGTTGCGCCAGCTGGTGGTCAAGGCGATCTGACGGGCCTTGCTGCGCCCGGCCAACCGGGAACACCACCAGCCGCATCAGCCCGGCCACCAGCCGGTTCGGGAAGTTGCGCAGCAGCTCATCTAGCGCCTGTTCCGCCTGGCGCAGGCAGTCCTGCACGCCCCAGTGCACCAGCGGCAAATCCGCCTGCTGGCGCCCTTCATCCTCGTAGCGTTTCAGGGTGGCGGTGGCGAGGAACAGCTGGCTGAGGATGTCACCCAGCCGCGCCGAGATGCGTTCACGGCGTTTCAGGCTGCCGCCCAGCACGCCCATTGAGACATCCGCCAGCAGCGCAAGGTTGGCGCTCAGCCGGTTGATCTGCTGGTAATAACGCGTGGTGGCGTCACGCACCGGTGCACGGCTGGTGCGGCCGTTGGTCAGGCCGAGCCACAGACTGCGCATTTCATTGCTGCCGACGTGGCCGAGGTGGCCGAACAGCGCGCGGTCAAAGCGTTCCACATTACGTTCTGCGGCAGCCGCCATCTCCTCCAGCACATACGGGTGGCAGCGGATCGCCCCCTGGCCGAAGATGATCATGCTGCGGGTCAGGATGTTCGCCCCTTCCACGGTGATGGCGATCGGCGCGCCCTGATAGGTGCGGGCGAGGAAGTTGCTGCGGCCGAGCATAATGCCCTTGCCGCCGGTGATGTCCATCGCGTCCATCACCGCGCGCTGCCCTCGGTGGGTACAGTGGTATTTGATGATGGCGGAGAGCACCGCCGGTTTCTCCCCGGCCATGATGCCGGTGGTGATCAGCGTGGCGGCGGCGTCCATTACGTAGGCGTTACCGGCAATGCGCGCCAGCGGCTCCTCGATGCCTTCCATTTTACCGATCGCCACTTTGAACTGGCGGCGGATGTGGGCATAGGCACCGGTGGCCAGCGCCACCGATTTGAGGCTGCCGGTGGAGTTGGAGGGCAGGGTGATGCCGCGCCCGACCGACAGGCATTCCACCAGCATCCGCCAGCCCTGGCCGGCCATCGCCGGGCCGCCGATGATGGTGTCAATCGGCACAAAGATGTTGTTGCCGCGCGTCGGGCCGTTCTGGAACGGCACGTTAAGCGGGAAGTGGCGGCGGCCGATCTCTACGCCCGGCGTGCTGGTGGGGATTAGCGCGCAGGTGATGCCGAGCTCAACGGTTTCGCCCAGCAGGTGTTCCGGGTCAGAGAGTTTGAACGCCAGCCCAAGCACCGTGGCGACCGGGGCCAGCGTGATGTAGCGCTTGTTCCAGGTCAGGCGCATGCCCAGCACCTGCCGGCCCTGCCACTCGCCCATGCAGACCACGCCGGTGTCCGGGATCGCCCCGGCATCCGAGCCCGCTTCCGGGCTGGTGAGTGCGAAACAGGGGATCTCCTGCCCGCGTGCCAGCCGCGGCAGGTAGTGATCCTTCTGCGCGTCGGTGCCGTAGTGTTGCAGCAGCTCGCCGGGGCCGAGGGAGTTCGGCACGCCTACGGTTATCGCCAGAATGCCGGAGACGCCCGCCAGTTTCTGCAACACCCGCGCCTGGGCATAGGCGGAGAATTCCAGCCCGCCATACTCTTTCTTGATGATCATCGCAAAGAAGCGGTGCTCTTTCAGGTAGGCCCACAACTCCGGCGGCAGGTCGGCCAGTTCGTGGGTGATGGCGAAATCATTCGCCATGCGGCACGCCTCGTTGACCGGGCCGTCCAGAAACGCCTGCTCTTCCGGCGTCAGCACCGGCTGCGGGTAGTTGTGCAGTTTTTTCCAGTCCGGCGCGCCCTGGAAGATATCGCCTTCCCACCAGGTGGTACCGGCATCAATCGCCTCTTTTTCCGTGCGGGACATCGCGGGCATCACCTTACTGAAGGTGCGCATCGCCGGGGCGGAGAAGAGGGCACGGCGCAGCGGCAGCACATTGAGCGGCAGCAGCACCAGGGCCAGCGGCAGCAACACCCACCACGACCACACCTGGGCCGCGCTGAGCACGGCGGCATACGCCAGCAGCAGCAGGCTGCTGAGGAGCAGATTCACCTTGTGGTAGAACAGCACGCCCAGCAGCACCAAAAAACCGATAATCGTAAGCACCAGCATATTGAAAGCTCCCTAAGTTGTAGGAGGTCTGACCTGTTGACGATGTATAGGTTGTAGATGATGGCTATTTTTTTAGCAATACGTTTACATGCTAATTACAATCTGGCTCACATTCCCACCGCACCGGTTGCCAAAAAGCGGGGCCGGGTGTGACAACGCTTCTCGCTCATGGGGCAATCCGCTACACTGCACAGCGGAAGAATTTTCATGCCAACGGGCTATCAAGAGGCTGTCATGTACCAGGATTTAATCCGTAACGAACTGAACGAAGCTGCTGAAACTCTGAACAATTTCCTCAGCGATGAGGCCAACCTGGCCGCCATCCAGCAGGCGGCGGTGCTGCTGGCAGACGCCTTCAAGGCGGGCGGTAAGGTGCTCTCCTGCGGTAACGGCGGTTCCCACTGTGACGCCATGCACTTCGCCGAGGAACTCACCGGCCGTTACCGCGAAAACCGCCCCGGCTACCCGGCGATCGCCATCTCTGACGTCAGCCACCTCTCCTGTGTCAGCAATGATTTCGGCTATGAATTCGTGTTCTCACGCTTTATTGAAGCGGTCGGCCAGCGCGGTGACGTGCTGCTCGGCATCTCCACCTCCGGCAATTCCGGCAATGTGATCAAGGCGATTTCCGCAGCGCGTGCCAAAGGCATGAAAGTGATCACCCTGACCGGCAAAGATGGCGGCCAGATGGACGGCAGCGCGGACGTTGAGATCCGGGTGCCGCACTTCGGCTATGCTGATCGTATTCAGGAGATTCACATCAAGGTGATCCACATCCTGATCATGCTGATTGAAAAAGAGATGAGCAGCCACTGAGTGGCGCTGCCGCGGTTGTCAGGGGAGGAGACAGGCAATGTGTGAACTGCTCGGGATGAGCGCCAATGTACCAACCGATATCTGCTTCAGCTTTACCGGGCTGGTACAGCGCGGCGGCGGTACCGGCCCGCATAAAGATGGCTGGGGTATTACTTTTTATGAGGGGCTGGGCTGCCGCACCTTTAAAGATCCGCACCCCAGTTTTAACTCCCCGATTGCCCGGCTGGTGCAGGAGTACCCGATCAAATCCTGCGCCGTGGTGTCGCATATCCGCCAGGCCAACCGCGGTGAAGTGGCGCTGGAAAACACCCACCCCTTTACCCGCGAGCTCTGGGGCCGTAACTGGACGTATGCCCACAATGGCCAGTTGAAAGGCTACCGCCGGCTGGAGACCGGGCCGATGCGCCCGATCGGGCAGACGGACAGCGAATATGCCTTCTGTTGGCTGCTGAACCAGCTGACGCAGCGCTACCCGCGCACGCCCGGTAACTGGCCGGCGGTGTTCCGCTTTATTGCGTCACTGGCCGATCAACTGCGGGAGAAGGGGGTGTTCAATATGCTGTTGTCAGATGGGCGGTTTGTGATGGCGTACTGCTCCACCAATTTGCACTGGATCACCCGCCGTGCGCCGTTCGGCAAAGCCACATTGCTGGACAGGGATGTAGAGATCGATTTTCAGCAGCAGACCACACCCAATGATGTGGTCTCGGTGATTGCCACCCAGCCGCTGACCGGCAACGAAACCTGGCACAAGATTGCGCCAGGTGAGTTCGCCTTATTTCGTTTCGGTGAACGCATACTCTGAAATGTTCTGCGTACCAATAATGGCCGGGTTAAACACATACTGGCCATTCGCGACGGTGACCGTCGGCGGCAGGTGTTTCTCGCTGAAGTAGCGGTAGCCCGGTTGCAGGCCGCGCCAGAACGTATAGTAGGACGACATGCGGTGGCGCTGGAGGTTGGCGTCTGTCATGCGGAACGGATAGATGGCGATGTCCACCTTCACCTGCCCGTTACGCAGCGCCGCATCGACATAGGTGAAGATCTCATCCATATACGCGTTGGTCATCGCATAACAGCCGATGGACTTGCAATCCCCGTGAATCATCAGGTAGTTACCGGAATAACCCTGCGCGCGGTCATAGGCGTTTGGGTAGCCGATGTTGATGGCGCGGTAGAAGCGGCTGTTGGGTTTCAGGTGGCGGAGATCCACACTGTAGAACCCTTCCGGGCTTTTGAAATCCCCTTCACGCCGTTTCGGGCCAAGGCCGCCGGAGAAGTTGCAGATGCGGTACGCACCCAGCAAGCGGAACTCATTCCCCATCTTGCCGTATAACTCTAAGGTGCGTTCTTCTTTGAAGATCTGAATATAGATCGGAGTACCCAATAATTGCTGTTTAATATTTTGGGTAACTGTCACCTGCTCACTGGCGGAGCTGGTGGTGGATACCCAAGGCAAACAGAGAAACATCGCAAGCATCAGCGCGATTTTGCCCATTATCATTCCTGCTTATTATAAAAAACTGTCGTTGCCTGCGGGCGAGCGCCCCGGCGTATGCCTTTACCGCCCCGGTGCGGGGCTGACTCATAGTAAAGCTGATTAATTATTTAGCAATGGGGGGAAAATGATATTTTTTGGAAGCTATATCGCCGATTAAGAAAAAAGACGGGGCAGGCGCGCCGCCGTCTTCCGGGTGAGGCAGTAAAAAGCGGGGGGATTAACGGGCAGCGGAGGCGAATTGCGACGGCGCATCCACCAGCACGCCATCCGCGCCGAGGTCAGCGGCCTGCTGCAACGCCTGCGGGCTGTTCACGCCAAACAACACAATGTGCGCCTTGCCGCGGCTGCGGAAACACTCCATGGCTTCCTTGTCCCAGACTAACGTGGCGGCAGACCGCGCCTCGCCCAGGGTATATTTCTCCACCACCTCCACCTTGCGTTGCAGCTCCAGCCCATACCAGCGGTCGGCGGCTGACGCCTCCAGCGTACACTGGTGCGCCATGGTGATGTTCGCAAGCGCGGTGCGCGTCAGGTCACGGCTTTCAAAACGCGGCACCTCCGGCGGCAGGGCAGCCAGATAGCGGCTGTCGGTGCTGTAAACCCGGCTGCGCGACAGGCTCTGTGTCTCCTGCAGCACCTTCGCCAGCGCGGCGGCCATCACCTCCGGTGCGGCGTCAGGGCTTTTGATGTCGAGGTAAAAGACCACCTGCGGGTGGCGCGTTAATACGTCGGCCAGGGTGGGAATGCCCACCTGTTTGCCGCGCCACGGGTGCCGGCCGCCTTTGGCGAACGCCCAGCCGGCGTCGGTTTTTGCCAGAGCGGCCGCCGTATACGCGGAGACCGCGCCTTTCAGCGGCGTCAGCGCGCTTAAGTCTGACGGGCGGTAGAGCACCGGCACGCCGTCTTTGCTGAGCTGCACGGTGACCCAGACGGCATCCGCGCCGTTTTTCAGGGCCAGATCGATGGCCGGCAGGGTGTTTTCCGGCGCGTCACCGGTGCCGCCGCGGTGGGCGATAATCTGCGGGGCGGCCCACACCGGGGCGCTGCCGAGCAACAGCGAGGCTGCCATCACGAACGTTTTGCTGATTGACATCATTTCATCCTTAAAAGCGCAAAGGGAAAAGCGTACCGCTGTTGAGTAGCACGGCAGGTGGCCCGCGAAAAGTAATCTTTGCTAAATAACATATTCATTTTCAGTGACATATCCATGACAGCGCGCGGCTTGAGCCAACGCCGCTTCCGCCTGTATACTTATACAGGTGCGGGAGGCCGGGGCCGGGGGAGATGGTGCGCAAAATCATACATGTCGATATGGACTGCTTTTACGCGGCGGTGGAGATGCGTGATGACCCGCGCCTGCGCGACATCCCGATCGCCATCGGCGGCAGCTCCGACCGGCGCGGGGTGATCAGCACCGCCAACTACCCGGCGCGTAAATATGGCGTGCGCAGCGCCATGTCCACGGCGATGGCGCTGAAACTCTGCCCGCAGCTGAAAGTGATCCCCGGCCGGATGGCGGCCTATAAAGAAGCCTCGCTTTACATCCGTGACATTTTCGCCCGCTACACGCCGCTGATTGAGCCGCTGTCGCTGGATGAAGCCTATCTGGATGTTTCCGACACCCCGCAGTGCAGCGGCTCGGCCACGCTGATCGCCCGTGAAATCCGCCAGGCGATCTGGGACGAGCTGCAACTCACCGCCTCGGCCGGGGTCGCGCCGGTGAAATTCCTGGCGAAAATCGCCTCTGACCTCAACAAACCCAACGGCCAGTTTGTGATCCCGCCCAGCGGCGTGGCGGCATTTTTGCAGGATCTGCCGCTGAGCAAAATCCCCGGCGTCGGCAAGGTCACGGCGGCGAAGCTGGAGGAGCTGGGGTTGCTGACCTGCGCCGATGTGCAGCGGTACGATCTGGCCGACCTGCTCAAGCGCTTCGGCAAGTTTGGCCATGCCATCTGGGAGCGCAGCCACGGCATCGATGAGCGGGAGGTTTCCGCTGACCGGCTGCGTAAATCGGTGGGCGTGGAGACCACGCTGGTGAATGACATCAGTGAATGGGACGACTGCGCGGCGCTGATTACCGACCGGCTCTACCCGGAGCTGGAGGCGCGGCTGCGGCGGGTGCGGCCGGATTTGCAGATTGCGCGGCAGGGGGTGAAGCTGAAATTCCAGGATTTCCAGCAGACCACCCAGGAGCACGTCTGGCCGGAGCTGAACCTGCCGGATCTGCTGGCGGTGGCGCACCAGGCGTGGGATCAGCGGCGGGCCGGGCGCAGTGTACGGCTGGTGGGGCTGCATGTGACGCTGCTCGACCCGCAACTGGAGCGCCAGCTGCTGTTGCCGTGGGATTAACGGGTTGCCGTGGGATTAGGCCATGCAGGCCAATAAAAAAGCGACGCCGGGGCGTCGCTTTTTGCTGGGGTAAAAACGGGATTACGCCTTCTCAGGGATCGCTTTCAGCAGCGCGGTGAGCAGCTGCCAGTAGAGGCCGACGCTCTCAATGTGCACCTGCTCGTCCGGGGAGTGCGGGCCGGTGATGGTCGGCCCGATGGAGACCATGTCCATCTCCGGGTACGGCTTTTTGAACAGGCCGCATTCCAGCCCGGCGTGGATCACCATGATGTTCGGGGTTTTGCCGAACAGCGACTGGTAGGTTTCACGCACCAGGCCCATCACCGGGGAGTGCGGGTCCGGCTGCCAGCCCGGGTAGCCGCCTTTCGGCGTGGTGGTGGCGTTCGCCAGCTGGCCGAGGGCGGTCAGCATCTCGACCACGTAATCTTTGCCGCTGTCGATCAACGAGCGGATCAGGCAGTTAATGTTTGCCTCGTCCGCCGTCATGGTGACCACACCGACGTTCAGCGAGGTTTCCACCACGCCCGGCACCGCGTCACTCATGCGGATCACGCCGTTTGGCATCGCGTTCAGCAGCGCCAGCAGGCGATCCTGGCAGGCGTTGGTCAGCGCCAGTGCGCTGGTTTCGGCCGGGGTGATCAGCACCGCCAGCTTCTTCTCTTTTGCCGCCAGTTCGTTTTGCAGCGTGGACTGGTAGTCATCCACCAGCGTTTTCAGCGCATCGACGTTGGCCGCCGGTACCGCCAGCGTGGCCGAGGCTTCACGTGGGATGGCGTTGCGCAGGGTGCCGCCGTTCAGGTCCAGCACGCGCAGGCCGAGGGTGGCGGCGTGTTCAAACAGGAAGCGCACCAGCAGCTTGTTGGCGTTGCCGAGGCCGTGGTGGATGTCTGCGCCGGAGTGGCCGCCTTTCAGGCCTTTCACCACCAGCGTCAGCGTGGTGTAGCCACCGGCCAGCGTTTCGCGCTGCAACGGCAGGGTGGTGGAGACGTCGATACCGCCCGCACAGCCCATGTAGATCTCACCCTCTTCCTCAGAGTCGGTGTTGATGAGGATTTCACCCTGCAACCAGTTCGGCTGAAGACCGAATGCACCGTCCATGCCGGTCTCTTCGGTCATGGTCAGCAGCACTTCCAGCGGGCCGTGCGCCACGCTCTCATCAGCCAGCACCGCCAGCGCCGACGCCATGCCGATGCCGTTGTCCGCGCCCAGCGTGGTGCCGCGCGCTTTTACCCACTCGCCGTCAACATAAGGCTGGATCGGGTCTTTGGTGAAGTCATGCACGGTGTCATTGTTTTTCTGCGGCACCATGTCGAGGTGCGCCTGGAGCACCACCGGCTTGCGGTTTTCCATGCCCGGCTTGGCCGGTTTGCGCAGCAGAATATTGCCGACCTGATCGCGCTCAGCGTGGATTCCTTTCTCAGCGGCCCAGGCCATGATGTGTTGGGCCAGCGCTTCCTCATGGAAAGAGGGGTGCGGAATCGAGCAGATCTTGGCGAAAATGTCCCACAACGGCTGTGGCGAGAGTTGCGACAGTTCAGACACAATGAGTCTCCTGTAGCAGCATCTCCGGCCCGGCAGCGGCCCAGGGTAACGCACTGGCCGCTGCGGAAAAGGTGGGATGCTGCAAATGGTTAGGTGGATAATGCGCCGCCAGGAGCCCCTGGCGTGAACCTGAGAGAATATCACTTTCTCCCGCAGGGTGCGCGTGGCGGGCCGGGAAAAAAGGGGCCGCTTTCGCCGATTGTTACTGGTTTTTATCCGGCCGGCTCTCTATAATCTCGCGCAACCTTTTCCCCCCTGAATACTTTTAAGCCAATTTATAGCTGGCTGGGACACGATTTTATGAGCGAAAAATACGTCGTTACTTGGGACATGTTGCAAATGCAGGCCCGCAAACTGGCACACCGCCTGCTTCCGGCCGACCAATGGCAGGGCATCATCGCGGTGAGCCGCGGCGGCCTGGTGCCGGCGGCGCTGCTGGCGCGTGAACTGGGTATCCGCCATGTTGATACCGTGTGCATCTCCAGCTACGACCACGACAACCAGCGCGACCTGAAAGTGCTCAAGCGCGCAGAAGGCGACGGTGAAGGCTTCATCGTCATCGACGATCTGGTCGATACCGGCGGCACCGCCCGCGCGATCCGTGAGATGTACCCGAAAGCGCACTTCGTCACCATCTTCGCCAAACCGGCCGGTCAGCCGCTGGTGGATGACTACGTGGTCGACATCCCGCAGGATACCTGGATCGAACAGCCATGGGACATGGCCGTGACTTTCGTAGCGCCGATCGGCGGCCGCTAAGCCCCGTCAGTGATACGCTCCGCGCCCGGCTTTCGCCGGGCGCGCTGTTTCTGCCGTTACACCAATATTGACCCAGCCCGCTCTCTCCCCCACGTTATTTGGTACACTCACACGATAATGTCCGGCCGCATCCGCGCCCGCCCACTGCATCATGGAGGCTGTACATGTCCCAAGCCAATCTGTCGGAAATCCTGTTCAAACCGCGCTTCAAACACCCGGAAACCTCCACGCTGGTCAAGCGTGCGCACCATCACCCGACGCTGGCCACCGAGTCCGCCCTGGAAGGGCAGGCGACTCACCACTGGTACCGGATGATCAACCGCTTGATGTGGATCTGGCGCGGCGTGGACGCGCTGGAGATGCAGGAGGTGCTGGCGCGCATCGCTGCCTCGCCTGCCGAACGCACCGACGAGGCGCTGCTCGACACCGTGGTCGGTTACCGCAACGGCAACTGGATCTATGAGTGGTCGCATCAGGCGATGCTGTGGCAGCAGAAGGCGCTGGAGAGCACCGACCCGGCAGCGCGCGGCGAATACTGGCTGATGGCCGCCAACCTCTACAGCATCGCGGCTTACCCGCACCTGAAAGGGGATGAGCTGGCCGACCAGGCGGAAGTGCTGTCGAACCGCGCCTACGAAGAGGCGTCACAGCATTTGCCCTATCAGCTGAAAGAGATTGAGTTCCCGATCCCCGGCGGTGCGCCCATCAGCGGTTTTCTGCATATGCCGCACGAGGGCAAAGCGCCGTACCCCACGGTGCTGATCTGCGGCGGGCTGGACATGATGCAGAGCGACCACTACCGCCTGTTCCGTGACTATTTCGCCCCGCGCGGCATGGCGATGCTGACCATCGACATGCCCTCCATCGGCTTCTCCTCACGCTGGAAACTCACGCAGGACACCAGCTTCCTGCACCAGCAGGTGCTGGCGCAGCTCACCACCGTGCCATGGGTAGACCACACCCGCGTGTCGCTGCTCGGCTTCCGCTTCGGCGCCAATGTGGCGGTGCGGCTGGCCTACCTGGAGCCGAAGCGGCTGCGCGCCGTGGCCTGCCTCGGCCCGATTGTGCACAACCTGATGTGCAACAGCGCCGCGCAGGAGTCAGTGCCGGACATGTACATGGACGTGCTGGCCAGCCGCCTCGGCATGAGCACCGCCTCTGACGCCGCGCTGCGGGTGGAGCTGAACCGCTACTCGCTGAAAACCCAGGGGCTGCTCGGCCGCCGCTGCCCGACGCCGATGTTCTCCGGCTACTGGCCGAATGAGCCGTTCAGCCCGAAAGAGGAGTCACGGCTGATCGTCTCCTCCTCCAGCGACGGCAAACTGCTGGAGATCGGCAAAAAGCCGGTTTATCGCGGTTTCCATCAGGCGATGGAGGAGATGAGCACGTGGCTGAAAGGTAAAATGCGTTAATAGAGTTGCTATTTTTTATCGGTTTGTTAAAAAGGATCGTTGCCATAAGGAGGTAAAAAATGACATTACCAAGCGGACATCCTAAGAGCCGGTTAATGAAGCGTTTCGCGGCATTGGGGCCTTATCTGCGGGAAGGAAAGTGCCAGAACGATCAGTTCTTTTTTGATTGCCTGGCCGTGTGTGTCAACGTCAAACCTGCGCCTGAGAAACGTGAGTTCTGGGGCTGGTGGATTGAACTCCAGGCCGAGGCCACGCGGTTTACCTACGTTTACCAGTTTGGCCTGTTTGACAAAGAGGGCGTCTGGAAAGCCCAGAAGATTAAAGACCCCGAAGTGCAGGAGAAACTGGAAACCACATTACGCGATTTCCACCACCGCCTGGCCGCCATGCTGAACGAGATGGAACTGCCGCTGGCCCCTGCCGATGACTTTGCTGACGAACCGGTAAAACTCAGCGCCTGACGCTGCCCGCCCCCGGGCGCTTTCCCCCTGATTTCCTTTAATTTCGCGCCGTGCCTGTTGGCATGGCGCGTCTCTCCTGTTACAAAGATCGCTGTGACGGTCTTCTCAGACTCCTCTATCCTTTCCCTTTTCAGACGCAACGGCAGACTAATTATGAGTGGCAGCCAGACTTTGGTTGTAAAACTGGGCACCAGCGTGCTCACCGGCGGATCGCGCCGCCTGAACCGTGCCCACATTGTGGAGCTGGTGCGCCAGTGCGCTCAGCAACACGCGGCGGGTCACCGCATCATCATTGTCACTTCCGGGGCGATTGCCGCCGGGCGCGAGCACCTGGGCTACCCTGAGCTTCCCGCCACCATCGCCTCCAAGCAGCTGCTGGCGGCGGTCGGGCAGAGCCGCCTGATCCAGCTGTGGGAGCAGCTGTTCTCGATTTATGGCATCCACGTCGGGCAGATGCTGCTGACCCGTGCGGATCTAGAAGACAGAGAGCGTTTCCTCAACGCCCGTGACACGATGCGCGCCCTGCTGGACAACCACATCGTGCCGGTGATCAACGAGAACGACGCGGTCGCCACCGCCGAGATCAAAGTCGGCGATAACGACAACCTTTCGGCGCTGGCGGCGATCCTCGGCGGGGCTGACAAGCTGCTGCTGTTGACCGACCAGCCGGGGCTGTTCACCGCTGACCCGCGCAAGAACCCGGAAGCGGAGCTGATCCGCGAAGTCACCGGCATCGATGACGCGCTGCGCGGCATCGCCGGCGACAGCGTCTCCGGCCTCGGCACCGGCGGCATGGCCACCAAACTCCAGGCCGCAGACGTCGCCTGCCGCGCGGGCATCGACGTGATCATCGCCGCCGGCAGCCGCCCGGACGTGATCGGTGACGTGATCAGCGGCACCTCCGTCGGCACCCGCTTCCATGCGCTGGAGACGCCGCTGGAGAATCGTAAACGCTGGATCTTCGGCGCGCCGCCGGCCGGTGAGGTCACCATTGATGACGGCGCGGCCGCCGCGATGCTGGAGCGCGGCAGTTCGCTGCTGCCGAAGGGCATTAAGGAAGTCAAAGGGGACTTCTCGCGCGGCGAGGTGATCCGCATCCGCAACCTGGCCGGGCGCGATCTGGCCCACGGCGTCACCCGCTATAATAGTGATGCGATGCGCATGATCGCCGGGTATCACTCACAACAGATCAACGATATCCTCGGTTATGAGTACGGTCCGGTGGCTGTCCACCGCGACGATATGATTGTCAGTTAAGGAGCTGCCATGCTGGATTCTATGGGTAAGGCCGCGAAACAGGCCTCTTACCAGTTGTCCGTGTTGAGCACGGCGAAAAAAAACCAGGCGCTGTTGGTGATTGCCGACATGCTGGAAGCCGAGAGCGAGATTATCCTCAGCGCCAACGAACAGGATGTGGCCGCCGCACGCGCGGCCGGGATGAGCGAGGCGCTGCTCGATCGCCTGCTGCTGACCCCGGCGCGGCTGGCGGCGATCGCCACTGACGTGCGTCAGGTCAGTAAATTGCACGACCCGGTCGGCCATGTGATTGACGGCAGCCTGCTGGATAACGGCCTGAAGCTGGAGCGCCGCCGGGTGCCGCTGGGCGTGATTGGCGTGATTTACGAGGCGCGCCCGAACGTGACCATTGATGTCGCGACCTTGTGCCTGAAGACCGGCAACGCGGTGATTCTGCGCGGCGGCAAAGAGACGCACCTCACCAACCAGGCGACGGTGAGCGTGATCCAGCGCGCGCTGGAGCGCTGCGGCCTGCCGGGCGCGGCAGTGCAGGCGATTGAGAACCCCGATCGCGCGCTGGTGAACGAGCTGCTGCGCCTCGACCGCTACGTCGACATGCTGATCCCTCGCGGCGGCGCGTCGCTGCACAAGCTGTGCCGCGAGCACTCGACCATTCCTGTTATCACCGGCGGCATCGGCGTGTGCCATATGTTTGCCGATGAGAGCATCGACTTCGACAAAGCGCTGACGGTGATTGAGAGCGCCAAGGTGCAGCGCCCCAGCGCCTGCAACAGCCTGGAGACGCTGCTGGTGCACCGCGCGATTGCCGGGACCTTCCTGCCGGCGCTGAGCCGCCAAATGGCCGGGGCGGGCGTGACACTGCACGCCTCCGAAGACGCGCTGCCGCTGTTGCAAGACGGCCCGGCGCAGGTAGTGCCGGTGGAGCCGCAGGATTACGAGGATGAGTGGCTGTCGAACGACCTGAACGTCACGCTGGTGGATGACCTTGACGCAGCGGTGGAGCACATCCGCACCTACGGCACCGCGCACTCTGACGCGATCCTGACGCGTTCGCTGACCAACGCCGAACGCTTCGTGCGTGAAGTGGACTCCTCGGCGGTCTACGTGAACGCCAGCACCCGCTTCACCGACGGCGGCCAGTTCGGCCTTGGCGCGGAAGTGGCGGTCAGCACCCAGAAGCTGCATGCCCGCGGCCCGATGGGCCTGGAAGCGCTCACCACCTACAAATGGATCGGCTACGGCGATGATTTAGTCCGCGCCTGACCCTCACCCCCGCACCTGGCGTGCGGGGGATTTTTGCCTGACACCTCGCCACTTTCATTCAGCTTATCAATGGTAAAACAGCAATCCAAAAGCCTGACAGGGCAGGGCGCTGATAAAACCAGCAGACGGCCAAACGCCTCTTGACTTGCCGTGCAGATTTCAATAATTTGTCACCCCGTAGTTCCCCGGCAGTTCCCTCCCAAGCCGATATAGCTCAGTTGGTAGAGCAGCGCATTCGTAATGCGAAGGTCGTAGGTTCGACTCCTATTATCGGCACCATTTTTTGTAAAATCAGTAAGTTACTTTTGCGGCGTTTTTGTTTTTCCAGGCGTATGGAGCGAAATTCTGGCAAAGCAGATTTGTCAGCAATGCGTTAACACGCCCACCTGTCACTATATTGCTTGTTTCACGAGATAGCCCCAGCGGATAAAGAACTTTTTATAAGAACCTGATTTATAAAAATTAACGCTTCGCTCAACGTCAATTGAGAACTTAGTTGTTGCCAGCTTTGTGCCAAATTGAACTCTGGCAAAAAGCCAAAATATCCTATAAAAAAAATACCAGTCACCTTACGTGACTGGTATCAGGCAATATGCCTCCCTTTAACAGGGGCTATCGTGATTTTTGACGGGTAACCCTTATTGATAATAGCCTTGTTAATTAAAGCGCTTTCAGGCTTTCGGCAATCACTTCTTTATAAGAAACCGTTGGACGACCCAATAATTGGCTCAATGCGTGATTTTCATCATACAACGCCCCCTTGCTGGCACCCATATCGGAATCGGCCAGAACATCAGCCAGGCCATCCGGCAAACCTGCCTTTTTCAGTGCTGTAGCAAAATCAGCTTGTGGCAGGTTAACGTAATTCACTTCTTTACCTGACTGACGGGCTATTTCTGCCGCAAATTCGTTCAGGGTGTAGCTATCATCACCGGCCAGTTCGTAAACTTTGCCTTCCTGATTATCCATCAGCAGCACTGCCGCTGCGGCAAACGCATAATCAATACGCGGTGCAGAGGAGATACGACCCTCGCCAGCAGATCCAATAAAGGCGTTATGTGCCAGAGCGGGAGCGATACTCGCCGCATAGTTTTCGGTATACCAGCCGTTACGCAATAGCACGTAAGGCAACCCTGATGATCTCAAAGCAGCCTCGGTATCGCGATGCTCACGGGCCAGCAACAGCGGGGAGTTTTCAAGATTCAGCAAACTGGTATAAGCAACCAGTTTCACACCAGCCTCTTTGGCTGCGTCAATCACGGCCTGATGCTGCGCACTACGTTGACCGACTTCACTTGAAGAGATAAGCAGAAGTTTATCCACACCCGAAAAAGCGGTTTTTAATGTCTCGGGCTTGCTGTAATCCGCTTCGCGAACCGTTATGCCCAACTCTTTAAGATCTTGTGCTTTAGCCGGATTACGTACTGCGGCGACGATTTCACTTGCTGAAACTTTCTTTAACAGCGCTTCGATAACCAGACGACCCAACTGACCTGTTGCACCCGTTACTGCGATCATAGCGTTCTCCATTTACAAATATTGGCCTACTGAAGGATAAGCATGCTTAGAAGCATAGTTTCTAATTCATGGACTGAACGCACTATAAAACATATACTAACTAAAGATAAGTACTAACAAATTAGTAAGTGTGAAGTTTTTTTGGAGAATATGATGTCAGAAAAAATTAACAAGGAAGAACAAGCAATTAGGCCTGGAAAGCTGTTAGATGTTAATTGCCCCTCACGCGAGATTCTTCAGCATATTTCCAGCCGGTGGGGCATTTTAATCCTTATTGCTCTTGACAAAGACACCATGCGCTTTAGTGAATTGAAAAGAAAAATCAACGGCATAAGCGAAAGAATGCTTGCACAGACTTTGCAAACTTTCGAAAAGGACGGCTTTATCAATCGAAAAATGCTGCCTGTTATACCACCGCATACAGAATATTCATTGACCCCAATGGGACTGGAGCTTTATCAACGCGTGATACAGCTCAGCGACTGGATTGAGATAAATTTGTTACGCATTCTGCCATCTGAAGGCACGGTTGAGTCTGGGCAAAAGAAGGAGGACCGTTAAGCTTTAAATTTAAGGAGAAATGACCATAGTATATGCATCACCGCAAACTCCTTATTTCTTATAAAGCTACCCCAATGGGCATAGTTAGCGCCGGGCACTTACGACCGGGTACGGCTGACCATCTTTGTGGTCAGCCAAGCGGTGCTGCGAGTGCGCAACCGCAGGCAAGCTACGGGGGCGTTTCCATAGATAATGAAGAAGAAATAGCTTGATTTAACATGGTAATTGCTATTATTCCCGCCGTTGCGGCCTTGGCACATCTATTACATGGCATACGCTGTGTTTCAATGGTGGCTCAGGCGGGGCAGCCTTCGGGCTGGTATTCCTATCCCCGTCTGGGCTACCACCCAAGAGCGTAGGAACTCCGGCCTCGGAGCTGGCGGAACAGTGCAGGGCGCTGGCGCACGCCATGTTGCAGGTGAGTGAGCCGTGGGTGAGGGCGTCGTTAGGCTTTGTACTATGAGAGCGCATTAACGCCCTGCGGGAAACGCTGGACGCGGTGTAACCGCATAAAACAGGGCGGCCTCTGGTCGCCCTTGCTGCATGGCGTCGGCGCGGCGTTCCACTTTACGCGACAGAGTAAGCCGGGAAAGGGCGCTACCGCCTGCTGAGGGGAAGTGCCAGTATCCGACCTGGTGGTGCCGGAGGCTGCACGGGCCTTAACGCCGCACCCATCTCACTCACAACGGTAACAGAGGATGCATGCATGACCTTTCGCAACGGCCTTACTTCGCTTCTTCGCCCTGAAGACTCCGTACTGGTGCTGATTGATCACCAGCCTTACCAACTCACCAATCTGAACAGCCACGATCCCCACCTGGTGGTCAACAACGCCACCGCTCTGGCGAAAGCCGCCAACGTCTTTGGGGTGCCGGCCATTCTGACCAGCGTGATTGCTGAACGCGGCGGCCTTATTTTTCCGCAAATCACGGACGTTTTCCCCGATCAGGAGGTGATAGATCGCACCTTCATCAACACCTGGGAAGATCCCAGGGTGGTGGAAGTGGTCAAGGCGACCGGCCGCAAACAGCTGATCATCGCCGGGCTGTGGACTGAAATCTGTGTCGCGATGCCCGCCATCCAGGCCGCCGGGGAGGGCTGGGATGTCACCGTCATCACCGATGCATCGGGTGCGGTGTCAGTCGAGGCGCATCAGGTAGCGATACAGCGCATGATCGCCGCCGGGGTTAATATGATGACCTGGCTGGCGCTGGCGGCGGAGTGGCAGCGTGACTGGGCCAGGGCGGAGAGTGCCGCAGAGCTGAATAAGGTGATCATTCAGCACGCAGCGGGCAGCGGCATTGCCTACTTATGGGAGCAGCAACTGCTCAACACCCCGGCACCGGCCAACGCACGCTGACAGCACAGAGGTCGGTGATGCAACACCGGCCTCATTTTCCTCGGCATAATCCCGCCCGGAACACCCTATCTTCGCTGGCAATAACGCTTAAAAAATGGACACCCCTGTCACGGCTGGTAATAATGGAGGCCGGTGGTTCCGCGCACCAGCCATGCCGCAACAGGGGGGAAGACCGTGTGGACATTGAGGATCTGCTTACCTTTGTAGAAGTCGCGGATGCGGGCGGGATCTCGCCTGCGGCACGCAGGCTTAATGTCTCTAAATCCATCGTCAGCCGACGGCTTGCCCGGCTTGAAACGGAGCTGGGCATCCAGCTGCTGGCCCGCACCACCCGGGGTGCCGCGCTCACGGAAGCAGGAAGCACGTTTCGGGATCATGCCGCCAGAGCGTGCGCCGAGATTGAAGCGGCAAGAGAAACCCTTCAGCCAGACGGCGAGCTTTGTGGCCGTTTACGGGTGGCCGCCTCACTCTCTTTCGGCCCTGCGCACTTCGCCCCCGTGCTGGCGAAAATGGCGCTGGACCATCCGCGGCTCCATATTCATCTCTCCTTTAGCGACCGGTTTGTGGATCTCATTGCCGAAGGGTTTGATTGTGCGATCCGGGTGGGTTACCTGCCGGATTCCACCCTGATGGCAAGGCGCGTCGGGCCGATTTACGGAAAACTCGTGGCAAGCCCGGGCTACATCAAGGCGCACGGCGCGCCTGAGCACCCCAGCGAGCTGGTGAACCATCATGCGCTGATGCAGGGAACGGAAGCCTGGCAATTTATGGATGGCGGGAAGATCGTGACGGTAAACCCGCAGGGGCGTTTCAAAGCTGACAACGCGACCGCCCTGGCCGCCGCCGCCATAGAGGGGCTCGGCATCGCCTGGCTCCCCGATGGCGTAACCCGCCCCCATGTAGCCTCGGGCGCACTGGTGCCGATAATGACCTGCTACCCACCGCCCTCAGCCGGCGTCTATGTCGTCCGCCCGCCGGGTCAGCACCCCTCGCGAAAAGTCAGGGTGCTCACTGAGATGCTGATCGCGTGTTTTAAGGATTATGAGTAGGGGATGCCAGAAGCAGGCGTACATGATATCGCGCCATTATTTACAAATAGCAGATTGAGTGCTGAAGGATGGCCCAGTCGGCCGGTACAAATTATAGTGATTAATTAGGCCGTGTGAAAAGCAGTCAGGAATCAATAATGGCACGAAGAACTGAGCTTAAAGGAATAGCAAATTCTCTTAATGGAAGCTTTGTCAGTCGGAACAACGATTACAACGGATATTGGTCTATTGGCCAGTTAAAGCTATTTGCTATCGAAAGGCATCTTACTTCGGTGAGATTTACATTTCCAAGGCATAAGAGCAGCGCCAGCTTTGTTCTAATTGATAATATAGCGTGGCGCTACACGTATATGCTTGCAGACCTTCTTGCGAAACAACAGATCCCTGACGCCTGGGTAAAAGAGGTGAGCATTACGATCGATTTCGACACGATTGATGAAGCTGCTCAGTCAGTTGACAGCACTGTACCAGGTAAGTCTTTCAAGTGTCTTTGCCAGATAATTGATGATAATGGCTGTTTTTACTCTTCAGTCATTTATGGCCGGTGTCTGCCTCATTCTACGGCGAGAGAATTGCGTTCGACCCGTCAACTATTCTCATAGATAGATCTCCAGATTTAAATCGGCAAAGAGGCTATAGGTCGCGGCCCCTACCTCTTTTTGCGCGTCTTCTCCTGCCACCACGGTGGTGCCGTACTGGTCAGCTTCCGTGTACTTCGAGTGTTCATGACAATAGAGACACAATCACGCCCCGTTACTGCCGTCTTCCGGGTTATTGGTATGGTCGTGATCGATATGGTGAACCGTTAATTCGCGCAGGTTCGAGTAAACGAACTCCCGTGATTAGCGCCTACATAGCCTCGGATAGAGTGCAGGCGAATCATTCCTTTTGCTCGCGCACATCCTCCCAGCTTAAATCAAAACGCATGAGGTATTTGCGCAACCGATCCGCATCGTTTGGCTGCTTTTTCTGCTGCCGGGAGATAGCGAAGAGTTTACGGCCCGCTTCTGAAAGCGAGGTTGAACGCCGGCAAACATCAATAACCGTTTCTAGCTGCTTTTGATCAAACAGATCGATCTCATTCTCAAGCGGCAATGTCACGAAAGGTTTCCCTTTTGTATGCCAGTTTGCCTGCAAACGGGCGATCTCTTCATCCACCAGCGCTACTGTAATGCGTCCGTTTTCTGCCAATGTTGCCATCCGCGCTACGCTGGCACCAAGTTCGCGAAAGTTGCCCCGCCAGGCAGCCTCACCTGAGTTCGCGAAACGGATGTAATGGGCGCGCGCATCTTTATCGAAGCGCACCTGGCTCTGCTGGTCACGCATGAAGCGCTGAAGTTCGTAATCAACGTTAGGTTCAATGTCTTCCCGGCGCTCGGCAAGACCCGGCAGATTGAATGTCCACATATTGATGCGCGCATACAAATCTTCTCGAAAGCGCCCCTCACTTACCCACTGATGCATATCCCGGTGCGTGCCGGCGATCAACTGAAAATTACTGCTGACTTCACGGTCTGCACCAAACGGGAAGAAGCGCTTCTCTTCAATCGCACGCAGCAGCATAGCTTGTTCATCAAGACCCAGCTCCGCGATTTCATCGAGAAAAAGAATGCCGCCATCAGCCTCACGCAATAAGCCCGTGCGTGCAGACAATGCACCTGTAAACGCCCCTTTAGCATGGCCAAACAGCGTTGACATAGCGTTATCACCGCGCAGCGTAGCGCAGTTAACGGCGACAAATTTTCCTTTGACCTGATGACGAGACTGACGTAACTGAAAGATCCGCTCTGCCAGAAACGATTTTCCCGCCCCCGTTGGCCCCGTTAAAAGCATGGGGGCATTCGATCGCTGCGCCACGCGTTCGATTTGTTCGATAAGCGCATTAAATCTGGGATTACGGGTGTCGATACCTGATTTAAGAAATGAAACCGAACTCTGCTGCTCATGCTGAAAGCGGCTGGTTAACGTGGCATAGCGACTTAAATCCAGATCAATGACCGAATACACGCCTTCTGGTGTCACTTCGCCCTTTGGTCCTGGCCCGGTCTGTAACAGGCTGGCTGGGAGGTAACGCGCTTCTGTCAGCAGAAACCAGCAAATCTGCGCCACATGAGTACCGGTGGTGATGTGCACCAGATACTCTTCGTTCTCGGTATCGAACGGGTAACGGCTGGCGAAATCAAGAAATGCACTGTAAACCTCTTCGAAATCCCAGGGATCGGTAAGGCTGACGGCATGCGGTACAACCCGCGTTTGCGGTGATACCTCCCCAATGTCCTCTACCAACCGTTCCGCCAGGCTTATGTCGTGCGGTTGGTGCAACAACTCGAAGCGGTCAATAGGTAAATCCTCGTGCTGGCATAGTGCCACGCTGGGGCGCCATTTGGTCCAGCGATGCTGACGCTTACCCCGCCTGTCAAGTTGAGTTCCCAGAACACCGATGACGACACGTTTTTTCATTAGTTATCCTTTGAGATAAATCCTTATCTAATAAGATAAGAATATCCCTTCCAATTCTTCATGGCAAATTACGGGTTTAAATAAATAATTTTATAAATCATTGGCTTAATTAATTTTGCTGTGAAATGTAATGATTGGCACGCCATTCGCTATGTATATAAAACCGCTATAAAAATCACTATGACAAACGAAAAAAATGAAACCTCAATTTGAAATACTGAATTCTCTCTCGGGTGGGCCGATAAAAATGTGGACGCACGGTGTGCCGGTGGAACCTGAAGCCAGACAGCAACGGCTTAACACGACCAACATGCCATTTATCTTTAAGCATGTAGCAGTCATGCCCGATGTACATCTTGGTAAAGGCTCAACGATTGGCAGTGTGATCCCGACGCTGGGTGCCATCATCCCGGCGGCAGTAGGCGTAGACATTGGCTGCGGCATGATTGCAGCGCAATCTTCTCTGGTTGAGATCGTTCACACGCTACGCCAGGTCGTGTGCGTAAAAGGATAAAAGGAAGAGCAGGATGAACATAGAAACGGGATTACACGGCGTTGATGAGGCGATGCGCGCCCGCGTTTGCGGCGTCCTGGAGCACATTGAAGCTGAACACGACGTACGTGTGTTGTTTGCCTGTGAATCAGGCAGCCGTGGCTGGGGCTTTGCCTCACCGGACAGTGATTATGATGTGCGTTTTATCTACGTGCATAAACCTGAGTGGTACCTGCGCGTTGAATCGCCGCGTGACGTTATCGAAAAACCAATCGATGCCGAACTCGACGTTTGCGGCTGGGAGTGGCGAAAAGCACTGGGTCTTTTAAAGCGCGCCAACCCCACGCTAAACGACTGGCTGGATTCGCCAATCATATACCGGCAGAACGACGACATAATGGCGCGTGTGAATGCTATCAGCGATCGTTTCTTTTCACCGGAGCGGGCGCGCTGGCACTACCGGTCTATGGCGCACAAAAACTTTCGTCATTATCTGCAAGGCGACGAAGTCAGGCTGAAAAAGTATTTTTATGTTCTGCGCCCTTTGCTGGCGGTGCGCTGGATAGAAGCGGGTAAAGGCGCGCCGCCCATGCGCTTTGATCAACTGCTTCAGGGAACGGTAGAGGAAGGCCCGTTACTGCAGGACATCGTGGCGTTGCTTACCGCCAAACAACGCGCCGGTGAAGCACAATACGGGCCTCGCCGGCCAGTCCTGCATGCCTTCATAGAGGCTGAACTGACCCGTACTGACGCGGCGCTCACCCCGTCGCCCAACAAGCGCGATGACGCGTTACTCGATGCACTGCTATTTGAAACGGTGCTGGGAAATCACGTTTAACAGGGAATGGATATGAAAAGTTGGTTTAACAGGTTACTGGGCAAAAGCCCACAACATACCTTTCCGGTGGTATGGGATGCACAGCTGCCATCGATCTATGCACGTCTTGAGCAAACCTATGATCAGCCACAACCGCTGGCATGGGATAACAGCCTATTAGAGGCTCAGCCGTTAGGTGACTTGGATGAAGCGTTCTGGGCACCCGGTGCGCTTGAAGGCACGATGATTTACCACTTTGGTGTCGGTAGCGATGGTCCGGGCGCAGAGGAAATTCTGTCTGCGTTGCAGCAGGCGCTCGCAAAACCGGGCTTCAAGACAATGCAGGTGCTGTATGACTTAATAAATCAGGATTCCCTTCTGCATTACATCGATGACCTGATGAAAGCCATCCCTGAGTCCCGGGGCCTGCGGGCGGATCAGCTCCATGAGCTGGTGTTATTGCTGAGCACCCAAAGCCCGCATCCTAATGCGGTAAAGTTTGCCATGGCTATGATGGCCTTCTTTCCACAACAGCGCAGTGTGGAAGTGTTGAAAGTGCTGGCGCGCCATGATGAGTTTACGCTCTATGCTGTTGTCGCACTGCGTTCCATGGTTGAGCCGGAGCAGTATGCCGATATCTGGTTTGCCATGGCGCTGCGGGTTAACGGCTGGGGGCGCATTCATCTGATGGAACGTATGCCATACACACTGGATGAAACGATCTGTAGTTGGTTGTTGCGCGAGGGCTTCGCCAATTCAGTGATGAATGAATACACCGCGGTGAACTGTGCAGTCCACGGCAGGCTGGTCGATGCGCTGGCATCGGAACATGACGATGCCCTTCTGCTGGGGGCAGCGGAAATGATTTATGCGCTGTTAAATGGGGGGCCGGTTCCCGGTATGTCAGCCTATGACGATGGCGCGAAGGCCTGTTGGCGTTATTTGCAAAACGTCCTGGCATATCTGCCCGCTCATCCGCTGCACTACCTCACTGCCAAACGTATCAGGGAGTGGGCACAGAGTGAAAAATCATTGGAACCGGCTCTCTCCTCGCAGCTGGTGGCAACAAGCGCCGAGGTGCTGGCGTTAACGATTTGGGGGGACGTTACCGCACAGGCGTTGGCGGGTGAAGAAGGTTACGCGTTCCATCTTGCTGTTGACGTATGCCGCGATCGTCAAGAGGATCCCTTTCCTGCACTCTTTGCACGCCAGCGCAATAATCCTGAGTCATCGCTCTGGTACTACCTGATGCAGACAGAGGATGCATACCAGGCCAGCCAGGTATGCAATCTGGCAGAAGCACAGTTTGATCTTAAGGCGATCGCGAGTGGGCCGACAATGAGCAGCGGCATGGGGCCAAAATGGAATTCTCAACGCCAGCTGGATTTGGTATTACAGGAATTAAAACGCTTCCCGGAAATGGGATGGCCTTTACTTAAGGCCGCACTGCAAAGCCCAGTGGTAAGTAACCGTCACATGGCGATGAATGCCCTCGAAGTGTGGCCGCTTGATAGCCTGTCGGTTCACCGTCAGTACCTGGAAGAATGTGTTGAGCGCGAACCTCACGAAGAGGTGCAGCAGCGTTTGAAGAGTCTGTGCAACCGAATGATGTAAGGCTACCCGCAGTAATGCAAAACCCGCTTTTCGCGGGTTTTCACATCCTCTGAAAAATTCACCCATCGCATCATCCTATTCATGACCCGTAACGGCCCATCCGCTAATCACTTGCATACTCAATATCCTCCAGGTCTGAACAACGTAGCATCGCGAAATATTGCCGGTCAGGTTCAGAAGAAATACGCAAGGGGGCCAGTACAGACGTAGGCCCTATCTGAATAGCCTCTCTATCTACATAGAGGTTTGAAGGAACCAGATGAAATTGATTAAAAATACGCTTGTCAGGATGCGTCACATCAGCCACTACCGCATCGATTACCTCTGCACGCGTCAGGGTCTTGCATGCCTTCACATCAGCCTGATAGCCAATCGCATAACCAATGAAACCATCTAAAACGAGTACGCAGGTAAGGGCCACCATGCCAATACCGATTTTACCAATAAGCTTCATCAAACGTTCCCTGTCCTGCGTGTGTTTGCCTTCTGCGCGCCTGCTCTCTCGGGGCGCAGCCGAGCAAATGCGGATGATACGCCAATATGCTAAGGAGCATTATCGGACCAGGAAAGACCGCGATGTAATCACTCCTGACCGCCATGTGCCGGAAGCGCACGTTGGCGCTTTAAGCTCACTGCATAAATGCGTCAAATAAACGCTATAGTGGACGGATTTATTATTAGTAAAACTCGTCTTTATGTTGGTATCTGTATTCTTGAGTTATTCCTGTGTATCCATATGAGGCAGCTTTACAATCGATGATATGAACATTTGACTGAGGATGTAAGTTACCAATGATTTGTTCCATAGCGTTATAAATTGCCTTTTGGTAAGCCGTTTTTTGATCTTTACTGCATGTTTCATCCACGACAGTAACTTCAAGTCTAAATGAGTTTTTCCCCCATTCAGCCAAGCTCTTACCGTCAATGAACCAGTCGTCATTATCTACATGTCTGACTATGACCATGGTTTCAAAGCTGTTTTTCTTCAATATATTGCATGTGATTTGAGTGGCTAAATGCACGCACTCTCTCGTCAACTTTTGGTCCTTGTAGCCAGATAATGTCAGAGTTATTCCAGGCATGATTTATCCTTAAAAAAATTATTACTCAATGTGATTATTACAATCATGGCGGCATATTTTGGGTTAACAAGAATAGATTATAAATACTGCACAATCCAAAACCTGAGCGCAATATTATATCCGCTTTTTGTTCATAGCAGACCCGCTGCCGCGCCCGTCTTACACACAGTAAGCTGACCCTGTGCCGTAACTAATAGGGGTTCAGAAGAAATACGCAAGGGGGCCGCAGCCCTGCCTGCCATGTACCAGCCGCAACCCCCCATCCACTGCTCCTGCTCCCCCTCCCACACACGCGACGCCCGCCGCCGATCGCCCCCAAACCCGGGCCGCGCCGGGGGCAGGGCCGGCAACCTGGTACAACCTCAAAAATTACAGGTATAATCCTACGCATTATCCAACGGGTTCAGATACGAAAATGACAAAACTTACCTTACAAGAGCAGATGCTGAAAGCTGGATTAGTGACCAGCAAAAAAGTGGCCAAAGTCCAGCGAACGGCTAAAAAATCACGTGTTCAGGCTCGTGAGGCAAGAGAGGCGGTGGAAGAGAATAAAAAAGCCCAGCTTGAGCGGGATAAGCAACTGAGCGAACAGCAGAAACAAGCGGCGTTATCTAAAGAGTATAAAGCGCAGGTGAAGCAGCTGATTGAAATGAACCGAATCACTGTGCCAAAAGGCGATATCGGTTTTAACTTCACCGACAATAATCTCATTAAAAAAATAATGGTGGATAAGCTGACCCAGGCGCAACTGATCAATGGCCGTCTCGCCATTGCCCGTCTGGTGGTGGATAGCAAAGGTGAAAGCCAATACGCCATTATCCCCGCGAGCGTCGCCGATAAAATTGCGCAGCGTGATGCGGAGAGCATCGTGTTAAACAGTGCGCTGAGTCAGGAAGAGCAGGATGAAGATGATCCGTATGCCGACTTTAAAGTGCCCGATGATTTAATGTGGTAATGCCCGGTGCCGGGGTTTACCTTCAGCGCCCTGAGTAAGCCTGCCGGTTGGCACTGCGCCCGGCGTCTGCCCGGCGCGTTCAGAACGGGCTGGCATGGCGGGCGTTAATCCACGCGTCGGTGATGGGATGAACAAAATCTAACTCACTGGCGTGCAGCATCAGCCGCGGCGTCTGTTCCGTGCCCGGCAGCAGGCGGCCGCCATACAGGTCGCAGCCCAAAATAGGGTGGCCCAACTCCCGGCAGTGAATGCGCAGTTGATGGGTACGCCCGGTCTCCGGGGTCAGCGCCACCCGCGTTAACGGCAGTAACCTCTTGTTTTCCAACGTGTGATAAAAGCGCTCAATAACCCGATAGCGCGAACGGGCGGGCTTGCCGTTGAGGGCGCAAATCGACATCAGCGGGAACAGCGCCGGGTCTTTGGCAATCGCCGCGTCTATCACCCCTTCGTCGTTGTCCAGATGCCCGCAGAGCAGTGCGCTGTACACCTTGGTCACCGTGCGCTGGCTGAACTGGTGGCAGAGCGCGGCATTGATCGCCTTATTGCGGGCAACCACCATCAGCCCGGACGTCCCGAAATCAAGGCGGTGCACCAGCGTGCAGCCGGGGAACCGCTGTACCAGCCGATGATGCACCGAATCAATATTTTGCGGGTTTTTCCCCGAGAGGCTGAGCAACCCGCTGGGCTTATTGATCAGCACCAGGTGATCGTCCTGATAGAGCACTTCTATCTTGTCATGGCACGGCGGGGCAATAAAGGTATCGGGAATCGTAGACATCAGGCTGCCGGAGGGGGAAAGGGGAGCGGATAGTAACGGATTTTCAGCCGGCTGGCGAATCCGGCCGCTTTTCTATGGTAATTGGTTGCGCTCTGCCGGTTCCGCCATGCTCTTTTTTACGCCAATTGCCATTAATTCACGTCACCGGGAACTTATTTGTTTTTCTGCGGACTGAGTAATACGCCCCAGTACTTTGTCCCAGTATTTTTCCCCGGCTAATATAACGTTTTCTTTAGTAAAGATTTTGTAAGCCCGTCTTTTATAATAAACAGATAATTTGCATTAAGTCATGATGACGTGGCGCGCTAATGCCTGATGCCGGAATTTTACTGTTTTATTGTTTAGATAAGTAAAAGTCGATTGTTAAGCTGATATTCTGTGTCACCTGAATCTGGCTCCCCCCTGGTAAGACACCCGCTTTATTATGATGGCACATACACGGAAATTAGTGGTGCTGGTGGCCGCACTGATGATATTCCACGCACAGGCGCAACCTTTATCGCCTGCCGATCGCAATCAAATACAGACCCAACAGCAGCAGCTATTGCAGCAGAATGAACAGCAACGTAATGATTTACAACGAAGTATGCAGGCAACTCTGCCTGCGGCACCGATGCCGGAAACCGGGCAGGGGCCATGCTTTACCATAAAGACTATTCAGATTGATAACGCCTCGTTATTAACGGCTGCACAAAAGAAAACGCTGACCGCACCTTATTCCGGCCGCTGCCTCGGCATGGCAGAAATTAATCAGCTTATCCGGGATGTCTCACAGTGGTATATCAGCCGGGGGGATATCACCAGCCGCGCCTTTATTACGGAGCAGGATCTCGCAGGCGGGCAGTTACATATCACGGTGCTGGAAGGGAAATTACAGGCCATCCGTCTGGAGGGGGCCGCATCGCGCCAGCTGGCCATGGCGTTCCCGGGGCGGGAAGGGAATATCCTGAACTTGCGCGATATTGAGCAGGGAATGGAGCAGATAAACCGGTTGCGTAGCACGCCGGTGCAGATTGAAATATTACCGGGAGAGAATGCCGGTTATTCCATTGTTAATCTCACCGCCACGCCGGAATTTCCGCTGACCGTGGCGCTGGGTTTTGATAATAGCGGCCAGAAAAGTACCGGCGTCGGGCAGATAAATGGCTCGCTGACCGGCAATAACCTGCTGGGGCTGGCCGATAAATGGTTCATCAGCGGGGGCCGCAGCAGCGCGTTCTCCCACTCGCGGGATGCGCAAAGCCTTCAGGCCGGGCTTTCGGTGCCTTATGGCTACGGCCTGCTGGATTATAGCTACAGCTGGAGTGACTACCGCAGCACCCTGACCAGCAACGGCTATCGCTGGCTCTCCCACGGCAGCAGCGAAACCCACCGCCTGAACGGTTCCTGGGTACTGTTCCGTAACAGCGACATCAAAACCGGGCTGATGGCCGGCCTCAGCCACTACACCAGCCATAACTACCTGAACGATGTGCTGTTGCAGAGCAGCAGCCGTCAGCTCACCAGCCTGCAACTCGGCCTCAACCACACCCAAAAACTCGCCGGTGGCATCGCCACGCTTAACCCGGTGTTCAGCCATGGGGTGCCCTGGCTTGGGGCGGAGAGCGACCACGGCAAACCCGGCGCTCTTCCGAAAGCGGACTTCCGGAAATGGAGCCTGAGCGGCAGTTTTCAGCGGCCGGTGACGGCATCGCTGTGGTGGCTGAGCAGCGTGTACGGGCAGTGGACGCCGGATCGGCTCTACGGCAATGAGCGGCTGACGATCGGCGGCGACAGCTCGGTGCGCGGTTTTAAAGAGCAGTACCTCTCCGGCGACATCGGCGGCTACTGGCGGAACGAACTCAATTACGCCCTGATGACCTTGCCCGGCCTCGGCCAGGTGAATGCCACGCTGGCCGTTGACGGCGGCTGGCTGAAGAAAAGCACCGAGGAGCCGTGGGCTTCCGGCACGCTGTGGGGCAGCGCGGTGGGGCTGGGCACCACCAACCGTTACCTCTCTACCCAGTTAACGCTTGGCCTGCCGGTGAGCTATCCCGACCGGCTGGCACCCGATCATCTCAGCATCTCTTACCGGCTGGCACCCGATCATCTCAGCATCTCTTACCGGCTGGCGCTGGTGTTCTAAAAGGCAAGGTTATGGACAATCGACTCCCACAGGCTTCTTTTTCCCAGCGTCTGCTGACCTACCTGATCTGTGCGCTGGTGGCATGGCAGCCGTTGCTGCCGACGCTGGCGGCTGAGATCGCCCCGGCAGGCACCCACACGCAGCTGGATAAAGCCGCCAACGGCGTGCCGGTGATCAACATCGCGCCACCCAACCAGGCCGGGATCTCCCATAACCAGTACCAGACCTACAACGTCGGCCCGGAAGGGCTGATCCTCAACAACGCCACCGGGCAACTGACCCAGACCCAGCTGGGCGGCCTGATCCAGAACAACCCGAACCTGAAAGCCGGGCAGGAAGCCCACGCGATTATCAACGAAGTCACCGGCGCGAACCGTTCACAGCTCCAGGGTTACACCGAAGTGGCGGGCAAAGCGGCCAATGTGATGGTCGCCAACCCTTACGGCATCACCTGTAACGGCTGCGGCTTTATCAACACGCCGAATGTCACGCTGACCACCGGCAAGCCCACCTTTGATGCGCAGGGCAACCTGCAATCGCTGGAGGTGAGCAAAGGCAGCATTACGGTGGAAGGGCAGGGGCTGAACGGCAGCCAGTCGGATGCGCTGTCGATTATCGCCCGCGCCACCGACGTGAATGCCGCCATTCACGCCAAAGACCTGAAGGTGATTGCCGGGGCGAACCGGGTCGCGGCAGACGGCAGCCTCACGCCGATTACCGGTGACGGCGCGGCCCCCAGCGTCTCCGTGGATACCGGCGCGCTGGGCGGCATGTATGCCAACCGCATCCATCTGGTCTCCAGCGAAAAAGGGGTGGGGGTTAACCTCGGCAACCTGAATGCCCGGCAGGGTGATATTACGCTGAATGCCAACGGTAAACTGGTGGTCAACACCAGCCTGGCCAGCGGCGCGCTGACGGCGAAAGGTGAGCGCGTGGAACTGCACGGCGACAACAAAGCCTCCGGCACTATCACGATCGGCGGGCAGACGGGCGTCAGCGTACAGGGCGGCGCACTGGTCAGCGACGGCAACATGGCGCTCACCAGTGACGGCACGCTGCAACTCAGCCATGCCGCGCTGACCGCCGGGCAGGATATTCAGCTGTCAGGCCGCGATCTCACGCAGGACAGCGCCAGCCGGGCAGATGCGGCGCGTGACATCCATCTGGCCGCCGGCGGCAATGCCCTGACCCAGGGCAACCTGAATGCCGGCCAGACCCTGACGCTGACGGGCGGCACGCTTAACAACAGCGGCACGTTGCTGGCGGGCGGGCAGGTGCAGAGCAGCATGAACGCGCTCACTAACAGCGGCACCCTCCAGAGCGGGCAGGGCATGGTGCTCAACGGCGCGTCAGTGGTAAACAGCGGTACGCTGCAAAGCGGCGATACGCTGGCGCTCACTGCCGACACCCTCAGCCAGAACGGCACGCTCAGCGCACAAGGCGCAGGCACCCTGACGCTGCGTGACGCGTTACGCAACAGCGGCAAACTTCTGAGTGACAGCAGGCTTACCCTTAACGCGGGAACGCTGGAACAGAACGGCACGCTCTCCGGCGCACAGGGGCTGGCAATGAGCAGTGACACGCTGACCGGCGGCGAAGGCTCCGTGACCCGCAGCCAGGGCGCGCTGACGCTGAAGGCCAACCGCGCCGTGCTGAACGGTGATGTGAGCGCCGGGGGCGATCTGGTGTTGCAGGGCAACCAGCTGACCAGCGGAAAAACCGCGCAGGTGCAGAGCCAGGGCGATCTCACGATCGCGGCGCAGCAGGCCACGCTGGACGGCACGCACGCGGCCAAAGGCACGCTGAGCATGAGTGCTGAACAGCTGCACCATGGCGGCAAAAGCAGCGCGGCCGCTGTGCGGATCACCGCGCCGGAGATGGAAAACAGCGGCACGCTGACCGCGCCGGACCTCAGGGTAACCAGCCACGCCCTCACCAACAGCGGCCTGTTGCAGGGCGAACAGTCATTACACCTGCTGGCCACGCAACTCGATAACCTCGCGGGCGGCACGATCCACACGGCCGGCGATCTGACGCTGGCGATCCCGGTGCTCAATAATGACGGCCTGATCACCGGGGAGAGCGCGCTGGCACTCAGCGGCGATCGCCTGACCAACCGGGGTGAAATCAACGCCGTGACCCTGACGGCCGCCACCCTCGCCCTCTTTAACGAGGCACCGGGGCTGTTGCTGGCGAAAGATCGCCTGACGTTCAGCGGCGACGCGCTCGATAACGCGGGCCAGCTGGCGGCAGAGACACTGGCGGTCACGCATGGAACCCTCACCAACCGCGGCACACTGCAAGGGAACAGCTCGCTGGCGGTAGCAGCCGATGCCGTCACCAACCAGGGCGCGCTGCTGAGCGGCGGCACGCTGACCCTCGACGCCGGCACGCTGGATAACGCCGGTGATCTGCAATCCACGGATATGCTGCTGACGCTGGCAAACAGCCTCACCAACCAGAGCAACGGCAACCTCCTGGCGACCGGGCACCTCACGCTGCACGCGCCGCTGCTGGAGAATGCCGGGCAGATCGCGGCTGACACGCTGACTACCCAGGCGGAGACCCTGACCAACCTGGGGCGGCTGCAGGGCACCACCGCCTTTACCCAACGCGGCACCACGCTGGATAACCAGCAGGCGGGCGTGCTGGTCAGTAACGGCACGCTGGATCTCCGGCAAACCCGCCTGACCAACGCCGGGCTGTTGCAGGGCGGCACGCTGAATCTCGCCACCGGCGAGTGGATAAACAGCGGCAATGCCCTGAGCGAACAGGATGGGCAGGTCACGGTGGAGCACCGGCTGGAAAACAGCGGGAAAATCCTCGGGCAGCAGGGCATCACCTTACAGGCGGAACAGATCGACAACCGCGGCTGGCTGATGGCGAAAGTGGCGGCGCTGCAAGGTGACCTGATCAACAGCGGCCTGATCCAGGGCAGTGACAGCGTGCAGGTACAGGGCGGCGCACTCGGCAACAGCGGGCAGCTGCTGAGCGGCGATGCGCTGACGATCGACGGCGATACGCTGGCGAATCAGGGCGCGTTGCAGGGGCGCACGGTCAAGGTGCAGGCCCGCAACTGGCAGAACAGCGGCAGTGCGCTGGCAGAGAACGCGTTCAGCGCCGTGCTTACCGGCGACCTGACCAACAGCGGCTCACTGCTGGGGCAGCAGGATGTCGATCTCAGCGCGGCGGGCATCAATAACAGCGGCACACTGGCCGCCAGCCAGCTCAGCCTTGATGCCCCGTCACTGATTAACAGCGGGCTGTTGCAGGGTAACCGCTCGCTGTCCCTCACCACCGCGCAACTGAGCAACACCGCGCAGGGGCAGCTGCTGAGCGGCGGCGGGCTGAGCCTCTCGCCGGATCGGCTGGAGAACGCCGGGCTGGTGCAGGCCAATGAGGGTTTCACCTTCAACGGTCAGTCCCTGATCAACCAGGGGCGGATAGCGGCCAACAGCCTGACGCTGGCAGCCGCTGACACGCTGGACAACCAGTCCGGCGGGCAGCTGGTGGCGCAGGAGGGCGCGGCACTCCAGGCTGCCACCCTGAACAACAGCGGCACCGTGGCCGCCCGCACCCTGACGCTGACCGGCAGCACGCTGCGCAACAACGGCACCGCCCAGGGCGAACAGCGCCTCGATCTCACGGCCAGCACGCTGGAGAACTACGGCCAGCTGCTGAGCGGCGGCGACCTGACCCTGCAAGGGGGCAGCGCGCAAAACAGCGGCACGTTGCAGGGGCAACAGCTGATCTACACCCTCAGCCAACTGGACAACAGCGGCAGCCTGAACGGGGTTAACGGCCTGAACGGCAGCGTCACCGGTGACCTGATCAACCACGGCCAGCTGTGGAGCGGCGGTGACGGCTGGCTCAGCGGCGGGCGCCTGCTGAACAGCGGCACGGTCGCTGCCCGCACCCTGACGCTGCACGCCAATGAACTCACTAACGATGGCCTGTGGCAGGGCAGCGACGGGCTGGCCGTAACGGGTGACAGCATAACCCTCGGCCAGCCGGGGCGCGCCCTCAGCGGCGGTGACCTGACGCTTACCGCCGGGCAACTCATCACCCACGGCACGCTGCAAGGGCAGGATGCCGACGTCACTGCCGACGCATGGCAACATGACGGCTCACTGCTGGCGACCAGCGCACTCACTGCCGCCGTCACCGGCACATTGCAGAATGGCGGTCAGTTGCTGAGCAAAGCGGGCGCGCAAGTCACCGCCCGCACGCTCAGCAACCAGGGCTCGCTGCTGAGTGAGGGGGATCTCACGCTCGACGGCACCACCCTGAACAACAGCGGCGCGGTGCAGGGCAACACCCTGACGATTCACCCGACGCAGGTCACCAATCAGGGCACCCTGACCGGCCTGCACGCCCTGACGATCGGCACCCCGCCGCCCGCCTTTGCCCGCATGTTGCGGGTGATGGCCGTCGCGTCTGCCGCGCCGTCACTCCTCAACAGCGGTGCGTTGCTGACCCAGGGCGCGCTGACGATTAACGGCGGCAATGGCCGCATCACCAACAGCGGCAGCCTGCAGGGGCAGAGCATCACGCTGCAGGCGGGTGACCTGATCCAGAACGGCACCATCCAGAGCGCCGATGCGCTGGCGCTGGTGCTGGCGAATACGCTGGCGGCCGGGGCGAACAGCAAAATCAGCGCCAACGGCCAGGCAGCGCTTCAGGCGCTGACCCTCAGCAACCAGGGCCAGTGGATCGCCAAAAACCTCAGCCTGAAGGGCGGATCGCTGGACAACAACGGGGCCATCAGCGGGGTGGAGGGGCTGGCGGTCAACCTCACCGGCAACCTGACCCAGCAGCAGGACAACACGCTGCTCAGCGGCGGCGCGCTGACGCTGAATGCCGCCTCGGTGAACAATCAGGGGCGGATGCAGGGCAACAGCCTGAGCCTGACCGGCGGCGCACTGACCAACAGCGGCCGCCTGCAAGGGGACAACGGCATGACGCTGACCCTGAGCGGCGACCTGACCAACACCGCCGCCGGCAGCCTGCTCAGCGGGCAAGATCTCTCGTTCACCACCCCCAACCTGATCAACCAGGGGCTGATTCAGGGCAGCGGCACCAGCACACTCACCGCCACCCAGACGGCCCGTAACGAAGGCCGCCTGCTCGGCGGCGGCCAGCTGACGCTGAACACCCCGCAGCTCACTAACAGCGGCTGGCTTCAGGCGGCGCAACTGAATGTGAATGCGGCGTCCACCGGCAATACCGGCACCCTGCTGGCGGAACAGCAGGGCACGCTGACCGGCCGGGCGTTAACTAACCAGGGCCGCGTGCAGGGCGCTAACCTGACGGTGAATTATCAGCAACTGACCAACAGCGGCACCCTGCTTGGCGGCAGCCAGCTTAACATCACGGCAGACCAGGCCAGCCAGCAGGGCAGCGGGCGGCTGTTCAGCGGCGGCAACCTTGTGCTTAACAGCACCGGGCTGGACTCCACCGGCCAGCTGGTCGCCCTCGGCAACCTGACGTTGACGCTGGCCAATGCATTCACCGCGCAGGGCACTGTGGCAGCCGGGAACACGCTGACGGCCAGCAGCAACGGCGATCTGGTGAATCAGGGCGTAATGCAGGGGCAGGCACTCAACCTCAGCGCCGGGGGCGCGCTGGTGAACAACGGCCAGCTGACCACCGGCAGCGGCACCAGCAACCTCAGCGGCGGGCGCATCGATCTTAACGGCGCGGGCAGCCTGCAGGGCGGCGGTGACGTCACCCTCGCCAGCCGCAGCGACATCAATGTCGCGGGCTTTACCGGCACGCTCGGCTCCCTGACGCTCAGCGCGCCGGGCAGCATTCTCAACAGCGCGCTGATCTACGCGGGCAACAATCTCTGGTTGCTGGCAAACAGCATCCAGAACCAGCGCGGCGACATGCTGGCCGGTAACAGCCTGTGGATGCAGCGCGACAGCGCAGGCAATGCCAACAGTGAGGTCATCAACACCTCCGGCACCATCGAGACGCAAAACGGCGATATCACGGTGAAGACCGGGCACTTGCTGAACCAGCGCGACGGCTTCTCCGCCAGTGAACAGGTTATCTCCACGGACAAACCCGCCTGGGCGGGCGATGCGGTGGTTGCGATTCCGCTCTCCTGGTTTGCACCGGGGGAGTATGCCTCGCATACACGGGAAGGGCAGTGTATTCACGGCCATGGGGATGATATTTGCTCGACAGTCACGTACTACGCACCGACCGAAAAAGCCGCCGTCCAAAAAGTCGCGGTACAAAGCTCGGCCATTACCGTAAACCCCGGCGGCAACCAGGCGCGGATCGCGGCCGGGCGTAACGTTACCGGCCAGGCCGGAACGCTGGAAAATATGGCCTCGGCCCTGCTGGCCGGTGGGGATATGGCGCTCTCCGGTGACACTCTGAGCAACCGCTCCTGGACGGAAGGCACCACCACGGAGTACCTGACTTACCGCTACACAGGCGGATCAAGTTCATCCTCTATGTCTTACAAGCTGGACGGTGCGCCCACCTATGAAACGGACGGCAGCGGCAACGTGTACCGCGCCGTGATTCAGGCAGGCGGCAACCTCAGCGCCAGCTTCAGCAACAACATCAGCAATACTGAGACCAACGCCAATGCCGGTGGGGTTGACCACACCCTCACGGCCCCGGCCCTGAGCCGCCTGGCAACGCCGGGCATCGCGGCCGCCCAGCAAAAACAGGCGCTGGCGAACAGCGCGCAGGTAGCGGTCGGTTCACTGCAATGGCAGGATCAACTACAGGCCGCGCTGCAACAGATCAACGGCGGCAGCGCGCTGGACAATACGACCGCCTCCGTCACTGCCCTGAAAAATTACACGACCCAACCGCAGGCCGGGGCCGGGCTGGGGCAGGCTGCCGTGTTAAACAGCACACAGGTGAACGGCACCGGGCTTTCGGCCACGCAAGGCAGCGCGCTGCATACCTATCAGGGTAAAGCGGTGGATACCAGCGCCTACCCGCTGCCGAGCGGGCAGAACGGCTATTTTGTGGCGTCTGCCGACCCTCAAAGCCCATACCTCATCACCCTTAACCCCAAACTCAACGGGCTGGGCCAGCTTGATGCAAGCCTGTTCGGCGATCTCTACACCCTGCTGGGCAAACAGCCGGGGCAGGCGCCGCAGGAGACGCGCAGCCAGTACACCGACGAGACGCAGTTTATCGGCTCCGCTTACCTGCTCGACCGCCTCAGCCTCAAGCCGGAGTATGACTACCGGTTCCTGGGCGACGCGGCCTTTGATACCCGCTACGTCAGCAACACGGTGCTTAACCAGACCGGCAACCGTTACCTGAACGGCCTCGGTTCCGATCTGGAACAGATGCGCTACCTGATGGACAACGCCGCCGCGGCACAACAGTCGCTGGGGTTGCAGTTCGGCGTCTCGCTCACGGCGGCACAGGTCGCGGCGCTCGACACCAGCATCATCTGGTGGGAGGCCACCACGGTTAACGGCCAGACGGTGATGGTGCCGAAGGTTTATCTCTCGCCGAAAGATGTCACGGTGAACAACGGCAGCGTGATCGCCGGCAACAACGTGACGCTCAAGGCCGGGACGATCACCAACAGCGGCAGTTCGCTGCTGGCCCAGTCCGGCATGGCGCTCGACAGCCAGAACAGCATCAGCAACCTGAACGACGGGCTGATGAGCGCAGGCAGCAGCCTGCAACTGAGCGCACTGGGTGACATCAATAACGTCGGTGCCACCATCCGCGGCACCACCGTGGCGCTGGAGAGCGTGGGCGGCAGCATCAACAACCTGACCACGGCTGACACGCAGACCTTTAACGCCACCAGCAAAGGCGGCGCGGCCATGAGCTTCACCCAGACCGCGCCCGGCAGCACCGGCAGCATCACCGCGCTGGACACGCTGAGCCTGCAGGCTGGTAAAAACATCACCGTGACCGGGGCCGCGCTCTCGTCAGGCGGCGACATGCTGATGAACGCCTGGGGCGACATCGCGGTCACCGCCAATCAGCTCACCAACGGCAGCAGCCAGTCCGGCTTTAAAAACGGCTGGCAGAACGCCGCGAACACCGGGACCCGCACGGTCAGCAACCAGGCCGACAGCGTGTCGGCGGGCGGCAACCTGACCATGCAGGCGGGCCATGACCTCACCGTGACTGCCGGTGCCGTTAATGCCGGCGGCAACGCCGCGCTGGCAGCCGGTAACGATCTCACCCTGAACAGCGCCGCCACCAGCCAGCAGGACAGCAAAGGCAAGCGCGAGTCGCACACCACCGGCGTCGATCGCACCACCGTCTCCAGCGGCGGCGATCTGACCCTGACGGCCGGGCGTGACCTCACCAGCCACGCAGCCGGGCTGGCCGCCGAGGGGGACGCCGCCCTGAACGCCGGGCGGGATCTCACCTTACAGGCGGAAGCCACCACCAGCGGCAACCGCTATAAATCCGGCAGCAACAGCGAGATCAATGAGACGGTGCGGCAGCAGGCCACCGAGATCGCCAGCGGCGGCAGCACCACCCTGGCCGCCGGACGTGATGTGAACAGCGCCGCGACGCAGGTCACCGCGCAGCAGGATGTCTCGGTCACCGCCGGACGTGATGTCACCCTCACGACCGCCACCGACAGCGATTACCACTACAAAGAGGAGACCAAAACCAAAAAAGGGTTCCTCAGCAAAAAGACCACCCACACCATCGAGGAAGAGAGCGCCACCACGGAACAGGGCACGCTGCTGAGCGGCAACCATGTCACGGTCTCGGCGGGCAATAACCTGCTGGTGCAAGGCTCGCAGGTGGTGGGTGACAGCAACGTAACGCTGAACGCCGGTAACCAGGTCGATATTCTGGCAGCTACCAATACCGACTCCGCATGGCACTTCTCCGAGACCAAAAAAAGCGGCCTGATGGGCACCGGCGGCATCGGTTTCTCTATCGGCAGCAGTAAAACCGTGCATGACCTGAAGGAGAAGGGCACCACCCAGAGCCAGAGCGTCAGCACTGTGGGCAGCACCGGCGGCAACGTCAGCATCACCGCCGGCGGGCAGGCGCACATCAACGGTGCCGATCTGGTGGCAGGGCGCGATCTCAGCATCACCGGCGACAGCGTGACCATTACCCCCGGCCATGACAAACGCGTCAGTGACGAGAAGTTCGAGCAAAAAACCAGCGGTCTGACGCTGGCGCTCTCCGGCACCGTCGGCAGTGCGGTCAACAGCGCCGTCACCACCGCGCAGGCCGCCACCAAACAGGGCGACTCACGGCTGGCGGCACTGCAGGGCGTGCAGAGCGTGCTCTCCGGCGTGCAGGCGGAGCAGGCGTCGCGCCTGGCGCAGGCCAAAGGCGAACAGGGTACCGTGGGCGTTGCGCTCTCGCTGGGCAGCCAGTCTTCAACCTCGTCATCCCACAGTGAGCGGGATACCACCACCGGCAGCACCCTGTCGGCCGGGCGCAACCTCGCCGTGACCGCCACCGGCCGCGGCACCAGCGCGCAGAGCGGCGACATCACGCTGGTGGGCACTCAGGCCAAAGCAGGGCAGGATATTACCCTGGACGCCCAGCGTGACATCCTGCTGTCAGCGGGGCTGGATACCCAGCTGACCACCGGCAAAAACCAGAGTAAAGGCGGCTCGGTGGGTGTCAGCATCATGACCGGCAGCGGCTTCTCGATCTCGGCCAGCGCCAACAGCGCGCACGGCAATGAGAAGGGCAACGGCACCACCTGGAATGAGACCACGCTGGATGCGGGGCAGCAGGTTACACTTAACAGCGGGCGTGACACCGCGCTTCACGGCGCGCAGGTGAACGGCGAGCAGATCAGCGCGAACGTCGGGCGTGACCTGACCCTGAGCAGCCTGCAGGACAGCGACAACTACACCAGCACGCAGCAGAGCGCCGGCGTGGGCGGTAGCTATGGCTTCGGCAACCCTGAGAGCACCTCGGTCAGCTTCAGCTATAACCGTGACAAGCTGCGCAGCACCTATGACTCAGTGCAGCAGCAGACCGGCCTCTACGCCGGTGATAAAGGCTTCGATCTCACGGTGGGCAACCATACCCAGCTCGACGGTGCCGTGATCAGCAGCACCGCCGACGCAGCCGCGAACCGGCTCGACACCGGCACGCTGGGCTTCAGCAACCTCGACAACCGCGCAGACTACAAAACCGAGCATCAGGGCGTCTCCTTCAGCAGCAGCGGCTCGATAGGCGGCATGTTCCTGGGCAACGCGGCGAGCACCGTGCTGGCCGGAGCAGGCGGCAGCGGCCATGCCGAAGGCGTGACGCAGGCCGCAGTCTCTGACGGCACTCTCGTTATCCGCAACCCGGGCGCGCAGCAGCAGGCAGTCAGCGACCTGAGCCGCGACGTTGAGCACGCCAACGGCAGCATCGACCCGATCTTTAACAAAGAGAAAGAGCAGCGCCGGCTACAGACCGCGCAGCTGGTAGGCGACATCGCCGCACAGGCGATGGACATCGCGACGACCGAGGGGAAAATTGCTGCTGCGAAGGCGCAAAAAGATCCGACAGCTGTCGCCGCCGCGAAAGCGGCACTGGCAGCCAAAGGCAACGCGAAGCCGACACCGGAACAGATCGCCAAACAGGTAGAAGCCACGGCGATGGCCCCTTACGGCACCGGCAGCGCCCTGCAACAGGGCATGCAGGCCGCCACGGCGGTGATCCAGGGGCTGATTGGCGGGGATGTGAAAGCCGCCATCGCCGGAGGCGCGGCCCCTTATATTGCGGAGCTGATCCACCAACAGACCACCGACCCGGTCACCAACGAGGTAAACACCGCCGCCAACCTGATGGCGCATGCAGTCGTCAACGCCGCGCTGGCCGCCGCGCAGAATAAAAACGCGCTGGTGGCCGCCGGTGGCGCAGTGGCCGGCGAGGCAACCGGGATGATTGCCGGCAGCCTCTACAACAAAAAGCCGGGCGAACTGAGTGAGGAGGAGAAGAAAACCGTCTCCGCCCTGGCAACCCTGGCAAGCGGCCTGGCGGGCGGCCTGATAGGCGACAGAGGCGCCGATGCCCTGACCGCCGCGCAGGTTGGGAAGAATGCGGTTGAGAATAATCATTATCTAAGTGTCATTGCACAGGGCGGTAAACTAGCGATTGAAGGCTGTACCAAAGTTGCAGCCTGCCGTAATAAGTTGATTGAAAGTGGGCTGGGAGCGCTAATCGGTGCCACTGCCGCGACGTCAGCAGTGGAGCAACTCTCTTCGGCTCAGAAAACGAACGTCATGCTTGCTTCCATGTCAGGCAATCCCGCTCTGGTGGACAACCTCTCGCCGGCAGAACGCAAAGCGTATGATGAATTACAGGGGCAGAAAGGGCTAATTACTGTCTTCCCTGTGCCGGAGAAAGACCCGACAACGGGTATTTTGGTTAATCCGAAACAGGAGCAAAACAAAGGCATTACGCTGACTACCCCGGATAAGTCAGGGCAGCAGAGCGCTACGAATACCGGTAATACAGAGGGTATGCCGGAAACGGCAGGGAATACGACCGTAACGCCGATAGCGGATGAACCAGATCAGGATGAGTTGGCTTACCTGGCTAATGGTCATACGCTGGGTGCTAATGGTAAAATATCTGGCCCTAAAGTCCCTCCTAAATTGGAGCCTTTTACAAACCCGGCACAAGGCCCTGTTATACCATCAGATTGGATTAGTCGCCCAGGACGTACTGAAGGAAGTACAATTTACTTCCCTCCAGGTACTGATCCAAGTAAGCCGAATAGTACCTATATAAGAGTTATGCCTTCAGGCGCTACTCCTGTCCCAGGGCTTGAAAATGGTTACTGGATATCGGTGAAGAATGGACAGCCAATAAACCCGGCTACAGGGGGGACGGGAACTCGTGGGGAAACTCACATTCCGTTGCCAGAAAATACGATACCACCTAAAAGGTAATGATAATAAATGATTACAAAAAGCGAACTTAATGAATTTAATCAAGCTATTTTTACCGGCATCACTGTTGGTATCGGGTCACTCGTTTTCTTGTTCTCAACAGGAGCCTCAATATTGGTGCAATGTTCCTTCCAATGTGGCAATACAGATGAGTTTTTGATTGGACATGGAGAGGATCTGATGACAAGCAATCTGCTATTCTCTTTTTTAAATCAATGTGTTAAGCAAGTTGAAGTGTTGGAGGGAGATATATTTAAACTGGTTTTTTGCAATGGAAATGAAATAGATATTATTCCTGATGCAAATGGATTTGAATCTTATGTGGTTACTACTAGTCAGGGGATTTACCCTGTTATAAGCTACTAACCTGATTTAGGTTTTAAGGTCGGCATTCCATTTGAAATAAAAATTCAAGTTGGCTTACGAAATTCTCAGCTAATTGAGCAGCTTAAAAACGATATCATGAGTGGTGACTTTAAATTTATCACACCTAAAGGCCAGCATTGCTGGACGTAAAATTATGATAACATTGTTATCTGAAATAAACTTAAGTGAATATGATCAATGGCAGATTAATTTGATGAAAGAAATGTTGATTTCTTTTGACATAGGAGAGATTTCACTTAAGAAATTAATTGATAACTTAGAAGGTTTATTTTTTTGTTTACAATCAGTAGATGAGGAATGGAGAGATGAATTTCATGAGTATTGGTTTGTTTTAGAGAAAATATATGCAGTTTCATTGTTTAGAAATGAAAGTGTTTTGTGTGATGATTCAGATTTATGTGATTCATTAAGGCATTTGAACGAGCTGTTAACAAAATATTGGAATTCTCACCCTAAACTCCGGGGTTGTAGGATCATACAAAGATCTTAAAAGAAATGGTAAGTAATAGTGATAGCATGTTTATATGAAAAAAATTAGCTTCCTGTCGGTTTTAATACCCAGGTACTTATATTTAAATAATGTCTTTAGATGTTATCCCTAATATTGGGCCATGGTTTTTATCTGTGAATTTAAAGAATCATCTTCATTTTTGATGATTGAGGTAAAGCGGCAATACCCATCAAGAATCTTGGTTCCATTTGCTAAGGTAAATTGCTCGGATAATATCGTTTGCTTTAATGGTGACGATACATCAGGAGATCCAAGGGTATACTATATTCATACCTTTGCCTCACCCGGTTGGGAAGACAGAGGATATGCTGATAATTTTACCGAATGGCTGAAAATGGCTCGCCTTGAATCAGCCCGCTATAAAGCAGAACAGGCTGATGATGAATAGCAGTTATTCTTGAATAAACTGGTAAGGAACGACATCAGTTAACCAGACGCCATTATCAGCCTGAAAGAATTTAAAGCCTTGTTCATACATGTTCTGGGCTTTAATTTTTAGCACCGCTGGTTTCCCATAACGCAAGCCGACCTGAAAAGCTGTCTCTTTGTCAGAGGATAAATGAACATGCTGGCGTTTTTGGGGAGTTAATCCTTGTTCCCGGATTGACGATAAAAATCGCGTAGCGGTTCCATGGTATAAAATATCAGGAGGCATTGACTCTTTATATATAATATTAACCTGCTGTGTTGAATGCCCTTGGGCTGCCCAATTAATTAAGCAACAGACGACCGACGCTGCGGGAAATGTTGATGTCGCCGCGAATGCCATGGCGCACGCAGTGTGGGGCGCGGTCTCTGCACAGATGTCCGGCGGCAATGCGGCCGCAGGCGCAGCGGGTGCCTTTAGCGGTGAACTGGCCACGCGCTACATTGCAGAGAAGTACTGGGGAGCGGATACACCGGAAAAAATCGCGGCACTTAAGGAAGATGACCGCGAACAGCTGAGCCTGCTGGGCACGCTTGCCGCCGGGCTGGCAGGCGGCATGACGGGCAACAGTTCTGCCGCGGCCACGACGGGGGCGATTGCCGGGAAGAATGCGGTTGAGAATAACTCGCTGAGTAGCCTTGGAGACATATTTGGTAGCCAAGGTGCGAAATATTTTGAAGGGGCGGGGTCGTTAGAAAGGGAGCTTTCAACCGATAACACGCTGACTGCGCAAGAAAAACAAGCTATTCGGGATCATTATTTGAAAGGAGATTTGCCAGAAGATGTAGTTAAAGCGATTCTGGAAAATACCCCTGCATCAGATACCGTGATGGCGTTGCTTCAGGCAGAATCTACTAAAGGCTATGCTCTGGCGTTATTGAGTTCTTTACCCGCAGAACGAGCAATTGCTGTTTTGGGTAAGACTGCGAATACATTAATAAAGTCTTCAGTTGTCGATAAAATCCTTGATGCTCAACGTGTTGGTAGTGGCCTTAAGCCAGATCCTGGCCATCGTGGGGCTAGCTATTTAAGCCGAGAGCAATTAATGGCTGGTGAGGTATTCACCATTACTGGTGGGGATGGTGTGAAGCGTTCACTATTGCAGACTAAAGGAGCCTTTAATGGCAAGGATGGAGTTTTTGAGTATATTTATGATAAGACAGGAAATGTAACGCACCAACGCTTTATTGAAGGTGTTGGCATAACAGGAAAACCAAACCAAAAAGCACCGAAGGTGAAATAATATGGATATGCTTTCAATATCATATGAATTTATTTGTGGTCACATTAAGTTGTCATGGTTTGATATTAAATGGGGCTATGAAAAGAAATTAATCGGATGGCATTCTATTGTAAAGCATGCAGAATATTTGGTGTCATTAGGTGAGGCGTCACACCTAGAACTTGAGTTGTCTTTTAAGAGTAAAATGGATACTCATGAGATAAAATTTATTTTAGATGATTTATCAATGCATTGCACCGATTCTGATGAGTCTGTAACCCAAGAGAAATGGCTTTTTATTATACTGCTGTGGTTGTTTATTAATCGTAATAACTACTCAAAACCATTAAAAATGGTTGAGACTATTTACGAGGATTTTGATTACCCTGAGGCGATTGAAAGCTTTGTTTCATATATGCCTGTCAGTGATGGCTATGATCCTAGTGTTCATAGCCATAGAGAAAATACTGAGCGATTATTTAGAAACTGGCAAACTTATTTAGATCAAGAATCGATTAAATTTAAGCAATAACAGTAAGATCCCGGCCAAGGGCGGGATCTTTGTTTTTACGCCTCACTCTGGGGCGATAGCCATTCTCCGTTATTCAACAATTCCAATACTCCCGCCTGCCTCCTCCCCATTGTCCCCCTAATCCCCCACCTGTTATCATTCCTGCCGTTGCGGCACATCCGCAGCCGGGCGTGAGAACCCGAGTTACTTCAGGGCGACCTCTTATTTGGGGTTGCGGCCTTGGCACATCTATTACATGGCGTATGCCGTGTTTCAATGGTGGCTCAGGCGGGGCAGCCTTCGGGCTGGCCGGTGTCCTTGAAGGCCGGTTTCTCACCCCCGTCTGGGCTACCACCCAAGAGCGTGAGAACTCCGGTGGTGGCTTTAGTTATCACTTCAAGGAGCGTTTATATGGATAGCCAATCCCCACGCATGGTTTCTGAATTTTCCCATACTGATTTCTCTTCCCCCCATGCCCTGACCGAACACTGCCGCCTGCTGGCGTTTTGCCTGGTGAACCTCGATACCTCACCAGCCAATGAGAATCTCTGCACTATGCTACTGGGCGAACTGAATGCGCTGGATGCCGCACTCGATCTGCCTTACGCCGTGCCAGCCTCGCCTTATCCTTTTGATGCGCATCTTTATGATGACCGCCCGCTGACGGCTTCAGAGCTGGCGGAGCAGTGCCGGGCGCTGGCACACGGCATGTTGCAGGTGAGTGAGCCGTGGGTGAGGGCATCGTTGGGCTTTGTACTGTGGGAGCGGATTAACACGCTGCGGGGAACGTTGGACGCGGTGTAACCACATAAAACATGGCGGCTAAAAAGCCGCCATAACGCCATTACTCCGGCGCAGCCGACAGTGCGACTTTAACGTGGAAGTAATTATTCCTCACCGGATAACTGCCGGTGTTGGTGAATTTATACACGGTGCCGGTGGTAGATAAAAACAGCACGCCCTCTTTGACTTCTGCGTGTGCTTTTTCACTGGTCAGCAAAAAATAATCATCGCTCTCCTGAATGCTCTCAAGAAAATCCGCCTCGCTGATGTTTTTATCTGCCAGATAATAACGATAAGAGGGGCGGGTGGTCGCATTGACGTCCGCTTCAACGACATACAACATTGCAGAGTCATTTATTTTTAACGCGCCAATAATGGTCTGAGTGACAGGAAACATGGCTCGGCCTATAAACCAAACAGCCAAGACCAAAAAGCACGTAAAAATAGTTATAAATAAAGCTAACTTACAGAAGCTAATACCCCGAGCGTTTTGCATAGTCAATTCCTGCTCTGATCCAAGCCTGGTCGACAGGATCGTCCCCATATGGGGGAAGACTATACCAAACGCTATAATCTTTTGCTGTTGTACCAGCGCGGCCTTGCGCCCAGCCTGCCGCCCGTACAAGAACCTCTTCTGGAATACCAACCGCTGTACCTACAGCGCCAAAATTGAAGTTGCCACAGTTGGCGTACTGACGTCCATACTGATATTTATAATCCCATTGCCCATGATTGCGAACCATCATGTAAAACCAATAGTACGTTAACGCTGATGGCGAGCCATGGCCAGCATGCATCCGTGCTTGTGCCATATTGCTTACGATGGAGACTCCAGGTGGAGAAAAAGATGAAACATCATAAGGAGGGTGTGCTTTTACAGAGCTATGCAAATGGCGGGGCATTTTTTCTCCTTAAGATTACGCGCGATCATTCCAGGAATCGGAAAAAATGATATTTCCATCACAATTTTTCCAGGTTATCTTTTCATAATGGAGTTCTACGCATTCGCAATGATTATAATTCTCTTTAGTTGGGTCTTTGATATTATGCATAATAGGTGATATAGAAACTACTTTAACGCCTTCCAAAAGGAAGTTGTAATATTCAGTTTCCTGCCCGGCATAGTTTATCTTATACCATTTTATTTCGGCAGACTTAAGTGTTTGCCCTGTAGCAACTGCTTTATAAAGATAGGTGGAAGAGGAATCTATTTCTTTTTCAAAGGTTAACGGTGCATGAATTCTTGTGCCTGTTATCAATCCCGTTCTTGCGTCTGTAGGTAATCTTAAATTATGCACTAACCCAAGTATTTCTATACTGCCTTCGCGCCCCGTTATATCGACATCACCTTTAATGTCTGCGCCACCATCATCTTTTAACCATAAGTAAGCAGGAATTGCCATTATATATCCTTAATTAGAAGTGAAATGAAAAGTGCACGTTATTTATACGCTTAAACTTGTGAGGGTTTTTAATCAAGATCAAATAAATTCCGGTTTTTTCTGGTTTTTTAGAATGTTTTCTGAAAAAGCTTTGCAAGGTATAAATTTAAAAAAATATAATAATATTATTATTAAAATTTAAATCAATCTGTTGGGGTAAGGGCGGCACCCTGCCGCCCTTACCCCATCACTCCGGCGCAGCCGACAGCGCAATCTTCACGTAATAGGTATTATTCCCCACCCGGTAACTGCCGGTATTCGTGAATTTATACACGGCACCGGTGGTGGATAAATAAAGTACGCCCTGTTTCACTTCCGCTTTGGCTTTTTCACGCGTCAGCAGAAAATACGCCTCGCTCTCCTGAATACTTGTAAGAAAATCAGACTCACTGAGCGTGTTATCGGCCAGATAATAACGGTAAGCGGGGCGGGAGGGGGTGTTCGCATCGGCTTCTACCACATATAAGCGGGCGGTGCTGTTGATGTTAAGGGTGTCTGCCACGGTTAATGTCACGGGGGAAAGGTGGTTATACAGAAACTCCCGGCCTGAGATCATAAAAAAAAGTAACAATAGTATGCTCACTGTTGCCTTGCGCAAGGAGTACCCCGTTCTGTTCAGTGGTGCCAGCTAAGCTGGAAAAGCCAAACTGACGTTGTACGCTGAATTGTGCGCAGGCTGGTTAACCGGGATCACAAAACTGTGAAGCAGGGCGCGGGTTTACCTCCCCGGCGGCGGCAGCCAGTGCAAAATCTGTTCTCTGCCCTATAAAATCCCCGCCTCCTGCCGATAACCTCTGAAGAGTAATTCAAGCGCGCCAATGCCGGAAAGCCGGGCTTTCCCCCGTTAGCTCCTCACCTATATCGGCTTGTAAATTACGACACTCACCATTCTCAGAGGCAAAGATGGATAATTTTCAAAAAGATATCGATGAACGGGCCAACCTTGCGCTCTCCAATAAATTTGAGCTGCTGCTCTTCCGCCTGGGAACGGATGTAAAAGGTGAGAAATCGGAACTCTATGGCATCAACGTGTTTAAGCTGCGTGAAATCGTCACGATGCCGACCATCACCAAAGCCGCGGGCATGAAATCGCCGTTGCTGGGCGTGGCGAGCATCCGTGGGCAGATTATCCCGGTGATTGACCTGCCGGCCGTGGCCGGGTGTACGCCGTCTACCGGGCTGAACCTGCTGCTGGTCACTGAGTATGCGCGCAGCACCCAGGCGTTCGCGGTAGAGTCCGTGGACAACATCGTCCGCCTCGACTGGAGCCAGGTACACGCGGCGGAAGCCGGGGTCAGCAACCGCAACATCACCAGCATTGCCTGCCTGGACAACGACAAACAGAGCAACAACCTGGCGCTGGTGCTGGATGTCGAGCAGATCCTGCATGACATCATCCCGACGGTGCGCATCGTTGAAGCGGCGGATGACATCAAAGCCAAAGGCTTCAAACTGAAGCCGGGTGCCATCGCCATCGTGGCGGAAGACTCCAAAGTCGCCCGTACCATGCTGGAGCACGGCCTGAAAGGGCTGGGCATCCCGGCGCTGATGCACAACACCGGGCTGGAAGCCTGGGAGAAAATCAAACTGATCGCCCAGCAGGCGAGGGCGGAAGGGGTGCCGATCACCGACAAGATCGGGCTGGTGCTGACCGACCTGGAGATGCCGGAAATGGACGGCTTCACGCTCACCCGCAACATCAAACGGGACGAACAGCTGAAAAGCATCCCGGTGGTGATCCACTCGTCGCTCTCCGGCAGTGCCAACGAGGAGCACGTGCGTAAAGTCGGGGCCAACGGCTACGTGGCGAAGTTCGAAATCAACGAGCTCTCGACCACTATCCACCAGGTGCTGGAAGCCGCCGCACGCTGATCGTCAGGGCATCGTCATAAAAAACGCGCCGGGTTAAGCCCGGCGCGCTGCATTGTGCGGCGGTGAATGTCGTCAGGCGTCCAAAACAACTGTACCAAATGGCACATTGTAAATATTGTTTAGCTGAATTATCTCTATACGTTGGCGATAAAGTATAGAGTAAACATAAGGCAGAATAATATTATGAAAGAATATATAGATGCTGATGTATACGTCCCTCCCTTGCGCGCCGCAAAACCTCCTGCACGGGCTCGCCGGCCTTCAGCGATTGCAGAGTTAGCGAAAGTGCTTGAACCAAACTCGTTTCCTTTTTCACTTGAGAAAGGCATGATCCTGGATTTTCGCCACAAGATTAATTATATCTTCCTGCTGAAAGAGGGGCGGATGTCAATGGTGCGGGGGGATAATAATATTTATGTGAAGGTAAATATCGAAAAAGCGTTATTAGGGCTGGCAAATGCCATCCATGAAAATCAGGGTCACTATTTTATTGCAGAAACCCATTGTGAGCTGAGCTATATCCCCATAACAGTCGCTAAAGCGATGTTCACTGAAAAGAAACTTTGGCAATCGGTCTGCGAAGCCGTGACCTATTCCATGATCTTACTCTGGAAAGAGAACTGTAAATTGGTCGGGAAAGGGGCTTATGAACAAATTAAAGAGGTTATCCTCGATATTTGCAGTCAACCTGAGGAGATAAGGAAAAATATTAAGGTGGCTGCCTATATTCAAAAAAGAACCTCAATTTCCAGAACCAGTGTCATGCGGATATTGCGGGCATTGAAGTTTGGCCAATATATAGAAATCGGTATAAATGGAAAAGGAGTGTTCATTCATAAAGAGTTGCCTGAAAAATTTTAATCCCGTCATGGCTTATTCTGTTGGCAGAAACAGATGAATTGGCAGTCTGAGAAATGACAGACCAGAATGCCAATTCGGCTTACGCGCGTTGCGCACAACGGCAAACCCGGTTACCCCTTTTTCCGGTCATCCTTAGCACTAAGAGTGATTTCCCCCCGGCAGTAAATCCCGGTACAACAAGGGATTACCCTACAACAGGAGTTCGCCATGTCACTCACCCGCCCCCCGTTACCGCCGTTCACCTTAGAGAGCGCCATCCAGAAAGTCCGCGCGGCGGAAGATGCCTGGAACAGCACCGATGCCCAGCGTGTTGCGCTGGCCTACACCGAAAACTCACGCTGGCGTAACCGTGACCGCTTTATCACCGGCCGGGCGGAAATTGTGGCTTTCCTCACAGAGAAATGGGCGCGCGAGCAGCACTACCGGTTGATCAAAGAGCTCTGGGCCTACAGCGAAAACCGCATCGCGGTGCGCTTCGCCTATGAATGGCAGGGCGCCGCCGGGCAGTGGTTCCGCGCCTACGGCAATGAGAACTGGCAATTTGACGCCAACGGCCTGATGGAAACGCGTCACGCCTCCATCAATGACCTGCCGATTACGGAAGCAGAACGCAAATTCCACTGGGATCGCCACGCCCCGCGGCCAATTGACCACCCGGGGCTGACGGCACTGGGGCTGTAGGGGGTGATCACATAACGTTTTGGGAAAGAGGGATCAGGCTGTTAACCGGTGCAGCCTGGAAACATCAACGCGGTTGCGGGCCTGCCATAAATCATATTTACACTGCAAACTGAGCCAGACTTCCGGCGAGCTGCCGATGACTTCCGCTAAGCGAATGGCCATCTCGGAAGAGATATCTGACTGGCAGTTAACCAGCCGTTGCAGCGTGGTGGGTGCGACATCCAGCGCCAGCGCCAGTTGGCGCGCACTTAATCCCAGCTCTTCCATCGTTTCCCTGACCAGATGGCCGGGGTGCGGCGGGTTATACATGTTCATCAATGGTAGTCCTCATAATTGACGATATAAGCATCACCGTTAATAAATTCAAACGTAATGCGCCAATTGCCTGTGACGGTGATTGACCAGATACCCTCGCGATCCCCTTTCAGGGCGTGGAGATGAAAACCGGGCAAATCAAGATCGCTGATTTGTACAGCCGCATTCAATACAGCGAGTCGCAAGCTGATGCGTTTTGCCTGCTGGGCATTGATACCCGCCGTCGAGCCACTGAGAAAAACTGCCGCAATCCCTTGTGCCTGAAATCCTTAATCATTCTTGGCTGCTCAGCTATGCATTTCCTCTATTATAACGCGATGATGCGTGTTGCGCATCATGCTTGTTGCGATATCTATACCTCCCTCACCGCCCCCGAATCTCCCCTGCATCAGGTTATTATCTCGCGTAATGAAAAGGGAGAATCAGACCGTTGACGGTGTACTCTGGAAACATCAACGCGATTGCGGGCATGCCATAAATCATATTTACACTGCAAATGAGCCGGAATTCCGGCGAGTTGCCGATGGTTTCTGTTAAGAATGGTATCTCGGAAAAGACGTCCGCCAATATGTAACGCCCCCTTGTAGAAGAGTCTGATGATCACTATGCTGTACATTATTACGTACATAATGGAGGGGCTATGCAGCGCATCTTAGCGGAAAAAGCGATCAATATTACGGAGCTACGGAAAAACCCGGCGAAGTATTTTATTGATCAACCGGTAGCGGTGTTGTCCAACAATCGTCCGGCCGGGTATATGATCAGCGCCAAACTCTTTGAAGAGTTAATGGATTTACTGGAAGAGAACCGCGCTCATCAGGTTACCGCCCGTTTCAGGCCCACAGCCGCCCGCCTGAATGAGATTACCGGCCACGCACAGGGGCTGTTAGAAAACGCCTCAGACAAAGATTTCAATGAGTTCACGGAATGAGTTCACGGAATGAGCATCAGAATCTTTAAATCGACCTGGATCCGTCATCAACTCAGCCAGCAGGAACTGGCCGATTTGGTGGCGGATTTTTTGCTGTATAAACAGGGGGGTGTGTTGCCGGATACCTTTGGCCGCGATGCACCTTATGATGATGACCGCACGAATCCTCTGGTGAAGCAGGAGCAGGTTATGCACGTGCACCTTGCCGACGGAGACCATCCTTTTCCCCGCCACCTCCGCCAGTTTACGCGCACCAGCGATAACGCTCACCTGGTTTACTGCCATGGTGCCATGCATCCTGACAGCTACCTGCTGATTATCATTCTAAAGCCGGAAGCGCATAAAATGGCACGTGATAACAACCCTATGCATCAGATAGGTAAAATGGCGGAAGCCTTCAGGATGAAATACTGACCCCTCACCGCCCCCGGATTTCCCCCTGTCCCAGGGACGCCACGCTGTTGCCCAGCGCATCGGTGGCCTGCATATCGGCCCCTTTGGCGGCCAGCGCTTTCAGCAATTCCGTGCGCTGAAACAGCGACGCATACATGGCGGCGGTCTGGCCCGCGTTGTTGCGCTGGTCCGGGTTGCACGGCGCGGCGATCAGGGTGCGGGCGATCTTAACCTCACCTTTAAAAATCGCGCCCATCAGTGCGCTGTTGCCGCGTTTGTCCCGCAGGCAGGGGTCTGCGCCATGTTTCAGCAGCAGCGCCAGCGTGTCACCGTTGCCGTGATAGGCCGCGAGGATCACCGGCGTGTAGCCGTTGGCGTCCTGCACGTTCAGGTCATACCTGGCCGCGACAAACTCCCCGATGACCTTGTTATCGCCATTGCGCGCCGCATCCCAGAGGTAGCGGTTCAGTGAAGCCTGCACCTCCCCCGGCGGGGTGGGCTGGGCGATGCCCGGCAAAGAGAACAGCAGGCTGACTATCAGCAAAATACGTATCATCATTGGCTCCTTCAGGCCGCCCGTGGGGCGGGCGGCCGGGATCATTAGTCAGAGAGTCTGGCGGCCATCTGCTGCACTTTGCTGAGATCCGCTTTCGCTACTTTGGTCAGGCGGGTGCCGTAGTCGGCGTCCGCTTTATAGAAGTAGGAGAGCATCACGTCGCGGCTGGCGCTGTCGGTGGTGGCCAGCGCCGAACCGAGGCTGTTGATCAGGTCATCCTGATCTTTTTTGCTGTAGGAGCGGTAAAGCTCACCCGCCTGTTTGAAGTTCTGCTCCTTCTGGATTTTGCTCTGCTGGGTGGTGCCTTCCAGCGGCGTCAGGCTGTAACGCGCCGAGGCCAGCTCCTCACGCGGGTAGAGGCGGCTTGGCTGGTAGTTCACGCCCTTGTCCTGCGTGTGGCCGGTGTTGTGGCTGCCGTCCTGGTTAATGTTGTTGACCGGCGCACGCGGGGCGTTGATCGGCAGGCTCATGCCGTTGGCACCGAGGCGGTAGATCTGGGTGTCGGCATAGGCAAACAGGCGGCCCTGCAACAGCTTGTCTTCAGACGGCTCAATGCCCGGTACCAGGTTCGCCGGGGCCATTGCCACCTGCTCGGTCTCCTGGAACACGTTATCCGGGTTCTTGTTCAGCACCATCTGGCCGATTTTGCGCTCCGGCACATTCGGCCAGATTTTGGTCGGGTCGAGCGGGTCGAAATCGAAATTCTTCAGATCTTCCGGCTTCAGCACCTGCACATAGAGATCCCATTTCGGGAAATCGCCGCGGTTAATCGCGTCCACCAGGTCATGGCTCAGGTGGCTGTAATCTTTGCCCTGCACCTGCTCAACCTGCTGCGGGTCGAGGTTTTTTACCCCTTGCAGCGTTTTCCAGTGGAACTTCACATAGTGCACTTCGCCTTTGGCATTCACGAACTTGTAGGCGTGAACGCTGTTGCCGTCCATGTTGCGGTAGGAAGCCGGGGTGCCCTCGTTGGAGTACAGCTCGGTCAGGGTGCGGGTGGACTCCGGCAGGTGGGAGAAGAAGTCAAAGCGGCGCGCGTCATCATCCAGGTTGGTGCGCGGGTCAGGTTTGAAGGCGTGCACCATGTCCGGGAACTTGATCGCATCGCGGATGAAGAACGTCGGGAAGTTGTTGCCGACCAGATCCCAGTTGCCCTGGGTGGTGTAGAACTTGGTGGCGAAGCCGCGCGGGTCACGCAGCGTCTCCGGCGAGTGGTTGCCGTGCACCACCAGGGAGAAGCGCACAAACACCGGCGTTTTGCTGCCTTTCTGGAACAGCTGCGCGGTGGTCAGGTCAGAGATGTCAGCGGTGGCGGTAAACTCGCCGTGCGCGCCGGTGCCGCGGGCATGCACCACGCGCTCCGGGATGCGCTCGCGATCAAAGCGCTGCAGCTTCTGCAACAGTTGCACATCCTGCAGCAGCACCGGGCCGTGGGCACCGGCGGTCTGGGAGTTCTGGTTATCGCCTACCGGCGCACCATTATCGCGGGTCAGGGTGGCGGCGGCGGCAGAGGTACCGATAATTAATGACGAGACAATCAGCAGGCTTTTTTTAAGCCGGGTGTTAAGTGCCGCAGCACGGATATTGCGCATGATCTTTCCTTATTTTAAACAGACTTTCTTATCAGCCAGAGGCTATTTATTGCAGGTGAGTCTGGGTGGGCCACCTGAATGTGCAGGTAACCAAAATAAATAACCGGCGGGCCACGCAGAGCGGGGGCAGCGATGCACCGGTGTTTATCGTTGTAATGAATTAAATATTTCGATGGATGGTGATCTTTTCTCCCTGGCGGAAATAGGGGGCAGCCGGCACGGCGTTAAAAATCGTGCCCTGCGCCCGGTCAGTGACCCACAATGGCGTAAAAACAACCGGTTACGCGGGTGTGTCAGGCCGCTACTTTACCGGGATTGCGCCATTTTATAAGGCTGTTATCACTATCAGATTAATAGGTCACGCTTAACAACCGCAGCGTTAAAATAAAAATTCCTGTTAAATGAAGTGATTGGCAAAGGAATCTATCCGGCGAGCGCAATCACATTTTGCGAAGTGGCTCATAAAACCAGCAATATTCAGACACATCTTAAAATAAACTTCTTTCCCAAGAAGTGGGGCGGCGTTCATACTTCCGCAGCCTGATGTTCGCGTTATTTTGCCGGGCGGGAAGCGGGCGCGGATAAAAACTAAGAATATCTGAGGAAATAAAGAGGGAAATAACCATGCTGGTAAAGCGATTAAAAGAGGCGCGGGTGCGGGCCGGGTTAACACAATACAAACTCGGGCTGCTGGCCGGCATGGAGGAAACCACTTCCAGCTCGCGGATGAACCAGTATGAGAAGGGCAAGCACCAGCCCGATCAGGCTACCGCCCGCCGCATCGCCGACGTGCTTGGGCTGCCGCTGGCCTGGTTTTATGCTGAAGAGAACGATCTGGCGGATGCCATTTTGCATTACTGGCAGCGGTGCGCGGCAGACGCGCCGGAATAACCGGCGCGCCGAGGCAGGAAAGGGGGAAGGGAATCAGCCCGCGCAGCGCTGGGCGATGGCGGTGATGTCTTTAGGGGTGGTGCGGCAGCAGCCGCCAATCAGCCGGGCGCCGAGCGCCGTCCACGCCGGGAGATTGTCCGCCAGCGTGTGGTGGCCGGTGCCGCAGCTGTGCCAGCGTTTGCTGGTGGCGTCATACTGCTCGCCGGAGTTGGGGTAAACCAGCAGCGGTTTGTCCGTCAGCGGGCTTAAGGATTGCAGCGCCGCCGTGACCTTTTCCAGCGCGATGCAGTTGATCCCCAGCGCCGCCGCCTGCGGGGTGGCGTTCAGCAGATCCACCACCTGCGCCAGCGGGGTGCCGTCGCTCAGGTGGTCACTGTCACGCAGCGTAAAGGAGAACCAGGCAGAAAGCGCCGGGAACTCCGCCAGCAGCGCAATCAGCGCCTGCAACTCGGCAAACGAGGGCAGCGTCTCGCAGGCCAGCAGATCCACACCCGCCTCCGCCAGCGCCCGGATGCGCGGCCGGTGGAACGCCATCATCTCCGCCTGCGGCAGCTGGTAGTCACCCCGGTACTCGGAGCCGTCCGCCAGATACGCGCCGTAGGGGCCGACCGAGCCGGCCACCAGCAGGCCGGTTTTCTCCGGGTGCTGCGCCAGATAATCACTGCGCGCCTGCTGCGCCAGCGCTACGCTTTTGCCAATCAGCGCCAGCGAGGCCGCCTCATCCAGCCCGCGCGGCGCGAAGCCCTGCGGCGTCGCCTGGTAGCTGGCGGTAATGGCGCACTGCGCCCCGGCGCGGAAGTAGTCCAGATGCACCTGATAGATCAGTTCCGGGTTTTCAATCAGCACTTTCGCCGACCAGAGCGGGTCAGCCAGATTGCAGCCGCGCGCCTCCAGCTCGGTGGCCAGCGCCCCGTCCAGGATCAGGTAAGGGTGTTGCGCCAGATGGCGGGCAATCGGGTTTTCAGCCGGCATGGTGTTCTCCTGATACAGCGGCAGTTAAGGTTTTCGCCCGTCGTTGGGTCACGTAATAGGCAACATAGCAGAGCGCAACGAACGGCAGGCCACAGTATAGGGCAATCCGCTGTGACGGATCGAACGCCAGCCCGACGCAGGCCAGCACACAGAGCACGAAACCGAGGATCGGCGTTACCGGGTACCAGGGCGCGCGGTAGGGCAGGGCGGCCGCCGTGTTGCCCTCTGCCAGCCAGCGGCGGCGGAACACATAATGTGACGCGCAGATGCTCAGCCACACCGCCACCACCGCAAAGCCGGAAATGGCGGAGAGCGCCACGAACACCGTGTCCGGCGCAATCACGCTGGAGAGCAGCGCCAGCAGCCCGCCGACCATGCTGATAAGCAGCGCGTTCATTGGAATGCCGCGCCGGTTCACACGCGCAAAGGCGCGCGGCAGGGTGCGCTCATTCGCCAATGACCAGAGCATCCGCCCGGAGGCGTACAGGCCGGAGTTGGCCGCCGACAAAATGGCGGTCAGGATCACGAAGTTAAAAATGTCCGCCGCATAAGGGATGCCGATCTTCTCAAACACCGCCACGAACGGGCTTTTCACAATCCCGGCCTGATCCATCGGGATCAGCGCCGCCAGCACAAACACCGACCCGATAAAGAAGATCACCAGCCGCGCCACCGTGGTACGGATGGCTATCGGCACCACTTTTTCCGGCTGCGCCGTTTCACCGGCCGCAATGCCGATAAGCTCGGTGCCGGAGAAGGCAAAATTCACTGCCACCATGGTCATCAGAATCGGCAGGCCGCCATGCGGGAACCAGCCTCCGGCCGTCAGGTTGTGAAGGAACGGCGCGGGCGTGCCGTCCTGCATCGGGACCAGCCCGACCATCGCCCCGGCCCCCAGAATAATGAACGCCAGAATAGTCACCACTTTGATCAGCGAGAACCAGAACTCCCCTTCGGCAAACACCTTGGTGGTGATGACGTTCAGCCCAAAGATGATCAGGCAGAACAGCAGGCACCAGATCCACACCGGCACGGTGGGGAACCAGTACTGCATACAGAACCCGGCGGCGGTGAGGCTGGAGCCGAGCGCCACTGTCCAGGTCAGCCAGTAGAGCCAGGCCACGGTGTAACCGGTGGCCGGGCTGAGGTAACGGGCGGCATAAAGGTGGAACGCGCCGGTTTCCGGCATCGCCACCGACAGCTCGCCCAGGCTCAGCATCACCAGGTAAACCACCAGCGCACCAATCAGGTAGGCCAGCAGCGTGCCCAGCGCGCCGGTGGTGGAGATGATGTAGCCGGTATTGAAAAACAACCCGGTGCCGATCACGCCGCCCAGGGAGAGCATCACCAGGTGGCGGGCTTTCATGGTGCGCTGGAACTGGCCTTCTTGGCCGGAAGTGGGGGAAGGTTGGCTGCTCATTCTTATCCGTATAGACGTCTAAACTGCTAAAGTTCGCCAGTTATACCTTTTACGCCGGCTGAAATCAATCTTCAGCCCGGCTGGGTGCCCGCCTGCGCCGGAAAACGGCCATCACCGCTTAATCATCTCCCCCGGTAATTATCCAGCTCACCGCCTCTCTTGTTGCCGCGGAATAACCCGGCCGCCGGTTTATTTCGCGTTGGCATGCCGCTTTATCCTCCGGGCAAATAAAATCAGCAGAATAAATGAGAAATAAATAAGAGAATGAAAATGAAACTTTTGCCATAAATAAGATAAGTGAAAATAATGCGATTATTTTAGTGCGCGCAATAGCTGGCGGGGGAGTCTGAGATTCTTAAATATTGTCCTAAAGTTAACTTTTTGTTTTTAAATGTTTTTCACGCCGATTTCATGATCATTTCACCTTGTGATAAAGGCTGGAAAAACTAAAAAAATTCATTTTATATTAAGGCTATTCTTAAAACCTTTACCGGTGCTGATGTTATTTGTTTTTTAAAAGCCAAACCTCTAGCGTTTTAATTCGCCGGGCTTGATTAATTGGCAAGGAATCCCCCGGCAATATCGGGCCGTTTCAACGTGCCCCGGGTTATTACGCGACAAAAAAACAGCGTAAAGCCTCAACGGCGACCGGGCGGCCCGTGGTTATTCCAGGACTCTCACCGCAATATCATCAGGAGAATAAAAAATGCACGTCAACATGATGAAAGTGGCCGGCCTGATCGCCGCCCTGGCGATTTCCGGCGGTGCCGCTGCCGCACAAACCGCAGGCAGCAGCGCGACCTCCCTGAGCAAGGGGCAGTCTGATGCCATCGGTGTCGGCAGCATCGCCGCGATTACTGCCGTGGCGCTGTTGCTGGAAAATGGCGGCTCAGACGATAATGGCTCCACCGCCACCAGCACCTCGACCACCACCCAGACCACCCGCTGATTTTTTGCTTTACCCGTTACCCCCTTGCTTGTTTTATGGGCCGCCTGTGGGCGGCCCCTTTTTACCCGGGGTGGTTTTAGCCGGTGTAGTTTTACCTGGTATGGTTTTACCTGGCGCAGTTTTACCTGGCATAGTTTTACCTGGTATGGTTTTACCGGATGTAGTAACAGGTCTGCTCTCTAAGAACATTCTGTCTTTTTGATTGCCGTGACGGCAGTGGGTTGCTATAGCTATACCCTGGGCAGCCATCCCCGGTATTGCCCCTTCACAGGAACCCCACCATGACAGCAAAAGGCTTATTGGCGGTGCTGGCCGCCGCGGTGGTGCTGAGCATCGGTATGCAGATGGCCTCCGGCCGGGTGATTAACGCCATTGACCATAAAATCGACAAGGTCATCAATTCCTACGCGGTGCGTTACTGATTTCAGCTGGGCTTGCGGTAGGCACCGCGCCGGTTACGCGCCTCAAATTCCTGGCTGAGCCACTCAATAAACACCCGCACGCGCCCGGCGTGGCGGCGGTTCTGCGGGTAGAGCAGGGTCACCGGCAGCGGCGTGCCCGGGGCGAAGGCCTCCAGCACCGGCACCAGTTGGCCGCTGGCCAGCGCGGGGCCCAGGCTGTAATAGGGGGCCTGAAGCAGGCCGAACCCCTGCAACGCGGCCTCAACAAAGCTCTCCACCCCATTTACCGATACCCGGCACGGCAGCGTCACTGTGGTTGCCCGGCCGTCCTGGGTAAACGCCAGCGGCAACACCGTGCCCTCTTCGGTGCGGAACCCCACCATCAGATGCCCGGCCAGATCGGCCGGGCTGTGGGGCGTACCGAAGCGCGCCAGATAAGCCGGTGACGCGCAGGTTATCTCCTCCAGCACCCCCAGCGGGCGCGCCACCAGATCGCTGGTATGCACCGGGCCGACCCGCAACACACAGTCGATGCCCTCGCGCAGCGCATCCACCCGGCGGTCGCTCTCGCTGAGCTGAAGTTCAATGCCCGGGTAGGCGGCCAGGAAATCACCCAGCGCCGGCAGCATAAAATGGCGTGCCAGCGTGCCCTGCACATCCACCCGCAGCACCCCTTTCGGGGTGCCGCCGGCGAATGCGCCTTCGGCATCCTCCACCTCCGCCAGAATGTTCAGGCAGCGCAGGTAATAGGCGTCACCGTCCGGCGTCGGGCTGACGTGGCGGGTGGTACGCGCCAGCAGCTTCACCCCCAGCCGCGCCTCAAGTTGCCGCACGGCATCCGTCACCGTGGAGCGCGGCAGGCCCAGCAGCGCGGCCGCTTTGGTAAAGCTGCGCAACTCCACCACACGGATGAACACCTGCATCGCATCCAGTCTGTCCATGATTGTTCGCCTTTTCCGGAAAGTGATACCGAAAGATAGGGGATTATCCGCCGGCGCGAAAGGAGCATGATGGCTCCACGGCAGGCAATGGTGCCCGCCACTGACCACAACGGGAAAAAGATGATGAGCAATGAAAACCAGAAAGTCGCTATCGTGACCGGGGCATCACGCGGTATCGGTGCCGCCGTGGCGGAGCGGCTGAGCAACGAGGGGTTTGCGGTGGTGATTAACTACGCCAGCCAGGCGCTGCCGGCCGATGCGCTGGTGGAGAAGCTCACCCTGCGCGGTGGCCGGGCGATCGCGGTGAAAGCGGACGTCAGTGATGCCGCCGCTGTGGCTGCCCTGTTTGACCGGGCCGTGGCGGAGTTTGGCGGCGTGGATGTGCTGGTCAACAACGCCGGGGTGATGGCGATCGCCCCGCTGGCGGAGGTGGATGACGCGACCTTTGACCGGCTGATCGCCATTAACCTGAAAGGCACCTTCAACGCCCTGCGTGAAGCGGCAACGCGCCTGCGCGACGGCGGCCGCATCATTAATTTCTCCTCCAGCCTGGTGGGGCTGCGGCACCCGGGTTACGGCGTCTATGCCGCCACCAAAGCCGGGGTGGAAGCGCTGACGGCGATACTGGCGCGGGAGCTGCGCGGCCGCACCATCACCGTGAATGCCGTCGCGCCCGGCCCGACGGCGACCGATCTGTTCCTCGACGGCAAAACCCCGGAACAGGTTGAGCGGCTGGCGAAGATGCCGCCGCTGGAGCGCCTCGGCGAGCCGCAGGACATCGCCGGCACCGTGGCGTTTCTGGCCGGGCCGGACGGCGGCTGGATCAACGGGCAGACGCTGCGCGCGAACGGCGGCATCATCTGACGCCCGGGTGCCGCCCGCGTGGGCGGCACCTTCTGGCCTCAGGCAGCGCGCCGCCAGCGCAGCAGGTCCACCAGCAAAAACAGCAGCAGGCTGACGCCCATCACCGGCAAGGCCAGCGCCAGCCCGGCGGCCACCAGCAGCACCAGCAGGCGCGGCAGCAGCGGCAAGGCGGCCCAGGCGGCCGAGAGCGTCTGCGCCGGGTGCTGGGCGGGGGCAGAGGGCCGCCGCAGCCACCACATCCGGTAGCCCCAGAGAATCATCAGGCACAGCCCCAGCCCGAACGCCGCCAGCAGCAGCTGGTTCGGCAGCCCGAACAGCACCCCCATGTGCGCATCCACCCCCCAGCGCGTGAGTTTGGCCACCAGCGGGAAATCCGCAAAGCGCACCACATCCACCACCCGGTAGCCGTGCGGATCCACTGCCGCAGAATCGACCTGCGTCGGCCACCGGCGGTCAATCTCATTCACCGTCCATGCCTGCGTGTGGGTTTTCGCCGGGCGGATCTCCAGCCGGTCAGCGGTGATCCCCGCCTGCCGCGCCGCCGCCAGGACGCCGTCAAAGGTGGCCGCCGCCTGGGCGGGCGCGGGCGGCATCACCATGCCCGGCATCATCATCATGCCGTGGTGTTCGGCGTGCGGGTCGGCCATCTCCGTGTGCCCGCCGTGCAGCGCGGTGCTCACTGCCGGGGTCATCCAGCCCAGCGCGCTGCGCATCCGGTCGATGTTGCCGCCCGCCCAGTTTGACCAGGTAAGCCCGGTGGCGGAGAAGAACAGCAGCCCCAGCAGCAGCGTCAGGCCGGTGAGGGTATGGCGGCGGCGGGTGCGTTGTTGCTGCCGGGCGGTGCCGGTGGCGTGGCGGGTCAGGCGCGGCGGGCGTTGCGCCAGCCAGAGTGCCAGGCCGCCCAGGGCTGCCACCCACAGCCAGGAGGCGGCCAATTCGCTGTAAATGCGCCCCGGTTCCCCCAGCAGCAGGCTGCGGTGCAGGTAGTCCAGCGTGGTGCGCAACGGCAGCACGCCGCTGGTGCCGTAGACGGTGAGGTCACCGCGCAGCGCCAGCGTGTGTGGGTCAACAAACAGCGCACGGCTCTCCGACGGCCCCTGACCGGCGGCCGCAAACATCACGCGGGTGGTCTCCGTGGGCGACGGTGCAGGGCGCACGGCAATAATCCGCGCACCCTGCCCGGCGGCGGCCTGTGCGGCCGCCACCTGGCGTGACAGCGGCTGCACCGGGCCGGTGGCATCGGTAAAGAGTTGTTGGGCGTAGAGCGCGTTTTCGAGTTGCGGCGTCAGCACATACAGGGTGCCGGTGAGCGCGGCGACAAAGATAAACGGGCCGACGAACAGGCCGATGGCGAAATGCAGCCGTTTCAGCAGCGCCAGCAGCGCCGCACGGGAGGAAAGGGTGCGCACAGGCGTATGTGCCTGCGGCAAAGATTCAACCGACATAGTGAACTCCGTGATAAGGCAAACGTCACGCGGCCACCGCCTTTACGGGCAGCGGCAACGGGCAAAAGACGCCGGGGGCGTCAGAGGCTTATCAGCAGAACAGGGGGCGCGCGCGTACGCGGCCGGCAGAGTGGGGGCGGGGGCGGCAGGCGCAACCGCCGCCGGGGCGGCGGCGTACGGGCGGCCAGCAGGGTAAACCAGGCCAGCAGCGGCAGCGCCATCTCCAGCAGCGGCGCATGGGCCAGCAGCACGCAGTAACCGCAGGCAGCCTGATCGGGCATCACCCCGGCCGGGTGCGTCATCGGCATGTCGCCTGCGGCCATCGCATCATGACCCATCGTGTCATGGTCCATCGCCATGGTATCCATCGGCATCATCATGCCGGGCATCGCCATCGTCCGGGCGTGCGTCTGTGCCAGTGATGTGGAGATCACCGGGGCAACAAACAACAGCAACAGCGCGAAGATCCCCAGCCAGGCGGCCGTTATCCGGTGCCGGGCAGAGGGGCGAAGCGTCAGAAACACGGCACGTCCCATTACGGGGTTACCACGCCATGCGGTAACCGGCGCAGGGAGTGTACGTGATTTGGCGTAAAATTGTTAAACCCGTGCTGCTAAAAATAGAGGGGACAGTAAAGAAAAGCTCACCGTTCGGTGACATCGAGCGGGGCGATCAGCGCGGTGAGCACGTGATCTTGCCAGCGCCCGGCGATGTTCAGGTAAGCGCGGGCATAGCCTTCGCGCTCAAAACCAAGGCGTTGCAACAGCCGTTCGCTGGGGCGGTTATGCGGCAGGTAGGCGGCCATGATGCGGTGCAGGGCCTGTTGTTCAAACATAAAGCGGATGCCCCGGCGCAGCGCGGCGGTCATCAGCCCCCGGCCCTGCTGTTGCGCATCCAGCGAATAACCGAGATGGCAGGACTGTGACGCGCCGCGCGCGATGCCGGTGAAATTGCAGGCACCCACCATGCTGCCCTGCCCGCGATCCCATAGCAGAAACTGGACGCTGCGGTCCTCTTCCACTTCAGCGGCCGCATTTTCCAGCCGTTGCCGTACCGCCTGCGGCGCATAAAACCCGGCCGGGCGCAACGGCTCCCACGGGGCCAGGTGCGCCTGGTTGCGCGCAAAATAGGCACACACCGCGTGGGTGTGCGCCGGCGCGGCACTCACCAGATCCACCGGGAAACCCGGCAGCGGCAGGACGATCATGCCAGCGGCATGGCCAGCAGATCCATCAGGCTGCGCTGGCTGACGCTGGAGAACGGCAGGGTCTGGATGCTTTCCATGCCGCGCCGCAGGTAGAAGGTGCGCGCCCGCGGGTTGTTCTGCAACACCGTCAGCCACAGGTTTTTCTGCCCCTGTTGCTGTGCTGCTGCCAGCACCTTTTCCCACAGCTGGTGGCCGTAGCCATGGCCGGTCTGCTCCGGCATCATGTAGAGCTTTTGCAACAGCGCGCCCGGCTCGCCGTTGTCCGGGCGCGGGCGGTTCCAGCACACCTTGGCAAAGCCGACGGGTTGCCCGGCGGACTCCGCCAGCAGCCACAGAATCTCCGGGTTGGCCAGCTCCGCCTCCAGGGTTTCGCGGTTGTACTCCTCCGCCAGAAACTCTTCCATCTCCGCTGCCACCTGCCATAAGTGGGCAAAATGGTGCAGGTAAGAGTCACGCGCCACTTGTTGCAGGGTTGCCGCATCCGCGACCCCGGCCGTTCTGATCGTCAGCATTCTCATTCCTTCGATGAATAAAAGAACCCCATCCTGCGTAATTTAACAGCATAAATCAATCAGGTTGCTGAATCGTTTTAACTATTCATTCACAAAAAGCATGATTCAGGCAAACCAGAACCAGGCTGTGGTGATCAGACCGCCCTCCACCTGAAACACCGCCATGTTGGTGACAGGCTCTGCGCCCAGCCCGTAAATGCGCTCATGGTCGAATACCGTATTGCCCACCACCGTGCGGCTTAACAGCTCTGCCCGCAACGCCGGGTTATTAAAACGATGGGCGGCATAAAAATCGGCCAGTGCGGCTTTCCCCTGTAATACCGGCTGCGGCGAGGGCATCCGGTACGAGACAAAATCATCACTGAAGTTGGCAAGAAAGGCGGGTAAATCATGCTGGTTATAGGCCTGAAACTGGCGCTCAACCGGTGCAATGCTGTCCGTATGCTGTTCCATGCCTGTTTCCCTGTGTGAATTGTTACTCATTTTAATTGAATTTAAATTCAATGTTAACCGGGTGTCAAGGGTGTTGCCTTGCATAAGGTGGTTAAGGTTTCGCCATTTGTTGCCGATAACCTCTTCCGATGCCTGGCCGGAAACAGGTGAACCACCCGAGCAGGGAGTGCCGCTGTCACTGTTATTGTCTTCGCCAGGGGAATCCCATGTTTTTGTCATCCTTGTTTCGTAAAAAACCGCCGGGCGCCACGCACCGCGGCCTCTCTACCCGCAGCGTGATGCTGCTGGCCGGGCTGGGCGTGATCACGCTGGGTTTTGTCACCACGCTGGGCCTGCTGAGCTACCAGTCCGGCCAGCAACAAAAAGCCCTGTCTATCCGTTACCTCACGCAGACGGCGGCCACGCAAGCCTTCGCCACCCAGCAGCGGCTGGATGCGGCGTTGATTGCGGCACGCTCGCTGGGGGTGAACCTGCAAAGCCTGCAACAGGGCGGGGCGGCCGATCGTCACCTGGCGGATACCTTGCTGCAGAACACGCTCGGTAGCCATCCCGATTTCCTGTCGATGTCGATGGGCTGGGAGCCGGACGCCTTTGACGGCAAAGACCGCACGTTTGCCGGCCAGCCGGGGCAGGATGCCGCCGGGCGGTTTATGCGTTACAGCGATCGCGATGCACAGGGCAACCCGGCGCTGCACAACTTAACCGACTACGAAACCGCCGGCAGCGGCAATTACTATCTGCTGCCGCGCGAGCGCCGCACGGACGTGATCCTCGAGCCTTATAGTTACCCCTATAACGGCGTGCCGGTGCTGCTGACCTCGATTGCGGTGCCGATCATGAAAGAGGGGAAGTTCGTCGGGTCAGTGACGGCGGATTTCTCCCTGGCCACTTTGCAAAAGATGGTGGCGGAGATTGTGCCCTTTGAGGGCACCGGTTATGCGGCGCTCTATTCGGCGGAGGGGAAAGTGGTCGCGCACCCGGATGCGGCGCTGCGTGGCGAGAGCGTTACAGAGCGCGTGTTGTTGGATCATATCCGTGCCGGGAAGCCGTGGCAGGCGGAAGTGGAAGACAGCGTGCTGAAGACGCGCGCCATCACTATTGTGTTGCCGATCCCGATTGGGAACAGCGGCACGCCGTGGATGTTGCAGATTGTCGCGCCGCTGGATGTGGTGATGGCGGCGGCCGATCGGCAGCGTACTCAGGCGCTGTGGCTGATGTTGTTGAGTATTGTGATCGTGACTGGCGTGCTGGGCGCGGTGTTCACCTTTAAGGTGGCGCGCCCGCTGGGCGGAGAGCCGCGTGAGGCGGCTGAGATTGCGCTGGCCGTTGCCGCAGGCGATTTACGCCAGCCGGTAACGGTGAACGCGCAGGACACGCACAGTCTGTTTTACGCGTTGTCGACCATGCAGCGTCAGCTTTCGACGCTGGTCGGGCAGATCCGCGCCACCAGCGAGGCGGTGAGCAGTGAGGCGACGCAGATTGCCGCCGGGAACGTGGAGCTGGCTGCCCGTACCGAGCAGCAGGCTGCCGCGCTGGAGCAGACTGCAGCCAGTATGGAGCAGTTGACCGCCACGGTGCAGCAGAACGCGGAGAACGCCCACAGCGCCACGTCGTTGACTGGTAACGCCGCGCAGATTGCCGGGCGCGGCGAGGAGTTGGTGGGTGAAGTGGTAGCGATTATGGGTGAGATTGACGACAGCGCGCGGCGCATCAATGACATCACCACGCTGATTAACGGCATCGCATTCCAGACCAATATTCTGGCGTTGAACGCCGCGGTAGAGGCGGCGCGCGCCGGTGAGCAGGGCCGTGGTTTCGCGGTGGTGGCGGGCGAGGTGCGTAATCTGGCGCAGCGCAGCGCCGATGCCGCCCGCGAAATCAGCGTGTTGCTGGCGGAATCCGGCGCACGGGTCGGCAAAGGGGTATCGCTGGTGAACGCCACCGGCAAGACCATGGCCGAGATGACGCAGGCGGTAATGGCGGTCAACGCTATTATGGCGGAGATTGTCACTGCCTCGGACGAGCAGGCACGCGGCATCAGCCAGGTCACCCAGGCGGTGCACGAGATGGAGGGCGTCACCCAGCAGAACAGCGCGCTGGTACAGCAAGCCACCGCCACCACCGCCGCCCTGGAGCAACAGGCACTCGGCCTGACTGCCCACGTCAGCACCTTCAAAACCCGCGACCTTTAAGCCTCATAAAAGCAGGCGGCATAAAAAGCCGGGCCGTATCAATGTCCCGGCTTTTTTACGCCTTTTTCACCACATCCCTCAACGTTTCCCCGCCTGCTTTTTCCTTACACACCCAAGAGTTTACAGTTTGGCGGGGGCATAAAAACTCTTGCCGAATGGAGCCGCAGGCCAAAAGTAAACGCGGATTCATCAATAGAATCCCGTCTACTCTTTCCTCACATACCTTTTGATTTGCAGTCTGGTGGGGGCGTAAAAATCATTGCCGAATGGAGCCGCAGGGCCGGGCGAGCACACAAGGATGTGTGCGAGAGTCGCAGCCACGCTGGGAGCGTGTCTGCGGCGGCCCGATTAGCCCGGAGGCGAAATGAGGGTCACCCGCGGTAGCGGGCAATGATTCAGCCAGGGCACCTAAGGCGCGGGGATGCAAGGGGCGAGCGCCTACGCGCCCCTTGCGCGGTGGCGGCAGCGGAGCCGCAGAAAGACAGCGGACGTGAGCCAACGCAACCTTCTCCGATCTAAGAATCCGCCAACGCAACTTTCTCCGTTCTAAGCGATAAGCCCGCGCCTACGCGCTATCGCACCCGCTGCCGCCGCTCATGCTGCAACCTCTCCAGCCCGAAAATCACCCGCTGCAAATCGCGCTCCTGCGGGGCGCTGAGCATCGGGAACCGGAAGCTGAAACGGGTCTGGTTCTGGGTGTCGCCTTTGCGATCCAGCACCTGGTTTACCATCACATCCACAAACTGAATGTCCAGCGTAAAGCGGCCAAACATCCCTAAATCCAGCTCCGCATTGCGCAGCACCGTGCCCGCCTGCAACGTGCCGGTGAACGCCTTGTCGGCATACAGGCAGATGCCGCCCAGCGAAATATCTTTCACCTGGAAACAGAAATCCCCGTAGCCCGGCAGGGTGCCGCGGCAGCAGAAATCCAGCGACAGCGGCGTGTTGACGCGGAAATATTCGCGCCGCTGAATGGCATACAACGACGCAGGCAGCGGTGCGTAAAACGCCGGCAGCCCTTGCCACGGCTGCTCACGCAACTGGCCGCTGAGGGTAAACTCAATCTTCGCGCTGGCGGTTTCCGCCACCACGCCGAGCGTTTGTGCTTCCAGCGCCACCCGGTTTTCGTGGCCGACGCTGCTCAGATCCAGCACCCACTCGCTGCTCTCCGGCAGCACCGCCAGCACTTTGGTCACGAACTGGCCGCGTGCATGGCTCACCATGACTGCGGTGTCCTGCGTTTCGAGGTCACGCAGGCTGGCAATGATTGAGAGCGGGCTGGTTTTCAGAAATTGTTCTTTGTCGCTGTGGCTCACCTGGCTTCCCCGGAATAAAAATGGCTAATTCTGAATTATCGGCAGCGCCCGCCGGGGCTTTAGCCATGTGGTTGGGTAAATTTCACCCAGCGTGGCCACTGGCGCGGCACGGCCCGCCTGTGCCATGCTTTAGCCGGTCGCGGTAACCCGGTTCCAGCAATCTCAGGAGGGCAAGATGAGTGAGGCAGTGGTCATACAGCCGGATGTGCACCGGCAACAGCGTATGGTGGAGCTGTTATTGCGGCTGGCACCGCGTGAGGGCTATACCCAGTCAGCGCTGGAAAACGTGCGTTTTATGCGCGCCAACCAGCCCCTGCCGCTGACGCCGGTGCTCTATGAGCCGAGCATCGTGATTGTCTGCCAGGGGCGGAAACGCGGGTTCTTCGGCAATAAGGCGTTTGTGTACGATGCCCGGCACTACCTGGTGTTGTCGGTGCCGTTGCCGTTTGCCACCGAAACCGAAGCCACACCGGAGGAGCCGATGCTGGCCGTGGCGCTGCGGCTCGATCTCACCACCACCGCTGAATTAATGCTGGCGATTGAGGAGGGGCACGGGCGGATCGCGGCCGACCCGCAGAGCATGATCGCGACGCCCCTGACCGGCAAACTCAGCGACAGCGTGCTGCGGCTGCTGGAGGCGCTCAGCACGCCGCTGGAGGCGGACATCCTTGGGCCGTCGCTGGTGCGCGAAATCTGTTTCCGGGTGCTGATGGGCGAGCAGGGCGGCGCGATGCGGGCAGCGCTGGTGCAGCAGGGGAATTTCGGCAAAATCGCCCGCGCGCTGCGCCGCATCCACCAGCATTATGACGCCGCGATGGACGTCAGCCGGCTGGCCGGGGAAGCGGGAATGAGTGTCCCGGCGTTTCATGCGCACTTCAAAGCCGTGACCCAGACCACCCCGATCCAATACCTGAAATCGACCCGGCTGCATCAGGCGCGGCTGATGATGATCCGCCATGACGTCACGGCCGCGGCCGCCGCCCTCCAGGTCGGTTATGAAAGCGCGTCACAGTTCAGCCGCGAGTTCAAACGCTTCTTCGGCCGCCCGCCGGGCGAGGAGATCGCCCACATGAAACAGACGCTGGCCCTCACCCCGGCTGCCACCTTTTCCCATTACGTCACGGCACAAAACTGACCGGCTACGCTTAAGGCTCAATCAACAAGGGAGCAGACAATGACACAGTGGGCTATTTTACTCGCGGCGATCGTGGCGGAAGTGATCGCCACCTCCGCGCTGAAAGCCAGCAACGGCTTCACCCGGCCGGGGCCGGTGCTGTTGATGGCGGCAGGCTACGGCATCGCTTTTTACCTGCTGTCTTTGACGCTGCGCACCCTGCCGGTGGGTATCACCTATGCCATCTGGTCAGGGCTGGGCGTGGTGCTGATCACGCTGGTGGGCTGGCTGCTGTTCGGCCAGAAACTCGATCTCCCGGCGCTGCTCGGCATGGCGCTGATTGTGGCGGGCGTGATGGTCATGAACCTGTTTTCCCATTCGGTCAGCCACTGAATCAGGGAATGTGAGCCGCTTCTCACCCTTTCCGCCAGACTCTTCTATGCTGAAAAAAGACGCAGGATCAAGTGGTTGAAGGCTGCACCACCAGGTGTTTTCACAATGGAGCGATCAATGGCTAAAAAATCGGGATGGAAAAAGGGCGCGGCTGCGCTGTCATGGCTGCTGTTGCCGCTGGCGGCAGGCGCGGCGGAGAGCGGCGCACCGGCGGGTTATACGTTGGAAAAAGTGGTGATCATGAGCCGCCACGGCATCCGCGCACCGCTGGTGAACTACGGCGATGTGCTGGCGGAGTCCACGCCGCACACCTGGCCGGCGTGGAAGACCCCCGGCGGGTTGCTGACCCCTAAGGGCGGGCAGGTGGAGGAGCACGTCGGGCGCTATTTCCGCGCCTGGCTCGGCACCACCGGCCTGCTGGCGGCCGGCGGCTGCCCGGCACCCAAACAGGTGTTTACCTACGCCAACAGTTTGCCGCGCACCATCGACACCGCCACCCACTTCCTGGCCGGGGCGTTTCCCGGCTGTGATGTCCGCGTCACGCACCAGATGCTGGTCGGCACCATGGACCCGACCTTCAACCCGATTATTACCGCTGACGTGACAGACACATTCCGCCAGAACGCGCTGCGCTCCCTCAACCAGCATGCCGGGGAGGGCGGCATCGACGGCCTGAACCAGCGGCTGAAGCCGAACTACGCGTTTCTGGAGCAGGTGCTGGATTACCGGCACAGCAAAATCTGCCGGGAGGAAAAGCGCTGTTCGCTGGCGGCGCAGCCCTCCAGCGTGCAGCTGAGCCAGGGCAAAGAGCCGGGCATCACCGGGCCGCTGCGCACCGCCACGGGCGCGGCCGACGCCTTTATGCTGCAATATTATGAGGGCTACCCGCTCACCGATGTGGCCTGGGGCAAGGTCAGCACCCCGGCACAATGGCAGCAACTGGAGGCGATCAAAAACCTCTACCATGAGACGCTGTTCGGTTCCCCGGCGATTGCCGCCAACGCCGCCGCGCCGCTGCTGGGCTTTATCAGCCAGGCGCTGGACGGGGCCAACGGCAAAACGCCGGACGAGCAGGCCGCGCAACAGGCGAAAGTGGCGGTGCTGGTGGGGCATGATTCCAACATCGCCTCCCTGCTGGCGGCGCTGGGCACCCAGGATTATCAGCTGCCGCAGCAGTATGAGCGCACGCCGATCAGCGGTGCGGTGGTCTTCCAGCGCTGGCACGACAGCACGGCGAACCGTGACCTGCTGAAGGTGGAGTATGTCTACCCGACCACGGAGCAGATCCGCAACAACAGCGCCCTGACCCTGCAAACCCCGCCGCAGCGCGTTACGCTGAAACTGGCCGGTTGCCCGGCCGATGTGCAGGGCTTCTGCCCGATCGGCGCCTTCCGGCAGGCGATCGCGCGGCAGCAGGTGCCGGCAACCTGAGCGGCGTTCAGCCCTGCCGCTGCGCCAGCCAGATCGTGTGGTGGCCGCAGGTGGGGTCTTCGCTTTGCTGCCTGACCACCCGGAAGCCGTTCTGCGCCAGCAACTGCCGGTACTCCACCGGATCGAGGCTGGCGTGGTAGAGCGGCTGGCCGGCAAAGGTGCCGATCGCCTCGCCGTCCGCCGGGCCGCTGGTAAACAGCAGCGCCGCACCGGGGCGCGCATGGGCGCGGAAGATCGGGAACATCTGCCGCTGCGCCTCACGCGTCAGATGGAAGACGCTGTCCCAGGCCAGCAGGCCGTGGAACGTGCGGCCCAGCGCCAGCGTGCGCATATCCGCGACTTGCCAGCGCTGTTGCGGAAAGCGCGCCCGGCAGAGTTCAATCATCGGCGGTGAGGCATCCACGCCGGTGACGTCAAACCGGCGGGCAATCATCCAGGCGGCCAGCGGTTTTGCCGCACCGCAGCCGATGTCCAGCACCTGGCCGCCCCCCGGCAGCAGGCTGAGAAAGGCATCCAGCCACGGCTGTTCAATAAAGTCGTCACGGCGGGCGGCATCCCACAACGCGGCATGCTGCTGGTAGAGCGGGATGATGTTGTCGGCGGCGGGGTGCGGGCGCATGGGGTCTCCTGAGGCTGGGGGGAAAGGGCGGAATCACGCAGTCAAAGGGGCTGACAGTGAATAAGGTAACGATGATGACACAAGGTTCTGCGCCTCCGCATCTTCCGCCCGGTGAACAGGTGGTGCTGTTTGATGGTGAGTGCCCGCTCTGCCACCGGCTGGTGCGTTTCCTGTTGCGGGCTGACCAGCAGCGCATACTGAAACTGGCGACCGTGCAGTCCGCCACCGGGCAGGACTTACTGCGCTGGGCCGGGCTGCCTACCGATCATTTCAACACCATCGCCTGGATTCGCGGCCCGCAGCTGCGGGTGCGGTCTGATGCGTTTTTCGCCATTCTGGCACAGCTCGGCTGGCCGTGGCGCGCGCTGGCGATTCTGCGCCTGTTCCCCCCTGTGCTGCGTGATGCGGTGTATAACGGCGTGGCGAAAAACCGTTACCACTGGTTCGGCAAATTGCCGCCCGGATCGGCCCTACCGGGCGCACAGGAGCCGGGGCGCTATCTGTTGGGTGGGTTAGGGCCGGCTGGATAAGGTTGGGCGCATTTGTTTACATTTTAATAACATCATGCGGCCCGAAACCGATCTACACTCAACGGGTTGAAAGAATCATGGGTTAAAAACAGCAAGGGCGAAAAGCCCCCGAATAACAACCCAGCTTCATCCAGTTTGTTCCGCCCGCCTTGCGCGGGCTTCTTTTTATCTGGCGGTGGCTCAGCCTTTTTCCACCGGCCCTTTTTCCACCGGCCCTTTTTCTACGGGCCATGGCGCATTGAGATCGCCCCATTCTGTCCAGGCACCGTCATAGAGTGTGGCCTCCACACCCAGCGTCGCCAGGGCGAACACCAGCGCCGCCGCCGTGACGCCGGAACCACAGCTCGCCACCACCGGCTTCTCCAGATCCACACCCTGATCGATAAACGTCTGCTTCAGCGCGTCCGGCTTTTTCAGGCGGCCGTCTGCCGAGAGCAGCGTAAAGGGCACGTTCAGGCTGTTCGGGATATGGCCGCTGTGCAGGCCGGGGCGTGGCTCCGGCACTTCACCCCGGAAACGCCCGGCGGCGCGGGCATCCACGATCTGCGCTTCGCCGCTCTGGCTGAGTGCACTGACCTCTTTCACCGATTTCACCTGGCTGCGGTCGAAGGCAGCACGGAACGTCTGCGGCGGGCGGCTTACCTCGCCCTGTTCCAGCGGACGACCTTCGGCGCGCCAGGCATTGATGCCGCCGTCCAGCACCCGCACATCCTGTGCGCCGTAGTGGCGCAGCATCCACCAGATGCGCGGTGCCGAGAAGAAATCCCCGTCATCATAGGCGACGATAGTCTGATCGTTGCGGATGCCCAGTTTCCCGGCCTCGCGGGCAAAGTAGGCATCGTCCGCCAGCATATGCGGCAGCGGCGTGTGCTGGTCGGAGAGTTTATCCACGTCAAAATAGACCGCGCCGGGGATGTGCGCATCGCGGTACTCCTCTTCCAGCGGCCGCGGCGGGGTGGTGCCGGGCTTGGCCTTGCGGCAGTCGAGCACGATCAGGTTGTCATCCTGCAAATGTTTTTCCAGCCAGTGCGGGGAGACGAGATAAGAAGCAGTCATAGCGTCGCATTCCTTTGTTGCATCGGGGAGCCGGTGGCATCGGGGTAGGTGATGTCACCGGGGATCAGGGAGTAAACCCAGGCGTGGCAGGGTTTACCATGAAAATAGAGCCGGTTGCGGTGCAGCCCTTCGGCGGTGGCCCCCACTTTTTCGGCCACCCGGCAGCTGCGGTGGTTGCGCTCCATCGCCACGATCTCCAGCCGCGTCAGCGCCAGCCGCTCAAAGGCAAACTGGCTGGCGGCGCGCACCGCCAGCGGGGCCAGCCCCTGGCCGGTGCGGTCGCTGCGTGTCCAGTAGCCGACGTTGGCCATATGGTATTCGTAGCTGATGCGGTTCAGGGAGATAGCGCCGGTGATCTCGCCGGTGTGCAGGTCAAACAGGTTGAAGTTGTATTCGCTGCCGCGCGAGCGTTTTTGTTCTGAATCGCGCAGGAAGCGCAGGCTGTCGGCCACGCTGTAGGCGGGCGTGCACCAGCTCTCCCAGCGGCCAATGTCAGCCTGGGAATCGCGCACGGCGCGGCACAGCAGCGGGGCTTCAGCCTCTTCCGGGGCACGGATCTCAATGGCGTTATCACGGTATATCAGGCGTGGGATCATAGGCGTATCCTCATCGGCAGGGGGCTCAGCGTCACCCATTCTGCGGTGGGGTGTCAATATTTTCAGCGTCCTCGCCGGGCAACAGCATCACCAGTTTCAGTGCCGGGCTGCCCGCCGGGTAGAAGGTTTGCTGGCGATACAGGACGTCGCCGCGCTGGGGATGATGGAAGCGGCGCAGGCCGCCCTCGCGCGCCATCACCGTCTGGCCGTGCCACCAGCCGTTAAACTGCACGCTGGCGCGGCAGAGCGTCTGGATCTGTTCACGCACCGGTTCAGAGTGCGGGAAGTGGCGCGTCTCCGCGCGGAATTCTGCCACCACCCGCCGCGCCCGCTCCGGCCAGTCCGCCACCAGTACCCGCGCCAGCGGGTGCAGGAACATAAAATTCAGCAGGTTAGGGGCCGGGTCGCTGCCGAGGAAGCCGCTGAACAGCGCCTGCGCCGGGGCATTCCAACTGATCACATTCCAGACGCTGTCCAGCAGGTAGCCGGGGCAGTGGATCTGCTGCACGCTGGCCAGCAGCGCCGGGCTGACGGCGTCTGCCGCGTCCTGGCCCTCCGGGTCGCTGGCCTGCGCCAGGGAGAAGAGATAGTCACGCTCGGCCGTGCCGAGTTGCAGCGCCCGCGCCAGCCGCGCCAGGGTCAGCGGCGAGACGGAGACATCGCGCCCCTGTTCAATCCAGGTGTACCAGGTGGTGCTGATGCCGCTGAGTTGCGCCAGCTCCTCACGCCGCAATCCGCTGGTACGGCGGCGCGGGGCGCGGGGCAACCCGGCCTGCGCCGGGGTGAGGCGTTCACGGTGGGCGCGTAAAAAAGCGCCCAGTGCCTTGGGGCCATTCAGGGTATCGGGTTGCATCATCTCGTGTCCATTTCGCGAAGGGGGTAGCCGTTATACCAGTATAACTGCTCATATTGTACCCGTATCTGTAGGCACCTATAGTGGGGCCACGGCGCAACAGGACGGCCGTCAGACTCTTCATTCTTATCAGCACCCCGGAGGCATTATGGACAAGCAGGGCACCCACGCAGAGGCAGTTGAGCGGCAGTTCGGCACGCAGGCCGACGCCTATTTACACAGCGCGGTTCACGCACAGGGCGAAGATTTACAGCGGCTGGCGCGGCGGCTGGCGGCGCACCCGCAGGCCAATGTACTGGACATCGGCTGCGGGGCGGGGCACGCCAGTTTTGTGGCGGCCGGGCAGGTAGCGCAGGTGACGGCATACGATCTGTCGGCGGAGATGCTGAAGGTGGTGGCCGGGGCGGCCGAAGCGCGGCAACTGGCGAATATCCGGGTGGTGCAGGGGGCGGCGGAGTCGTTGCCGTTTGCGGATGGCGAATTTGATGTGGTGATCAGCCGTTATTCAGCACACCACTGGCATGATGTCGGGCTGGCACTGCGCGAGGTGCGGCGGGTGCTGAAGCCGGGCGGCAAGGTGATCGTGATGGACGTGGTGTCGCCCGGCCACCCGGTGCTGGACATCCACCTGCAAACGGTGGAGGTGCTGCGCGACACCTCCCATGTGCACAACTATTCCGGCGGCGAGTGGCTCACGATGTTTAACGCCGCCGGGCTGGGGGCAGAAAAAGTGACCCGCGGCCGCCTGGCGCTGGAGTTCAGCAGCTGGGTAACGCGGATGCGGACGCCGGAGCACTTTGTGACGGCTATCCGGGCGTTACAGGAGGGGGCCTCTGCTGAAGTGGTTGAGTATTTTGAGATTCAGGGGGACGGGAGTTTTTGTAGTGATGTGATGACGATTGAGGGTTTTCGGATGTGAGGGGGGGCGCATGGCCATGCGGGGGGCTTCTTTTTATGGATCGAGGTTTGTTGCGTTGGCAGACGCTCGCTGTTTTTCTGCGGCTATGCTGCCGTCATCGGTCATAAAGTGGATTGTTTCGGTTGTTTATGTGCGGTGGTTTTTTTGATCGGGGTTTGTTGCGTTGGCAAACGCCTGCCGTTTTTCTGCGGCTCCGCTGCCGCCACCGGGCGTGAAGTGGCATGTTTCGGTTGCTCATGTGTAATTGTCTACCTGGCTTTCCGAGCCTCAACCGAGCAGGGCCTGCCGGCGCGCCGGCCCTGCACGTCACGGCTCCCCACAAAATTCAGTGCCGCTTAAAAAGCGGCGCTGATATGCCGAGACCAGCATGCGGCGCGCTTTTTCAATATCTCTTCCTTTTATTT
>NZ_PJZF01000021.1 GCF_002858675.1 Chimaeribacter californicus
CGTCACCCGGAGATCGGCGGTTTGCTGACGTTCGGCATCCCGGCGTTCAAACTGGAAAAGTCGGTGATGACTACCCGCCGTGAAATTTTCACCGGCATGGGCATTGAGTTCCAACTGAACACCGAAGTCGGCAAAGACATCATGATGGAGGCGTTGCTGGCGGAGTATGACGCGGTGTTCCTCGGCGTCGGCACCTATCAGTCGATGCGCGGTGGCCTGGAGAATGAGGATGCGCCGGGCGTGTACGATGCGCTGCCGTTCCTGATTGCCAATACCAAGCAGCTGATGGGCTTCGAAGCGCAGCCGGACGAGCCTTACATCAACATGGAAGGCAAACGCGTGGTGGTGCTGGGCGGTGGCGATACGGCGATGGACTGCGTGCGTACTTCCATCCGTCAGGGCGCATCGCATGTGACCTGTGCCTACCGTCGTGATGAAGAGAACATGCCGGGCTCACGCCGCGAAGTGAAAAACGCGCGTGAAGAGGGTGTGGAGTTCAAATTCAACGTGCAGCCACTGAGCATTGTGCTGGATAGCCAGGGCCGGGTGTGCGGCGTGAAGATGGTACGTACCCAATTGGGTGCAGCCGATGCGGCCGGGCGTCGCCGGGCTGAAATGGTGCCGGGCTCCGAGCATACGATGGACGCCGACGCCGTGGTGATGGCATTTGGTTTCCGCCCGCATAAAATGGAATGGCTGGCGGCGCACGATGTGGAGCTGGATAACCAGGGCCGCATCGTGGCACCGGAAGCGGTCGAGAACGCGTTCCAGACCAGCAACCCGAAAATCTTCGCCGGTGGCGATGCGGTGCGCGGCTCTGATCTGGTGGTCACGGCGATTGCTGAAGGCCGGAAAGCGGCCGACGGCATCATGAACTACCTGGAAGTCTAAGCGGCGTTCTTTACCGCGTACTCATCCGATAAGGGGCCTTTGCGGCCCCTTTTTTATTGCGCTCGTGTCAGCGCCATAAAAAAAACCCCGCCGGAGCGGGGCTTTTTGAGGCGTGTGCGTAGTTACTTCACGACCCGCAGGGCCGGGCGGCCGCCACGTGGCGGTTGCGGCGGCTCGTCATCCGAATCATTGCTGTTATCGGGACGGTCGCCGTCAATCACAGACATGGTCGGTTCAGGCGCGGCACCCTCTTCTCCAGGCGCTTCAAACATGCCTTCTTCTTCGTAGGCAGGTTCCGGCTCGAACATCGTACCGGCCCCGTTTTCACGGGCATAGATTGCCAGCACAGCGGCAATCGGGACATTCACCTGACGCGGCACACCCCCGAAGCGGGCATTAAAACGGACGTCGTCCGTGCCCAACTCCAGATTCCCTACCGCGCGCGGCGCAATGTTCAGCACGATTTGGCCATCACGGGCAAACTCCATCGGTACCATAACACCTGGGCGCGTGACATCCACTACCAGGTGCGGCGTCAGCTGGTTGTCGAGCAACCAGTCATAGAACGCACGCAACAGGTACGGACGACGCGGAGACATGTGCGACATCTCCATCTGAATTAACCCCGAGTATGTAAACGCATTTCGCGTTCAGCTTCAGTCAGCGACGCCAGGAAGGCATCACGCTCAAAGACGCGGGTCATGTACCCTTTCAGCTCTTTGGAGCCCGCGCCGGTAAGTTCAATACCCAGTTGCGGCAAACGCCACAGCAGCGGTGCCAGGTAGCAATCCACCAGGCTGAATTCGTCACTTAAGAAGAAAGGTTTTAACGTAAAGACGGGCGCGATTTCAATCAGTGCTTCACGCAGCTGTTTACGGGCTGCTTCTGCTTCCTGGCCGCTGCTCTGTTCGATTTTGTACATCAGCGAATACCAGTCTTTTTCAATGCGGCGCATCCACAGGCGGCTTTCACCACGCGCCACCGGGTAAACCGGCATCAGCGGCGGATGCGGGAAACGCTCATCCAGGTATTCCATGATAATGCGGGATTCATACAGCGTCAGTTCACGATCAACCAGAGTTGGGACAGATTGATAAGGGTTGAGGTCAATCAGATCCTGCGGCAGATTTCCCATATCTACCTGCTCGATCTCGACACTGACACCTTTTTCCGCCAGTACGATACGTACTTGATGGCTAAAGATGTCGGTCGGGCCAGAGAACAGCGTCATTACCGAACGTTTGTTGGCAGCGACAGCCATGTAAACCTCCAAGTTTATCTAGAAAACAGTGCGAATAGCCAACGATCAGGCTGCTATCCTGAATCATGCATCGCCAGCCAGCAGCCTCGCAGACCAGCCTGAAGAACAGGCGATCCTCAGGGCAAAGAACCAACAAAACTGCTCGGCGCTCGGGCGCAAAAGTGTTGTTAGTTTACCAGATTTTGCCTGTTTTGTGGCGGGGCAACGGTGATTTCGGCGTGAATTGTATGTCAACCGGCAAATAAGGATAGGAATGGCCGGTTTGCGGGCATAAAAAAACCCGGTGAGACACCGGGTTTTTGACGTTGTTTCTGCGCTGCGTAAGCAGCCAGAAATTAACGCTTGGAGAACTGAGGACGACGACGTGCTTTACGCAGGCCGACTTTCTTACGTTCAACCTGACGCGCGTCACGGGTAACGAAGCCAGCTTTACGCAGCTCCCCACGCAGAGACTCGTCATATTCCATCAGTGCACGGGTGATACCGTGACGGATAGCACCAGCTTGACCGGAGATACCACCACCTTTAACGGTGATGTACAGGTCAAATTTGCCAACCATGTCGACCAGTTCCAGCGGCTGACGAACTACCATGCGGGCAGTTTCGCGACCGAAGTACTGTTCCAGGCTACGCTGGTTAATTACGATGTTACCACTGCCCGGCTTGATGAAAACGCGAGCGGCGGAGCTTTTGCGGCGACCAGTGCCGTAGTATTGATTTTCAGCCATTGCCTATAATCCCGATTAAATGTCAAGAACTTGCGGTTGCTGTGCCGCGTGATTGTGCTCGTTACCCGCGTAAACTTTCAGTTTACGGTACATAGCACGACCCAGCGGGCCCTTCGGCAGCATGCCTTTAACCGCGATCTCAATCACACGCTCAGGACGGCGGGCAATCATCTCTTCAAAGGTCGCTTGTTTGATACCACCGATGTGGCCGGTGTGATGGTAATAAATCTTGTCATTACGCTTGTTGCCGGTTACAGCAACTTTCTCAGCGTTCAGAACGATGATGTAATCACCGGTATCAACGTGCGGAGTGTATTCCGCTTTATGCTTGCCACGCAGACGGCGAGCCAGTTCAGTGGCCAGGCGACCCAAGGTCTTGCCGCTTGCGTCAACTACGAACCAGTCACGCTGTACTGTTTCCGGTTTAGCTGTAAAAGTTTTCATTAAAAGCTTACCCAATTTAAGTTACACGTTGGCGAACACCCAAACGCTTAATTAACAGTGTTGGAGGTTCACACGACCATCAAGTCCAGCAAACCTACCCCTTCGAATAGCCTATGCCGGCACTAATAAAGTTTCGGGAAAAAAACTTTGTTGTAACGTGGGGTCGCAAGATTATAGAGAAGTCACCTGCAAAGATCGACTGCTTTTTTGGCGTAAATGCATAAATTCTGCCCGCCGGCCGGCGGGCAGAGCAACGGCCGCGATCAGGGCAGATGCGGCAGGCGCAGATACTCTTCGCTCTGCATCTCCTGCAGGCGTGACAGGCAGCGCTGGTACTCAAATTTCAGCCGGTCGCCGCGGTAGATGTCATGCATCCCCGCCTCGGCCGACACCACCAGTTTCACATGACGCTCGTAGAACTCATCCACCAGCGCCAGGAAGCGGCGGGCGGCATTTTCGTTGTTGGCACCCATGACCTGCACATTATGCACCAGCACCGTGTGGTAGAGCGTCGAGAGCGCGATGTAGTCGAGCTGGCTGCGCGCCTCTTCGCACAGGGTGTGGAAGTCGATCGCCACCACGCCCTCAGCCTCCTTCAGCACCGGCAGCGGCCGGTGGTTAATCTCCAGCACCCGGCCCGGGTCACCCGGTTTGCCGGCCAGGCGGGCAAACATGCTGCCGAGCTGGTCGTCTGCCGCATGCCCCAGCGGCGAGAGCCAGAGGTTGGCCTGGGTCAGGGTACGCAGGCGGTAGTCGATCCCGGCATCAACGTTCATTACCTGACAGTGGGCGTTGATAAGGTCGATGGCGGGCAGGAAGCGCTGGCGTTGCAGGCCGTTGCGGTAGAGCTGGTCCGGCGGGATGTTGGAGGTGGCGATAAGCGTGATGCCGCGCGCAAACAGCGCCTGCAACAGGGTCGCCAGCAGCATGGCGTCCGTAATGTCAGAGACGAAAAACTCATCGAAACAGAGCACATCGGTTTCAGCCTTGAAGCGGTCTGCCACCGTGTCCAGCGGGTTCTCCTGCCCCTGCAACTGCGTGAGCTGTTCATGCACCCGCAGCATAAAACGGTGGAAGTGCAGCCGCATTTTCCGCTCGCCCGGCAGGCTGTGGAAGAACATATCCATCAGCCAGGTTTTGCCGCGCCCCACGCCCCCCCACATGTACAGCCCCTGTACCGGCTGCTGCGGGGCCGGTTTTTTCCCCATCAACCGGGCAAACAAACCACCGGATGCGCGGGGTGCCTCTGTTTTTTGCGCAATCAGCGCATGGTAGATGGCATCAAGTTGCGTGACGGCCTGACGCTGCACGTCATCCGGTTGATAATCCCCGGCGTCCAGCGCCTGGTGATAGCGTGCAAGGGGCGTAATGGATTGCATGTTTTTCGACGTTCCGTGAGAAAAAAGTTATGGGTGTTTCACCGCGCTTCGGAGCCTGATCCCCCCGATTTCGCTGCAATTGCCTGCTGTGCCGGTCATGAAAAATCCGTCTTCCCTCAGGTTCAGACCCGTCAGGATTCCACTGAGACAAGGTTAACGGTTATAGTGAGTATTATTAAGTGAAAAAGTTAAGTGAAAAAGCCCTACTGGACAACGAGAGTAACATAGGAGTCATTATGACCTGGGAGTATGCACTTATTGGTTTGGTCGCCGGCCTGATTATCGGCGCGCTGGCGATGCGTTTCGGCAACCGTAAATTGCGGCAGCAACAGGTACTGCAAACCGAACTGGAAAAAAGTAAAACCGAGCTGGAAGAGTACCGCCAGGAGCTGGTCAGCCACTTCGCACGCAGTGCGGAACTGCTGGATAACATGGCGACAGACTATCGCCAGCTTTATCAGCACATGGCGAAAAGCTCCAACAACCTGCTGCCGGACATGCCGACGCAGGACAACCCGTTCCGTTACCGCCTGACGGAAGCCGAGGCGGATAACGACCAGGCACCGGTAGAGATGCCGCGCGACTACTCCGACAGCGCCTCCGGCCTGTTGCGGGGTGACCGCCCGCGCCGTAACTGATTCTCTGCACGCCGGCAGCCCCCTGCTGCCGGCCCTCCCTTCCCTCACGACCCGTCAATTTCGCACGTCAGACATGACAACCGAAAATCAGTCCCTTATTGTTAAAAGATACCCTGTTGATTGCACAAATATGTCACCACTGAGACATCATCGCGTAACAGGTGATTTTCTTTCTTAGCGTTTTTTGCCGCAGGTTGCGGGAGAGCCCACCGATGAAGATAAAATTATTATCCACTGCCCTGAGCCTCGCCATTGCCCTTGGCCTGTCCATGCCGCAGGCGGGTGCGTCTGCGCTGCCGGTCGCCGTAGACGGGCAGCCGCTGCCAAGCCTGGCCCCGATGCTGGCGAAAGTGTTACCGGCCGTGGTCAGCGTGCATGTGTATGGCACGCAGGTTGAACATCAGCGCCTGCCGGAAGAGTACAAATATTTCTTTGGCCCGAACGGCCCCTCAGACAATGAAAGCGTTACCCCGTTTGAAGGCCTGGGCTCCGGCGTGATTATCGACGCGGCCAAAGGCTATGTGCTGACCAATAACCATGTGGTCAACGATGCTGAAAAGATCCAGGTGCAGCTGAACGATGGGCGCGAATATGACGCCAGACTGCTTGGCAAAGATGAGCAGACCGATATCGCCCTGCTGCAACTGAACAACCCGAAAAACCTGACCGCTATCCGGATGGCGGACTCCGATCAGCTGCGGGTCGGGGATTTTGCCATCGCGGTCGGCAACCCCTTCGGCCTCGGCCAGACAGCCACCTCGGGCATCATCTCTGCATTGGGGCGCAGCGGCCTGAACCTCGAGGGGCTGGAAAACTTCATCCAGACGGACGCCTCAATTAACCGCGGCAACTCCGGCGGGGCGCTGATTAACCTGAACGGTGAGCTGATCGGCATCAACACCGCGATTCTGGCCCCAGGCGGCGGCAGCATCGGCATCGGTTTCGCCATTCCCAGCAACATGGCGCAGAACCTCAGTAAGCAGTTGATTGAGTTCGGGGAAGTGAAGCGCGGCATGATCGGCATCAAAGGCAGCGAGATGAACGCCGATATGGCCAAAGCCTTTAAGCTGGATGCCCAGCGCGGTGCCTTTGTTAACGAGGTGCTGCCGGACTCCGCCGCCGCCAAAGCCGGCATCAAGGCGGGCGATGTGCTGGTCTCCCTGGATGGCCGGGCCATCGAGAGCTTCGCTGAATTGCGCGCCAAAGTGGGCACCACCGGGCCGGGCAAAACCGTGAAAATTGGGCTGTTGCGTGCCGGCAAAGCGATGGAAGTCAACGTGACGCTGCAAACCAGCACTGAAATCGCGTCTGCCCTGCCGCTCTCCCCGGCCCTGCAAGGTGCGGCGATGAGCGATGGCGCGACCGAGGCCGGTGACAAAGGCATCGCGCTGGTGAGCGTGGAACCCGCTTCGCCCGCCGCGGCTATCGGCCTGCAAAAGGGTGATGTGATCATCGGGGTTAACCGTGAGCGCACCCGTAACCTGACGGAACTGCGCAAAGTGCTGGATGCCAAACCGCAGCTGGTCGCGTTGAACGTGGTACGCGGCACTGACAATATCTATTTGTTGTTGCGTTAATTTCCGTTAAAAGTGGGCACGGCGCGCTGCCGTGCCCTAAAACTTCATGCTATCCTCGCCCCCATTCTCTCCCCCTGATGACCTGAGCCGATGCTTGCTAAGTTACTGCGTTCCATTGTTCTGGGCTTAATTGTCGCCGGTATTTTGCTGTTCGCTTTGCCGACCTTGCGGCTGCCCATGGCTGAATCTTTGTTTCCGGCGCAATTCAGCGGCGATGATGAGCAGCCCCTCAGTTATAACAAAGGGGTGCGCCACGCTGCCCCGGCGGTGGTCAACGTCTATAACCGCAGTATGGGCACCTCGTCCCATAATGAGCTGGAGATCCGTACCCTCGGCTCCGGCGTCATCATGAATGACAAAGGTTATATCCTGACCAACAAGCATGTGATCAATGATGCTGAGCAGATCATTGTGGCGTTGCAGGATGGCCGGGTGTTTGAGGCGCTGCTGGTAGGGTCTGACAGCCTGACCGATCTGGCGGTGCTGAAAATTGACGCCGCCGCCCTGCCGTCCATCCCGATCAATACCCATCGCGTCCCGCGCGTCGGGGATGTGGTGATGGCGATCGGCAACCCCTACAACCTCGGCCAGACGATTACCCAGGGCATCATCAGCGCCACCGGGCGCATCGGCCTCAGCCCGTCGGGGCGGCAGAACTTCCTGCAAACTGACGCCTCCATCAACCGCGGCAACTCCGGCGGCGCACTGGTGAATACGCTGGGTGAGCTGGTCGGCATCAACACCCTCTCTTTCGACAAAAGCAACGACGGCGAAACGCCGGAAGGCATCGGGTTTGCCATCCCGACCGCGCTGGCGACCAAAGTCATGGAGAAACTGATCCGCGACGGCCGCGTGATCCGGGGTTATATCGGCATCGGCGGCCGGGAAATCAGCCCGATGCACACGCCGAACAGCGGCCTGGATCGCATCCAGGGCATTGTGGTGAATGAAGTGACGCCGGGCGGCCCGGCTACCAAAGCGGGGATGCAGGTGAATGACGTGATTGTGAGCCTGAACCACAAACCGGCCCTCTCCGCGATTGAAACCATGGATCAGGTGGCGGAAATCCGCCCCGGCTCGGTGATCCCGGTGGAGATTATGCGCAACGGCAACAAACAGACGCTCCAGGTCACGATTCAGGAGTATCCGGCCCAGTAAGCGATGCGGCGCCATAAAAAAAGCCGGCCAGGTTTCCCTGTGCCGGCTTTTTTGTTGCCGTCTGGCGGAGGCTTACGCCTGCTCGCCGCTGATGCGTTCGATGTTGGCACCCAGCGCGCGCAATTTGTCTTCAATGCGCTCATAACCACGATCGATGTGGTAGATGCGATCCACCACCGTGGTGCCTTCCGCGATGCACCCTGCCAGCACCAGGCTGGCGGAGGCGCGCAGATCGGTCGCCATCACCTGTGCGCCCGACAGCTGCGCGACGCCGTGGCAAATCACGGTGTTGCTTTCGATTTCCGCGTGCGCGCCCATGCGGATCAACTCCGGCACATGCATGAAGCGGTTTTCGAAGATGGTTTCCGTGATCACGCCGGTGCCTTCTGCCACCAGGTTCAGCAGGCTGAATTGCGCCTGCATGTCGGTCGGGAAGCCTGGGTGCGGCGCGGTGCGGATGTTAACGCCTTTCGGGCGCTGGCCGTGCATGTCCAGGCTAATCCAGTCTTCACCGACTTCAATATCCGCCCCGGCTTCACGCAGTTTTGCCAGCACCGCGTCCAGCGTGTCCGGGCGCGTTTCGCGGCAGACCACTTTGCCGCCGGAGATCGCCGCCGCCACCAGGAAGGTGCCGGTTTCGATGCGGTCCGGCAGCACGCGGTAGACGCCGCCGCCCAGGCGTTCCACGCCCTGGATGGTGATCTTGTCGGTGCCTGCGCCGCTGATTTTCGCGCCCAGCGCATTCAGGAAGCCCGCCGTATCGACGATTTCCGGCTCACGCGCGGCGTTTTCAATGATGGTGGTGCCTTCTGCCAGCGTTGCGGCGCTCATGATGGTCACGGTCGCGCCAACGCTGACCTTGTCCATCACGATATGCGCGCCCTTCAGGCGGCCTTCCACCGAGGCTTTCACATAGCCCTCTTCCAGCTTGATCTCCGCGCCGAGCTGCTCCAGGCCGGTGATGTGCAGGTCAACCGGGCGCGCACCGATGGCGCAACCGCCCGGCAGGGAGACCTGACCACGGCCGAAACGTGCCACCAGCGGGCCAAGCGCCCAGATGGAGGCACGCATGGTTTTCACCAGATCGTAGGGCGCGGTGAACTCGTTCACGCCGCTGGCATCGACAAACACCGAGCCGTTGCGCTCGATTTTGGTGCCGAGCTGGCTCAGCAGCTTCAGGGTGGTGTCGATGTCTTTCAGGTGGGGAACGTTTTGGATCTCTACCGGCTCTTCAGCCAGCAGGGCGGCAAAGAGGATCGGCAAGGCGGCATTTTTGGCCCCGGAGATGGTCACTTCGCCACTCAAACGGGTACGGCCCTGCACACGAAATTTATCCATTATGACAGCTCTCAGTGTTTAACTTTATAAGGATCGCAAAGGGCGGAACGGGCGCGGGCGTCCGGCGTCAGAAGCCGTTCAGCAGGCGGTCGCGCTTCCACTCTTCCGGCGTAAAGGCTTTGATTGACAGGGCATGGATGCGATTGTCGGCGATGTACTCCATCAGCGGGGCGTACACGGTCTGCTGCTTTTTCACACGGCTCATGCCGGCGAACTGCTCACCCACCACGATCACCTGGAAATGGCTGCCGTCACCGGTGACATGGGCTTCCTGCAGCGCCAGTGCCTGCATCAGAACATCTTTGATTTCTTGAGTATCCATAGGAGTCGATTCTGTCTAAAAGGGGATCATATCAGCCGACCATCTTAGTTGAATCCGGCGTACTCTTAAACAAAGAAAAAGCCCCTGCAAAGGCTTTCTTACAGGGGCTTTGGGGGTATTCCACTGTAAACCAGCAGAAAATGGCGGCTAAGTCGCCGCATTCACAGGGATTATCTCATCCAGATTGTAAAGCGTAATCAACGTTTCCAGCCGGTCGGTAATGCCGGTCAGCGTCAGCGGCGCACCGCGTTTTTCCGCTTCATCGCGCAGATGCACCAGCATCGCCAGGCCGGTGGAATCCACCCGGCCCAGTTGCGAGAGGTCAAGCACCCGCTTACCGGCCAGCAGCGTGTGGCGCTGCTGCCATAACGGCAGCAGCGTTTCGCGGTCAAGATCCCCTTTCAGCACCAGCGTCTGCGGCAGGGTCTCCCACTGCAACGGTGAGGTGTCGCCCATCATTTCTGCTGGTCGAGGGTGATCGGCTGGGCGGCCGCACTTTTCAGGCGGGCGGTCAGGCCGTCAACGCCCTGCTGGCGCAGGATGTCTGCCCACTCATTCTGCTTGGTGGTGATCATGCTCACCCCTTCGGCGATCATGTCATACGCCTGCCAGTTGCCGGTTTTGCTGTTTTTACGCCATTGGAAATCAAGGCGTACCGGTGGGCGGCCGCCATTGTCCACGATGGTCACGCGGATGGCGATGATGTTCGCATCCCCCAGCGGCTGGTCCGGGGCGATCTGGTAGGTCTGGCCATGGTAGAGCGCCAGCGCCTGGCCATACGCCTGTGCCAGGTAGTCTTCAAACGCCTTGAAATAGGCCTCGCGCTGCGCCGGGGTCGCGTCTTTGTAGTAGCGGCCCAGCACCAGCGCACCGGCATATTTCACCTGCACGTAGGGCAACAGCTCCTGGCGCACAACTTCACGCAGGTAGTTCGGATCCTGCTTGATTTTCGGCTGCTCGTTTTTCAGGCGGGTGAAGGTTTTCTGCGCCGCCTCTTCCATGACCCGGTACGGGTTGGTCTGATCTACCGCGTTTGCCAGCGGGGCCACCACCAGTAACGCCACCATCAATAAACGTTTAAACATGCAGGTTTCCTCTTAATTGCTGGGCGCAGCAGGCGCAGCAGCCGGAGCCGCTGCCTCCGCACCCGGTTTGGCGGCGTCATTGCCACCGCTTTTGTACAGGAACTGGCCGATCAGGTCTTCCAGCACCATGGCAGATTTCGTGTCCTGGATTGTGCCGCCCTCTTTCAGGATAGCAGTGCCCATGTCCGGGTCTTCAAACCCGACGTTGAGCGCCAGATACTGCTCCCCCAGTAGGCCGGAGGTGCGGATCGCCAGCGAGCTGGTGTCCGGGATCTGGTTATAGGTTTCGTCGATGTCCATCGCCACACGCGGCGAATAGCCTTTGTCGAGGGTGATGTCTGCCACCCGGCCGACCACCACGCCGCCGATTTTCACCGGCGAGCTGGCCTTCAGCCCGCCGATGTTGTCAAAGGTGGCGTAGATCCGGTACGTCGGCGTAGTACGCATCGACGTAATGTTTGCCACTTTCAGGCAGAGGAATAAGATCGCGCCCAGCGCAATCAGCATGAATACCCCAACCCAGATTTCACTCTTTTTCGTTTGCATTATCAGTTCCCAAACATCAGTGCCGTCAGCACAAAATCCAATCCCAGCACCGCCAATGACGAGTGCACCACGGTACGGGTCGTTGCCCGGCTGATCCCTTGTGAGGTCGGTACCGCATCGTACCCGTTGAACAGCGCAATCCAGGTCACGGTAATGGCGAAGACCAGGCTTTTAATCAGGCAGTTAACCAGATCCTGCCGCCAGTCAACGGCGTTTTGCATCGCTGACCAGAAGAAGCCGCTGTCGATGCCTTTCCAGTCCACGCCCACCAGCGAGCCGCCCCAGATGCCGACCGCGACGAAAATCGCCGTCAGCAGCGGCATGCTGATAAGCCCCGCCCAGAAGCGCGGTGCCACTACCCGCCGCAGCGGGTCGATCGCCATCATCTCCATGCTGGAGAGCTGCTCGGTGGCCTTCATCAGGCCGATTTCCGCCGTCAGGGCAGATCCGGCACGCCCGGCGAACAGCAAGGCGGTCACTACCGGCCCCAGCTCACGCAGCAGCGACAACGCCACCATCATGCCTAAGCTGCTTTCGGCGCTGTAAGTAGTGAGGATCAGGTACCCCTGCAACCCCAGCACCATGCCGATAAACAGCCCCGACACCGCAATGATCAGCAGCGACATCACGCCGACGCTGTAAAGCTGTTTCACCAGCAGCGGCCCATGTTTGCGCGGCTGGGGTACCCCCGCCAGCGCCCCGAACATCATCAGCCCGGCGCGCCCAAAGGAAAGGCACAACGAAATTCCATGGCGTCCTAATGACGCCAGCGCACGAATAAACATCAGTGTATTGACTCCCTCATCCTAGCAGCCCGGCTTTGTAATCACCGGCAGGGAAACGGAACGGCACCGGCCCGTCGGCGATGCCGTCGAGGAACTGGCGCACACGGGGGTCGGTATTGGTTTGCAGCTCGGCCGGGGTTCCTTCCGCCACCACACGCTGCTCCGCCACAATATAGGCATAATCGGCGATGCTCAGCACTTCCGGCACATCGTGCGAGACTACAATGCAGGTAACGCCCAGCGCGTGGTTCAGTTCATCAATCAGCTTCACCAGCACCCCCATGGTGATCGGGTCCTGGCCGACAAACGGCTCATCGAACATGATCAGCATCGGGTCAAGGGCGATGGCGCGCGCCAGGGCAGCCCGCCGTGCCATACCGCCCGAGAGCTCGGAGGGCATCAGTTTCGCTGCCCCGCGCAACCCGACGGCCTCCAGTTTCATCATCACCGTGGTGTGCAGCAGTTCCGGCGGAAGCTGGCTGTGCTCACGCAACGGGAAGGCTACGTTTTCATACACATTGAGATCGGTAAACAGCGCTCCGGACTGGAACAGCATGCTCATTTTCTTGCGCGTCGCGTAGAGTTTGCGGCGTGAGAGGGTGGGAATGTTCTCCCCATCAAACCAGATCTCACCCTCGTCAGGCGCGAGCTGCCCGCCAATCAGGCGCAGCAGCGTGGTTTTACCAATACCGGAGGGGCCCATGATGGCGGTGACTTTGCCGCGCGGCACCGTCATATTGATTTTTTCGAAGATAGGGCGATCGCCGCGCACAAAACTAATGCCTTTGATCTCCACCAGATTCGATGCCTTCTGGTTCATTCTTGCGGTCCCTTTTGGGGTGATTTCGCCGAGACGATACCCCTGATGTTAAAGCAAAGGCGCCAGTGCGCCGTATTTTTACAAAACCTTACTGCTGTTCCCGCTAAACTTGCCCTACGTTTTACTTTTAGGGCCTGCAAGGTCAAAATTAGCGGATAAATCTTAGCGTTATCGCCGGTGCGGGTTCGCGGCCGGCTTTAGTCAGTTTATCATTGATTCGGACAATAGGTTTTGACCTTCTGATTCACCAACGGAACAGGGGATTATACCGAATAAAGGACTCCGCATGCTGCTTGCGACCGTACTATTGATCGTTGGTTTACTTCTCCTATGTTACGCGGCTGATCGTCTGGTGTATGGTGCAGCCGTGCTGGCCCGTGCAATCGGGGTGCCGCCGCTGGTCACCGGCATGACGATTGTGGGCATCGGTATCTCCCTGCCGGAGCTGGTGGTGTCGGCCACGGCGGCGGTGGGCGGCCAGCGCGATCTGGCGATCGGTAACGCCCTGGGTTCCACGATTGTGAATATTTTGCTGATACTCGGCGGCGCGGCACTGATCCACCCGCTGCGGGTGCAGTCGGCGATTTTGCGCCGTGAATTACCGCTGATGCTGGCGATTACCGTGATGTGCGGGTTTGTGCTGTCAGATTTACAGCTCACGCGGCTCGACGGCGTGATCCTGTTGCTGGGGGCCGCCTTCTTCTGCCTGATGTCGCTGAAAATCGCCCGGCTGGCGCAGCGTGAAGGCAGTGACCCGCTGACGGCGGAGCAGATGGCCGAGCTGCCGCAGGACAGCAGCAGCACCGTGGCGGTGCTCTGGCTGGTGCTGGCCTTTATCATGATGCCGCTCTCCGCCGGGATGATTGTGGATAACGCCACGGTAATCGCCCGCTATTTTGGCGTCAGCGAGCTGGTGATTGGCCTGACGGTGATTGCGGTGGGCACCAGCCTGCCGGAGCTGGCCACGCTTGCCGCGGGTGCACTGAAAGGCGAGGATGATATTGCTTTGGGAAATATCATAGGCGCCAATATCTTTAATCTCTGTATAGTGCTCGGCATCCCGGCCCTGATCGCACCCGGCCGCTTTGCACCGGCGGCTTTTCAGCGCGATTACTGGGTGATGCTGGCGGTCAGCGGCGTGCTGGCCGGCCTGTGTCTGATGCGGCGGCACCGCATCGGCCGCCTGGCGGGCGCGCTGTTATTATGCGGTTTTATGGCTTATCTTGCGTGGCTGCTGTGCGTTCCGGCCGGCCCCGCCCTGTAAAACAGTCAGGATATCACCATGGCGAATTTTGAACTCCAACCCGGTTTCAACTTCGAGCAGGCCGGTAAAACCGTGCTGCAGATTGAGCGGGCGGGGCTGGCCCAGCTGGACCAGTACATCAACCATGACTTCACCCGCGCCTGCGAGATGATGTTCTACTGCCCCGGCAAAGTGGTGGTGATGGGCATGGGCAAATCGGGCCACATCGGCCGCAAGCTGGCAGCCACCTTCGCCAGCACCGGCACCCCGGCCTTTTTTGTGCACCCGGCGGAGGCCAGCCACGGCGACCTCGGCATGGTCAGTGCGCAGGACGTGGTGATCGCCCTTTCCAACTCCGGCGAATCCAACGAGATCCTGGCGCTGGTGCCGGTGCTGAAACGGTTGCATGTGCCGCTGATCTGCATGACCGGCAACCCGGAGAGCGCGATGGGCAAAGCGGCTGACATTCACCTCTGCGTGCATGTGCCGCAGGAGGCCTGCCCGCTGGGGCTGGCCCCGACCACCAGCACCACTGCGGCGCTGGTCATGGGGGACGCGCTGGCCGTGGCGTTGCTGGAGGCGCGCGGCTTCACGGCTGAGGATTTCGCCCTCTCCCACCCCGGCGGCGCACTGGGCCGCAAACTGTTGCTGCACGTCAGTGATATTATGCACAGCGGCAGTGAGCTTCCGCATGTCAGCCGGGATGCCTCCCTGCGTGACGCGCTGCTGGAGATCACGCGCAAAAATCTCGGCATGACCGTGATCTGTGACGACCTGATGAAAATCGAAGGCGTCTTCACCGACGGCGACCTGCGCCGCATTATTGATATGGGCATCGACTTCAACCAGGCGCGCATCGCCGATGTGATGACGCCCGGCGGCCTGCGGGTCCGCCCCGGCACCCTGGCGGTGGATGCCCTGAACATCATGCAATCCCGGCATATTACCGCCCTGATGGTTGCCGATGGCGACCAGTTGCTGGGTGTGGTACATATGCATGACATGCTGCGCGCTGGCGTAGTTTAATGAAGGAAAGGGTAAATGAGTGAGACTACAGCAACAGTGAATACCTGCTACGGCCCGGTCAGCGCCGACGTGCTGAACCGCGCGCAGCAGATTCGCCTGCTGATTTGTGATGTGGATGGCGTCATGTCTGATGGCCTGATCTATATGGGTAACCACGGCGAAGAGCTGAAAGCCTTCAACGTGCGTGACGGCTACGGCATCCGCTGCCTGCTGACCTCTGATGTCGAGGTCGCGATTATTACCGGCCGCTCGGCGAAGCTGCTGGAAGACCGTGCCGCCACGCTGGGCATCCGCCACCTTTACCAGGGGCAGTCTGACAAGCTGCTGGCGTTCCGCGAACTGCTGGAGACGCTGGCGCTGCGCGCCGATCAGGTGGCCTATATCGGTGATGATTTGATCGACTGGCCGGTGATGGCGGAAGTCGGGCTGTCTGTGGCCGTGGCCGACGCCCACCCGCTGCTGCTGCCGCGCGCCCACTACACCACCCGCATCAGCGGCGGCAAAGGGGCAGTGCGTGAACTGTGTGACCTGATTCTGCTGGCGCAGGGCAAGCTGGAGGATGCCAGGGGGCTTTCCATATGAGCAGACCAAAACTGTGGCTCACCCTGCTGCTGGGCCTCGCCGCCCTGATCCTGATTGGCCTGAACCTCACGGACAGCGATGATGACGCCGCGCCTGCGGCACTGAACACCCAGGACCCGACCTACCAGAGCCAGCATACCGTGACCGTGGTCTATGATCCGACCGGCAAGCTGAACTACAAACTGGTGGCGGACGAAGTGAAATACTACACCACGGACGAACTGAGCTGGTTCACCACGCCGGTGATGACACTTTATGATGCCAATACCGTGCCGACCTGGTCGGTTCGCGCCGATCGTGCCAAGCTGACCAAAGACCGGATGCTCTACCTGTATGGCCATGTTGAGGTCACCAGCCTGACCGCCACCTCGCAATTACAGCGGATCAACACGGATAATGCCCAGGTAAACCTGGTGACCCAGGATGTCTCCTCGGATGATGAAGTGACCCTGTACGGGGCGGCTTTCACCTCCAAGGGTTTGAAAATGCGCGGCAATTTGCGGAATAAAACAGCACAGCTGATCGAAAAGGTAAACACCTACTATGAAATCCAGAATTCAACCCCCGCTCCGTAACCTGCTGATGGTCAGTTCGCTTCTGGCTGTGAGCGTGCCGGCCTTTGCGCTGAAAGATGACACCAGCCAGCCTATCCATATCGACTCCGCGCAGCAGGCGCTGGACATGGAAGGCAACACCGTGACCTTTACCGGCAATGTGGTCGCCAAACAGGGCAGTATCGAGATCAAAGCCGACAAAGTCGTGGTGATCCGCCCGCAGGGCCAGCAAGGCAAAGAAGTGATTGAAGCCTACGGCAACCCGGTGACGTTCTACCAGTTGCAGGAAAACGGCAAACCGGTGAAGGGCCACTCGCAGAAGATGCGCTATGAACTGGCCAATGACTTCGTCACCCTGACCGGCAACGCCTATCTGGAGCAGCTGGACAGCAATGTGAAGGGTGACCGCATTACCTATCTGGTTCAAAAACAGCAGATGGAGGCCTTCAGTGATGAAGGCAAACGTGTTACCACTGTGTTAATCCCGACGCAGCTCCAGGACAAGGGCAACACGTCCGGCACACAGAAGAAGAGCAACTGATTATTTATGGCCACCTTAATCGCAGAAAAACTCGCCAAATCATACAAAAACCGTAAAGTGGTGGAGGACGTCAGCCTGACGGTCAACTCCGGTGAGATTGTGGGGCTGCTCGGCCCGAACGGGGCCGGCAAGACCACCACCTTCTACATGGTGGTGGGCATTGTGCAGCGCGATGCCGGGCGGATCATCATCGATGATGAGGACATCAGCCTGCTGCCGTTACATGCGCGGGCGCGCCGCGGCATCGGCTACCTGCCGCAGGAAGCCTCGATTTTCCGCCGCCTCAGCGTCTATAACAACCTGATGGCGGTGCTGGAAATCCGGGACGACCTCAGCAGCGAACAGCGCCGCGACCGTGCCGATGAGCTGATGGCAGAGTTCCACATCACCCATCTGCGCGACAGCCTGGGCCAGTCGCTCTCCGGCGGGGAGCGTCGCCGGGTGGAGATCGCCCGTGCGCTGGCCGCCAACCCGAAATTCATCCTGCTGGATGAACCTTTCGCCGGGGTTGACCCGATCTCGGTGATCGACATTAAGAAAATCATTGAACACCTGCGCGACAGCGGTCTTGGCGTGCTGATTACCGACCACAACGTGCGTGAAACCCTCGATGTGTGTGAACGTGCCTATATCGTCAGCCAGGGGCACCTGATTGCCCACGGCTCACCCAGCGATATCCTGGCCGATGAACAGGTAAAACGCGTCTACCTCGGCGAAGAGTTCCGCCTCTGACCGGCCGCTTCCGGCGCCGTTACCCGTAAGGACATTGAATCCATTCTATGAAGCAAGGTTTGCAACTCAGGCTTAGCCAGCAACTGGCCATGACACCCCAGCTCCAGCAGGCCATCCGGCTGCTGCAGCTCTCCACGCTTGAACTGCAGCAGGAGATCCAACTGGCATTAGAGAGCAACCCGCTGCTTGAACAGACGGACATTCACGACGAAATCGACGCCAAAGAGAGCACCGACAGCGAAGCCCTCGACACCCGCGAAGCCCTTGAGCAGAAAGATATGCCCGAGGAGCTGCCGCTGGATGCCACCTGGGATGAGATTTACACCGCCGGCACCCCGTCCGGCACCGGCACCGATTACAGCGATGATGAGCTGCCGGTCTACCAGGGTGAAACCACCCAGACGCTACAGGATTACCTGATGTGGCAGGTGGATCTCACCCCCTTCTCCGACACCGACGCGGCGATCGCCACCTCCATTGTGGATGCGGTGGATGACACCGGCTACCTCACCGCCACGCTGGATGAAATCCTCGAAAGCATGGGTGACGACAACGTCACCATGGACGAGGTGGAAGCGGTGCTGAAACGCGTGCAGCGGTTTGACCCGATCGGCGTGGCCGCGCGTGACCTGCGCGACTGCCTGCTGATCCAGCTCTCGCAGTTTGTGCCCGGCCTGCCCTACCTGGCGGAGGCGAAACTGATTGTCAGCGAACACCTGGATCTGCTGGGCAATCACGATTTCAGGAGCTTAATGCGTTCGACCCGGCTAAAAGAGGATACACTTAAAGGGGCGATGCAGCTGATCCAGTCGCTGGACCCGCGCCCCGGCCAGTCGATCAACACCGGTGAATCGGAGTATGTGATCCCGGATGTGCTGGTGCGCAAACACCAGGGCGTCTGGACGGTGGAGCTGAACGCAGACAGCGTGCCGCGGCTCAAGATTAACCAGCAGTACGCTGCGCTCGGCGGTTCCACCCGCAGCGACAGCGACGGCCAGTTCATCCGCAGCAACCTTCAGGAAGCCAAATGGCTGATCAAGAGCCTGGAAAGCCGCAACGAGACGCTGCTGAAAGTGACGCGCTGCATCGTGGAGCAGCAACAGGCCTTCTTTGAGAAGGGTGAAGAGTACATGAAACCGATGGTGCTGGCGGACATTGCCCAGGCCGTTGATATGCATGAATCCACAATTTCCCGCGTGACCACGCAGAAGTTTCTGCACAGCCCGCGCGGCATTTTTGAATTGAAATATTTCTTCTCAAGCCACGTGAGCACGGACAGCGGCGGCGAGGCGTCTTCTACCGCCATCCGCGCCCTGGTGAAGAAATTAATTGCGGCAGAAAACCCCGCGAAACCTCTGAGTGACAGCAAGCTGGCGACCCTGCTTTCCGATCAGGGCATCATGGTGGCCCGTCGTACTGTTGCAAAATACCGAGAGTCTTTGTCCATCCCGCCGTCGAACCAACGTAAACAACTGGTTTGACCTAAACAGAGAAGGAAGACATTATGCAGCTCAACATCACCGGACACCACGTTGAAATCACTGAGCCCCTGCGCGACTTTGTCACCACGAAATTTGCCAAACTTGAGCAGTTTTTTGACAGAATCAACCAGGTCTATGTGGTTCTCAGCATGGAGAAAGTGCACAAAATTGCCGAAGCAACGGTGCACGTGAATGGAGGCGAGTTGCACGCCACCTCGGAACATGAAGACATGTACGCGGCCATTGACGGCCTGATTGACAAGCTGTCCCGGCAGCTCAATAAACACAAAGACAAGCTAAAACAGCACTGACACTCACTGTAGCCAGTTGCGCTACATCGCCTGACAATCGGCTCGTTGCCCTGCGGTAACGGGCCGATAAGCCTTCAGGCGTGACCCGAGCGCTTAAGTGAAAGATGAGATGATAAACGATACGGTTATGCAGTTAAGCACTGTGCTCAGCGCAGAGTGCACCAAAAGCGGCGTCCACTGCTCCAGCAAGAAACGCGCCCTGGAAATCGTCAGCGAACTGGCCGCCAAACAGCTCAGCCTGCCCCCGCAGGTGGTGTTCGAGGCGGTGCTGACCCGCGAGCGGATGGGCAGTACCGGCATCGGCAGCGGCATCGCGATCCCCCACGGCAAGCTGGAGGAGGATACGCTGCGCGCGGTGGGGGTCTTTATCCGCCTCGATCAGCCGATCCCGTTTGACGCCATCGATAACCAGCCGGTAGATCTGCTGTTTGCCCTGCTGGTGCCGGCTGACCAATGCAAAACCCACTTACATACCCTGTCGCTGGTAGCAAAACGGCTGGCGGACAAAAACGTCTGCCGCCGGTTGCGTGCCGCCCAGAGTGACGAAGAGCTGTACCAGATCATTACCGAATAGCCGGCGGGCCGGGCCCTACTGCCGGCGCCGGTAATTAACATGCCAAGAGTGAATTGCCAGGGGGAGTGACACATGGTGCTGATGATAGTCAGCGGCCGTTCCGGTTCGGGTAAATCTGTTGCCTTGCGCGCGCTTGAAGATATGGGCTTTTACTGCGTCGATAACCTGCCGGTGGTTCTGCTGCCGCAGCTGGCGCATGCCCTGGTAGAGCGCAACACCTCAGCCGCCGTCAGCATTGACGTGCGCAACATGCCGGAAACACCGGAAATCTTTGAGCACGCCATGTCCCAGCTGCCGGAGAGCTTTTCACCGCAACTGCTGTTCCTTGATGCCGACCGCAATACCCTGATCCGCCGTTACAGTGATACCCGCCGCCTGCATCCCCTCTCCGCCCGCAACCTGTCGCTGGAGAGTGCCATTGATGAGGAGAACGAGCTGCTGGAACCGTTGCGCTCACGCGCTGACCTGCTGATCGACACCTCGGAGATGTCAGTGCATGAGCTGGCCGAGATGCTGCGCACCCGCCTGCTGGGCAAACGCGAGCGCGAGCTGACCATGGTGTTTGAGTCCTTTGGCTTCAAGCACGGCATTCCGATTGATGCCGACTACGTGTTTGACGTGCGCTTCCTGCCCAACCCGCACTGGGACCCGAAACTGCGCCCGATGACCGGCCTGGATCGCCCGGTTGCCGCCTTCCTTGACCGGCATACGGAAGTACATAACTTCATCTACCAGACGCGCAGCTACCTTGAACAGTGGCTGCCGATGCTCGAAACCAATAACCGCAGTTACCTCACCGTCGCCATCGGCTGCACCGGCGGCAAGCACCGTTCGGTGTATGTGGCTGAGCAACTGGCGGATTATTTCCGTTCACGCGGGAAGAACGTGCAATCCCGCCATCGCACGCTGGAAAAACGTAAATTATGACGGTGAAACACACGGTGGAGATCAAAAACCGGCTCGGCATGCACGCCCGGCCGGCGATGAAACTGTTTGAGCTGGTGCAGAGCTTCGACGCCGAGGTCATGCTGCGCAATGATGCGGGTATCGAGGCGGAGGCGAGCAGCGTGATCGCCCTGCTGATGCTCGACTCGCCCAAAGGGCAGCGTATCGAGATCGAGGCCACCGGCCCGGACGAAGTCAATGCGCTGAACGCGGTGGTCGAGCTGTTCAACTCCGGCTTCGACGAAGATTAAATCCGGCTCAGGCTTTCGCCGGCGATGGCCTTGAAGCTGGCGAAATCGCGGCTGCCGAGCAACCGGCTGGCCGAGCGCTCACGCACAAAAGTAACGAATAGGTCGTAGATCGCCATCGCCTCCTCATAATCCGCTTTGCTGATCGCCAGCAGGAAAATCACCTGCGCGGTCTCCCCCTGCCCCCAGGCGATGCCCGGCGGGCAGAGCACCGTCACCACCACCGTTTTTTTCGCCTGTAACCCCAGCGCATGCGGCAACGCGATGCCCTCGCCCAGCATGGTAGAGACAATCGCCTCGCGCTCCGTGACCGAGGCGTAGAAATCGCCGTCCACCACCCCTTCCTGCTCCAGCTGGCCGCACACCCGGCGGAACAGCGCCTCCTGGCTCAGCGGCTGGTCGAGGATTAAAAAATGCCCGGCATCAAAGAATTTCTCCAGCATATAGGGGCGGGTGCGATCCACCAGCACCAGCTTGCCGAGCTGCTCCAGCTGAAATTCCGTGGGGAACGGTGACATCACCACCACCGGCTTATTGCGCTCTGCCAGCCGCGCCGTGGAGATCACAAAATCCTCGTCGATCTGGCTGAGCTGCTCATAGTCACGCAGCGTAATAATGCGGGTGATCACCAGGTGCGGGTACTTGCGGCTGACCTGCGCCTGAATCATGCGGATGGTGGAGTTGCCGGTGTCGCACACCAGCAGCACCTGCGGGTGGCGCTGGTAGCCGATGTTGTAGTGCCGCTCCAGCCCGACGCCGATATGCAGCACCAGAAAACCGATCTCATTTTCGCTCAGGCTGTAGGGGGTATATTTTCCCCAGCTGGAGATGGCCGCCAGCGTGACGTCATACGCCATCGGGTAGTGCTGTTTGATGTTGGCCAGCAGCGGGTTCGGGATGGCGATCTGGTATTTCACCCGGGTAATCATGGTCTTGATGTGCGTCAGCAGGTCGGCGCGCAGCTGCTCATCGCCCTGCAAATCATAGTTATAGTGCGCATTGATGTAGGAGAGCAGGTAATCCACCAGCGCCTCTTCATCGTCGGCGTTGATCTCGGTGGGCTGCACCGCCTGGACGCGCCGCGCGGCAATATTCACCCGCAGATACGCCTCCTCGGCCGGGGCGATCTCCTTTCCCGCCCACTGGCGCAGCTGGGCCGCCAGCGCCGAGGAGACCTGCCGCACCGGCTCATCCCCCTCGTCGGCCTGGAAATCGGAGAGCGGGTAGCCGTCACGGATGCGCCGGAGCGCCACAGCGCAGTAGAGCGCCAGATAGTGCTCGCCTTCGTCGGTGAGGCGGATCCCCGCCTGAGATAACCCCTGATGCAGCGCGGCGGCCAGCGCCGGCATCTGCGCCACCGCCAGCACCGTGGGCGAATGCAGCAGCCCGGCGCTGTGTTCATCCTGCCGCTGGAACAGCAGGTCGGTCAGGCAGGCGCGGATCGCCACCTCGCTGCCGAACAGCTTCATGCCGTAGCGCGGTTTGGTTTCAATCGTCAGCGGGTAGCGGCTGAGATGCTCCCGCACCTCGGCCATGTCGTTTTGCAGCGTGCCGCGGCTCACGTACCACTCATCGGCCAGATCTTCGAGCTTCAGCGAAAATGGCGAGGTGAGAAAGCGCACCAGCAGGCAGGTCGCCCGGTCGGCGGCCGTGCGCGGGATTTGCGGCGCAGCCGCTGCGGGCTGGCGCAGCGCACTGAAGCGGGCCGCATCCTCCACCCGCAGCTGGTAACCGCTGCCGCGCGTATGCACAAACTGCGCGCCATACCTGACCAGGATCTCATTAAGTGCCGTGATGTCCGCCCGCACGGTGCGGGTGGAGACGTCAAAGCGCTTTGCCAGCTCCTCCTGCGGCAGGATCTCATCCTGCAATGCATCAAACAGATGGGCCAGACGTTGATAGGGAAACCGCACCATAATCCTTCCAGTGTTGAGATGACTGTTCGCACCGGAGCAGCATCGCTGCCTCAGGGCACCATAACCAGCTGGGACGGGCTGCCGACCGGCGTGTAGGCACCGGCGAAGGTCAGTGTGCCATGCGCCGGATCGACCCGGAAGCGGGTTATGTTGTCGCTTCTCTGATTCATGACATAAATAGTTTTCCCGGCCGGGTCGAGCGTCAGGCTGCGGGGGTAATCACCGCGCGTCCACACTTCACCGACCCAGCGCATCCCGCCCTCAGGCGTCACCGCAATCTGGCCGATGCTGTTGTGCAGGCGGTTGGCGACATACAGGTTTTTGCCGTCACGCCCCAGCACCAGCCCAGCGGCAAAGCTGGTGCCCTGATACTCCGGCGGCAGCGACGAGAGGCTGTGCAGCGGCGTCAGCGTGCCGGTGTCGTGGTTGAGGCGGTAGCTGGTCACCACCGAGGCCTCTTCGGCAATCACAAACAGCGTGTCGCCCGACGGGTGGAACACCAGATGGCGCGGCCCGGCACCGGGCGAGGCCGCCGGAATAAACGGCGGATCGTTCGGCGTCAGTGCGCCGGTTTTAGTATCGCGCCGCCACTGGTAGATCCTGTCCAGCCCCAGATCGGTGGAGAAGGCGAAACGCCCGCTGGGATCGCTCTCGATCATATGGGCGTGCGGCCCGTTATGATCGCTGATGGCGAAACTCCCCGGCACTGCCGCGGCCGGTCTGGCCGCGCCCGGCTCGCCCTGTTGCTGCTGCACCGACACCGCGGCACCGAGTTTGCCGTCAGCGGCCACCGGGAAGCTGGCGACGCTGCCGCTGACATAGTTTGCCACCAGCAGGAATTTCTCATCCGGCGTCAGCGACAGCCAGACCGGCCCCTGCCCGGCAGACGTTACCTGGTTGAGCAGCGTTAAACTGCCGTCCTGTGGGTTGATGCGGTAAGCGCTCAGCCCGCCCTGTTTCCCGCCGTTGAAATCAGCGACCTCGCTGCCCACAAACAGCAGCGTGCCTGCGGCGTTGGCGACCAGTTGCGCCGGGTTGCTGACGCGGCTGACCAGCGCCCGCTCACTGAGGCTGCCGTCTGCGGCATTCACAGCGAAGCGGTAGACGCCCTCGCCGTTGGGGTTATAGGTGCCGACATAGGCGAAGCGGGCGGTATCGGCGTACAGCGGCGCGCTGATCATCGCCAGTGCCAGACAAAGGGCGGTGCGTGTTTTCACGGCATTTCTCCTGTGTAAGAAGGCTTAGCCCACCAGCGCGCGCAGTTGCGCCAGCAGGTCGGCGACCGCCGCCGGGCGGGTGTCGCCGCTCTGGCTGTCGATAATGGAACTGTAGATATGCGGGATGATTTTGCTGACCCCGGCCTCCAGCGCGATCGCCATGATGGGCGTGAAGTTTTCCAGATCGATGCCGCCGGTGGGTTCCAGCCAGAAATCCTGCGCCGCACAGGCGCGCGCTACGGCCGCGAATTCTTCCCGCGTCTCCAGCCCGCCCATCGGGAAATATTTCACCGAGCTGCCGCCCATCTCTTTCAGCATCGCAATCGCCGTTTCTACCGGCACCGTCGCTGCCGGTTGCCCGCTGCTCAGCGGCCCGGTGGAGATGGTTACCCAGCCGACGCGGCCGGTGGGCGAAATCAGCCCATTGACCACCGTGTCACTCTGGCCGAGCAGCGCCCGGCTGCTGCCCACGCCGCTGAACACCTGGTTCACATGCTGCGGTTGCAGCGCGGCAGCAATCTGCCCGACCATCACTGACTGGCGTGGATCGCCCGCCCCCAGCCCGACGGAAATGGCATTGTTAATCAGCGCCGCGTAGTCGCGCATATCTGCCACCGCTGACGCCACATCGGGGTAATTTTTCGAGAGCACGCCCACCAGCACATGCCCTTCTGCGGCGTCATACACCGCCTGCGCATTGGCTTTGCTGCCCGCCAGCACATTCAGGCAGACGCGGTCACGGTAATAATCCGGGGTTAAGGAAGTCGGTTTCACGGGCGTTTCTCCAGCAGGGTGGCGAGGCAGGTGTAGAGGGTAGTGAGTTGATCAGGGGTGACACTGCGTACATCCACCTCGATCTTGCCTTCATTGGCACGGTAGCCACGGAAATAGATGGCGATCTCGCCGGTTTTCAGCTGCTGCACAATCTCACCGGTGCGCAGCCCCAGCGCGGCCTCATCAAAAGCGATTTCAGTGCGGGCGATGTCGCGCCCGGCGCTGTCCCACACCACGCGCGCGCTGACGCCCGGCAGGGTGTTGAGGCGCCCGATGAACGGCGTCATTTTCTCCACCAGTTGCTGGCCGCTGACCGGCGCACGGCGGACGTAACGCTCAATCGCTTCGGTCAGGCCCAGGATGCCCTCTTTACCGACTTTCATCGCCCGGCCGATGCCTTCGGACTGGCGGCGTACCCACGCCACGTAGTTGGCCCGCCCGATGACCAGCCCGCTCGACGGGCCTTCCAGCGCTTTCGCGCCGCTGTAGATCACCAGGTCCGCACCCATCTGGTAGTAGCAGGTGAGATCCTCTTCTGCGGCCGCATCCACAATCAGCGGCAACTGGTGGCGGTGCGCCACTTCCGCCGCCTCGGCGACCGTCAGCATACTTTTCTGCACCGAGTGGTGTGATTTGATGTAGAGCAGCGCCGCCGTGCGCGGGGTAATGGCGGCGGCCAACTGCGCCGCTGAGCACTCGTTGGCGTACCCGGCTTCCACCACCTTTCCGCCCCCCAGCGCCACCATGGTGCCGACCGGCGCGCCGAAATTCACGTTATGCCCTTTCGGCAGCACAATCTCGTGCGGCACCTCATGGGCGGCGCTGTGCAGGTTGACCAGCAGGTGATCGCTCTCTTTGACGATCGTTGCCGCCACCGACTGTGCGATCCCGGCCGAAGCGCAGGAGACGATCACCGCATCCTCCACGTTCAGCAGCCCGGCAATATAGGCACCGGTTTTCACCACCAGATCTTTCATCTCGAAAAAGTGGCCGAGGCCGTAATTCACCGCCGCGGCCACCGCCGGTTCCGGCGTCGAGACGCCGAGGATCGTCATGCGGCCGGAGGCGTTGATCACCTGTTTCAGCTGATATTTTTCGTAGGGTGAGGTGATGTTGTTATCAGACAGGGCTTCAGAAGACATGATAGGCATTCCCTTCTTGAGTTGGATAGAGCGCCCCGGCGACCACTGCCGCCAGCGGCACCAGGTGCTGCGGTGCATTCACGGCGGCACCGTCAGAATCGGCATACACCTGTGGCGCGTCACTGAGGGTAAACAGCGTGAGATCGGCCGTTTCCCCTACCGCCAGCCGCCCGCGCCCGGTGAGTTTCAGTGCGTCGGCGGCGTTTACCGTCACGCAGTCAATCACCTGCGGCAGTGTCATGCCAATTGCCAGAAATTTGGACATCACCGCCGCCAGGCTGTGTACCGGCCCGTGCAGGCGGTTGCGGCAGTAAATATCGGAGCTGATGGTGTGCGGCAGAATGCCGAGCGCAATCGCCTGCCGCGCCACCGCAAAGCTGAAGCTGGCGCTGCCGTGGCCGACATCCAGCCGCACGCCGCGATCCAGCGCCTCGCGCACCGCGCCACGCAGCGCGCCTTCCGGCGTCAGGATGCGGTTCGGTTTGCCGTTGTAGCAGTGGGTGATGATGTCACCCGAGGTGAGCAGATCAGCGATGCCGTCCAGATCGGGCGGATCGTTGCCGATGTGCACCATCAGCGGCAGATCGCCATTGTCATGCTGGATCTGCTTGGCGCGGATCAGCGGCCGCAGGCCGTTCTGCCCCACCACGCTGCTGCTCATGCGCGCTTTCAGCCCGACGATAAACCCGGGGTAGTCGCCAATCGCCTGTTTCACCGCTGCCGCGTCGATCTGCGCCATGTCGGCCAGCTCGTTCTGCGTCACGATGCCGGTACGGGCGATATTCAGCAGCGCCAGCACCTGCGTGCGCGCCGTGCGCGTCAGGCGGTGGAAATCTCCGACCTGATCCGCCCCGGTGCTGCCCGCATCCACCACGGTGGTGACGCCGCCGTCGATGCCGACGCGATCCGGCTCGTCGTGGTAGATCGGCGAGGCCGGGTAGCAGTGCACATGGCTGTCGATCCAGCCGGCGCTGAGGTAAACCCGGCCCGCCAGATCCACGGTTTTTTCCGCCGCCATCGCCTCCGGCAACGTGCCCAGCGCGGCGATCCGGCCGTTCTGCACCGCCAGATCCGTCACGCTGCCATCCGGCAGCCGCGCCCGGCGCAGGATCAGATCCCTCATTTCACCCGCCATCAGGAAAGCGTCACCGGGAAAATGGCACCGAAGATCATCGCGCCGAGGATTGCCCCGCCGGTGATCGGTTTCTGCCAGAGGTAGAACAGCAGCGCCCCCAGCAGCGACCCGATGCCGATCGGGATCGAGGCGGCGATCGCTGACAGGATGATCAACGGCCCGAGGAAGCGCCCGGAGGTGTTGCCCGCGCCCATCATCACATCCGCGCCGTAGGTGGAGTTGCTCTGGTTGATGGTGAATTTGCGCGCCAGGATAATCAGGTAGCCAATCGCCAGCCCGGCCACCAGCCCGGTGATCAGCGAAGCGATAAAGTTCTCCACCGGGAAGACGATGCCTGCACCGAGCAGCAGCGCCGGAATGCCCAGCCCGACGCCGGTCTGCACCGCGCCGCCGATGTCCAGCACCCCCACCAGCGAGCCTTCAATGATGCGGGCGAACAGGAAGCTGGCCCCGAACGCGGCCACCGCGCCGTAGACGCCGGTGTCCATCCCGGCGCGCAGCATCGAGACAAAGGCCACTTCGTTGAACGCGCCGATGCCGTAGAGGTAGTACATGTGGGTACCGGCAAACACCCCGGAGGAGAGCAAGCCGACGAAGATTGGGAAAGACCAGTCGGCATACCAGAACCCGGTTTTCTCCTGCGGTTCCACTTTTTCGGTGATAAGGGTCGTCATGATTATTTCCCGCTCAGAGTGTTGTGGATGTGGTCGAGCCAGCCCGGCACGCCAAGGGTGAAGGATTGCAGCAGCTTCATATCAAAGCCGCGGAAGAAGCCGCTCAGCACAAACAGCAGCACAATCACCGCCATCATGATTTTGGTGACGCGGTTCCAGCCGCTCTCCTCCACGCCCTTGCCGATCAGGATGCCGAGTACCAGCCCCGGTACCGCATTGCCCATGATCAGCTGCGCCAGCCCGCCGAACACCGTGCCCCAGAAGCCGGAGCGGCGGCCGGCATCAATGGCTGCCAGCCAGAAGATCACCGGCATCACGGTGTTCACCAGCAGGTTGGCGGCCGGTACCAGCACTTTCACCGCCGTGACCTGAAGCGCCGCCGGCACCGCCGAGGCGGTGGTATTGAGGAACGCCACCACCACCATGCCGATAAGCCCGCAGGCCAGCGCCATTTTGCGCGGGTCGTGCAGGGTTTCCGCCAGGTTGCGGTTTTTCATCATGATCGCCGCCGCCCCCCAGTTGGGGATGATGCGGTGGTCAACATCCTGGGTGAAGGCCCCGGCCGCCACGGAGGAGGCCCAGGCGTTAAAGAAGAAGCCGAGGCCGAAGGAGAAGTGTGACGCCGGATCGCCCTCGCAGGCGTTCAGCTCGCCCAGGGTGCGGAATGCGCCCATGCCCTGCACGGTGGGCGCATGGAACATCCGCGCCGCCCCGGCTCCCACACCGATCCCCACCAGCCCGCCGATAATCAGCGACTTAAGCAAAATAATAAAAAACATCAGGACTCCTTATCTCTCGCCCAGCTGTTTATAGGGTGGCGAACGTGACCAGCCCGGTATTAATGGCGGTAACGTTGACCGTAATATCCAGCGTCACGGCATAATGCCGCTTTTCACGCGGCAGAAAGAAAAACAGGAATTTCTCCTGCGTTATTTTCTCTTCCGCGCTTATTACCCGGAGATCCTGCGGCTCAATGCGCAGCAAAATTGTCTCCGTGGAATTCATTACCGCCTGCTGCACCTGGTTTAATGCAGCAGAAAAGGCGGCCGCTTTGGTATTCCCTTTTCCCTGTACCTGAACCGTGGTGGTATACAGTTGTTTCATGGCGTCTGGCCGAATTTTTTGCGCCAGGCTTCCACCAGTTTCTGGCCCAGTTCCTCTTTATCCATAAAACCGAAGCCTAATACCGTGCAGCCTTCATTAATGGCGGTGACACCCTCATCCACCGAGCGCATTCCGTGTTTGGCTTTATAACCATATTTATTTTGTGCGGTAATAGCCCCGGCACCGCCGCTGCCGCAAAACGAGATGCCGAAGGTCGCGCCTTCCGCTTTCATCACATCGCCCAGCCGCATGTCTGCGGCCATGCCCGGTACCACCACGGCCCGGCCGCCTGCGGCTTCCACGCCCTGCGCGACTTTCTGCCCTTTGCCCAGCCGGTCACCAATCACTACGGTAATATCCATTGTTATCCCCTGATTCAATTAAAGGTTATTTTCGCGGGTATTTTCTTTGGCTACTTCAAAATGCACGGAGAGCAAATAGGCCTCTTCAATCGGCAAATTACCGACGCTCTCCACTACCTGTTCCGCCATTTCCATGGAGTCAGCAGAAATATCCTCAAACAGATCTTTTTCCACTTCCGGCAGCGGTTCACCGGTGAGTGAGCGCAATACCATGGCGCGGATATGGGAATCCAGCATCTGCTGCTGCACGGCATTGGGGTAAATAGCCTTACGGCTGAGCAATGCCATTATTTCCGCCAGAACCTGTTGCGTTCTGATATTCGCTTCAGCGGTATTCACCCTGAGGGCATCATTACCCGGTGCGGTTTCATTCTTCACGGCGCCTTCTCCCTGCCGGTTATTCTGGGGTGATGGCTTTACCCTACGCGCAGCGGCGCGCAGTGTGTAGACGCACTTTTTCCAGTTCAAACTGGAAATGAAATGGGCAGGAAAGATCCAATTCGCAAAACCACGAATTCAGCAAATCAGTGAGGGGAAGGGGAAATAAAAAACGGACTGCCGGGACAGTCCGTTTTAACGATAACGCGGAGGTTATTCGCCGGCGATTTTCATCTCCGGCAACAGCACCGAGCCGCACTGGATGTTGCTGCGGGTTTCGATGTCACTGCCGACGCTGACGATGTTACGCAGCATCTCTTTCAGGTTACCGGCAATGGTGATCTCGCTCACCGGGTACTGGATCTCGCCGTTCTCTACCCAGAAGCCGGACGCGCCGCGCGAGTAGTCGCCGGTGACGCCGCTGACACCCTGGCCCATCAGTTCCGTGACCATCAGGCCGGTGCCGAGCTGTTTCAGCATGGCGGTGAAGTCGTGCCCCTGCCCGGCAATGCGCCAGTTATGGATGCCGCCCGCATGGCCGGTGCTTTTCAGGCCGAGTTTGCGCGCCGAGTAGCTGGTCATCAGCCAGGTTTGCAGGATGCCGTCTTTCACGATGTCACGGCGCGCGGTGCGTACCCCTTCGCTGTCGAACGGCGTGGAGGCCAGCCCCTTCAACAGGTGCGGGTGCTCCTCAATCGTCAGCCATTCCGGCAGGATCTGTTTGCCCAGGCTGTCGAGCAGGAAGCTCGATTTGCGGTAGATGCTGCCGCCGCTGATCGCGCCGACCAGGTGGCCGAACAGGCCGGTCGCCACTTCAGAGGCGAACAGCACCGGCGCTTTCATGGTCGGCAGTTTGCGCGGTGACAGGCGGGAGAGCGTGCGGCGGGCGCACTCCTCCCCGACCCACTCCGGGCTTTGCAGGTCGTCAATCGCGCGGCCGATGGTGTAGGCGTAGTCGCGCTCCATGTCGCCGTTGTGCTCGGCAATCACGCAGCTCGACATCGAATGGCGGCTGGAACAGTAGCTCTGCAACATGCCGTGGCTGTTGCCGAACACCTTAATGCCGACGTGGCTGTTGAAGCTGCCGCCTTCACTGTTGGTGATGCGTTTGTCTGCTGAAAGCGCCGCTTGTTCCGCCCGTGCCGCCAGCTCGATGGCGCGCTCGGCGTCCAGCTCGGTGGGGTGGAACAAATCGAGATCCGGCGCCTCAAAGGCCAGCAATTCGGGATCGGCCGCCCCGGCGTACGGGTCCGGCGAGGTATAGCGGGCGATGTCCAGCGCCGCCTGCACCGTGCGGCTGATCGCCTCCGGGCTGAGATCGGTGGAGGAGGCACTGCCCTTGCGGTTCTGCCAGTACACGGTGATGCCCAGCGCGCCATCGCTGTTGAACTCCACGTTCTCCACGTCGCCAAACCGGGTGCTGACGCTTATCCCGGTGGATTTACTGACGGCCACTTCAGCCTGATCGGCCCCGGCTTTTGCCAGTTCCAGCGCGCGGGCGACCGCCTGTTCCAGCGTTTTACGTTGCTCTGCAACTTGAGTGACTACTTTCATCGATCTGCCATAATTAATGAGATAATCGTCCGGAAACCGGCTGGGTTCGCCTGGGTTCCCGCTCCACGTCCACGGCGTTTTACACCTGATTGATAGGCTTGAGTCTAACAGAGATTCACACAAATTGATGGCGGCCGCCAATCCGCCCGGCATCTTTGCCCACAATCCGCGCCGCCTTGCGCCATAATTACCGGGCTGTGGGCGCGATCTTTGCTGCTAAATCCGGCTGTCGCTGGCGATCCACGCCGACAACCTGATAGGATTAGCCTCTTTTTTTGGAGTCCCCATGAACAAACCACACGAAGACTGGCTCGACGACGTCCCTGAGAATGAAAACGAAGAAGACGACGAGATTATCTGGGTCAGCAAAAGCGAAATTAAACGTGATGCCGAAGCGCTGAAAGACCTGGGCGCGGAGCTGATGGAGCTCGGCAAAAACGCGCTCGACAAAATCCCGCTGGATGAAGACCTGCGCGCCGCGATCGAACTGGCGCAACGCATCAAGAAAGAGGGCCGCCGCCGCCAGTTGCAGCTGATCGGCAAAATGCTGCGCGCCCGCGATCCGGAGCCGATCCAGACCGCCCTCGACAAGCTGAAAAACCGCCACAACCAGCAGGTTTCCCTGTTCCATAAACTGGAAGGGCTGCGCGACCGCCTGGTTGAAGAGGGTGATGACGCCGTGCCGGACGTGCTGGCACTCTACCCGGACGCTGACCGCCAGCAGTTGCGGGCGCTGGTGCGTAATGCCCAGAAAGAGAAAGCCGCCAACAAGCCGCCGAAAGCGTTCCGCCAGATTTTCCAGTACCTGCGCGACCTGGCCGAAGCCCAGGACCGCTAACCCCCACACCGGGAGCTGCCGGCCGGGGGAGGAACCCGCCCTGTGGCCGGCCCGGCCGCGGGGTTTCCGGCAGGGAGCCAGGGGTGCCAGTGTTATTGACGAATGTTAAAACGCAGCCCGCCTTCCAGCTCCTCCTCCGCCTCTTCAAACAGCAGCACCAGGGCGCCGAAACGTCGCTTCTTGCGTGCATTCAGGTTGACGAACTCAATCTCCACCGGCAGCCCAAGGCGGCCTGTCACCACATCCCACAGCGCATCCAGATTTGCCCCAAAACCGTCGCCCAGCGCAAACTCCCGCGCAAATTCGCCGTAAAACCGGGGCAGATCCGGTATCTGATTAAAGTCGAAAACCACTTTCCCCATGCACTTACTCCATCCTGATGAAATTTTTATAGTGATCGCGCGTCAGGTAGATTAACCCGTCGCTGGAATAGAGCAGCCGGTCGCTGCCGCGATGGCCGCAGCGGTAATTGACATCCGCCTCGCGCCACACCCGGCCCGGCTGCACCGGCAGCGCTTTTTCCCGGTTACTGAACCGGTCACCGCCGATGGCCTTGCCCGGCAGCACCCGGCACAGGTTCCCGGCGTGGGCATCCCAGCCCTGCTCCCGCGCCTGACGTTTGGTCAGGTAGTAGTCCGGCAGGCGCTGGTGCTGATGCAGATATGTCACCACCCGCTGCTGCGCGGTGAGTTGCTCTACCGGTTCACCGGCCGGTGCCGGGGTGGCGCGTAACGCCAGTGCACCCGCCACCACGATAAACAGCCCGGCTACCCAGGCAGCCGGTTTACGTTGCCACTGCGCCATTTACAGATTGCCGAGGTGCAGGGTTTTGACTTCCAGGTACTCTTCCAGCCCCAGCACCGACCCTTCGCGCCCCAGCCCGGATTCCTTCACGCCGCCGAACGGGCCGAGTTCAGTAGAAACCGAGCACTCGTTGATGCCGATCATGCCGCTCTCCAGCGCCTGCGAGACGCGAAACACCCGTTGCAGGTTCTGGGTGTAGAAGTAAGCCGCCAGCCCAAACTCGCTGGCATTGGCGCGGCGGATCACCTCCTCTTCGGTACGGAAACGCAAACAGGCCGCCAGCGGGCCGAAGGTCTCCTCATGGGTGACCTTCATCTCGTCGGTGACCTCCGCCAGCACCGTGGGCTGGTAGAAATTGCCGCCCAGCGCATGGCGCTCGCCGCCGGTAATGACGCGTGCGCCTTTGCTCAGGGCATCGTTCACGTGTTGTTCCACTTTCTCGACCCCTTTCGGCTCGATCAGCGGGCCAACCACCACGCCTTCATCCATACCGTTGCCGACTTTGAGCTTTTTCACCGCGTCACCAAGGCGGCTGACGAATTCATCATAGATGCCGTCCTGGATATAGAAGCGGTTGGTGGCGACGCAGACCTGGCCGCTGTTGCGGAATTTGTTGGCGATCGCCCCCTGCACCGCCAGATCCAGATCGGCATCGTCAAATACGATGTAGGGCGCATTGCCGCCCAGCTCCATCGAAACCTTTTTCATGGTTTCCGCGGCGTTGCGCACCAGCGTTTTGCCCACTTCGGTGGAGCCGGTGAAGGAGATTTTGCGCACGGTTTTGCTGGCCATGATGGCGTCACTGATGGCGTGGGTGTCACCCGCCACGCCGTTCAGTACTCCTTTCGGCACCCCGGCGCGGTCTGCCAGTTCCAGCAGTGCGAAAGCGGAGAGCGGGGTGTTGTTGGCGGGTTTGATCAGGCCGGTGCAGCCTGCCGCCAGTGCCGGGCCGAGTTTGCGCGTCAGCATCGCCAGCGGGAAATTCCAGGGGGTAATGGCGGCCACCACGCCAATCGGCTCGCGGGTCGCCAGAATGCGCGAGCCGGGTTTGGTGCCCGGGATGATTTCGCCGTTGGCGCGTTTTGCCTCTTCGGCGAACCACTGGATGTAGCTGGCGGCGTAGTCCACTTCGCCCAGCGCCTCTTTTAGCGGTTTGCCCTGCTCCGCCACCATCAGCTCGCCCAGGAAGGGTTTGTTTTCCTGAATCAGCTGATACCAGCGGTAAAGAATTTCCGAGCGTTCCTTGGCGGTTTTGCTGCGCCAGGCCGGCAATGCGCCGGCGGCCGCGGCAATGGCGGCATGGGCTTCCGCTTCACCCGCTTTCGCTACATTGGCGAGCACCTCGCCGGTGGCCGGGTTGAGCACCTCAAACGTCTCGCCGGCCTGGCGCCACTCGCCTGCCACAAAGTAGCCGGTTTTGAATAAGTCATTATTTTTCAGGCTGTCATTGCTCGCCATAATCGTCTCCTGATGCGCACGCGGCCTCAGCGCCGCGTGGAAAAATCGGTATACCTGCTAAGTATAGCGGCTTCTCGTGGCGCTGACGTGACGGCCCCTGGTCAGGCAATACCCTGTTACATCAGGTGATTAGCACAGCCAGCGGATAACGCGCAAAAAAAAGCCAGACCGGGGTCTGGCTTAGGGGTTACACGCTGAGCAGCGCATTTTCATATTTGTGCAGCATGTCTGCCAGCCGCTTTACCGGTTCGGTGACGTGGCGCGGTGCCTCGTAGTGCACCAGTTTCTGCTGGTACTCATTCAGCTCCTTCAGCAGCCGGTCGTAGTAATAGCGGCGCTTGACGTCATTGGTGGCGGTGACCACATGGTCGGCGGTGTTGCGGATCTGTTTGTGGAACGCCGAGAGATCCTCATTCACCGGGATTTCCGCCTGCCGCATCCGCTGGTGGGCGATGATCAGCGTCAGTGCCAGCCGGTATTTGGCGATGTCATTCGGGAACATCACCAGCAACTGGTTAAGCTGCTGATAGAGTGCCGGCAAATGGTTCTCACGGCGGCGTGAGGCCTTGGTGGTCAGCGCCGAGACCGCGCTGCTCATCAGCCGGTTCAGCAGCGTGCGGCCGGTGCGCTCTTTGGATTTATCACGGATCAGCAGAATCACCACCAGTGCCACGCCCGCGCCGATGAACTGGCCGGTGGCGCTATCCAGGAAGCTGGTGACGTTGAACTTCATCGGGTTGCTCAGCACCAGAATGTTGATGCTGCCCGCCAGCAGGCCCAGGGTGCCGAGCCGCCGCTTCTGCACTTCAACCCCGCAGATAAAGGTCAGCACGCCGAGGCAGAGGCAGAGCAGCAGCACGCTCTGCTGGGTAGCGGGCAGGATCAGCATAAAGTAGAGCGAGCCGACCGGGATCGCCACCATCATGCCCAGCACAAAGTCCATCGCCATCATGCGCGGGTTCGGCGTGCGCATCGCCAGCGCGGTCACCACGGCGATGATCACCATAAAGCCGCTGCCGGAGGTCCAGCCGGTCCAGAGCCAGATCAGGCTGCCCGCCGCCGTCGCGACGAAGGTGCGCAGGCCGTTGATCATCGCGTGGTAACGTTCAGCTGACGCGGGTTTAATCACCACCTCATCGCTCAGCACCCCCTCTTCCACGTTGTTGATGCTGCTGTTGGTGCGCACCCCTTTTGCCAGCAACAGGTAGCGGGACGCGGCCCCGACCCAGCTGGTCACGGTGACCGGCGCGCTGGCGTTGTTCGCCAGCAGGTGGCGCAGCACCTTCATCCGTTTATGCACCTCCGGCAGCGTCTCGGCCGGTTCATCAAACAGGCTGCGCACACTGGCGGAGATCTCGTCCGGGTGGTTCATCAGGATAAAGTAGGTTTCACACGCCTGGGTAATCAGCGTCAGCGACAGGGTATGCAGCACCTTCAGCCGCCGGTTGGCGCGCCCCCAGCGGGAGGATTCCATCATCAGGTGGCTGCGCATCCCATTAAGTGCGTTGCTGTTTTTCACCAGATCCGCCCACGCCTTGTCCACGGTTTCCCGTTCGGCGGAACCCAGGCAGAGCTGCATCAGCCGGTATTGGTCCACCAACAGCTTCTCTACCAGCCGGTCGATGTCCGCTTTGATGGAACGCGGCGAGAACAGCAGATCGGCGATCACCGCGCTGACAATCCCCAGCACAATTTCGCTGCACCGCTCCACGGCAAATTGCGGGGTTTGCAGCGGGGTATTGGCGGAGGTAACAATAATAATCAGCGCGGTATAGCCGGCCAGCCCCAGCGCGTAGGAGTTTTCCACCCGCACCAGTGAAGACCACCAGGTGCAGAAGCCCGCCCAGATGCAGCAGAGCAGCAGCATCACCACCGGCGCGCGGATAGTGGCGATCATGATCACCAGCGCCGCCAGGCAGCCAATAAAGGTGCCGATGATACGCAGCCAGCCACGGTGGCGGATGGCGCCGGAGAAGGGCTCTCCCCCGGCAGCAAAGGCCGGGCCGGCCACCACAATCGCGGCGGTCATCGCTGACCAGCGCGGCGTGACCAGCTCCAGATGGAAGCCGAGGATCAGCGCAAACAGAATGGCAAAAGTGAGCTTGAGCGCAAACCGCATCCGCGGAAAGGGAAACTCAACGTTGAGGCTTTTCATCGCTGCCCCTTAGCCGAACTCGCGCAAACGGTGCAGGAACTGCACAAACGGCGACTCATGCGTCACATCACGGTCGTTGGCCCCGGTGATCACCACCGTGGCCGTGGTGCCTGCCGGGTACGGGTGCGCCTGATCGGCCGCATCCAGCCGGATGCGCACCGGCACACGCTGCGCCAGGCGGACCCACTCGAGGTTGGAGTCCACGGTCGCCATGCCTTTGCTGTCCGGCGTGCTGCTGCTGTTGTTCACCCCGGCTGCCACACTGTCCACCGCGCCGTGCATGATGCGGTTGCTGCCGAGCGGGGTGATCTCCACGCGGTCACCAATGTGCACCTGCGGCAGCTTGGTCTCTTCCATGTAGGCCAGGATGTAGAAGGTGTTTTTCTTCACCAGGGCCACCGCCGTGGAGCCACGGGTGATGTAGTCACCGCCATGTACGTTCAGGTTGGTGACCCAGCCGTCTGCCGGGGCTTTCACGTCGGTGCGTTCCAGATCGAGCTTCGCCAGGTCACGTGCGGCCACCGCTTTCGCCAGCTGGTGCTGCGCGGTTTGCAGCGAGTTGTTCGACTGGTCAATCTCCTCCTGCGACATCGCCTGGATGCCCAGACGCACGCGGCGGCCCGCCTCCCGTTTCTTCTCTGCGGCCAGCGCCTGATAGTAGGCCACATCGGCTTCCGCCTCTTCCAGCGCCTGCTGATAACGCGGTTTGTCCACGGTGAACAGGATCTGGCCGGCTTTCACCAGCTGGTTATCTTTGACCGGCACGTCGGTAATCAGCCCGGTGACGTCCGGCGCGATGCCCACCACATCCGCAGTGAACTTGGCGTCACGCGTCCACGGTGATTCGGTATAAAACACCCAGGCGCGGTAAATCGCGATGGCAGCGAGGATGACCAACAGCAGGGTGATCGCAATACGAATTATTTTTATAGAAAAGGTTTTCACAGCGACCTCAGACAAAGAGACAAGAAATCAGATAGAACAGACAGCAGTACAGCGCTGTATTGAACAGTGCAGGGTGCCAGACAAAATCATAGATCCCGGTGGGTTGCAGTAGTCGCCGCAGGATGAAAAACAGCGCCAGCGCGGCGAGTATCTCGAAAAAAACCGGGGGGAACGATAATCCGAAAATCACCATTACCGGAAGCAAACTCATCATTTATTCCTTATTGTTTACTCTGCCGGGCTAATACCTCACCATACCGCGCCGGAGCTTCAGATATTTTAGGCAATATCCGGCACCTTCCACCGGAAAAGCGCGGGAAGATATTAAGAAAAAGTAAACTGAACGCAGTGCGGAGGTGTCGCGAGGAGAACTGATTGACTACAGATTCGCCCAATCAAAGGCACTTCACCCGTCGCACTATGGTAGCGTTGTTGTTATCAATCTATCTACCTTATGTGATCTAAATCACTTTTAAGCCAGAGTGAATAATGGAAAGACTCAAGCGCATGTCCGTGTTTGCCAAAGTCGTGGAGTGCGGCTCGTTTACTGCCGCAGCGCGCCAGCTGGAAATGAGCGTCTCCTCCATCAGCCAGACCGTCTCCAAACTGGAGAATGAGTTGCAGGTGAAGCTGCTGAACCGCAGCACCCGCAGCATCGGCCTGACCGAGGCAGGGAAGATTTACTATCAGGGTTGCCGCCGCATGTTGCAGGATGTGCTGGAAGTGCATGAGCAGCTCTACGCCTTTAACAACACCCCGACCGGCACCCTGCGCATCGGCAGCTCCTCCACCATGGCGCAAAATGTGCTGGCGACCATGACCGCCGACATGATGCGTGAATACCCCGGCCTGACGGTGAACCTGGTGACCGGCATCCCCGCGCCGGATTTGATCGCCGACGGGTTGGACGTGGTGATCCGCGTCGGCGCGTTGCAGGATTCCAGCCTGTTCTCCAGGCGGCTTGGCTCAATGCCGATGGTGGTGTGCGCCGCGCGCAGCTACCTCAACCAGCACGGCACGCCGGAGAAACCGGCAGACATCGTCAACTTCTCCTGGCTGGAATACAGCGTGCGCCCGGACAGTGACTTCGAACTGATCGCGCCGGAAGGGATCAGCACCCGCCTCAGCCCGCACGGGCGTTTTGTCACCAATGACTCGCAGACCATGATCCGCTGGCTCAAAGCCGGGGCGGGCATCGCCTATGTGCCGTTGATGTGGATCATTGATGAGATTAACGCCGGGGAAGTGGAGATTCTGTTTGCCCGCTACCACTCCGACCCGCGCCCGGTGTATGCGCTCTATACCGAAAAAGACAAGCTGCCGTTAAAGGTGCAGGTGTGCATCAACTACCTGACGGAGTATTTCAACCAGGTCGGGACGCTGTTCAAGCAGTACCGCGAGCAGATGCCGCTGGAAGAGTAAACGCCGGAAAGCAGACTGCCCGCAGGCGCGGGCAGTCGGTATGACTCAGGAGAGCGGGTTACGCGGTGCCGCCGACGGTCAGGGTGTTGAGTTTCAGCGTCGGCTGGCCGACGCCTACCGGCAGGCTCTGCCCCTCTTTGCCGCAGACGCCGACACCCTTGTCGAGCGCCAGATCGTTGCCGACCATGGAGATCTGCTGCATCGCCTCAATGCCGGAGCCAATCAGCGTCGCGCCCTTCACCGGTTTGGTAATGCGCCCTTTCTCGATCAGGTAGGCTTCCGACGTAGAGAACACAAACTTGCCGGAGGTGATGTCCACCTGGCCGCCGCCAAAGTTCGGCGCATAGAGGCCATACTCCACGCTGCTGATGATCTCTTCCGGCGTGGACTGTCCGGCCAGCATGTAGGTGTTGGTCATGCGCGGCATCGGCAGGTGCGCGTAGGATTCACGGCGGCCGTTGCCGGTCGGGGCGACGCCCATCAGGCGGGCGTTGAGTTTGTCCTGCATGTAACCTTTCAGGATACCGTTCTCAATCAGCACGTTGTACTGGCCCGGCACACCTTCGTCGTCAATCGCCAGCGAGCCGCGCAGCCCCTGGATAGTGCCGTCATCCACCACGGTGCAGAGTTCAGAGGCCACCAGTTCGCCCATCTGGCCGCTGAACACCGAGGTGCCGCGGCGGTTGAAATCCCCTTCCAGCCCGTGGCCGACCGCTTCATGCAGCAGCACGCCCGGCCAGCCCGCGCCCAGCACCACCGGCATCGCCCCGGCTGGGGCCGCGACGGCGGAGAGGTTCACCAGCGCCATGCGCACCGCTTCACGCGCCCAGGCTTCTGCACGCACCTCGCCGTTTTCGTTTTCCAGGAAGAAGTCATAACCGAAACGCCCGCCGCCGCCGCTGGAGCCGCGCTCACGTTTGCCGTCCTCTTCTACCAGCACGCTCACGGAGAGCCGCACCAGCGGGCGCACATCCGCCGCCAGCGTGCCGTCGGTGGCCGCCACCAGCACGGTTTCATACACGCCGGTCAGGCTGGCGCTGACTTCCTGCACGCGCCGGTCGGCAGCGCGTGCGGCTTTGTCCACCTGGTGCAGCAGGGCGATTTTCTCTTCACGCGACAGGCTTTGCAGCGGGTCAAGCAGCGGGTAGAGCGCGGTATGGTTGATCGCGCCCAGCGCATGCACTTTGCCGCTGCCGTTCTCACGCACGATGTTACGTGCCGCCTGGGCGCTCAGGTTCAGCGCGTTCAGCGTCAGCTGGTCGGCGTAGGCAAAGCCGGTTTTCTCACCGCTGACGGCGCGCACGCCGACGCCCTGATCGATGTTGTAGGAGCCGTCTTTGATGATGCTGTCTTCAATCACCCAGGCTTCATGGTAGCTGGACTGGAAATAGAGGTCGGCATAGTCGAGGCGACGCTCAGCCAGTTGACCCAATACCGAGGAAAGGTCTTGGTGCGTAAGGTTGTTCGCAGTAAGTAACTGCTCACTAGCAAAGGCCAGGCTCATAGTATCTTCACTCATTGTTATAGGGTTCCGGTGCGGCGCACCGGAGGGGGGATGTTGCGCCCGGCTACTTCGCCCCGGCCGCTTTCGGCTCGCGCAACACCTCATTAATCTTGGGTTGATCCAAGTTACCACTGATGTGGTAACGGATCAGGGAGATTTTGTTCCAGAGCGGTGCCAGCGCTTTGGTGGCAGCAAACACCGCTGCGCCAATCACCGGGTTGATCACGAATGCCGTGGCCACCCCCACAGTGGCGGAAATTTCCGGCGCGATCACCGCTTCCATCTCAATCTGCCGGCGCACCAGATCCACCTGCCCGTTCATGGCGATGTCAGCGGCCAGCCCATCCACCAGCAGGTCATCCGTGTGCAGCACGCCGTCCTTGATCCAGATGGTGGATTTGATGGAGTCGAAATAGAAACCTTTACCGAAGGTATCACTAAAATCAAGCTGCAACTTGCGCAGCAGGGCATCGAAGCTGATCAGCCGCAGCAGTTGCCCGGCACGGCCGCCGCCGAGATCGGCAATTTCCCCTTTGCCCAGCGCGCTGTTCAGCGTGCCGTTCAGCGTCGGGACAGACGGCTTCCACGGCTCGCCCTGCCAGTGCAGGTCAAACGCCACATTAAACGGCGCGCCTTTCAGTGGGGTGGAGAGGCCGAGCCAGGAGGCGGCGTCATCAATTTTCGCCCCCTGCAATTTCCCTTTCAGGCCGGTACGCGATCCGGCGCTCCCCTGTTGCCACTGGCCGTCCACCGTCAGGCGCATCTTGCCGGTGTCCACCAGCCCGTGGCTCAGGGCGAGGGTGTCGCCCTGCGGCGTGAAATCACCCTCTACCCGGCCAACATTCTGGCCGTAGAACCAGCAGCTCTGGCAGCGCAACATCACTGCCGGCCAGTTGCTGAAGGAGATGTTCGAGCCAAACGGGTTGCTGCCTGCGCTGTGGCCGCCCTCGTTGCCGGCGGCCGCCGCAAACTGCGGGTTATAATAAAGGTAGCGGATATCCGCCCGCCACGGCGCATTTTCCGCCATCTTCAGGGTGCCGTCCGCTTCATCTGCATGAACCTGTGCCTGCATACCGCCCAGTTGCTGGGTGGTTTTCACCGCGACGTTGTGCCAGCTCTGCCCGCCCGCGTCCAGCACCGGGGTGGTCAGCGTCACCTGTTTCGGGAAATGGAACGTCAGCCCGGGCGCGGCACCGCCCGCTGCCGGGGCGGCCTGCGTCGGTGACAGCAACGCCAGCCAGCTTTCGCCGTCCAGCGCCGGGAGGTCAAGCGTCAGGCTGCTGTCGCTGGGCAACGGCGGTGGGGTCGCGCTGTGGCGCTGCCAGGCGGCGCGGTCAAGGGTCAGCGCCTCCCCCAGCAACCAGCGGCTGTTGAAGGCGTTCTCTTTGCCGACGCGCCCGGTCAGGTCAAAACTTTTCAGGCCGCCTTTCGCATTGGCCGTCAGCAGCAGCGGCTCACCGGCCGCTTTCGCCAGCGGCGCCGGTAAGTGGCTGCTTACTCCTTTCAGGTCCACGCTGGACTCAACCTCATACTCCGGCTTGCCCTGGTGCGGCAGAGTAATGCCGACCTGGCTTTTCCAGGCGGCGCTGCCGCCCAGTGCCGGAATGGCCGCCGCCGGTAAGCCGGGCAGTTTGGCCGGTTGCCAGTCACCGGAGAGATTCACCTTGATGCCCATGCTCTGCGGCTGCTCCTGCGTGGAGAAATCCACCGCCAGCGGTTGCCCCAGCCAGTTGCCCTGCATCGGCTCACTCTGCAGGTTGCCGTTGTCATAACGGAAGCGCCCATTCAGGTTCTTGATGGTGGTATTCAGCGGTTTAATCAGCAGGCTGTTATTCGCCAGTTGTACATCACCGGTGGCCCTGACCTGCTTGCCATTCAGCGGAATATCGAGATGTAAGCGCCCACTGACGTCACCGCCAATCTGCAATTCATCCAGCGCGGCACCCAGCGAACCTTTTAGTGGCGTCTGGTTGAAGTAATTTCCCACTTCTTTACCCGCGCCCTGGATATCGGCATCTACCAGCAGCTTCTGTTTCAGGTAATCCGGGATCGCGGCCACCACATTATTGCCCTGCACCTGCCCCAGCAGGGTATGCGGCGCTTTCATAAACAGGCCGTCATTAAGGAAATTGAGGTCGATGTCCAGATTCTGCAACGCGGGCCAGCCCGGCTGGAAGCGGAAGGTGGCGGCACGCAGCGGCACAAAGACCTGGAACTGGCCGTCATTATGTTTGTAAGGGAACAGATGCGGGTTCCCGGCATACACCAGCGTGGCGTTCTCCACCTGCCCGCCCTGGATCGCCCCGCTCAGGTAATCCACCAGATGGGTGCCCATCAGCGGCTCCGGGAAGTAGCGCCAGGCGTCGCCGGCGTCATACAGCCGGATGCCGGAGAGAATCGACAGCCACGGCGTGCCGTTGGCGGGTTGCAGGTAGTCGAAATTGCCGGTGGCCCACAGCGAGCGCGCCTGTACGTCCAGCCCGCGCCCCCACAGTTCCAGCCGGTCACTGTTGTTGACCCAGCCAATCGCCCCCCGGGCACGGTGCACCTCCAGCGGCGCACGGAACATCTCGCCATACGGCAGCACGCTTTCGTTGAGATCGAGATCCAGCCGCCCCTGCGGCACGCTGCCGCTCAGCGTTCCGGCAAAATGGCTGATGCCCGGCAACACTTTCCAGTGCTGCCAGCTGACGTCATGCCATCTGGCCTGAAAACGGGTCAGCTCCGGCTGCTTGAGCGGGATGTCGAGCGCCAGCGCATCGATGTGGCCGGCGGGTTTCAGGTCATTCCAGCGGTCCAGCAGATTGGGTGAGAGGAACGCCACCATCGGCAGCAGCGGCCCGAGGCGCTCAATCTGGATATTGCGGGTGCGCAGGCGCAGCTCCTCATCCTGATTCGGGCCGAGGAAATCAGTGTTTTCCGGCAGCCACAGCGCGGAGATGCCGCCGCGCGGCCAGGGTTGCCCATCGGTCTGCAACGCCAGTTGCGGCACATCAAATTGCCAGCCGCGTCCCTGACGCTTCGCATGGAGGGAGAGATCCGTGACCTCAAGCCGGTGCGGCTGGCCGTCGATGTTCCAGCGCGCCTCGCCCTGCCGCACGCGGGCATCGCCGCCGGCAATCTCGCCGTTTTGCACCTGAAGCCAGGCCGCCAGGCTGACGCTGCCGGTTTGCAGGCCGGTGTTGTGGCGCAGCCAGCGCCCCAGCCAGGGTTTGAGATCCACGCCGTCCGCCTGCAAATAGACGGTGCCATTGTTCAGCAGCCCCTGGCTGTCGTGCAGGTCCATGCGCAGCTGCACCACGCCGTGCTGGCCGGTAAAGGTCGAGAGGCTGAGCTGCCCCTCCGCCCGGTGGCGGTTGGCGCTGTTAAGCCAGGTCAGCTGCGGGATGTCAAACACCGCACGCGGCCCGGAAGGCGTCAGGAAGGAGATGCGGCTGTTGCGCAGGTCGAAGTGGTCCACCTGCTTGAGGAACAGGTTGCTGATTTCATTCGGCTCCACCGAGCTGCCCTGGTGATCGCGGCCGCCGAGGGTGGAGTCGAGGTCAAGCTGGAGGTTATAGAAGGTGAGATCGCGGAACTGCCAGCGCCAGTGCAGCAGCGATTGCCAGACATCCAGCGCCAGGGTGACGCGCTCCAGCTGCCAGGTGGAATCCGGCAGGCGCGCCTGTAACCCGTTGACTTCCAGCGTCGGGCCAAACGTTTCCCAGCGGCCGGAGAGTTTCTCCACCCTGACCGGCACCCCGCTGACCGCCTCGATTTTGCTCAGCAATTGCGGGCGGAATGTGTCCAGCTTCGGCAGCGCCAACCGTAACCCACTGATCAACAGCGCCACCATCACAATAATGGTGGCGCAGGTGGTTAACAGAATACCCGGCACTCGCCTCACGCGTTTCTCCTTTCATCCCGTTGTCATCAGCACGGGATTACGACATCAAATTAGTGTACAGCCATGCGTGACGCAGGGGCGACAACATGCCGGCAGCCTCGTGCCGCCGGCCAGGTTACATCATGACGACGTCAAATTGTTCCTGGTTATAGAGCGGTTCGATCTGCACTTTGACCTGCTTGCCGACGAAAATTTCCACTTCCGCCAGCGCATGGGACTCCTCGCCTTTCAGCGCTTCGCCCACTGCCTGCGAAGCGTAGACCAGGAAGCGGTCAGCATCATACGCGTGATGCACGCGCACAATTTCGCGCAGGATCTCATAACAGACCGTTTCTACCGTTTTCAGCGTGCCGCGGCCATGACAGGTTGGACAATCATGGCAGAGCACATGTTCCACGCTTTCACGCGTGCGTTTGCGCGTCATCTCCACCAGGCCGAGCTGCGAGAAGCCGTTGATGCTGGTTTTCACCCGGTCTTTGCTCAGCGCCTGCTCCAGCGAATGCAGCACGCGGCGGCGGTGGTCCTCGTTGCTCATGTCGATGAAGTCGATGATGATGATGCCGCCGAGGTTACGCAGCCGCAGCTGGCGGGCGATCGCCTGCGTCGCTTCAACGTTGGTGTTGAAGATGGTTTCATCGAGGTTGCGGTGGCCGACAAACGCCCCGGTGTTGATGTCGATGGTGGTCATCGCTTCGGTCTGGTCGATGATCAGGTAGCCGCCCGATTTCAGTTCGACCTTGCGCTCCAGCGCCCGCTGGATCTCGTTCTCCACATCGTAGAGATCGAAAATCGGCTGTTTGCCGGTGTAGTGCTCCAGCTTGCTGGTGAGTTCCGGCATATATTCGCCGGTGAACTCCAGCAGCAATTCGTAGGTGAGGCGTGAGTCGACGCGGATGCGGTCTAACGCCGCACCGGCAAAATCACGCAGGATGCGCTGCGCCAGCGCCACTTCGCCATACAGTTTGCACTTGGTGATATTGCGTTTTTTACGTTCGGTGACTTTCGTCCAGAGGCGTTTGAGGAAGGCAGCGTCCTGCGACAGCTCCTCCGCCCCGACCCCTTCGGCGGCGGTGCGGATAATAAAGCCGCCCAGATCGTCGCAGTAGGCGGAGACGATTTTCTTCAGGCGGTCGCGCTCCGCCTCACTGGCGATGCGCTGCGATACGCCGACATGCGCCGCCCCCGGCATAAACACCAGGTAACGCGACGGCAGGGTGATGTCAGTGGTGAGGCGTGCGCCCTTGGTACCGAGCGGATCTTTCACCACCTGCACCATTAAATCCTGCCCCTGGCGTACCAGCTCGGCGATGTCGCGCACGTGGAAATTTTTCCGCTCGTCACCGGCCACACACTCGGTGTGCGGCATGATGTCAGAGGCGTGGAGGAAAGCGGCTTTGTCGAGGCCGATGTCCACAAAGGCGGCCTGCATCCCCGGCAGCACGCGGCTGACGCGGCCTTTGTAGATATTACCGGCGATGCCGCGTTTGGCCTCGCGCTCGATGTGAATCTCTTGCAGTATGCCGCCATCAATATAGGCGACCCGGGTCTCTGAGGGGGTGATGTTTACCAGTAATTCAGCGGTCATGGTCTCTCCTTACCTTGCGGACAGCCATAAACTGGCTGAACAGCTCCTGCGTTTCCACCAGCGGCAACCCGACCACGGCCGGGTAGCTGCCGCGGATCTCCCGCACAAAACAGCCGCCTTTGCCCTGGATGCCATACGCACCCGCCTTGTCCATGGGTTCGCCACCGGCGATATAGTGTTGAATTTCGTCTGAGGAGAGCACGCGGAAAGTGACATCCGTCATCACCAGCGTGCAGAGCAGATCGCCCCGGTCGGCAATCGCCACGGCGGTCATTACCTGATGCTGCCGGCCGGAAAGCGCCTGCAACATCTCTGCAGCGTGTGCCGCGTCACGCGGCTTCTCCAGCACCTGCCCCTCCAGTACCACGATAGTATCAGAACCGAGTACCGGCAAATCCTGTGGTGCGGCGGCCACCCCGGCCAGCGCTTTGTCCTGGGCCAGCCGGCGCACATAACCTTCCGGGGTCTCTTCCGGGCGGCGCACCTCTTCCACCTCAGCCACGATACGCTCGAAGGGGATCTCCAGCAGGGAGAGCAATTCATGCCGCCGCGGGGAAGCGGAAGCCAGATAGAGTGAAGTCATGTCAGTCCTCATTGTACGGCAAATTGACGGCGGATTTTACGCATCAACAGGAACAGCCACGGCCACAGGATGCCGTCAACCACACTACTCCAGAACACTTCCGGGCGGAACGAGACATTTATCACCAGGAATTCGGCCCAGAACACCACCACATGCATCGCCAGCGAGAGCAGCATCACAATCAGTGCCTGCTGCCACAACGCCATGTTACGGAACAACTGGAACTTGAACGCCACCAGATAGGCGATGATCCCCAGCGCCAGCGCCCTGACCCCCAGCGTGGAGCCGAGGATCAGGTCAATCAGCAGGCCGAGGATAAAGCCGGTGCCGACATTCACCCGGTGCGGCAGCGCCATCACCCAGTAAATGAGGATCAACGTCAGCCAGGAGGGCCGGAACATGTAGATCTGATCGGGCCACGGCATGATTTGCAGCAACATGGCGATAAAGAATGAGATCCAGATTATCCAGCGTCCGTGGCTGCGGTAGCGGTTCATGGCTGTGTCCCCCTGACGGGCGGTGCCGGTGACGTGGTGGTACCGTGGGCGGGTGCGGCACCGTTCGCCGGCACCGCATTATTCACCGGGGCCGCGCCGGTGGCCGGGGCGGGTGGCCCCATTTCATTGGCGCGCGGCAATACCTGCGGCATCATCTGCGTCAGGCGTTCATTGGCGACGCGGTGCACTTCGTCCGGCGGTAGCGGCATGTCCCCGTTGCGGTCAGACCCCCACAGCAGCAGCAGATAACGCAAACGCTGCAGGCCGGCCGTTGGCCGCGCCTGAATCACCGTGTAGGCGCGCTGGCTGTCCACTTTTACCGAAGAGACCACCGCCACCGGGTAACCTTCCGGGAAGCGGCCGCCCAGCCCGGACGTCACCAGCACATCGCCGACACGGATGTCGGTGTTGCTCGGCAGATGCTCCAGCTGGAGGTCGTCAGCGCAACCGCTGCCGGCCGCGATAACCCGGATGTCATTACGCAGCACCTGAATCGGCAACGCGTGCGACGCATCGCAGATCAGCAGGACGCGGCTGGTAAATTTCGCGACCGCCACCACCTGCCCTACCACACCTTTGTCACTGATCACCGGCTGGCCTTCATAGACGCCGTTTTCAGAGCCTTTGTCGATAACCACCTGGTCGCTGTATGGGTCGGTGCCGGTGGAAATCACCTGCGTCACCATTTTCTGCTCATCCTGACGCAGGGGCGAGCCCAGCAATTCACGCAGGCGGGCATTCTCCTGCTTGAACTGGCCAAGCAGCAGTTGGTCGCTGTTTTTCAGCAACAGCTCCTGACGAAGCGCACGGTTTTCCAGCTCGAGCTGCTGACGGGTCGCCAGTGTGTCAGAGACGCTGTCGAGCAGTTTGCGCGGGCCATTAGACAAGAAATAGAAGGGACTGACGGCCGTATCCATGTAGGTACGGATCTTCATGAAGGTACCGAGACGGCTGTCGGCGATAATCAACGCAATCGCCGCGACAATAGCCAAAAAGAGACGTAATTGCAGGGAAGGTCCCCTGCTAAAAATCGGCTTCATAAATTATGCGGATTCCTCGACGACAGAAGGGGTAGCCACACGGCGTGAAAGCCGTTCACGCCGGGACACGCAGGTAAACCAAACCAGGCTTTCCGGCGCACCCTGCGGCGGGTACGCCCTTTATGCCGTGACACAGTGGTTTATGCTTGCGCACCGCGACGTGCGCCACCCCTTCCCAGGGCTGATGAGATGTTGCGCGGATTACTCTTCGCTGAACAAATCGCCGCCGTGCATGTCGATCATCTCCAGCGCCTTGCCGCCGCCACGGGCGACACAGGTCAGGGGATCTTCCGCCACGACCACCGGGATACCGGTCTCTTCCATCAGCAGGCGATCGAGGTTACGCAGCAATGCGCCACCGCCGGTCAACACCATGCCGCGCTCGGAGATGTCGGAGGCGAGTTCCGGCGGGCACTGCTCCAGCGCCACCATCACCGCGCTGACAATGCCGGTCAGCGGCTCCTGCAACGCTTCGAGGATCTCGTTGGAATTCAGGGTAAAGCCGCGCGGCACACCCTCTGCCAGGTTACGGCCGCGCACTTCAATTTCGCGCACTTCGTCACCCGGGTAGGCGGAGCCGATCTCATGTTTGATGCGCTCTGCGGTGGCTTCGCCGATCAACGAGCCATAGTTACGGCGCACATAATTAATGATGGCTTCGTCAAAACGGTCACCACCGATACGGACAGAGGAGGAGTAAACCACGCCGTTCAGGGAGATCACCGCCACTTCAGTGGTACCGCCGCCGATGTCCACGACCATGGAACCGGTCGCTTCAGAGACCGGCAGGCCGGCACCGATCGCCGCTGCCATCGGTTCTTCAATCAGGAAAACTTCACGTGCGCCTGCGCCCTGCGCCGACTCACGGATCGCCCGGCGTTCAACCTGGGTCGCGCCAACCGGCACGCACACCAGCACACGCGGGCTTGGGCGCATAAAGCTGTTGCTGTGGACTTGTTTGATGAAGTGCTGAAGCATTTTTTCAGTCACAAAGAAGTCAGCAATCACGCCGTCTTTCATCGGGCGGATAGCCGCGATGTTGCCGGGCGTACGCCCCAGCATTTGTTTGGCGTCATGGCCCACAGCCGCAACGCTCTTAGGAGAACCGGCACGATCCTGGCGAATGGCAACCACCGACGGTTCATTCAATACAATGCCTTGCCCTTTAACATAGATCAGGGTATTGGCCGTACCCAGGTCGATGGACAAGTCATTGGAAAACATGCCACGGAATTTCTTAAACATAACGAAAGGATAATCCTGCAAGCTGGGGGCGGAAAATAAAATCCGCCTACTTTACCAACCACACGAAGCAGCGACAAGGCGCATAAATGGTCTGCTCCGGTGAAAAAATAGTCTGCGATGTTGACAATTTATCGGCCATAAAACAAGGGCTGCCCTGATTTTTCGGCACCGCTTGCAGCGTCTTTTTCTGGCACGTTATAAAGGCGTTCACATCACACATAAGTCACAACAGTACACATAACGCGTTACATTGTGCCCGATTTGGGAAGTTGGTAGGTACTTACCAACACCCCTGCCGACGGGCTGGCTCATTCTACGTCAATTCGGCTTAATGGATCAGCGTATTGCTATCAGTTATGGGAATATTTTTTGTTGCTTCTTTCAACAAGCGCCGGCAACGCAAAATAATCCCCCTGCCCGCCCTGCACCCCTTTCTCTTTCAGGGTTTGCCACTCTTCAGCCGTTCTTACCCCGGAGGCAAACACCTGCACCTGGGTACCGTCGCAGGCATTGACCAGGCTCTGGACAAACAGCTGGTTTTCAACCCGCCGGTCAATACTGCGCACCAGGCCGGGATGAAGCTTCACCAACTCTACCGGCAACGATTTAATGTACGTGGTGCTGACCACCGTCAAACCGGCCTGCGCCACCACCAGCCGGCACCCCAACCCATGCAGTAACCGCAGCACCGGCCGTAAACGGTCGATATGTTGACAGAGATCCGCCTCTGCAAGTTCAATCATAATTCTCCGCCGCTGGCTTTTTTCACATTGCAGCAGCGTATCGCGCAGCCATTGCTGGAAGGGCCGTTGCAACAGCGCATCCACCGTCAGCGGGAATGCCAGTATCTCTTCCGGCCAGGCGGCCAGCAGCGGCAGGATCTGCGTCAGCGTCTGGCGGTCATAGCGCTGCGCCAGCCCAAACAGCATGGCGAACGGAATAAATTCCGCCGCCGGCAGTTCCTGTTCGCCATCAAAGATACGGCGCAGGATCTCAATATGGTGCCGCTGCCCGTCGCGGGTCAGGGACGGTTTTTGGTAAAGCCGCAGCCCGTCGCGCGCCAGCGTATGCTCCAGCAGGGTGCGCCACCTGACGCTGCCGCGCCCGCGCTCCGGCACCCGGCTGTCATGCACGACCCAGCCGTTGCTGCCCTGTAGCGACGCCAGGCGCGCCGCCTGCTCGGCGTTGTCCATCACCTGCTCCGGCGTCTGGCCGAAACGGTAAGTGCTGATGCCGATCGAGAGCAGCGCTTCCCTCCCGATAGGGTGGGTCGGCAATGCGCCCACCGCATTTACCAGTTGCCCGGCGATCACATCCGCCTCTTTCAACGTGCTGTGCGGCAGCAACACGGCGAAGTCACTGGCGAAATAGCGTGCCAGCAGCGCCGCCGGGTAGCGCATCACAAAGGTGGAAAGCAGGTTAGCCACGGCGTTCAGCAGATCCTGAACCGCCGGGCGGCCATGTATATCCCGCAGGGTATCGACATCCGGCAGGCGGATCAGCATCACCACGCCATACGCCCCGGCATCTTCCAGCTGTGTGGTGAGCTGGTTGTCAAAAAAGAGACGGTTATTGAGGCCGGTGCCCGCATCCTGCGCGGCAAAGGTACGGATCAGCGTGTCCACCCGGCCGCGCTCCTCCTGTGCCTCCCGCAGTTCCCGCAGCAGCCTGTCCAGCGCGCTGCTGGCGGTGGGGGGCCATTCGTGTATGTCGCCCTGCATCACGCTGTCACGCTCACCGCGCAAAATCTGCCGCGCCCGCGTTTCCAGCCGCTCATAACCGGCAATCTGCCGCGTCAGCCAGCGGTAACTCAGCCCCATCACCCCGATCATCGCCAGGATGGCAAGGCTGATGGGCAGCGACGAACGCAGGGAATGGGTGTACCCGGCAATCGGGTCGAGGTAGGTCAGGTGGATAAACGAGCCGGGGTGCTGCAACAACGGCAGCCTGATGTCCCGATATTCCGAGGCCAGCGGCGGGCGCGTGCTGTCGGGCGGCAGCGCCAGATGGTAGAAAAGATTGTGGCCGTTGACCACATTGACCTCAGAAACCCCCACGGTGCGCATTGCCAGCGGCAGCCAGTTACGCACCGTGCCGGGCGGCTGGCTCAGCAGCGCCTGATCAAAGGTGGTGGCCAGCGTCGTCAGGCGGTCGTGCATCCGTTGATGGCTGAGATTAAAAAAGCTGAACGCGCATCCCAGCAGCATTAACAGCATGGCCAGCGCCACCAGCAGGGTAATAAAGGCTGAAAGTTTGGTCGTGAATCGCATCCCTGTGCCTTGCGTACCGCGGTTGAGTAAAAGGACGGCCTTCCGTGATGGCGCGCTGCTATAAAATAAAAAAGCCTGGCGTAAGTGGCGTTAACCCCGCCTGCCGGCCTCGCTATTCTACGGATAACCGCATAACGGAAAAAAACAGGCTTTATGGCGTTTTTTGTCCTGCCGCATCCTGTTCCCGCAACGGGGCGTTTATATTCATACACAGACAACACGGCTTCCAAATAATTCATATTTTATATAGAGAGGTTCTATGAAAGCACTTTTGCTTGAGCAACATGAGGGGCAGATTGCCGCCGGGGTACAGGAAATTGACGCAAACCAGCTGCCGGAAGGCGACGTGACGGTCGGGGTTGGCTGGTCGGGGCTGAACTATAAGGATGCGCTGGCGATCACCGGCAAAGGCAAAATTGTGCGCAACTTCCCGATGGTGCCGGGCATCGATTTCGCCGGTACCGTGCAGGAAAGTAAAGACAGCCGCTTCCGGGCCGGCCAGCAGGTGGTGCTCACCGGCTGGGGCGTCGGTGAAACCCACTGGGGCGGGCTGGCGGAACAGGCGCGGGTCAATGCTGACTGGCTGGTGGCATTGCCGCCGGCGTTGTCGGCCCGCCAGAGCATGATCATCGGCACCGCCGGGCTGACGGCGATGCTCTGCGTGATGGCGCTTGAAGAGGGCGGCGTGGTGCCGCAGAGCGGTGAGGTGCTGGTCACCGGGGCCAGCGGCGGCGTCGGCAGCACGGCGGTGGCGCTGCTGGCCCAGCAGGGTTACCGGGTGACGGCAGTCAGCGGCCGCGCCCATACCCACCAATACCTGCGCGAGCTCGGCGCCGCGCACATTCTGCCGCGTGAGGAGTTTTTCGAAGCGGCGCGCCCGCTGGAAACCCAGCGCTGGGCCGGGGCGATCGACACCGTGGGCGATCGCCTGCTCGCCAACGTGCTGGCGCAGATGAACTATAACGGCGTGGTGGCCGCCTGCGGGCTGGCCGGCGGTTACCTGCTGCCCACCACGGTGATGCCGTTTATCCTGCGCAATGTACGGTTGCAGGGTATCGACTCGGTGCGTGCGCCGCTGCATCGCCGCCAGGCAGCCTGGGAACGGCTGGCCGGCCTTCTGCCTGCCCACTTCTATGAGCAGGCGGCCACAGAAATTACCCTGGAACAGGTGCCGGAGGCGGCTGCCGCGCTGATGGACAACCGCATCACCGGCCGGACACTGGTGCGCATCGGCGGGTAAAGCCCGGTAACAACATTGTCAACCTGCGCGATAATGTGTAACAAATGGCGGGATTGGCTGTCAGAATGGCGGTTAACAGCAATAATAGAGCCATTGCCCGCCGTTCTGGCCCCTGTTCTCCCGGAGATCGCCCCCTATGCGCAAGCCACGCAAACTCACCGAGGCTGACGTTACCCCCGAAAGCCTGTTTATGCTGGACCGACGCCGGATCATGCAGGCGCTCGGCATCTCTGCGGCCTCTCTGGCGCTGCCCGCTGCCGCCCGTGCCGACATTCTCTCCTGGCTGAAAGGCAGCGAGGCTCCCAAAGCCCAGCCCGGCAAGCCGCTCACGTTCAGCAAACCGGCGGCCTGGCAGCCGGACTGGCCGCTGACACCGGAGGACAAAGTCACCGGCTACAACAACTATTATGAGTTTGGCCTGGATAAAGCCGACCCGGCCGCCAACGCCGGGACGCTGCAAACCGCCGACTGGAAAATCCGTATTGAGGGTGAAGTCGCCAAACCGGTCACCTTCAGCATGGATGACCTGCTGAAACGTTTTCCGCTTGAGGAGCGCATCTACCGCCTGCGCTGTGTCGAGGCGTGGTCAATGGTGGTGCCGTGGGTTGGCTTTGAGCTGGGCAAGCTGATCAAAGCAGTGGAACCGACCGGCAATGCGCGTTTTGTGGCGTTCCAGACGCTCTACGACCCGGAGCATATGCCCGGCCAGAAAGATCGCTTTGTGGGCGGCGGGCTGGCCTACCCTTACGTGGAGGGGCTGCGGCTGGATGAGGCGATGAACCCGCTCACCCTGCTCACCGTAGGCGTGTACGGCAAAACGCTGCCGCCGCAGAACGGCGCGCCGATCCGCCTGATTACACCGTGGAAATATGGCTTTAAAGGGATTAAGTCGATTGTAACAATCCGCCTGACCCATGACCGGCCGCCGACAACCTGGAACCTCTCTGCACCGGACGAGTACGGCTTTTACGCTAACGTGAACCCGCATGTTGATCACCCGCGCTGGTCGCAGGCCACGGAACGCGCCATCGGCAGCGGCGGCATTCTGGACGTGAAACGCCAGCCGACCCTGCTGTTCAACGGTTACGGCGATCAGGTGGCATCGCTCTATAAGGGCCTCGATCTGCGGGAGAATTTCTAGGTGAAGCGGTTGACGGCAAAACAGATTACCGGCCTGAAAGTGCTGATCCATCTGGCGGGGTTGCTGCCGCTGGTGTGGCTGGTCTGGTCAGTGACCCAGGGCGGCTTCAGCGCTGACCCGGCCAAAGACATCCAGCACTTTACCGGGCGGACGGCGCTGAAATGGCTGCTCGCCACACTGCTTATCACCCCGCTGGCGCGTTACGGCAAACAGCCGCTGTTGATCCGCGTGCGCCGTTTGATCGGGCTGTGGTGCTTTGCCTGGGCCACACTGCACCTGCTGAGCTATTCGTTCCTGGAGCTTGGCATCAGTAACCTCGGGCTGCTGGGCAGTGAGCTGATTTCCCGCCCCTACCTGACGCTCGGCATCCTGAGCTGGCTGGTGCTGCTGGCGCTGGCCGCCACCTCGACGCTGGGCGCACAGCGCCGGCTGGGGAAAAACTGGCAACGGCTGCACAACTTCATCTATCTGGCCGCGATCCTCGCGCCCATCCACTACCTCTGGTCAGTGAAAACCCTGTCGCCCCAACCGCTGATTTATGCCGTTTTTGCTGCGATATTGCTGGCATTCCGTTACAAAAAGGTCAGGCAATGGTGGCATTAACCGGGGTGATTTTTCTGTGTTGTGCGCCACATAATAGGGGCCAATCCACTGTTTAGTGTCGATAAAGGGTTGATTATCTTCGCTGATAAGACCAGTATTTAGCTGCGATTTGCCTCGATATCATTATAATGCCCCACTTTGGTGGCCAATACACAGGCGATTGGCCGCTAAAAAGGTGACAAAACGATGACATCGGGTTATTTTCTACAATACAGGTCAAATTGACGGAGATAGGCGCACGATGGCAGACAAATTTCAGATCTTACTTCTCAACGGCCCCAACCTGAACCTGCTGGGTTCACGCGAGCCGGAGAAGTATGGGCACACCACGTTGCCGGAGATTGTCAGCCGTCTGGAAAGCCAGGCCAGCGAATTGGGCGTAGCCCTGAGTCACCTGCAATCCAACGCGGAACATGCCCTGATTGATCGCATCCATCAGGCGCGTGGCAACACGGATTTTATCCTGATTAACCCGGCGGCGTTCACGCACACCAGCGTGGCCCTGCGCGATGCCCTGTTGGGGGTAGCGATCCCGTTTATCGAGATTCACCTCTCCAATGTGCACGCCAGGGAGCCGTTCCGCCACCACTCCTATCTTTCTGATATTGCCGTCGGCGTCATCTGCGGACTGGGGGCTGACGGTTATACCTTTGCATTACAGGCAGCGGCGCGCCGCTTGTCACAATCCAATTAAATCAAGCAAAAAGAGTACGGAATCACACTCATGGATATTCGTAAAATCAAGAAACTGATCGAACTGGTTGAAGAATCCGGCATCGCTGAACTGGAAATTTCTGAAGGTGAAGAATCAGTTCGTATCAGTCGTGCCCCGGCCGTGCCGAACTACCCAATGATGCAGCAGGCGTATGCTATGCCGATGCAGCAACAGCCGGCCCTGGCCGCTGCCGTTGCCCCGGCTGCTACCGTAGAAGCCGCCCCGGCTGCTGCGGCTGCCATCAGCGGACACATCGTTCGTTCACCGATGGTCGGCACCTTCTACCGCACCCCAAGCCCGGACGCCAAGCCGTTCATCGAAGTGGGCCAGAAAGTGAATGCGGGCGATACCCTGTGTATCGTTGAAGCCATGAAGATGATGAACCAAATCGAAGCTGATAAATCGGGTGTGGTGAAAGCCATTCTGGTAGAAAGCGGTCAACCGGTTGAATTTGACGAGCCACTGGTCGTCATCGAATAACGAGGCGCCTCATGGTAGATAAAATCGTCATCGCCAACCGTGGTGAGATCGCCCTGCGTATTCTGCGTGCCTGTAAAGAACTGGGCATCAAAACCGTAGCGGTTCACTCCACCGCGGATCGCGATTTGAAACATGTGCTGCTGGCAGATGAAACCGTCTGTATCGGCCCGGCACCCTCTGTAAAAAGTTACCTGAATATCCCGGCAATCATTGCTGCTGCTGAAATTACCGGCGCGGTTGCGATTCACCCGGGGTATGGTTTCCTGTCTGAAAACGCTGACTTCGCTGAGCAGGTTGAGCGCTCCGGCTTCATCTTCATCGGCCCGCGCGCCGAGACCATCCGCCTGATGGGCGACAAAGTCTCTGCGATCAACGCGATGAAGAAAGCAGGCGTGCCGACGGTACCCGGCTCCGACGGTTCGCTGACCGATGACATGGAAAAGAACCGTGCCTTCGCGAAACGCATCGGCTACCCGGTGATCATCAAAGCCTCCGGCGGCGGCGGCGGTCGCGGTATGCGTGTGGTTCGCAGCGACAAGGATCTGGAAGAATCCATTAACATGACCCGTGCGGAAGCTAAAGCGGCTTTCAACAACGACATGGTTTACATGGAGAAATACCTGGAGAACCCGCGCCACATCGAAATTCAGGTGTTGGCAGACGGCCAGGGCAACGCCATCTATCTGGCAGAGCGTGACTGCTCCATGCAGCGCCGCCACCAGAAAGTAGTGGAAGAGGCTCCGGCACCGGGCATCACCAGCGAAATGCGCCGTTACATCGGCGAGCGCTGCGCCAAAGCCTGTGTGGACATCGGCTACCGCGGTGCAGGTACTTTCGAGTTCCTGTATGAAAACGGCGAGTTCTACTTCATCGAGATGAACACCCGTATTCAGGTAGAGCACCCGGTCACTGAGATGATCACCGGTGTGGACCTGATCAAAGAGCAGCTGCGCATCGCTGCCGGTCAGCCGCTCTCCATCACCCAGGATGAAGTGCGTATCCAGGGCCATGCGGTCGAGTGCCGTATCAACGCGGAAGACCCGAACACCTTCCTGCCGAGCCCGGGTAAAATCACGCGCTTCCACGCGCCGGGTGGCTTTGGCGTGCGTTGGGAATCGCACATTTACGCCGGGTATACCGTCCCGCCGTATTACGATTCCATGATCGGCAAACTGATCACCTACGGTGAAAACCGTGACGTGGCGATTGCCCGCATGAAAAATGCGCTGGCGGAACTGATCATCGACGGCATTAAAACCAACGTTGATCTGCAGCAGCGCATTATGGCCGATGAAAACTTCCAGCACGGTGGCACCAACATCCACTATCTGGAAAAGAAACTTGGCTTGCAGGAAAAATAATATCCTGACTTATTAATATAACGCCCGCGCAATGCGGGCGTTATTATTTATACCTATACATTTATTTCTGCCACGCATTATTCCTGTTACAGCTTCTATTAATTCGTTTTAAAAAGATGGTAAGCTCCCACGCGGTTATTCAACGCACTCTATTAAAGCCAACATCGCGCTCACCTGCATCGCGTTAAATAACACTTTCAATACAGCATCGGATTTTTATATTAAGGAATAATGAATGAAAGGTTATAAGTTTAATCAGGTAGCGCTGGGTTTAGCATTACTACTTGTGGCAGGTTCCGCGCTGGCAGACTCCGCCTCCGCGGAGATAAATTCAATGCCTGTCGCCCCTGCGCCTATCGAAAATAGCTGGTGGGCGAAATATCAATACTCCCAGGGGTTTAATGAGGCATTGTCTCAACTGGCCCTCTCTTTCGAACAGTTGAACAGTGATATCAGCGCAACAGAAGCCCGGTCTAAAGATGTTAACGACCCATTATTCTGGCTGAAAAGGACACTGGAGATTTATCCTGTCGATGCAACCGATAGCTATAATATCCCCGTAACAGAAAGTAATGACGTCAGGCGTGCCCGCCTCACCGGTTTTGACCGCAATAATTATTTCCTGACGCGGGAATATGGCAAGACCGGCGAAGCCATTACCATTCAGGCCGGGACGATCCCGGCCGGTGTCGCCTGTTATGCGGCCATGGATGGGGATATGACAGTCTTTAAAGCGACCGGCAGTGAACAACCGTTGCTCTCTGACGGCACGACCACCTACATACTGCCCCATGACGGCATCCTGCTGTTAGGCTGCAAAGATAACAACAAACATATGGAGAATCTGGATACCGTTGTGCCGATGCAAATTCTCAGCGGCGGTTCACAACGCCATCCGCTATTTATTTTCGGCATCAATAGCCAGAGCGAATGGACAGACTTCAGCCGGCAAACCACACCTACCGGCTATGGCGTATTCTTTGATGGCCGTACCCGTTACGCCGCCAGCCAGAAAAAAATGCTCGCCTCTGCCGATACCGACATCATGCACACCCTGCGGGAAAACCTGCTGCGCACCCTCACCTATGACAAGCTGAATGGCCTGGATGCTTCCTCTGATCTGCACCAGCCGGCGCGCGCGCTGTTTATGGCCAGCTATGATACCTGCTGCTGGGCAAACAGTGCTGCCGGGCAACTGGCGATAGGTTTTGAAGGCAACGTACCCACTACCAGCAGTTGGGGTACCTGGCATGAGTATGGCCATCAATACCAGATGGGCTGGTCATGGAGTAGTCTGAGGGAAGTGACGGTTAACCTCTATTCCCTGGCGGCCTGCTATACCGAGTGGGGCTATGCCGCCCTCAATCAGTGCCATAAAAAAGCGCCTTCATTAGGGTTTACCTGGGATCAGCAAGCCGTGGGTAGCATGATTAAAGCCGGCCAAAGCTGGAATATCGACACCGATCCCGATCTGTCACGCCGTTTAAATATGTTCGCACAATTGATGGCCAGCTATCCGGATCTCTACCCGGCGCTGGGCAAAGCCTTCCGTGAAGACTACAACCGTGCGAAAAACAGAGCAGCGCTGGATGAGACCCCCGAAAAAGTTGACTGGTTCGCGGTCAATACCAGCCGCCTGAGTGGGTATGATCTGCGGGAGTTCTTCACCCTGTGGAACCTGCCTTACAGTGCTGCTGCTGATGAGCAGATCGCTGCGATGAAACTGCCTGCCCCTGCCCAGCCGGTTGCTGCCTATGAAGTGCCGTTGATTCATAGCGGTACGGCGCCTACCACCGCCATGCTGAAGATTGAGGGCAATGAGGATAAAAAGGCCATCGGCTTTATCACCAATTCCGCGAAATTCGGCCCGCAAAGTCTCATCTGGGCAGGCGAAGAGATGTCTACGCTGCATACGCAGGTGGTGGATACGCAGAACCGGGCGTTTAACGTGACGCTGCGCGGCACAAGGTCGATGGGAGGCTGTGAGAGCCATGCGATTAACACTACGGTGGTCTGCGGATCAGCGGGTTCCAGCACCTTCCTCAAAGTCAGTTACCACCCGGAAGATAACCTCGACCTGCCGGCCGGTGAATATAGCGGCACCCTGCCGTTGATCGCCTCCCTCTGGAAAATCCCGGAGCGGACGGCTAACGTCAATATTCCGCTGACCATCAGTAAGTAATCCTTTCCACTGCGGCACCTGCAACCGGTGCCGCAGAAAATCTTTGGGCAACCCCCGCACAATCCGTACAATCCCCCCATCTTTACTTATTTGGAAACGCTATGGATACGCGATTTATTCAGGCGCACCGGGAAGCGCGCTGGGCCGCGGGCCTGACCGTCGCTTACCTGCTGGCCTGGGTGCTGGCGGCCTACCTGCCGGACAGCGCGCAAGGCGTCACCGGCCTGCCCCACTGGTTTGAAATGGCCTGCCTGCTGGTGCCGCTGCTGTTTATTCTGCTCTGCTGGCTGATGGTGCGCGTGGTGTTCCGCGAGATGCCGCTGGAGGAGCAAGACCATGCAAACTGATGTGCTGCTGCCGCTGCTGGGCTACCTGCTGCTGGTGTTCGGCCTGTCGGTGTTTGCGTACCGCCGCCGCCAGCAAGGCAACTTCCTCAACGACTACTTCCTCGGCAACCGTTCAATGGGCGGCTTTGTGCTGGCGATGACGTTGACCGCCACCTACATCAGCGCCAGCTCTTTTATCGGCGGCCCCGGCGCGGCGTATAAATATGGCCTCGGCTGGGTGTTGCTGTCGATGATTCAGCTGCCGGCGGTCTGGCTGTCGCTGGGGGTGCTCGGCAAGAAGTTCGCCATTCTGGCGCGCCGCTATAACGCGGTGACGCTCAACGACATGCTCTACGCCCGCTACCAGAGCCGCCTGCTGGTGTGGCTCGCCAGTTTCAGTTTGCTGGTGGCGTTCCTCGGTGCGATGACGGTGCAGTTCATTGGCGGCGCGCGCCTGCTGGAAACGGCCGCCGGCATTCCGTATGACACCGGGCTGCTGATTTTCGGCATCAGTATCGCGCTCTACACCGCCTTCGGCGGCTTCCGCGCCAGCGTGCTGAACGATGCGATGCAGGGACTGGTGATGCTGCTCGGCACCGTATTGCTGCTGGTGGCGGTGGTGCATGCCGCCGGTGGGCTGCATGCCGCCGTGGGCAAACTCCAGCAGATCGACCCGAAGCTGGTGTCGCCGCAGGGCGGGGATAATATTCTCAGCCTGCCGTTTATGGCCTCGTTCTGGGTGCTGGTCTGCTTCGGCGTGATTGGCCTGCCGCATACCGCCGTGCGCTGCATCGCCTACCGTGACAGCAAAGCGGTGCATCGCGGCATTGTGCTCGGCACCATTGTGGTGGCGGTGCTGATGCTGGGAATGCACCTGGCAGGCGCATTAGGCCGGGCGATCCTGCCGGATCTGAAAATCCCGGATCAGGTGATCCCGACGCTGATGATCGCGGTGCTGCCGCCGTTTGCCGCCGGGATCTTCCTGGCTGCGCCGATGGCGGCGATCATGTCCACCATCAATGCGCAGCTGTTGCAGTCTTCCGCGACCATCGTCAAGGATCTCTACCTGAATGCCCGGCCGGAGGCGCTGAAGAACGAAAAGCGCCTGACGCGCATGACCAGCCTCGCCACGCTGGTGCTGGGCCTGCTGGTGCTGCTGGCCGCCTGGCATCCGCCGGAGATGATCATCTGGCTTAACCTGCTGGCGTTTGGCGGGCTGGAGGCGGTGTTCCTCTGGCCGCTGGTGCTCGGCCTCTACTGGGAGCGGGCCAACGCCACCGGTGCGCTAAGCTCAATGTTAACCGGGGCCGCCAGCTATACGCTGCTGGCCGGCATCGATCTGCATATCGCCGGCCTGCACCCCATTATTCCGTCGCTGCTGCTCAGCCTGCTAGCGTTTACTATCGGTAACCGGTTCGGTAAGGCAGCGATTACTGCGCTGCCGGTGACCGGGCCACAATCATAAAAGAGAAGTGCCATGCCTTGGATTCAACTGAAAATTAACACCCGCGGCAGTGATGCGGAGAGCCTGGGCGATGCCCTGATTGAGAGCGGCGCGGTCTCCGTGACCTTCCAGGACACCCACGACACGCCGGTGTTTGAGCCGCTGCCGGGCGAAACGCGCCTGTGGGGCGATACTGACGTCATCGGCCTGTTTGATGCGGAAACCGACATGAAAGAGGTGGTCGCGATCCTTGAGCACTCGCCGTTGCTGGGCGCGGGCTTTGCCCACCGTATTGAACAGCTGGAAGATAAAGACTGGGAGCGCGAATGGATGGACAACTTCCACCCGATGCGCTTCGGTGAGCGGCTCTGGATCTGCCCGAGCTGGCGCGATGTGCCGGACCCGGACGCCGTCAACGTGATGCTCGACCCCGGCCTGGCGTTCGGTACCGGCACCCACCCGACCACCGCGCTCTGCCTCCAGTGGCTCGACGGGCTGGATCTCGCGGGCAAAACCGTGATCGACTTCGGCTGCGGCTCCGGCATTCTGGCGATTGCCGCGCTGAAGCTGGGGGCGGCGCGCGCCATCGGCATCGACATCGATCCGCAGGCGATTCAGGCCAGCCGGGATAATGCCCAGCGCAACGGCGTCTCTGAGCGCCTGGAACTGTTCCTGCCGCAGGATCAGCCCGCCGATCTCAGCGCTGACGTCGTAGTGGCGAACATCCTCGCCGGGCCGCTGCGTGAGCTGGCGCCGCTTATCGGCTGCCTGCCGAAAACCGGCGGCCACCTTGGCCTCTCCGGCGTGCTGGCAACGCAGGCAGAAAGCGTCTCTGAAGCCTATCAGGATCTGTTTGCGCTTGACCCGGTGGCGGAGAAAGAGGAGTGGTGCCGCATCACCGGCGTTCGACGTTAACATCCTGTTAATACTGATGTAATCTTTTCGCTGCTTATTCCTTAAACAGCACAATCGGCCACCTCCGGGTGGCCAAAATGCCACGATTTGCCCTTTCCCCTGAGAAAAGTGAGTGTACTCTGCGCGCCGCCTCCCGCCGGCAATCCCTGGCGGGTTGGTCACATCACTGCCTGTCCCTGAAACTGCTCAAGAGAAAGAGATGAAACACGCCCTGTTTTTGGCCGCCGCCTTGCTGGCGGGCCTGCCTGCTTGTGCCGCCGATCATGCGGCTGCCCCTGCCGCTGACCACACCGCGGATGCTCATCCCCACTGGGGTTATGAGGGCGAAGGGGCTCCCGCCCACTGGGCGGCACTCTCCACGGATTTCCACATGTGTGAAATCGGCCGCAACCAATCCCCGATCGATATCCATGACGCCCTGAGCGCTCACCCGCGCCCACTGAAGGTCAATTACACGCTCGCGCCGGATAGCATAGTGAACAACGGCCACACCGTGCAGGTTAACGTGCTGCCGGGCAACACCGTAACGCTGGATGGCGAAACCTTCACGCTGCAACAGTTCCACTTCCATGCGCCAAGTGAAAACACCATCAAGGGCAAATCCTTCCCGATGGAGATGCACCTGGTGCATGCGGATGCCGGCGGCGAAGTGGCCGTGGTGGCGGTGATGTTTAACCTGGGCGCGGCGAACCCGGCGCTGGCGGCCCTGTGGCAAAACCTGCCACAACAGGTGAACCAGCCGGTGCTGCTCAGTCAGAAAGTGGACCTCAACGCCCTGCTGCCTGCGTCACGCACCCATTACCGCTTCTCCGGCTCCCTGACCACCCCGCCCTGCACGGAAGGGGTTCGCTGGCTGGTGATGAAAACGCCGCTGACCCTTTCTCAGGGGCAACTGACGCAATTCATCCAGCTGATGCATCACGCGAATAACCGCCCGGTGCAACCACTGCATGGCCGGGTCGTGATTGAATAAGCCTTCCTCTTACCGGCCTGCCATCAGGCAGGCCGGTAAACCGCACGTTTTGTTGCTCCCCGCCTTTCTCTCTGTTGAGCATTATTTAACCACCACCTGAAGTAATCTTCTGATAACCTGCCGGTGACCGCTTACAATAACGGCGGATTCTGCTGCTTTTGCAGATAAAATGCTGTGTTCCAGGGAATATTTTTCTGCTTAATTGTCGATCAATAAATCATAACTTATTGTTATATTTAGTCTATTTTTTACAGAAAGTGACGGGTGTCACCTTTCCCGGTTAAACCGATGCCAATTGTTCAAAGTTTGGCCTTTCATATCGCCGTAAAAATGCGTAATATACGCGCCCTTGCGGACACAGTATGGTCAAAATTTTGTCTATGCGCATTGGACACCACCAACTTACTAATTGCCTGATAGCCGCCCCGATGGCCGGTGTCACTGACCGGCCGTTTCGTGCGTTATGTCACGCAATGGGAGCGGGGATGGCGGTTTCTGAAATGCTCTCTTCCAACCCGGAAGTGTGGCGGACGGATAAATCGCGCCTGCGCATGGTGCATGAAGATGAACCCGGGATCCGGGCCGTGCAGATTGCCGGCTGCGACCCGGAGGATATGGCGGCGGCCGCCAGAATCAATGTGGCAAATGGTGCCCAAATCATCGATATCAATATGGGTTGCCCGGCCAAGAAAGTGAACCGCAAACTGGCAGGCTCTGCATTATTGCAGTACCCCGATCTGGTCAAACAGATCCTTCAGGCCGTGGTTAACGCGGTGGAAGTGCCGGTTACGCTGAAAATTCGCACTGGTTGGGCACCAGAACATCGTAACTGTGTAGAAATTGCCCAACTGGCTGAAGATTGTGGTATTCAGGCCCTGACCATTCATGGCCGAACCCGTGCCTGCCTGTTTAACGGCAACGCGGAGTACGACAGCATTCGGACAGTTAAGCAGACTGTTTCCATTCCGGTTATCGCGAATGGCGACATTACTGACCCGCATAAAGCCAGGGCTGTGCTCGACTATACGGGGGCTGATGCCCTGATGATAGGCCGCGCAGCCCAGGGGAGACCCTGGATCTTCCGGGAAATCCAGCATTATCTGGACACAGGGGAGCTGCTTCCACCCATGCCACTCGGTGAGGTGAAGCGCTTGTTGATTGAGCATGTACGGGAATTGCACGGCTTTTATGGTCCAGGCAAGGGATTCCGCATCGCTCGTAAGCACGTATCCTGGTATATCCAGGAAAATGCCCCAAATGACCAGTTTCGGCGCTCCTTCAACGCTATAGAGGATGCCAGCGAACAGCTGGAGGCGTTGGAAGCATATTTCGAAAATCTTAGCGTAAAAAAAGAGCTGACAGAACTATGTTCGAACAACGCGTGAATTCTGACGTACTGACCGTTTCTACCGTAAATTCTCAGGACCAGGTGACCCAAAAGCCCCTGCGTGACTCGGTTAAACAAGCACTGAAGAACTATTTTGCTCAACTGAACGGTCAGGACGTAAATGACCTGTATGAGCTGGTATTGGCTGAAGTTGAACAGCCACTGTTGGACATGGTGATGCAATACACCCGTGGCAACCAGACCCGTGCTGCCCTGATGATGGGTATCAACCGTGGTACGCTGCGTAAAAAATTGAAAAAATATGGCATGAACTGATTTTTATCAGTTAATTGTCTGTTTAATAAGGCGTTAATCGGCATGGATTAGCGCCTTTTTTATTGCCTGTTTTTCCCGTTGCCCTGCGTTGCGCCCGCCCGTTTTTTATTCAGCGCGCCGCTGATATCTTTACAAAGCGCCGTGATATAATAGCCGCCGAAAGTCGCCTCGCTCGCTAAACACCCCTGTCCCGGTTTACCTCGCGATCTCCGCTTTTGTGTAAAGATTGTGTCGCTTTCGGCTTTTTTCTAAACGATTGCCTGCCCACAGTGTCTACACCCCCGTACCGCTGATGAGACACTTCTCTATAGGCGTTACGCCCCCTTGAATGCCTATATGAGTTCCTGATGATTAAACCGCAAAAATTTACCCGCGCCCTGCTGCATCCCCGCTACTGGTTTACCTGGTTTGGGCTGGGTGTGCTGTTCCTGCTGGTGCAACTGCCCTACCCGGTGCTTTACCGCCTCGGTGTCTGGATGGGCCGCACCTCCATGCGCTTTTTGAAGCGCCGCGTTTCCATTACCCGCCGTAACCTTGAGCTCTGTTTCCCGGGCATGGACCCATGCCTGCTGGAGCGCAAAGTGGTGAGCAATTTTGAATCCCTCGGCATGGGCCTGATTGAAACCGGCATGGCCTGGTTCTGGTCAGATCGCCGCGTCAAACGCTGGTTTGACGTCAACGGCCTGCACAACCTGAAGATGGCCCAGCAGGACAACCGCGGCGTGCTGGTGATCGGCATCCACTTTATGTCCCTGGAGCTCGGCGGCCGGGCAATGGGCCTCTGCCAGCCGATGATGGCGATGTACCGCCCGCACAACAACAAAGCGATGGAAGTCGCCCAGACCTGGGGCCGGATGCGCTCCAACAAAGCGATGCTGGACCGCAAAGACCTGCGCGGCATGGTGCAGGCGCTGAAACGCGGTGAAGCAGTATGGTTCGCCCCGGATCAGGACTACGGCCCGCGCGGCAGCGTGTTTGCCCCGCTGTTTGCAGTGGACCAGGCCGCGACCACCAGCGGCACCTTTATGCTGGCGCGGCTGGCCAAACCGGCGCTGGTGCCGGTGGTGCTGGTGCGCCGGGAAGATGGCCGCGGTTATGAATTGCTGATCCAACCGGCGTTGCAGGATTACCCGCTGGATGATGAAATGGCCGCCGCCGCATACATGAACCGTATTGTTGAGCGCGAAATTATGCGTGCGCCGGATCAGTACATGTGGCTGCACCGCCGCTTTAAGACGCGCCCCACCGGCACGCCGTCACTCTATTGACGCATCTGCACTCCCGGCCTCCAGGCCGGGATTTTTTTGTCCGTTATCCTCTGCGTTTTGCCAACCCCTTTTTTCGCCGCCCTTGTCCTCCCTTTTCATTCTAAGTCATATAATCACCTCTAAAACCATTGCCTTACAAAGCGATTCTCCTGACAAACCCTGATAAGCAACATTATCAAGTAATTGATTTAAAATGACTTTATCTTTAATGATGTGAGCCAGCACACAAAATGCATCTTTTTGCGCCAGGAGATAGCAAAAATAGCGCGCCTGCACTGTTTTGGTGCTATAGGTTTCATAATGCAGGTAAATGTTTCTGTTTCCTTCATTCGCCCCTTTGATTCCTAAGCCTTTTCAAAGTTGGCACCGCCTTTGCTAATACCTTTCAGGGCTCGCGCCCGCGAACAGAAAGGGTGCACCAGGGTGTGCCGATAATGAAAACTCACCGATACCGCCTCACAGGATGCTTTATGAAGAAGATGATGCTTTCGACATTACTTGCTGCCGCCTCTTTTATTGCCGCAGCAAACCAGGCACACGCAGGCACGACACTCGACGCTGTACAGAAAAAGGGCTTTATCCAATGTGGCATCAGTGACGGCCTGCCGGGCTTCTCCTATGCCGATTCCAGCGGCAAGTTCTCCGGGCTGGATGTGGATCTCTGCCGGGGCGTGGCTGCGGCGGTATTCGGCGATGCCAACAAAGTAAAATACACCCCGCTGACAGCCAAAGAGCGCTTCACCGCCCTGCAATCCGGCGAAGTAGACATCCTGTCGCGTAACACCACCTGGACATCTTCACGTGACGGCGGCATGGGCATGATCTTCGCCGGGGTGAACTACTACGACGGCATCGGCTTCCTGACCCACAAGAAAGCGGGGCTGAAAAGCGCCAAAGAGCTGGACGGGGCCACCGTCTGCCTGCAGGCCGGTACTGACACCGAGCTGAACGTGGCGGACTTCTTCAAAGCCAACAACATGCAGTTCACGCCGGTGACCTTCGACCGTTCTGACGAAAGCGCCAAAGCGCTCGACTCCGGCCGCTGCGACACCCTGGCCTCTGACCAGTCCCAGCTTTACGCTTTGCGCATCAAACTCGGCAAACCGGATGAATTCATCGTGCTGCCGGAAGTGATCTCCAAAGAGCCGCTGGGGCCGGTGGTGCGCCGCGGTGATGAAGACTGGCTGGCGATCGTGCGCTGGACGCTGTTCGCGATGCTGAACGCCGAAGAGATGGGCGTAACCTCCGCCAACGTTGACCAGCTGGCCGCCAACCCGAAAACCCCGGACATGGCGCACCTGCTCGGCAAAGAGGGCAACTACGGCAAAGACCTGAAGCTGCCGAATGACTGGGCAGTGAAGATCGTTAAGCAGGTCGGCAACTACGGCGAAGTGTTTGAGCGCAACGTCGGCATGGGCAGTGAGCTGAAAATCAAACGCGGCCTGAACGCCCTCTGGAACCAGGGCGGCATCCAGTACGCCCCGACAGTACGTTAACCCGGTGTGCCCCCGGCCGCGTGCCGGGGGCGCCCTCCCGCTATTGAGTAACGGTGTGATTACGGAACGGCCCCCTGCCGTTCCGTCACTGTTCTGAGGTTCCTGCTATGTCGCAACGCCCAACCGGAAAAGGCGGCCTCTCGCTGACCAACCCAGCGGTACGCGCCTGGATTTACCAATTTATCGCGGTGGCTTTGCTGCTCGCCTGTGGCGGCTATCTTCTGCACAACACGGTGGTCAACCTCTCCACCCGAGGGATTACCTCCGGCTTTGCCTTCCTGAATAACAGCGCCGGCTTCGGCGTGATCCAGCACCTGATTGATTATGAACAAGGCGACACCTACGGCCGCCTGTTTGTGGTCGGCCTGCTGAACACGCTGCTGGTGTCGGTGCTCTGCATTGTGTTCGCCTCGTTGCTCGGCTTTATGGTCGGCCTCGGGCGGCTCTCAGACAACTGGCTGATCCGCAAGCTCTCCACGGTGTACGTCGAGACCTTCCGCAACATCCCGCCGTTGCTGCAAATCTTCTTCTGGTACTTCGCGGTGTTGCGCAACCTGCCCGGCCCGCGCCAGAGCCTTGACGCCTTCGGCGTGGTCTTTATGAGCAACCGCGGCCTCTACCTGCCGTCGCCCCAGTTGGGCGAAGGCGCACTGGCCGGGGTCATCGCCCTGCTGCTGGCGATTGCCGCGATCCTCGCCCTCGCCCGCTATAACCATTTCCGCCAGATCCACACCGGCCGGGTGTGGCGCATCTGGCCCTGGGCGCTGCTGCTGATCGTCGGCCTGCCGCTGCTGGCGCACGCCCTGTTCGGCGCGGCGCTGCACTGGGAACTGCCAACGCTGCGCGGCTTCAACTTCCGGGGCGGCATGGTGCTGATCCCGGAGCTGGCAGCGCTCACCGTGGCGCTGTCGGTTTATACCTCGGCGTTTATCGCGGAGGTGATCCGCTCCGGCATCCAGTCGGTGCCGGGCGGCCAGCATGAGGCGGCGCGCTCACTCGGCCTGCCGAACCCGGTGACGCTGCGCCAGGTGGTGCTGCCGCAGGCGCTGCGGGTGATCATCCCGCCGCTCACCAGCCAGTACCTCAACGTAGTGAAGAACTCCTCGCTGGCGGCGGCCATCGGCTACCCGGACATGGTGTCGCTGTTTGCCGGTACGGTACTCAACCAGACCGGCCAGGCGATTGAGACCATCGCCATGACCATGTCGGTGTACCTGATTATCAGCCTGCTGATCTCGTTTTTGATGAACGTCTACAACCGGCGCATCGCGCTGGTCGAGCGCTAAGAGGCTTCCATGACCATGACGTTACCCCCGCCATCACGCAGCGCGGTGCCGCCTTCCGGCCCGGTCGGCCGGGCCGTGCTGTGGGCGCGCCGCAACCTGTTTTCCAGCGTGTTCAACACGCTGCTGACGCTGTTCTGCCTCTGGCTGCTGTGGCTGGTTATCCCGCCGCTGCTGAACTGGGCGGTTTTCCAGGCTAACTGGATAGGCACCACGCGCGCGGACTGCACCAAAGACGGCGCCTGCTGGGTGTTTATCCACGCCCGTTTCGGCCAGTTTATGTATGGCCTCTACCCCACTGACCAGCGCTGGCGCATCAACCTCGCACTGGTGATTGGCCTGATTTCCATCGGGCTGATGTTCTGGCGCGGGATGCCGCGCCGCGGGCGTTACATCGCGTGCTGGGCAGTGGCTTACCCGTTGCTGACCTGGTGGCTGCTGTATGGCGGCTTCCTTGGCCTGCCGCGCGTCGAAACCCGCCAATGGGGCGGCCTGACGCTGACGCTGATCATCGCCTCCATCGGCATTGCCGGGGCGCTGCCGCTCGGCATTTTGCTGGCGCTGGGGCGGCGCTCGCGCCTGCCGATTGTGCGCATCCTCTCCATCTGCTTCATCGAGTTCTGGCGCGGCGTGCCGCTGATCACCGTGCTGTTTATGTCCTCGGTGATGCTGCCGCTGTTCCTGCCGGAAGGCACCAGCATCGACAAACTGCTGCGGGCGCTGGTCGGGGTGATTCTGTTCCAGTCCGCTTATGTGGCGGAAGTGGTGCGCGGCGGCCTTCAGGCGCTGCCGAAAGGCCAGTACGAGGCGGCGGAGTCACTGGCGCTGGGCTACTGGAAAACGCAGGGGCTGGTGATTTTGCCGCAGGCGCTGAAGATGGTGATCCCGGGGCTGGTGAACACCATTATCGCGCTGTTCAAAGACACCAGCCTGGTGATCATTATCGGCCTGTTTGACCTGTTCAGCAGCGTGCAGCAGGCCACCGTAGACCCGATGTGGCTGGGGATGTCCACCGAGGGCTACGTCTTCGCCGCGCTGGTCTACTGGATTTTCTGTTTCAGCATGTCGCGCTACAGCCAGCATCTGGAAAGGCGCTTTCACACCGGACGTTCCAACCACTGAGGTAAACCATGAGCGACCATCAGGTTACAGACGATAAAAAAATGATGATTACGCTGGAAGCAGTCAATAAGTGGTACGGACAGTTCCACGTGCTTAAAGACATCAACCTGAACGTGAAACAGGGCGAGCGCATTGTGCTGTGCGGCCCGTCAGGTTCCGGCAAATCCACCACCATCCGTTGCATTAACCATCTGGAAGAGCACCAGCAGGGGCGCATCGTGGTGGACGGCATCGAGCTGAATGACGATTTGCGCAACATTGAGAAAGTACGCACCGAAGTCGGCATGGTGTTCCAGCACTTTAACCTGTTCCCGCACCTGACGGTGTTGCAGAACTGCACGCTGGCGCCGACCTGGGTGCGCAAGATGCCGAAGAAAGAGGCGGATGAGCTGGCGATGCACTACCTGAAGCGGGTACGCATTGCCGAGCACGCGCACAAATACCCGGGGCAGATCTCCGGCGGCCAGCAGCAGCGCGTGGCGATTGCCCGCTCGCTCTGCATGAAGCCGAAGATCATGCTGTTTGACGAGCCGACCTCCGCACTCGACCCGGAGATGGTGAAAGAGGTGCTGGACACCATGATCGGCCTCGCGCAGGACGGCATGACCATGCTCTGCGTGACCCACGAGATGGGCTTTGCCCGCACCGTGGCCGACAGGGTGATCTTTATGGACCGTGGCGAAATCGTCGAACAGGCCGCCCCGCAGGAGTTCTTCTCCAACCCGAAATCGGAACGCACCCGGGAGTTTTTATCCCAGGTGATCCACTGATTTTGATCCATTGAACTATTGATGCACCCAACCGCCGCGCCCCGCGCGGCGGTTTCACATCCAACGCAGGCGTCACATCCGGCTCAGCCGCTGCACCAGCGCCATCTCCCGCTCGCTGAACGGCAGGCCGTCCGGCGTCAGCACATCGTGGAACCAGAGCGCAGCAGTGTGCGCCTCCTGCGCAATATCCGGCCACGGCAGCCAGGTCTGCGTTTTGCCCTGCACCAGCCCCCAGTGGTAACAGGTTACCCCTTGCGCCCTGAACAGCGGCAACTGCTCCTCCATCACGCTGCCGACGTGGCGCGCCAGCCACTCGGTACACAACACCGGGCGGTTAAACGCGGCCAGCCGTGCCAGAATCGCCACCTGACCCGGCGTATCCACATAGGCGTGATAGCTGATTACATCTGACAGGTGCAACGCCGCGACGTCGATCGGGTGCCGGAACGCCTGCCCGCACGCGCCCCGGTCAGGGATGTGCCAGGCAGCCACCGTCAGCGGCTGGCAGGGCTCAGCCTGCCGCGCCCAGCGGAATACCTGAATCATCAGCGACAGCGCGTAGATCGCCAGCCGGTCGTCATACTCCGCGTACTGGTCAACGCCGCAGAAAATGCCGCCGTTGCCCGGCTCGTTGTAGAGATCCCACACCCAGACGCGCCGGTCGTCACGAAAATGGCCGATCACATCCCGCACATAGCGTTCAATCTGCGGCCAGAGGCTGGGGTCCAGCACCATCGCCCGGCCGGGGCTGCCGGCGGCCTGGCTGTTATGCACGCCCGGGCGCGGCGCTTTCTGCTGCCCGATGACCGGCTCATCGCCGGAGAAGGCGCAGTCGTCGAGCAGGGTCAGCATCACCTGAAAACCGCAGGCGTCCGCCACCGCCAGAAAGCGATCGATGCGTTCCAGCAACCCGTTCCGGTCGTGCTGCCACAGGGTAAACGGCAGGTTGGTGCGCAACTGGTTGTAGCCGTAGCGGCTCGCCCAGCGCAGCTCCTGTTCGATGGTGGCCGGGTCGAAGGTCTCCTGCTGCCACATCTCCAGCCAGTTAACGGCGGTGCGCGGCAGGTAGTTAAAACCGCAGCCCCAGCGCTGTTGCCGGTGCCAGGCCTGGGCCTGTTCAGCGGGCCATTGCGTATACATTGCGGCCCCCTATTTCGCGTTGGAGAGTGTGACGGTGCCGACGATGCGGCGCGTGGCCTTGCCGCCCCAGACTTCATCGTACTCATAGCCGGTGAGTTGCCTGATCACCACCCGCGTCTTCTCATCGCAGTCGCGGTAGTCCCCGCCCAGCTTGCGGCGGGCGATCTCTTTAATCAGCAACTGGTGGGTGTCACGCGTGAGTTTGAAGGGATAGGTGGTGTAGAAGCTCACGGCCAGCAGCGCGGCCGTGGCGAAGATCATCAACCCGATAATCGCCTGCAATGCACCGTCCGGCTGCGTGCCGCTGCCTTTCACGAACCCGGCCTGCTCCAGCACCAGCCCGATGATCATAATGGCGATCGCCACCGTGCTTTTACGGGTCAGCACCATGACTCCGGCGAAAATCCCCTCGCGGCGCTGCTGGGTGACCATCTCATCAATATCGGGAATAAAGCTGTAGATATTCCACGGAATATAATACAGCCCGGCACGCGCCGCGCCCAATAATATAAAGACCGCGGAAAACAGCAGGCCGGGCACCTCCGTGTCGGTGTAATAGACCGCAAACAGGAAAATCAGCACGCTGAAAATAGAGCCATAGGCGAGGCGTAACGCAGCGGACGGGGTGACATGGCATTTATTCAGCAGCAACATAAAACCATACGTCCCGGGCACTGAGGCAAATGCCGCGATACTGAGCCAGCCGGAGACCGCTACCGCATCCTGGCTCAGGCAATAGACCACATAATAGGTAAACACCGCGCCGAACACGTCCATCGCCGTGAAGGAGAAAATATAGATAATAATATGCAACCGAAAGGCGCGGATGCGGAATGACGAGAGCAGATCCTGCACCAGGTAATTTAAATGGTTCAGTATGCCGCTGCCGCGCTGCACTTCCGCTTTGAACGCGCCCTCTTCCTCAATATCTTTAGCTTCCCAGGTGCAGCGCCAGGTAATAAATACCGCAATGCAAAAGACGCAGGAAAATATCAGGCCGGTCAGGGTATAAGTGAAAGGGTTATCTTTGCCGGTGAACTGCATAATCACGCCGGGCACCGACACCGCGAGGAAGCCGCCCAATTGCGAGCAGATCATCCGCATCCCGGAAAGGCGGCTGCGCTCCTCGTAGCGGTTGGTCATCTCTGCGGCCAGGGTTTCCCACGGCACCAGCACCATCGCGGACAATAATTCAATCGAGAGATAGGTACCCAGATAATACCAGTAGCCCATATCGGTGAGCCACAGCAGGGCATATAAGAACATTAACGGGCAACTGAGCATTAAAAAGAAGCGGCGGCGGCCGAATTTACGGCCAAGCCAGGTGTTGCCGAAATTATCGGTGATATAGCCCATAATCGGGCTTAATATCGCATCAATAACCCTGGCGATGGCAAAAATAGAGCCGGCTTCCAGCACCGTCAGGCCGCAATAACTGGTGTAGAAAAAAAGTAACCAGGTGCCGATAATCGCAAAGGCACCGCCGCCGAAAAGGTCTGTCACGCCGTAGCCGATCGCCACGCCGTAACCCACCCTGCGTTCAGTAGGTTTAACCATAATAATTGTCCAGTTTGTAAGATATCGTATTACCGGGAATCTCCGGCTCTTTTTTATTTACTGCTGGCGTGCTGTGTGTTTCTCATTATTTATTGGGTCATTAAAAATGCCGTTAAAAAAACAGAATGGATATTATGCGTTAACCGTTATCCATTGCCGGGTCTGGGAGGAGTGGTAAATCGCCTCCACAAGGGCGAGAGATTTTCCGGCCTCCTCAATTGAGGTGTATTCCGCCGGAGCCGACGGGTGATGAAGCGTCTGGTAGAACTGCCGGATCGCCGCCAGATGGCCCGATCCCCAATAGGCTTTGGCGTCACTCTCCGGCGACGGGTCGCTGATCAGGTGGGTGCGCCCGCCCGCGCAGACCCGCCACAGCTGGTTATCCCGCAGTTGCAGCATCCCCGCTTCGCAGTGGATCTCCAGCAGCAGCGGGGCGTCAGTGGTGTAGCTGTTGCTGGCGTAAAACAGGCCGCGCGCGCCGTTATGGAAATGCAGCGTTGCCATCGCGCTGTCTTCTGCTTCCGTGACGGCGGCCAGCTCGCCGCTGTCCACCACGCCCTTGACGCGCGCCACCCCGCCGCCGAACCACTGCATCAAATCCAGGGTGTGGATTGCCTGATTAATCAACAAACTGCCGCCTTCGGTGGCATAGCGGCCGCGCCACGGGCTGTGGGTGTAGTAGCGGCCGCCGCGTGACCAGGTCAGCACCGCTTTCATGCCGATCATCTTGCCGAGCGTGCCGCCCGCCAGCTCGCACATGATCTGGCGGCTGGTGGGGTTGAGCCGGTTCTGGTAGCAGACCGCCAGCCTCCCCGGCGCACGGGCCGCTGCACCGGCGATCTCCGCCGCCTCCCGACTGTCCAGGCCGATGGGTTTTTCGCAAAACACATGTTTCCCGGCGGCCAGCGCCTCCATCACCATCGCTTTATGCAGGTGGTGGGGCGTGCAGATATGCACCACATCGATTTCGTCGTCCCACAACAGGGCGCGGTAATCCTGATAGAAATGGCAGCCGTAGGTGCGCGCCAGCGCCTGCCCCTTCTCGCTGTCGATCTCTGCCAGCGCATGCAGCCGCACGCCCGGCACCTGCCGCAACGCCCCGACATGGCAAAGGTGAATCGCGCCGCCGCCGATAATCGCGGCATTCAATGTCTCCATTTCCGCCTCCTTATGCGTCAGTGCGCCGCGTTCGCCAGCATTTGCGCTTTCACGCAGAGTTCCGCCGCCTTAAAGGCGTGCGCCTGGGTCATGGCGTGTTCGGTGCGGTGCAGGCAGTCGAGGATCAGCGCGCCGAAATAGGGGAAGCCGACCTGCCCGGCCACCGGGTAGCGGAACTCGCCCGCCCGGTTCACCAGATACACCACATCCTGCTCGCCACGGGTGAGATCGACATATTTGCGGATCTCGATATAGCCCTCGGTGCCCAGCAGCGTAAGCCGCCCGTCGCCCCAGGTCGTCAGCCCGTCGGGGGTGAACCAGTCACAGCGGAAGTAGCCGGTGGCGCCGTTTTCGCCGCGCAGCATCGCGTCGCCGAAATCTTCAAACCGGGGGTACTGCGGGTGGTTGACGTTGCGCACCTGGCTGGCGACCACCGTGGCATCGCGGTTGCCGGTGTAAAACAGGAACTGCTCGATCTGGTGGCTGCCGATGTCACACAAAATGCCGCCGAAATAGCGCCGCTCGTAGAACCAGCCGGGGCGGCCCCGCCCTTCGCGGTGCGGCCCGACGCCGAGCGTCTGCACCACCTGGCCGATCGCGCCCTGCTGCACCAGCTGGCCGGCGAATACCGCGCTCTCCACATGCAGCCGCTCGCTGTAGTAGACCGCGTATTTGCGCCCGGTTTTCGCCACCATCTCCTGGGCGTCCGTGAGTTGCTCCAGGGTGGTGAGCGGCGCTTTGTCAGTGAAGTAATCTTTGCCCGCCGCCATTACTTTCAGCCCCAGGGCGCAGCGCTGGCTGGGGATCGCCGCCCCGGCCACCAGCCTGACCTCGCTGTCAGCCAGGATCTCCGCCAGCGACGCAGCCACCCTCACCTGTGGGTACTGTTGCAGAAACGGTTTCACTTTTGCCGGGTCGGGGTCGTAGACCCATTTCAGCGTCGCGCCCGCTTCCTGCAAGCCGTTGCACATGCCGTAGATGTGGCCGTGGTCGAGCGCGGCGGCGGCAAACACAAACTCCCCGGCGTTGACCACTGGTTGCGGTTTGCCGACCGGCGCATAGTTCATGCCGTCTGAATAGTTCATGCCGTCATTACGGTTCATAGCCTCTCTCCTTTCTCCAGATTTTTTCCTGCCGGAATGGCCCCCACCTCGGTGAAGTTGGCGACGGCGGCGGATTTTTGGTAGAAGCGCGGGGCCTGCGCGCTGATGCCGCCGGTGCGGTAGAACGGATCGTCAGGCGGGATCGGCAGCTTTACTACGCTGCGGGTGATGGCGGATTTATACAGGGCGGTGATCAGCTCCAGCGCGCGTTTGCCCTGTTCACCGTCCACCAGCGGCGGCGTGCCCTGCGCAATGGCGGTGAGCAGGTTGTCTATCTGCCCGGTGTGCAGCGTCCAGGCGAGCGGCGGGATCTGCCGGAACAGGGCGTGGATCTGCGCCTCGCGCTCGCAGTCATTCCCTGGTTGCGGAAAACCGTTATCAGCGCTGAGATGGGCGCATACTGCCCAGGGCGCAGAGATGCGCGCTTTCTCCCCCTGCAACACGATCTGCTGCTCCTCACCGTGATGCACCACCGAGGCGGTAAGCTGCGCCAGTGCGCCGTTGGGGTAGCGGAAAATCGCGGCGCTCAGGTCTTCCACTTCCGCGTTGTCGTGCGCCACGTTCGCCATCATCGCCACCACCTCGCTCGGGGTGCCCAGCATCCACTGCAAGGCGTCGATGTGGTGTACCGCGTGGTTAAGCGTGCAGCCGCCGCCCTCTTTCTCCCAGGTGCCGCGCCACCACAAATCGTAATAGCAGTGGCCGCGCCACCAGAAAGAATCGACCTGCGCATGGCAAATCTTCCCGGCGAGGCCCGACTCCACCACCGCGTGCAGCCGCCAGAACGCATCGGTAAAGCGGTTCTGCGCAATCACTGACAGTATTTTCCCGCTGGCCTGCCGGGCAGCGATCATCGCGTCGCACTCCTCCAGCGACGACGCCATCGGCTTTTCACACAGCACATGTTTCCCGCCCAGCAGCGCGTCGATGGCGATCGGCGCATGAACGTAAGGCGGGGTGCAGACATCCACCAGATCTACCTCTCCGCACGCGCTCAGCATCGCCTGATGGCTGCTGAACACCCGGGCGTGTTCCAGCCCGTAGCGCTGTTTTTTCTCCTCTGCCTTTTCCGGGCAGATGTCCACCAGTGCCACAATGCGGCAGCGCTGCGGGAAGTGCAGATAGCTTTGGATGTGGTTGTGCGCAATGTTCCCGGTGCCCACAATAGCGACATGCAACATATTTCCCCCTTGCTTCACCAGGTGCCGTTGGCATCCAGCGTGCGGCTGACGGCAGGTTTCCCCACCGAGGCGTTGATGCGCTGCTGCAACAGTTCCAGGTAGCGCGCCTCGTCCAGCGGCAGCGTGACCCAGCCGTCCGTCCAGGTGGAGAGGTGCATGGCGTTGGAGAGCGTCAGGCCGTGGATGCCCTCCAGGCCCGGTGCGATCAGCGGCTCACCGCGCAGCACGGCGGCGCAGAAATTGGCGGTGATGACGTGGTGGTCGCTGCACGCCGGGGCCACCGGCACCGTGACCTCCCAGCACTCCGGCTCACCGAAGCCGTGCTGCCAGCGGGCGTTGAAGGCGGGTTCCGGTTCGCACAGCCGCCAGTAGCGCAGCCGCCCCTCTTCCACCACCACTTTGCCGCGATCGCCTGTTATCTCCAGCCGGTTGGTGCCGGGCGTTTCCGCCACGGTGGTGATAAACACCCCGGTCGCGCCGTTGGCGTATTCGGCGTAGGCCGTCACCTCATCTTCCACTTCGATCTGCCGGTGTTTGCCGAACTGGCAGAAGGCGCGCAGCCGCACCGGCATCCCGACCAGCCACTGCCAGAGGTCGAGCTGGTGCGGGTCCTGGTTAAGCAGCACGCCGCCGCCCTCGCCTTTCCAGGTGGCGCGCCAGCCGCCGGCGTCGTAGTAGCTTTGTGAACGGTACCAGTTGGTGATGATCCAGTTAGAGCGCCGGATCTCGCCCAGCTCGCCGCCGTCAATCAGCGCCTTTACTTTCTGGTAGAGCGGGTTGGGCCGCTGGTTATACATGATGCCGAACACCACATCGCACTCGCGCGCGCAGGCGTTCATCTCCTGCACCTGCGCGGTAAACACCCCGGCGGGCTTTTCGCACAGCGTATGAAGGCCGTGGCGCATCGCGAGCATCGACAGGCCGGGGTGGTCGTAATGCGGCGTGGCGACGATCACGGCGTCAATCAGCCCGCTGGTGATCATCGCCTCTGCGTCCTCAAACAGCGGCAGGCTGTCGCCCACCAGCCGCCGGATCGCCGGGTGTTTGCTGCGGTCGTTGTCACACACCGCCGCCAGACAGGCCTCGCTGACGACGCCGTCCAGCAGGTAGCGGGCGTGAACGGTGCCGATATTGCCGATGCCGATAATGCCAAAACGTAGCTTCTCCATAACTCACCTGTATTCCACTGCGTTGGGGGATAGCGGGAACATAATGAAGCGCGGAAAGCGCGACAAACGGAATGTGTGAGAGGAATCGCAAGGCCGGGACGCCAACCGCCCTGCGGCCCGGATTTGGTTGTAAAATCAGCAGATTAACCCTAAGAATATTTGCAGATATTTATTGCGAGCGGGGTCACATCATGCCGGGCAAGCTTCAGATGGACAAAATCGCCGCCCTGACGGGCTATTCCATCAGCACCGTGTCACGCGTGCTGGCGGGGAAATCCTACACCAGCGATCGTGCACGGGAGGCCATCATCAGTTGCGCGCGGCAGCTCGGCGTGCTGGACGGCCTGGCCTGCGGGCGGCTGCTGATTGACGGCGTGGCGGTGTTCGCGCCGGGGCGCACGTTTAACGCCAGGGGCGACGTGTTCTATCTGGAAGTGACCCGCGGCATCGCCGAGGCGCTGGCGGCGCACAATGTTTACCTCAGCTATTGCGGACTGGAAGAGGAGCATGCCGACATCGAAGCCTTTCTGGACAAGGCCGGGAACAAGCACATCAACGCGGTGATCATCATCGGCACCGATGACCCGACCATCTTCAAGCTGGCGGCGACGCTGAATAAGCCCTGCGTGCTCATCAACACCAATGACCGGGAAATGACGCTCGACGCCATCTCGCCCGACCATTACGCCATCGGCTTTAACGCCGCGCGCCATGTGTTTGAGCGCGGCCACCGGCGCATGCTCTCCTTGACCTGCTTGCGCCGCAAAACGCTTTTCACCCGGCTGCACGGCATTCAGGAAGCTTACCGCCATTTCCATGTGCCGTTTGATGCGCAACAGGATCTGATTGTCACCGAAGGGTTTTCGTCAGAGGAGGCAGAACAGGCGCTGGAGGCGTGGCTGGCATCGCATCCGCCGTCCTGCTGGCCGGAGGTGATTTTCCCCGGCAGCATGGGCATGACCACCGGCGTGCTGCGCGTGCTGGCACGGCGACAGGTGCGGGTACCGGAGGCGATGTCGCTGATTACCACGGACTTTAGCTGGCATCTGGAAAACAGCGCGGAGATGCCGGTCACCGGCATTGTGGTGCCGTGCCGGGAGCTGGGCATTGAGGCGGTGCACCTGCTGCAACACCGGCTGAACCGGCCGCAGGCGGCGGTGTGTAATCTGTTATTGCAGGGGAGACTCAGGGAGGCGGGGTCAGTGCGGTACGCCACACGCCACGCAGCCCGCGTGGCGCTGGGTCAGTAACGGGCGCGATCAGTGCCGCGCCGCGTGGGTTACACCTCTTTTTCCACCAGCAACGCTTCCAGCAGGTCGAGGTCATGCAGCAGCTTTTGCAGCGTCTCGTTGCTGATGCGCTGGGTGGCGCGCAGGTGGTAAAGCTCCGCCCGCTCAGCGCGCAGCGCGTTAAGGCGGAAGCGGCGCTCCAGGTTCTCCACCACCAGCATGTTTTCCATATCATCCTTGCTATAGGTGCGGCGGCGCAGGTTGCCGATCACCCTGGAGCTGACCTCGCGCACCGTCTGCTCGTCGATGTTCTCTTCGGCATCGGCGGCAATGCGCTCCTCCATTTTATGCAGGCTCTCAATCGCCACTTCAGCCGCCACCGCGCGCGCCATGTGCTCCTCTTCTTTGTACGCCGATTTATCCACCGTTTTCACCCCGCGCAGCAGGAACGGCAGCGCAATCACCCCGGCAATCAGCGAGAACAGGATCACCCCGGCCGCCAGGAACACCAGCTGGTAGCGTGACGGGAAGGCCACGCCATCCGGCAGGAACAGCGGGATAGAGAGCACACCGGCCAGCGTAATCGCCCCGCGCACCCCGGCAAACGACGCGACCCAGAGCTCACGGGTGCTGTAGCTGCCGAACATCAGCGGGCGCTTTTTCAGCAGGCGGTTGCTGAGTTTTTTCATCGACCAGAGCCAGACAAAACGCAGCATCAGCAGCGCCAGATAGATCAGCCCCACATCGGCGAACAGCTGCCAGGTGGCGATGGTCGGGTCGTTTTCCACCATCAGGATCGAGGTTTCCAGAATGCCCGGCAGTTGCAGGCCGAGCATAATGAACACCATGCCGTTGAACACGAACTCCAGCATCGACCAGACGCCGTTGGCGCGCAGCCGCATCGCCAGCGGCGCATTGCGGATCACGCCGGACTGGCTGATGGTCATCCCGGCGGCGACGGCAGCCAGAATGCCGGAGACGCCGATGTGCTCGGCAATCAGGTAAGAGGCGAACGGCAGCAGCAGCAGGAATACCGTCTGCGTTGCCGGGTCATCCCCGCTCCAGCGGCTCATAATGCGCAGCGATTTACTGTAGAGCCAGGTCACGGCCACCCCGGCCAGCAGGCCGCCCACCGCCACTTTGAGGAACTCCACCGTCGCGCCGGAAACGGTAAACACCATGGTGCCCATCGCCACCGCAATCGCAAACTTCAGCGATACCAGGCCGGAGGCGTCATTCATCAGCGCCTCGCCTTCCAGCACGCCCATGATCGATTTGGGAATACGCCCCTTGCCGACAATGCCGGAGAGCGCCACCGCATCCGTAGGCGACAGCACCGCCGCCAGCGCAAACGCCGCCACCAGCGGGATGTTCGGTACCATCAGGTAGATCAGGTAACCGATGCCGACCACCGTGAGCAGCACCAGCATCAGTGCCAGCCCCAGCACCTCGCGGCCATGGTGCAGAAACTCGCGCATCGGGGTTTTCCAGCCATCGGCAAACAGCAGCGGCGGGATAAACAGCACCAGAAACAGCTCCGGGTCAAAATCAACATGCAGGCCGAAATTGGGCCAGGCCAACAGGGCACCCACCGCAATCTGCATCAGGGGAAGAGGGATCTGGAAGGGTAACATTCTGGTTACGACACCCGAGAGTGACACCACCAGAATCAAAATGAGGATTGTAAAAAAGATTTCCATGCGTTCCTTGGGCTCTTGTCATTATCACTGTCAGCCGGGCCGGGCGGCCCGGCATTCGCAGGAGTGATAGTAGATCAGAACCGCCGGGCTGTTAAACCCGTGAGTGCGCTTTGGCCGAATGTGCCGCCGGAGGGGGAATCACAGGCATAAAAAAGGGGAGCCGGCGGCTCCCCTGAATGCAGCAGCGGTGTCAGATAGCCCAGCCACCGGCGTAGAACGCGGCCAGCGCGACGGCAATGATCACCGTCCCGGCGTTCAGCTTGCGCCACTCCCCGGCCACCACGCGGCCAATCACCAGCGCGCCGAAGCCGAGCATAATACCGGTGACGATGTTGCAGGTCAGCACGATAAACACCGCACACAGCAGGCCGGACATCGCGTCCACAAAGTCTGTGAAGTCCAGCTTGGTGACGTTGCTCAGCATCAGCAGGCCGACATACATCAGCGCCGGCGCGGTGGCGTAACCCGGCACCAGATAAGAGAGCGGCGACAGGAACAGGATCAGCAGGAACAGCACCCCGACCACCGTGGCCGTCAGGCCGGTTTTGCCGCCTGCCGCCGTACCGGCAGCCGATTCGATGTACACCGCCGCCGGGGCAACGCCCACCAGCCCGGCCACCATGCTGCTGATGGAGTCAGACGTCAGCGCTTTGCCGCCGTTGATGATCTGCCCCTGCTTGTCCAGCAGGTTTGCCTGCCCGGCCACCGCGCGGATGGTGCCGGTGGCGTCAAACACGGCGGTCATCACCAGGGCCAGCACGCTCGGCAGCACCACCGGCTTCAGCGCGCCCATGATGTCGAGGCTGAACATGGTGGAGTTGCCGTTGGCATCAGCCAGGGACGGCATGGCAAACAGCCCCTGGTATTTCACCGACGGGTCGAAAATCAGCCCGACCACCGACAGCACCACAATCACCAGCAGGATGCCGCCCGGCACGCGGCGCTTCTCCAGCCCAATGGTGGCCGCCAGGCCTACCAGGGTCATCAGCACCGGGAACGAGGTGAAATCACCCAGCGCCACCGGCAGGCCGTCGATGGGGTTCTTTACCACCAGCCCGACGCCGTTGGCGGCGATCAGCAGCAGGAACAGCCCGATACCGATGCCGGTGCCGTGCGCCACGCCCATCGGCAGGTTACGCAAAATCCAGGCGCGGATGCCGGTCGCGGAGATCAGGGTAAACAGCAGCCCCATCAGGAACACCGCACCCAGCGCCACCGGCACGCTGATGTGCTGGCCCAGCACCAGGCTGAAGGCGGTAAAGGCGGTCAGGGAGATGGCACAGCCGATGGCCATCGGCAAATTGGCCCACAGCCCCATCAGCAGTGAGCCGATGCCCGCCACCAGACAGGTACCGACGAACACCGCCGCCGGCGGGAAGCCCGCCTTGCCCAACATGCCCGGCACCACGATGACGGAGTACACCATCGCCAGGAAGGTGGTCAGCCCGGCGACAATCTCTTGCCGCACAGAGCTGCCGCGTGCGCTGATTTTGAAAAATGCATCCAGCGGGCCGGTCGGCTGAACGCTGCCGCCCGCTTGGGTGTTGTTGCTAGACATGCTGATGTCCTCTGAAAGTGATCCTGAAATGTCGGTGCGTCGTGTCGTTAAGGCATCGTTTCCGTCCGTTTACGTCCCTGCACCGCGTTTTCTGTAAAGAGAGGCCAGAAAACAAGGCAAACGTTTAACTCTGAACCCGCCTGACGTTATTAAAATGGGCGAACACTAAAAAGCAAACGATTATCCGGTGTCCCAGCAGGCTTTTTCAACTCTGAATCACGACATTTTCGCGTTGTTTGCGCATTTAAGCGCCAGGAAGGAAAATGCGAGACGCATCACATCTTATTCAGGACAGAAAGAGAGCGGAAAGCGCGGAAATTTACTGCACGTGTTGCGCAACTCCGCTGCTTAGTGGGGCATCATGCCGGGTAAAACAGGGTTTCATTATTTTTGTGACGGGTATCACAAAAATATTGATCCGATGAATTCTTCGGCGTATCTTTATTTGTGACAAACATCACACCTTTGCGTGATGTACGCGTTCTCAACTCACCGGAGGCACCCATGAAAACGACCCTGACTTTCTCGTCCGGCGACACGTCCCGCACTGCTGCGCCTGCGGTGCCGCAGGCAACGCTACCTCCCAAACGCCTGCCGTGGCTTCACCAGCTGTTGCAGATGCTGGGGCAGAACTTTGTCGGTGCCGGGAAAAGAATGTATTGATCACGCGGCCTCTGCCCGTGTCTCCTGCCGCCGCTCAGCCGGCGATCTGGTAAGGCCCGCCCTGTTTCAGCGCCTGCTGGTACGCGGGCCGCGCCTGCACTTTCTTCAGCCAGTCGCTGAGGTGCGGGCAGCCTGACAGCCCACCGCGTGCGTTCAGCCCCTCGACCGGAAAACTCATCTGAATATCCGCCGCGCTGAAATCCGCCCCGGCAAACCAGGCGTTCTCCGCCAGATGGTTCTCAAGGTAGGCCCGGTGGGTAGCGAGCTGCTTGTCCAGGTACGCCTTCTGCACCCCTTTGCCAATCGCCCCGGCAATCGGCCGCGCCAGCAGCGGCACCGGCGGCTTGCCCAACCGGCTGAAAATCAGCTTCATCACCAGCAACGGCATCAATGAGCCTTCGGCGTAGTGCAGCCAGTAACGGTAACTCTGGCGCGCAAAGTGATCGGTGGGTTTCAGCAGCCCTTGCGCATCGTAGGTTTCTTGCAGGTATTCAATGATCGCGCCGGACTCCGCCAGCGTCAGGTCGTTATCCGTGAGCACCGGCGATTTCCCCAGTGGGTGGACTTTCTTCAGCGCCTCCGGGGCCAGCATGGTCTGTGGGTCGCGCTGGTAGCGTTCAATCTGGTACGGCACCCCCAGCTCCTCCAGCATCCACAAAATACGTTGTGAACGGGAGTTATTGAGGTGGTGAACGGTGATCATGCGTTATCTCCTGTTAATGCGCCGTAGGGGTAATGCGCGTGAATTCAAAGGATAGCCGATCTGCGCCCTGCCCCTGCTTGCGCCCGCTTTTATTGATCGTGGTTAAAGCCAAATACACCGACTAATATCATCTAAACTTGGCTTATCAATGATAAATAGTGTTTTTACTTTATACTTTCTTCATGTTTAGCAATACAGCCGTTACAGCAGTTTAACGTTGGTGGAAAAGTCGCTAATATCGCTGCACCAGTTTGAAATATCACATAATTAAACTTAACCAAAACCGCCGCTGACCGCGTGGCTAACCCCCTCATTGTTAAGGTTATGTGATGTTTAATCCTCTTTCCGGCGATCGCCTGACCGACATTGCAACGCAATAACGGGGCGGGATGGCCCTTACCCCTGTTATTTTGGAGAGCAAGTTATGCTTGCCAGCAGTTACAACGATGTTTTGGTGTTGTTCTCATTCATCGTGGCGATTCTTGCGTCCTATACCGCGCTGGATATGGTGGGGCGCGTCGCCACCACGGATCGCGCCGCTGCCCGCTGGTGGCTGGGGGGCGGGGCCGTGGCAATGGGCATCGGCATCTGGTCGATGCACTTCATCGGCATGCTGGCTTTCAGCCTGCCGGTGTCCATCAGTTATGATCCGCTGATCACCGGGTTGTCGATGCTGATTGCCATCGCCTCGTCGATCTTTGCGCTCTGGTTTGTTACCGCGGCGGCGCTCTCCTTGCCCCGGCTGGTGGCCGGCTCGCTGATCCTGGGCGGCGGCATCGCCGGGATGCACTACACCGGCATGGCGGCGATGAGCGTGATGCCCGGCATGAGTTACGATGCGCGCTGGGTACTGCTTTCGGTAGTGATTGCGGTGCTGGCTTCGGCGGCCGCGCTGTGGATGGCATTCCGGCTGCGTACCCAGATCAACAACGTGAAACTGCTGCGCGCGCTGGCCGCGATCATCATGGGCGTGGCGATTGTCGGGATGCACTACACCGGCATGGCGGCCGCCCACTTCCAGATGACCGGCAGCATGATGCACCACCACGGCGGGGTGAACACCAACTGGCTGGCGGTGGTGGTGATTGTGTTTACGCTGGCGGTGCTGGCGATCACCCTGGTGGTGTCGGTGCTGGATGCGCGCCTGCAGGCGCGCACGTCGATTCTGGCGCAGTCCCTTGAGCATGCTAACCGTGAACTGATGCAGCTGGCGCTGCATGACAACCTGACCAAGCTGCCGAACCGCCTGCTGCTGGAAGATCGCATCCAGCAGGCCTTGCAGAAGGCGGAGCATGAAGGCGCGCTGTTTGCCGTGTTGTTTATGGATCTGGACGGCTTCAAGGCGGTGAATGACGCCTATGGCCACCACATCGGCGACCAGTTGCTGATCGCCGTGACCGATCGCATCCAGGGCTGCATCCGCGCGCAGGACACGCTGGCGCGCCTTGGCGGTGATGAGTTTGTGCTGCTGATGGAGATGAATGACCCGGCCGACGCGGCAACGCTCGCCGCCCAACTGGTGATGCTGATTGAGCAGCCGTTCAATGTGTCGCGCTACGAACTGCTGGTGTCGATCAGCATCGGCATCGCCGTCTACCCGAGCGACGGCACCACCGAGCGTGAGCTGATGCTGAACGCCGACGCGGCGATGTACCACACCAAAAATTCCGGCCGCAACGGCCACAGCTTCTTCCAGAAATCGATGAATGTGAATGCGCAGGAACAGCTGCAACTGATGCATGACCTGCGGCTGGCCATTGAGCGCAACGAGCTGCGCCTGCACTACCAGCCGAAATTCACCGCGCCGTCCGGCCCGGTGTGCGGGTTTGAGGCGCTGGTGCGCTGGGAGCGCCCCGGCAGCGGGATGCTCAGCCCGGCGGTATTCCTGCCGCTGGCGGAGAAGACCGGGCTTATCCTGCCGATGGGCGAATGGGTGCTGAACGAGGCCTGCCGCCAGCTGCGCGAGTGGCACCGCCAGGGGCATGAGGAGTGGAGCATCGCGGTGAACCTGTCGGCGTTGCAGTTTGAGCAGCCGGATCTGGTGGAAAAGGTGGTCAATATTATCAACCGCCACCAGATCCCGGCCGAAAAACTCACGCTGGAAGTGACGGAAACCACCGCCATGCTCAACCCGGACGTCAGCGTGGCAATCCTGGACCAGCTGACAGATTTGGGGATCAAGGCATCGATTGACGATTTCGGCACCGGCTACTCCAGCCTGCTCTACCTGAAACGCCTGCCGGCCAGCGAGCTGAAGATTGACCGGGCGTTTATCAACGAGCTGACCACCAATAACGGGGATGCCAGCATCGTCTCGGCGATCATTGCGCTGGGCAAGACGCTGAACCTGAAAGTGGTGGCCGAAGGGGTCGAGACGGCGGAACAGCAGGCCTTCCTCAACCGCCTGGGCTGCGACACCCTCCAGGGCTTCCTGCTCGGCCGCCCGATGACCCCGGCACAGATTGGCGACCGCATCAGCAGCGACTGGCCCGGCCATGTGGTTCCGGCAACAGAGCGGGAGGCCACCCCGGTGGCAGATAGCCTGAAATAGCGCCGCAACGCCCCTTGCCCACAGAGATCAGGCCACCCCCAGGTGGCCTGATTTATCTCACCCGGCTTTCGCCTTATGCTTTCGGCCCTCTTCCGCGATCAGAATTACCCCGGCACGGCTCGCATCCGGGTGGGCGCTCCAAATCGCCTCTTCGGGGATGGTGTTCCCGTCATAACGGATGCGGCTGCCGTCGTAGGGGTAAAATGTCCCCTGCTCCGTGTCCAGAATAAATACCGTCAGGCGTTGCGACGTCCGCGCAATCTTTTTCCACAGCGCTTTGCCGCTCTCATAGTGCATAGGGTCGCTCATCAGCGTGATGCCTTTATGCAGCACCAGACTTTCATACAGCGCGGTTGCCAGCCCCATATCCTGTAACTCAGGATCGACCACCACGCCTTCAACCTGAAGGGCGTCGGTATCCTGCCAGAAGTCGCGGACGCTGAAAATATGGCTGTCCCGGTCATGGCGCGCCATCTCTAACGTTGCCACCACCCGGTGGCGTAACTGGCCGTTAATCTCAGTGACATCCGCCTCAATCACGGCGGCAAAAGGGATGGCTTTATCGTAGATAATGGGCCAGCTGGCTCCATGGATCAGCAGCTCGTCGATAATCTCAAACCGACGGGCTATCGTTTCCGGGCTGTATGAATGCGGTATCACGATCATTGCGGATGAACCTCGCAGTAAGACGGGCATAGTGGTCACTTCCTGTGTTTAGCTTAACGAAAGGCGCTCATTTAAAGAACATAAACCTTATTTATTGCGCGGGATTATTTTACCCTTTCCGGGTACACATCACCTGTTAAGCCTCTGCTTTTACGGCCCGTCTCCCAACCTCTCCTGACCCTGCCCCCCATAACCAATGGTCTATAGTCTCTACTTACCCCCGCCCTGACTGGAGGAAGTATGAGTGAAGAACAGGCGTTCCCTTATGAAAACCGTGGCCCGGCAACGGCCATCGGCCATACATTACCGGCAGATCCCGCGCCATTGCCGCCTTCCGGCATCGACAGCGGCCAGGTTGAGGGTGAGCAGGTGACGTTCCCGAACTGGAAAGGCGCCGCCGATACGCCGGAGCCGTCGCCGCCTGTTGCCCTGCCGCCTGATGAGCGCATCGGGTTCGCGGTGGTCGGGCTGGGGCGGCTGGCATTGAACCAGATTTTACCGGCGCTGCACCGCGCTAAAAATGCCCGGCCGGTGGCGCTGGTCTCCGGCTACCGTGAGAAAGCCCAAACCGTGGCCGCCCAGTACGGCATCAGCAATGACGCGATTTACCACTATGACGAGATGCACAAGATGGCCGACAACCCGGCGATTCAGGCGGTGTACATCGTCACGCCCAACGGCCTGCACCGCGACCATGTGCTGGCTGCGGCGGCGGCCGGGAAACATGTGCTGTGTGAAAAACCCATGGCGAACACCCCTGAAGAAGCGCAGGAGATGATCGACGCCTGCCGCGATGCCGGGGTGACGCTGATGATCGCCTACCGCTGCCAGTTCGACGCCTTCAACAAAGAGGCGGCGCGGCTGGTGCAGTCCGGCGAGCTGGGGCGGCCGCGCATCATTGAGGCAACCAATGTGCAGATGATGGGGCCGGACGGCCAGTGGCGCTTCAAAGGCGGGCTGGCGGGCGGCGGCGCGCTGGCGGACATCGGCCTCTACTGCCTGAACGGCGTGCGCATGATGCTGGCGGAAAACCCGATCGAGGTGTATGCGCAGGCGGTCAACCCCACCGGCGACCCGCGTTATACCGAGGTGGAAGAGACCATCAGCTTTGTGCTGCGCTTCCGCTCCGGGGTGATCGCCCACTGTGTCGCCAGCTATGGCGCGCATGAGGGCAAAGAGATGACGGTGCGGCTGGAAAATGGCTGGGTGAAACTCGATAACGCCTATGCCTACAGCGGGCAGCGCCTGACGGTGGCGCAACGCAAGGGCGAGGCGCAATCGCTGGAGGAGCGCAAACTGAGCGCCGGGCCGCAGTTTGCGCTGGAAATTGAGCACTTTGCCGACTGCGTGCGCAACGGCAGCGCACCGCGCACGCCCGGCGAGGAGGGCTTGCAGGATCAGATCTTTATGGAAGCTATCTACCGCTCGGCGCAGGAGGGGCGGCCGGTGGCGCTGGAGCGTAACGACCTGCACGTCACTGCCGCACAGAAAGGGTGAAGCGCCCTTGACCTTGCCCTAAGGGCAAGGTTTACCTTGGTGGCGAATTCATTCACAGGAGGAAGAAAAAATGCGTAGTTACCGAGCCTGGGCCGCGGGCCTGTTGCTGGCCCCGCTGGTGGCCTGTGCCGCGCCCGACGGTATGGCGGAACATGACACCATGACGGAACACGGTGGCGCGGCGTCTGCCTCCCGGCAGGCGTATGAACGCGGCATGGAGACCATGCACGGCGACATGATGAAGGCGATCCAGTCTGACGACCCGGACATCGCCTTCGCGCAAGGGATGATTGCCCACCACCAGGGCGCCATTGACATGGCAAAAACCGAACTGAACTACGGCAAAGACCCGGCGATGCGCAAACTGGCGCAGGAGATTATTGCTGCGCAGCAGCCGGAGATTGACCGGATGCAGCGCTGGCTCGATCAGCACCCCGCCCACTGAGCCGGTTGCGCATCAGGCCGGCAGCGGTTCCGGCTTGATGCGCATTGCGCTCACCACCCCGATCATCAGGCAGGCGATACCGCACAGCGTCAACAGCGGCGGCCAGCTCTGGCGCAGCAAAAAGGTATAGGCCAGCCCGGCCAGAATCTCGAACACAATCAACGGCCCGACTAAGACCGTTGGCAGCCGCTGGCTCGCCTCACTCCAGCAGAGCGTGCCGAGCCAGGAACAGAACAGGCCAATCGCCGCCATCAGTGCAATAAACAGCCCCGGCCGCGGGCCGAACGGCAGCGGGAACGGGTCATTCGCCAGCGTCATCTGGCCACAGGCCAGCGCGTAAGCCACCAGCGCCATCGGCAGCACTGCAATCCCCTGCGCCGTGGCCCAGGTGCCGGCGCGGTGCTGCGGGTGTGACCGCATCCAGCGGGCATTGCGCAACGGGTACCATGTCCAGCAGACCAGCGCCACCAGCGCCAGACCGATGCCGCTCAAATAGCGCCCGATGTTCTGCGGGCCGCCGTCACCGCGCAACTCCGCGATATTCACCAGACACAGCCCGGCGCCAATCAACAGCAGCGACGGCAACAGCTGGTGCCACGCCAGCCGCCCTTCGTGCCGCCCATACAGCAGGTTGGCAGACACGGCGATCACCACCGGCAACGTGCCGATAATCATGGTGGAGATCGGCGCGCCGGTACGCTGGATCGCGCCCGCCAGGCAGACGTAATAGAGCAGATTGCCCACCGCGCTGAGTTTGAACGCCTCTTTCCAGTCGCCGCGCGTCAGTTGCCGCACCCGGCGGCGGTCAGCCCACGCCAGCGGCAGCGCAATCAGCCCGAAGGCCACATAGCGCCCGGCCGACTGCAACATCGCCGGGTACTCCGGCACGATCAGCGGGCCGACAAAAATCAGCCCCCACATCAGCCCTGCGGCCAGGGCAAATAACACACCTGCCATCATGATTTCTACGGCTCCTGCGTGAAAAAGGCCACCTTAACGCGCAGCGTGCGCCCGGTATTGTACCAGCTTGCGCATTGGCCTCAGCGGCCCGTCACCGCCCGCTGGTAACGCACCGGGGTAACGCCGTAGCGGTTGGCAAAGGCGCGGGTCAGGTGCGCCTGATCGGTGAGGCCGACCTCAGCCGCCACCTGCGCGGCCCCGACGCCTGCGGCCAGCAGCAGTTTGGCACGGTAAAGGCGGATCGCCATCAGCATCTGGTGGGGCGTGACGTGGAAGTGCGCCTTGAACCGGCGCTGGAAATGGTAGGGGCTGAGCGCGGCCTCGGCGGCCAGCTCCACCAGCGTGAGGGGTTCAGCAAAGCGGGCGTGCAGGCAGGCTTTCACCCGGTCAAACCGGTGCGCGGCTTCCGGCGGCGGTGACGGCGGCCGGTGCGCGTGCGGGCGCAGCAGATCCACCAGCGACAGCATTAAACCGTCAGTGGCCAGCGCATCCGTGCTCTGCCAGAGCGCACCCAGCGTCACCGCCAGCTGTTGCGCGGTGTGCGGATCGCGGCGCACCGCCTCGGGGCTGAACCACCAGCCCGGCTCGCCGGAGAGCGTCGCGAGCCGCGCCGGGTCGATGTAGATCATGCGATAGCGCCAGCCCCCTTCGGTTTCCGCCTGGCCGGTGTGCAGCTCGTCCGGGTTCATCAGCACCAGCGAACCCGGCCCCGCCACATGCTGCACGCCGCGGTAACGGAAACGCTCCGTGCCCGCCTCAATCATGCCGATGCCGAACGCCTCGTGGGTATGCGGCTCAAACACATGGCGGCGGATATGCGCCCGGTAGAGTTCCACGCCCGGCAACCCGGAAAGTTGCCGGAACTGCGCCCGGTCGGTCTCACACTCGAATTGATCTGGAACGCCCTGCACGCCCGCCTCCCCTGTTCAGCCTGATGGTAATACGTTAGCGGAGTTTGGCTCCGCCGGACACAGCCCGGCTTTAATCAGGCAGTCACGCAACACGTTAAACGCCGGCAGCATCGCACTCTCCTCCACGCAGGCAAAGCCTAACAGCAGCCCGCGCGTTGACTGGCGGTGCATAAAATATTGCGACAGCGGCCGCACGCTGACGCCGCGCCGCAGCGCATGGGAGGCGATTTTCACATCGTCGCACCCTTTCGGCAGCACCAGCACCAGGTGCAGCCCGGCGTCGTGGTCATACTCATGCAAGAACTCCGGGCCGAGGTAGCGGGTGATCAGTGACACCAGATAGGCGCGGCGGCGGCCATACAGCAGGCGCATCCGGCGGATGTGGGCGTTGTAGTGCCCTTCGCGCATAAATTGCGCCAGCGCAGTCTGGATCAGGAAATGCCCGCCGCGGAACAACTCGGCGCAGGCGAGTTTCATCGCCGCCGCCAGCGGTTTCGGCAACACCATGTAGCCGATGCGCAACGCCGGGTAGAGCGTTTTGCTGAAGGTGCCGAGGTAGATCACCGGCGCATCCGGCTCCAGCCCCTGCAACGCCGGAATCGGGTTCCCGGCGAAACGGAATTCGCTGTCGTAGTCATCCTCAATGATCCAGCTGCCCTGCTCCCGCGCCAGTGCCAGCAACTGTTTGCGGCGCGGCAGGCTCATCACCGCGCCGAGCGGGTACTGGTGCGACGGCGTGACGAAAATCAGCTTCGGCGACGCCCCTTTGCCGCCTGCCAGCGGCACCAGGCCGTGCTGGTCTACCCGCACCGGCAGGATGTCCGCCCCGTTGATGCGCAGAATATTGCGCGCGCCCCAGTAGCCCGGCTCCTCGAACCAGACGCGATCCCCCGGATCGCAGAGCATTTTGGCGATCAGATCCATCGCCTGATGGGTGCCCTCGGTGATCAGGATCTGATCCACATCGCACTGCACCGATCGCGTGACGCGCAAATACTCCACCAGCGCCTGTTGCAGATCGTAGCTGCCGCCCTGGTGGCTGTAGGTCAGGTGATGGTGCAGCGGGTCGCGGTTGATGCGTCGCTGGATGGCGCTGAACAACGCATGGGGGAACTCGCGCACATCCGGCACGCCGGGCACAAACGCGCCCCACTGGTGCGGCGAGGCGTTGGCGTAGCCCATCAGTTTGCTGCCGCGCCGCGACAGCGCCACCTCATCCACATAGCGGTGCGGGCTGCCGGGCTGCCCGGCAGTGGCGGTCAGGTAGCTGTCCGGCAGGATCTCCGCCACCGAGGTGCCGCTGCCGGTTTTCGCCTGCAAATAGCCCTCCGCCTGCAACTGCTCATAGGCATAGAGCACCGTGTTGCGCGACACCCCCAGCTCCCGCGCCAGATCACGCGTCGCGGGCAGGCGGCTGCCGGGCGGGATGCTGCCGTCCGCAATCGCCGTGCGCAGACACTGACAGACCCGCAGCCGCAACTGGCCGCCGGTGGTGTGCTGCAAACGCTGCAAAAGCAGATCCGCGTGTAAAGATCGCAATTGGCTCCCTCCGTTTTCGTTAAGTGGCTCTCGCCTGATGTTAATAGACCCTGTTAATAATTAACAACATTGATGCACGTTATTTCGGCGGCCCCGCCCGCCTTGGAGAACACCATGAAACATCAGCAACTTAACGACCGCAAAGCCGCCGCGACCCCGCGTGGTGTGGGGGTCATGTGTAACTTTTTTGTAAACCGTGCTGAGAACGCCACGCTGTGGGATGAAGAGGGTAACCAGTGGATCGATTTCGCGGCGGGCATTGCGGTGCTGAACACCGGCCACCGCCACCCGAAAATCATCGCGGCGGTGGAAAAGCAGTTGCAGGCGTTCACCCACACCGCCTATCAGGTGGTGCCGTATGAGAGCTATGTCGCGCTGGCAGAGCGCCTCAATGCGCTGGCCCCGGTTGATGGCCCGGCCAAAACCACCTTCTTCACCACCGGCGCGGAAGCGGTGGAAAACGCGGTGAAAATTGCCCGCGCCCACACCGGCCGCCCCGGCGTTATTGCCTTCACTGCCGCCTTCCACGGCCGCACCATGATGACCATGGCGATGACCGGCAAAGTGGCCCCCTACAAACGCGATTTCGGCCCGATGCCGCCGTCGGTGTTCCATGCCCGTTTCCCGAGCGCACAACACGGCGTGAGCGTTGAAGATGCGCTGGCGAGCCTGGATCAACTGTTCAGCTGCGACATCGCGCCCGATCAGGTGGCAGCGATTATTCTGGAGCCGGTGCAGGGCGAAGGCGGTTTCCGCCCGGTGCCTGCCGCGTTCCTGCGTGAGTTGCGCACCCTGTGTGACCAGCACGGCATTCTGCTGATCGCCGATGAAGTGCAGAGCGGCTTTGCCCGTACCGGCAAGCTGTTTGCGATGGAGCACTTCCCGGAGGTGAAAGCGGATCTGATCACCATGGCGAAAAGCCTGGCAGGCGGCCTGCCGCTTTCCGGCGTCTGCGGCCGTGCCGAGGTGATGGACGCCCCGGCCCCCGGTGGGCTGGGCGGCACCTACGCCGGGAACCCGCTGGCGATCGCCTCTGCCCATGCGGTGCTGGATGTGATTCAGGAAGAGAATTTGTGCGAGCGTGCCGAACACCTCGGCCAGCACCTGCGTGAAGTGCTGGGCCTGGCGCAACAGCAGAACCCGGCGATTGCCGACATCCGCGGCCTCGGCTCGATGATTGCGGTGGAGTTCTGCGACCCGGCCACCGGCGCACCGGACAAAGCGCTGTGCGCCGCCATCCAGCAACGCGCGATGGAGGCCGGTCTGCTGCTGCTCTCCTGCGGCCAGCACGGCAACGTGATCCGTTTCCTCTACCCGCTGACCATCCCGGACGCCCAGTTCCAGCAGGCGATGGATATTCTCAGCCACTCCCTGACCGCACGTTGAGGCCCCCGATGAGCGCATTGCACCCGTTACTCGACCACCCGCTGGTTCGCCAGCCGGACGCCAACCAGCCGACCCCGGCCGGTTTTATTGACGTCACCGACCCGTCACGCGGCAGCGTGATCGCGTGGGTCAAACAGCAGGACGCCGCCGACGTGGAAGCCGCGATCCAGCGCGCCGAACAGGCGCAAAAAGCGTGGAAAGCGCAGACCGCGCTGGCGCGGGCTGACATCCTGCTGGCCTGGTATCAATTGATTCTGGCCGAGCGCGACGCGCTGGCGGAGATCCTTACCGCCGAGCAGGGCAAACCGCTGGCCGAAGCGCGCGGCGAAATTACTTATGCCGCCTCGTTTATCCGCTGGTTTGCTGAAGAGGCGCGCCGGGTACAGGGCGACGTGCTCACGCCGCCGCAGGCGCATCAGCGCATTCTGGTGCTGAAACAACCGGTGGGCGTTTGCGCCGCGATCACGCCGTGGAACTTCCCGGCGGCAATGATCACCCGCAAGGCCGCCCCGGCGCTGGCCGCCGGTTGCGCGATGATCGTCAAACCGGCGGAACAGACGCCGCTCACCGCCTTCGCGCTGGAAAATCTGGCGCGCCGCGCCGGGCTGCCGGATGACCTGCTGGTCCATGTGCTGGGCGATGCGGTGGCGGTCGGCAAGACGCTCTGCGCCAGCCCGGTTGTCCGCAAGCTGAGCTTTACCGGCTCCACCGACGTGGGCCGCCTGCTGATGGCGCAATGCGCGCCGACGATTAAAAAGCTGTCGCTGGAGCTGGGCGGCAACGCGCCGTTCCTGGTGTTTGACGACGCCGACCCGGCGGCGGCCGTGAAGGGCATCATGGCGAGCAAGTTCCGCAACAGCGGCCAGACCTGCGTCTGCGCCAACCGCATCTATGTGCAGCGCGGCATCTACCCTGAGATTGTGCGCCGCCTGACTGACGCCGTGGCGCAGTTGCAGGTCGGCGATGGCCGTGACGCTGCAAGCCAACAGGGGCCGCTTATTGAT
>NZ_PJZF01000022.1 GCF_002858675.1 Chimaeribacter californicus
AAATAAAAGGAAGAGATATTGAAAAAGCGCGCCGCATGCTGGTCTCGGCATATCAGCGCCGCTTTTTAAGCGGCACTGAATTTTGTGGGGAGCCGTGACATGCAAGGGGCGCGCGCCTACGCGCCCCTTGCGCGGTGGCAGCAGCAGAGCCGCAGAAAGAAGCCGGGCGTGTGCCAACGCAACAAACCTCGATCAAAAAAAGCTAATTCACCGCTCATAAACAACCGAAACATGCCACTTTATGACCGATGACGGCAGCAGAGCCGCAGAAAGACGCCGGGCGTCTGCCAACGCAACAAACCTCGATCCAAAGAACTAATCCCCCGCTCATAAACAACCGAAACATGCCACCCCACACCCGGTGGCGGCAGCGGAGCCGCAGAAAATAAGGGTCTAAGGCCTCCCCTTACAACCTCCCCATCCTCCGCATGGCCCGGTGCCACGACCCATTCCTCACCGCCCAGCGCAGCAGCCGCGCCAGCCGGCGGGTGCCGAACCGTACGGCGCGGCGGCGGGCCGGGGACATCGGCAGCTGGAGCTGCGCCGCAGCCCAGTCCGGCAGCAGGTCAATGCCCGCCTGCATGATCAGCGCGCCGAATGGCGCAGCGATCCGGCTCGGGGCCGGGGCGTTGAGCAGCACCCGGACGACCTCTGCGGTGCGGGCGTCATAACGCAATTGCGGGCGCATCGCCTGTAAATAGGCGTCAACCGCCGCCACACTCTCCGGCAGCGGCCCGGCTCCCAGCGCATAGGCCACACGCGCCGCCTCGCGGTAGTAGGCGTCCTGATCGGCAGGCGAAAGGTGTGGGTTGCGGTAACGGAGATGGGATTGCAGAAAACTGTAGGTTTCCGCCACATGCACCCAGACCAGCAACGCCGGATCATTGGCTGTGTAAGGCGTGCCGTGCGCGTCATAGCCGCTGACGCGGTCGTGAATCGCGCGTACCCGTTGGATCAGGCGCTCGGCATCGGCGGTCGGCCCGAAGGTGGTGCCGGAGATAAACTGGCTGGTGCGGCGCAGGCGGCCGAGCATGTCGGCGCGGAAGTTGGAGTGATCCCAGACGCCGGCCAGTGCCAGCGGGTGCAGCATCTGCAACAGCAGAGCGCATACGCCGCCGCAAAGCATCGAGGTAAAATCGCCGTGGATGCGCCAGGTCACGGAATCCGGGCCAAACAGCCCCGGGTCACCGGGCGGATGCCCGAAATCAATCCCGCCGAGCGACAGGCCGGAGATGCTCAATACCTGTCGCTCAATCCGTTGGCGCAATACTTCCACGATGAAGGCCTCAGGCAGAGGTAACGGGCTGCGCCTCAAAGGCGATCAGCTGAGGCCAGATCGCCATCACCACATCCACCAGCTGGTTCAGCTCGGCACGGCTCGCCCCATCACGCGCCTGCACTGACATCCCCTGCACCGTGCAGTTCAGGTACTTCGCCAGAATCCGGCTGGAAACCTGCGGCGACAGCTCGCCGGTCTCTTTCTTGCTGTCGAGGAACTCGCTCAGCGTCTCTTCCTGCAAATGGTGGCGTGAACGCAGCATCGAGGCGATCTCCTCCGACGCGGCAGACAGCGTGGCCGAAGTGCAGACCATAAAGCAGCCGGACGGGTTATCGCAGTCGGTAAACAGTGCTGCTGCGGCGCGCAGGTACTCTTCAATCGACTGGCGCAGCGGCACGTCAGACTGCATCAGCGCCCGGTTGCTGGTTTCCACAAACAGGGTCAGATAGTGCTCAACCGCCGCACGGAACAGCCCCTCTTTATTCCCGAACTCGGCATACAGCGTCGGCGCCTTGGCCCCGGTGGCTTCCACCAGATCGGCCAGTGAGGTCGCTTCGTAGCCATATTTCCAGAAAAGTTTCAGGGCCTTGTTTAAGGCGTCATCACGGTCAAACTGCTTCGGGCGTCCGCGGCATTTCTTGGCCAGTGCCATATTTTCAGTGCTCATACACCCTCTCTTATCACTGCTGTGATTAGGTCAGAAAATATTTATTAATGATCATTATAAAAAACAGTGGCAGGTGTGTCGAGGAGTGTTTATAATTTTGTTATCGATCGTTAAACAATTGACGACTCCCACCCTGCCGGGCAGCAACACCGCCACCCCGCCGGAGACTCCGGCGCCCCTGACGGCATCAGACCGGTTACCACGGGACTCGCCCTGATGGGACATATCACCATGAAAACCACGACTCTGCTTATTGCGGCCCTGCTTTCGGCCGCCAGCGCCCTGCCGGCCCTGGCGAACCAACAGGTTATCACGATGCAGGTTGATAGCCAGAAAATTGGCTTCTCAACCTATACCCGCCAGGATCTCTCCGGCCTGAAACCGGCCGCATCGCAGCGCACTGCCCTGCGCGATCCGGTTGCGCGGCAAATTATCGCCAGCTCCGGTGATAACCACCTGTTTGATGACAGCACACTCTACAATTAATTTCCCCGCGTTCCTGGGCGGTACGTGCCGCCCCTGTTGTTTCCTCTGCCGATCGCACACAATGTCAAAGATTAATTAACGAACGTTAAAAAAATAGTTGCACGACTGGGATGATCGGTCTAACATTTAATTATCGATCGTTAATTAAATAACGGTCACCGGACAAAACCCAAATTCGTTATAGGAATTCTCATCATGAAAAACCTGAAAATTGCCCTTGCCGCGCTTGCCCTGACCACTGCTTCTTTCGGTGCCTTTGCTGCCCAGGAAGTCAGCCAGGCCCCGACAGACGCCCAGCAAATCGGCACCGTCAGCGCCCGCTCAACTGACCTGAGTGGCCTGGAACGCCAGATTGCCCATCAAGCCCAGGAACAAGGTGCCAGTGCTTACCGCATCACCTCGGCGTCCGGCAGCACCAACCTGGTATACGGTACTGCAGAACTTTATAAATAAGACCGGCCGTTACCTGAGATAACGACCCTCTCATCACTTGCTTAAAGGAATGACTATCATGAAAAACCTTAAAATTGCCCTTGCCGCGCTTGCTCTGACTACCGCTTCCTTTGGTGCCTTTGCCGCCCAGGAAGTCAACCAGGCCCCGACAGACGCCCAGCAGATCGGTACCGTCAGTGCGCGCTCGACTGACCTGAGTGGTCTGGAACGCCAGATTGCCCATAAAGCGCAGGAACAGGGTGCGAGTGCTTACCGCATTACTTCTGCCTCCGGCAGCACCAATCTGGTGTACGGCACCGCTGAGCTCTACAACTGATACCGGTATAACGATTAATAATAAAATCATCAACTTCGGATAGGAATAAGATCATGAAAAACCTGAAAATTGCCATCGCCGCCCTTGCCCTGACCACCGCCTCGTTCGGCGCCTTCGCCGCCCAGCAGGTTGACCATGCCCCGGCCGGTGAACAAGCTGTCGGTGTTGTCAGTGCGCGCTCACTGAACCTGAGCGATCTGGAAAGCCGTCTGGCGCAGAAAGCCGACGAACAGGGTGCGACCTCATACCGCATTATTTCAGCCTCCGGCAATAACCATCTTTATGGGAATGCTGAGCTGTATAAATAAGCACACGCAGTACGGTCGAAGAGGCGGCATTGGCCGCCTTTTTCTTGCCTGCTTTTCCACGCATTGCCCTCTGCCCCGCCACCCTTTACTGTAGTGCTTCCGATTATCCTGACGTTCAGGTCTCTTCATGGCTTCACACCGTATTATCCTTGACTGCGATCCCGGCGTAGATGACGCCATCGCGATCCTGCTGGCGCTCGCCTCACCGCAGGCCATTACGCTGGCCGGCATCACTACCGTGGCCGGCAATGTCTCCGCCGCCTTGACCGAATACAACGCGCGGCGCATCTGTACCCTCGCCAGCCGCCACGACATCCCGGTGTTTTCAGGCTGCCCGCGCCCGATGCGCGACCTGCACGGCTACCACACGCAGGTGCACGGTCACGATGGGCTGGGCGGCGTGCCGCTGCCGGAGCCGGGTTTCGCCCTGCAACGCCAGCACGCGGTGGATTTTATTATCGAGACCATCAACGCTGAGCCCGGCGAAATTACCCTGTGCGCCATCGGCCCGCTGACCAACATTGCGCTGGCGCTGATCAAAGACCCCGGCATTGCAGGCAAAATCAAACAGCTGGTGCTGATGGGCGGCGCGGCCTTCTGCCCCGGCAACGTCTCTCCGGCGGCGGAATTTAACCTCTACGTTGACCCATGGGCCGCCCATGTGGTGCTGAGTGCCGGTATTCCGCAGGTAATGTTTGGGCTGGATGTGACGTTGCAGGCGCAGATGAACGCCGCCTGGCTCGACGCATTGCAACAGCGCAGCGCCACCGGCGCGACACTGACGGCAATGATGCGCAGCTACGGTGCCGCCGACCCCTGCCTGCATGACCCGTGCGTGATCGCCTGGCTGATTGACCCGACGCTGTTTACCGGCATCGACGGGCACGTCAGCGTGGTGACGGAAGGCGCGGCCGCCGGGCAGACGCTGGCCGCCGTCAAACCGCGCCACCTGGCCGGGCGCGCGCCTAATACCCACATCATGACCGGCGTCGATAACTCGCGCCTGCTGGCGCTGCTGGCAGAACGGCTGGCGGTTTACTGAGCGGGGTTTGACTTGACCTGACGGCACGCCTGTTTTACCGTCGGGTCTCTTGCCCTTTTGCGGAACCTGCCAATGTAGCTGCCTCATAACCTTCGCGTTTTTCTGTCTCCGGCCCGGCCGGATGACTTCTTGCGACTGTTAATGAGGAATAATTATGCTTCAGGCACTCTGTTGCGCCCTGCGCCGTCACCGCTGGCTGGCGCTGCTGGGCGGTGGTTCCCTGCTCTCTTCGCTCGGCAACGGGCTGACGTTTATCCTGGTTTACCATGCGTTACTGCATCTCGCGGCCCCAGCCTCATCACTGGCACTGGCTTACCTGCTCGCCACCCTGCCCGGCTGGCTCGGCAGTTGGCTCGGTGAACGCCTCAGTACCCGTATCCCACCGTTTGGCCTGCTGATGCTCGGCGAAGTTCTCGGGCTGTGTGGCCTGTTGCTGCCGCTCGGCGGCCTGCGGCTGGAAAGCATCCCGCTGCTGCTGCTGGCGCAGGCCTGCTCGGCGTTTACCCTGGGCATCACCTGGCCGGCGTGGAGCCTGATCGTTAAACGCGGCCTGTCGCCCGGTGACCTGCCGGCGGCCACCGCGCTGGAGACCCTGGTGTTTGCTGCGCATGTGCTGCTCGGCGTGGGCGTGGGGGTGCTGTTATTGCGCTGGTGGCCGCCGCAGGCGTTGCTGCTGCTGGACGCGCTGAGTTTTGTCGCCTGTCTGGGGGTGTTGGCGTGCGCACGGCGCGCTTTTCCACAGCCGGACAAGCCACAGCCCCTTGCCCCGGCCGCGGCCTTGCCTCCCCTCAGCCTGCCGCAACGGCGCAGCCTGTGGTTGTTGCCGCTGCTGGCCATGGTGGGCGCCCCGGCCATGGCTCTGCTGCCGGCGCTGGCCCCGATGGGGGATGGCGGGGAAACGGCGCTGGGGTTTCTGTTTGCGCGCAGCCTGGGGCAACTGATTGGCCCGCTGGTGATCCCCGCCCGGCAGATAGCGCGCCTGAGCGGTGACAACCGGTTAATTGCCGCCTGTCTGGCGCTGTTTGTCGCCTGCTACCTGCTGTTACCCTGGTTACCGGCGCGCGGGCTGGCCTGGCCGCTGATTGTGCTGGCGCACATCGCCTCCAATGTGGTGTTTGCGCTGGCCACGTTCAGCTTGCTGAGCCATTTTCCGGCCACGCAGACTACCACGGCCACCGCGCTGGCCTACCGGCGGCAGACCCTGGCCGCCGGTACCGGCTCCTTGCTGGCGGCTTTGCTGGCGGATCATATGGGTGCCCCGCTGGCGGTCGCGGTACTGGGCATCGGCGGCTGGCTGGCCGCCGTTGGCTGGCTGGCAGGACGGCGGGAGAACGTGCCGGGCTAAAAGCCCGGGGGCTTTACCGCCCCTGGTTTTCAGCCTTCGCGCACCCAGACGCGCATCTCGCCTTCGCCGCGGTTGGCCCAGGCGAAGTAAGGAATGAAGGTCAGCGTTTGCGGCGTGCGGGGCGCGGGTACCGGGTCAAACTGGTAGAGCGCGGCGTCGGGTGCGGCAGGCGGCACCCGCTGCCCGGCAGCGCGGATCAGCGTTTTACCGGCCAGTACCCCGTCCCCCTCCTGTAGGCTGAAAGCGGCATCGGGCGGCAACAGCAGGTTATGCAGCTCGCGGCCGTTATCCGCTTCTTCCAGGCAGTAAACCAGCGGCCCGCGCTGCAACGCCACCTGTCCGGCAGCGTGGCGCAGCGGTGCGGCCGCTTTCACCCGCCGTACCTCCATCGGCAGGGTCAGCACGATTTCATCCTCCGGTTGCCAGCAGCGCGTCAGCCAGAGATAGCCCTGCCGCGCCTGCGTGACGTCCTGCGCCCCGCCGTTTACCGTGACCTGCGGCGCCGCGCACCAGCCGGGCAGCCGCAGTGCCAGCGTCCCGCTGACCGGTGCTTCCATTGCCAGTGACAGCCGCATTTCGCCCTGCCGCAGGTAATCCCCGCGCTGGCGCAACGTCACTCCCTGCCCGCCTATCTCCACCCGCGCCTCACTGCCGATATAGAGGTTCACCAGCAGCGACTCAGGGGTCTGGGTGTAAATATACTGCCCCAGTGACGCCAGCAGCCGCGCAATATTCGGCGGGCAACAGGCGCAGCCGAACCAGCGCTGGCGCACCGGTTTGACATGATCATAGATATGGTTGTGGCGGCAGCTCTGCGGCTGCACCTCCAGCGGGTTGACGTAGAAGAAGTGTTTGCCGTCCAGCGCCATGCCCGCCAGCACGGTGTTGTAGAGCGCCCGCTCCATCACGTCGGCGTAGCGCCGGTCAGCCTCCAGATGCAGCATCCGGCGGGCAAACATCATCAGGCCAATCGAGGCGCAGGTTTCGTTGTAGGCGGTGTCGGGCGGCAGATCGTAGTCTGAACTGAACGCCTCGCCGCTGCTCTGTGCGCCGATCGCCCCGGTGATGTAGAGCTGCTTTTGCGCCATGTTGTCCCATAAGCGGCGGCAGATCGCCCGCTGGCCCGCGTCATTGCTGAGCTGAGCAAGGTGGGCGACCCCGGTCAGCAGGTAGACAAAGCGCACCGCGTGGCCCACGGCCACCTGCTGCTCCGCCAGGGGCTGATGCGCCTGGCTGTAGGCTTTGTCTTTCACCATCCACGCCGGGCCGTGCGTCTGCCAGTAGGAGGTGAAGCCGCGCCGGGCGTACTCCTCATCATAGAAGTGCGGCTGGGTACCGCGCTGGGCCACAAAGTATGCGGCCAGCGCCAGGTAACGCGGCTCATGGGTAACCTCATACAGCCGGGTCAGCGCCAGTTCGATCTCCGGGTGGCCGGGGTAACCGGGCAGTTTGCCCGCCTCTGTGCCGAATACGCTGTCGATGTGATCGGCCAGTTTGCAGGCGACGTCGAGCAGGCGGCGCTTGCCGGTGCCGTGGTAATAGGCCACCGCCGCCTCGATCAGGTGCCCGGCGCAGTAGAGTTCATGGCACTCCGCCAGATTCGTCCAGCGTGCGGCGGGCTCTTTCACCGTAAAATAGGTGTTGAGGTAGCCGTCCGGCTGCTGCACCGCCGCCACCAGCTCAATCACCTCATCGGCGGTCTGTTCCAGCGCCCCATCCGGCTGTTTATTAAGCAGGTAACCCACCGCCTCGAGCCACTTGGCGACGTCGCTGTCCTGAAACACCATGCCGTAGAATTCGCCGTCACGCTGCCCGGCAGCGATGCGGAAGTTCTCAATGGCGTGGCTTGGCTCCGCCTCGTCTACCCGATCGTTCAGCGCCGCCCACTGGTACGGGATCACGACGTCGCGGATCAGCTGCTGGTAGGCCAGCCAGAAGTCATCGTGGATGTCGATATTCGCCAGCGGTAATTCATAGGTTGGTTCAGTTGCTCTCTGCATCGTCTCTCCCTCATTTCTCATTCGTGGCGGCCTGTGGCGTAGTGCGCGAGAAGGCCTGCGCCATGGTTGCCAGCAATGCGTTGTCAATTTTGTAGCGGCTGCTCACCGCTGCCAGCAGCAGGTGGGTGATGCCGGGGGCCAGCGTTTGCAGCGCGGTGATCCCGGCCAGCGAGGCGGGCGTCTGGTTGGCTGCGCCGGATTTGTAGGCCACCAGCACAAACACCAGGCTGACAATCCCGGCCCCCGCCGCCCACGCCAGCTTGATAAAGAACAGGTTGAAGGCGAAATTCATGCCGGATGAGCGGATGCCGTTCTTCCAGTAACCGTAGTCATCAGCAAAGGCCATCAGCGAGAAGTGCAGCGGCAGGGTAAAACCGAGCACCGTGCCGTTGAGCAGGATCAGCGCCAGCCACAGCTCCTGGCTTACTGACGGCACAAACCACAGGCCGAGAGAGTAAACGCCCAGCAGCAGATTGCTCCAGGTGTAAGCCCTGGCCGCCGAAACCCGTTTCGTCACCGGGTTCACCAGCAGCGCGCCGAGGATCAGCGAGAAGGTCACCACCGCGAAAAACAGCGAGGTGTAGGCGGCGCTGCCGTGCAGCACATAGGTGATGAAATACATATAGCCGCCGCCGCGGGTGTTGAACACCGTCATCAGCAGGAAGGACATCGCCAGCATCAGCAATAGCTGGTCATTGCGGCGCAGGCCGCGCAGGTGCTCACGCAGGGTAAAGCGGCCCATCACGTTAAGCGGGATGCGTTCACGCACCGTGAAGAAGCACCAGAGGAACATCACCACCGCACAGACGCACAGCAGCGCCACCCCGCGCTGGTAGCCCTGTGCCGCCACGCCCTGCCCGGTGAGCGTCACCAGCCACGGCAGCCCCACCGACACCATAAAGCCCGCCACGCCGCACAGCACAAAGCGCCAGCTCTGGCAGGCCATCACCTCGCGGTGATCGGTGGTCATGGTGTTGATCAGCGCGCAATAGGGCACGTTGATGGCGGTGTAACAGAGCGACAGCAGCAGGTAGGTGCCGAACGCCCAGGCGATTTTGCCGGACTCGCCCAGCTCCGGCACGGTGAAGGTCAGCATCCCGGCGATGCCGATCGGCAGGGCGACCCACAGCTGCCACGGGCGGAAGCGCCCCCAGCGGCTGCGGGTGCGGTCAACGAAAATGCCCATCAGCGGATCGCTCACGGCATCCACCACCCGCAGCAGCACAAATACCGTGCCGACCACCGCCGGCGTCAGGCCAAAAATATCGGTATAGAAAAAGGTCAGGAAATTGCCGATCAGCGCGGTAATTATCGTGCCGCCGGCATCCCCCAGCCCGTAACCTATTTTTTCCCGCACGCTGAGTTTCGCGCCGGCAGCCACAGGCTGGCCGGTTAATTCCACATCATGAAGTGTTGTTGACATCAGGGTACCCTCATTGGCAGAGGTTCTTTTATCAGGGACAGCGGTTATTTTTTATTATCGGTTTATCACGGCGCCCGGCGTTATTTACCGCGACCGGAGTAATCTCGCACAGGCAAAATAAGCCAACAAGGTGCGGCAGCCGTATAAAAACGGGAGAATTCCGATCTGTAAGGGAAAAGTGTGAGGAGGGTCAAACTGCGCGGGAATTCTCCGGCAGGCGCGCCCGCCGGCTGCCAGACTAAGCAGTAATCTTCTTGAATAGGCTGGTAAAAATGCTGAACCTAACGTTTACCCTGCCGGTGCGGGTACAGAATGCCGGGCGGTTTATCTCGCGCGGCATCGGGACACATCCCACCCGCAGGCTTGATTCTTTTGAATTAATTTATGTTGAGCGCGGGCAATTGGCATTGCGGGAAGAGGCGCGGGATTTTTATATTCCCGCCGGAGAAACCCTATTATTATGGCCGGAACGTCAGCACAGCGGAATAGGCCCCTTCCCGCCTGACCTGATATTTTACTGGCTGCACTTTGAGGTATTCCCAGCAGAAACGATACCGGTAAACAGCCAATTATTCCTGGTGCCGCAGCAGGTAAAAATTCAGCAACGTGACGAGGTCGCCGCCCTGTTCCGGTTATTTCTCAGTGAGCAGGCACGGGATAACACCGCCGCCCTGCCGCTGATTCTGTTATTGCTGTTACAGCAGGTCGCGGCGGCGGCGGTCCACCCGCCGGACGCCTCAGCGGGCAGCGCCGCGCTGGCGTGGCAGGCCCGGCAGATCATCAAAACCCAGTTCCACCGGCCGCTGACGGCCTCCATCCTGGCGCAGCAACTGCACTGTAACCCGGACTACCTCGGGCGGGTGTTCCGCGCCACGTTTCACCACACCCTGACCGACGCCATCCACCAGCAGCGCATCCGCTGTGCGGAGGCACTGTTGCGTGAGGAGCAGCACCAGATCGCCGCCGTGGCCCGCCGCGCCGGGTTTGATGACCCCGGCTACTTCCGGCGGGTGTTCCGCAAGCTGAAAGGGATGTCGCCGCTGGCCTACCGGCGGCTTTACTGCAAAGAGCACATCAATTCCGATTAACGCACCGAGCTTTGCAGCCCGCTGTCTGCCTGGTGCCGTTCCAGCGCCAGCTCAATCAGTTGGGTGATGAGGTCACGGTAGGCCAGGCCGCTGGCTTCCCAGAGTTTCGGGTACATGCTGATGTTGGTGAAGCCGGGCAGCGTGTTGATCTCGTTGATCACGACGTCACCGGCGGCCGTCAGGAACACATCGACCCGCGCCATGCCGCTGCACTCCAGCACCTGAAACGCCTGCACGGCGATGGCGCGGATACGATCGTTGACGTCGGCCGGAAGATCCGCCGGGATCGCCACCGTGGCCCCTTCGGCGTTGATGTATTTGGTGTCGTAGGCATAGAACTCATCCTGCAAAATCACCTCGCCACAGACGCTGGCCTGCGGGTGGTCGTTGCCCAGCACCGCGCACTCAATCTCCCGCCCATTGATAGCGGATTCCACCAGCACTTTGTGGTCATAACGGAAGGCCAGCGCCAGCGCCGTGTCGTACTCCTGCGCGGTGCGCACCTTGCTGACACCCACTGAGGAGCCCTGATTGGCAGGTTTGATAAACAGCGGCAGCCCCAGTTTTTCACTGACGCGGGCAAAACCGTGCTGCGCCGCCGTACGCCGCGTCAGGGTCACAAAGGGGGCGACCGCCAGCCCGGCGTCACGCAGCAGCCGTTTGGTGACGTCTTTGTCCATGCTCACCGCCGAGCCCAGCACCCCGGCACCGACAAACGGGATGTTCGCCATCCGCAGCAGCCCTTGCAGCGATCCATCCTCGCCCAGCGTGCCGTGCACAATCGGGAAGATCACATCCAGCTGCGCCAGTGCGCTGGCATCACGGCTCTCAATCAGCTGGTGCTGCTGCTGGCCGGGGATCAGCGCCACATTGCGTTGTGATGGGTTAAGGGCAATGCGCGCCGGGTCGTCGGCGTGTTGCAGGTAGTGGGCGGCGTCGTTGACGTGCCACTCCCCTTGTTTGTCGATGCCGAGCAGCGTGACCTCAAACCGCTCTTTGTCCATCGCGTCCACGATGTTTTTTGCCGATTGCAGCGACACCTCATGCTCTGCCGATTTGCCGCCAAAAATAACGCCTACCCGAATTTTCGCCACGCCGGTTCCTTAATGAGTACAGGGAGTAATTGACGCGAAATAATGGCGCGGCCGGGGGGAGGATGTAAAGACGCTGCGTGCGTAAAACCGCTGTCAGCCAGCAATAACGGCTAGTCGATAATAAACAGCGTTGCGCCTTCGGCGGTAAAGGACTGGTGCGCTTCGTGATCGTCCGCAACCTGGTAACTGATGCCGGGCGTCAGCACAAAGGTGCGGCCGTCGTCGAGCCGGCTTTCGAGTTGCCCGGCCAGGCAGAGCAGGATATGGCCTTTTTTGCACCAGTGGTCGGCCAGGTAGCCGGGGGAGTACTCCACCATCCGTACGCGGACCGGGTTTGCCTCATCACCAAAGTGCCGGGTGCGCCACCGGGCTACGCCCTGCTCGCCGGGGTGTTCGGTGGCCTCAATGGTTGACCAGTCAGTGATGCCGAAGGGAATAGCAGAGAGTTTCATGGAACGCGCCTTTTCTGAATGTCAGGCGTTGCAGCATACGGAATCGCCGGCGGCGCTGAACAGCCGGAAAAAGTGAAAAGTTAAGTAAATCAGGCAAAAAGCAGAAAACGTGGAATTTCAGGCGGTCAGGCAGGGGCCATGCCGGATAACCCACCGCTCTGTTGCAAAACATGTCTGCACGGCAGAAACGCGATTTTTTCAACTATGCTTAAAGACGTTTGCCGCCTTCACCGGTGGCCTCTTTTCACGGCGTACTCTGTTACTCACATGACAATTCGCCGTCACCAAGGAGCACGATATGCCTTATCAAACTGTTAATCCTTTCAATAATAAACTCATCAAAGAATACCCGACCCATGATGACCAGCAGGTGCAGCAGGCGCTGGCGACCGCCCACGATCTCTACAAATCGGAGTGGGCGCAGGGCGACATCCAGCCGCGCTTACAGGTGCTGCATAAGCTGTCTGAGCTTATCTCTGCGCGGGTGGATGAACTGGCAAAGATCGCCAGCGAAGAGATGGGCAAGCTGATTGAGCAGAGCCGGGGCGAAGCGAAGCTCTGTGCCGCCATCGCCAAATACTATGCTGAGCATGCCGAAGAATTCCTGAAGCCGACGCGCTACCCGACTGAGCTGGGTGAAGCCTGGGTGGAAAACGCCCCGATTGGCGTGCTGGTGGCCGTGGAGCCGTGGAACTTCCCCTATTACCAGCTGATGCGCGTGCTGGCACCGAACCTGGCCGCCGGCAACAGCATTCTGGTGAAACATGCCAGCATCGTGCCGCACTGTGCAGAGGTGTTTGAACAGCTGGTCACCGAAGCCGGTGCGCCGAAAGGGGCGTATACCAACCTGTTTATCTCCACCGATCAGGTCGGTAACCTGATTGATGACGACCGGGTACAGGGCGTGGCGCTGACCGGCTCGGAAAAAGCGGGCAGCATCGTGGCCGCACGGGCCGCCGGCAAGCTGAAGAAATCCACGCTGGAGCTGGGCGGCAACGATATCTTTGCGGTGCTGGATGATTGCGACCTCGACAAAGCGGTGAAAGCCGCCGCCTTTGCCCGCCTGAACAACTGCGGGCAGGTCTGTACCGGTGCCAAACGTTTTATCGTGCATGAGAAGGTGGCTGACCAGTTCCTACAAGGCTTCACCGAACAGATGAAGGCGGCAAAACTGGGTGACCCGCTTGACCCAACGACCACCCTTGGCCCGCTCTCTTCCGCGCAGGCGCTGAAAGACCTGGAAAAACAGGTGAATGACGCGGTGAAAGCCGGGGCGACGCTGCACCTCGGCGGCAAGAAAGTGGAAAATAACCCCGGCAACTTCTACCTGCCGACCATCCTGACCAACATCAAACGGGATAACCCGGCCTACTTCCAGGAGTTCTTCGGCCCGGTGGCGCAGGTGTACGTGGTGAAAGATGATGACGAGCTGGTAAAACTGGCTAATGATTCCAACTACGGCCTCGGCGGTGCGCTGTTTACGCAGGACATTGAGCGCGGCAAGAAACTGGCGTCACGCATTGAAACCGGTATGGTCTACATCAACTCCCTGACCGATACCGCGCCGGAGCTGCCGTTCGGCGGCATCAAGCGCTCCGGGTATGGCCGCGAGCTGTCCGATCTCGGCATCAAAGAGTTTGTGAACCAGAAACTGGTGGTCGTCGCGAAATAACCGTGACAGGCACCCTGCCCCTTCCGGCCGCTGCCCTGGCGGCCGGTTTTTATTGTCCCGGCTCCCATCCGGTTCCGCATCAATCCCGCCGTCGTTTTATTGACCATACCCCAGGATAGGATTAGGTTTATTCATCAAGTGAATAATTCATAAGCACAGGGAGAGAGTATGAACCAGCCCGCCAGCGTCAACCGCGTGTTCCTGACGCGCTTACAGGAGATTGTCGGCAGCCAGAACCTGCTGACCGATGCGCGCAGCACCGAACGTTACCGCCACGGCTACCGCTCCGGCGGCGGCAACGCGCTGGCGGTGGTGCTGCCCCAGACGCTGTTGCAGCAGTGGCGCGTGCTTCAGGCCTGCGTGGTCGCCAATAAGATTGTGATTATGCAGGCGGCCAACACCGGCCTGACGGAAGGCTCCACGCCGAGCGGCAATGATTACGACCGCGACGTGGTGATCATCAGCACCCGCAAGCTCGACAAGCTGCAACTGATCAACAACGCCGAACAGGTGATCGCCTTTCCCGGCAGCACCCTGCACCACCTGGAAAAAGCACTGAAACCGCACGGCCGGGAGCCGCATTCGGTGATTGGCTCCTCCTGCATCGGTGCGTCAGTGATGGGCGGCATCTGCAACAACTCCGGAGGGTCGCTTATCAAACGCGGCCCGGCCTACACTGAGCTGGCGCTCTATGCGCAGGTCACTGCCGAAGGGGAACTGAAGCTGGTGAACCATCTCGGCATCGATCTCGGCGAGACGCCGGAGGAGATTCTGACGCGGCTGGAGAAAGGCAGTTACAGCCCGTATGAGATTGAGCAGAGCCCGCGCGCCGCCTCTGACCATGAGTACGTTGAGCGGGTGCGTGACGTGGACGCCGACACCCCGTCGCGCTTCAACGCCGACCCGCGCCGCCTGCATGAGGCCAGCGGCTGTGCCGGGAAACTGGCGGTGTTCGCGGTGCGGCTTGATACCTTCCCGACGGAGCCGCAGCAGCAGGTGTTCTACATCGGCACCAATGACACCGGCGTGCTGACGGCGATCCGCCGCCATATCCTGCGCCATTTTACCGCACTGCCGGTGGCCGGGGAGTATATGCACCGCGACTGCTTCAACATCGCGGAGATTTACGGCAAAGACACCTTCCTGATGATCGACCGGCTCGGCACCGACCGTATTCCGGATCTGTTCCTGACCAAAGGCAAGCTGGATGCCCGGCTGAACAAGGTGCCGCTGCTGCCGCGCAACATGAGCGACCGGGTGATGCAGTGCATGAGCCGCCTATTGCCGGGCCACCTGCCCACCCGCATCACTGACTATCGCGACCGCTATGCGCACCACCTGCTGCTGAAGATGTCCGGTGACGGCGTGGCCGAAGCGGAGGCGTTTTTGACCCACTTCTTCCAGCAGGCCGAGGGCGATTTTTTCGCCTGTACCGAGGAAGAGGGGCGCAAGGCGTTCCTGCACCGCTTTGCCGCTGCCGGGGCGGCGGTGCGTTACCATGCGGTACATCAGGAGGAGGTCGAGGATATTCTGGCGCTGGACATCGCCCTGCGCCGCAATGAGACGGATTGGTTTGAGTCACTGCCGCCGGAGATTGAACAGCAGCTGGTGGCGAAACTCTATTACGGCCACTTTATGTGCCATGTGTTCCACCAGGATTACATCGTGAAAAAAGGGGCGGACGCCCACGCGATTAAGGCGCAGATGCTGGCGGGGCTGGCGGCCAAGGGGGCGGAATACCCGGCGGAGCACAATGTCGGCCACCTCTACCCGGCCAAACCGGCGCTGAAGGCGTTTTACCGTGAGATTGACCCAACCAACAGCTTTAACCCCGGCATCGGCAAGACGCCGAAGCAGAAACACTGGCAGGGGTAAGGGTCAGAGGAAAAAGGCCCCCGCCACGCCGGCGGTCAGCACGACGCCGGCGCACTGCACGCCCACCAGCAGTCTGAACCCGCGCCGCGCCGGTGCCATCGTCAGCATCGCCAGGTGCAACAGCAGCGTGGTGAAATTGGTGATCGCCAGAATGCCCAGCGCCACATAGCCGTTAAAATGCACAAATTCCCCGCGGGGGGCAAACCAGACGGCATCCGCTGCCAGTAACACACCAATCAGGGTGACCATCCACGACACCACCGTAAATAACGCTTTCAGCTGCATACCGTGACGGGCTGTGGCCCGTTCCTCTTTTCCTTTCAGGAAAGCCACTTTAACAAATGACGGCGGAAGGTGCGCGCTAAAGCGTGCGTTCAGGCCAACCGAAGACGGCAAGGTGCAAAAAAAACCCCGCAGCGCCTGGAGTTACCTCAAAGCGCGGCGGGGTTTTCCCGGCGGTGAACCACTGACAACTAAGCAGGAAACCTCAGAAGAAATGCGAGCCGTACCCCCACATCATCACCGCCAGTGCCAGCAGCAATTCCAGCACCAGCACGCCGATGCCGAGCGTGGAGCCGAACACCAGCATCCCCTCCTGCCGGTCGATGCCGAGGAACGCGGGCATTCCGAGCGCCAGCAGGTAACCGCTGTAAGCCAGCGCCAGCGCACCGACAAACAAACAGAGCCATACCATCGGGTAGAGCGCCACCAGCCCACTCAGGAACATCGGCGTCGCGACGTAACCGGCGAACACGATGCAGTCATTGCGTGACGGGCGGCTCGGGTAGCGGCTGGCGAGCAGGTGGATCACCCGCCCCATCACCGCCACCGCGCCCAGCATCAGCAGGTAGAACACCACCGCGATGCCCAGCGCCGTCGAGGGCAGTATGCGCAGGTACTCGCCGTCACCAAAGCTCCAGCCGACCCGCGTAGTGCCGATAAACGAACAGACCACCGGAATGGCGGCCATTAACATGACATGGTGCATATACAGGTGAGGAACCGATTCATGCTCACGTTTAATCTGTTGCATTTCCGGTTCAGGATGGGCAAACAGCCCCCAGACGTGATTGATCATAGCTACCTCCAGTGTCCGCCTGTGGCCGCAACAGACGAACCGGATGAGGCGCGCCCGGGTTGGCCCGGGTGTGTGCGACCCTCTTCAGCTCAAGTATAGTGCTGCTCAGGTTTTATACAGATTCTCTTATGCAGAAAGGCGGCGGCGCAGCAGGAAGCATCAGGGGGAAAGTCCGCGCAGCCCGCTGCGCGGCAGGGGATCAGGGGATCAGGGAGAGCGCCTTATCCAGCACTTTGTCACCGCGCATGGTGCCGTAATCCATCATGTCAATCACATCCACCGGTTTGCCCAGCGGCGCGGCCGCTTCCTGCAACCGTTTCAGCTGGAACTTCACCTGCGGCCCCAGCAGGATGACATCCGCATCCTTGACGATCAGCTCGAAATCCGACACCGGCACCGCCTCGATATCCACCTCAATCTGGCGCTTTTCCGCTTCCTGACGCATCCGCTGAACCAGCATACTGGTCGACATTCCGGCGGCACAACACAGCACGATCTTTTTCATCAGTCACTCCTTGGTGTGTCCATTCAGGTTAGTTACCCAACCATAACCCAGGCGGGGGTGAATACAAGGCGCGCACCGCCCGGAGGCGGACTAAAACTCCGGGTTGCGATAAACGTCATGGTTTTCAGTTGGGTATGCAGGCGTTTTCCGGCAGAAAAGGGGAAACTGTCTATACTTATGGTTACCGCGCCGGTTAACGGGGCGACACGGGATGCGAGGGAACATGCGCGGCCGTTTTGGGATGACAACGTGATGACGTTGGAATGTGCACAGGAAATCAGGAGAAAAGTATGAAAATTATTTTATGGATTATTGCGATTATCTTTATTGTTGGCCTGCTGACCTTGACCGGCGTCTTCAAGATGCTGTTCTGACCGGCCCCGCATTTCCCTGTCCGGCCGGCAGGTCGGACAGGCGTCACCTTCAGGCGTTTACTCGATCGCCTGCGCCACCGTTGGGTGGTCAAGCTGTTGATCCTTTTCCTTCCGGTAGTTTTTTGCCACTTGCGGCACCGGCGCGGCGCGCCCGGTCTCCATCCAGCTGCGCAGCCGGTTGGCATCCGCAAAGTGGGTATATTTCCCAAACGCATCCAGTACCACTAAGGTCACCGGCCGGTGGTTAATGGTGGTGCGCATCGCCAGGCAGTGGCCGGCCTGATTGGTAAAGCCGGTTTTGGTCAGCTGGATGTTCCAGCTGCCGTTGCTCAGCAGGTGGTTGGTATTGCGGAACGGCAGGCTGTAACGCGGGTGGGTAAAGCTGACCTGCGCCTGTTCGGTGGTGCTGAGCTGGCTTATCAGCGGGTAGAGCCTGGTCGCCTGCAACAGCTTGGTCAGGTCACGGGCGGTTGAGACGTTCTGCACCGACAGCCCGGTCGGCTCCACATAGTGGGTGTGGGTCATGCCCAGCGCGCGCGCTTTGGCGTTCATCGCCCGGATGAAGGCGTCATAGCCGCCCGGGTAGTGGTGCGCCAGCGTGGCCGCGGCCCGGTTCTCCGACGACATCAGCGCCATCTGCAACATCAGCCGGCGGCTCGCCTCACTGCCGACTTTCACCCGGGAAAATACGCCGCGCATCTCCGGCGTATTGTGGATATCCACCGCGATCACCTCATCCAGCGGCAGTTTGGCATCCAGCGTGACCATGGCGGTCATCAGCTTGGTGATGGAGGCGATCGGCACCACTTCATCCGGGTTGCGGGAATAGATCACCTGATGGGATTGCATATCCACCACCATCGCGCTGCCGGAGGCGATCTCCAGCGGCGTGAGCTTGCCCGCAATCGCCGCGTTGCTGGTGGCCGGGGCAAGCGGTGCTGCCATCACGCCCGCGTTCACCGCGAGCAGGCTTAAAACCAAAAAGGGGATTTTCACATGCGTACTCTGTTACGTATAAGGATTAGTCACGTACAAGGCTTAGTTGCGTATACGGTTTCGTCGGGAACTGCCCGCCAGATTGCCGGGGAATTATAAGTGACGTGAATACCGTTAGCACTTGGATAATGCAGGACTATTTGTGACAAAGTGCAAGTGAAGAAGGTGCCGGTTTCCCGGCCCCGCCCTGTTATTCCTGTTTCACCAGATGGTGCACCGCCAGCGGGCCGCCGGGGAACTGGAACAACGCCCCACCCGCTGCCAGTGCGCCGAGATCGATCCCCGCGAACCCCAGTTGCGCCATCAGCGCCGCCACCTGCTGTTTTGCCTCTGCGTCATCCCCGGCGTAAAACAGCACCCGCCGGCCGCCGTGGCTCTCCGGCGGCTCGCTTAACAGCGGCGCGCTGAGGTGGTTAAAGGCTTTCACCAGCCGTGCGCCCGGCAGGTTTGCTGCCACCACCTCGCTGGACGTCTGCCCGCCCAGCGGTACGGCGCGAAATGAGGGCACCTCCACAGCGTTGTTGGCATCAATCACGATGCGGTTATGCCACGCCGGAAGACCGGCCAGCGCCTGCGGCAGCGTCGCCCAGTTCACCGCCAGAAACACGATCTCCGCCTGCGCCGCCTGTTCGCGGGTCACGGCCGTCAGCGTCGGGCCAATCTCCTCCACCAGCGCCGCCAGCGTCTCCGGGCCACGGCTGTTGGCGATCATCGCCGGGATGTGGTGACGCGCCAGGGCGCGGGCAAAGGCACTGCCGATAGCGCCTGCGCCAATAATGCCGATTGTCATGGTCTGTTCCTTCTGGGTTAACAGATTAAGTGGGGATGTCGGTATGGCTTAAGAGTACGCTTCCGATTCCCCGCTGATTAGCCCATAGTGATGGCTATCATTTTCAACCAATGCTTGAAGGTAATGGGATGGAAACGCTGGCGAATATTGAGTCTTTTATGCGCAGTGCCGAGAGCGGCAGCTTTTCCGCGGCGGCGCGGCGGCTGGGGCTGACCCCGGCGGCAGTGAGCCGCAATGTGGCGATGCTGGAACGCAACCTGGGGCAGCGGCTGTTTCTGCGCAGCACCCGCAAGCTGACGCTGACCGAGGCGGGTGAGCGTTTCCGGCAGGCCGTTGGCGGCCATCTGGAGGGGTTACAGGCAGCGATTGCGGCCCAGACCACACAACAGGGCGAACCGGCGGGCGTGCTGAAAATCAGCATGTCGCTGGTGTTCGGCACCGACTACCTGCTGCCGCTGCTGCCGGCGTTTGTGGCGCGCTACCCGGCCATCCGCCCGGAGTGCCACTTTGAGAACCGCGCGTCCGATCTGATTGCCGAGGGGATTGATGTGGCGATCGGCGGCGGTTTCACCCTGACGCCGGGGCTGGTGGCACGGTCATTGGCCCCGGCGCACTGTATCGCGGTGACCTCCCCCACGGTGCTGGCCGGGCGCGCCCTGCCCGCCACGCCGGACGATCTGGCGGCGTTTAACGGCATCCTGCTGCGGTCGGCCAATACCGGCCGCCTGCGCCGCTGGGTGTTGCGCAATGCGGCAGGCGAGGAGCAGGCGGCGATGCTGAGGGAGTCATTGGTGGTGAACGATCCGCTGGCGATGCGGCAGGCCGCGTTGCAGGGGCTGGGCGTGGCACTGATCACCCTGCCCGACGCCCTGCCCTGGCTGGCATCAGGCGCACTGGTGCGGCTGCTGCCGGACTGGTACGCCGATCTCGGCCCGATCTCCCTTTACTACGCCGGCCGCACGCTGCTGCCGGCCAAAACCCGGGTATTTGTTGATTACCTGGCAGAGGCCTTCCGCCAGCGCGACTACGCCACGCTGTTTAACGCCCGGCCGCCGGCGCCCTAATCCCTGCATTTTATCAGGTTAATCTGAATTCCCCGGCCGGCCCGCCGTCGCCATGCCCCGGCTGACGCGGCGTGTGACACTTTTGTCACGCGGGCGTGACAGCGCGCACCCTACCCTTTTGCCCGGCTTTCAGCCCCATCGCCTACGCTTAACGGGCACCTTTGCAGCCCGTTCCGGTGGCTGCGTTCCTTCCAAGGAGTTTTTATGGCAACAACAATGAAAGCCGCAGTTGTGCATGAATTCAACAAACCCCTCCAGATAGAAGATGTGCCGGTTCCGGCGGTCGGGCCCGGCCAGATCCTGGTGAAAATTGCCGCGACCGGCGTCTGCCACACTGACCTGCATGCGGTTCAGGGTGACTGGCCGGTGAAACCCAACCCGCCGTTTATTCCCGGCCATGAGGGCGTCGGCCATGTGGTCAGCGTCGGCGCGGGCGTCACCCACCTGAAAGAGGGCGACCGCGTCGGCGTGCCGTGGCTCTACTCCGCCTGCGGCCACTGCGAACATTGCCTCGGCGGCTGGGAAACCCTGTGCGAGCAGCAGCAGAATGCCGGGTACTCGGTCAACGGCAGCTTTGCCGAATACACGCTGGCGGATGCCGATTACGTCGGCATCCTGCCGGACAACGTCAGCTTTACCGAGATTGCGCCGATCCTCTGCGCCGGGGTCACGGTGTTTAAAGGGCTGAAGATGACCGAAACCAAACCCGGCCAGTGGGTAGTGATTTCCGGCATCGGCGGGCTGGGGCACCTGGCGGTGCAGTACGCCAAAGCGATGGGCATGAACGTGGCGGCGGTGGACGTGGATGACAGCAAGCTGGCGCTGGCGACGCGCCTCGGCGCGACGGTGACGGTGAATGCCCGCCAGCAGGACCCGGCCGCCTACCTGAAAAAAGAGATTGGCGGTGCCCACGGCGCGCTGGTAACGGCGGTCTCGCCGATTGCGTTCCAGCAGGCGATCGGCATGACGCGCCGCGGCGGCACCATTGCGCTGAACGGGCTGCCGCCGGGCAACTTCGAGCTGTCGATTTTTGACATGGTGCTGGACGGCACCACGGTGCGCGGCTCCATCGTCGGCACGCGGCTCGATCTTCAGGAAGCACTCAACTTTGCCGGTGAGGGCAAAGTGCAGGCCACCATCGCCACCGAGCCGCTGGAGAATATCAATGACATTTTTGCCCGGATGCACGCCGGAAAGATCGAAGGGCGCATTGTGATTGATATGGCGCTGTAAACCACGAAAGGCGCCTGACGCTGCCCGGCCTATCCGCTACGATAGAGAGACGACCTCTCTCAACAACGGACAGACAATGGGCACAGCGCTGAAAGCATTTACAGGGATCGTTCTGGCGGCCGGGGTCACCGGCAGCGCAACGGCCGCCGATCTTCCCTGCGTGGTGAAAAACCGCCAGGTCAATGAGAGCAATATCCAGATTTTACTGGGCGGCAGCGCCCGGGGCGACATCCGGCAGTTTGTTTCCGGCTCGCTCGGCAAGGACGTCAACCAGCAGGTACACCTCAGCGGGAATATCGACCGTTGTGGCCGCCTCAGCGAGGCCACGTTCAAATACCAGAAAACCGAGAAAAACATCCGGCTGGAGATGATAAGCCGCACCCTGCGGGTGGAGGCGGGCTGGATAACCGATTATGAGGTCAGGATCTCGGTGCTGAAAGAGGCAAGCCAGACGCTGGTCAACCGCAAGCGCGGCACCCTCTATTACACCACCGGCAAGCGCGGCAATATCACCGCTTCCACCGATCTGTTCACCATCAACGATCAGTCCGGCTTTACCACCGGCACCTACGATTATGACGCCCAGCTGCGGCTGGTGCGCAGCGTCACGCGCGGCACCGACGCGCTCAGCAACCAGGAGACGCGCTACCGCTATACGCCGCAGGGCTGGCTGCTCAGCGCCACCGCCACCGACGGCGACCGCAGCACCTACCGCTATGACCCACAGGGGCGCGAAAGCGGCTCCGTCACCTTCTCCTCGTCACCGTTCAGCCAGACCAGCCGCGTGGAGCGCTGCCAGTCCTGGGATGAGACCGGCAACTGCACGCTGAGCGAGACCTTTGAAACAGAGTTGCTGCCGTCAATGCGCCTGACGCGCAACCTCGGCACCGCCTACCAGTACCGTTACTGGGATGACCCGCCGGTTACTGGCGATCAATCACCCGGGCAATAGCGGCGGATGACGTCAGGGTGCGGATTTCGGTAAACAGCGCCGTAGCCTCGGCATACTCTTTGCGCAGGTAGCCGAGCCACTGTTTGATGCGCGCCACATGGTAGAGGCCGGTGTCGCCCTGCTTCTCCAGCCGCACATATTTTTGCAGCAAGGTAACCACCTGCGGCCACGCCATGCGCGGTTCATTGTATTTCACCACCCGGCTGAGGTTCGGCACGTTGAGCGCGCCGCGCCCCAGCATCACTGCGTCACAGCCGGTGACCTTCATGCACGCCTGCGCGCTGGCGTAATCCCAGATTTCCCCGTTGGCGATCACCGGGATGCGCAGGCGTTGGCGGATCTCGCCAATCGCCGCCCAGTTGATGCGCTCCGCCTTGTAGCCATCCTCTTTGGTGCGGCCATGCACCGCCAGCTCGGTGGCCCCAGCCTGCTGCACCGCGTCGGCAATCTCCAGGCTGCGGCTGCCGGAATCCCAGCCCAGGCGGATTTTCACCGTCACCGGCAGCGCACCCGGCACCGCCTCGCGCATCGCTTTCGCGCCGCGGTAGATAAGCTCCGGGTCTTTCAGCAGCGTCGCCCCGCCGCCGCTGCCGTTCACCAGCTTCGACGGGCAGCCGCAGTTGAGATCCACGCCATATGACCCCAGCTCCACGGCGCGCGCGGCGTTCTCCGCCAGCCATTGCGGGTGCTGGCCCAGCAGTTGCACCCGCACCTGGGTGCCGGAGGGCGTGCGGCTGTTGTGCTCCAGCTCCGGGCAGAGGCGCAGGAAGGATTTGGCCGGCAGCAGTTGGTCAACCACCCGCAAAAACTCGGTGATGCAGAGATCGTAATCATTGACCTCGCTGAGCAGCTGCCGCACCAGTGAGTCGAGGACGCCCTCCATCGGGGCGAGTAATACACGCATTGCCGGATACCTCAGAAAAAGTGTGCGCCATGATACGGGCGATGCGCCGCCCGGGCAATCGCCTGAGCCACAGGCAAAAAAAAAGCTGCCCGCAGGCAGCTTTTTTTGGTGAGCGGGCGATTAATCCGCTTTGCCGGCCGGGCGTGAACGGCGCGGCTGGCTCGGGCGGCTCGGACGGCGCTGGCCGTCGCTGTGCTCCTGGCGCTGGCGCGGCTGGCCGTTGCGGCTTTCGCCGGTGCGCGGGGCACCGCTGCGCTGGCCGCCGCCATTGCCGCCGTTACCCCGGCCGCCGCCCTGACCACGCCCGCCACCCTGGCGGCCGTTGATGATCGGCTCTGCCTTGATGGTCGGGTCCGGGTCATAACCCGGCAGCGCAATACGCGGGATCTCTTTCTTCAGCAGGCGCTCGATGTCACGCAGCAGCTTGTGCTCATCAACGCAGACCAGCGAGATCGCCTCACCGGTGGCTTCAGCACGGCCGGTACGGCCGATGCGGTGCACGTAATCTTCCGGCACGTTCGGCAGCTCATAGTTCACCACGTGCGGCAGCTGGTCGATGTCCAGCCCACGCGCCGCGATGTCCGTTGCCACCAGCACGCGGATGCGGCCGTCTTTGAAGTCCGCCAGCGCACGGGTACGCGCGCCCTGGCTCTTGTTGCCGTGGATCGCGGCGGCGGTGATGCCGTCTTTGTTCAGCTGCTCCGCCAGGTGGTTGGCGCCGTGCTTGGTGCGGTTAAACACCAGCACCTGCTGCCAGTCACCGGTGCCGATCATCTGCGACAGCAGTTCCCGTTTGCGCTTCTTGTCCACGAAGTGGACGCTCTGCGCAACCTGCTCAGAGGCGGTGTTGCGGCGGGCCACTTCCACCGACGCCGGGTTGTGCAGCAGCTTGTTCGCCAGCGCTTTGATCTCATCAGAGAAGGTCGCGGAGAACAGCAGGTTCTGGCGCTTGGCCGGCAGTTTGGCCAGCACGCGGCGGATGTCATGGATGAAGCCCATGTCGAGCATCCGGTCCGCTTCGTCCAGCACCAGGATTTCGATCTGGGAGAGATCCACCGCGTTCTGGTGTTCCAGGTCGAGCAGGCGGCCAGGGGTGGCGATCAGCACATCCACGCCACCGCGCAATTTCATCATCTGCGGGTTGATGCTTACCCCGCCGAAGACCACCAGCGAGCGCAGGCGCAGGTGTTTGCTGTAGGCGTCGACGTTCTCGCCAATCTGCGCCGCCAGTTCACGGGTCGGCGTCAGGATCAGGGCGCGAACCGGGCGGCGGCCTTTGCTCTGGTGCGGGGTTTTGTTCAACAGGTGCAGCAGCGGCAGGGTAAAACCAGCGGTTTTACCGGTACCGGTCTGGGCGCTGGCCATCAGGTCACGGCCTTCAAGCACCACCGGAATCGCCTGACGCTGGATAGGCGTAGGCTCACGGTAACCCTGTTCTTCTACCGCACGCAGAATATCGGTATGTAAACCGAGAGAATCAAATGACATAAAGAATAAAGCTCCAGATCTCCCGTTACCAACAAGGTTGGTGCAGTTTCCGGGGAGATAGTAGACGAGGCAAGATGGGGCATCACCACGAGGATTCGGCACAAACTGCAAGTGCGCCAGTTGCGCAAAGTGTAGCAGATAACCCCTGCGATACGTTAAATATTATGCGGCCGGTCACACTGTGATGAAAAAAATCCTGGCCCACAGCCGGTTTTCCGCAGGCTGGCATGGGACTTTCCCGCCCATGACATAAAATCCTACGTTTTTCCGCTGTGCCCACCGTTCACCGGCCTGCTACCCTTGAACTCTGTTTCCCTGCAAGAAGACGGTTTGGGATCGATGGAAACCTGGAAGGTTAATCTTTTCTCAGTCTGGTTAGGCTGCTTTTTCACCGGGTTGGCGATGAGCCAGATCCTGCCGTTTCTGCCGCTCTATATTGAGCAGCTTGGGGTGCATGACCATGAAGCGTTGAGCCTCTGGTCCGGGCTGGTGTTCAGCGGCACCTTCCTGGTGTCGGCGATTGTCGCGCCGATGTGGGGCAGCCTGGCGGACCGCAAAGGGCGCAAGCTGATGCTGCTGCGCGCCTCCCTCGGCATGGCGATCGTGATGCTGTTGCAGGGCTTTGCCACCAACGTCTGGCAGCTGTTTATCCTGCGCACCCTGATGGGCCTGACCTCCGGTTATATCCCGAACGCCATGGCGCTGGTGGCCTCACAGGTGCCGCGGGACAAAAGCGGCTGGGCGCTCGGCACCCTCTCCACCGGCCAGATCTCCGGCGTGATTTTAGGCCCGCTGCTGGGCGGCTTTATGGCTGACCACGTCGGGCTGCGCATCGTGTTTTTCATGACCGCCGGGATGCTGTTTCTCAGCTTCCTGGTGACGCTGTTCCTGATTAAGGAGCGGGTGGTGGTGGTGAGCAAAGCGGACAAGCTCAGCGGCAAGGCGGTGTTCGCCTCCCTGCCCTACCCTATGCTTATCATCAGCCTGTTCTTTACCACCCTGACCATTCAGCTGGCGAACGGCTCCATCGGGCCGATTCTGGCGCTGTTTATCAAAGCGCTGACCCCGGCCAGTGACAATATCGCGTTTATCAGCGGGGTGATCGCCGCCGTACCGGGCGTCTCGGCGCTGCTGGCCGCGCCCCGGCTGGGGCGGCTGGGTGACCGCATCGGCACCGAGCGGATTTTGCTGGCCGCGCTGCTGTTCGCCACGCTGCTGTTTTTCATGATGTCCTGGGTCACCACGCCGGTGCAGCTGGCGGTGCTGCGCTTTCTGCTCGGCTTCGCTGATGGCGCGCTGCTGCCCGCGGTGCAGACGCTGCTGATGAAGCACAGCAGCGATCAGGTCACCGGCCGCATCTTCGGCTATAACCAGTCGTTTATGTACCTCGGCAACGTCGCCGGGCCGCTGATTGGCTCCGGTATCTCGGCGCTGGCCGGGTTCCGCTGGGTGTTTATCGCCACTGCCGCGATCATCATCATCAATACCGTGCAGCTCTGGCTGAACGTGAAACGGGTGCCGCGGCGGCGCTGAACCGCAGGCAGAAAAAAACCGGGCAATGCCCGGTTTTTTGTTTTCTGCTTTCTGCAACAGCGCAATCAGCGGCGGTTGCCGAAGATGCGCAGCAGCATCAGGAACAGGTTGATGAAGTCGAGGTAGAGCGTCAGCGCGCCGACAATCGAGTACTTGCGGAAGCCGTCGCGGTCTGCCGGATCGAGCTGTTCGCCGATGTTTTTCAGCTTCTGGGTGTCGTAGGCGGTCAGGCCGACAAACACGATGACGCCGATGTAGGTCACGGCCCACATCAGGGCGGTGCTCTTCAGCCAGATGTTCACCACGGACGCCAGCACAATGCCGATCAGCGCCATAAACAGCATGCTGCCCATGCCGCTCAGGTCACGCTTGGTGGTGTAACCGAACAGGCTCATCGCGCCGAACATCCCGCCGGTCACCACAAAGGTGCTGGCGATGGAGGAGTAGGTGTAGAGCACAAAGATGCTCGACATGGTGAGGCCGGTCAGCACCGAATAGAGCATAAACAGCGCCGTGGCCGCTGCGCCGCTCAGGCGGTTCACCAGCCCGGAGAGCACAAACACCACCGCCAGCTGGGCAATGATCAGCCCGAAGAAAGTGATCTGGCTGGAAAAGATCGCCTGCATTACCGCCGGAGTATTGGCGGCATACCAGGAGACAAATGCCGTCAGCAGCAGGCCGCAGGTCATCCAGCCATAAACCTGGGCCATGTAGGTCTGAATGCCGGTACCGGCACCCTGGATGATGGAATTATTGGAACGCGGATATCTGTCCATGTGAAACCTTTTGCGTAAGTGACAGAAAAATCAGGCTGCAACCGGCAGCCCCCTTAAAAGTATAGTTTAGCACAGCCGGGACAACCGCCTTACAACAGCAGCCTTACAACGACAGCCGCTTAACGACTGCCGCCGCGCGCCTGGCTCTGCGGGCGCGGCGCGGCCTGCGGGCTACGCCCAGCGCCCGGCGGCCTGGTGGTCACTGTCACGCGCATCTACCCAGCGGTCGCCTTCCGGCGTCGCTTCACGCTTCCAGAACGGCGCGCGGGTTTTCAGGTAATCCATGATGAATTCCGCCGCGTCAAACGCCATGCCGCGGTGCGCCGCCGTCACGCCGACAAACACGATCTCATCGCCGGGGTACATCGCGCCAATGCGGTGGATAACCGACACCCGTTGCAGCGCCCAGCGTTGGCGCGCCTCAGTGACGATCTCCGCCAGCGCTTTCTCCGTCATGCCGGGGTAGTGCTCCAGCGTCAGGGTGCTGACCTCACTGCCCAGGTTGTGGTTGCGCACTTTGCCGGTGAAGGTCACTACCGCACCGTCGTCGTCACACGCGGCCAGCCAGTTATACTCGTCGCCGACGCTGAAATGCTCAGCGCCGACGCGGATGCGGGTGTTGTCCATGTTCAGCCCCCGGTGACCGGCGGGAAGAAGGCGACTTCATCCCCCGCCTGTAACGGGTGGTCCATCGCCACCAGCGACTGGTTCACCGCCGCCAGCAGGTTGCCGGCTTCCAGCGCCAGCGCCCAGCGGTCACCCCTGGCGCACAGCGCCTGCCGCAGCGCGTCAACGTCTTTAAACTCTGCCGGCAGCGTCAGTGACGCCGTGCCGGTCAGCTCGCGCACCTGCGCGAAAAACAGGATCTCAATCATACGTCCGCCCTGAAGTCGCCGGATTTGCCGCCGCTTTTAGCCAGCAGGCGCACCGGGCCAATCACCATGTCTTTCTGCACCGCCTTGCACATGTCATAGATGGTCAGGGCGGCCACCGAGGCGGCCGTCAGCGCCTCCATCTCCACGCCGGTTTTGCCGCTCAGGCGGCAGCGCGACTCAATCCGCACCCGGTTATGTTCCGGTTGCGCCTCAAGCTGCACCTCGACTTTGGTCAGCAGCAGCGGGTGACAGAGCGGGATCAGATCCCAGGTTTTTTTGGCGGCCTGAATGCCGGCGATGCGGGCAGTGGCGAACACGTCACCTTTGTGGTGGCTGCCGTCGATGATCATCGCCAGCGTAGCGGGCAGCATCTCAACAAAGGCTTCGGCGCGCGCCTCGCGCACGGTTTCCGCCTTGGCGGAGACATCCACCATGTGGGCTTCCCCAGCGGCGTTGATGTGGGTCAGTTGGGACATAACACTCTCTTACTCGGTGGCATCCGGCGCGTCAGCCTGCGGCAGCGGCTTGAGGTGCGGGATAAAGTTACAGGGGCCGTGGCGGGCATCGAGTTGCTCGGCGATGATGCGCTCCCAGGCGGTGCGGCAGGCGCGGGTGGAGCCGGGCATGGCGAAAATCACCGTCTGGTTGGCGATGCCGCCAATGGCACGCGACTGGATAGTCGAGGTGCCGATCTCCTCATAGGAGGCCATGCGGAACAGCTCGCCAAAGCCTTCGATTTCGCGGTCAAACAACGGCCGCAGCGCTTCCGGCGTGCTGTTGTGCGCCGAGAAGCCGGTGCCGCCGTTAATCAGAATCGCCTGCACATCCGGGTCGGCAATCCACGCCGAGACCACGGCGCGGATCTGGTAGAGGTTGTCTTTGACGATCCGGCTCACCACCACCCGGTGCCCGGCCTCGTGCGCTGCTTCGCGCAGGTAGTCACCGGAGGTGTCATCCGCTTCGGTGCGGGAATCGGAGACGGTCAGCACCGCAAGCTGGGCGGGTACAACGTCACCACGGGGTTTGCTCATGGAAGCTCCTTAACAGGCAGCGAATCAGCCGCCGATAAATGACAGGTTCTGCGTGATGCCGGTGTTGCCCTCATGCAGGAAGTGGGTCTGCTTTTTACGGCGCAGCCCGCCCTGGATGCGGTCCAGCAGCGCCTCGTGGTCGCGGTCATGCGCCAGCAGGTCGCGCAGCGGCACGCCCTGCTCGCCGAACAGGCAGAGGTGCAGGTTGCCGATGGCGGAGACGCGCAGGCGGTTGCAGCTTTCGCAGAAGTCTTTGGCATAGGGCATGATCAGGCCAATCTCGCCCTGATAATCGGGGTGGCGGAACACCAGCGCCGGGCCGTCACTGCGGCCGCGCAGCTGTAACTGCCAGCCCTGCTGCATCAGCTGGCGCTGGATCACCTCGCCGGAGATGTGGTGCTTGCGGAACAGCTCGCTGCCGTCGCCGGTTTCCATCAGCTCAATAAAGCGCAGCTGGATCGGCCGGTCTTTGATCCAGTTGAGGAAGGCGGGTAACTGTTTGTGGTTGACGTCGCGCATCAGCACCGCGTTGACCTTCACCTTCTCGTAACCGGCCTCAAAGGCGGCGTCGATCCCTTCCATCACCTGGCGGAATTTATCCTGCCCGGTGATGGCGTGGAACTGGCGGGCGTCGAGGCTGTCAACGCTGACGTTGATCGCCGTCAGCCCGGCATCACGCCAGGCCGCGACGTCACGCGCCATGCGGTAGCCGTTGGTGGTGGTCGCCAGCGTGCGGATCTCCGGGTTCTCGCGCACGGCCGCGATGATCTCGCAGAAGTCACGGCGCAGGCTTGGCTCGCCGCCGGTCAGGCGCACCTTTTCGGTGCCCAGCTCAGCAAAGGCGCGCGTCACGCGGCGGATCTCATCCAGCGAGAGAAAGCTTTTTTTGGCATGGCCGGCGGATTTATAGCCGTCCGGTAAGCAATAGGTGCAACGAAAGTTACACACGTCAGTAATTGACAGGCGCAGGTAATAAAACTTGCGCGCAAAAGCATCGGTAAGTTGGGGCACCAGTAACACCTTTCCAAATACGGGAGATGCAGGCATTTCTGCCTCGCACCCTGGTGGCTTGCGCCACGGCCAGGGCGCCATATCATTTGTGTGAAGGTTTTAAATGACTTAGGCGCAAAGGCTAGGAGTATGATCATCCACCGGCCGCCAGCGGCGGGGGTGAAGACCCTGTTGAGAGGGAAATCTTAGCGCTAATTTCGCGCCGGCGCCAATCTGCTTTTTCGCTATATATATTGATATACAACGTATTTTGGCGCGCAACCGCTTGCTTTGTATCTGTCAGTAACAGCCGGTAAAAAAATCAGGTAAGATCGCCGCCGTCACGCCGGGCCCTCCCGCACGGCCCCGATTTCCCTCAGTAAGGAGCAGCATGCGCAACAGAACATTGGCCGATCTGGACAGAGTGGTCGCCCTTGGCGGGGGCCACGGCCTGGGCCGGGTGATGTCCGCCCTCTCCTCGCTCGGCTCCCGGCTGACCGGCATCGTCACCACCACCGACAACGGCGGCTCTACCGGCCGCATCCGCCGCTCTGAGGGCGGCATCGCCTGGGGGGACATGCGTAACTGCCTGAACCAGCTGATCACCGAACCCAGCGTCGCCTCGGCGATGTTCGAATACCGCTTCACCGGCAACGGCGAGCTGGCCGGGCATAACCTCGGCAACCTGATGCTGAAAGCGCTGGATAACCTCAGCGTGCGGCCGCTGGAGGCGATCAACCTGGTGCGCAGCCTGCTGAAGGTGGAAGCGCAGCTGATCCCGATGTCGGAGCAGCCGGTGGATCTGGTGGCGCTCGACCACGAAGGCAACCACGTGTATGGCGAGGTGGACGTTGACCAGTTGCAGCACATGCCGCAACAGCTGATGCTGTCGCCGCCGGTGCGCGCCACCGCCGAGGCGATCGACGCCATCATCCATGCGGACATTATCCTGATCGGGCCGGGCAGCTTCCTGACCAGCCTGATGCCGCTGCTGCTGCTGGATGAGCTGGCCACCGCGCTGCGCCGCAGCACTGCGCCGATTATTTACATCGGTAACCTGGGCCGTGAACTGAGTGTGGCGGCGGCGTCACTCTCCCTGCCGGACAAGCTGGCGCTGATGGAGCAACGTATTGGACGCAAGGCGATTCAGGCGATCATTGCCGGGCCGCGCGCCGACACCCGCGGCGTCACCGACCGGCTGATTGTTCAGCAGCCGCTGGAAGCCAGTGACATTCCCTACCGCCATGACCGCGAACTGCTGCGGCTGGCACTGGAAAGCGCACTGCAACAGATGAAATAATCCGTTACACCGCCAGTAAACGCAAAAACCGCCGTCAGGCGGTTTTTTTTCAGGGCTGCTTCCAGGGATTGCCGTGTTGGGTATCAATATAGAGCTCTTCGACTTTCTGCCGCGCCCACGGGGTACGGCGCAGGAACTTCAGGCTGGATTTGATGCTGGGGTCGCTTTTGAAACAGTTGATGCTGATGCGCTGGGCGAGGCCCGGCCAGCCGTAATGCGCCACCAGCGCCGTCAGCAATTGCTCCAGCGTGATGCCATGCAGGGGATCTTTCGGGGGGTGGGAAGTCTTGTCGTGCGTCATCGCCGTGTCGCCTCTGAAATCGGGGGCGCACACCTTAACAGGTTTGTGCGCCCCGGCAAACCATCAGGAGGCGGCGATGAACTGCTCGCGCAACTGATGGATCTCATCACGTACGCTGGCCGCTTCCTCAAACTCCAGGTTCTGCGCATGCACGTACATTTTCGCTTCCAGCTCGCGGATTTTGTTATCCAGCGCTTTCGGCGACAGCGCCTCGTACGTCGCTTTGGCCTCGGCAGCGCGTTTGCTCTGCTTGGTGCGTGAGGTCGGCTGGCCGAGTTGCAGGATGTCGGCAATGCGCTTGTTCAGCCCCTGCGGCGTGATGCCGTGCTCCTCGTTGTACGCCTGCTGTTTGGCGCGGCGGCGCTCCGTCTCTTCAATGGCGCGCGCCATCGAGTTGGTGATCTTGTCCCCGTAGAGGATCGCCTTGCCGTTAAGGTTACGCGCCGCACGGCCGATGGTCTGGATCAGCGAGCGCTCAGAGCGCAGGAAGCCCTCTTTGTCCGCGTCCAGAATCGCCACCAGCGACACCTCCGGCATGTCCAGCCCCTCACGCAACAGGTTGATGCCCACCAGCACATCAAATTCGCCCAGGCGCAGGTCGCGGATAATCTCGACGCGCTCCACGGTGTCGATGTCTGAGTGCAGGTAACGCACCCGCTCGCCGTGCTCTTCCAGGTACTCGGTGAGATCCTCGGCCATGCGCTTGGTCAGCGTGGTGACCAGCACGCGCTCGTTGATCGCCACGCGCTTGCGGATCTCTGACAGCAGGTCGTCCACCTGGGTGCCCACCGGGCGCACTTCGATCAGCGGGTCCAGTAAGCCGGTCGGCCGCACCACCTGGTCGATCACCTCATCGCCGGATTTTTCCAGCTCATAGTTGCCGGGCGTGGCGGAGACGTAAATGGTCTGCGGCGCCAGCGCCTCAAACTCCTCAAACCGCATCGGCCGGTTGTCCAGCGCGGACGGCAAGCGGAAACCGTACTCCACCAGCGTCTCTTTACGCGCCCGGTCGCCCCGGTACATGCCGCCGATCTGCGGGATGGTGACGTGGGACTCGTCAATCACCAGCAGGCCGTCCGCCGGCAGGTAGTCAAACAGCGTCGGCGGGGCCTCGCCCGGCGCACGGCCGGAGAGGTAGCGCGAATAGTTCTCAATGCCCGAGCAGTAGCCCAGCTCGTTCATCATCTCCAGGTCAAACTGGGTACGCTGGGTAATGCGCTGCTCCTCGAGCAGTTTGTTGTTCTCCAGCAGCGACTTGCGCCGGTCGGCCAGCTCCACCTTGATGCCCTCCATCGCCTCGAGGATGCGCTCCCGCGGCGTAACGTAGTGGGTTTTCGGGTAGATGGTGAAGCGCTGCACATCCTGCTCCAGGTGGCCGGTGAGCGGGTCAAACAGCGACAGCCGCTCCACTTCCTCATCAAACAGCTCCACCCGCAGCGCCAGATCGTCTGACTCCGCCGGGAAGATGTCGATCACCTCGCCGCGCACGCGGAAGGTGCCGCGCTGGAACGCCTGATCGTTGCGGGCGTATTGCAGCTCCGCCAGCCGGCGCAGGATCGAGCGCTGGTCAATGATCATGCCGCGCGTCAGGTGCAGCATCATTTTCAGGTAGGCGTCCGGGTCGCCCAGGCCGTAAATGGCGGAGACCGAGGCCACCACCACCACGTCGCGCCGCTCCAGCAGCGCCTTGGTGGCCGAGAGCCGCATCTGTTCGATGTGCTCGTTCACCGCCGCATCCTTCTCGATGAAGGTGTCGGAGCTGGGGACGTAGGCTTCCGGCTGGTAGTAGTCGTAGTAAGAGACGAAATACTCCACGGCGTTCTCCGGGAAGAACTCCTTCATCTCGCCATACAGCTGGGCCGCCAGCGTCTTGTTGGGTGCCAGCACCATGGTCGGCCGGTTGAGGTCAGCGATGACGTTGGCCACGGTGAAGGTTTTGCCGGAGCCGGTCACCCCCAGCAGTGTCTGGTGCGCCAGCCCGTTCTCCAGCCCCTCTTCCAGGCGGCGGATCGCCTCGGGCTGATCCCCGGACGGCTTGAAATCGGAACGCAGTTTGAACGCTTTACTCATTGATAGGCTACCTGTTGGAGAGACGCGGATGACACCGCGGGAAAACCTGACCCTGCCCGCGACGCGGAAAGGGGTTACACGGCTACTAAGTATGGAGGCCGGTGCGATTTTTGCCAGCTCTATTCTACTGGATATAATTCCAGGTTCAAGTGCACTTTTTCAGCGCGCCTGACGGGCGGTGCCTTACCCACGCTGGGCAAGCCTGCATGAAATGACAAAAAAATGATGCTTTTATCACAGGTTGACTTTTATCCCCAGAACGCGTCGCAAATTAACCTGATGATAAAAATGAGACATCCTCGCAACAAAATTATCGCCCCGGTTTTTACCTGACTTGTTTTTTACTAATTTACTGATAAAAAACATCTTTTATAAAAAGCGGCGTTTCGCACCAATCTGGGCGAAAGCCGCGCCCCGCCTTGCTTACAGCGACTTTTCGTCCGCTCATGCACAAGGTTATCCACAGGAATGGTGGATAACTCACACAGCGCCATACGCGGCGGGAGTTGGCAAAAAAGGCGCTTCGCCCGGTTGATGAGGTTTAATGGCCTTTTTTTAGTTAATTTTATCCCGGTTTGCCTGGCTATTTATACTGATAAAGACTAATACGCCCCCTTGCCAAACCGCAGAACGTCCTTTTTCGCGGAGAGGAGGCGGCCGGGCCTGCGCCACCGGTCAAGAGTGCACCAGCATCACCCGGCAGGCACCGGCGGAGTGCATACCCATGGCGCGCCACCTGCTCAATGATTAACCCGGCTTACCTTTTTCTGCCCGTTATTCCCTGACCAACCGTTAACAACCGTGTAACTTTCTCCTTTTTTCCTGGTAACTGAAAGTTGGCCTGCGGATTGCTTGATGGTTACAGCGGCAGCCGTTTTTCCCTGTTTCAGGGCACAGCGGCATTTCACTGTCAGGGTGCGCCGGTGCCTTGTTTTCGTCGGGCAGACGACGGCTTTTCACCATTAACCCCTGCCGGAACGCCGTTTACCTGCGCTTTCACCTGGGGTCACCCAGGCCGGATCACCGCAGAATCTGCTGGGGATAGGGGTAAAAAGGTGACCCTGTCCTGCCTCTGCCGCAGGTCACCCACGCGCCCGCCGTGTAAGAGGCCCGCGGCTGAGTGTTATAGGTAAGCCTCTGTTTTGCCCGGCCCGCCAGTGAAGGTACGCCGGGCGCAAGGCGCTGCCCCTTTTGCCCGGTTAACGGGCGTGGCGCACGCCGCAGGCGTTGTTATCGTGCACCATGACCAGGTTGTCAGGCCACCGGGGACAACCACACCATGAATCATCGCGTATCGGGGGAGTACCTGATGTTAAGCGTAAAAGCAGTCAACCAGTTCTATGGACCGACCCACACCTTATGGGACGTTAATCTGGAGTTGCCGCGCGGTAAGTGTACCTGCCTGCTCGGACGGGCGGGGGTCGGCAAAACAACGCTGGTGAACTGCATCATGGGGCATCTGCCGGTCAAAAGCGGCACGGTCATCTGGCAGACCGGCGACCGGCCGCCGCAGAACCTGCTGCAACAGCCGGTGGAGAGCCGCGCCGCGCTCGGCATCAGCTATGTGCCGCAGGGGCGGCAGATCTTTTCACAACTGAGCGTGGAGGAGAATTTGCACGTGGCGATGATGGCGGCACAGCACCAGCACCGCCAGATCCCGACGCTGGTGTTTGACCTGTTCCCGGCGCTGCATGACATGGGCAGCCGCCGTGCCGGGGAGCTGAGCGCCTTCCAGCAGCAGCAGCTGGCGATTGCCCGGGCGCTGGTGCCGGAACCGGAGCTGCTGATCCTGGATGAACCCACCGACGGCAGCGCGCCGGAGATGGTGGCGGAGATGGGCAACATCATCCACCGGCTGAACCGTGACCTCGGCGTCACGGTGCTGCTGGTGGAGCATCAGTTGCCGTTTATCCGCCGCGTGGCGGATCGCTTCTGCCTGCTGGACCGCGGGCGCAACGTGGCAGAAGGCACGCTGGATCAGCTGGACGACCGGCTGATCAGCGATTACCTGATGTGATGCGGCTGAGATCGAGGTACGTGCCGAGCGGTTGGGTGAGATCGTCCAGATAAGGGATTTCGCCCAGCATCGGCGCGGGCAACAGCCGTTGCAACGTAGCCAGGTACTCCGTATGCCGCCGCCCCGGCGGCTGCACATCATTGGCGATCCAGCCCGCCAGCGGCAGTCCGGCTGCCTGTACCGCCGCGGCGGTGAGCAGCGCATGGTTGATGCAGCCGAGTTTCACCCCGACCACCAGAATCACCGGCAATTGCTCCTGCAACACCCAGTCAGCAAAGCTGAACGCCTCGCCCAGCGGGGTGAACCAGCCGCCCGCTCCTTCCACCAGCACCCACTCCGCCCGCGCTTCCAGCGCGCGTAACCCGGCAGACAGCACGGCGGGGTCGATCGGCCGCCCTTCATCCTGGCTGACGATATGCGGCGAGGTTGGTTCCGCAAAGGTGTACGGGTTCACCTCGCTGTAACCCAGTGCCAGCGTGCTGTGCTGCTGCAACGCCAGCGCGTCACTGTTGCGCAGGCCGTCGGCGGTCTCCTCACTGCCGGAAGCCACCGGCTTGTAACCGGCGGTCTGGTAACCGGCGCATGCGGCCGCCTGCAACAGCGCGCTGCTGGTCACGGTTTTGCCGACTTCGGTGTCGGTGCCGGTAACAAAATAGCGTTTAATCACGGTAAATCACTCCATAAGCCACATGGTAACTCAGTGGGCACTGCCCGTTCCGGCGCGGGAACACCTGCTCCAGCTTCTCCAGCCGGCGGCGGCCGGTCAGCCCCGGCGCACGGCCCTGATGCAGGTGGGTCGCGCCGATGCCTTTCAGCGAGCGCATCAACGCCCGCACATCGACAAACTGCTCCCGCTCATGGGCAAAACCCAGTTCATGCCGGTAAGGCGCACAAGCGGCGGCAATCTGCTCAGGGGGCAGGAAACGGTTCACGTGCCCGTGCCCGTCGATCTGCTGCCAGGCGTCCGCCAGCTCCGCCAGCGACCCGGCGGCCAGCGTGGAGAACATGATCACCCCGCCGGGGCGGGTAACGCGGTACAGCTCCGCCAGCACCTGGGGCAGCGCGTCGCACCACTGCACCACCAGGCTGCTGAACACCGCGTCGACGGCGGCATCCGGCAGCGGCAGAGCCTCGATGTCGCCGGTCAGGTAGCGATCGGCCGAGGCCAGCGCCTGCGCCTGCTGCACCATGCCCTCCGCCAGATCCAGCGCCACGACACGGTGCCCAGCCTCGCGCCAGCGGCGGCTGAAGTGGCCGGTGCCGCACCCGGCATCCAGCACGGTGGCCCCGGCCGGTACTGCCGCCAGCGCCATCAGCCGTTCGCCGACCCGCCGCTGTAGCGCGGCGGCTTCATCATAATGGTGTGCAGCGCGGCTGAATGCCGCCGCCACTGCGCGTTTATCCACGGTTGTGGGGTGGTCAGCCACAGAGAGCATGCAGTGCCTCCAGAAGGGTATCGATATCGTCCGGCCGATGGGCGGCGGTCAGGGTCAGGCGTAAGCGGGCGCTGCCGGGCGGCACCGTGGGCGGGCGGATGGCACTCACCCAGATGCCGCGTTCACGCAGCCGCGCCGCCAGGTCCAGCGCCGCCTGGTTTTCCCCGACGATCAGCGGCTGGATGGCGGTGGCCGAGTCAGCCAACTGTAACGGCAGCCCCGCCACGCCGTCGCGGAAGCGGCGGATATGCTGATGCAGCCGTTCACGCAGGGCATCACCTTCGATCAGCGCCGTCAGCGCAGCATCCAGCGCGCAGACCTGCGCGGCGGGCATCGCGGTGCTGTAGATCAGGTGGCGCGCCCGTTGCAACAGGAATTCGGCGGTGGCGTCATCACACAGCACCGCCGCCCCACTGACGCCAAACGCCTTGCCGAAGGTCAGCACCAGCAGATCCGGCCGTACCCCCTGCTGCCGGCAACTGCCTGCGCCCTGCTCCCCCACCACGCCGATGCCGTGGGCGTCATCCACCAGCAGCCAGGCGTTGTGCGCCGCTGCCTCAGCCGCCAGCGCCTTCAGTGGCGCGGCGTCGCCGTCCATGCTGAACACCCCTTCGGTCACCACCAGCGTCTCGCCGCTGATCGGCTTCTCCAGCAAACGCGCCAGTGCCGCAGCGTCGTTATGGGCGAAACGGCGCAGCCCGGACGGCGCATGCAACGCCGCCTCCAGCAACGAGGCGTGGCTGAGCTTGTCCGCCAGCACCCGGTCATCGGCCTGCAACAGCGCCGCCAGCACCGCCTGATTGGCGGCAAACCCGGAGATAAACAGCAGCGCGCGCGGGTAGCCCTGCCACCCGGCCAGCCGCTGTTCAAACCGCTGGTGCACCTCGCTGTAACCGGTGACATGGCCGGAGCCGCCGGCGCCGACGCCGTAGTCCGCCGCGCCCTGCTGCCAGGCGGCGATCACCGCCGGATGGTGGCTGAGGCCCAGATAGTCATTGCCGGAGAAGTTGAGGTAAGGCCGCCCGTTCTGCACCAGCTGGCGGCCATTGCCGCCCCGGTTCGGCACGCGGCGGCGGTAGGCGGCCGCCGCGTGTTGCTCAGCCAGCGCGGCCGCAATGCGTTGTTGCCAGCCCATAATGCTCAGCGCGCCGCCGCATTGTAGAACTGGTCGTTGTCAGCGGTGAGCAGCTGCGCCGCCAGCGCCTGTTGCTGCTGGTTGTCGCCGTGCTCTACGCCGGTGGCCTGCGGGTTCAGCCCCAGTTTGCGGAACAGGATCAGGTCTTTGTCTTCCGCTGGGTTTGGGGTGGTCAGCAGTTTGCAGCCGTAGAAGATCGAGTTGGCCCCGGCCATAAAGCACATCGCCTGCGTCTGCTCGCTCATCTGCTCACGCCCGGCCGACAGGCGCACGTAGGAGGTCGGCATCATGATGCGCGCCACCGCAATGGTGCGGATAAAGTCGAACGGGTCGACGTCGTCGTTGTCCGCCAGCGGCGTGCCTTTGACCTTCACCAGCATGTTGATCGGCACGCTTTCCGGCGGGGTCGGCAGGTTGGCCAGCTGCATCAGCAGCCCGGCGCGGTCGCGCACGCTTTCGCCCAGCCCGACGATGCCGCCGGAACAGACTTTGATGCCCGCGCCGCGCACTTCGTCCAGCGTGTCCAGCCGCTCCTGATAGCTGCGGGTGGTGATGATGTTGCCGTAAAACTCCGGCGAGGTGTCGAGGTTATGGTTGTAGAAGTCCAGCCCGGCGTGTGCCAGCCGCTGCGCCTGCTCGCTGTTCAGCGTGCCGAGGGTCATGCAGGTTTCCATGCCCATCGCTTTCACGCCCTGCACCATCTGCTCCAGATAGGGCATGTCGCGGTCATGCGGGTTTTTCCACGCCGCGCCCATGCAGAACCGGGTAGATCCGGCCGCTTTCGCCTGGCGCGCCGATTCCAGCACCTGATCAACCTGCATCAGCCGTTCCGCTTCCAGCCCGGTTTTGTAGCGCGAACTTTGCGGGCAGTATTTGCAGTCTTCCGGGCAGGCCCCGGTTTTGATCGACAGCAAGGTACTGACCTGTACCTGACGCGGGTCAAAGTGTTGGCGGTGGATCTGTTGCGCTTCAAACATCAGCTCTAAAAAAGGCTTCTCAAACAGCGCCTGGGTGGTTTCCGGCGTCCAGTGAATACGTTGTGCCACGGCGGCATCTCCTTATCGGTGTTGTGGGCACAGTGTAAATAACGGCATCAAGCTGTCAACCAAAAACAGATCACTTTAGTTTACGGTAAACTTTATATAGACTTTATGGTTTACCGCTTTTGCCGGAACTGTTTGATGACGCACGACGATCTTGCTTTTGACCAACGCCACATCTGGCACCCTTACACCTCGATGACCACCCCGTTGCCCTGCTACCCGGTGGTGTCTGCGCAGGGCGTGGAACTGACGCTGGCCGACGGCCGCACGCTGGTGGACGGCATGTCCTCGTGGTGGGCGGCGATCCACGGCTATAACCACCCGGCGCTGAATGCGGCGGCCACGGCGCAGCTCGGCCAGATGGCCCATGTGATGTTTGGCGGCATTACCCACCCGGCCGCCGTGGCGCTCTGCCGCCAGCTGGTGGCGATCACCCCGGCGGCGCTGGAGTGCGTATTCCTGGCCGATTCCGGCTCAGTGGCGGTGGAAGTGGCGCTGAAGATGGCGATGCAGTACTGGCAGGCGCGCGGCGAAACGCGCCAACGCGTGTTGACGCTGAAACGCGGCTACCATGGCGACACCTTCGGCGCGATGGCGGTGTGTGACCCGGAAAACTCGATGCACAGTTTGTATCAGGGTTATCTGCCGCATCACCTGTTTGCCGAGGCGCCGCAGTGTGGGTTTGATGAAGCGTGGGACGCCGCGGACATCGCGCCGTTTGAACAGCTATTGGCGCAACACGCCACGGAGATCGCGGCGGTGATCCTGGAGCCGGTGGTACAAGGCGCGGGCGGGATGCGCATCTACCACCCGGACTACCTGAAGGCGGTGCGGGCGCTGTGTGACCAGCACGGTATTTTGCTGATTGCCGACGAGATCGCCACCGGCTTCGGCCGCACCGGCAAACTGTTTGCCTGTGAACATGCCGGTATCACGCCCGATATTCTCTGCCTCGGCAAGGCGCTGACCGGCGGCTACATGACGCTCTCCGCTACGCTCACCACCCGGCAAGTGGCGGAGACCATCAGCAACGGCGCGGCGGGCTGCTTTATGCACGGCCCGACCTTTATGGGCAACCCGCTGGCCTGTGCGGTGGCCGGGGCCAGCCTGGCGCTGCTGGCGGAAAACCGCTGGCAGGCGCAGGTCGCGGCGATTGAAACCCAGCTCAACGCGGAGCTGATGCCGCTGGCCGCCCACCCGGCGGTGGCTGCGGTGCGGGTGCTGGGGGCGATTGGCGTGGTGGAGCTGCACGCGCCGGTGGAGATGGCGCGGCTGCAACGCCACTTTGTGGAACAGGGGGTCTGGATCCGGCCGTTCGGCAAGCTGATTTACCTGATGCCACCCTACATCATCACCCCGGAACAGCTGACGCGCCTGACCCGTGCCATCGCCTCCGCGCTGGCGTAACGGCCTGGGGAAGCGGGCACGCTTCCCCTTTTTTTGCCCTGCCTCCTGCCCGCCCTGTCCCGCTTCTTACCCATTCCGCCACGCGCGTCGCCGTCACCGCATAAAATCCTAAGAACTCATGCCTATACTTAGGGATGGTGTTCCTTTTCCCGCGAACAGGAGTGAGTGATGAGTCAAAGCAACAGCGTAAACCGTCAACTGGTTCTGGCGTCACGCCCGCAGGGCGCGCCCACTGCCGATAATTTCCGTCTGGAACAGCACCCGATCCCCGAGGCGGCAGAGGGTGAGGTGCTGCTGCGCACGGTCTACCTCTCGCTTGACCCGTACATGCGCGGCCGCATGAGCGATGCCCCCTCCTACGCCGCGCCGGTGCAGATCAATGAGGTGATGACCGGCGGCGCAGTCTCGAAAGTGGTTGCCTCGCGCCACCCCAATTTCCAGGAGGGCGACTGGGTGCTCGGCACTACCGGCTGGCAGGATTACAGCGTGATGCCGGGCGACAAGGTGCAGAAGCTGGCTGACCACATCGCAAACCACCCGTCGCTGGCGCTGGGCGTGCTCGGGATGCCGGGCTTCACCGCCTACATGGGGCTGCTGGACATCGGCAATCCGCAGCCGGGTGAAACCGTGGTGGTGGCCGCGGCCACCGGGCCGGTCGGCTCGATGGTCGGGCAGATTGCCAAACTCAAAGGCTGCCGCGCTGTCGGCATCGCCGGGGGCGAAGAGAAGTGCCGCTACGCCCTGGAACAGTTCGGCTTTGATGCCTGCATCGACCACCGGGCTGACGATTTCGAGGCACAGTTAAAGGCTGCCTGCCCGGACGGCATTGACGTCTATTATGAGAATGTCGGCGGCAAAGTGTTTGACGCGGTGATGCCGCTGCTCAACAGCAAGGCGCGCATCCCGGTGTGCGGCGTGGTGGCGCAGTATAACGCCACCGGCCTGCCGGATGGCCCGGATCGCCTGCCGCAGCTGGCAGGGCTGATTCTGCGCAAGCGCCTGCGGATGCAGGGTTTTATTATTTTCGATGACTACGGCCACCGTTACCCGGAGTTCGCCACACAGATGGGCGAGTGGTTCAAGGCGGGCAAAATTAATTTCCGTGAAGACATCACGGACGGGCTGGAGAACGCCCCGCAGGCGCTGATTGGCCTGCTGGAAGGCAAAAACTTCGGCAAAGTGGTGGTTCGCGTAGGGGATGACGCGTAATTTCTGCTACCCCTTAGATGAGGAGGAAAGATGAAAATTCTGATGATTCTGACGTCACACGACCAACTGGGTGACACCGGCAAAAAAACCGGCTTCTGGCTGGAGGAGTTCGCCGCCCCCTATTATGAGTTTATCGATGCGGGCGCGGAGGTCACTGTCGCCTCCCCCAAAGGCGGCCAGCCGCCGCTTGACCCAAAAAGCGATGAGCCGGACGCCCAGACCGCGCACACCGAACGCTTCCGCAAGGATGACGCGGCGCAACAGGTGCTGGCGAACACCCTGACCCTGGACGCGATCAACGCCAATGAGTATGACGCGGTGTTCTACCCCGGCGGCCACGGCCCGCTGTGGGATCTGGTGGATGACCGTAAATCGATCATGATCATCAACACCCTCTACGCGGCCGGGAAACCGGTGGCGGCGGTCTGCCATGCACCGATTGTGCTGCGCAATGCCGAAAAACCGGACGGCACCCCGCTGGTGCAGGACAAGCGCGTGACCGGCTTCAGCAACAGCGAAGAGGACGCAGTAGGCCTGACCAAAATTGTGCCGCACCTGGTGGAAGATGAACTGAAGCGCATGGGCGGCGAGTACAGCAAAGAGGCGGACTGGAAAAGTTACGTCATCGATGACGGCCATCTGGTGACCGGCCAGAACCCCGGTTCCTCGGCGGCCACCGCCCAGATGTTATTGAAAAAGTTGAACGTATAGGGTAGAGATCCCTGCCTGGGGCGGCACCGGGTGCCGCTTTTTACCACTTTGTTTCAGGGGACCACATGGCATTTACATTACGCAGCAACGATCTGAAAGACGGCGACAAAATGCCGCAGCAGCAGGTCTTTAACGGCATGGGCTACAGCGGCGAGAACCTTTCCCCGCACCTGGCCTGGGACGGCGTGCCGGAAGGCACCAAAAGTTTCGCCATCACGGTGTATGACCCGGACGCCCCGACCGGCTCCGGCTGGTGGCACTGGGGTGTCGCTAACATCCCGGCTGACGTGCGTGAACTCGCCACCGGCGCCGGTTCCGGCAAAGGCGGCCTGCCTGCGGGCGCGGTGCAGACCCGCACCGACTTCGGCAAAGCCGGTTACGGCGGCGCAGCCCCGCCGAAAACCGAAACCCACCGCTACCAGTTCACCGTACACGCGCTGGACGTTGACCACCTCGACGTCGATGACAACACCAGCGGCGCGATGCTCGGTTTTAACCTGCACCACCACAGCCTCGGCAACGCCAGTTTAACGGTGACGTTTAACTGAGTGCGTGTTCCATGTAAAAAGCCGGCCCCCAGGGGCCGGCTTTTTTATAGGGCAGGACGCCTTACTCAATCGACGAATATTGCTTGTCGAGGTCGAGGATGGTGACCCACATCGGGCCCTGGCCGACGTCGTAGCGGGCCAGCGTGCTCAGCGCGCCGGTCGCCTGGTCGATTTTCGCCACTTCAATCCCGGCGGATTTCTGCCCGGCGGTGATCACGTACCGGCCGCTGTGGTCGATGTTGAAGCCGCGCGGCTGGGTTTCGGTCGGGTGGTGGCCCGCCAGCGTCAGCACGCTGCCGTCTTCCGATACCTGGAACACGCTCAGCAGGCTGGCGGTGCGGTCGGTGGTGTAGAGGAAACGTCCATCCGGCGTGATGTGGATGTCCGCCGCCCAGCGGGTGTCGGCAAAATCGTCCGGCATTGCGTTAAGGGACTGCACCTGACGGTAGCCGCCCTGCCCATCCTGCTGGTAGACGTCCACGCTGCTGTTCAGCTCGTTAACGCAATAGACCACGCGGTGGTTCGGGTGGAATGCCATATGGCGCGGCCCGGCCCCTTCTGCCGCAGAGAGCGCTTCCGGCTGGTGCGGGGTGGCGGTGCCGTCCTGCGCCAGATCGAACAGGCGGATGCGATCCTCTTTCAGGCAGGGGATCAGCAGCAGCTGGTTGTCCGGTGAGATATTGGCGGAGTGCGGCGCCTGTAAGTTCTCCAGCGTCTGGCTGGCGGCCTGCACCACGCCGTCCTGGCCTATCGGGCTGATGCTGACGCAGTTGCCGCTGTAGGAGGCGGCGAACAGGAAGCGCCCCTGCAAATCGGTCTCCAGATGGGTCGGGCCGCCCGGCAGCGGGGCCATACCGGCCTGCTCCAGTTTACCGTCATCGGCGATGCGGTAGCTCACCACGCCGAACGCCGGGCGCACGCCGACGTACAGGAAACGGTTGTCCGGGCGCAGCACCATCGGCTGTACCTGGCCGGGCACATCAACGGTCTGCAACAGGGTGAGCGTGCCGTCACCGGCGAGCTGCCAGGCGTGGATCTGCTGGCTGTCCGGGCTGGCGACATAGACGACTTGCTTCATGGTCTCTCCTTTTACAGCTGCCGCAACGGGCAGCATGGGTGGCGTAAGTCAATGTACGTTGTCAGTAATCCTTCTACCATAACCATTCAGCCGCCCGCCGCAAAGTGCCGTGTGCGTTTTCCCCGTGCGGCGTTCGCGTGTACTATCTTCTGAACAGGCTGACTTTTATTCACTTTCGATAAAGAGACCCGCTATGACCTATCGCGTAATTGCGCTCGATCTCGACGGCACGCTGCTTGACCGTCAAAAACGTATTCTCCCGGAATCCCTGAAAGCGATTCAGGCCGCCCGTGAACAGGGCGTGAAGGTGCTGGTCGTGACCGGCCGCCACCATGTCGCCATCCACCCGTTTTATCAGGCGCTGAAGCTCGATACCCCGGCCATCTGCTGTAACGGCACCTACCTGTATGACTACCAGAACAAAAAGGTGCTGGCGTCCGACCCGCTGCGCGAAGATCTGGCGCAGGAGGTGATCACCCTGCTTGATAGCTCCGAGATTCACGGCATGCTCTATGTGGACAATGCGATGCTGTATGAACGACCGACCGACCATGTGCTGCGTTCGCTGGCGTGGGCGGAGACGCTGCCGGAAGGGCAGCGCCCGACGATTTTGCAGGTCAACAGCCTGCGCGAGGCGGCCCAGGAGGCGGACGCCATCTGGAAATTTGCCACCACCCACCCGGATCTGAAGGCGCTGAAAGCCTTTACCGTAGAAGTTGAAGAAAAACTGGGGCTGGCGTGTGAATGGTCATGGCACGATCAGGTGGACGTGGCCAAAGGCGGCAACAGCAAAGGCAAACGCCTGCAGGCGTGGGTGGAAGCGCAGGGCATGACCATGAAGGATGTGCTGGCGTTTGGTGACAACTATAACGATCTCTCGATGCTGGAGACCGCCGGGCTGGGTGTGGCGATGGGCAACGCTGACGACTACATCAAAGAGCGCGCCGCCCTGGTTATCGGCACCAATGAGGAGCCGGGCATCGCAAAGGTGATCACCAAAGAGATTTTGCAGTAACTCCCCGGGCGGCCGCGGTGGCCGCCCCCTTCCTAACCGGAAATCGACACGCTTTTAATCTGCGCGTAGAGCCACATCCCCGGCTTTATCTGTAACTCGTCCCGCGCCCAGGGGGAGATGCGCGCCCAGAGTACCTGTTCACCCACCGCCAGTTTGACTTCCACCTGATCGCTGACTTCAAGGCACTCCAGCACTTTGGCGCGCAGGATGTTGCGGATACTGCTGCCGGTGGGCGGTTGCAGCGCCAGCGACACATCGGCCGCCTGCACGCGGATGCGCAGCGGCGACTCTACCGCCGCCTCTACCCGATTGACCCACAAATGCTGGTCGCCGAGGCTCAGGGCGCTCATGGCGTAACGCGGGTGGTGCTCCAGCACCGTCACCGGCAACACGCTGCTCTGCTCCTCTTTCGGCAGCCATGGCCGCAGTGCGCTGCTGGCCCAGACTTCCTCCAGCGGCCCGACGGCGCGCACCTGCCCCTGATCGAGCATCAATACGTTCTGCGCCAGCCGCAGCAGCTCATCCATGCTGTGGGTAACGTAAAGCACCGGCAGTTTGACGTCCCGCACCAGCCGCTCCAGGTAGGGCATCAGCTCACGTTTGCGCGGCAAGTCCAGTGAGGCCAGCGGCTCATCCATCAGCAGCATCTCCGGCCCGGTCAGCAGCGCCCGGCCAATCGCCACCCGCTGCTTCTCGCCGCCGGACAGGGTGTTCGGGTGCCGCTCCAGCAATGGCTCGATGCCGAGCAGCGCGACGACGGTGTCGAACTGCGCGCGCTGGGCAGGCGGCATGCCGTAGGTCAGGTTGCCGCGTACCCGGTAGTGCGGGAACAGCCGCGCATCCTGAAAAACGTAACCGATGCGGCGTTTTTCCGGCGGCAGCCACTGGCCGTTGGCGGTGTCCACCAGCACGCGGCCGTTAAGCCGGATGTGGCCGCGATCGGGGCGCGTCAGGCCGCCAATCACATTGATCAAGGAGGTTTTGCCGGCCCCGGAGAGGCCGAAAATGGCGGTGATGCCCTGCGCGGGCAGCGTGGCCTGCACCGACAGCGTTAAATCGCCGAGCTGTTGCGTCAGATCGAGTTCCAGCATCAGGCCCCCAGCCGCCGTTGGCTCCAGCGCGCCAGCCACTCCGAGAGCAGCAGTGCGCCCAGCGACAGCACAATCGCAATCACACAAAGCCGCGCCGCCGCCGCTTCCGCGCCCGGCGTCTCAATCAGGGTGTACATCGCCAGCGGCAGGGTGCGGGTCTCCCCCGGAATGTTGGAAACAAAGGTGATGGTCGCGCCGAACTCGCCCAGCGAACGGGCGAAGGCCAGCACGGCACCGACAATGATGCCCGGCAGGGACAGCGGCAGGGTCAGCGTGAAGAAGACCCGCCACGGTGACGCGCCCAGGGTGCGCGCCGCCTGCTCCAGCCGCAGGTCGATCGCCTCCAGCGCCAGCCGGATGGCGCGCACCATCAGCGGGAAAGCAACCACCGCCGAGGCCAGCGCCGCCCCGCGCCAGCTGAAACTGAAGCTGATGCCGAAGGTCTCATACAGCCAGCCGCCAATCAGCCCGCGCCGCCCCATGCCGATCAGCAGCAAATAGCCAATCACCACCGGCGGCAGCACCAGCGGCAGGTGGATCAGGCTGTCGAGCAGTGCTTTGCCGGGAAAACGGCAACGCACCAGCACCCATGCCATCAGGATGCCGAACGGCAGGCTGCACACCACCGCCACGCCCGCCACCTGTAAACTCAGCAGCACCGCCTGCCACTCATACGCGCTCATGATCATCAGTGTGAGGTTGATCCATTCTGGGTAGGGGTAAATCCATAGTGTGTAAAGACCGCAGCCGCCTGCGGCCCTTTCAGATAATCATAGAAGGCGCTGACCGCCGCTGTCTGGTGATCTTTGACTATCGCCATCGGGTATTCCACCGGCTTGTGGCTTTCAGCCGGGAAAGTGCCCGCCACTTTCACTTTGTCGCTGACCACCGCATCGGAACCGTAAACGATGCCGTAAGGCGCTTCGCCGCGCTCCACCAGCGCCATCGCCGCACGCACGTTATTGGCGCGCGCCAGTTCCGGCTCCAGCGCCGCCCAGGCACCCAGCGACTGCAACGCCTCTTTGGCGTAAATCCCGGCCGGGACATGGTCTGGGTCGCCCACTGCCAGCCGTTGCCCCGCCAGCAATGACGTCCAGTTGGTCTGTTTATTCAGCGTGACCTTCGCTGTGTTGGCCTGCGCCGGGGCGATTAGCACCAGATCGTTGCCCAGCAGCGTGTAACGGGTTGGGGTGATGATCTGCTGCTTCGCCACCGCGTAGTCCATCCACTGCTGGTCAGCCGAGATAAAGAGATCCGCCGGGGCGCCCTGCTCAATCTGCCGCGCCAGCACTGACGAGGAGGCGTAAGAAGAGACGATCTCCACCGGGTGGGTTTTCTGGTACGCCACGGCGATGTCCTGCAACGCATTGGTCAGCGATGCGGCGGCAAACACGGTGATCTTCTCCGCCGCCTGCGCCTGTGAAGTCAGGGCAGAGAGCAGCGTCAGGGCAAGCAGGCTTTTTTTGGTCAGCAAGGGCATCAGGGGGTTCTCCGGGTTACGTTATATAGCGAAGGATATAACGTCATGACAAACCTTGTCATTCGGTTTATCGGCCGTGAAAAACAGAACTTGAGGCTGGGCATAAAAAAGCCCGGCACAGGGGCCGGGCGGGGTCAGGCGTTGATTCAGTGGCGGGCACCGGCATGCGTGTTGCCGTTGCGGCTCTCTTTCGGGTGGCCGACCTTCGAGAAGACGTTAAACACCGCACCCAGCCCATAAATCAGGCCAAGGATAATCGCCATCACCACCGGCACCATCACGATGGCAAACGCCAGACTCTCTAACAATTCCAACATAATCGCCTCACTTAGCTGTGCGTTATGCGGCACATGCCGCGCGCGTCCTGCCCCGATAATAGCAACAATCGCACGCGGTGGCGTTAGCAATTCACCAACCGCCGCGGTTTGCCTCACTGCGTTCAATCAGCGACAATCCTGTTTATGCTGTTACTTTTCCACTTCCCTGTTGTTGGATGCCGCCATGCATGCTGAAATTTTGCTGACCCTGAAACTTGACCAACACCTGTTCGCTGACCCGCGCCGCATCGCCCTGCTGAAACAGGTGCAGGCCACCGGCTCCATCAGCCAAGGGGCGAAACTGGCGGGCATCAGCTATAAAAGCGCCTGGGATGCGATCAATGAGATGAACCAGCTGGGTGAGCAGACGCTGGTGGAGCGCGCCACCGGCGGCAAGGGCGGCGGCGGGGCCACGCTGACGCGCTACGGCCGGCGGCTGATCCAGCTGTATGACCTGCTGACCCAGATTCAGCAAAAGGCGTTTGATGTGCTGAACGACGACGCCCTGCCGCTTGACAGCCTGCTCGCGGCGGTGGCGCGCGTCTCGTTGCAGACCAGCGCCCGCAACCAGTTTTTCGCCACCGTGACCGATCGCGGCCACCAGCATGTGCAGCAACAGGTGCAGTTGCTGCTGGCGGACGGGCAGACCCGGCTGACGGCGGCCCTGACGGAGCAGAGCGCCGACCGGTTGCAGTTGCAGCCGGGCAAAGAGGTGCTGGCGCTGATCAAAGCGCCGTGGGTGACGCTGGCGGCGGCCGACACCCCGGCCCCGGCCAACAGCAACCAGTTTGCGTGCGTGGTCAGCCGCCTCCATCCGGGCCAGGAGAGCAGCGAAGTGCTGCTGACCTTTGCCGGTGATGAGACGCTGTGCGCCACTGTGCCAAATGCGCAGGTCGCCGCGCTGGCGCTGACGCCGGGCCTGAATGTCGTCGCGCAGGTGCAGCCGGATCAGGTGATTGTCGCCACCCTGTGCTGATTGTGGTTCTTTATCAGATAGTTGCATTTTCAGCGTTAACAGTTTGCAGATTTGTCAATTGACTTCATCCGGCCGGGCGCTTATCCCTAACCCAAACTGGTTGCACAATAAGGGATACCACCATGTCGTCATTGCAGATTACGCAAGGCCTGTTCCGCCTGAGCGATACCCGCACCCTCCACCTGCCGGATCTGCGCCTGAATGCCGGGGAGAGCTGGGCGTTTGTCGGGGCCAACGGCAGCGGCAAATCGGCGCTGGCGCGCGCACTGGCCGGGGAGCTGGTGCAACTGGCCGGCACGCGCCACAGCGATTTCAAACGGGTTGCCCGCCTCTCGTTTGAGCAGCTGCAAAAGCTGGTGAGCGACGAATGGCAGCGCAACAACACCGACCTGCTGAGCGCCGATGAAGATGACACCGGCCGCACCACCGCTGAAATTATCCAGGAAAGCCACCGTGACCCGGCACGCTGTGCGGCACTGGCCGCGCAGTTCGGCATTACGCCGCTGTTGACGCGCCGCTTCAAATACCTCTCTACCGGCGAAACGCGCAAAACGCTGCTGTGCCAGGCGTTGATGGCCGCGCCGGATCTGCTGATCCTCGACGAGCCGTTTGACGGGCTGGATGTGCAGTCACGCGGCCAGCTGGCGACGCTGCTCGGCACGCTGTCGCAACAGGGCATTACGCTGGTGCTGGTGCTGAACCGCTTTGATGAGATCCCGCCGTTCATCGGGCAGGTCGGGGTGCTGGCGGATTGCCACCTCACCACCACCGGCAGCCGCGCAGAGGTGATGTCCCAGGCGCTGGTGGCGCAACTGGCGCACAGCGAGCAGCTGGCGGGCCTGGCCCTGCCGGAGACCGAGGAGCCGCAGCGCCGCCCCACCCTGCCGCCCGATCAGCCGCGCATTATCCTGCGCCACGGCGTGGTCTCTTATAACGATCGCCCGATTCTTAACGGCCTCGACTGGCAGGTGAACCCCGGCGAGCACTGGCAGATTGTCGGGCCGAACGGCGCGGGCAAATCTACCCTGCTGAGCCTGATTACCGGCGACCATCCGCAGGGCTACAGCAACGATTTAACGCTGTTCGGCCGCCGGCGCGGCAGCGGGGAAACCATCTGGGACATTAAAAAGCATATCGGCTACGTCAGCAGCAGCCTGCATCTGGAGTACCGGGTCAGCGCCAGCGTGCGCACGGTGATCCTCTCCGGTTTCTTCGACTCTATCGGCATCTATCAGGCGGCGTCCGATCGCCAGCAACAGCTGACCCAGCAATGGCTGGCGCTGCTCGGGCTGGATGGCGCAGCGGCCGATGCGCCGTTCCACAGCCTCTCCTGGGGGCAGCAGCGGCTGGCATTGATTGCCCGCGCCCTGGTGAAACACCCGGCGCTGCTGATTCTCGACGAGCCGTTACAGGGGCTGGACCCGCTGAACCGCCAGCTGGTGCGCCGCTGGATTGATGTGCTGATTGGCGAGGGCGACACGCAGCTGCTGTTTGTGTCGCACCACGCGGAGGACGCGCCGCAGTGCATCACCCACCGGCTCAGTTTTGTGCCGGACGGCGACAGTTACCGCTACCCGGTTGAACGCCTCTGATTTCACAGGGGCACCGGTTGCCCCCTTGCCTTTGTTCAGGCTGCCCGTTAAGTGAAAGCGATTACACTTCACGGCAGCGGCGCTATGCCGCCTGTTCGCCTGCTGAGGCCACAATGCCTGCCCCGCGCTTTTTCAGCCAAACACCTGCTGCCTTTTCCCCGGGGCTTATGCTAGGCTTTCCCGTGTAAGCGATTCCATTTTTTAAGCCTGGATCACCTTTTCCTGCCCGCACGCATGCTATCTTTCAGCACGCTATGTGACAGAAAAGCGTGACGCCGTGATGGCTTGCTGTGGAAACGATTACACCCATGCGCCGACAGGCGGCGCTTCCTGTTGCTGTTCCCTGTTTTGCCCCTGGGCCAGATGCCCTGATGGCGACCCTCAGGGCCGTTCGGATTAAGGAATGTTTACGTTATGTCGATTTTTAACCCGGTTGATCATCCGCATCGCCGTTACAACCCGCTGACCGATCAATGGATTCTGGTCTCCCCGCACCGTGCCAAACGCCCGTGGCAAGGGCAGCAGGAATCCCCGGCGCTGGAAACGTTACCCAGCCACGATCCGGACTGTTTCCTCTGCCCCGGCAACACCCGCGTGACCGGTGACGTGAACCCGGATTACCCGAACACCTATGTGTTCACCAATGACTTTGCTGCGCTGATGCCGGACACCCCGGCCGCGCCGGAAAGCGACGACCCGCTGATGCGTTGCCAGGGTGCACGCGGCACCAGCCGGGTGATCTGCTTCTCGCCTGACCACAGCAAAACCTTGCCGCAGCTCTCGCTGGACGCGCTGGAGGCGGTGGTGAAAACCTGGCAGGAACAGAGCGCCGAACTGGGCAAAACCTACCCGTGGGTGCAGGTGTTTGAGAACAAGGGCGCGGCGATGGGCTGCTCCAATCCGCACCCGCACGGCCAGGTGTGGGCCAACAGCTTCCTGCCGAATGAGGCGGAGCGTGAAGACCGGCTGCAACGGGACTACCTGCAACAGTACGGCTCGCCGATGCTGGTGGATTATGTGCAGCGTGAACTCGCTGACGGCAGCCGCACGGTGGTGGAAACAGAACACTGGCTGGCGGTGGTGCCTTACTGGGCGGCCTGGCCGTTCGAAACGCTGCTGCTGCCGAAAGCCCCGGTATTGCGCCTGACTGACCTCACGGACGACCAGCGCCGTGACCTGGCGCTGGCGCTGAAGAAACTCACCAGCCGGTATGACAACCTGTTCCAGTGCTCTTTCCCCTACTCGATGGGCTGGCACGGCGCGCCGTTTACCGACGGCGACCACGCGCACTGGCAGTTGCATGCACACTTCTATCCGCCGCTGCTGCGCTCCGCATCAGTGCGCAAATTTATGGTCGGGTACGAGATGCTGGCCGAAACCCAGCGTGACCTGACCGCTGAACAGGCCGCTGAGCGTCTGCGCGCCGTCAGTGACATCCATTACCGTGACGCGGAGTGATCCCATGAGCCTTACCACTACGACCCAACAGATTTTTGAGCAGGTGTTCGGTTACCCGGCCGCGCTGACCGTCAAGGCCCCCGGCCGCGTCAACCTGATCGGCGAGCATACCGACTATAACGACGGCTTTGTGCTGCCGTGCGCCATCGACTACGAGACGGTGATCGCCTGCGCCAGACGTGATGACCGCCAGATCCGCGTGGTGGCGGTGGATTATGACAACCAGCAGGACAGCTTCTCCCTCGATGCGCCGATCCTCAGCAGCGACGAACTGCCGTGGGCCAACTATGTGCGTGGGGTGGTGAAACACCTGCACCAGCGCAGCCCGGGCTTCGGCGGCGCCGATCTGGTGATCAGCGGCAATGTGCCGCAGGGCGCGGGGCTCAGCTCCTCCGCGTCGCTGGAGGTGGCGGTCGGCCAGGCGATACAGGCGCTGTATAACCTGCCGCTGGATGGCGTGGCACTGGCGCTGAACGGCCAGGAAGCGGAAAACCAGTTTGTCGGCTGCAATTGCGGCATCATGGACCAGTTGATCTCCGCGCTCGGCAAGCAGGATCACGCGTTGCTGATCGACTGCCGTTCGCTGGAGACCCGTGCAGTGCCGATGCCGGAAAACGTCTCGGTGGTGATCATCAACTCCAACGTCAAACGCGGGCTGGTGGGCAGTGAGTACAACACCCGTCGCGAACAGTGCGAAGTGGCCGCCCGCTTCTTCGGCGTCAAGGCGCTGCGCGACGTTAACCCGGACATCTTCTTCCCGATCGCCGACGAGCTTGACCCGGTGGTCTCCCGCCGCGCGCGCCATGTGATCACCGAAAACAACCGCACGCTGGCCGCCGCCGACGCGCTGGCCGCAGGCGACCTGAAGAAAATGGGCCAGCTGATGGCCGAGTCCCACGCCTCGATGCGTGACGATTTTGAGATCACCGTGCCGCCTATCGACGCGTTGGTCGAAATGGTGAAAGGGGTGATTGGTGAGCGCGGCGGTGTGCGCATGACCGGCGGCGGCTTCGGCGGCTGTGTGGTCGCGCTGATGCCGGCCGATCTGGTAGACGAAGTGAAAGCCACGGTGGCGCGGGAATATCAGGCCAAAACCGGGCTGAAAGAGACCTTCTACGTCTGCCGCGCGATGCAGGGGGCGGGCGTATGCTGAACCAGACCCCGGCACCGGACGGCCAGCCGTTCCGCCTGCATACCCTGCGCAATGCCCACGGCATGACCCTGACCTTTATGGACTGGGGCGCAACCTGGCTCTCCGCCGTGCTGCCGCTGGCAGACGGCACCGAGCGCGAGCTGCTGCTGGGCTGTGAATCCACCGATCGCTACCCGGTGCAGGACGCCTACCTGGGGGCGACCGTGGGGCGTTACGCCAACCGCATCGCCAATGCCCGCCTGCAACATGGCGGCAAAACGTTCCGGCTCGCCGCCAATCAGGGCGCGCACCAGCTGCACGGCGGCCCGGAAGGGTTCCATGCCCGCCGCTGGCACTGCCTGGAGGCGGATGAGACACAGCTGCGTTACCAGATCCAGTCACCGGATGGCGACCAGGGTTACCCCGGCAACCTCACCGCCACCGTCACTTACCACCTGACCGACGATAACCGGCTGGAGATTGAGTACGCTGCCACCGTTGACCAGCCTTGCCCGGTTAACCTGACCAACCACGCCTATTTCAACCTGGACGGCGAAGGCACGGATGTGCGCCGCCACCGGCTGCAACTCTTTGCCGACCACTTCCTGCCGGTAGACAGCGAAGGCATCCCGAGTGCCGATCTGACGGCCGTGGACGGCACCGGCATGGACTTCCGCCAGCCTAAAACCCTGGCGCAGGATTTCCTGAAAGATCGCGACCAGCAACGGGTGAAAGGGTATGACCACGCCTATCTGCTGCGCCGCTCCAGCGGTGCGCTGGACTGCCCGGCCGCGAACCTCTGGTCATCAGATGACAAGGTAAAACTGAGCGTGTTCACCACCGCCCCGGCGTTGCAGCTCTACAGCGGTAACTACCTGAGCGGTGTACCAAACCGCAACGGCGGCAGCTATAGCGCTTACCAGGGCGTGGCGCTGGAGAGCGAATTCCTGCCCGACAGCCCGGCCCACCCGGAATGGCCGCAGCCTGACTGCTGGCTGGCACCCGGTAAAACTTACCGCGCCACCACCGTGTACCAGTTTTTCGCGCTGTAACCCTGCCCTGACGGGAGCCCTGCTCCCGTTTTTTTCGTGTCTTTTCAGCAACAAAATGTGAGAACCGGCACACTCCCGGCTGAAATCCCGCCTTGCCCCCTTTCTGCCCTCTACGCTTAAAGACGTGCCCTTTCCCGTTCAAGGAGTTCCTATGCGTAATGCTTTCTGCTGCTGTGCCTTTGCCCTGCTGGTTACCGGCAGTGCGCTGGCGGCCGGCCACGCGTCCGCCGTGCCCTCTTCGGTGCTGCGCGACCCTGAGCAGCAAAAAATGACCGACTGCGAACAGCAGGCCACCATGCAATCACTCAAGGGGGAGGACCGGAAAAAATTCATGAGCCAGTGCCTGCCCGCCCAGGTCAACCCGGCGAAAGAACTGACGCCCCATCAGTTAAAAATGCAGGCCTGTAATCAGGACGCCGACAAGCAGGACATCACCGGCGATGCACGCAAAACCTTTATGAGTAAGTGCCTGAAAAAGCATTGATGACCACTGAAATCAGCGGGGCGTGCGCCTGCCTGCCGCGCCCTGCGCCGCGTTTCATTTTCTTTGTGCCCTAAATTTCGTTATGGTGTAGGTCAACAGATTGTCCCCGCCAATGGGTTGGTGGAAAAAGACGCGGGTGACCGCGGCACAATCCGATTGTCGGCGCGATGGTCAGGCAATATAATGATAATTGTTATCATTAAAAATCAGGAAATTAAGGAGTTTAGCTATGGCTGTAACGAAGCTGGTGCTGGTGAGACATGGTGAAAGTGAGTGGAACAAAGAGAACCGCTTCACAGGCTGGAAAGATGTCGATCTTTCTGAAAAGGGCCGCACCGAAGCCAAGCAGGCAGGTCAGTTGCTGAAACAGGAAGGCTTCCATTTTGATTTTGCTTACACCTCGGTACTGAAACGTGCCATCCACACCCTGTGGAACATCCTGGATGAGCTGGACCAGCCATGGCTGCCGGTGGAGAAATCCTGGAAACTGAACGAACGTCACTACGGGGCGTTGCAGGGCCTGGACAAAGCCGAAACCGCGCAGAAGTATGGCGACGAGCAGGTTAAACAGTGGCGTCGCGGCTTCGCGGTGACCCCGCCGGAGCTGACCAAAGACGACGAGCGTTTCCCTGGTCACGACCCGCGCTATGCGAAACTGCGTGCTGAAGAGCTGCCGACCACGGAAAGCCTGGCGCTGACCATCGACCGCGTGATCCCTTACTGGACTGACGTGATCAAGCCACGCCTCGAAAGCGGTGAGCGTGTGATCGTTGCTGCCCACGGTAACTCCCTGCGTGCGCTGGTGAAATACCTGGACAACATGAGCGAAGAGGAAATCCTCGAGCTGAACATCCCGACCGGCGTGCCGCTGGTGTATGAGTTCGACGAAAACTTCAAGCCGATCAAACACTACTATCTGGGCAATGCCGACGAGATCGCCGCGAAAGCCGCAGCCGTGGCAAACCAGGGCAAAGCGAAGTAATTTTTCTGACGCAAAAGTCATCTTTCTGCCGCGATAACGCAGAAACAAAAACGGAGCCTCTCGGCTCCGTTTTTTTATGCCTGCGGCACCCGGCTTAGCCGCGGCGCGCCTGTACGGCGTCAGCCAGCTGGCGCAGCACGGTCTCGGTATCTTCCCAGCCGATGCAGGCATCCGTCACGCTCTGGCCATAGACCAGCGGTTCGCCGCTCTCCAGGCTCTGGTTGCCTTCCACCAGATGGCTTTCAATCATCACGCCCATGATGCTCGCGTCACCGCCGGCAATCTGCCCGCTGACGTCTGTGGCCACTTCCAGCTGCTTCTTGAACTGCTTGCTGCTGTTCGCGTGGCTGAAGTCGATCATGATGCGTGGCGGCAGGCCCGCTTTCTCCAGCCCGGCCTTCACCTCGCTGACGTGCGCGGCGTTGTAGTTCGGCTCCTTCCCACCACGCAGGATGATGTGGCAGTCCGCATTACCGCTGGTGTTAACAATGGCGGAATGGCCCCATTTGGTGACCGACAGGAAGCAGTGCGGCGCGCCGGCAGCGTTGATGGCGTCAATCGCCACTTTAATGGTGCCGTCGGTGCCGTTTTTGAAGCCCACCGGGCAGGAGAGGCCGGACGCCAGTTCACGGTGAACCTGCGATTCTGTGGTACGTGCGCCGATGGCACCCCAGCTCATCAGGTCTGCCAGGTATTGCGGGGTGATCATGTCCAGGAACTCGCCGGCAGCCGGCAGGCCGGTGTCATTGATCTCCAGTAACAATTTTCGCGCCAGGCGCAGGCCGTCATTAATCTGAAAACTGCCGTCCATCTGCGGGTCATTAATCAGCCCCTTCCAGCCCACCGTGGTACGCGGTTTTTCAAAATAGACACGCATTACAATTTCCAGCGAACCTTTTAACTCTTCACGCAATGCCAGCAGGCGGGCCGCGTAGGCTTTGGCCGCGTCCGGATCGTGAATGGAGCAAGGGCCAATCACCACCAGCAGGCGATCATCGTTACCTTTCAGGATCTTATGGATAGCACTGCGGGCATGTGACACCGTTTCAGCGGCGTTATCGGTAGCGGGGAATTTCTCTAACAGGGCAACCGGCGGCAGGAGTTCTTTAATCTCTTTAATGCGTAAATCGTCGTTTTGATAATTCATAGCTGGTCCATTCGGTATTCAGGAGGTGCACACGCGGCATATCCGGCTAAATTTATCGTCTCTGCCGGCGGCTGTAAACATACTTTAACACCCTCATTTTCCGAATGTCTGATTGATAACTGAAAATTATAATCTAGGCTTAAAGTATGCATGTAATACGGTAAAGACCGCAGGCGATCTCCTTGCAGCCCCTGTTTTTCCCGGCGCGCCCGGCTAAGACGTTAGCCGAAAGCTCACTGTCCGCAGTGATTCAGGATCGTGAAAACGCACTGTCATGGCCCTGGTAGCCTGCCAGGCTGCTTTTGAAAGTTTCACTCAATCAGACTCACAGCATCATAAAATGGAGAAAACGTTATGAAAAAGCTCGCATTGATTTTTCTGACCGCAACCATGGCTTTCGGTAGTGGCGCAGCGCTGGCTGCTGGTTCATCTTCTGACAGCGGCTCTTCGTCGGAGAATAACGGCCTGTCTAACCAGTCGAATAGCCCAGGTGCAAAAGAGAACCTGCCACCGGCCAATGTGGACAACAGCAAGATCAACACCGGTTCCACGGATGCCAGCGGCAACACCAGCATCGATAAAGGTACCGGTGACACCAGCACCGCCACCGGCAGCACCGATGCCAACGAAGCGCATAAAGACACCATCTGCAAAGATGGCCGCTGCCCAGACCAGACCCCAGGCTCTTCCGAAGCTGACGCGACCTCCAAATAACCGGACGGCATGTGCCGGTGACGCAGCAGACGGGGGGCATTGCCCCCTGTTTCTTATTCTGCCCCTGTAATCCCTTCTTACTCCCCTTGCAACCTGCCCCGCTTAGGTTATGCTAACCTCCTCTTTAAGCCACTGATATTTGGTGTTTTGTTATAACATGACACCTTCAGCCGGTGATGTCAGCCCGTCATTTATTATAGGAAATTGTATGCCTCACTCTCATCATCACTCTCATGCCGCCCCGCACACGGGTAACAGCAAACGCCTGCTGTGGGCATTTCTGGTGACAGCCGGGTTTATGGTCGCGGAAGTGATCGGCGGGCTGGTGTCCGGCTCGCTGGCGCTGCTGGCGGATGCCGGCCATATGCTGACCGACTCCGCCGCCCTGCTGATGGCGCTGCTGGCGGTACGCTTCGCCCAGCGCAAACCCAATGCGCGCCACACCTTCGGCTACCTGCGGCTGACCACCATGGCGGCCTTTGTCAATGCTGCCGCCCTGTTGCTGATTGTGCTGCTGATTCTGTGGGAAGCGATCCAGCGCTTTATGTCGCCGCAGCCGGTGCTGGGCGGTACCATGATGATGATTGCGATCGCGGGGCTGGTGGCGAACCTGGTGTCGTTCTGGTTGCTGCACCGCGGCGAAGAGGAGGCCAATATCAACGTGCGGGCGGCGGCACTGCATGTGATGGGGGATCTGCTCGGGTCAGTAGGCGCGATTGCAGCAGCGCTGATCATCCTCTATACCGGCTGGACGCCCATCGATCCGATTTTGTCGGTATTAGTTTCCTGCCTGGTGTTACGCAGCGCCTGGGGCCTGCTGAAAGAGAGCTTTCACGAACTGCTGGAAGGGACGCCACAAGAGATTGATATTGCGGCGCTGCAAAAAGATCTCTGCGGCAACATTCCTGAAGTGCGCAATGTACACCACGTGCACGTCTGGCAGATTGGTGAACAACGGCTGATGACCCTGCATGTGCAGGTGATCCCACCCCATAACCATGATGCGCTGCTGCACAGCATCCAGCATTACCTGCTGGACCACTATAAGATTGGCCATGCCACGATTCAGATGGAGTACCAGCATTGCGACACGCCGGACTGCCTGATCAACGAGGCACCCGCCGCGCACGCCCATCACCACCATCATCACTGACAACAAAGCCACCACGAGGTGGCTTTGTTCTGGGGCTCAGGCCGGGCGGCTAACCGGCTTTTTCAGGTTGGCGGCAAAGGCCAGCATCCGGTTCAGCGGCTTCAGCGCCTGCTCACGCAACGCAGGGGCGACGTGGATCTCATGTTGCGCCCCGCCCCACTCCAGCGCCTCAGACAGCGCCTGCAGGCCGTTCATCGCCATCCATGGGCAGTGTGCACAACTGCGGCAGCTCGCCCCCTCCCCGGCAGTCGGCGCTTCGAACAACTCCTTCTCCGGGCAGGCCTGCTGCATTTTGTAGAAAATCCCGCGATCGGTCGCGACAATCAGCTTACGCTGCGGCAGCTGCTGTGCCGCCTGAATCAGCTGGCTGGTTGAGCCGACGGCATCTGCCATATCTACCACCGCCTGCGGAGACTCCGGATGTACCAGAACTGCCGCATCAGGGTGCAACGCTTTCATCCGGCTTAATGCCTGGGTTTTAAACTCATCATGTACGATGCAGGCACCCTGCCAACAGAGCACATCGGCCCCGGTCTGCTTGCGGACGTAATTGCCCAGATGCCGGTCGGGTGCCCAAAGGATCTTCTGCCCCAGGCTGTCGAGGTGCTCAATCAGCTCCACGGCAATGCTGGACGTGACCACCCAGTCAGCCCGTGCTTTCACTGCGGCAGAGGTATTGGCGTAGACCACCACGGTGCGGTCAGGGTGACTATCGCAAAACGCGGCGAACTCTTCCTCCGGGCAGCCGAGATCCAGCGAGCATTCCGCCTGGAGCGTCGGCATCAGCACCCGTTTTTCCGGGTTAAGGATTTTGGCGGTTTCCCCCATGAACCGCACGCCGGCGACCAGCAAGGTGTTGGCCGGGTGCTGGCTGCCAAAACGCGCCATCTCCAGCGAATCGGCGATGCAACCGCCGCTCTCCTCCGCCAGGGACTGAATATCCGGATCGGTGTAGTAGTGCGCCACCAATACCGCATTCTGCTGTTTCAGCTGTGCCTTGATTTTTTCGCGATAGGCTTGCTTTTGCGCCGCAGTTAACGGGGCGGGCTTAGGCGGGAACGGATAGATATCCACATTTAAATCCAGCACGTCGCTCATGTCATTCTCTCAGGTCAGGTTGCACTATGGCGAACCCATCGCCTGCGTGCCTGTGTTTTATATGCTAAACAAAATAGCGGATTAAAGACACAATGTCGCGGGGAATTATATCAGGTGAAGAGAAATTGTTTAGGGGAGTGATTTGGCGTGCGTAGAAGATAAAACTGGGAAGCTGAGACTTTTGGCAATGCGGTATGAGAAATATGGTGAAGAAGGAATGATCGTGAGTCGTGCAGGATTAAAGTGCTGAGAGATGATGGTGGGTCGTGCAGGATTGACTCGGCCTCTGGCCTCGCCCTTCGGGCAACGCTGGCGCGTTGTCGTCTCGCTTCGCTCGGCTCGAACCTTTGATCAATTGATTAAAAGTCAACTGCTCTACCCACTGCGCTAACGATTTGCCAGGCGGTGAAGATTGGTTTTATGGTGAGTCTTACAGGATTGCGAAACGTTAAGATGATGGTGGGTCGTGCAGGATTGAGTCGGCCTCTGGCCTCGCCCTTCGGGCAACGCTTGCGCGTTGTCGTCTCGCTTCGCTCGGCTCGAACCTGCGACCCATTGATTAAAAGCCAACTGCTCTACCCACTGCGCTAACGATTTGCCAGGCGGTGAAGATTGGTTTTATGGTGAGTCTTACAGGATTACGAAACGTTAAGATGATGGTGGGTCGTGCAGGATTCGAACCTGCGACCAATTGATTAAAAGTCAACTGCTCTACCAACTGAGCTAACGACCCATCGGGTACTGCGGATTTTTTACTGCTTTTAATGCGAATTTTATGATGGTGGGTCGTGCAGGATTGACTCGGCCTCTGGCCTCGCCCTCCGGGCAACGCTTGCGCGTTGTCGTCTCGCTTCGCTCGGCTCGAACCTTTGACCAATTGATTAAAAGTCAACTGCTCTACCCACTGAGCTAACGCCCCATCAAGTACTGCGTGTTTTTTTACTGCTTAATTGATGGTGGGTCGTGCAGGATTCGAACCTGCGACCAATTGATTAAAAGTCAACTGCTCTACCAACTGAGCTAACGACCCATCAGATACTGCATATTCTTTACTTCACCATTACCGCCATTATTTTTTAATAATGGTGGGTCGTGCAGGATTCGAACCTGCGACCAATTGATTAAAAGTCAACTGCTCTACCAACTGAGCTAACGACCCGCTAAGCGGTACTGCTGGAATCATGTGCCAACATCAATGTCAAAATGATGGTGGGTCGTGCAGGATGACTCGGCCTCTGGCCTCGCCCTTCGGGCCAACGCTTGCGCGTTGTTATCCTTCACTTCCTTACATCCACCATCTTCTTTAAATGATGGTGGGTCGTGCAGGATTCGAACCTGCGACCAATTGATTAAAAGTCAACTGCTCTACCAACTGAGCTAACGACCCATAATTCCTTGCTGCCTTAACGTTTTACAGTTGTCTTGGCAACGGCGGCATATATTACTAATTTATCTTCGCAGTGCAACCACTATTTCTTAATGAAGTCATCAACTGCTTGTTCTTCACGCGTTCACGCCCAGAAATCAGGCGAAATGGCCAAATTCTGGGCGCAACGTGCTAGCCGAGCGCGGAAAGACGCTTTTGCGATTGCTTGGCAGCATCCGTGTTCGGGTACTGTTTCTGCACCTGCTGATACACCGCTTTGGCTTTATCTTTCTGCCCTTTATCCTGCATGATCACGCCGACCTTAAACATCGCATCTGCGCTTTTTGGGGATTTGGGGAAGTTTTTGACCACAACTGCGTAATAGTAGGCCGCATCATCCTTCTTACCTTTGTTGTAATACAACTGCCCCAGCCAATAATTGGCGTTCGGCAGGTAAGTGGAATCCGGGTATTGCTTGATAAACGCCTGAAACGCGCTGATCGCCTGATCATATTGTTTCTTTTCCAACGCCAGTGACACCGCATTGTTGTAGTCGGTGTTGGCATCGCCGCTGCTGGCCGGCGCAGACGCCGTATCACCCGCAGAGGAAGAAGAAGGTGCGGCAGCGGCACTGTTCGCATCAGCAGCCGGTGCAGGCGCCGCAGCGGCACCCTGGCTGCTCAGGCTGTCCATTTGCTGATAAATCTGCTTCTGCCGTTCGACAATCTGATTAAGCTGGTACTGATTCTCCTGGATCTGGCCACGAAGGGAGTCCACATCACGTTGGGAATCAGCGAGCTGTTGCTGGAGTTGGGTTAAAAGTTGACTGTGAGCATTGGAGATACGCTCAAGCTGCGTGACACGGTCTTCCACCGAGCCAGAGCCGACATTACTGATTGGCGCCTGGGCAGTAGCGGCCCAGGGGGCCGCTACGCCAACCAGTAACGCCAGACTTAATAAAGAATGTCTGAAGTTACTGCTCATGCGATTCTCTTAGTATACCAGTACGGCACGACGGTTTTTGGCGTAAGCCGATTCGTCATGGCCCAGTACGGCTGGTTTCTCTTTACCGTAAGAAACGATAGCGATCTGGTCTTCAGATACGCCTTTGCCTTGCAGGTACATTTTCACGGAGTTAGCACGACGCTCACCCAGGGAAATGTTGTATTCCGGCGTACCGCGTTCGTCCGCGTGACCTTCGATGGTCACTTTGTAAGACGGGTTGCTGCGCAGGAAGGCTGCGTGTGCATCCAGCATTTGAGCGAAGTCAGAACGGATATCGTACTTGTCCAGGTCGAAGTAAACGATGTTGTTCTTCTGCAGCTCTTGCATCTGGAGACGCGCTTGCTCGTCAGACGACATGTTGCCCGCGCCTGCGCTGCCGTTTTCCATCATACCAGTGCCGCCGGCGCCCATACCAGATTGGTCATTGTTTGCGCTTTTGTTAGAGCTACATGCAGCGATAGCGATAACCGGTAATGCCAGCATCAGCCCTTTCAGCACTTTATTCAGTTGCATCTCTTTGATCCTTTTATTGTTTGCCATACATATTTACACATGCATCACAGATACGGCGACCAGGCAGGGAATTTGACCTGTCCATCGGTTGCCGGAAGACGCGCTTTGAAACGCCCATCAGTCGAGACCAGCTGTAACACGGAACCCAGCCCTTGCGTGGAGCTGTAAATCACCATGGTGCCATTCGGTGCGATACTAGGCGTCTCATCCAGGAACGTGTCCGTCAACGTTTGGACGGCTCCCGTTTCCAGATCTTGTTTAGCGATGTGTTGCGCGCCACCATTGGAACTCACCATTACCAGGAATTTGCCGTCAGTACTGACGTCAGCATCCTGATTCTGAGAACCTTCCCATGTCAGGCGTTGCGGCGCACCGCCATTAATATTGACTTTATACAGCTGCGGACGACCACCCTGATCGGAGGTAAAGGCCAGGTTCTGGCTGTCCGGGAACCAGGTCGGTTCGGTATTGTTGTTACGCCCGTCGGTGACCTGGCTGATCTGGCCGGAACCGAGGTTCATCACGTACAGGTTCAGGCTGCCGCTCTTAGAGAGCGCGAAGGCCAGCTTGCTGCCGTCCGGCGAGAAGGCCGGCGCACCGTTGTGGCGCGGGAATGACGCAATCTGACGGATAGCACCGTTCGACAGGGTCTGAACCACCAGCGCAGAGCGGCCGCTCTCGAAGGTCACATACGCCAGTTTGGTGCCGTCCGGCGACCAGGCCGGGGACATCAGCGGCTGCGGTGAACGGTGAACCACGAACTGGTTGTAGCCATCATAATCTGCTACGCGCACTTCATACGGGAACTGGCCGCCATTGGTCTGCACCACATACGCGATGCGGGTGCGGAACGCACCCTTGATGCCGGTCAGCTTCTCAAAGACTTCATCACTGGCAGTGTGCGCGGCGTAGCGCAGCCACTGCTTGGTGACTTTGTACTGGTTCTGGGCCAGCACGGTACCCGGCGCACCGGAGGTGTCTACCAGCTGGTAAGAAACCAGGTAGTTACCGCCTGCATCCGGCTGGATCTGCCCGACTACCACGGCATCAATGCCCAGTGCTGTCCAGGCGGCCGGCGTCACTTCTGCGGCGCTGGTCGGTTGCTGCGGCATACGGGCCGCATCGATCGGATTGAATTTGCCGCTGTTGCGCAGATCCGCCCCAACGATAGCGCCAATCTCTTCCGGCGCACTGCCCGGGCCTGCCCATTTGAACGGCACCACGCCGATCGGGCGCGCAGAATCCACACCCTGGGTAATCTCAATGCGGACTTCCGCATGAAGAACGGTGGCCCACAACATCAAAAGGCCCATCGCTACTCGAAATGCCTGCTTCATTGTCTCTCCCTTATCTGGACGGTTCTGCCCGCGATAATTTAGCAGAATTTTAACTAACCAACGCACACAAAACTAGAACATTACCCGTGAAACTATAGTAAAAGTCTTAAAAGTTGCTGCGTTATGCGCTTAACGTGGTTTGAAGTCCAGCGGCGCATTCTTAAACACCTCATAAACATCTTTGCTTGGCGGCTTCGGAATTCGTGCCTGCTTGGCGGCCGCTACCGCTGCCTGGCAGAGGGCTGGGTCACCCCCTTCCGGTTTAACGTCAATCAGCAAGCCATCCGGTGCCAGTTTGATGCGCAGTGTACAGGTACGGCCTTTGTACAGCTGGGCGTCATAAAACTTACTCTGAATGGCGGCCTGGATCTGGCTGCCATAGCTGGCGATGTCCGCGCCGGACGCCCCGCTGTTCTTATTCTTGCCCTGCCCTGCCGCACCGGCTGCCCCAGAGGCGTTGCCGCTGGCCGCGCCCCCCGCTTTCGGGGCGTTCTTCGACGAGGCCAGCCCGCCGAACAGGTCATCCACATCATCACTCTGTTTGGCGGCTTCCGCGGCGGCCTTTTTCTTGGCGTCTGCGGCGGCTTTCTTCGCTGCTGCTGCTTTTTCAGCCGCAGCGGCTTTTTCTGCTGCCGCTTTTTCGGCCGCTGCTTTTTCAGCGGCTGCCTGTTTGGCCTCTTCAGCAGCCTGTTTTTTCGCTTCGGCAGCAGCGGCTTTTTTCGCCTCTGCTTCCGCCGCTTTTTTGGCCTCTGCTTCTGCCTGCTTTTTCGCGTCGGCGGCGGCTTTCTTCGCCTCTTCGGCGGCCTGTTGCTTCGCCTCGGCCTCAGCCGCTTTTTTGGCTTCGGCTTCCGCTTGTTTCTTCGCGTCGGCAGCCGCTTTCTTCGCCTCGTCCGCAGCCTGTTTTTTCGCAGCGGCCGCCGCTGCAGCCGCTTCTTTTTTCGCCTGCTCAGCCGCCTGTTTCGCCGCGTCAGCCTGGGCTTTCGCTTCGGCCTTCGCCTGGGCAGCGGCGGCTTCTGCCTGTTTCTGTTGCGCCTGCGCTTTAGCGGCCGCGGCTTCTGCCTGCTTCTGCTGTTCCGCCGCCTGTTTTTGCTGTTCGGCCTGCGCCTGGGCCTGCTTCTGCTGGGCTTCCTGCGCGGCGAGCCGCTCTTTTTCCAGCGCTTTCAGGCGTTGCTGCTCAGCGGCCTGCTTTTGTTGCAGCTCTTCCGCCTGCTGCTCGGCCTTTTTCTGGCGTAACTGAGCCGCGCGCTGGGCGTCGGTTTGCTGTTGCTGCTGGCGGTTATATTGCTGAACCACGGCACCCGGATCGACCATCACGGCATCAATTGCGCTGCCGCCATCTTCACCGCCGCCGCCGCCGCTCATGGACATGTCCTCAGTGAGCGATCCCCAGATCAGCAGGCCAATCAATATGATGTGCAGCACCACCGAAACAATAACGGCGCGTTTTAGCTTATCGTTTTGCTCAGTTGCCTTTACCACAATAGATTCCCAAAACAGGATTACCAAAAAACAAGGTTTTCAACCGCCTTCTCCGTGCGCGTTGAAAACCCGGATAATAAGGGCCGGCACCGGGGCCGGCCTGGCCTTAAATAGGCTGTGTCATTAACCCTACCGAGGTTACACCCGCCTGGTGCAGCATATTCAGCGCCTTAATAATCTCATCATACGGCACATCTTTTGCGCCCCCGATCAGGAACACCGTCTTGGGATTGGTCTTCATCCGATCGGCTGCCTCAGCGATGACCTGCTGCTCCGGCAGTTGCTCCATACGCTGGTGATCGACCACGATGGTATATTGGCCGACCCCGGAGACCTCCACGATAACCGGCGGATTGTCATTGCTGGAGACGGCTTTTGAATCCGTTGCGTCCGGCAAATCAACTTCCACGCTCTGGGTGATGATCGGGGCGGTCGCCATAAAGATCAGCAACAGCACCAGCAACACATCGAGCAGGGGAACAATGTTGATTTCCGATTTCAGTTCGCGGCGACCGCGACGACCACGTGCCATGCTCTCCCCCTACCTTATTTGCTGCTCTCGCTGGAGAATGCCTGACGGTGCAGGATGGCGGTGAACTCTTCCGTGAAGTTGTCGTAATTCTGCTCCAGTTTGTTCACGCGCTGGTTGAGGCGGTTATAGGCCATGACGGCCGGAATCGCGGCGAACAGGCCGATGGCGGTAGCGATCAACGCTTCCGCGATGCCCGGTGCCACCATCTGCAGCGTGGCCTGCTTGACCGCGCCCAGGGCGATAAAGGCGTGCATGATGCCCCAGACAGTACCGAACAGACCGATGTAAGGACTGATGGAGCCGACCGTGCCGAGGAACGGGATGTGGTTCTCCAGCGTTTCCAGCTCACGGTTCATGGAGATGCGCATCGCGCGCGACGCCCCTTCAATCACCGCCTCCGGCGCATGATTGTTGGCGCGGTGCAGCCGGGCAAACTCTTTGAAGCCGGCATAGAAAATCTGCTCAGAGCCGGTCAGGGCATCACGGCGCGTCTGGCTCTCCTGATAGAGACGGGAAAGCTCAATTCCCGACCAGAATTTATCCTCGAACGCTTCCGCATCGCGGGTAGCCGCATTCAGAATGCGTGTGCGCTGGATGATAATAGCCCATGACACCACCGAAAAGCCTATCAATATCAGCATGATAAGCTTCACCAGAAGGCTGGCCTTCAAAAAGAGATCAAGAATGTTCATGTCAGTCACTGCTTAAACTCCGCGACAATAGACTTGGGAAGCGCTATCGGCTTCATTTGGTGTGGGTCGATGCAGGCGATCAGGACTTCTGCACTGCTCAGAAGCGTCCCCTGCGCATCGAAGATTTTTTGAGCAAACGTGAGCGAGGCTCCCCGCAGCGCGGTGATTTCACTCTGCACTTCCAGCATGTCGTCCAGACGTGCAGGGGCAAAGTACTCCACCGTCATGCGCCGGACGGCGAAAGCGACATGTTCAGCCAACAATTGCTGTTGATGAAAATGGTGTTGGCGCAGCATTTCAGTGCGCGCTCTCTCATAAAAGGCAACGTAGCGAGCGTGATAGACCACGCCACCCGCATCTGTATCTTCGTAATAGACACGAACCGGCCATCGGAACAACGGATTACTCACTCTACATCCCGTCCTGCAATTAAACGCGCTTACTATACGCAATGGCATTCAGGTTGGGAATGGGTAGCCAGAGTTACAGAGAAATAATTATCGGTCCAGTCAGGGCGCCATAAATTAATGTAAATTATTAGCAAGAAAAGTTTATTTCCGGCCCGGCCGTGCGCCTGCCGGAACGACAAAGGGAGCCACCGCGGCTCCCTTTGTTTTACGCTTACGGCGTGCCGTTACCGGCCGCTTTTGGCCGCATCAGCGGCCTCATGGTGCTCCAGCGCCAGCGCCGTGATGATGCCGAACGCGCAAGCCAGCAAGGTGCCGAGGATCCAGGCGAAATACCACATCAGTAAGCTCCTTAATAGAGGGAGTGGGTGTTGTTGTCGATGTAGGCTTTGTCGATCCGGCCGAACATCTTGTAGTAAGCCCAGCTGGTATAGGCCAGCACGATGGGCACAAAAATGATCGCCACCACCGTCATCACCCGCAGCGTCAGCAGGCTGGAGGTCGCGTCCCACAGGGTCAGGCTGGCATTCGGCTCAGTGACGGACGGCATTACAAACGGAAACATCGTGACACCGGTGGTCAGGATCACACAGGCGATGGTCAGGGAGTTACTGACGAACGCCCAGGCGCTGCGGTTCAGCCGCGCCATCATGATGGTCACCAGCGGCAGCAGCACGCCCAACAGCGGCAGCGCCCACAGCCCAGGGTGCTGGCGGAAGTTCGTCAGCCAGGCCCCGGCCTGGTGTGCCACCTCTTTGCGCAGCGGGTTAGACTCCGCCCCACGTTCAAGTACCGACGTCACCACATAGCCATCAATGCCGTTGACCAGCCAGATGCCGGCCAGCAGGAACGCCACCATCATCACCAGGGCCGAAAGCTGTGCCGCCGTGCGTGCCCGCAGGTGCAGTTCACCGGTGGTGCGCATCTGCAGATAGGTTGCGCCCTGCGTGACCAGCATCGTCAGGCTGACTATCCCGGCCAGCAGGCCAAACGGGTTGAGCAGCTGGAAGAAGTTGCCGGTATAGAACAGCCGCAGGTAGGCATCCACATGGAACGGCACGCCCTGCAACAGGTTGCCGAAGGCCACGCCGAACACCAGCGCCGGCACAAAGCTGCCGGCAAAAATGCCCCAGTCCCACAGGTTACGCCAGCGGCGGTCATCCAGCTTGGCGCGGTAGTCAAACCCGAGCGGGCGGAAAAACAGCGAGGCGAGCACCAGAATCATCGCGATATAGAAGCCGGAGAACGCGGCGGCATAAACCATCGGCCAGGCGGCAAACAGCGCGCCGCCGGCGGTGATCAGCCACACCTGGTTGCCGTCCCAGTGCGGGGCGATGGCGTTAATCATCACCCGGCGCTCGGTGTCCGTACGGCCCAGAATGCGCAGCAGCACCCCTACGCCCATGTCAAACCCGTCAGTCACGGCGAAACCGATTAGCAACACGCCAATCAACCCCCACCAGACAAGACGCAATACCTCATAATCAAACATCATGGCGCTCCTTTACTGAACCTGTGGCTGGGTGGCGATAAGGGTCGGAACCGGTTCGGTGACCACCGGCTGTTCAAAGTGGTAGCGGCCGGTTTTCAGGCTGCTTGGCCCCAGGCGCGCAAATTTGAACATCAGGTACATCTCAATCACCAGGAACAGGGTGTAAAGGCCGCAGATCAGCAACATCGAGAACAGGATGTCACCGGCGGTCAGGGAGGAGTTGGCCACCGCGGTCGGCAGCACCTCACCAATCGCCCAGGGCTGGCGGCCATACTCTGCCACGAACCAGCCGGACTCAATGGCGATCCATGGTAACGGCATCGCATAGAGCGCGGCACGGTGCAGCCAGCGTTGCCGGCCGATGCGCCCGCGCAGCACGGTAATAAAGGAGACGCCAATCACCAGCAGCATCATCACCCCACAGGCCACCATGATGCGGAATGAGAAGTAGAGCGGTGCCACACGCGGGATGGAGTCCTTCGTCGCCAGTTTGATCTGGGCATCGGTCGCGTCGGTGATGTTATCGGTATAACGCTTCAGCAACATGCCGTAGCCGAGATCCTGTTTGGCCTTGTTGAAGGCTTCCCGCACCGTCGGGTCGGTATTCCCGGCGCGCAGCGCTTCCAGCAGCTGGTAGGCTTTCATGCCGTTGCGGATGCGTACTTCATGCTGGCCCATCAGCTCACGCAGGCCGGTGACCTGCTGGTCTACAGAACGGGTGGCAATGATCCCCAGCAGATACGGGATCTGGATGCTGTAGTTGTTCTCCATGGAGTCCTGATCCGGCAGGCCAATCAGCGTGAAGTTGGCCGGGGCGGGCTGTGTTTCCCACTCGGCCTCAATCGCGGCCAGCTTGACCTTCTGCACGTCGCCCATCTCATAGCCGGACTCATCCCCCAGCACAATCACCGACAGCACCGCCGCCATGCCGAAACTGGCGGCAATGGCGAAGGAGCGTTTGGCGAAAGCCAGATCGCGCCCTTTCAGCAGGTAGTAGGAGCTGATGCCCATAATGAACATCGCGCCGGTACAGTAACCAGCCGCCACGGTATGCACGAACTTCACCTGCGCCACCGGGTTGAACACCAGATCGGCAAAGCTGACCATCTCCATGCGCATGGTTTCGTAGTTGAACTCGGACGCGATCGGGTTCTGCATCCAGCCGTTCGCCACCAGGATCCAGAGCGCCGACAGGTTAGAGCCGAGCGCCACCAGCCAGGTCACGGTCATGTGCTGCACTTTGCTCAGGCGATCCCAGCCGAAGAAGAACAGGCCCACCAGCGTGGACTCGAGGAAGAAGGCCATCAGCCCTTCAATGGCCAGCGGCGCACCGAAGATGTCGCCGACGTAGTGGGAAAAATAGGACCAGTTGGTGCCGAACTGGAACTCCATGGTCAGGCCGGTAGCGACCCCCAGGGCGAAGTTAATGGCGAACAGCTTGCCCCAGAATTTGGTCATATCTTTGTAGATTTGTTTGCCGGAAAGCACATAGACCGTTTCCATGATCGCCAGCAGGAACGCCATACCGAGCGTCAGCGGAACAAACAGGAAATGGTACATGGCCGTAAGGGCAAACTGTAAACGCGACAGTTCGACTACATCCAACATCATGACTCCTTGCCTCTCGCAGGAAGACTTCAACCTATGGCGCGCGGGCAGCAACAGCGAACCCGGTTAACCATCAGTGTGTGCCCAAAAAAATTGCTGCCGGAAACCCCTCCCCTGCCGGCTGGCAAAAAAGCGGAAGGCTCTCGGGTAACAAAGACGATAAACGTATAGTGAGTTAACACGCCGCGCCTGTTTACGGTGAACCCGTTATTACGTGCAGGTGTTTTACATATGGCGCTTTTTAACGGGGGCTATACTACGCCGCCATAACCTTACAATAAATAGGCCAATAGGGAGTTTGTTAACTTTTTATGGCTTGATCAAATTCTCTCAAATAAGCCGAGTATTGAAACTTGATCTAAATCAATTAAAATCAATTCATTTACTTTTGTGCCACACAAAAAATTGCGTTGTGTCATTTTTGTTGCCGGTTTCATTCCCAATGCCTCAATTTGATTTTATTTGTTAACATTGTTAAAAACAGAAACACATTGATAACAACCACATCCCGCGGTTATCGCGCAAATAAAATAGTGCCCTCACCTATAAAAAGAATAAATAGTTCAGGGGATATTTCCCGATTATCACGCAGGAAATACCCCAGACCTGGGTATTTTCCGGCTATTTATTGACGCTATTACGGTGGGCTTTTAGAATCGCGCCCCTTTATATTTCCCTGTCCCCCGTTAATGGAAGGTATAACGTTTCATGAATAAATTTACATTATTGGCTATTCCGCTGTTGGCCATGCTTTGCGGAACAGCGCAGGCGCATAAGGATGACGGCTATAGCCATGACACGAATTATATGGACTATTCCCGCACCCGCTGGATGAGTGATATTGATGACAGCACGCCGCTGGGCCGGTTAAGTATTCCCGGCACCCATGATTCCGGCTCCCGGTATGGCGGGGCCGCCATCGCTAACCAGGTGATGACCATCAGCCAGCAGCTGAATGCCGGCATCCGCTACCTGGACATCCGCGTGCGCCACATCGATAACCACTTTGCCATCCACCACGGCCCGGTTTATCAGCATCTGAATTTTGATGATGTGCTCTCACAAACCGCGGCGTTCCTTGCGGCTAACCCCACCGAAATCGTATTTATGCGGATTAAAGAGGAGCATAAACCGACTGATAATACCCGCACGATAAATGAAACCCTGGATGAATATTTACAAAAATACAGCAAGGCATTTAAATTCCCCCGCAGCATTACGTGGAATAAACCGCTGACGCTGGGGGAGATGCGCGGGAAAATCGTGGTAATTTATGACGGGTTGTCCGGGAATGCGCAAGGGTATAACTTTGGTAATATCCCTAAGCAAGATGATTACCATATGAAAACCAACTGGTCTCAGTACAGTAAATGGGAAAAGATAAAGGAGTTTATTAACGCCGCTAATACGAATGGTGACATAACCCTTAACCACCTGAGCGGCTCCGGCGGTTCCTTCCCCTATTTTGTCGCCAGCGGCCACTCCAGTGCCGACACCTCAGCGGGCCGTCTCGCCACCGGCCTGACCACGCCGGGCTGGAAACATCGTTACCCCGATTTCCCCCGCGTCTCCTGTTTTATCGGTATTTGTACTATTGCGTTTGAAGGTACCAATACGTTAACAAAAAATTATCTTAATAATAACGATAATATCACCGACACGGGGATTATTGCCGCAGACTTCCCCGGCAAAGGCTTAATTCAGTCGGTTATCCAGAAAAATAATTTTGTTAAACAGCAATTGAAGCTGAAATCCACCGGCCAGTGCGCGGCGGCAGAAGGTGACAAAGCCAATAAACAAGGGGCCAACGCGATCGTTGAGAAATGCGGCCAACCCGTGCCGGATAAGCAATTCCTCCGCCTGGAGAATGATCAGCTGATGCTGGGCGACAAATGCCTGGATGTCAAAGACCATAGCAACCGTGATAATGCCCCGGTCATCTTCTGGGCATGCAACCAGGGCAACAATCAGAAATGGAGCGGCGATCGTGGCCGGTTGCGCAGCTGGTTGCCCGGCACCCAGCGTTGCCTGACCCTGGGTAACGATAAACGCAGCCTGATTCTGCGCAGTTGTTACGCCCCAGGCGCTGACCAGATTTTTTCACTGGTGAAAAGTAATAGCCCGGTGGCCACCACCTCCGGCCAGAATGACGATGACACCCCTGTCATGCCAACGTTTACTGATGCGCCTGAAGAGATCATCAGCGCTGCCCAGTCGATCCCATACAATTATTTGTCGATAATTCATGGGGTGCCAGAGCAGGTTCAGCCGGCCCCGGTTAAACCGACAACCTTCAAACCTACTACCAGCGGCGTTAAGTTCTGACGCCCTGATGTGATCGCTCATGCCCCCGCATCAGGGGCATATCCCCTCCCCCCTATTTTGCCCATAAAAAAAGGCCACCTTGCGGTGGCCAACATGTCGAGATAACGGATGATATCGCTTTTTTTATATCACTGTTTATCGCCGCAGGCGATTAATTCGGTAACAGAGATTTCACGGCTTCGCCGATGTCTGCCAGGCTGCGTACCGTTTTCACGCCTGCTGCTTCCAGCGCCGCGAATTTGTCATCTGCTGTGCCTTTGCCGCCGGCAATGATCGCACCGGCATGGCCCATGCGTTTGCCTTTCGGCGCGGTCACACCGGCGATGTAACCCACGACCGGCTTGGTCACGTGCTCTTTAATGTACGCCGCCGCTTCTTCTTCCGCGTTACCGCCGATTTCACCGATCATTACAATCACTTCGGTCTGCGGGTCTTCCTGGAACAGCTTCAGGATGTCGATGAAGTTAGAGCCTGGGATCGGGTCACCGCCGATACCGACGCAGCTTGACTGGCCGAAACCGTAATCCGTGGTCTGTTTAACCGCTTCATAGGTCAGGGTACCGGAACGGGAGACGATGCCCACTTTGCCCGGTTTGTGGATGTGGCCCGGCATAATGCCGATTTTGCACTCGCCCGGGGTAATCACACCCGGGCAGTTCGGGCCGATCATGCGCGCATCAGTCTGCTCCAGCTTGGCTTTCACCACCAGCATGTCCAGCGTCGGGATGCCTTCGGTGATGCAGATGATCAGCTTAATACCGGCATCCAGCGCTTCCAGAATAGAGTCTTTGCAGAACGGGGCCGGCACGTAGATAACAGACGCGGTCGCGCCGGTTTGCTCTACCGCTTCACGCACGGTGTTGAACACCGGCAGGCCGAGGTGCTCGGTGCCGCCTTTGCCCGGCGTCACGCCGCCGACCATTTTGGTTCCGTAGGCGATCGCCTGTTCGGAGTGGAACGTGCCCTGGCTGCCGGTGAAGCCCTGGCAGATCACTTTGGTCTCTTTATTGATTAAAATGGACATTATTTCCCCTCCACTGCCGCAACAACGCGCTGCGCCGCATCCGTCAGGCTGGTCGCTGCAATAATATTCAGGCCGCTGTCTGCCAGTTTCTGGGCACCCAGCTCGGCATTGTTCCCTTCCAGACGCACCACCACCGGCACGCTGACACCCACTTCAGAGACCGCGCCGATGATGCCGTCAGCAATCAGGTCGCAGCGCACGATGCCGCCGAAGATATTGACGAACACCGCTTTCACTTTCTCGTCAGAGAGGATGATTTTGAACGCTTCGGTCACGCGCTCTTTGGTCGCGCCGCCGCCCACGTCGAGGAAGTTGGCCGGGTCACCGCCGTGCAGTTTCACGATGTCCATGGTGCCCATCGCCAGACCGGCGCCGTTCACCATACAGCCGATGTTGCCGTCCAGTGCCACGTAGTTCAGTTCCCACTGCGCCGCGTGCGCTTCACGCGCATCTTCCTGGCTCGGGTCCTGCATTTCACGCAGTTCCGGCTGGCGGAACAGGGCATTGCCGTCCGCGCCCAGTTTGCCGTCGAGGCAGATCAGGTCACCCTGCTTGGTGATCACCAGCGGGTTGATCTCAATCAGCGCCAGATCGCGTTCCAGGAAGATGTTCGCCAGGCCCATAAAGATCTTGGTGAACTGCTGAACCTGTTTACCGGTCAGGCCGAGTTTGAACGCCAGTTCGCGCCCCTGGTACGGCTGCGGGCCGGTCAGCGGGTCGAGCGCCATTTTGTGGATCAGGTGCGGGGTCTCTTCCGCCACTTTCTCAATTTCCACGCCGCCTTCGGTAGACGCCATGAACACCACGCGACGGGAGCTGCGGTCAACCACCGCACCCAGGTACAGCTCTTTCTCGATGTCGGTTGCCGCTTCCACCAGGATCTGGTGAACCGGCTGGCCGTTGGCATCCGTCTGGTAGGTCACCAGCTTTTTGCCCAGCCACTGTTCAGCGAAAGCGCGGATCTCTTCCTTGCTTTTCACGACTTTAACGCCGCCCGCTTTACCGCGGCCGCCGGCATGTACCTGGCACTTCACCACCCACGGGCCGGCCCCAATTTTGGAGGCCGCTTCTTCCGCTTCACGCGGGGTCGTGCAGGCATAACCGGTCGGCGCAGGCAGGCCATACCGTGCAAAAAGTTGTTTTGCCTGATACTCGTGTAAGTTCATGATGTTCTATCCATTCAGGTCTGAAAGACTCAGCCGCCCCACCGCCCGCCGCGAAACGTGTTCCGCGTAACGGGGCATCCGGCACGGCCATGTGTACGTTATCGGGCGCCGCGCACGGCACCCGGCAATGGCTTAGACGTCCAGCAGCAGGCGGGACGGATCTTCCAGCATCTCTTTGATCGTCACCAGGAAGCCCACGGACTCGCGGCCGTCGATCAGGCGGTGATCGTAAGAGAGCGCCAGGTACATCATCGGCAGAATCACCACCTGGCCATTGACCGCCATCGGGCGATCCTTAATGGCGTGCATACCCAGGATGGCGCTTTGCGGTGGGTTGATAATCGGCGTAGACATCAGAGACCCGAAGACCCCGCCGTTGGTGATGGTGAAGTTACCGCCGGTCAGCTCTTCCACTTTCAGCTTGCCGTCACGGCCTTTCACCGCCAGCTCTTTGATGCTCTTTTCGATGTCAGCCATACCCAGCGTATCCACATCACGCAGTACCGGCGTAACCAGGCCGCGCGGCGTGGAGACGGCAATGCTGATGTCGAAATAGTTGTGGTACACCACATCTTCACCGTCGATCGAGGCGTTCACTTCCGGGAAGCGTTTCAGCGCTTCCACCACCGCTTTCAGGTAGAAGGACATGAAGCCCAGGCGCACGCCGTGACGTTTCTCAAACGACTCGCCGTACTGCTTGCGCAGATCCATGATCGGCTTCATGTTGATTTCGTTGAAGGTCGTCAGCATGGCGGTGCTGTTTTTCGCTTCCAGCAGACGCTCGGCCACGCGTTTGCGCAGGCGGGTCATCGGGACGCGTTTTTCACTGCGGCCGGCCAGTGCCGGGGCCGGTGTTGCAGCCGGGGCGCTTTCCGGGGCTTTGGCTGCCGGCTGCTCCGTGCGGCCTTTCGCCAGGAATTGCTCAACGTCTTCACGCGTCAGGCGGCCACCGACACCGCTGCCTTTGATGGCAGCTGCGTCGAGGTTATGCTCGGCGATCAGGCGGCGGATGGCCGGGCTGAGGGCGTCGTTGCTCTCCTCTTCCAGGCTGGCCGTCTGGCGCTGGGCCGGGGTTGATTCCTTGCTCTGGCTTTTCGCTTCGCTCGGCTTGCCGCTGCTGTCGCCCGGGCGCAGGCGCGCCAGGATCTGACGCGAGGTCACGGTGGCGCCTTCATCTTCCAGTACGCTGTCCAGAATGCCCGCCTCAGAGGCCGGCACTTCCAGCACCACTTTATCGGTTTCGATTTCTACCAGCACTTCATCACGCGCTACGGTATCACCCGGTTTTTTGTGCCAGGTGGCCACGGTGGCATCCGCGACCGATTCAGGGAGGTCAGGAACCAGAATATCTACGCTACTCATTATCTATCCTTATGTATTAATCAACGTTCAGCGCGTCATTAACCAGATCTTGTTGCTGCTTCTGGTGAACGGACATATAGCCCACTGCCGGCGAAGCAGAAGCCGCACGCCCGGCGTAACGTAAAGAAGCCCCGAAAGGAATCACTTCACGGAAGTTGTGCTGGCTGCAGTACCAGGCACCCTGGTTCAGCGGCTCTTCCTGGCACCAGACAAAGTCATGTACATGGGCATACTGCGCCAGTACTGCCTGCACTGCCTGGTGCGGGAACGGATAAAGCTGCTCAATGCGGATAATCGCCACATTGGTCTGCTCATTTTTGCGGCGCTGTTCCAGCAGGTCGTAGTAGACCTTCCCGGAGCACATCACCACACGTTTAACCTGTTTCGGGTCGAGCGCGTCCACTTCACCCATCGCCGGCTCAAACGTGCCGTTCGCCAGATCATCCAGGCTGGAGATGGCAAGCGGATGACGCAGCAGCGATTTCGGTGACATCACGATCAGCGGGCGGCGCATGCCGCGCAGCGCCTGACGGCGAAGCATGTGGTACACCTGCGCCGGGGTCGACGGCACGCACACCTGCATATTCTGCTCAGCGCAGAGTTGCAGATAGCGCTCGAGGCGGGCGGAGGAGTGCTCCGGGCCCTGCCCTTCGTAGCCGTGCGGCAGCAGCATCACCAGCCCGCACATCCGGCCCCATTTCTGCTCGCCGGAGCTGATGAACTGGTCAATCACTACCTGCGCGCCGTTGGCGAAGTCACCGAACTGCGCTTCCCAGATGGTCAGGGTGCGCGGTTCCGCGGTAGCGTAGCCATATTCAAACGCCAGCACCGCCTCTTCTGACAGCACGGAGTCCCAGACGCGGAACTCGCCCTGGCTGTTATGGATGTTGGCCAGCGGCACATACACGGCACCATTCTTCTGGTTATGGATCACCGCATGGCGGTGGAAGAAGGTACCGCGCCCGCTGTCCTCACCGGAAATACGCACCGGCACGCCCTCATCCACCAGCGTGGCGTAGGCCAGGTTCTCTGCACCGCCCCAGTCAAAGGCTTTGTTGCCTTCGGCCATCTCTTTGCGGTCGTTGTAGATCTTGGCAACGCGTGACTGCACTTCAATCCCTTCCGGGATGGTGCTGATGCGGCGGGCCAGCTCCTGCAGGCGCTTCATCTCAACGGTGCTCGGGTAGGGTTCATCCCACTCGTGGTTGAGGTACGGCGACCAGGTAAAGGAGTGCATGTTCATCGGACGCCACTCTTCTACCACGCAATCGCCGCGATCCAGCGCGTCACGGTAGAGGTTGATCATTTCCGTGGCATCTTCCAGGCTGGCGACGTGGGTTTCGCTCAGGCGGTCAGCGTAGAGTTTGCGCGGCGTCGGGTGTTTTTTGATCTTGGCGTACATCAGCGGCTGGGTCGCACTCGGCTCATCCGCTTCGTTATGGCCGTGGCGGCGGTAGCACACCAGGTCGATCATCACGTCACGCTTGAAGGTGTTACGGAAATCCAACGCCAGGCGGGTCACAAAGGCCACCGCTTCCGGGTCATCCGCATTCACGTGGAAAATCGGTGACTGCACCATTTTCGCGATGTCGGTACAGTACTGGGTGGAGCGCGCATCCTGTGGGTTGGACGTCGTGAAGCCCACCTGGTTGTTGATCACGATGCGTACCGTGCCGCCCACTTCGTAGCCGCGGGCCTGCGACATGTTCAGGGTTTCCTGCACCACGCCCTGCCCGGTGATCGCCGCGTCACCGTGGATGGTGATCGGCAGTACCATGTTGCTGCGGGCCTCGTCGAGGCGGTCGCGGCGGGCGCGCACGGAGCCCATCACCACCGGGCTGACAATCTCCAGGTGCGACGGGTTGAAGGCCAGGGCCAGGTGCACCATGCCGCCTTCGGTTTCCACGTCGGAGGAGAAGCCCATGTGGTACTTCACGTCACCGGTGCCGAGGTGCTCTTTGTGCTTGCCGGCGAACTCGTCAAACAGCTCTTCGGTTTTTTTGCCCAGCACGTTAATCAGCACGTTCAGGCGGCCGCGGTGCGCCATGCCCAGCACCACTTCACGGGTGCCGTTTTTGCCCGCATGGCGGATCATCTCTTTGAGCATCGGCACCAGCGCGTCGCCGCCTTCCAGCGAGAAGCGTTTCGCCCCCGGGAATTTTGCGCCCAGGTAGCGTTCCAGCCCTTCGGCCGCCGTCAGCTCCTGCAGGAAGCGTTTTTTCTCTTCATTGCTGAAGGAGGCGCGGCCCACCGCGGATTCGATGCGCTGCTGGATCCAGCGTTTCTCTTCCGTGTTGGTGATGTGCATATATTCGGCGCCGATCGAGCCGCAGTAGGTCTGTTTCAGCGCCTGATACAGCTCACTGAGCTGCATGGTGTCTTTGCCGATGGCAAACGACCCGACGTTGAAGGTTTCCTGGAAGTCCGCATCGGTCAGGTTGTGGTAAGCCGGGTCAAGATCCGGCACCTCTTCCTGTTTCCACAGGCCAAGGGGATCGAGATTCGCTTGCTGATGCCCGCGGAAGCGGAAGGCGTTGATCAGCTGCAACACTTTCACCTGTTTGGCGTCGGTGTCGGGATCGTTGATCGCCGTGGAGTACCGGGACGCATCCTTCGCCAGACGGCGGAAGTAATCCCGGGTTTTTGAGTGGAGCTGATCGGGTTTCACACCCGCGGTGGGTAGCTGTTGGAAAATAGAACGCCAGCTATCTTCTACGGAGCCCGGATCGGTTAAGAAGTCTTCATAGAGCTGCTCTATGTAAGACTGGTTCGCGCCCGCCAGATAGGAGGAATCCAGCCAGGCCTTCATTGCGCCGTTCTGCATCATGATCCCTTAAGCTTTGTAGCTTTAGTTTTCGCCGTGGTTAACATACATCGTTGTGCCGTATAACGGTGTGCCGAATTACAGTTCATGCGGTACGGGCAGAGAGGCCCGTAAAGGAACCTTTGAAAGCGGTCTTGCGGTGGCCTGGGCGGCCGCTTTCAACGGTTTCCTGTGGCGATCGTGCGATCGCGTACTCTCTTACTTATTACAGTAAAACAGGCCGGGAACCCGCAGGCTCCCGGCGTCGCGGCATTATGCGCCGCGTTGTAACAGCATAGACTTGATATGCCCGATTGCCTTGGTCGGGTTCAGCCCTTTCGGACAAACGCTGACGCAGTTCATGATGCTGTGGCAACGGAACACGCTGAAGGCGTCGTCCAGGTCGTCCAGCCGCGCCTGGGTTTCGGTGTCGCGGCTGTCGATCAGGAAACGGTACGCCGCCAGCAGGCCGGCCGGGCCCACGAACTTGTCCGGGTTCCACCAGAACGACGGGCACGAGGTCGAGCAGCAGGCGCACAGGATGCACTCATAGAGGCCGTCCAGTTTTTCCCGCTCTTCCGGCATCTGAAGGTACTCACGCGCCGGCGGATTTTGCCCATCATTCAACAGGTAAGGCTTAATTCTCTCATACTGCTTATAGAATTGCCCCATGTCCACGACCAGATCGCGGATCACCGGCAGGCCCGGCAACGGGCGGATGACAATTTTCTTGTTGCCGTTGCGCAGCGCGGAGATGGGCGTGATACAGGCCAGCCCGTTTTTGCCGTTCATGTTGAGTCCGTCAGAGCCGCAGACCCCCTCACGGCAGGAGCGGCGGAACGTCAGGGACGGGTCCTGCTCCTTGAGTTGGATCAGCGCATCCAGCAGCATCATGTCGCGGCCCTCTTCAGCCTCGAGCACATACTCTTTCATGTGGGGCGCGGCATCGACGTCCGGGTTGTAGCGGTAAATCGAAAATTCAAGTTTCATTTCTGGCTCCTGCGCAACATGCCGCTGACTAGTAAGTACGCGCTTTCGGCGGGAAGGCCGGGCGCAGCGTCGGCTGCATGTTCACTTGACGACGGGTCATGCTTTCGGTTTGCGGTTCATACAGCGTATGGCACAACCAGTTCTCATCATCACGGTCCGGGAAGTCGAAGCGGCTGTGCGCGCCGCGGCTCTCGGTACGGAAGTTGGCGGACACGGCGGTGGAGAACGCAGTCTCCATCAGGTTATCCAGCTCCAGGCACTCAATGCGCTGGGTGTTGAATTCGCTGGAGGTATCGTCGAGGCGCGCATTTTTCAGCCGCTCGCGGATGCCGCGCAACTCTTCCAGCCCTTTCGCCATCGCGTCACCTTCGCGGAACACCGAGAAGTTGTTCTGCATACAGGCCTGAAGCGCCTTGCGGATCTCTACCGGGTCTTCGCCGGAGCGGGTGCCGTTCCAGCGGTTGAGGCGCTCAAGGGAAGCCTCGATGTCAGAGTTGCTGGCGTCGCGCAGCGTGCCCTGCTCCATCAGCGACTCCTGTAAGTGCATCCCGGCCGCGCGGCCAAACACCACCAGGTCGAGCAGCGAGTTGCCGCCCAGGCGGTTGGCCCCGTGTACCGACACGCAGGCGATTTCGCCCACTGCGAACAGCCCCGGGATCACCTCATCCTCACCTTTGGCATTCAGGCGCAGCGCCTGGCCGGTGACTTTGGTCGGGATGCCGCCCATCATGTAGTGGCAGGTCGGGATCACCGGAATCGGCTCTTTCACCGGGTCAACGTGGGCGAAGGTGCGGGAGAGCTCCAGGATGCCCGGCAGGCGGGATTCCAGCACATCTTTGCCGAGGTGGTCGAGCTTCAGCTTGGCGTGCGGGCCCCACGGGCCGTCACAGCCGCGGCCTTCGCGGATTTCGATCATGATGGAACGCGCCACCACGTCACGGCCGGCCAGATCTTTGGCATTCGGCGCGTAACGCTCCATAAAGCGTTCGCCATCTTTATTCAGCAGGTAACCGCCTTCGCCGCGGCACCCTTCAGTGACCAGCACCCCGGCCCCGGCGATGCCGGTCGGGTGGAACTGCCACATTTCCATATCCTGCACCGGCACCCCGGCGCGCAGCGCCATGCCGACGCCGTCACCGGTATTGATGTGGGCGTTGGTGGTGGACTGGTAGATACGGCCCGCGCCGCCGGTGGCCAGCACCGTGGCTTTGGCCTTGAAGTAGACCACTTCACCGGTTTCGATGCAGATGGCGGTACAGCCCAGCACGTCGCCGTCCTGGTTTTTCACCAGATCCAGCGCATACCATTCGGAGAAAATGGTGGTACCGTTTTTCAGGTTCTGCTGGTACAGGGTGTGCAGCAGCGCATGGCCGGTACGGTCAGCGGCCGCGGCGGTACGCGCCGCCTGCTCACCGCCGAAATTCTTGGACTGGCCGCCGAACGGGCGCTGGTAGACGCGGCCGTCCTCCAGGCGCGAGAACGGCAGGCCCATGTGCTCCAGCTCCAGGATCGCTTCCGGGCCGGTTTTGCACATATATTCAATGGCGTCCTGGTCCCCGATGTAGTCGGAGCCTTTTACCGTGTCGTACATGTGCCATTCCCAGTTGTCCTCATGGCTGTTGCCCAGCGCGACGGTGATGCCGCCCTGTGCAGAGACCGTATGGGAGCGGGTTGGGAAGACTTTAGACACCAGGGCGCAGGAGAGGCCCATTTGCGAAATTTGCAGCGCGGCGCGCATACCGGCACCGCCGGCACCCACCACCACTGCATCAAAAGTTCTGACTGGCAGATTCATTTACACTCCCCACACCACGATAGATCCATAAATTAAGTAAGCCAGCAGCGCCACGACGACGGCAAAATGCACCACCAGACGGTAGGCGAAGGGCTTCATATAGTCCGTTAATACCTGCCACATGCCGATCCAGGCGTGAACCAGGATCGAAAACAGCGCCAGCAGGGTGAATACTTTCGTGACCGGGGAGGCGAAGAAATCATGCCAGACGGCAAAGGTAATCGGGGGGGCGATGAGCACGAAGCCCACCAGATAGATGATATACAGGGTGATAATGATGGCCGAGGCACGCAGCAGAAGCCAGTCGTGCACGCCGTTGCGCCCTAATGCTGAGACATTGCTTACCATACCAAAACTCCAGCCAGAATTGACAGCACGACGGTCAGCCCTATCGCCACGTAGGCTGAGCGGGTACCGGCGGCCAAACTCTCTTCAATCATGCCAAAATCCATTAACAAATGGCGGATGCCACCGCAAATGTGATAGGCAAGCGCAGTCAGAATTCCCCAAAATATGAATTTAACGAACCCGCTATTCATAATGGCCGCTGCATGCATAAACCCTTCCTCAGAGGAGAGGGAGATGCCCAGAAGCCAGAGGAGGATACCGACCGCAACGAAGGTAATTACGCCAGAGACTCGGTGTAAAATTGACGCTATCGCAGTTACAGGGAACCGGATCGTTTGCAGATCCAGGTTGACAGGTCTTTGTTTTTTCACGGATTAGCCCACACAGCTCTTATTATTTTCCTTCCTCCGGCCTGAGTGGGATCAGACAGCGTTAAGAGCCTTGGCCCTTCACGTCACGCGCTCAAACATCAACATCCACTGTGCTTAAACGGCGCGGTCTTATTAACGCTGGGTGCTCCTACTTCAGGGTGTTCCGGAGACCTGGCCGCAGTATAGGTCGTTCACATTCTCATTACAATTGCCACACAAACCCTTTGGTCACATTTCCCCAAAACAGTGATCTAAGCCACAAATTTCACAAAAGATACAAAATTAATTATCTAGTTTGACAATAGATCAACATTTCCATTACAAATAGGCATGCCCTCTCCCCTACGGCTTCAGGCTTCTCAGATCGGCACTTCCCTGGGAGCATAAGTTATGCAAAAGTGTACTTTGCAAAAAACGAGTGTACTTTGCGAAAAATCGTTCGTTATGTGAAAAACCTGTAGCGGCTGACCTCTTAACCGGGGCCGGCCCTGTGTCGTAAAGCGATGCCGTAGGGTGATGAACCCGGTTACCCAAGATCTACTGAGTCGTTAACAACCCGGAACGCAGCTTGTCCGCCCTTTACTGGTCTGCAACAGAAGGCTGGCGCCCAGAGGGGGTTGCACCTCATACACTGCACGTCGTGAACGCTGTACCCTCCCTGCTTACAGCTGCTCATGCGTCCGTTGCGGCACGTGCCCGGCATCCGCCGGCAGTGACAGCCCGGTTGTGACAGATTTTAATAATAAGGCGCTAAGGAGACAGTAAAATGGCTGATAAGAAAGCGACACTGACCCTGGAAGGCAGTGACCCGATTGAACTGGATGTGCTGTCCGGCACGCTCGGTCAGGAGGAGATTGACATCCGCAAGCTGGGTTCCCAGGGGCTGTTCACCTTCGATCCCGGTTTCACCTCTACCGCATCCTGCGAATCCAAAATCACCTACATCGACGGCGATCAGGGTGTGTTGCTGCACCGCGGCTTCCCGATTGACCAGCTGGCGCAAGAGTCCAACTATCTGGAAGTGAGCTATATCCTGCTGTATGGCGAAGCGCCGACCAAAGCGCAGTTTGAGGAATTCCGTACCAACGTGACGCGCCATACCATGGTGCATGAGCAGATCACCCGCCTGTTCCACGGCTTCCGCCGTGACTCGCACCCGATGGCGGTGCTGTGCGGCGTGACCGGTGCGCTGGCCGCGTTCTACCACGACTCAATTGACGTGGAAAATGAGCGCCACCGTGAGATTGCGGCCTTCCGCCTGCTGTCGAAAATGCCGACCGTGGCCGCGATGTGCTACAAATACTCCATCGGCCAGCCGTTTGTATACCCGCGTAATGACCTCTCCTACGCCGGTAACTTCCTGCACATGATGTTCGCTACCCCGTGCGAAGAGTACAAGGTGAACCCGGTGCTGGAACGCGCCATGGACCGCATCCTGATCCTGCATGCTGACCATGAGCAGAACGCTTCTACCTCTACCGTGCGTACCGCCGGCTCCAGCGGCGCGAACCCGTTTGCCTGTATCGCGGCGGGCATCGCCTCGCTATGGGGACCGGCCCACGGCGGCGCGAACGAAGCCTGCCTGAAGATGCTGGAAGAGATCAACACCGTGGACCACATCCCGGAATTCGTGCGCCGTGCGAAAGACAAAAATGACTCGTTCCGCCTGATGGGCTTCGGTCACCGCGTCTACAAAAACTACGACCCGCGTGCCACCGTGATGCGTGAAACCTGCCACGAAGTGCTCAACGAGCTGAACATGAAAGACGACCTGCTGGAAGTCGCCATGGAGCTGGAGCACATCGCGCTGAACGACCCATACTTCATCGAGCGTAAACTCTACCCGAATGTCGATTTCTACTCCGGCATCATCCTGAAAGCGATGAAAATCCCGTCGTCGATGTTTACCGTGATCTTCGCGATGGCGCGTACCGTCGGCTGGATTGCGCACTGGAATGAAATGCACCAGGACGGCATTAAAATTGCCCGTCCGCGCCAGCTCTACACCGGTTACGATCAGCGCGACTTCGCAAGCCAGCTGAAAAAATAACCGCAGGATCCGGCCCACGACCCCAACCGGGATGCCCACGCATCCCGGTTTTTTTTGCCTCGCCCACAGCGTCATTCTATTATTTCCAGGCCGATTTACCCCCTGCATTATATTTATTGTGAATATATTTTATTTATTCACGAAATCCATATTTCCCTTAATCATTTCGTATTCAATGCGTAAGCCTGACGTATTTTAAGAAAATAAGAAAATTGTT
>NZ_PJZF01000023.1 GCF_002858675.1 Chimaeribacter californicus
CCTGAAAACGGAGTGGCTGCCGCCGAAGGGATACGCGAATGATGAAGAGGCAGAGCAGGATGTGAGACTTTATCTGACAGGTTATTACAACCGGATAAGACCTCATCGCAGTAACGATGGGCTGTCGCCCATCGAAAAAGAAAGGCAGAAAATAAAACCGCTGAACGTGTCCTAAATAACTGGACCACTACACTGCGGCGGCCCGGAAAGCCCGGAGGCGAAATGAGGGCCACCCGCGGTAGCGGGCAATGATTCAGCCACACCACCGAAAGCGCGCGGGTGCAGGGCCGGTGCGCCGGCAGGCCCTGCTCGGTTGAGGCGCTGAAAGCCAGGTAGACAACGACACATAAACAACCGAAACAAGCCACTATACTTGCGGCGGTGCAGCCGCCCCCTGCCGCAGGCAAAAAAAATCCCCCCACGTTATCCGTGGAGGGATTCCGGCTCTGAATCAGAAGCCCAGACTGTCGAGCAAATCGTCAACCTGTGCCTGGCTGGCAACAACCCCCACACCATTTGCATCGAGCTGCGGCCCATTGAGCAGGCTGTCATTTTCACGCTTCGGCTTGGCCGTCTGATCGGGGATGTTCTCCATCAGCACCATCAGCAACTGCGTTTCAATCTCTTGTACCACACTCATCATGCGCTTGATGACCTGACCGGTAAGGTCCTGGAAATCCTGCGCCATCATGATCTCCATCAACTGAGCATTGGTGAACCCAGTGTGATCCGGCACCGCACCCAGATACTGACGGGTGTCGGTCACCAGCTCACGGGCATCCGCCAGCTCAATCGGGTTTTCAAACCATGCGTCCCAGCGGCCGGAGAGCGCTTTCGCCCCGGTTTCCAGTTCGTTCTGGCGCGGCTGTGCGGCTTCAACGCAGTTCAGCGCGCGCTCAGCGGCCTGTGCAGTCATGGTGACCACATAGTCCAGCCGGTCGCGGGCGTCAGGGATGGCCTCCGCCGCCTGCGCAATCGCCTGATCCAGCCCCAGTTCCCGCATGCTGTCACGCAGCATGCGCGTCAGTTGCCCGATGCGCGAAATAATGTCGCCGGCGGATGCGGCTTCCAACGCGGGCGTGTGTTGTTGTGCCATACCCTTCTCCTTACATCCCGAGTTTTTCGAAGATCTTATTCAGCTTTTCTTCGAGAGTTGCGGCGGTGAACGGTTTCACCACGTAGCCACTTGCGCCGGCCTGGGCGGCGGCGATGATGTTCTCTTTCTTGGCTTCCGCCGTGACCATCAGCACCGGCATCGCGGCCAGGGCAGCGTCAGCACGGATGGTCTGCAACAGTTGCAGGCCGTCCATGTTCGGCATGTTCCAGTCAGAGACCACGAAATCAAACGGCGCGCTGCGCAGCTTGTTCAGGGCGTCAGCCCCGTCTTCAGCCTCTTCCACGTTGTTAAAGCCCAGCTCTTTCAGCAAGTTCCTGACGATGCGGCGCATCGTGGAGAAGTCGTCCACCACCAGGAAGCGAAGGTTCTTATCTGCCATACGTACTCCTAACTAAGGTTTATTGTTCGGTTCTGAGCGAAGTTGCTCATGTTAAAAGACACGGCGCATCAGATGCGCAGCGCCTGCCCGGCTGAGATTTGCGCCAGCATCCGCTGGCTTATCTGGCTCAGGTCCACCACCTCACTGACACCACCTGAGGCGATGGCTTCACGCGGCATGCCGAATACCACGCAACTGGCCTCGTTCTGCGCCAGGGTGTAGGCGCCCGCCCGGTGCATTTCCAACATGCCTGCGGCACCGTCGTTGCCCATCCCGGTCAGGATCACCCCCACCGCATTGCGTCCGGCGTACTGCGCCACCGAACGGAACAGCACATCCACTGACGGCCGGTGGCGGTTGACCGCCGGGCCATCGGTGATTTTGATCTGGTAGTTGGCACCGCTGCGCGCCAGCTCCATATGCCGGTCACCCGGCGCAATATAGGCGTGGCCCGGCAGCACGCGCTCGCCATCTTCCGCCTCTTTCACTGTTATCTGGCACAGCTTGTTGAGCCGCTCCGCAAACGAGCGGGTAAAGCCCGGCGGCATATGCTGGGTGATCATCAGCGCCGGGCTGGACGGCGGCAGCGGCTGCAGCACATGGCGGATAGCCTCAGTGCCGCCGGTAGAGGAGCCGATGGCGATCAGCTTCTCACTGCTGAGCAGCGGCGCGTGGCTGAGCATCGCCGGGCTGCCGGTGGCCGGCTGGCGCTGGGTCAGCCGCGCCTTGGAGGCGGTGCGGATCTTGTCGGCGATCATCTCGCTGTAGGCCAGCATCCCTTCACGGATGCCGAGCTGTGGCTTGGTGACGAAGTCAATCGCCCCCAGTTCCAGCGCCCGCAGGGTGATCTCCGAGCCTTTGCCGGTCAGGGAGGAGACCATCACCACCGGCATCGGCCGCAGCCGCATCAGCTTCTCGAGGAAATCCAGCCCGTCCATGCGCGGCATTTCGACGTCCAGCGTCAGCACGTCCGGGTTATATTTTTTAATGAGATCACGGGCCACCAGCGGATCGGGCGCGGTGGCGACCATGTCCATGTCCGGGTGGCTGTTGATGATCTCAGTCATCAACTGGCGCATCAGTGCTGAGTCATCAACACTCAGTACCCTGATTTTACTCATGACTTCTCCTTGGCCAGGCTGTACACGGTTTGGCCGCGCAGGCAGAACTCCCGGCTGATCTGGCTGAAGTTTTCAGAATGACCGGCGAACATCAGCCCGCCCGGCTTCAGCAGGGGAACGAAACGTCGCAGGATGCGTTCCTGGGTCTCTTTATCGAAATAGATCATCACGTTACGGCAGAAAATGGCGTCAAATTGCCCCGGCAGCGCCCACTCCGGTGCCAGCAGGTTCAGCGGCTGGAAGGTGATCATCGCCGCCAGCTCCGGCCGCACCCGTACCAGCCCTTCATGCGGGCCGGTGCCGCGCAGGAAGAAACGCTGCATCTGTTGCGGGCTCAGGGTACGCAGCTCCTCCTGGCGATAAACACCGGCGGTGGCCTTCTCCAGCACCTGGGTGTCGATGTCAGAGGCGATCACCTGCGCGCCGTTGCCGCGGTTGCCGAGCGCCTCCATCAGCGTCATGGCGATGGAGTACGGCTCTTCGCCGGTCGAGGCCGCGGTGCTCCAGACGCTGTAGCTGCCGCCGCGCGACCGGGCGTGCTCCGCCAAGATCGGGAAGTGGTGCGCCTCGCGGAAGAACGCCGTCAGGTTGGTGGTCAGGGCGTTGATAAACGCCTGCCACTCTGCGCTGTTCTGGTTCTGCTCCAGTTTCGCCAGATACTGGCCGAAATCGTTCATTCCCAGGGTGCGCAGGCGGCGTACCAGCCGGTTGTACACCATTTCACGTTTGTGGTCGGCCAGTACGATGCCGGCACGCTGGTAAATCAGCTGGCTGATGCGGCGGAAATGCACATCAGACAGCGGCAGGCGCTGGGCCATCTGTGACAATGAGGCCAAATCAGGTTCCGGGGTCAGTGGTTGCCGGTTCATAACGCCCCCTCAAGGTGCAAACAAAGCGCTGTGTTGTTACTCAATCTCGGTATTCCTGTGCTGCTGCGGGTTGTTTGCGCCTGCCGGCACCATGCCGGCAGGGTAGTCACCGTCCTGTGGCCTCTGTCAGGCGTTGCCGCCGGTCAGAAGGTTTCCCAATTCTCTGTGGTCGTGGTGGCCGCCATGGCCGGTTTTTTCAGCACCGGGGCCGTGGCAGGGCTTTTCGGGGCCAGTTCGGCTACCGCGTCACGCTGCTGGTGGGTGGTGAGGCGGAACACCGCCACGGACTGGGTCAGGCGGCTCGCCTGCTCTTCCAGTGCGGCAGCGGCGGAAGCGGATTCCTCCACCAGCGCGGCGTTCTGCTGGGTCACGCGGTCCATCTCGGTGACGGCCAGCCCGACCTGCTCGATGCCGCGGCTCTGTTCATCTGACGCCGAGGCAATTTCGCCCATGATGTCAGTCACGCGGGTGACGGCACTGACGATGTCGCTCATGGTGTCACCGGCGCTCTCTACCAGAATGGAGCCGGTATCCACTCGGGCCACCGAGTCATCAATCAGCCCTTTGATCTCTTTCGCGGCCTGGGCGCTGCGCTGCGCCAGGTTACGTACTTCACCGGCGACGACGGCAAAGCCACGGCCCTGCTCACCGGCGCGGGCGGCTTCCACCGCGGCGTTCAGCGCCAGGATGTTGGTCTGGAAGGCGATGCCGTCGATAACGCCGGTGATGTCAGCAATCTTCTGCGAACTGCCGGCAATTTCCTGCATGGTCTGCACCACGTTTGCCACCACCTTGCCGCCTTTCTGCGCGGTTTCGGAGGCGCTCAGCGCCAGCTGGCTGGCCTGACGGGCATTTTCGGCGTTCTGTTTCACCGTGGCGGTGAGCTGCTCCATGCTGGCGGCGGTCTGTTCCAGTGAGGAAGCCTGCTGCTCGGTGCGTGAGGAGAGGTCATTGTTGCCGGCAGAGATTTCGCTCGCGCCGCTGTAAATGGCATCGGCCCCGTGGCGCACACCGCTGACGGTGGTGATCAGTTCGCCCTGCATGTGTTGCAGGCTGGCGGCCAGCTGGCCCATCTCGTTACGCCCTGCCCCTTCTACCGGGTGGGTCAGGTCGCCGGCGGCGATGTGTTTGATGTGCTCAATCAGGCGGTTAAGCGGCGTAATCAGCGCGCTCTGGATGCCGAACCAGGCGGCGGCAATCAGTAACAGCACCAGGACCAGCACCGTGCCGAGCACCCACATGGCGTTGCCGAAGGAAGACTCGCTGTCCTTCACCGCGTGGTCGTAAAGCTTGTCGTTCTGGTCGATGTAATTGACGAACGCCTTTTCAAAGCCGTCCTGATAGCTCTGGGTCGGTTGCTCAAAGAAGTCATTGATGCGGCCGATACTGATAAGCTCAATCAGCTCCGCAAGCGCGCCGTGCAGGATGTCATAGTTCTTTTTGACTTCATCGGCGTAGCGCGGGTTCTGGCCGGCATCGAGGGGGATTTTCTGATAGTTGGCATAGTGCTGGCCGGCGATCTCCAGATCCTTTTGTGCCACGGCCACCAGCTCTTTCACGGTCGCGCCGCTGCCCATCTGGTTGGCGTCCAGCATGTAGCGAATACCCGCCCGGTTCAGGGTGTTGCGGGTTTGCAGCAGGTAGATCCAGCTCGCATTCATCTCTGCCTGTTGCTGGCGGATGCGCTGCGAGGTAGCAAAATTATCCTTGTCGTTTTTCAGGGCGGTGAAAAACAGGCCGCCTGACGCCAGTTGCAGTGCGCCGAACAACGCCAGCATGATGACCAGGCTGGTGACCACTTTCATTCGCTTTAACATGATGTCCCTTAGTAGGTGATTCAACTGAACATGTTATCGGCACCATAGAAGGGAACTTTATGCGGCATTTGCTGAAAAGCGTGGGGGCAGGCTCATCGCCTGCCCGGGGGGAAAATCAGTAGTAGTTAATCTTGAAAACCGTGGTGGCTTCCCACGGGCCGGGGATGACCGGGCGGCCGGGGATAGGCAGCACCTGGGCGCTAAAGGCTTTCTCAACGCTCAGCGAGCCGGTGCTGAAGTCCGCAAACAGAAAATAGCGGTTGAAAACCTGCGGCGTTTTTGCCTCCAGAATTTTCAGCATCAGGCCGTTTTGCAGATCGAGGGCGGTGTTGCCCGCCAGCAGTGGCTGGTCGGTGTAGAACTCGGCAGCCAGCCGGAACCCGGTGCTGCAGCTGTGATCCTGGGTTTTGGTGGCCGTCATTGAGAACGCACGCTCACGCGGCGCGGCGGCCAGCTCAACGGCGCTAAAGGTGCCGAAATCCACGATCTGGCTCTCCGGGTGCACGGCCAGCGTGGCCCCGCAATCCAGCACGGTGATATTGTTCAGGCCGCTGAGGCGGTATTTCAGGTTACGGGCATCCGCCAGCCGGTTGATGCCGCCTTTGCCGTCAAACTGCATCAGCGCATAGGTGTTCAGTGCGCTCCGGTAGCCCGGCGGCGGCAGGCTGTTCAGCTTCACATAGAGGCGGAAACGCACGCTGAAAGTACGCGACGTGTGCACCTCCGCTGCATTCCCTGAACAGAGCTTTTCAGGGTTCTCCCGCACCAAGACCGGGTCATCCGCCAGAAACTGGTTATCCACGCACTGGTGGGTATCCAGCCCATACAGGCCGCCGCCGGTGTCAAAATGCCGGCCGTTAAAGGCCACGCCCAATTGGTAGTAGAGATCGGTGGGTGACGGATAAGGGTTGATCCAGGCGAAAACATTCTCATTTTCTTGCCGGTCGGCGGCGTTGTTGTCGCAGTAGACGGTGATGTTGTAGTCGCTGCTCTCCCAGATGATGTCACCGGGCTTCGCGGTCGCGGGCACCGCAAAGGGATCAACCTGCCCGGTGAAATCCACCGGCCCGCCCGGCCCGTTCAGGTAACAGTCCAGCGCCAGCGCCCGGCCGGAAAACAGCAGCAGGCCGAGCAGCAGCAGGGCCGCCCCCCTCATGATGCGGCCCCGTTGTCCGGCTCTACCCGGCAGGGCTGGTGCGCCGCACAGTACACAGACAGCATGTTCAGGGCACCATGGTCATTGATGTAGCCGAGCAAGAAGGCCGGTTGCAGTGTGTTGTCAATGTCACCGCTGACGTTGCCGAACGGCGGCACCATCACCCCGGCAAACGCCTTCATGCCCGGCTGGTTGCGGTTCCCGGCAAACCCCACCGTGATGAAATAGGGCGTCGGGTTATTCAGGGTCAGTGAGCGGCTGGTGCGCGTCACCTGGATGCGCTCCTGCCAGGGAATGGCGGGCAGGTCAGCAATCGCCGCCGGGCGGTAGAACAGTTTGATGCGGCTTTGGGTCGCCAGCTGCATCACGTTGCGCTGGGTGGCTTTGGGCGGCACTTCCCGTACATTGAAGTAGAACAGGCTTTCACGATCGTTGGGCAGCGCCGCCGCGCCCGGCTGGCGCACCAGTTTAACCTGGCTGTTGGCCTGCGGCTCCAGCCGCTGAAGCGGCGGCAGGGCCATAAACACCGAGGTGTCTTTGTTCCCGGCCGCATTCTCCACCCAGGCGTGCGCCAGATACGGCAGCGCCTTGCTCTGGTTGGTCAGCATCAAACTCACCGATTTATCCGCCTCATAGGCGATCAGGCGGGTGCGGTCGAGGTTGACGGCGGCCTGGCTGGTTACCGCGGCGCAGAGCACGCCGGGCAGCAAGAGAAAAGATAATTTTTTCATAGTGATAGCTCCCGATAACGGCCGGCGCTGCCGGCCTGAAAAATGGTGGTTATGGCCGGCCTTGCCGGTCAGGGTGCGCGGCAAGTCAGCCGCCGTGCCTCTCCGGCAGTGGCGAAGGTCTCCGGCAGCGTGAGGCGGCACGGGTCTCCCCCGCTCCACTGCACGCGGAGCGCATGGCCCGGCGCGACACCCTGCAAATAGGCCATCCCCGCCTCGCTGACCATGCCGACGCTGCGCGCGCTTTCCTCATCAACGATCTCCGCCCCCAGCGGCGGGAAGGTGCCGTCCGCCAGCTGGATAACCACCACGCCTTTCCCGCCCTGCACCGCATTCAGCGGCCGGTAACCAATCGCCCCTTCGGTGAAGGTCTGGCGCAGCACATTGTTATGCACCGTGACGTCATCGGGCAGTTGGTTGACATCAACCCGCACCTCAATGGGCTGGTAACTGCTGAGGGTAGGGATCACTGCCACACCGAACGGGTTGGTGACGGCGCTGCCGTTATTGAGTGGGATCGCCGCCACGCCGTTGCCGTCCACCATCAGCCGGGGTTCATTGCCCTGGTTGTAGCGGTGCAGCGCCGCGCCGTGGCGGGTGGCGGTCAGGGAACCGGCCCAGCTTGCATTAAGGGAGTGATAAGCCTGCTGTTTGTAACTGCCGGCCATGGCCAGCTCACCCAATGCGCTGCGCTGCTGGACGTTGCCGCGCGCCAGCACGCCCTCCCGGCCGCCGCCGTGCTGGTGGCCCAGGCTCATGCCCCAGTTGCTGTCGCGATCCGGGAAGGCGGCATAACTCAGCAGCTGATCCACCCCGTCGCCCTGTTGCACGCTGTAGCTGAGGCGGTCGCCGTCATTGAGCGGCAGGCTGAACGAGAGGTAAATCTGCTTATCGCGCTCCCCCCGCTCGCTGTGGGTACGGCCGGCAGAGAGCGAGGCGGAAATGCTGCGCAACGGCCCGAGGTCAAACATCCGGCCCAGCGTCAGGCTGTAGGTGTGCTCATCCGCGCCCTGCCAATAGCGTTGGTTACGCAGGCTGAGCGCCAGCGACAGGGCCAGCGGCGTAATATATTGGTTAGCGGTGAGGCTGAAGGTCTGCTTCTCTTCGTGCCCGCCCGCCGGCCCGCCACGGGCCAGATCAGGTAAGGCGGGGAAACGCCGGTCAGCATAACGGGCGCCGGAGAAGGCGAGCTCGCTGTGACTGGCGGCAAAGCGTTTGTTGTAGTTAATACGGTAGCGGTGGCCGCGCGCAGCAGCCTGGTGCGGCCGCGCCGCCTGCGCCTGGGTGACATCAAAAGAGACCGCCCCCAGATGCGTCAGGTTCTGCCCGGCCCCCAGCGACAGCGCCCGGTAATCACTGCCGCCGATCAGCAGGCCGCCATACAGGGAGGTCTGGTTAAATGCGCCCCAGGAGAACTCACCGCTGTAAAAGTCTGGCTGCCGCGTTGCGCCGCTGCCCTGCCCGGCCACCCGGCCGCCGGAGAGCTTATAACGCCACTGCCCTTTGCGGGTCAGGAACGGCACCGTCGCCGCCTCTACCGTGAAGCGGGTTCGGCTGCCGTCCTCTTCGGTCACGGTCACTTCCAGCGCGCCCTGATACGCCTCGCTGAGATCCTGAAGGACGAACGGGCCGGGCGGCACGTCGGTCTGGTAGAGGGTGCGGCCATTCTGGCTGAGGGTGACGCGGGCATGGGTTTTGGCAATCCCGCTGATCTGAGGCGCATAACCGCGCAGAGTGTAGGGCAGCATCCGCTCATCACTCTCCAGCGCAACCCCGGTAAACGCGAAGCTATCGAAAATATCGGAGTGAAAATCGGTTTCGCCCAGGGTAACTTTGCTGTTGATTGACGGCAGCGGCCGGAACGCATAGAGGCGCGACAGGCTGACGTCGCTTTCGCTTTCCGCCTTATCGCCGGTAAAATAATCCAGGTCGCCGCGCACGCGCCACGCGCCGAGATTAAGCCCGGCGGTGCCGTAGGCGCTGAGGTCGGTTTGCGCCTCCCCCTGCTGCGGGGCGTAATGGGCGGCAAACAGGGTGTAGTCGAGGAATGCGCCGCCAATGCCGTGGTGCCACATCGATCGCGGCACCCCCTGGCTGTCGGTATAGGCCAGCCACGCCTGCGGCACTGCGATCGCCAGCGTCTGGCTGGCACTGTCCAGGGTAAAGGTGATCTCCGGGCGGGCCGTGAAAGAGACGCAGCCCTGTGCCTGCGGCAGCGCACGGCGAATCTCTGGTTGCAGGCCCAGGGCGTCGGCCAGGAAATCAGGGATACAGGGTTGCGGCCCGGTGGCCTGTGGGGTGGCGCGCCAGGTCAGCAGAACCGGGTCAGGGAGTTGCTGGCCATTTACCGTCACCGTGACCAGATAATCACCGGCCGTTATACTGCCGGGCTCGGAAAAGGCCGCAAGGTCGATATTATTGCGCGCCTCGGCATCCAGGGCATGGAGATTAAATTCGACGGCACGCAGGGGGAAGGAAATAATAGCCAGAGACGCGAGGGCGATGATTATTTTCTTTCTAACAGAAAACGTGTTTAACGGCATAATAATCTGGATGGCCGGCAGAAAATAAACGCCGGGGGTGTCCCCGGCGGTGGAAGATATACGGCAAACGCCGCATAAAAGCGATCAGAGATATTCGAGAACGTAATGCGCTGAGGCTTCCACATCCCCCGGTGTCGGGGCGCCGCCCACCGGTTCCATATGGGCTTTGAATTTCAGGATCTGGGTTTTATTGGTGCCGACCAATGGGACTTCAACCGTGGAACCGATGCCGATATGCTGTTCGTTTTCCTGCAACAGCCGCACCCCCACATTTTGCGCGCCGCCCGCGTGCAGGTTAGCCAGCAAATCGGCGTTTTCCGTGGTGACGTTGGTGCTGTCAAACCTGACTTTTACCTTGGTGATGGGCGTGGCCCCATCCAGAACACAGTCATTCAGCTGGATGTTGACCGGCACGGCGGCGGAGACACCGGTGGCCAGCGCTTTATCAGAGACTTCACCCAGCGACACCTGGAGATCCACGCTCTCCGGATCAACCGAGCACGGCGCATTAATCACCAGGCCTTTAAAGGTAATTTTCCCCTGGCCCTGGTCAGCGGCCAGGACAGACCCTGCGGTAAACAGGGCAGACACGGCCAGGCAGAGCAGGCTTTTCTTTATCAATTTCATCGTTATTTCCTTATAGGATTATAAAAACCATCCGACATGTGCCAAAAGGCACAGTCACGCTATTAAGGAAGCGATAATAAATAGTGCCATTTAATTTCACAATTTAAAGCCAGTACAAAATAACTTATTAGAAAATAAATAGCAGGGGCAATTAATAATTCTGAGGATTATTACTTTACGGCAGAAAAAGGGAAGGAATAAAAATAGCAGCGCAGGATAACACAGAACGGTAAAAAAATACCCTTTCCCCGCCGGGGAAAGGGTATTTTCATCAGGCTTTGGCGACCACTTCCATCAGCGCCATCTCTTCGCTGCTGAGCAGCTTTTCGATGTCGACCAGGATCAGCATCCGCTCGCCAAGGGAGCCGAGGCCGGTGAGGTATTCCGTTGCCAGCGTCACCGCAAACTCCGGTGCCGGGCGGATCTGCTCCGTGGTGAGTGACAGCACGTCAGAGACGCCGTCCACCACAATGCCGACCACACGCTGCTCAAAATTGAGCACAATCACCACGGTGTTGTCATTGTACTCGACGCCCTGCTGGGCAAACTTCACCCGCAGGTCGATGATCGGCACAATCACGCCGCGCAGGTTGGTAACGCCTTTAATAAAGGAGGGGGTGTTGGCGATGCGCGTTACCTGATCGTATCCGCGGATCTCCTGCACCTTGAGGATATCAATCCCGTACTCCTCGTCACCCAGCGTAAAGATCAGGAACTCCTGTCCTACCGTTTCGCCCGCCAGTTTTGTCACAGTTGCCAGTCCTGCCATGTTAGTTACCCTACTCGTTATGCGGCTCTAGATAATGGGGCAGCCTCAGGCGGCCACACCCGATACCCGTTTTTCACGGTTCAGCGCCTGAAGCGCGGAGACATCAACGATCAGCGCCACGCTGCCGTCGCCCAGAATGGTGGCCGCAGAAATACCCGGCACCTTGCGGTAGTTACTCTCCAGGTTTTTCACCACCACCTGGTGCTGGCCGATCAGCTGATCAACCAGCAGGGCGTAGCGGCGACCGGCGCTTTGCAGGATCACCACGATGCCCTGGGTGGCTTCGGTGCGGGCTTCCGCCACGTCAAACACCCGGAACAGCTCCACCAGCGGCAGGTATTCGCCGCGCACCTGCAATACGCGCTCGCCCCCGGCCAGCGGGTGCAGATCTTCTGCCAGCGGTTGCAGGGATTCCATCACCGCGTTGAGCGGCAGAATGAAGACCTCTTTCCCGACTTTCACCGACATGCCGTCAAGGATGGCCAGCGTCAGCGGCAGCAGAATGCGGATGGTAGTACCTTTGCCCTGTTGGGAGTGGATCTCAACATGGCCGCCCATCTCCTGGATGTTCCGTTTCACCACGTCCATGCCGACACCACGGCCGGAGACGTCAGTGACCTGTTCGGCGGTGGAGAAGCCCGGTGCGAAGATCAGCATCCCGACCTCTTCATCCGTCATGTTCTCACTGACCGGCAAACCGGAAGAGGCGGCTTTCGCCAGAATACGCTCACGGTTCAGCCCGGCGCCGTCATCAATAACCTCGATGCAGATGTTACCGCCCTGATGTTCTGCGGAGAGGATCAGGTTGCCGACCGGGTTTTTGCCGTTGGCCTCGCGGGTCGCGGCGTTTTCGATGCCGTGGTCGAGGCTGTTGCGCACCAGGTGGGTGAGCGGGTCGATAATGCGTTCAATCAGGCTCTTGTCGAGTTCTGTGGAGCTGCCCTGCAAGGTCAGTTCCACCTGCTTGTTCAGTTTGCTGGCGAGGTCACGCACCAGACGCGGGAAGCGGCTGAAGACATATTCCATCGGCATCATACGGATAGACATCACCGATTCCTGCAGATCGCGGGCGTTGCGCTGCAACTGCCCCATGCTGTTCAGCAGGTCACCGTGGTTGACCGGGTCCAGGGTGCCGGAGCGTTGCGCCAGCATCGACTGGGTAATCACCAGTTCACCCACCAGGTTAATCAGCTGGTCAACCTTCTCGACCGCCACGCGGATACTGGTGGATTCGGCCGCCTTGGCGGCTTTCGCCGCTTTCGGTGCCTCTGCTTTTGGAGCCGCGGCCGGCGCGGCGGCGACCGGGGCCGGTGCGGCCGGGGCCACAGCTGCCGGGGCGCTCGCCGCTACAACCGGCGTATCGTTCGCAGCCACCTGGCCGATGCTGATCTGTTCCGGTTCCAGCACGAAGCAGAGCACTGCACTGATGTCATCCGCATCCACGGACGTTACCAGGGTCACGTCCAGCGTGCTGTCCGTCTGTTGCGGGTTGGTCACCTCGCCGAGATTGCCCAGCTCTTCGAGCATCAGCGGGATCTCCTGTGGCTTCAGCCCGCTGAGGCGGATATGCAGGCCACCGCCGGCGGCCGGTTTGGCAGCCGGTGAGGCTGCTGTTGCGGTAGCCGGTGATGTTGCGGCAGCCAGTGCCGCGGCAGGGGCGGCCGCGGCCTCCCCGCCCTGGGCTTCCAGCGCCAGCTGGCGCAGGGCGGCACAGATATAGGTAAAGCTCTCTGCGTCCGGTTCCTGGGAGGATTTATAGGCGTCCAGCTGCTCCTGCATAATATCTTTGGTTTCCAAAAACAGGTTGATGATCTCGGTGCTGAGCTGCATTTCACTGCGGCGCGCCCCGTCCAGCAGGTTTTCCAGCAGGTGGGTTGTCTCCTGCAAGATTGAAAAACCAAAGGTTGCTGCCCCGCCCTTTATCGAGTGCGCCGCGCGGAAAATCGCGTTGAGCTGCTCGATGTCCGGGCTGTGCGGGTCAAGCAGCAGCAGGTGCTGCTCCATATCCGCCAGCAATTCATCCGCTTCGTCGAAAAACGTCTGATAAAAATCACTGATATCCATGCTCACGGTGTCACCTCTGCTGTGAGTCGCGGCTGCCCGGTGCAGCCTGGCTGTCCGGTGCGGCCGGCAGGGCGGCGGTAGGCCGCGCTGCCTGAGTGGCCGCCGGCACAGGTGCCGCTACCGGGGTCGGTTGTTGAGTCGGTTGTTGAATCGGTGCTGCCTCTGCGGGGGCAGCCGGTTGGCCCGCCGCGGCTGTCGCCGGTACAGACGGCGTTGCCGCTGCGCCCTGCCCGGTGGGTGCCAGGGTTTTCAGCGCGTCAGGCTGGCTGATGTCCACCGCCGCACTTTCGCTGTTTTCACGTTCGATGTGCGCCTGCGCCTCTTTATTCAGCACCAGAATGCTGATGCGGCGGTTAATGGCATCATCAGCCTGGTGATCTTTAAGCTGCATGGTGGAGCCGAGCCCCATGACCCGCAGCACTTTGCCCTCGGTAAGGCCGCCATACACCATTTCACGGCGGCTGGCGTTGGCGCGATCTGCGGAGAGTTCCCAGTTGCTGTAGCCGCGTTCACCGGTGACATACGGCATGTCATCGGTGTGCCCCGCCAGGCTGATTTTATTCGGGAAGTGATCCAGAATCGGCGCGATGGCACGCAGGATGTCACGCATGTACGGCTCCACCAGCGCACTGCCGGTCTTAAACATCGGCCGGTTCTGGCTGTCGATGATCTGAATACGCAGCCCCTCTTCCGTGAGCGTGATCAGCAGGTGCGGGCGCAGGGCGCGCAGGCGCGGATCGGACTCCATCAACTGGTCGAGATCCTCATGCAGTTTCTCGAGTTTTGCGTTCTCAGCGATCTGCTCAGCGTGGTTCGGCGTCGATTTATGCACTTCGCCCTCCTGGCGCGTCGGGTCATCGCCGCCGCCGGGGATCGGGCTTTCGCTGTCGCTGCTGCGCTGGCCGCCGGTAATGGCGACCTTCAGCGGCGTGCGGAAATATTCGGCGATCTGCGTCAGCTCTTTCGGGCTGGCGATGGAGATCAGCCACATCACCAGGAAGAAGGCCATCATTGCTGTCATAAAGTCAGCGTACGCAATCTTCCATGATCCCCCGTGGTGGCCGCCGCCATGCTTGGCTTTCTTCTTTTTAACCACGATCACCGGGTGATTTTGTTGTTTCATGCCTTCTCTTCCGCTGTCTGACCAGCCGGGGATTTGGTTTTGCGCACGTGCTCTTCCAGCTCAACGAAGGACGGGCGCTCGCTGGTGTAAAGGGTCTTACGGCCGAATTCCACCGCAATCTGCGGCGCATAACCGTTAATGCTCGACAGCAGCGTCACTTTGATGCACTGCATCATCTTGACGTTTTCCGCGCATTTCTGGCGCAGCACCGAGGCCAGCGGCGAGATGAAGCCGTACGCCAGCAGGATGCCGAGGAAGGTACCGACCATCGCGTGGGCAATCAGCTCACCCAGCTCGGCCGCCGGGCGATCCGCCGAGGCCAGGGCGTGCACCACGCCCATTACCGCGGCCACGATGCCGAACGCCGGCAGCGAGTCACCGATCAGCGACAGGCTGCTGGCCGGGACTTCGCTCTCGTGCTCGAAGGTTTCGATCTCCTCGTCCATCAGCGCTTCGATTTCATGGGAGTTCATGTTGCCGCTCACCATCAGGCGCAGATAGTCGGTGATGTATTCCATCAGCACTTTATCGGCCAGGATGCGCGGATAATTAGAGAAAATTTCGCTGTCTGGTGGGGAGTCGATATCGCGCTCCAAGGACAACATGCCCTGCTGGCGTGATTTGGCGAGCAGGCGGTAGAGCAGCCCCATTACATCCATGTAGACCGCTTTGTTGTATTTGGAGCCACGCATCAGTTTCGGCAGCGCGCGCATGGTCGCTTTGATCGACTTGCCGTTGTTGCCGACGAAGAAGGCACCCACGGCCGCACCGCCGATGATGATCAGCTCAGAGGGTTGATAGAGTGCGCCCAGTTCACCACCGACCATCATGTAGCCGCCCAGGACGGCGCCTAATACCAGGATGTAACCTATGATAACTAACACGATGATTCCTTAATAAAGTGGTTGGAAAGGCGGGGTGTTACGCACAGCGGGAGAGGCCGGGCTTACGCCACGGACACGGAACATCGGGGGGTAGTGCTTGCTGAACCGGGCCGGCCTGTTGCCGGCCCCAATTCAGTAGGTTGCCGTTATTCCGCTCAAACTGCGCGCTTGACCTGTTCGTCCAGCGTTTGAGGAGTTATATCGGCCATTTGCGGCGAAAGTTTACGTCTTTTTACTGCGCGGGACGGCGGCTGGCACAGGCTGCACACAAAGGTGTTGGCCGGATGGTGCGCATGGGTAATAAAGGCCCCGCTGCAACAGGTGCAACCAGACATCTGCAACATGCCGCTGTCAACAAAGCGCACCAGCGTCCAGGCACGGGTCAGGGCCAGAACCGGCGGCTCGCCCGCCTGTTGCGGGCACTGCTCCAGATAGAGGCGGTAGGCTTTAATCACCCCTTCCACCCCGTTGCAGCGCCCTTTCTTGGTCAGGAACAGGTAGATGTTATAAAACATCGACGAGTGGATGTTCTGTTCCCAGGTCATGAACCAGTCAGTGGAAAACGGCAGCATCCCTTTCGGCGGCGGGCTGCCGCGCAACTCTTTATAGAGTTTGATCAGGCGGCCGCGGCTGAGCTGGGTTTCACTCTCCAGCATCTGCAGGCGCGCCCCCAGGGTAATCAGCTCCATCGCCAGGTGAATATCTTTGGCTTCCTGAACAATGCTTTTCTCACTCATTACATCGCCCTTTTCTTTTGTGCTGCAGCGGCGGAGTCGGCCTGCGCCTGGCTTTTCAGCATATTGCTGGATAACAGGATGCCGGTGTGGATCTGCTGGAGATCGTCAACCCGTGAGGCCTGCGTCAGGCGCTCGATCGATTTGTGGTCTTCAAAACGGAACTGGCAAAGCAGCTGATTGGTTTCCGCCAGTTTGACCATCTGCGGCAGGGTTAACTGCGCCAGTGCATCTGCCATGGCCTCATCAATGCCCAGGCGGAACATGGCTGCATCTTTTTCGTCATTGATTAAACGCTGTGCTAAAAGCAGATACGACAAGTTAATGTCATAAATATGTTTGAGTAATTCGGACATACTCATTAACCCCGCCTGGCTGTTTATGTTTCTTAACATAAGCAGTTAAAAAGAATATTTCATGTCTCAGGTAATTCCCCAAGACTGACCTTGGTGATTAGGCCGTAACCGGCCGAAATCGTGTTCCTAATGTATGACAAAAAAGACTTGACAGCGTAAAAATTGACCGCTTGGTCAAAGAAAACTTACGTTTTTAGGAGGCCGTTCCGCGCTGAAACTGTTTCGTCTCTGAAACGCTTTTACACATTTTCTTAGGATTATTCCTAATTGGCGCAACTCTACTCTCGATACCGGTAGCTGCACAACGGAGGGGAGTAAGAATTTTCGAAAAAGTGTGATGGTGCTCACAAAAATAAAATAAATATTAGCCTGAAAAGCGTAAAAGTTTCGTTTAGGTCATCAAAATGCGGTTTAAAAATCATGCCAATGTAAAAATCCGGCTAAAAATACCCCCCTTAAAGGCAAATATTCGCCCTTTTTCAGATCAATTCGAACTTGTGTACAGGAAAGCGGAATTGGTAGTGTTTCATGCTGGTTTTAAGGCAAATAGTCAGTATGGCGTGCTGATTCACTGCTTTTTTCAGGAAGCTGAGCCGAATCAACTGCCTAGGATTTGTACCGATAATTTTGGTTAAGGCACGCATCGCAACTGCTCATTTTTTGAGCAATCGTGTGTGAAAGGTTAAGAACAACTTTTGGGTGGGTGCAACAAGACAGGAAAGGTAAAAAAATGTTTCTGTGGCACGCGAAAGCCTCCCGGCCGGAGGGCAGGATAGGCAAAATGCGCTTAATAAATGCGAATAGATATTATTTAATTCGTGGAATTCTTATTATCGGCATTAATTAAAGAAACTTTAGTGTTAATGCTAAAAAAATAATTAACGTGTCCACCTTTATATAGAGATCTTTTTATTTACACGTTTTTAACAAGCATGCCCTTTTCAGCGTGCATGCCGGTTTTGCAGCGGCGCTCACCTTTCTTTGCGGAGGGCGGCCATCTGTTGTGCTGGGTGGGAAGTCACCTGAAAATGAGCGTGGCGGGCAGTGACATAAACAGAGGGCAGCCCGTGGGCTGCCCTTTTTACCGCTGGGAAGGTGGAAAGCATCAGCTGACCGGCATGCGGTCCGGATCGGGGAACTGATAGGTAAAACCGAGCTCGCGGCAGATGCGGCTGCCGTCAACAATTTTACCGGCGCTGCCGTCATGGGCGTCGAACTGCGGCGGCGTCAGCCCCAGACGCTCCGCAGCGCTGCGGTAAAACGCCTGCTTCTGCGGGTGCTGCGGCGCACAGAGGTTATAGGTGCGGTTGCCGCCCGGCCGGCTGAGCAGCACATGGATGGCGGCAATCACATCGTCCTGATGCACCAGGTTGACGCCGTGCGACCCATTCTTGATGCCGGTTTTCCCGGCCAGGAAACGCCCTGGGTGGCGATCCTGCCCCACCAGCCCGCCGAGGCGCAGGATATCCACCGCGATATTAGGCAGGCGGTGCAGCCAGACTTCCAGCTCGGCCAGCGCCTGCCCGCTGTGGGTGACCGGGTCGAGCGGGCTCTCTTCATCTACCTCCCGCGGCTGGTCGCCATATACGGCGGTAGAACTGGTGACGATAATCCGTTTCACCTGATGCGCCAGCGCGCTGTCCACCAGCAGCTGTACCGCATGTAAATAGAGCCGGCTGCCTTCCGGCGTACGGCGCGCCGGCAGGGTGATCACCAGCGCGTCCACATCCAGCAGTTGCGCCAGATCGTCCGCGTCACACGCCATCTCCGGCGTAATCTCCAGCGGGTAGCATTCAATGCCGGCCATGCGCGCGGCATCCACGCCATCCGGGGTGGTTTTGCTGCCGACAACCTCCATTCCCCGGGCTTTGAGGGCCAGCGCCAGCGGCATACCCAGCCAGCCTAACCCGACAATTGCGACTTTTTTTATCGCCACGTTTTCCATCTTTTTTCTCCTGCAGTGGCCTGTTCTCATTGCCACGCTACGCCGCCCGGCACCCACCAGCAATAGGACTGGCCTGAGAGCGGCGCATAGCAATACCGTTTGCTTATTCTATTACCGCCAGTGATGAATAAGCCGCCGGGATGAAAATAAATCATCCTCATAAAAAAAGGTTGCGTGACGCCGTGCCGATGGTTTAGGTTAATCAACAGTTAAATCTGAACCGGCCTGTGTGCCGGTTACCCAAACAGACGAGAAAATGATTATGAATCGCGTTCAGTTCAACCACCATCATCACCATCACCCTGACTAGTCTTTCAGGCGATGTGTGCTGGAAGACGTTTAACGAATCTTCCAGTGGCGGCAGAACGCGACAGAAAAGCCCCCGGAAGATTCTTCCGGGGGCTTTTTTTTTAACTCCTTCATCATAAAGAATTTTTTAATCACTATTACGGGTAAGAGGGCGTCACCATGTTGGATAAAACACGTTTACGGATAGCCATGCAGAAATCGGGTCGCCTGAGCGAGGAGTCGCAGGAGCTGCTGGCGCGCTGCGGGATTAAAATCAACCTGCAGCAACAGCGCCTGATCGCCTTCGCGGAGAATATGCCGATCGACATTCTGCGCGTGCGGGATGATGACATCCCCGGCCTGGTGATGGATGGCGTGGTGGATCTCGGCATCATTGGCGAGAACGTGCTGGAAGAGGAGCTGCTCAGCCGCCGCGCCCAGGGTGACGACCCGCGTTACACCACCCTGCGCCGCCTGGACTTCGGCGGGTGCCGCCTGTCACTGGCTGCCGCGCTGGACTTTGACTACACCGGCCCGCGCAGTTTGCAGAATGCCCGCATCGCCACCTCTTACCCGCACATCCTCAAGCAATACCTCGACAAACAGGGTGTGGCATTTAAAGCCTGCCTGCTGAACGGCTCGGTGGAAGTGGCACCGCGCGCCGGCCTGGCGGACGCCATCTGCGATCTGGTCTCTACCGGTGCGACGCTGGAGGCCAACGGCCTGCGTGAAGTCGAGGTGATTTACCGCTCCAAGGCGTGCCTGATCCAGCGTGACGGCGAGATGCCGCAGGAGAAACAGCTGCTGATTGACCGCCTGATGACCCGCATCCATGGCGTGATCCAGGCGCGTGAATCCAAATACATCATGATGCACGCGCCAAGCGAGCGTCTGGAAGAGGTGATCGCCCTGCTGCCGGGGGCGGAGCGCCCGACCATCCTGCCGCTGGCCGGTGACCAGAACCGCGTGGCGATGCACATGGTCAGCAGTGAAACCCTGTTCTGGGAAACCATGGAGAAGCTGAAAGCCCTGGGTGCCAGTTCGATTCTGGTGCTGCCGATTGAGAAGATGATGGAGTAACCATGCGCGCATTCGATCAGATTATTGACTGGCAGCAGTGCAGCGCCGCCGAACAGCAGGCGCTGCTGACCCGCCCGGCGGTTTCCGCCTCGGCGCGGGTAACGGAATCTGTCCAGGCGATCCTCAGCCGGGTCAGGCAGGAGGGCGACGCCGCACTGCGTGATTTCAGCGCCCAGTTCGACAAGACCACCATTGACGCCATCCGCGTCAGCGACGCCGAGATTGCTGCCGCTGCCGCCCGCCTGGGTGACGACGTGAAGCAGGCGATGGCCGTGGCGGTGCGCAATATCGAAACCTTCCACAACGCGCAGAAACTGCCGGTGGTGGATGTGGAAACCCAGCCGGGCGTGCGCTGCCAGCAGGTGACCCGCCCGATTGACGCCGTGGGCCTCTATATTCCCGGCGGCTCCGCGCCCCTGCCCTCCACGGTGCTGATGCTCGGCACGCCGTCGCGCATTGCCGGTTGCCGCCGCGTGGTGCTCTGCTCGCCGCCGCCGATTGCCGATGAGATCCTTTACGCGGCCCAGCTGTGCGGGATTAAGGAAGTGTTCCAGATCGGCGGCGCGCAGGCGATTGCCGCGATGGCGTTCGGCACCGGCAGCGTGCCGAAAGTGGACAAAATCTTCGGGCCGGGCAATGCCTATGTCACCGAAGCGAAACGTCAGGTGAGCCAGCAGCTCGACGGCGCGGCGATCGACATGCCCGCCGGGCCGAGTGAAGTGCTGGTGATTGCCGACAGCGGCGCCACCCCGGCGTTCGTCGCCTCTGATTTGCTGTCGCAGGCGGAGCACGGCCCCGACTCCCAGGTGGTGCTGTTAACGCCGGATCGCGCCTTGGCTGACGCCGTGGCGGTGGCCGTCGAGGAGCAACTCGCGACCCTGTCACGCAGTGAGATTGCCCGCCAGGCGCTGGCGTCCAGCCGCTTGATCGTGGCGCGCGACCTGGCTCAATGCATTGAGATCAGCAACCGTTACGGGCCGGAGCACCTGATCCTGCAAACCCGCGATCCGGACGCGCTGGTGGAGAGCATCACCAGCGCCGGGTCGGTGTTCCTTGGTGACTGGTCACCGGAGTCGGCGGGCGATTACGCCTCCGGCACCAACCACGTGCTGCCGACCTACGGCTACACCGCGACCCACTCCAGCCTCGGGCTGGCGGATTTCCAGAAACGGATGACGGTGCAGAAACTGACGCCGCAGGGGCTGCTGCAACTCGCCCCCACCATTGAAACGCTGGCCCAGGCGGAGCAGCTGACCGCCCACAAAAACGCCGTGACCCTGCGCGTGGCCGCCCTCCGGGAGAAACAACAATGACCGATCGTGACGACATCAGCGCGCTGGCGCGCGCCAATGTACGGGAACTGACGCCCTACCAGTCCGCCCGCCGCCTCGGCGGCAACGGTGACGTCTGGCTGAATGCCAATGAATACCCACAAGCGCCGCATTTCGAGCTGACCGCCCAGACCTTCAACCGTTACCCTGAGTGCCAGCCGAAACAGGTGATTGCACGTTACGCCGCCTATGCCGGGCTGCTGCCGGAACAGGTGCTGGTAAGCCGCGGGGCGGATGAGGGCATTGAGTTGCTGATCCGCGCTTTCTGCGAACCGGGCCGGGACGCCGTGCTCTACTGCCCGCCCACCTACGGCATGTATGGCGTCAGCGCCGAGACCTTTGGCGTTGAGCGCCGCACCGTGCCCGCCAAAGCGGACTGGCAGCTCGATCTGCCGGCGATTACGCGCAACCTCGACGGCGTCAAGCTGGTCTATATCTGTAGCCCGAATAACCCGACCGGCAACCTGATTGACCCGGCGGCCCTGCGCGAGGTGCTGGAGATGACGCGCGGCCGGGCGATCGTGGCGATAGATGAAGCCTATATCGAGTTCTGCCCGCAGGCCACCGTCACCGGCTGGCTGGCCGAGTACCCGCACCTGGCCGTGTTGCGCACGCTCTCCAAGGCGTTTGCGCTGGCCGGGCTGCGCTGCGGCTTCACGCTGGCGAACGAGGCGCTGATTGCGCTGCTGCTGAAAGTGATCGCCCCCTACCCGCTCTCTACCCCGGTGGCGGACATCGCCGCACAGGCGCTGAGTGAGCAAGGCATCAAGGCGATGCGCGCCCGCGTGGCCGGGGTGCTGGAGAGCCGCACCTGGCTGATGCAGGCGCTGCAACAGTGCAACGGCGTGGAGCAGGTGTTTGCCAGCGAGAGCAACTATGTGCTGGCCCGCTTCACCGAGTCCTCAGCGGTATTTAAATCCTTATGGGATCAGGGCATTATCCTGCGTGACCAGAACAAACAGCCGGGACTGGCCGGATGCCTGCGCATCACGGTCGGCACCCCGGACGAGTGCCGCCGGGTGATTGACGCCCTGCGCGCGCTGCCGGCCGCGGCCGCCCCCCTTAACAGCCCCAGCAAGGAGCCGATGTGAGCGAGAAGTTTCTGTTTATTGACCGTGACGGTACGTTGATTGCCGAGCCGCCGGAGGATTTCCAGGTTGACCGGCTGGATAAGCTGGCGCTGGAGCCGGATGTGATCCCGGCGTTGCTGGCGTTACAGGCGGCGGGCTTCCGGCTGGTGATGATCACCAATCAGGATGGCCTCGGCACCGCCAGCTTCCCGCAGGAGACCTTTGATCCGCCGCACAACCTGATGATGCAGATCCTGACCTCCCAGGGCATCCGCTTTGATGAGACGCTGATCTGCCCGCACCTGCCGGCCGACAACTGCGCCTGCCGCAAGCCGAAGACCGCGCTGGTAACCTCCTATCTGGAGAGCGGCGTGATGGACACCGCCAACAGCTATGTAATTGGCGACCGTGAAACCGACATCGTGCTGGCGCAGAACATGGGCATTGCCGGGTTGCGCTACCAGCGCGACACGCTGAACTGGAAAGCGATTGAGAAACAGCTGACCCAGCGTGACCGCCACGCCCATGTGAAACGCGTGACGCGTGAAACCGCGATTGAGGTGGATGTCTGGCTTGATCGCGAAGGCGACAGCAAGATCAAGACCGGCGTCGGTTTCTTCGACCATATGCTGGACCAGATCGCCACCCATGGCGGCTTCCGCATGAACATTGAGGTGAACGGCGATCTCTACATCGACGATCACCACACGGTGGAAGACACCGCGCTGGCGCTCGGCGAGGCGCTGAACAAAGCCCTGGGTGACAAGCGCGGCATCGGCCGTTTCGGCTTTGTGCTGCCGATGGATGAGTGCAAAGCCAGCTGCGCGCTGGACATCTCCGGCCGCCCGCACCTGGAGTATAAAGCGGAGTTCAGCTACCAGCGCGTGGGTGACCTCAGCACTGAGATGGTGGAGCACTTCTTCCGCTCGCTCTCCTACGCGATGGCCTGCACCCTGCACCTGAAAACCAAGGGCAAGAACGATCACCACCGCGTCGAGAGCCTGTTCAAAGCCTTTGGCCGGACCCTGCGCCAGGCGATCAAGGTGGACGGCAACACCCTGCCGAGCTCAAAAGGAGTGCTGTGATGAACGTGGTGATTCTGGATACCGGTTGCGCCAACCTCTCTTCGGTGAATTACGCCATCCAGCGGCTGGGTTATACCCCGGTAGTGAGCCGTGACGCCGACGTGGTGCTGCGCGCGGACAAGCTGTTCCTGCCCGGTGTGGGCACCGCCCAGGCGGCGATGGATCAGCTGGAACAGCGTGATTTAATCGACCTGATCAAAGCCTGCACCCAGCCGGTGCTGGGCATCTGCCTCGGGATGCAGCTGCTCGCCTCCTCCAGTGAGGAGAACGGCGGCGTGCCGACGCTGGGGATTATTGATACGCCGGTCATCAAAATGGAAGACCGCGGCCTGCCGCTGCCGCACATGGGCTGGAACCAGGTCACGGCGAATGCTGACAGCCACCTGTTCCGCGGCATTGCTGATGATGCCTACTTCTACTTTGTCCATGGATACGCCATGCCCGTATGCGCCAATACCATCGCTCAGGGCCATTACGGCGAGCCCTTCACCGCCGCCGTCGCCAAAGACAACTTCTTCGGCGTGCAGTTTCACCCCGAGCGCTCCGGTGCCGCGGGCGCGCAACTGCTGAAAAACTTTCTGGAGATGTGAGCAGCATGATTATTCCCGCATTGGATCTGATCGACGGCAGCGTGGTGCGGCTGCACCAGGGCGACTACGGCCAGCAACGTGACTACGGCAACACCCCGCTGCCGCGTTTACAGGATTATCAGCAACAAGGGGCGCAGGTGCTGCATCTGGTGGACCTTACCGGCGCGAAAGACCCTGCCGCGCGCCAGATCCCGCTGCTGCGCAGCCTGCTGGCCGGGGTCAGCGTGCCGGTGCAGGTTGGCGGCGGCATCCGCACCGAGCAGGATGTCGAGGCTCTGCTGGCGGCCGGGGCGGCCCGCGTGGTGGTCGGCTCTACCGCCGTTAAAGAGCAAAAAACCGTACAGGGCTGGTTTGAGCGCTTCGGCCCGGACGCGCTGGTGCTGGCGCTGGACGTGCGCATCGACGCGGCCGGCAACAAACAGGTGGCGGTGAGCGGCTGGCAGGAGAACTCCGACGCCACGCTGGAACAGCTGGTGGACACCTACCTGCCGTTTGGCCTGAAGCATGTGCTCTGCACCGATATTTCGCGTGACGGCACGCTGGCCGGCTCTAACGTGGCGCTCTACCGCGACGTAAGCCGCCGTTACCCGCAGGTGGCGTTTCAGGCCTCCGGCGGCATCGGCAACCTGGACGACATCGCCGCCCTGCGCGACAGCGGCGTACAGGGTGTGATTGTGGGGCGCGCCCTGCTGGAAGGTAAATTCAACGTGAAAGAGGCGATCGCATGCTGGCAAAACGGATAATCCCCTGTCTCGATGTGAAAGATGGCCAGGTGGTCAAGGGCGTGCAGTTCCGCAACCATGAGATCATCGGCGACATCGTGCCGCTGGCGCAGCGCTATGCGCAGGAAGGGGCGGACGAACTGGTGTTTTATGACATCACCGCCTCGTCAGATGGCCGGGTGGTGGATAAAAGCTGGGTGGCGCGGGTGGCGGAAGTGATCGACATCCCGTTCTGCGTGGCGGGCGGCATTAAAACCGCCGATGACGCGGCGCAGATCCTCTCTTTCGGCGCGGATAAAATCTCCATCAACTCCCCGGCGCTGGCGGACCCGGAGCTGATCACCCGGCTGGCGGACCGCTTCGGCGTGCAGTGCATCGTGATCGGCATCGACACCTGGTTTGACGCCGACACCGGCCTTTATCACGTCAACCAATACACCGGCGACGAGAGCCGCACCAAAGTCACCACCTGGCAGACGCTGGACTGGGTGAAAGAGGTGCAGGCGCGCGGCGCGGGTGAGATTGTGCTGAACATGATGAACCAGGACGGCGTGCGCAACGGCTATGACCTGACCCAGCTGAAACTGGTACGCGACGCCTGCCATGTGCCGCTGATCGCCTCCGGCGGCGCCGGCACCATGGAGCACTTCCTGGCCGCTTTTAAGGTCGCCGGCGTTGACGGCGCACTGGCCGCCTCGGTGTTCCATAAACAAATTATCAATATCGGTGAGCTGAAAACTTACCTGGCAGAGAATGGCGTGGAGATCCGACTGTGTTAACTGAACAGCAAAAAGCCCAGCTTGACTGGGCAAAAACCGACAACCTGATGCCGGCCATTATTCAGCATGCGGTCTCCGGCGAGGTGCTGATGCTGGGTTACATGTCCCCGGCGGCGCTGGAGGCCACGGAGCTGAGCGGCAACGTCACCTTCTTCTCCCGCACCAAACAGCGGCTGTGGACCAAGGGCGAGAGCTCCGGCCATTTCCTGAAGGTGGTGAGCATCACCGCGGATTGTGACCACGACACCCTGCTGGTGCTGGCCAACCCGATCGGCCCGACCTGCCACCTCGGCACCTCCAGCTGCTTCAGCCCGGCCGCCAGCGACTGGGGCTTCCTCTACCAGCTTGAACAGCTGCTCGCCAGCCGTAAAACCGCCGACCCGGCCAGCTCCTACACCGCCAGCCTCTATGCCAGCGGCACCAAGCGCATCGCCCAGAAAGTCGGGGAAGAAGGCGTGGAGACAGCGCTGGCCGCCACGGTGCATGACCGCAATGAGCTGACCAACGAGGCCTCCGACCTGGTGTATCACCTGCTGGTGCTGTTGCAGGATCAGGATCTCTCCCTGAGCGACGTGATCGCCAACCTGCGCCAGCGCCACCAGTAACCGCTGACGCTGCGCCATAAAAAAAGCCGCCGGGCAGTTACCCGGCGGCTTTTTTGTGGATGGCGGTTACGCCGGGGCGGAGATTAGTCCAGCCACTCGGTGTGGAACACGCCGTCTTTGTCGATGCGCTTGTAGGTGTGCGCGCCGAAGTAGTCACGCTGTGCCTGGATCAGGTTCGCAGGCAGCACCGCAGAACGGTAGCTGTCGTAGTAGCTGATGGCCGCAGAGAAGGTCGGGGTCGGGATGCCGTTCTGCACCGCGTAGGCCACCACGTCACGCAGCGCCTGCTGGTATTCGTCAGCGATGTTTTTGAAATACGGCGCCAGCAGCAGGTTTGCGATAGCGGCGTTTTCTGCGTAGGCATCGGTGATCTTCTGCAGGAACTGGGCGCGGATGATGCAGCCGGCGCGGAAGATCTTGGCGATTTCGCCGTAGTTCAGATCCCAGTTGTTCTCGTCAGAGGCGGCTTTCAGCTGGGAGAAGCCCTGTGCGTAAGAGACGATTTTACCGAGGTAGAGCGCACGGCGCACTTTCTCGATGAACTCGGCTTTGTCGCCTTCCACGGTTTTCACCGCCGGGCCGCTCAGCACTTTAGAGGCCGCAACGCGCTGCTCTTTCAGTGAGGAGAGGTAGCGAGCAAACACGGATTCGGTGATCAGGGTCAGCGGCTCGCCCAGGTCCAGGGAGCTTTGGCTGGTCCATTTCCCGGTGCCTTTGTTGGCGGCTTCGTCCAGGATCACATCCACCAGATAGTTACCCTCTTCATCTTTCTTGGTGAAGATATCTTTGGTGATGTCGATCAGGTAGCTGCTCAGTTCGCCTTCGTTCCACTCGCTGAAGGTTTTCGCCAGCTCGTCGTTGCTCAGGTTCAGGGCATTTTTCAGCAGCGAGTAAGCTTCAGCAATCAGCTGCATGTCGCCGTACTCGATGCCGTTGTGCACCATTTTCACGTAGTGGCCGGCACCGTCAGCACCGATATAGGCCACACAGGCTTCGCCTTCGGCGCGGGCTGCGATCTGCTCGAGGATCGGGGCAACCAGTTCGTACGCTTCTTTCTGACCGCCAGGCATGATGGACGGGCCTTTCAGCGCGCCCTCTTCACCGCCGGAAACACCGGTACCGATGAAGTTGAAGCCTTGCTCAGAGAGTTCGCGGTTACGGCGGATGGTGTCTTTGTAGAAGGTGTTGCCGCCATCGATCAGGATGTCACCCTTATCCAGGTGCGGGGTCAGGGAGGCGATGGTTTTGTCGGTTGCTTCGCCGGCCTTCACCATCAGCAGGATGCGACGCGGTTTTTCCAGCGACTCAACAAACTCTTCAACCGTATAATGCGGAACCAGGTTTTTGCCTGGGTTCTCAGCGATGACTTCGTCGGTCTTATCGCCTGAACGGTTAAAAATGGAAACGGAATAACCACGGCTTTCGATGTTAAGCGCGAGGTTACGGCCCATGACCGCCATACCGACAACGCCGATCTGTTGTTTGGACATTAGCAACTCCTGTCTGAAATATACGATAACCCGATTACTGCATAACCCTCTGTTATCAGGGGATTTAATGCGCCGGATCTCACAGATGAACACCCGCATTGTACATGAGAAAAGGCGCCCGTGTACCTATCGCAGCCATTACATTCTTCTTACAACGCACGGCTGCCTGCACACGCCCTTCCCTGCCGCCTTGCGGGTCTGCCGGATTACTTTACCGGTAACATTGAAAAAATACAGGGCAAAATGCGCCGGCTGACGCTTAATTTTAGCGAACAATGCGCAGATGCCCTGCCAAAACCGCGCCCGCCGCGGTTATTTGGCGTTGGGCAGTTCGGCCAGGCAGCGCTGATTAAGACTTTTACGCTGCCGGTCACTGAACCAGCCCCACTTATTGAAGTAGCGGATAGCAGAGGTGATATGGAACAGCAAAAACCGGACATCACGGTAAGAACGGCGTTGCGATTCATGGATCACCAACGCGTCCGGGCAATAACGCACCACATGCTGGGCCTGGCAGACACGGCGCGAGAGATCCACATCTTCAAGATAGAGGAAGAAACGGGTATCGAACCCGCCGACGTCTGACAAGGCGCGCTGGCTGAGCAACATAAAGCAGCCGGAGAGCGACGGCGCAAAGAACGGCCGGCTGTAATCGGCATTACGCAGCTCATATTCGGTGTTGATATTGCTGGAAAAGCGCGAGATAAACCGGCGGATCAGCAACTGGTAGGGCGACGGCAGCAATTTGCAACCATGTTGCAGGCTGCCGTCCGGGTAGACCACTTTCGGGATCGACAACCCGGTCTGGTGGCGTACGCTGAAGGCGTAGAGTTTGTCCACTTCGCCCTGCTCAAAGGCGATGTCCGGGTTACAGATCAGGATAAATTCTGCCTGCAGGCGGTAGCGCGTAATTACCGCGTTATGGCCCGCCCCAAAACCGCGGTTGACAGGCAGCGTGATGACTTCCAGCTTCTCATGGGTCAGGGTAGAGAGCCAGCCGCAGTGGGCACCGTTATCCACGATGACCACCTTTGCAATGCTCTCCTCATTGAACAGCGAGGTCAGCGTTTCTTGAACATCCTGATACAGGTGCTTATACAGCACCAGAGAAGCAATTATTTTCACCAAAGACACCAAAATTAAAGTCTGTTGAGCAGCACATACGTGAGCGTGGTCAGCATGCCTGCGGGCTGCTGATGGTAAAGGCCGGACGCCGCCATTAACCGCAGGCGCGTCAGCAGGCTGCTGTGGCGGATCTGCCTGAACGCCGCCAGCCGCCGGGCGTTGTCAGGGGTCAGAGAATCGGCCACACGCATCAGCACCTGATAGTTACGGTCATTCCAGCCGGCTGCCCTTCCCTTATGCGCCGCAATAAAATTACGCAGACGACGCAGGGGTGACATGCCGTTACCAATCTGATTATTCCCATGCTGGCGGTAGAGTACCGTGGGGGTGGGATCGAACCGGATGGCACCACCGCAGCCACTGACAATCTGGTAGAGTGACCAGTCATGCACCACCATCGGCGTACCTTGCGCCTTTTGCAACAGCCGCCGTGCCTGCTGATTAAAGACCATGGTGTTGCCGCTGGCAATGTTCTGCAACAGCGCATTACCAAACCCCGGTGCTTTACGGTAGTCCGGCGACAGCCCGGTGGGCGTGCCTTCCGCGTCCGTGAGCCGGGTACGCGAGCAATACAGCGCCGGCACCGCCGGGTCGACCGTTTCCAGCCAGGCCACCGCCCGGCTCAGCTTGTCATCCAGCCAGACATCATCCTGGTCAGCAAAAGCATAATACTCCGCCTCGATCGCCGGATGACACACCATCGACATAAAATTGTCACAGAATCCCCGCCGCGGGCCGGACAGCAACTGCCCCTTCACGCCCGGCTGCCGCAGAAACTGCTCAATCAATGCCGGGGTATTATCCGTCGACCCATCATCTGACGCCCACAGCGTCCAGTGCGGGTAAGTCTGCGCACGGAAAGAGTCCAGCTGGGCAGCCAGATGCCCGGCACCGTTATAGGTACCGAGCAGAATGGCGACAGAGGAAGAGACCGGTTTAGATATGACCATCAGTGCTTGAAGTAATCTTCAAATTTAACAGTCTGGTTGCGTGAGCTGCCCCAGGAGTCAAAATTTTCAACCATCCGGAACAATTCGTGCGCCCGCCACTTATCGTTGGAGACTAACTCAATCAGCGGCTGTGCCAATTGCCAGGGAGATAATGTGACCTCCATGCGCTTCTCAAAGGCCGGATAATCTTCCATGAAGATATCAACCCCCTGATTTAACCGGGCGTTAATTTGGTTGTGATCTTTCGCTTTGGCCCGGCCCGGATCATCTATGGGTACGACACGCTGTCCAACAGGTTGGTAACCAATAATGGTGTTATGAGGGGCAGAAAAGAATAATTCTGCTGCCATACGGTTCTCATAGATACTGTCTATCATCGACGCAGGCGCGGCTGAAGCATTGACCAACGCTTTCATCGTATGGGTCGCTTCCCGGCGGCGACGCTCATGCGTATTGGCCAGACAGAAGTAATAACCAACCACACTGATATCCAGCATAGGTTTGACTGCCCGCTCGAAGGCTTCTTGCGTGGTGCCGCTCCAGCCTACATCGACCAGCGCCACCCTGCTGCCGGAGCGGATACCCAGCAGGTGGAGATACATATAAAGCCCGCGGCGGTTACGCCGGCAGATTTTCACAATTTCTGCCCGGTAAGCCATCAGGAACTTCCTGACCAGGTCGTAATTCTCAGGCCCAATAATCAGGGTCGCCGGCAGCCCGATCTCCGTCATGATTTTTTCAACCGGCGGCTCAAGCCCGATGCGCTCCAGGAGTTCGCCCGGCGATAACCCATCCGCGCCCGACATCAGGAAGGCGAGGTGCTGCTCATAATTGGCCTCATCCATCAAGGCCAGGTTAAAGGCAATACGGGATCCCATGAAATAGTGGAATGAAGGTAACGTGATGCCGTCATAACCGGATGCCATTTTTTCCAGGGTATAACCGTCCCGCGACACAAACAGCAGGGTGTCAATATTGTCCTGCCGGCACTGCTCACTGATCCAGCGTAAAAAGCCCAGGGTAGCGGGTGCCTGATAACGGTAACCGAACTCTTCAAAGGTACCTGGTTTGATACGCTGTTCAGCATCGCAACGCAGCATGCCCTTGGTAAGCGAGCTGACCAGGCTTTCGCCTTTGTTTTTTTCAATCGGCGGTTGAGGCTGGTAATGGAATGCCAGCAGCCCTTTCTCCTGCGGGCGTTGGACATCCGCCAGGTAGTTATCACCAATATGCAGGATCTCTTTAGGCTCAACATGATACTGGCGAATAATATAATCAAACAATTCGCCGGTATCGCGTTTGGTGGCATTACAATCCGCGGAAATAAAAAGCGGGACATCGGTAATACCGTAGCGTTTCAGAACCTTCAGGAAAAAGTCACGGCCGAAATACATATCGGACGTAATGACCACCTCTTTTCCCTGTTCGCGCCATTGTCTGAATAAATCAAAAAGTTCCGGGTTAGGCTGAACCAGCTTCAGTTCCAGATCGTACTCAGCCTGTTTCAAGGTTTCTGCCGGGAGGTTCCCGGCGCTGAAATGCTGGTAAATGCCCGTCAGCGTAATCTCTTTACGCTTCTCTTTTACCATTTGCCGGAATGCGTCAGCCTGCGCTTTGCGTCGCAGCTGGCGGAATTCCGGCACATTGTATTGCGCCCCAATCAGATCAAAGGCATCTTCCGGGTCGGTCAGCGGCCGGGTAAACAAGGTGTCAAAAAAATCAAAAGAGATGACTTTGGCGGAAGCCGCCAAAGTATAAAGTGCGTCCAACGCCTGTCCCTTGATAGTAGTGGAATTCATTCTCTTTCCCCGCACTTATTGCATAATCTCAAAGTTGTAGCCATTCGGCGCAAAGTTCAAATTGTAGAACGGATCGTACTGGAAATAGTGCGGATGCTTACTGTAGAGATGACTCAGCTCCCGATGTAAGCGCGCTACTTTTTCCGCATCCATATGATCCAGCCCGCGCGATACCGATTCATGATGAACCAGGGTGACGCTTTGGCACATAACGTTATAGAAGCCGTTTTCCACCAGTTTCATACAAAGATCAACATCGTTATAAGCAACCGGGAAGGTTTCATCAAACCCATTGATCTGCTCATATTTGGTCCGCTCTACCATCAGGCAGGCCCCGGTTACCGCCAGCCAGTTATATTCAATCTGGTTGCGCAGGAAATAGCCGGGATGGTCTTTATGCTGGCGCATATAGGCATGCATCGGCCCGTTCTGCAGGTTCAGGACGCCGGAGTGCTGGAGGGTCTGCTGATCGCCATACACCAGTTTTGCGCCCACTGCGCCAATATGTTTCAACTGCGCATAACCGGCCATCCGCTCCAGCCAGTCCTCCTGCAGGACTTCCGTATCATCGTTCAGGAACAGCAGAATACTGCCTTGCGCCACTTCAACACCACGGTTGTTCAGCTCCGAGAAGTTGAACGGTTTATCGTGGCGGAGCATCCTGATTTTTGGCTGGCTAGCCAGGTGGGATAGATACGCTACTGTCTCCGGCTTCTGTGAGCCATTATCAACTACCACAATTTCGTAGTGCGGATAGCGGCTCTTTGTCAGAATGGAGTCGATACAGCGGGCCAGAACATCATGATTATCACGCGTAGGAATGATAATGGAGATTAACGGCTCATTGCTGACGGCATAGTTAACCCGAAAGTAGCCCGGATAGTTGGGTAACTCTTCCACTGTCCCTTTAAGGCCACGGCGTTCCAGCGCACTTTCGCGTACCGCACGGGAAGCAGCCAGCACATAGGGCTTGGCTGTCATATCTGAGGCCACAGAAGCCGGGATAATGCGCCAGTGATACAGCACCTTGGGAATATGGCTGATCTTATCCGTTATCTCTGTCAGGCGCAGGATGAAGTCCCAGTCCTGGCAGCCATTGAACTCAGAACGTAACCCGCCGAGCTGGCGCGCCACACTGAGGCGCACACAGGCGACATGGCAGGTAAACATGGTGCCCATCATGGTGTCAGGCGACCAGTCCGGCTTGAAGTGTGGCTGCGAGAAATGCCCTTCCGGGGTGAACTTATCTTCATCGCTGTAGATAAAGTCAGGATCTTCGGCATTGATGCATTTGACCAGCTCAAACAGGCAGTCATCTGTCAGCTCATCATCATGATCCAGGAAAACAATATATTCCCCGGTGGCATTGTCGATGGCCACGTTAGTGGCACCCGCAATCCCCCGGTTCTCTTCCAGCTGCACTACTTTAATACGTGGGTCATCAAACGCATTCAGCGCCGGCGTAATGGCCGGATCGGGGCTGGCGTCATTGGCCAGGATCAGTTCCCACTCCGGATACCATTGGTTACGCACTGAATTCACCATGAGTTCCAGTAAATCCAGCGGCGTATTGTAGATCGGTACAATAATCGAGAAGGTAGGCTTGTGAGCAAATCCGGCAACAATTTCGTTAAAGTAATGAGGCTTAGCCGCCGGAATATACACATAGTCCGCAGGCCGTTCCGCCAGGTGATAGTGGCCATCCGGTTCCCGGTTAAAGAAAGCATGTGGTTGCTGCAGCGCATTGCCCGTGGCCAGGTTTTCACGATAGGCCTGCTGCTGATAAGCAGGATGATGGAGGAACCAGCCCGGCCTGACTTTCATAGCCAGAGTAAGCAGACGCCCTTTATGGCGCTCAGGGACTTTGTAGTAGAGGCTTCGGGCGGCGTTCCGGCTCTTATGTTTAAGTTGCTGGGCAGTAGTGGAATGTGCCAGACGCGTGGAAAGGGCAGCCTTGCCACGGCGCAGCACTTTTCCGGCTTTGACTTTCAGTGATTGTCCAATATAAAAACAACGGATAAAGATCCGCTTCGCCGGCGCCCGTACCGACATCGGCATACGGCGCCCAACAACCCGCAGTGGCGAGGATATTTTCCAGCTGGCTGACCCCAGCAGCTGGGCAATATCGTGGTTCTGGCGCTCAATCAACTGGGCCTGCTGGGCCAGAATCTGCGCCTGGGCCTGCTGCTCCTGCTCCAGTTGCTGAAGTCGCGCCTCTTTCTGAACAAGTAAGGCTTTCGCCTCATCCAGGGTCTCTTGCAACTGGGCCACGTTTTCGACCGCTTTTTCACCCTCCTTACGCAAGGAGGCAAAGGATGGGGCACGGAATTTACAAGAGACATCCCTGAGCACAGGGTAGATCTGTTTCTCTTCTTTCAACTGGACGAAAGCCATAAACCGGGCTTCCTGGTGCAGGTAAGCCTCAAGATCCTGTTCATCGCAATTAAAACCGATAGACTGCAGGACATCCAGCGTAAATCTGCCCAGATTATTGGTGTGGTAGAACCGGGTGGCCGCGAAAGAGGTGATGCGTAACAGAGAGTGGAAAACACCCCGGAATACAATATAACCCAAAGAAATTGGCTCATTAGCAATCCACTCCTGATCGAAGTAAACGACCTTACCATTATCCTGGCGAATCATATTGAAAGGGAGTGCATCCTGATAAGTCGCTGGGAGAGACAATGTCTTATCAAGATTGCCGGAGACTTTATCTGCACGCAGCAACAGCTCATTTACCCAGCCCCGTGCCCAGTCCCCGACTTCCGTTATCAACCAGTCAGGGCGGTTAACAATATAGGTCAGGCCTGACCACAGAGAGGCACCGGAATAGAATTGGCTCTCGCCACCGATGTTATGCACCGGGTTAGTGTTCCCGGCCTCCATAGAGGGGCCTTCAGGCGTAATCGTCAGTTTTCCCTTTTCCAGGTGGGTAAACTGTATCTCTTTGCAGTACTGGGGTAACCGGCTGTCAGAATAGTGATAAGCCGCCACATTTTCCGTGATGGCGTCTTGCGGCTGCTGGCTGCAGATCATCAGGAAAGAGCTGGAAAGATCGGCGGCCAGCCCGTTTTTCCAGATATTGCTGATGCCCTGTTCCAAAGAGAACACATTTTCCGCAATGACCTGCTTATCTTTATGCGCACTTTCTACCGCGAGCGGCCCAAGCGCTTCTGCATGTTCATGCCACCCCAGCGGGGTCACCATGGATACCGGCAGTTTATAGTCAGGCAACGGCAGGTACGTCTGAGTGTCGGTAAAACCTGCCTCATGCAGTAAGGTACAGAGCTCCTGGCGACCAAAGGTGACGACACCATGCTCATGGTACGCATTATTGATGCCATACATCGGCAAATTGACATGATCTTCGTTGGCACCCGCAAAGTACTTGATGCCCAGCTTATTTTCGATGGCAATAAAGAGTTTGCTTTCTGGCAGCATACGCCCGCGGCAGAAAGCAAGCATCTCCTGCTGCCCGTCGGGCCCCAGGAAAACACGCGCATACTCCAGCACACCAATCAGCAGCACCGCATCAAACTGGCCTAAATCGGGCAGGCGGTCGCTGGGTGAGCAGATGACTTCAACATTCTCCAGATCGCGCGTTCGCTGTCGGGCAATACTGGCGCGGCGAAGACTCCCTTCAACGGCGACCACTTCGGCCCCCATTTCCCCCAGGAAACGGGTTATCGCCCCACAGCCACAGCCAATTTCCAGCACCCGCTTACCGGCAAACCAACTTTTAAACGGCCGTAATAAATTGGAGCGACGTGAACTGAGATGGTAAGTCGATGGCCAGTCTTTTATCGCCTTCGCCAGTTCATTTGAGTTAACACTGACATCATCGGCGGCCTTAATGGTTTGCCAGACGTAATTTTCAGCTTCATCGCCATCGCTGTAAGCGAAGTCAGGCAGCACCGGCGGGCACCAGACACCGCTGTCTTCCGCGCGGATAAAATTATTGGAAAGCAAAACAGAGTGAATATTACTGAGTTTCAAAGTTAATTCTCGCATTCAAATCAGCCAAACCGGTGAATGTAGTTACTGAGCCAACGGCCAGATGAATAGAGTCATAGCGACGATCGTGAGGCGTGACCTCACCCTGCAGGGAACTGCTGGCAATACCTGCTGAGACAAAAAAATCGCCTTCAGGCAACATCATCGGAAGCGTAATCGACACAACGCTTTCCTGCCCTGCCTGCCCTTCATCAATCCAAGGCACCGACTGCCACTCTGAGTTAGTGTTATAAACGGTGACCCCTTCTTTGGTTTTGATGGCAAAACCAAAAATAGGACGTACCACGTGCTGGTGGAACCTGACTTTGAACAACAGTGTCAAGGGTTTACGGGGAATAACCTGGCTTGGGTAGGTTTCATCCCCTTGTTGCAGGTGGAAGTCCACCAGCTCGGCGGCCCGGTCGCCCCAGCGGTATTCCGCCGGGTTATAATTCACCCGCTCTTCATACGCGCCATTCACCAGATTTTTCAATGCGCCGCTTGAGGCCGGGGTCGTTTTCCCCTCCTCCCGTGCCGAGCGCGCCGTTTCACCGATTACGGCTTCTTCAATCAGCGCTTCAGCCTCTTCACGCGCCCCTTTTTCCGCCTGGGGTTTGCCAAACAGAATATCCAGGTAGCGGTTCACCACATCCCGTGGTTTCCCCTGTACCTGGACATTACCGCCATCCAGCAGCAGCGCACTGTCGCAATGGGTGACAATCTGTTCAGTGGCATGGGAAACAAACAGAATGGAGGTGCCCTGTTCTTTCAGCTTTTTCAGGCGGGCAAAACATTTGGCCTGGAACTTGGCATCGCCGACCGCGAGCGCCTCGTCAACAATCAGAATTTCCGGATCAATCTGCGCCTGCACGGCAAACGCCAGGCGCACCAGCATCCCGCTGGAGTAGGCACGTACCGGGGAGTCGATAAAGTGGCCGATGTCAGCAAACGACAAAATGTCATCCAGTTTGGCATCGGTCTCCTCTTTGCTCAGACCCAGCAGAGAGGCGTTCAGATACACATTGTCGCGCCCGCTGAAATCGGTGTTAAACCCCGCCCCCAGCTCCAGCAGCGCCGCTACCCGGCCATTGACCTTGACGTCACCGGAGGTCGGCGTCAGGGTGCCGGCAATGATCTGCAACAGGGTCGATTTACCGGAACCATTGCGGCCGACAATCCCCATGGTCTGGCCGCGCGGCAGCTCCAGTGAGACATCCCGCAGCGCCCAGAAGTCCTGGTGGTAGACCCGTGGCTGGCGGCCAAGGCGGCGATCCAGTTGCGGCACAATGAACTGTTTGAGGCGACGAACCGGGCTTTCGTAAACCTGATAGCATTTGCTTATATTTTCAATGCGGATCGCAAAATCTTCAGAGGACATCAGCAAACCCTTTTCTCGTCTTTTGGAACCAAGCATAACCCAGCCACATCACCACCAGGGCCACCAGGGTATAGGTGCCCAGGCCAACAAAATCAGGCATTTTCCCCCAGATCAATACTGCCCTGGCTTGTTCAATAATAAAGGTCAGCGGATTGAGCAGAATCACGGGCTGAAGCTCTTGCGGCAGGGCAGAAATCGGGAAAAACACTGTAGACAGGTACATGGTCACGACCATCAGCAGTGACACGGTCTGGCCCACATCACGGAGAAAGACCCCCAGCGAGGCAATAAACCATGCCAGCCCCAGCGTCAAAAACAGCAACGGCAAAAACACCAGCGGAGCGAAGATGGCGGTCCAGTGCAGGAAGCCATTAAAAATAAAGAAGGCGGCTACCAAGACAAGCAGGCTGATCAGGCTGTGAAACAGCACGGAGCAGAGGGTGACAATCGGCAGGATTTCCAGCGGAAACACGACCTTTTTGACATAGTTCGCATTATGCACAATCAGGAAGGGTGCCCGGTTCAGCACTTCAGAAAACAGCCCGTGAATAATCAGCCCGACAAACAAAATCACCGCAAAATCTGTTTTTGACTCAGTGGCACCGCCGCCCGCCCAACGGGCCTTAAACACCACGGAGAAGACCAGCGTGTAGACTGCCAACATAAAGATTGGGTTAATAAAAGACCAGAGCAGCCCCATGACAGAGCCTTTGTAGCGGCCTATAACATCCCGTTTGGCCATCTGAAAAATGAGGTTCCGGTGCCCCCAGGTGGTTGCCGCCAGCGAAAGCAGCGAGGCGGGCTTACGTGAATGTGGATTCATTACCTTTCTTTTACCTTACGTCCTGAACCCTGCCGGCACGCTTTTTATGCCGCCCGGTATGGGCGGCAGTGCGGTACTTACAGGGGTATGGTGAACCAGCATTGCTGAGCCATGCCGTTATGCATAGCGTGTGATGTCACGCAGGGCAGCCTGCCAGTCGCTGGGGGCAATCCCGAAAGCCGCCTCAATTTTGCGGCAATCCAGCCGGGAATTGGCCGGGCGTTGCGCAGGCGTAGGGTATTCTGCCGTGGTGATAGGGTTGATGCGCGGTTTCGCGGCAATGATGCCGGCCTCGACAGCCTGGCTCAGCAACGCGTCCGCAAAATCAGACCAGCAGGTATAAGGTGCCCCGCTGTAATGGTAGATGCCCCAGGGCGCATCCGCGTTGCCGGCCACCCGGCGCGCGATGGCCAGCAGCGTGTCCGCGATGTCACCCGCATAGGTTGGGCTGCCAAGCTGGTCACTGACCACGGAGAGCTGGTCACGATCCCGGGCCAGGCGGATCATGGTTTTGACGAAGTTATTGCCGTAGGCACCAAACACCCAGGCCGTGCGCAAAATAATGTGGCGCGGGCAGGCCGCCGCAACCGCTTCTTCACCCGCCAGTTTGCTGGCGCCATAGACGCCGGTCGGGCCGGTCTGGTCATTTTCCTGATAGGTGCCCTCTTTATCCCCGGGGAAGACATAGTCGGTCGAAATGTGCAGCAACGCCGCGCCGGTGGTCTCTGCCGCCGCCGCCAGGGCCGCAGGGCCATCCCGGTTAATGGCGTACGCCAGCACCTGCTCGCTCTCCGCACGGTCAACGGCGGTGTAGGCAGCCGCATTAATAATGACATCCGGCGCGAAGTCCGTAACCTGCCGGAGAACCGCTGCGCTGTCTGTAATATCCAGCTGTTGGCGATCTACCGCCAGAACGTCCCAGTCTGCCGGCGCACGGCATACCAGTTCCTTGCCCACTTGCCCGGCCCCGCCAACAATCAACAGTTTCATAATCGTTTTTATTACCTTGGATAAAGATCGGTCACTCAGCCTTTATAAGGGAAAAGGCCCCAGGGTTCTCCCGGGGCCTCGGTAAAAGGCACTGCGTCTGTTCAGAACAATTCAGAGAACGTTTTGCCCAGCTGGTCTTTCGCCGAAAGGCGCGGCTCAGCCACCGGCCAGTCGATGCCCACTTCCGGGTCGTTCCAAATCAGGCAGCCTTCGTTGGCCGGATCATAGTAATCCGTGCACTTGTATTCAAAATCGGCAAACTCTGAAATCACGACAAACCCGTGCGCCAGGCCAGGCGGCACCCACAGCTGGTTTTTGTTCTCTTCGGAGAGGGTCACGCCGACCCACTGCCTGAAAGAGGGGGAATCGGGGCGGATATCGACCACGACATCAAACACTTCACCCCGCACGACACGCACCAGTTTCCCCTGGGGTCTGGCCGTCTGGAAATGAAGGCCGCGCAACACACCCTGCGAGGAGCGCGAGTGGTTGTCCTGAACAAATTCCAGATCGATATCAAGCATTTCCTGATAGCGATCCCGCTGGAACGTTTCTAAAAAGAAGCCGCGCTGATCGCCAAAAACGTTAGGCTCGATCAGTTTCACACCTTTGACCCGGGTCTCAATCACATTCATTTCGTCATTCACTCATATACTGACACGCCAACGTGCTGCCGATATCTCATTCCGCTGGGAAAATACCCTGTCAAAAACATATCAAGTATGCGTCTGATTGCGGGTGTAATTTATCCCAAAATGTTAGCACAGATGATCGTTATGCCAGAACCTTCTTAAAGGAAATATCTCGGGTTAAACAGCGTGAAGGTTACACGTTCCGTGTTCTACTTCACAACTCCTTTTCAATATCCACCGCCCGCGCCGGTTTAAGACCCGCTTTCGCTTGCAGCCGGTGGTTTTTCACACAATAAGCGCTGTTTACTGCATGATTAGCATCCTATTAATTTTAGTGTTTATTTTATTTTGGCTTATTATTGCCCGGTAAGATGCCCGGCCGATCCCTGTATTCTCATTTACTTTGCGATTAATCTGAAAAATAAGAATTGCCTCAGTTTTACTTATCTTTAAATCCTCGACCATTCCTGTTGAGCATATCTTGCCAACAGGTATAATTCGTCGGTTTTGTATCAGGGTGTTGCATCCGGCGACCGGGTGCCATCGATACGTCTGAGCGACTCACGCCAGTGACGTGAGAGTAAATATTCCAGATATGAGTCTACGTTTATGAAAATTTTGGTTACGGGTGGAGCAGGGTTCATCGGTTCGGCGGTGGTGCGCCACATCATTAACCACACGGACGACAGCGTTCTGGTGGTGGACAGCCTCACCTACGCAGGGAACCTGGAGTCGCTGGCCGCAGTGGCGGACAATGCACGTTATCATTTCGCGCAGGTGGACATCTGCGACCGCCCTGCCCTCGACACGCTGTTTGCCGATTACCAGCCTGACGTTGTGATGCACCTGGCCGCTGAGAGCCATGTTGACCGCTCTATCGACGGCCCGGCCGCCTTTATTGAAACCAATATCATCGGCACCTACTCCTTGCTGGAAGCGGCCCGCCACTACTGGGGAACGCTGGAAGGCGAGCGCAAAGCGGCCTTCCGCCTGCACCATATCTCCACCGATGAGGTGTATGGTGACCTGCACGGCACCGATGACCTGTTTACCGAAACCACCCCGTATGCACCGAGCAGCCCTTACTCCGCCTCAAAAGCTTCCAGTGACCATCTGGTGCGCGCCTGGCAGCGTACCTACGGTTTGCCGACGCTGGTGACCAACTGCTCCAACAACTACGGCCCGTACCATTTCCCGGAAAAACTGATCCCGCTGATTATCCTGAATGCGCTGGCCGGCAAGCCGCTGCCGGTGTACGGCAACGGCCAGCAGATCCGCGACTGGCTCTACGTCGAAGACCATGCGCGTGCGCTGTATAAAGTGGTGACCGAAGGTGAGATTGGTGAAACCTACAACATCGGCGGCCATAACGAGCGTAAAAACATCGATGTAGTGAAAACCATCTGCGGCATTCTGGATGAGCTGATTGCCGACAAACCGGCCGGCGTTACCCATTTTGCTGACCTGATCACCTATGTCACCGACCGTCCGGGCCACGATATGCGCTACGCCATTGATGCCAGCAAAATTGAGCGCACCCTGGACTGGAAACCGGAAGAGACCTTCGAGAGCGGTATCCTGAAAACCGTGCAATGGTATCTGACCAATAAAGAGTGGTGGCAACGCGTGCAAAACGGCGCCTACGCCGGCGAGCGTCTCGGCCTGCAAAAATAATTACCTGGAAGGTGAGTCAATGAAAGGCATCGTTTTAGCGGGCGGCTCCGGCACCCGCCTTTACCCGATTACGCGCGGCATCTCGAAGCAACTGCTTCCTATTTATGACAAGCCGATGATCTACTACCCGATCTCTGTGCTGATGCTGGCCGGTATCCGGGAAATTTTGATTATCAGCACCCCGGATGACCTGCCGGCATTCAAACGCCTGCTGGGTGACGGCTCGCAGTTTGGCCTGTCGCTCTCTTACGCTGAGCAGCCGTCCCCGGATGGCCTGGCCCAGGCGTTTATCATTGGTGAGGAGTTCATCAACGGTGAGCGCTGCGCCCTGGTGCTGGGTGACAACATCTACTTCGGCCAGAGCTTCGGCAAGAAGCTGGAATCCGTGGCTGAACGCACCCACGGCGCCACGGTGTTCGGTTATCAGGTGATGGACCCGGAGCGCTTCGGCGTGGTGGAGTTCGATGACAACTTCAATGCGCTGTCGATTGAAGAGAAGCCGCTGCAACCGAAATCCCACTGGGCGGTGACCGGGCTCTATTTCTACGACGAGCGCGTGGTGGAGATGGCCAAGCAGGTCAAGCCGTCGCACCGCGGCGAGCTGGAGATCACCACCCTGAATGAAATGTACCTGCAACAGGGTGAGCTGAAGGTGGAACTGCTGGGGCGTGGCTTTGCCTGGCTGGACACCGGCACCCATGACAGCCTGGTTGAAGCCTCGCAGTTCATCCACACCATTGAGAAACGTCAGGGCTTCAAGGTCGCGTGCCTGGAAGAGATTGCGTTCCGCAAAGGCTGGCTGAGTGCTGAGCAGGTGGCGGAACAGGCGCAGATGCTGGCGAAAACCGCTTACGGGAAATACCTGAAAGATCTGATCGCGGAGTAACCCCCCGCCCGGTGAGACAAAAAAGCACAGCGCAGGCTGTGCTTTTTTTATGGCTGCGCGCTATGGCGGCTCAGGAAGCGAGGGTCTGCTTCAGCCAGGCGCTGAACGCCGCGCCCTGGGTCGGGTGGCGCATACCGTACTCAACAAAGGCTTTCAGGTAGCCGAACTTGTCGCCGCAGTCGTGGGAACGGCCGACAATCGCATAGGCTTCAACCGGGTGTTCGGCCATCAGCATGGCGATGGCATCAGTGAGCTGGATCTCATTGCCCGCGCCGTACGGCGTCACCTGCAACAGCGGCCAGATTTCCTTCGACAGCACATACCGGCCCACTACCGCCAGGTTAGACGGCGCTTTGTCGGCATCCGGCTTCTCAATAATCGCATGCATCGGCGTGGAGGCACCGGCCGCCAGCGCTTTGCCGGCACAGTCCACGATGCCGTATTTGGAGACGTCCTGCTGCGGCACCGGCTCGACCATGATCTGGCTGGTCTGCTGCTCTTCAAAACGCGCCAGCATCGCGGCCAGGTTGTCCTTCTTCAGGTCGCAGGAGACATCATCCATCAGCACGTCCGGCAGCAGCACGGCGAACGGCGCATCGCCAATCAGCGGGCGGGCGCAGAGAATCGCATGGCCCAGCCCTTTGGAGTGCCCCTGGCGCACGTTCATCACCGTGACGCCTTTCGGGCAGATCGACTGCACTTCGTCCAGCAACTGGCGCTTGACGCGCGTCTCCAGCATGCTTTCGAGTTCAAACGAGGTGTCGAAGTGGTTCTCAATGGCATTTTTGGAGGAGTGCGTTACCAGGATAATCTCTTTGATGCCGGCGGCCGCGCACTCATTGACGATGTACTGGATCAGGGGTTTATCCACAATCGGCAGCATCTCTTTCGGGATCGCCTTGGTGGCGGGCAGCATACGGGTGCCCAGGCCGGCAACCGGGATAACAGCTTTCATCATGATGTCACTTACCTCTTCGCGGGTAACCAGGGGCAGCGGAAGCCCCGCCCGCGCTGCCCTCGCCGGGCTGCGTTGCGTGTACGTCCGCTGACATAACAGTGCGAATAATCCGAATTCGCGCCGCCGCAGTATACACGCTGCCGCCCGCCTGACCAGATCCCGCAGCGAATTATGCCCCGCTAACCCCCTGCCCTGCCTGCAAAAACCCAGGCACCGCGATCAAAAAAGGCACCCGCAGGTGCCTTTCGTCAACAGCCGGGCAGTTACGCCTTGTAGCCGTTCGGGTTCTTGCTCTGCCAGTTCCAGGTGTCGCGCATCATGGTGTCGAGGTCACGCGTCACTTCCCAGTCCAGCTCCTGCTTGGCCAGGCAGGCATCGGCCCAGAACGCCGGCAGGTCGCCGTCACGGCGTGGCTTGATGCTGTACGGCACTTTGCGGCCGGAGGCCTTCTCAAACGCCTGCACCATCTCCAGCACCGAGTAACCGACACCGGCCCCCAGGTTGTAGGCTTTGTAACCCTGCAGGTTAGGCAGGTGATCCATCGCCTTCAGGTGGCCCTCCGCCAGGTCCATCACGTGGATGTAGTCACGCACGCCGGTGCCGTCTTTGGTCTCGTAGTCACCGCCGAAAATCCCCAGCGACTCGAGTTTGCCGATCGCCACCTGGGCGATGTAAGGCAGCAGGTTGTTCGGGATGCCGTTCGGGTCTTCGCCAATCAGGCCGGACTCATGGGCGCCAACCGGGTTGAAGTAACGCAGGGCAATCGCCTTGAACTTCTCATCCGCTTTGGCGTAATCCTTCAGGATCTGCTCCACCATCAGTTTGGAGGTGCCGTAAGGGCTGGTGGTGCCGCCGATCGGGGTGGTCTCCACATACGGCACCGGCGCATCGGTGCCGTAGACGGTGGCGGAGGAGCTGAAAATAAAGTTGTAGACGCCGGCGCGGCGCATCTCTTCCAGCAGCACCACGGTGCCGCTGACGTTATTCTCGTAATACTCCAGCGGCTTGCGGGTGGATTCCCCCACCGCTTTCAGGCCGGCAAAGTGGATCACCGCCTCGATCTGGTGCTCAGCAAAAATGGTTTGCAGGCAGGCGCGGTCAAGGATGTCGCCCTGGTAGAAGGCCGGGGCCTTGCCGGCCAGTTGCTCGACCCGGTGCAGGGATTCCGCAGAGGCGTTGGAGAGGTTATCCAGCACCACCACGTCATCACCGCGTGACAACAGGCTGAGCACCGTATGGGAACCGATAAAACCGGCACCGCCGGTAACGAGAATAGACATAGTCACTCCTGATTGGCACATCGGCCAGACTGACAGAAAGATAGATGGGTAACGTGTTGCAATTTCACTCTTTTTTCATCATACCCCACGTCCCCCCAGACTGACAGCCCCCGGCGTGCGGCCGGGGCTGTCGCGTGACACCGGGCGCTCAGCTGCCGAACAGCTGTTTTGCGCGGCGCTGGGCAAAGTTATAGACGCGGAAAGCGAACAGGCTGCGGCCGGCCAGCTTGACCTGCGGGGTGCTGTTGCGCTCCAGCAGGTCATTGAAACGGCGGCTGCTCTCGTCCGACAGCACCACCCCATCCTCTTTCAGGATGCGGTAGATGGCGATGATGTTATTCAGGATGCGGGTTGAGAGGTTCTTGATCACCGTGCTGTCCTGCGCCTGAGATTTCAGCGCTTCCAGGCTGCGGATGCTCTCGATATAGCCAACCACGTTCCGCTCACTGCGGTTGGTCTGCATGATCGAACCCATGCGCACCCGGCGGCGGAACAGCACTTCGGTGGAGGAGACCACCTGCTGCGCCACAAAGAACAGGCGCGGCGTGAACTCCTCATCCTCGTGGATGATCGGCATAAACCAGAGGTTATTGTCGACAATCAGCGCGCGGCGGAACACATACAGCCAGGCATTCGGGTAAAACGCACTGCGCTCTGACAGGATATTAAACGCGCTGACGCCGCTCTCATAAGGCTGGTCGAGCTGACGATCATACTGCGGCAACAGTTTGGCGGCCTCCGGGTCTTCCGGCACCACATCCCAGAACGACGCCGCCGAGAAGCAGTAGATGTCCAGCGCCGGGTGCTCCGCCAGGTGGCGGTAAAAGCTCTCCACCAGCGTCGGCACTGCCACGTCATCCGAGTCGAAATAGTAGATATAGTCGCCGGTGGCGTGGCGGTTACCTTCATTGCGGGCCTCGCCGAGGCCCCGGTTCTCCGTATGTACAATACGCACAAAAGGAATATGCCCGTATAACTGCTCCAGCATATCGCCGGAGCCGTCCGTGGAGCCGTCATCAACGATCACCACCTCAGACGGCGTCACCGTCTGGTTCAGGATCGAATCGACCGCGGTCTCCAGGTAATTTTTGACGTTGTATACCGGGATAATGACGGAAAGTGTCGCAGATGATTTGTCTGTGCTCATAGTTTCACTAACTCACAGCCGGGAACCGACTTGGTCCAGGATTCATAGTAACCGGAGTTCTTGCCATAAGAGTTATCCAGCAGCCGGGTGTCCATCTTCAGCAGGCAGCACAGGATATGGCCGTGCATACGCGAGGTGGTCACTGACTGATATGACATGAACAGCTCATTGACCCGCGCCACCAGCTTGTCAGTATAGCGATACCACATGCGGGTGGTGGGGAACAGGTTGCCCGGGATCTTGCGGTTCAGGCGTTCAAAGCGGTGCATCATCACCATGAACTCGCGATCGCGGTCGGTACAGATATCGTGCCAGTCAACACAGTGCGCCGGGTCCGGCGTTTCGCCGAGGCTGCTCAGGTTGGTTTCTTCGATGTCACGGCGGATCATCCACATCCGGTCGTGTTTGATGTTCTCTTTACGCTGCTGCGGGAAAATGTTCCACAGGGATTGGGCCATATCCGGGCAGAGCACCACGTTGTCGCAGAAATGGGTCTCGAGGATCTGCTTGCTGGTGGTGTCGCGGCAGAAGATGGTCAGGTTCGGGTGCTGTTTAAAGATGCGGCCGGAAGCCTCCAGGTTCGCCTGCTCTTTGAAGTGAACGGTCTGCGGCAGAATGATCACCCGGTTGTTTTTGAACTTGGTGACCACCGCCTCACGCAGGCGCTGGTGCGCCGGGTAGAGGTCGCCGAAGTTGCCGCCACCGTGCAGCACGATGGTGACATCCTGCGGAATGCTCCGGGTTTTTTCCACATACTGCATACTGGTCTGGTCCGAGCGGCGAACCAGCACATCATAGTTGTTCTCTTTAAAAAATTGTTCTGCCCCTTTCAAAATCAGCAAGTCGCCCACGTTAAGATGCAGCGGATAGTCCAGGTAAATAATTTTACTGCCGCGCGGTACTACTTTTTCGATAACAGACAAGTCATTTTTCAAAGTTTGCATATGATTCATGGTTAGCATTCCGCCCTAAATAATTTCCGTAATTTCTCGTTTTTAATTAATTGCGCTTTCACTTCCAACACCAGAGGTGCCTGGCTGAACAACAACACCAGGGCAAACGCAGCGACACCCAGCACTATCTGAATAAACAACACCGATCCCACTGACAGGTGGGACTGTAACGCAAACCCTGCCGCCCAACTGACGACAATGGTAGGAATAGTCATCTTGAACGGCAGCCACAGGCTCTCCACATACTGGCGATAACTTTTGCCCAGTACCGGCCGGATCAGGATGAAATAGCTGAGGTAGGTGTTCAGGATCTGCACCAGCAGGAAACCGAGTGCCACACCCACCGCGCCGCCCATTTTCGCGCCGATAATCATCGCCGGGATAAACAGGAAGACTTTGAACACATTAAATTTGAAACTGATGTCCACGCGCGCCTTCGCCATCAGCAGCGAGCCGATGGGGTTACCCACGGAGCGCAGCAGGCCGACGATGCAGAGGATCTGCAGAATCGGGGTGATGAAGGCCCACTTCTGGCCGAACACAAACAGCACAAAGTTGTTGGAGACCACCATCAGCCCCAGCAGCGCCGGGAAGTTAATCACCCCGACCAGCGAGATCAGCTTGTAGAAGTTGTCACGCAGCTTGGTGATGTCATCCTGGATTTTGGAGAACGCCGGGAACAGCACACGGGTCACGATCGGGTTCAGGCGCGTCGGCGGCATCACCGCGACGTTGTACGCCAGGTTATAGCCCCCGGTCACCACCGGGCCCAGCGTGCGCGCCAGGATGGCGGTCGAGACGTTGGTGTTGATGAAGTTCACCAGGCTGTCGGCGGTAAGGTACGCGCCGAATTTGATGTTTTCCTTCACCGCCGGGAATGAGAATTTGAAGCTCGGGCGGTAGATTTTACGGCCGTGGTAGGCAAACAGCGCGGTACGCACCGCTGCGTTGACCAGGTAACCGATGATGGCTGCCATGGCAAACGGGTAGACATACGCCACCGCCAGCGTGGTCACGAAACCGACCAGCACACACAGCGACTCAATCATGCCGATGGTGGAGAACTCCAGCTCCTTTTGCATCAGCGCGCGGAACTGCTGACCATGCGGGATCACCAGGAACGCCAGCGCCAGCACCTTGATCAGCGGCTCCAGCCCCGGCGCATGCAGCAGGTGGGCAATCAGCCCGCTGAATGCAAAGGCCAGCACGCTGACGGTAATGCCGATACACACGTTCAGCCAGTAAAGCGTGGTGAGCTGGACTTCAGTGATATCTTTTTTCTGGATAATCGAGTTGGAGATACCGAAATCGGACAGGGTGTCAGCCAGCGCGATCACCACCATGGCGATGGTCAGCAGCCCGAACTCCCGGCCGTCAATCATGCGCGCCAGAATCGTCATCTGCAGGAAGCTCAGCCCGATCACGATAAAGGTCGACATGGCGGACCACTTGGCCCCTTTTACTGTTTTCTCGCGTAAGCTCATATTGTTATGTCCACTTGCCAAAAGGTCATGACGTGCTTTTCCTTAACCGGCTGCCAGGCGCGTCTCCTGCCTCCCTGGCGCCTTTTATTTTACCTGTCCTGCCCGCCTGCCTGCGCAGGCGGGCCACGGCGTCTTCGTCGTTACTGCTTATGCCTGACGGCGTGTCCCTGCCCCGCCTTACTTCTCACCGCGCCAGCCGGTTTTGCCGTCCACGTTGATGTAGCGGAACGGCTGACCGGCCTTAATCTCACCCAGCACATCGGTGGTGGTGCCCGCCGGGAACGGCACATGCTGCGGGTGTGCCCAGTTGTTCACCTTCTGCGCCCGCACCCCGCGGGTGATGAATTCCGCGCTGCCCTGGTAGCCGAAACTGCCGCAGGAGAGATCGTAGAATTCCGTGCTGCTGCCCGAGGCCAGATTAATGGCGTTAATGAATCCACCGTAGAATCTGGCCCGCGAGCCGTTGGCCCCGGTGAGGTTATCGATACGGCAATCGCGGAATACCGTGACGGAGAACGCCGGTTTCGGCTTGCCCAGCCCCTTCACCGTCTTGATATGACAGTTGGAGAAGCTGATGTCGCCCTGATATTCCGCTGTAAAATCAATTAATCCGATATCTACCGAGCTCATGGTCACATTTTTTGCGTTAAAGCGTAATTCGAATTCCTCTGAAATTACGCAGTTGGTGAACTGAAGATCGGAGGAAGCGACCACGCGTTTGGCGCGCAGGTCGGAAATCGACAGTTTGGTCACCGGATCGGAGAAGTACCACGCGTCGCACGCCACCACATCAAAGGTGGAGAGATGGCCGAAATTGGTGCACAGAATGCTGTTGCGGGCGTTCAGGGTGTTGACCGCGCCATAGTCGGCATTCAGGTTGACAGAGAGCTGGTGGCTGGTGACCGGCGTGCCGTCCGGCGCGGTTTTGGTGGTCGCGGCGTCCATCACGGCGTGGTTGATTATCGAGTTGCCGAGCAGGATAAACACGTTGCGGTATTTGACATTTGACTGGAGCTTGGTGCCGTCATCATTGGTCAGGATGTAGGTGCGCTCAGCGTGGATGTTGTCAATCACATCGCGCAGCACATCAATGTAAAGCGAATAGTGGTAGGCCTGCTCACTCTGGATACTGACGATGTGCGAGGCGTTATGGGTGTCGCCGTTGCTGCCGAGCTTGATTTGCGGCGTGCTGATGTTGCCGCACAGCTCTGCCGACAACCGCTGGGTGGTGGAATCCCACACCGAATCCTGATAGATGCCGATGCCGTTAAAGTTCTCGGCACGCACATGGCCGATGTTCAGCCAGCTGCCTTTCATATAGATGCCGTTCAGCTTGCGGCTGCGGCTGTGGGAGTGCGCGATCAGGATGCCGTCCAGCGAGACGCTGCCGCAGCGGCCCTGCCCGGCTTTCTGTTTCGGGTCACCGAGCTGGATCGCCCAGTCACCGTGGAAGTTTTCGGTGTCCACCATGAATTTGCCGGTGCTGTCGCTGACAATTTTCGACAGGTTGGTCAAATCCAGGGTACCGCTGATAAGCCACGGGCCGTTGGTGAAGTCCGCCACCCCGCCCTGACAGGCGTTGATGTAGCGGCGCATATTGTCGGTGACGTCCACTTTGCCGCCGGGCACGCAGCCGAAATGGCTCGGCAGCAGCTGGTCGGTGATGCGTTTCCAGCGCTTGCCGCCTTTGGTGACAATCACCCGGCCGCCGTCATCCGGCGAGGAGGTGTCTGCGGCGTCATACCAGAACTCACCGCCGCCGAGCGCACCGTTGGCGATGTCTGACCAGCCCGGATGGTAGCTGGCCACGTCAATTTTCTGGCCGATAATGGTCGGCTCAATGGTCCGCAGATCGCGGATGTTGGAACAGCGCCCAATCGATTTCAGGCCGTCACTGGCGCGCATCATGCGGCGCAGATCTTTCCCGGTCATCTCATTGTCAGGCGGCAGCGTGGTGATAGGGGCGGCAGCGGCGGGCGCGGCCTGGGTTTTTTCGAGCGTGAGCAATGCGACCAGAGGTGTACCCACCAGCACTTTGGTCAGTGCCGACCGGCGGGAAGTGTTAATCGTATTTTTAGTTTTATCGGTCAAATTTTTAAGCAGTCGCATCAGAACCTCATAACAAAAGCGGAAAACAGCGCGCAAAAAAACGCAGACCGGCCGGCCACAACGGGCAGCCAGACCAGTCTGTGATTCAATAAAGGGAAGCGCATAACGATGGGCCGGGCCGCGGCCCCCCCGGATGGGGGGAACCGCGCCCGGCAGCCTGATCTAACAGGATGGCAGAGTGCGCGGGGAGCGCCTCAGGCAGTGGCCTGCTTTTTAAATTCAGCCAGCCACTGTTTGAAATCCTCGCCCTGCTTGTCGTGACGCAGGCCGTAACTGACGTAAGCCTGCATATAGCCCAGCTTCTCACCACAGTTATAGGCGGTGCCTTTCAGCGCCAGCGCGTTGACCGGGCTGTGATCCTTCAGGGCATCAATGGCATCGGTCAGCTGAATGCGGCCCCAGGCACCCGGCTCGGTCTTCTCCAGGAACGGCCAGATGTCCGCCGAGAGCACGTAGCGCCCTACTGCCGCCAGGTTGGAGTCAAGGCCGGTGGTATCATCCGGCTTCTCTACCATTTTGGTGATACGGCTGGTTTCGCCCGGTTGCAGCGCGGTATTTTCGCAGCTGATCACCGAATAGTTCGGCAGCTCCTCTGCGCCCAGCGGCTGTACCAGAACCTGGCTTTCACCGGTCTCTTCAAAATGCCGGACCATTTCCGCCAGGTTGTCACGCTGGTAGCTGGCCTGCGCATCGTCAATCAGCACGTCCGGCAGCACGACCACGAACGGCGAGCCGTCCACCAGCGGTTTGGCGCACTGCACTGCATGGCCCAGGCCAAGCGGCTGGCCCTGGCGGATATGCATGATGGTGACGCCTTTCGGGCAGATGGACTGCACTTCTTCCAGCAGCGAGCGCTTCACGCGCGCTTCCAGCATCGCTTCCAGTTCGAATGAGGTGTCGAAATGGTTTTCGACGGCATTCTTGGAGGAATGGGTCACCAGGATGATGTCCTTGATGCCGGCAGCCACGCACTCATTGATGATGTGCTGGATAATCGGTTTATCAACTATCGGCAGCATCTCTTTCGGAATCGCTTTGGTTGCGGGCAGCATACGCATGCCCAGCCCCGCCACCGGAATAACCGCTTTCAACGTCGTCATAAAAGTCCTCACAGCTCAATGCAATTGAAGAGAATCAGTAAAATCAGGCGTCAAGCTTCTTCAGCCATTCGGCGAACTTCTTGCCTTCGGTGTCATGGCGCACGCCATAGGTCACGAAGGCTTTCATGTAACCGAGTTTGTCGCCACAGTCGTGGGATTTCCCGCTCATGTGGAACGCCTCTACCGGCTCTTGCTTCATCAGCAGGGCGATGGCGTCGGTCAGCTGGATTTCATCACCGGCACCCGGCGGGGTTTTCTCCAGGATTGGCCAGATGTCTTTGGACAGCACATAACGGCCCACCACGGCCAGGTTGGACGGCGCCTCTTCCTGCTTCGGCTTCTCGACCACGGCGGACATCACGGTGCTTTCGCCCGGGGCGATCTCCACACCGTTGCAGTCTGCCACGCCATATTTGGAGACATCTTTCTCCGGCACCGGCTCAACCATGATCTGGCTGTGGCCGGTCTCTTCGAAGCGCTTCACCATCGCCGCCAGGTTCTCGCGGGTCAGGTCAGCGGTGGAGTCATCCAGCAGCACGTCCGGCAGCAGCACGATGAACGGTGAGTCACCGACCATCGGCTGGGCGCACAGTACCGCATGGCCCAGGCCTTTGGCCTGGCCCTGGCGCACCTGCATGATGGTGACGTCCGGCGGGCAGATGGCCTGCACTTCTTTCAGCAGCTGGCGCTTCACGCGGGATTCCAGCACTGCTTCCAGTTCGAACGAGGTATCGAAGTGGTTTTCAATGGCATTCTTGGAGGAGTGACTGACCAGTACGATCTCCTTGATCCCTGCGGCGACGCACTCATTCACGATATACTGGATCAGAGGTTTATCCACGACCGGCAACATCTCCTTTGGGATCGCCTTCGTTGCAGGCAACATACGTGTCCCCAGCCCTGCTACAGGAATTACCGCTTTCAAATTCGCCATAGGTTTTTCTTCCCTTTCGTGTAGGTAGTAACTTGTTTGGTTATACGTTCAACGATCACTAAGAATAGTAGAATTCTTAGTATGCACCATCGCGCTTCAGCACCACGTTCACGGTCTTGAACAGAATCGCGATGTCGTTCCACAGTGACCAGTTTTTGACATACCACGCATCGAAATAGACACGGGTGTCATAATCCACATCATTACGGCCGCTGACCTGCCACAGGCCGGTCATGCCCGGTTTGGCCATCAGGTAGTAGTCCACCTCACCGGCGTAGCGTTCCAGCTCTTTCTCAATAATCGGGCGCGGGCCGACCAGGCTCATATCACCACGGAACACGTTCCACAGCTGCGGCAGCTCATCCAGGCTGGTACGGCGGATGAATTTGCCCACCTTGGTGATGCGCGGGTCGTTCTTCAGTTTGAAGTCCTTGTCCCACTCCGCACGCGCTTCGGCGTCGTTTTCCAGCAGGTTCTGCAACACTTCCTGAGAGTTGGTCACCATCGACCGGAACTTCAGGCATTTGAATTTCTTGCCGCCCAGCCCTACACGCTCATGGCCGTAGATCGACGGGCCGCCATCTTTCGACACCAGATACATCAGGATAAACAGCACCGGTGCCAGCAGCAGCATAATCACCAGCGAGCCAAAAATGTCGAAGGCGCGCTTAATCATACGTGAGGTGCGTTTCGCCAGATTGTTACTGACCCGCAGAATCATCACCTCATGGCTGAAGATGAACGACATGTCGGTACCGTACAGCGGCACACCACGCAGGGTCGGGATCACGGAAACCGAACGGCACTGATGTTTCGCCAGGTTTTTCAGCCAGTAGTCACGCAGCGAGTGCTCTTCAAACTCCACCGCCACAATGAACTGGGTATCTTCAGTGTTGGTGAGGTCCCACAGGGTTTTCTCATCCTGAATCACCGGCTTGCCCATCATTTCGGTATCGCTGCACGGGGTGACGGCATAGAACGCCACCACGTCAAAGCCCAGCACTTCTTCACTCTGCAACGCCACATAGGCTTCGCGGGCGTTTTTCTGGTTACCGATGATCACGGTCTGTTTACGCCAGTACCCCATCTTGTTCAGCAGGCGTTTCACAATCGAACGCGCCAGCGGAACGGTGATCAGAATAGTGACCCAGGTCAGCAGCCAGAAGTAACGGGATAATTCCCATTTTGAGAAGCCCACCATCGCCAGGGCGATAATGGCGAAAATCGCCAGGGTGCGCAGGGTCTCTTTCAGCTCGAACCAGAACGGCTTACGGTAGGTATAATGGCGCAGGCGAACCCAGAACCAGACCACCGCAATCAATGAGAGCAACAGATGCGCTAAATAGAAAGAGGTCATCTCGTAGCGCGGAATATAGAGATACACGTCGTCAGTGACATGACGTAATATCGCGATCGCGAAAAACAGCGAGAGATTAAAGAACAGGAAATCGGATATTGCCAGTGACAGCTTAACAAAAAAGCCACTCAAATTTACATTATAAACGCGCATAATTGACTCTTCTTATATATTCATACTTGCCAAGAAGGTATCAAACGGGCAACGCGTGCCTGAGCGCTGCCCGTTTGTGCCAAGTAAAAATTAATCCCGTAATAGTTTTAATATTTCTTCGGTTTTTTCATTCATCAGCGCGGTATTACGGCGTGATTCCACATTCAGGCGCACCACCGGCTCGGTGTTGGAGCTGCGCAGGTTGAAGCGCCACTCGGCATACTCCAGGCTGATGCCGTCGGTCTGGTCGATGTTCAGCGCGTCCGGGGCGAAACGGTTGTACACGCGCTGAATCGCCTCTTTCGGGTTGGCAATCACGCTGTTGATCTCGCCGGAGGCCGGGTAGGCTTCCATGCGGTCAGAGACCAGCTCGCCCAGCGATTTTTTCTTCAGGCACAATAGCTCAGCCACCAGCAACCACGGGATCATCCCGCTGTCGCAGTAGGCGAAGTCGCGGAAGTAGTGGTGCGCGCTCATTTCGCCGCCATAGATGGCGTCTTCTTTGCGCATACGCTCTTTGATGAACGCGTGACCGGTTTTGGACATCACCGGCTCGCCGCCGGCGGTGGTGACGATGTCCACGGTGTTCCAGCTCAGGCGCGGGTCATGGATGATTTTCGCGCCCTGCTCTTTCTCCAGGAACGCCTGGGCCAGCAGGCCGACGATGTAGTAACCCTCAATGAAGCGGCCTTTTTCGTCGAACAGGAAGCAGCGGTCAAAGTCACCGTCAAAGGCGATGCCCATGTCGGCGTTGTGCGCCAGCACGGCGGCGGTGGTGTCTGCGCGGCACTCCGGCAGCAACGGGTTAGGGATGCCGTTCGGGAAGTTGCCGTCCGCCTCGTGGTGCACCTTGATGAACTCCACCGGCACGCCCTGCGCTTTGAAGCGCGCTTCGATGGCGTCAACCACATGGCCGGCCGCGCCGTTACCGGAGTTGAGCACCAGCTTCAGCGGGGTGAAGTTTTTCAGGTCCACGTAGCCCAGCAGGTGTTCGGTGTAGGCATCCAGCAGGGAGATCTGCTTGTAGCTGCCGCGTTTGGCCGGGTCAACCGGGGCGAAATCGTTGGCTTCCGCCAGGCGCTGCACATCGCGCAGGCCGGTGTCGCCGCTGATCGGCTTAGCGTTTTCACGCACCAGCTTCATGCCGTTGTAGTTCATCGGGTTGTGGCTGGCGGTGACTTCGATGCCGCCGTCAATGCCCAGGTGGAAGGTGGCGAAGTAGATCTCTTCCGTGCCGCTCAGGCCGATGTCAATCACGTTGGTGCCGGCGTCCTGCAACCCTTTGGCCAGGGCGAGTTTCAGCCCTTCGCTGGTCAGACGCACATCCCCACCGACGACAATCGTCTCCGGCTTCAGATATTCCCCATAGGCACGCCCGATCCGGTAAGCAATATCCTCATTAAGTTCTTCACCTAATTGACCGCGAATATCGTAGGCTTTAAAGCATGACAATGAAGTTGGCATATACAGTTCCTTGAGCAAAATATCCCACACCGGCGTGCCGGAAACGGCACGCCCTGGTGAATAATAATCTGGTGAATAATAAAAAGATAATAAAGGGTAAATTACACCCGGCCGTAATTGTCCTGGAAACGGACAATATCATCCTCTTCCAGATAGGCGCCCGAGCGCACTTCAATTAAATCCAGCGAAATTTTGCCGGGGTTTTCCAGCGAATGGGTTTCACCCAGCGGAATATAAATGGATTCATTTTCCGTCAGGATAAATTGCTCTTCGCCCTTGGTGACTTTGGCCGTCCCGGCGACCACCACCCAGTGCTCAGCACGGTGATGGTGCATCTGCAGGGAGAGTTTCTCGCCCGGCTTCACGGTGATGCGTTTCACCTGGTAACGCGCACCGGCGTCGATGGAGTCATATTTGCCCCACGGACGGTAAACTTCGCGGTGAATGTGGTGTTCCTGGCGACCGGCGGATTTGATCTTCTCAACGATCTTCTTCACGTCCTGCACCTGGTTAACGTCGGCAATCAGCACGGCGTCTTTGGTCTGCACTACCACCAGGTTCTGCACGCCCACGGTGGTCACCAGGCTTGACTCTGCAAACACATAGTTGTCCTGCGAGTTGTGGCTGATGACATCACCCTGATGCACGTTGCCGAGTTCGTCTTTCTCGCTGATTTCCCACAGGGAAGACCACGAGCCGACGTCGCTCCAGCCGGCGTCCATCGGTACCACGATGGCGTCCTGGGTTTTTTCCATCACCGCATAGTCAATGGATTCGTCCGGGCAGCGCAGGAACGCGTCCACGTCCACCCGCACGAAATCGAGGTCCGGGTCGATGGTGCCCACGGCGTCGGCACAGGCCCCGCCGATGTCGGCGCGGAATTTGTTCAGCTCTTCCAGGTAACGGCTGGCACGGAACAGGAACATGCCGCTGTTCCAGTAGTAGTGGCCGCTCTCCAGGTACGCCTGGGCGGTGGCCAGATCCGGTTTTTCACGGAACTCGGCCACGCTGAACGCCACTTCATCCGGCGCGTTGACCGGGTTGTCCAGCGCCACGGCTTCGCCGCGCTTGATGTAACCGTAGCCGGTTTCCGGGCCGGTCGGCACGATGCCGAAGGTCACCAGTTTGCCTTCCTGCGCATACGGGATGGCGTCAGTCACGGCTTTCTGGAAAGCGGCGGTGTCTTTGATCACGTGGTCTGCGGCCAGCACCAGCATCAGCGGGTCTTCGTCCGCGCCTTCAGCCTGGTCCACCGTCAGGGCCGCCAGGGCGATCGCCGGGGCGGTGTTACGGCCGGCCGGCTCCAGAATGATGTTTTTGGTCAGCTTGCCCATTTCACGCAGCTGTTCCGCCACAATAAAGCGGTGTACTTCGTTGCAGATCACCACCGGGTTCTGGCAGCTCAGCCCATCCAGGCGTTTCAGCGTGGATTGCAGCATAGTCTCGCTGCCGTTCAGGTTCAGGAACTGCTTCGGGTAAAGAATACGGGATAAGGGCCACAAACGGCTGCCGGAGCCGCCTGCCATAATCACTGGATAGAGTTTCGTTGAGCTCATGAGATTTCCCCTTACACCTAGTAAATGATCTGCTTGGATTCGTTGAACGCCTGCCATTTGGCATCGACGTATTGCCGCATCTCCTGACGGAAACGCGCTTCTGAAAACTTGGTGGCATTCAGCCGGCAGTCCGCGGCGGTAATCGCGTCGCGGTTCTGTTCGAAACGTTCAACGGCGGCCACCAGGCTCGGCACGGTCTGCGCGTCAAAGAACAGGCCGGTCGGCTGCGCCACGCCCAGCGGGCGCACGGTTTCCAGCGCCCCACCCTTGCCGAAGGCAATCACCGGCGTGCCGCAGGCCTGCGCTTCCACCGGGGAGATACCGAAATCTTCCTCAGCGGCAAACACAAACGCCTTGGCGCGGCGCATGTAATCCACCAGCGTGGCGTCATCCTGGAAGCCCAGGATCTCGATGTTGGGCTTAGCCAGGCGTTTCACTTTCTCCATCTCGCTGCCGTCGCCAATCACTACCAGTTTTTTGTCCGGCATGGCGGCAAAGGCTTCGACGATCAGGTCCATACGCTTGTACGGCACCATGCGCGAGGCGGTGAAGTAGAACTCTTCTTTGTTCTCATTCAGCATAAAGCGATCAACGTTCACCGGCGGATAGATCACATCCGCCTTGCGGCCGTATACCTTGTGGATACGGCGGGCAATAAACTGCGAGTTGCCGATGAAATGGTCAACACCCTTGGCAGTGCGGTAGTCCCACAGGCGCATCTTGTGCAGCAGGTACTTGGCCAGCGAGCCTTTCAGCCCTTTGTCCAGCCCGGCACCGCGCAGGTACTGGTGCTGGAGGTCCCAGGCGTAGCGGATCGGTGAGTGCACATAGCTGATGTGCAGCTGGTCCGGGCCGGTCAGCACCCCTTTTGCCACCGCGTGGGAACTGGAGAGCACCACGTCATGCGCGGAGACATCCAGTTGCTCAATCGCCAGCGGCATCAGCGGCAGGTAGTTCTGGTACTTCTTCTTCACCCGCGGCAGGTTCTGCGCGAAGGAGGTGATGGCGCGTTTGTTGCCGATTTTCTGGCGATCTTTGTCAGACAGGAAATCAATCACGGAGTAGAGATCCGCGTCCGGGTAGATCTGCACCAGTTCGCTCAGCACCTTCTCGGCACCGGCGTAGGTCACCAGCCAATCGGTGACAAACCCTACGCTATAGTTATTTTCCATTGTGTTCCTCGGCAATGACTTCATTCAGGGCTTTCCTGACTTTCTCAGCGGTTTTTTCCCACGAAAATTTCTTCGCCTGAATGAATCCTTTCGCAATCAGTTTTTCCCGCAATGCCTCATTAAAATAGAGCTGGTTCATTGCAGTTGAAATATCGTCCACATCCAGTGGGTTGACCAAAATAGCCGCATCGCCCGCCACTTCCGGCAATGAGGTGGTATTCGAGGTAATCACCGGCGTGCCGCAGGCCATGGCTTCAATAACCGGCAGGCCAAATCCTTCATACAGCGAGGCAAATACCAGGCCGCTTGCGCTCTTATAGAGTGAAGGCAAATCTTCCAGGGCGACAAAGTGGGTAAAATGTACCCGGTCGGTCACCTTTAATTTTTCCATTAAGGTGGTCAGCTCTTCATTCGGCTTGCCGGTAAATACCAGCTTTACCTCTGGCGGTAAATTCGCCTTACTGAAGGCTTCCAGTGTCCGCAGCTCATTTTTGTGGGCTTTGCGGTTACTCACACACAAGAAGTATTTGAAGTCGACATTATAAGGTTTTACATCAACATTAAAACTTTCTGATACGCCATTACCGACGTTAATGACCTTATTAGGATTAATACCACTCCACTCCACAATGCGTCGCTTGGAAAATTCTGAAACGGTCAGGATTTTTTTCGCCTTCCTGCACCCGTTCCGGATAATCACTTGATAAAACAAACGCTTGAACTTACTGGAGTTTTCAGGCCGATCCAGGTGATTCAGGTCGTGCACCGTAAACACATAAGGAATTTTCGAAAACAGCGGCGGGATATATCCCGGGAAAAAAATCACATCACCGCGTTTTGACAGACTGGCCATCGCCGTTTTTATCGTATCCGCCGGGGAAACCGGTTTGCCGGAAAAATTTGCACTCTCAAACTTATTTATCCGATTAATCTCATCCGCGAAAGTACCAATGCCGCCTGAACCGTCCCATCGGTTGTCGAAAATAATCCTACTCATTAGTCATCTCTCTGCGATAGACACTATAAAACCCGAGGTATAACCACGGATACACCATATATAACTGCGCACCGAGTAAAAACGGCAGAACGAACAGGACAAAAAACACCATGCCCATTTCATTGAATTTGAAATACCGGATTGTGGCGATTAAAAACAGGATTACCCCTATTGCGCCATTCTCAATCATCAGGTTGAAAAATCCGCCCAGGCCGGTTAAATCCCAGCCGGGGACTACCGGGAACGGGCCGCGGTATTCGGAATTATTCCGCACCAGGGAATAAGCCCCGAGGCCCACACCAATATAGGGGTTATCTGCAATGATATTCGGCCCGATATAGGTGGCGGCGATTCGCCCCATCACCAACGACGGGTCATTGCCGCGCAGCGCCAGCACCTCGTTGAGGTTGCTCAGGTCATCCACATAGTTTTCCGCCACCTTGTACATCACCGCGCCGCCGAGCAGTACGCCCACCAGCATCAGGGTGGAGAAGCGGAACACATTTTTCGGGTTAATGAAGCTGCGCAGGAACGGGTAACGGAAGGTCATCGCCAGGAAGCCGAACACCGCCGCACCGACGATACCGGCCTTGGATTGCGACAGCAGCAGCGCCACGGCAAACAGCGACAGGAACAGCTTACGCTTCAGGAACATCAGCTCGAGCAGCAGCAGGGTACTGATGTAGAGGCCATACGGGCCGCCTTCCACATAGAAGCCGCGCATACGGTGCGTCGGGCCGTAAGAGACCAGCTTGCTGCCGGCGGCCACGTCCACCATAAACAGCGCAAAGATCCCAAGCAGGATGATGCCGTTATAGTTCAGGAACTTGCGCACAATGTCCGTGTAGGAGAGGCCGTTGTTGCGGTAGAAGTTAAACGGCAGGCAGGCCACCACCAGGCAGAGCACCAGCTCCACAAACCGCACCAGCGAAATAACGTACTTGCTTTTCAGCCCGCCGTAGTTGGAGAAGTAGACGTCGGCGGTGGCCCCCTTGAACAGCGAGAGCAACATCAGCAGCACAAACACCACCAGGAACACCAGCAGTTTGGTTTCAATACGGCGGATAAAGAACGGGAACAGGGAGATCGCCATCAGCTCCCATACCTTGACCGGCCCCAGCGCCACGTCAGTAAGCTGACAGGCGATGGCGGTAAAGAAAATAACAATGCTGGAAATCGACAGGCCGCGGCTGTTTCCCATGCTCATGGCCCGTGAGCTGCTCATCATCATAGACGTTCTTCTTTTATTGTAGAGTTGACGGAGTGACCGGCATTCAGGGTCTGGCGGCTCGCCTGCCCCGCGCCGGGAAGGCGCGTGCCCTCCGGCCGGCGGGCAGTGATGCCGTGCTGTGTGCTGACATAGTCAGAAATTTTTGCGGCCAGGGCCGCCGGCTCATCGGCCGCGTCCTCTGCCCCATACACCGCGTCCGCGGGCAGGTAATCTTTCATCCCGTCACGGCGCGAGGCGATGATTGGGATGTTGCGCTTCTGGGCTTCCAGCATCACCAGCGGCACACCCTCAAACTGCGACGGGATCACGATGAAATCCGCCCCGGTGGCATAGGGCCACACCGGGCTGACCCAGCCGAGGAAGCGGAAACGCACGTTGTCCGGCAGCGTGGCGGCCCGCGCTTTCAGTGCCTCAAGATCCGGGCCGTCACCTGCCACCACCACGTCAAAGGTCACCGGCAGAGAGCCGAGGCGCGCCAGCGCGTCTGCCAGTACATCCTGCCCTTTCTGGCGGAAGCTGACGCGGCCCGGCATCAGGATGCGCACGGTGCCGGGTTGTGGGGTAAAGGCATACCCGACGCCGCGGATCTCAGCCACCGGCGGGGCCGGCACAAAGTTCGGCAGCACGCGCACCTGCGCCCGGGGGTTCCAGCGGCGCAGGTCGTCGGCGAAACAGGCGGAAATGGTGATGTAGCGTTGGCAGCGCTTATAGGCCACCGCGCCCAGCGCATCTTTCACCCGTGCCAGTTTCGCCCCCATTTTGCTGAAGCTGTGGGCGTAAGGAATATAGGAGATCACCGAAATCTTCTGGCGCGCCGCCATATTGACGAACACCGACCCGAGTTCGATATCCCCCTGGATAAGCACAATGTCATCCACCCGCGGGGCCAGCGCTTTCAGGAAGCGGGCCGCACGGGCGCGCAGGCCCAGGTTGAAGAAGGCGTGCAGGATCTCCAGTTTCTGGTGGCGCACATCGTGTTGCTGGTAAGGGATGTGTGCCTGATCCAGGATCGCCATCAGCTTCTGGTTATCATCCGGCACAAAGCAGGTCAGCTTCAGCCCTTTGTGCCGAAGTTTTTTAATGTGCTCGAGAGCCATCAGTTCATGGCCGCCCACAATGGCAGCGGTGAAAACAATGGCAATGTGACGATTTTTTAGCGTTGGCATACGGCGTCGCGGCTCTGTGAGTTATCGGAAAAAATGCAGTAACGGGTTACGCGTGAATCGGGCGCTGGCTGACCACTTTGGCCGGCACCCCGGCCACGATGCTGAAGTCCGGGACGTTCTTGGTCACCACGGCCCCGGAGGCGATGACGCACCCGTTGCCGACCCGGACGCCGGGCAGGATCACCGCCCCGGCCCCGATCCAGACATCATCCCCGATGGTGACAGAGGTTTTCACGTTGTCCCACAAGGCATCTTTCATGTATTCGGTGGTATTTATTTCATGGTTACTGGCGATCATGCTCACATATTGGGAAATAATACATTTCTTGCCGATAATTATTTCCCCGCCCGAGGCACGAATATTGTTATATTCGTTAATAGCCGTATCCTCACCCACCACAATACGGCTGCGGACGCCTTTTTTGGCCATCTCATCGGAACAGGTAATCACACTGCCTTTACCGATGGAGACGCCGGGTTTCAGCGTCAGCTCATTTTCAGGCCCAATAAACACCGAGGCGGAACTGTCAATACGCACCCGGTTGGCGCGCATTTTTGCCCGGAAACCCAGATGGGATAAATATTTCAGCGCATCCTTCACCATCAGAAGAATGAAATAAATAGCACTCATTGTTATTCCTTGCTCAAGCGCGTGTCGGCTACATCAATATTTTGCGGGCCTGGTATTTAATCACGTTAACCACGTTACCCGGATAACAGACCTGCATCAGATCCTGCATGGAGAGTCTTTCATCGCGCGCCATTTTGTAATTGAACAGCAGGTTTTTGCGGTGCGCTGGTTTCAGCAGCTTGCGGTGTTTGGTCACGAACTGGTTGTAACCAATCTCCAGCTTGTTGCTCTTGGTGATGCGGCCGAACTCATGCTCCAGGTGCTGGATGTAGGTGGCTTCGCAGATGTTGTACCCTTCCCCGTAGCGCGCCCCGAGGCGGACCCAGGTGTCGTAATCCTGCCAGGCTTTGAAGTTCTCATCGAAGCCGCCAATCGCACGCAGATAATCGGTTTTGGTAAAGACCTGGCTGCCGACGATGTTCTGGTATAACAGGGAGTCCAGCCGGATATGGGTAACTTTATTAAAGCCTACTTTCTGATGCTTACCGAAATTAAAGATAATCCCTGAACTCAGATACGGGTATTTATGGCGCTCATAGAATTTGACGAATTTCTCAATGCGCTCCGGCAGGAATTCATCATCATCATCCAGGCCGGTAATATAGTGGCCGGTGGCGGCATTAATGCCTAAATTACGGGCCGCACACGCGCCTTTGGGTGTTTCATTTTTCAGGTAGACAATATTGTCATGCAGGGCCTGATAACGCTCCACCAATTGTTGGGTATCGTCTGATGAGCCATCATCGCAAATCAGGATTTCCACATTCTTATAAGTCTGGTTAATCACCGACTTAATCGCCCGCTCCAGCAGTGAAGACCGGTTGTGCGTCGGAATATACACGGACACGCGTTTTTCGTTCATAGTTTTACTCTCTGCTCGTGGTGCGTCTTAATAGAGACTCATCCGTAAGGTCGCTTATTACCCACCCCTGAATGCGCGGTGGCATAACCATTGCAGTACAGCCCGGTGATGTTGCCGGCCAAAACCGGCAGAGGATGGGGCAGCCTCAAAGGCTGCCCCGGTGGTGCGTTACTGCTTGGCAGACTTGTACTCGTATTCGTAGTAGCCGTAATCACCGTAGTAATTGCTGGCTTTCTTAATCACGGAGTTGAGGATAACGCCCTTGATCTCGATGCCGTTCTGTTCGAACCGGTTGATACTGACTTCGATCTCTTTCAGGGTGTTAACGCCATAACGTGCCACCATCAGCGCCGTACCGGCTTTGCGCCCGACAATCGCTGCGTCCGTCACTGCCAGTACCGGCGGGGTGTCGATAAGCACGATGTCATAGTTGGCGCTGGCCCAGGTCAGCAGCTCGTCAAAGCGCTCATGCATCAGCAGCTCAGACGGGTTAGGCGGCACCTTACCGCGGGTGATGATGTCAAAGTTCGCCACACCGGCACTCTTCACGGCATTCTGGATGCTGCTCTGGCCGGAAAGGATGTCAGACAAGCCGCTGTTATTCGGCAGGCCGAGCAGGTCATGGGTGTAACCTTTACGCATATCACCGTCGATGATCAGCACGCGTTTCGCGGTTTGCGCCACCACCACCGCCAGGTTGGTACAGACGAACGTCTTACCAATGGACGGGCTGGCACCGGAGATCATCAGGATATTGTTTTTCGCTTCCAGCATGGCGAAGTGCAGGCTGGTACGCAGGCTGCGCACCGCTTCCACCGCCAGGTCGGTCGGGTTGCCGATCGCCAGCACACCGGCGGCCTGCTCTTTGCGTTTGGCATTTTTCAGGTTGCCGGCAAAGATTTCACGATCCTTCTTCTGCTGCCATTCGGAGAGCGGGATGCTGGCGTAAACGTTGATCCCGGCTTCTTCCAGCACCGATGGGCTTTCGATGCCGCGGTACAGCATGATTTTCACCACAATCCAGAAGATGGAGACAATCAGCCCCAGCATAATGGCGATGATGATGATCAGGATTTTCTGCGGCTTCACCACGCCCGGCTGGGTCAGCGCGTTATCCACGATACGCACGTTGCCCACGGTACTGGCTTTGGTGATGCTCAGCTCCTGCTGTTTGTTCAGCAGTTGCATGTAGACTTCCTGGCCGGCCTGCACGTCACGGGTCAGGCGCAGGATCTCCTGTTGGGTCTCCGGCATGGAGCTGACGCGTTTGTTCAGGTTGTTCTTTTCATTTTCCAGGGTCTGGCGTTTTTCCAGCAGCGTGCGGTACGCCGGGTGGGACTTGGTGTACAGCTTGGAGATCTCTGCCTCACGGAAGGTCAGCTCGTTCAGCTGGCCTTCAAGGCCCACCATCTGGTCCAGCAGCGCCTTAGTCTCCAGAGACATGTCAACCGAGTCGTTCTGCTGGCGGTAGCGGTTCAGCTTGTCTTCTGCGGCATCCAGCTTGCTGCGCACTTCCGGCAGCTGCACACGCAGGAATTCCAGGCTTTTTTCCGCTTCAGCCGATTTGCGCTCAACGTTCTGCATCAGATAGTTGTTGGCAATGCTTTCCAGGGTTTTCTGGGTCAGGTCAGGGTCCGCACCGGTCAGTGACAGGTTCAGCACGCCGGTATCACGGCCTGCATCCTCAATCACTATCTGGTTCTGGATCTGCTTGATGGCAGAAATTTCCGGGCGTTTGATGATGTCAAAACGGGTGCCCGGCTCGGCTTTCACGTCGCTGACCAGCAGGCTGAAATCGCCCTCGGTTGCCAGTTTGCCGACTTCGCCTTTGAGCACTTCACCGTCGTCGGTGGAGAGCACGAAGTGTTTGCTGTCAACCAGCTCCAGCTCCAGCGGCTTGTTCATCCACACCGTCGGCACACTGAAACGGGACACGGCGATCTGGGCCGGCTTCTGGCCGGTGATGCGCGCCCAGCCACTGCCGAACACCGGGAAGTGATGCTCCTGTACCTGGGTGTCCAGGTTCAGGTCAGCCACGGTTTTCCCCAGGACCATACGGGACTGGATCAGCTGGATCTCCGCGTCGGAGCCCGGCTTGGCGCCCGGCATAATGCTGTCGAGGTTGTCCATGATCGCGTTACCGACCGTGGATTCCACCTGTACCATGGCATCCGCTTTATAAATAGGCGTCGCGAACAGGGTATAAATAATGCCGATAACGGCGAACAGGGAGGTAATCCCGATGATCAACCAGCGGTGATCCAGCAGCGTACCAAGGAGCCTGCCCAGGTCGATTTCGTCATTGCCGCCCATGTGGCTTGATTGAACTTTATTTTTCTCAGACATCTTATTCCCTGATTAGCTAGTAAGTGCTTTTGCCCATTGCTGAGCCGCATCATCAAGTAAACGGTATACGGACTCGAACGCTTCACGGCTCTTCCGGTACGGGTCAGGTATATCGCGTTGATTGGACCAGTGCCCAAACAGCATCGTTTTCCCCCGTACCTCAGGTGCCAGGTTCGTTACCGCATCAATATGCTTGCGTTCCATGACCAGAATTAAATCAAACTCTCTGCACAAGGAGGCGGTAAGTTGCCGGGCCGTGTGACCATCAAGGTGCAATCCGTGTTCTTCAGCGACCAGCCTGGCCTGCTCGTCGGCAGGTTTCCCTACCAGAGCGGACAATCCGGCAGACTGTATAACCTTATTGTCGGTATAGCGGCGCAATAACCGTTCCCCGGTCGGGGAACGGCAGATATTGCCCACGCATACCACCAAAACAGAATTAAACATCTGACTTACCAATCCTTAATATCATGCACGGTATCGGTCATGTAACGGACGCTGTTGATGGTTGGCAGCAGCTGGTTGATCAGGCGGTTCCAACGGACAATCGGTGCGGCGGTCACATAGACGATATCGTACGGCTGCAGCTGGAACTCGGTACCAAGCACCATGCTGGAGGCATCAGAGGTATTGAGCTGATAGATGTTTGCCAGCTTGCTGCCTTCAGCGCCGCGGGTCGGACGGATAACGAAGATGCCGGTCGCGTTGGCCACGGTCTGGTCAACACCTTGGGCATTGCCCAGTGCTTCAGTCAGCGTCATGCCGCTGCGGTCCATTTTCAGGGTGGACTGTTTCACCACTTCACCCATCACGAACACTTTCAGGTCATCATTACGCGGCACGAACAGAATATCGCCCGGGTAGAGCAGACGGTTCTGGCCGAGGTTGCCGTTTTGCATCAGCGCCTGCAGGGAGATCTGCTCTTCCCGGCCATTGTGCGTCAGCACCACGTTGCGCCAGTCTGCGTCTGCCGTCAGGCCGCCGGCGGCGTTGATGGCGTCAAGGATGGTCAGCGGCACGTTGGTGATCGCCTGCTGGCCGGAGGTGCCGACTTCACCGGACACATACACTTTCTGTGAACGGAACGACGCGATGCTGACATCCACCTGCGGGCTTTCGATGAATTGCGCCAGACGGCGGGCAATCTCATCACGGATCTCAGTCACGGTACGGCCGACGACTTTTACCCGGCCGATGTACGGGTAGAAGATGGTGCCGTCAGAGTGAACCCAGTTGCCGGTGTCGCTGGCGCTGCGGTACGTCCCCGCCGGTGTGGTCAGTTCCGGGTGATCCCAGACGATGATGTTGAGCACGTCGCCCACACCAATGCGGTATTGATAGTTGGCCAGCTCATTTTGCAGGCCGGGGTTTTGCTGTGCGACCAATGGGCGGACCCGCATCTGCTCCACCAGCTTCGGTGTAAGCGGATAGACATTGACTAATTTGTCGATGTCGTAATCGGCGTCATCCTGTTTAACAACCATTTTCCCACTGGTCGAAAGGTTCTGACCAGGAATGACGGCACAACCACTGATCAGGGTGATCGATACCAAAAGCGGTATCAGTTTTAATTTTCTTTTAGCCATTGAATTATCATCACTGTCGCTGATTTTCTGAAAAGGACGTATTCCGCCGTCCCTGATAAAGTCACTGCTCAACCCTTCAAAGCCCCAAGCGTGTAGTAGACGCAACTGCTCACTGGCATCGCGTAATATGCGTTGAATCCTTTACGAAAAGAGGTGTATTGATAACCGTACTATAACGATCTTTATCAAACATTCATCTGCAGAATGCTCTTAGTTAACCGATTTCATATAAACTGCTTATCAATTTCACTCGAATTCACTTCTGCTGTTTGCCTGCCGGCGCGTTAACCCCACCGGCGGGTCAGGCGGGGCCTGCCTGATTACCCGGTGACAGCATCATGGCGGAAGTAAAGAGTATTGACGTTAGGAATGGTCTATTTATTTGCTCACCCCACGAAAATATTGCGGCGCTGAACAATTGACCTCTCCTTCATCCGGGCACGCTACCGCCCTTGGCTTACAGCTACCAATGTACTGGGGGAGAAAATGCCATTGCCCGGTGGCCGTTTCCCCCCACAGACGGGGGTGAAGGCATGGTCAGCGGTATCGCACAAATGATAGCCTTGTCACAGAACCGACAATTTATCGCCATCATTTACGCAATGGGTGGAACACGATATATAAATTGTGTCTAAGATTCTTATACTATTGAGGAGGTGTTACAAGTCTGTTGTAGCCCTTGAGTATTCTTTTAGGAATAAGACTACCCCCCCTATTTTACCGTCTTTTTTTTCGCCGAATTTTTAAACATCACCCGTTTGATTATTAAGCTTTTTCTGATTTCAAATGCCCGCTCCCGGTTATTTTTTACATAAAGCAAGCGGGGAATAAAAAAAGCCAACAATTCGGATTAATCAGATTGCTCCTAATTAATCCCGGCTCTGTTCCATTCTGTTTGTGGTGCCTTTCCTTTCATGCCGCTAATAATGCCCCTCCTGCCTTTTAAAATTAGGATTATCCTTAGGTATATTTCCATTTTCTTTGGGAAAAAGTCCCTGATTAATCGCAGGCAATTGCCTTCATGGGTAAACATTAACCAATATCCCGCTAAAAATAGGCCGCGCTGAGGATTTAACATTGAATTTTGGTTTGCAGGCTTACATTATTCCCACTGCGGTATATCCCGTGAATCAATTAAGGTGATAACAGTTTATGGAATGGATCACTGATCCAACAATTTGGGCCGGGCTGGCCACGCTGGTGGTGCTGGAAATCGTGCTTGGCATCGATAACCTGATATTTATTGCCATCCTGGCGGAAAAAGTGCCGCGCAAGCAGCGGGACCGCGCCCGTATTACGGGCCTTATCCTGGCGCTGGTGATGCGTCTGTTGCTGCTGGCCTCCATCTCCTGGCTCTCCACCCTTACCCAGCCGATGTTTACCCTGCGTGACCACGCCTTCAGCGGGCGGGATCTGATTATGCTGGTGGGCGGGGTCTTTCTTTTATTTAAGGCCACGGTTGAGCTGAATGAGCAACTGGAAGGCAAAGACAGCGAAAGCGGCAATAACCGCAAAGTCGCCCGCTTCTGGCCGGTGGTGGCACAGATTGTGGTGCTGGACGCCGTCTTCTCGCTGGATTCGGTGATAACCGCCGTGGGGATGGTGGAGCACCTGCCGGTGATGATGCTGGCCGTCTGTATCGCCATGGGGTTGATGCTGCTGGCCAGTAAGCCGCTGACCCGCTTCGTTAACGCGCACCCGACCATTGTGATCCTTTGCCTCAGCTTCCTGCTGATGATCGGCTTCAGCCTGATTGCCGATGGCTTTGGGTATCACATCCCGAAAGGCTATCTCTATGCGGCGATCGGGTTCTCCGTGGTGATTGAGGCGCTGAACCAGCTGGCGCAGTTTAACCGCCGGCGCTTCCTCTCCTCCCACCGTTCGCTGCGGGAACGCACCGCTGAAACGGTGCTGCGGATGCTGGGCGGCCGCCATGAGGATGCCGAGCTGGACAACCACGCCGCCGGCATGGTGGCTGACCACAGCGGCGAAGGGCAGGAGGTGTTTAACGAGCAGGAGCGCCGGATGATTGAACGGGTGCTGGGCATGGCGCAACGCACCGTCAGCAGCATCATGACCTCGCGCCATGATGTGGAGAGCCTGGAGCTGAACGACCCGCCGGAGCTGCTGGCGGAACAGCTGACCCGCAACCAGCACACCCGGCTGGTGGTCACCGAAGACAGCGCGGCCGACGAGCCGCTCGGCGTGGTGCACATCATCGATCTGTTGCGGCAAAAGCTGACCCAGCCGGATCTGGACCTGCGCGCGCTGGTACGCCAGCCGCTGATCTTCCCGGAACAGCTCTCGCTGCTGATGGCGCTGGAGCAGTTCCGCCAGGCGCAGACCCACTTTGCCTTTGTGGTGGATGAGTTCGGTTCCGTGGAGGGGGTGGTAACCCTCACGGACGTAATGGAAACCATCGCCGGCAATCTGCCGGTCGCCGGGGAAGACAATGACCCGCGCCATGACATTCAGCAGCTTGATGCGCGTACCTGGGTGGCTAACGGTTATATGCCGCTGGAGGATCTGGCGCTCTATATCCCGGTGCCGGTGGATGAGAAACGTGAATACCACACGCTGGCAGGGTTACTGATGGAGTATGCGCAGGCCGTTCCCCAGCAGGGCACCGCCCAGCAAATCGGCGATTACCTGTTTGAGGCGCTGGAAGTGAACAGCCACCGCATCACCAAAGTGAAAATTACTGCGCCGCCGCAACCGGTGGAAGAGGATTACGAAGTGTGATAACCGGGCGGTGCCGCTTGCCGGTGCCGCCCGGGTTTTTTAACATTTCAGAACGTTAAGGCAGTTTCGCCATCGCCGGCAGCGGCTTTATCATGCCGGGGTACTGGAACAGCGCCCGCCCTACTCCACGGTTAATCAGCCGCCAAATCCCCAGGGACACGCATACCGATAGCGCCACCCCAACAAACGGGAAGGCCAGCAGCCAGACGGCGGAGAAGGTCCAGTTCCCGAAGGCATGGTAATGCACCAGCGCCCCTACCCCACATACCGCGATGATTTCCGTAACAATTTTATGGATAACATAGACCTGAAGGGTATTTTTCCCCAACCAGTTCAGGCTGTTGGGCGTCATGCGTGCATTCACTTCCCGGCAAATCACCACGCACAGCACAATGGCGATGGCGCAGTGGAAAATGCTTTTGTTCATGCCGAAGTGGGCGTGCAGCAGCGCCAGCGGCAGCGACACCAGCAGTACCGCCAGCACATGGCGGCGATGTTGCAGGAACGCCACCACCTGGCGGCCATAGAAACAGCCGACGCAGAAATAGAGGGCATTTTGCGCCACGCTGTTCGGCCCCCAGCCCGGCAATAACCCGCGCGCCGCGATGTAGTTGCCCGCCACGCTCAGCAGGATCAGCGCCACGGCATTGTTTTTAAACAGCTTACAGGCCACAAAATAGAGTGCCAGCGCGTAGAGATACCAGGTGTTGGCCATCGCCGTCACGCTATAAACCATGAACTGGTTGAGCGAATCCGCATAAGAGGTGCCCACCATATTCTTCACGCCCCACTGGTCAAACGACAGGTAGTGGTTGATGAACGAGACAAACGCCCATTGGATGACGCACCACAGCAGGTAAACATAGAGCAGGTTGACCACGCGCTTGGTGAAGACTTCGCGCCAGGTTTTTTGAATAACCGAGCCGGCAGCCAACAGCCCGGAGATAAAGAAGAAGGACGGCATCCGTAACGGCGTCAGGTGGGCATTGAGCGCCAGCCACCACTGGCCGAGGGCGCTCTCTTCGCCGATTACCCCGAGCGAAGGAATAAAGCTGGTCAGCATCAGGTGGTGCAGCACCACCAGCAGAATACAGGCCCCTTTCAGGGTATTAATCCACTGGATTTCGCGATCGTTTCCACTCATAACGTACCCCCGGTATCACCGCCGCGCCGGATTGGCCCAATGCTGTGAAAAGATAAAAGCGCCAGATGACAGGCAAAAGAAAACCCAAAAATAATATTGGCGCAGGCGGAAAAATGTCGAGTGAAATAGCGAAATGGCGCGGCGAGATTATAAATTTTTCACTTTAGAAAGCAGAGTAGTCCGAATCTTTACAAAAGGGCGGGCAGCTCACTGCCCTCATTTTTTGCCCGCCCTTTGCAGTTTAATGCAGCGGAATCAACAGCTCCGTCGCGATGATCACTACCGCCATGCCGGTCAGCACCGGCACCGACGTGCGTTTCACCACTTCGAAAGGTGAAATTTTAGCCATCCCCGCCACCGCGACCACCACACCAGAAACCGGTGACAACGTGCGGCCCAGATTGGAGGCCTGTAACATCGGCACCACCAGATAAGCCGGGCGGATGCCCAGGTGCGTCGCCAGCTGGGGGATCAGCGCCACAAAGGCATAAAACGGTGCATTGCCTGAGCCGGTGGTCATCGCCGCCAGGAGGGTAATCACCACCAGCACCAGCATCATCACCAGCGCACCGCCGCCAAAGGATTGCGCCAGGCCAATCAGCCCGCTGATAAAGCCCACCGTGCCCAGCGCGTGGGCAAACACCCCGGCCGCCACCAGCAGGATCACCACATTGGCAAAGGCGTCTGCCATGCCGCGGTACGCGGTCTCCAGCCCCCGGAACACCGGTTGCGCATCCCGGTGGCGGATAAACTCAATCACCGCCGTCAGCGCCAGGCAGATAACCAGCACGGTGATAATGTGCAGCTCCGGGCCCCAGCGCCCATCAAACAGCAGCACGCCCAGAATCGGCGTAAACGGCAGAATGGCGTAAATGCGCGGTGCATCGGTGGTGATGTCGCCCGCCGTAAGCTGCTCCTGTGCCGCAGGCGCACGCCGGTCAAGCCAGCGCTGCCAGAAAAAGTGGGCCACCGCCATGCTGATAATCGCAGCGGCTGAGACCGGCAGCGTGGTGCTGAAAGCGAACTGCACCAGCGGCATCTGCGCCGCCTTGGCCGCCACCACCACATCACCAGAGGTCGGGGAGAGGATAATCGCCGCCGGGGAGGCGCAAATGGCCGCCGCCGCCCCACGGCTGATGCCGACATTCACCATCAGCGGGAACAGCGTTGCCATCAGCAATACCCCCAGCCCGGTCGCCGAGGAGACGGCCAGTGACATCAGGCAGGCCATAAAATAGGCCGCGATCATCAGCAGATAGGGCGAGTTGATCTTCTGCAGCGGCGTTGATGCCAGCTTCACCACCATGTCATTGGCACCGATATGGGTCATGTACGCGGCAAAGCCACACAGCACCATAATCATCATGCCCAGATCGCCGCCACGGCTCATCAGCAGGGTTTTGATGTACTCCGCGATATCTGCGGCCTGCCAGCCGGTGCCGGCTGCCCCTTCCGGCAGTACCGCTTTGCCCATCAGCGCGCTGATGATTAACAGCAGCACGCCGCCGGTCAGCAGCACCCCACTGGCCGAATACCCTTTCATAATATAACGGCCCACGCCCACCGTGACCGCCAGCCCGACTATCAGCTCCAGCATACTTGTTTCCCCTGCCCTGTTTGGCCTGTGCCCGAAAGAAAAAAAGAAAAAATAAAGCAGGCGCGACTGTGCCGAAAGTCAGCAAAAAAGGTACTGACTTTCGTCAACCTTTATCAGGAGAAAGAGAAATTACCGGGGAAAAGAAGATCGCGCAGAAAAGGGGCATCGCCGTCACGGCACACGCCGGAAAAGCCGGGGCGCACGCGCGCCCCGGGGAGGTCAGTCACGGTTGAGCAGTTTATTCAACGGTTTGCTCTCCTGACTGCCGCTGTTTTTTTCTGCCCAGTTTTTCAGGGCGCGCCGGGCTTCCTGTTGCAGCTGCTTACGCAGCACCTGATCCACCTGCAACTGGTAATTCAGCTGCTGCCACGGGCCATAAATACGCAGCGGCACCGAAGTCCGGCTCAGGGTGTCAATCAGGCTGCTGTTGTCACCGTGCCAGCCGCCGGTCACCCGGGTGGCCAGGGTCACGTCGCACTGTTCACTGGTCAGGCTCAGGGTGCCGCCGCCGGTCAGCGCCAGCAGCGGGGAGGTAGCCTGCAGGTTGCTCAGGGTCAGTACCCCGTTTTTCAGGTCACCGTGAGACTGCAACTGATCCACTTCGGTATAGCGCTCATAGCGCTCCTGCCCCTGTACGCCCCCATTGTTACGGGCCACCGCCTGCTGGATCATCTGCTGAACGTTCAGGCCATGCAGCCGCGCACCCTGCATCGACATATCCGCCTGCCCCTGCCAGCGCTGGTTAACATCCTCTGTGGTCAGCCCTTCGCCTGACACCGTCCCGGTCAGGGAGAAGCGGCCGGTCAGGGCTTCCGGCAACCCATAGGCACGCAGCACCGGTCCCAGCTCTACCTGGTGCAGCACCGGCGAGAGGCTCAGGCGCAACCGGCTGCCGGTGGCGTCCAGCGACCCAGGCAGGGAAAAGTCCCCCTGCCCCAGTTTGCCGTTCAGCGCAGCCAGCGCCACCTTGCCGCGCTGGTTATCCGCCTGCACCTCAAACTGCGCCACCTGTAACCCGCGGTAAGTCAAACTGGCGGCCTTCAGGGCCAGCTGCGCGGTAAAGCCGGTCAGAACCGCCAGCTCATTCTGGTGCACCAGCACATCCCGGGAGATTACCGGCGCAAAGGTCGTGGTCTGGCCCTGCTGCCGGGCTTCGCTGCCGGCCGGTTTCCAGCCGGTCAGGCCATCCAGGTTGAGCCGGTCAGCCTGCAGGTTGACCCGGAAATCCGGCGTCTCGCCCAGTTGCGCGGACAACTCCCCACGCACCTGGCTGTCATTGGCGGAGAGCACCAGCTGGCTGAGCGTCAGCGACGCCGGAGATTGCTGATAAGCCGCCTGCAACGTCCCCTGCCCTTTGATCCCGCCGGCCGGCAGGTCCACGCCCTCCAGCTGGTAATCAAGCTGGTCAATTTTGCCGGTCACCGCCTGCGGGAAGCGTGACATGTCCGCCTGCCCGGAGAGGGAGAACGTCAGATCGCGCTGGTCACGGTTGATGCGGCTGGAGAGGCTGATCGCGGCCCGGCGGTGATCCTGCTGGGAGAGCGACAGGTTAATATCCCGCACGTTGATCGGGTTCTCATCGCCGCGCTGCCAGATAAGCAGGCTGTCGGCGACCTTCAGTTCATCAATATCATACTTCCAGTGTACCGGTTCGGCCGGTTCCGGCTGGCCGCCGGGGGCCACCGGCGCATCCGCCTGCGGCCGGGCGGCGCTTTCCGGCGTCAGGCGGATGACGCCGTTTTTCAACATCACCTGCTTCACGGCCAGTTGGTGGGAAAGCAACGGCCAGAGCTTCACATCGAGGCGCATATTGTCTGCGCTGACCACCGGGGCCGGCGCGCCCGGTGCGGTCAGCGTCATCGGCCCGGCGATAATGCTCAGCTGCGGCCACACATGCCAGCGCAAATCGCCGTTCAGTGCCAGCTGGTAGCCGCTTTTCTGCTCAACCTGCCGCACCATGTAATGACGGAAATCGTTCGGATTAACCAGCAATACCAGGGCGGTCATGCCCGCCACCAGCACCAGCAGCAAAATAGCCAACGTTGTCAGTAATCTTCTCATGCCTTCCTCATTGTGAAGCCGCGCCCCGCTCCGGTATTAATCCTTGTCAATCCGGCTGGCCACCGCACCCTGCTGGTCGCGGTATTTGGCATCCTCGCGACGGTTGTAGGGCCTGGCTGCCGGGCCGGAGAGCGGTTCAAAACTCAGTGCGCCAATCATCATACCGGGGCGCAATGCCAGGGGTAACTTACCCGAATTATAGAACTCTAGTACAATCCGCCCCTGCCAGCCCGGGTCGATGCGGTGCGCGGTCACGTGCACCATCAGCCCCAGGCGCGCCAGTGAGGAGCGGCCATCCAGCCAGCCCACCAGGTCCGCCGGCAGCGTCACCGACTCCAGCGTCACCGCCAGCGCCAGTTCACCCGGGTGCAGGAAAAACGCTTCCCCTTCCGGCAGGACAATCTCATCACTCATCACGCGGTCCAGCGCGGCACTCACCTCATCCTTAGGGCCGCTCAGGTCAATATAGGCGGCGGTATGGCCGCGGAATACGCGGAACTGGTTGCCGAGGCGTACGTCCACGGTGGCACCGCTGATGCGCTCAACCGGCGGGCGCGGGGTAATGGCCAGCCGGCCATCGTCCAGCCAGGCTTCTATATCTCGGTCGCAGAGTCTCATGGGTTACTCCCTTCAGGCGTGGGTACGCTATTCAAAAAACTGGCTGATTTTGGCTTTCAGGATGTCAATGGCGATGCGGTTCTTGCCGCCGCGCGGCACGATGATGTCCGCATACTGTTTGGAGGGCTCAATAAATTGCAGGAACATCGGGCGCACCGTTTTCTGGTATTGCTGCATCACGGAATCCATGGAGCGGCCGCGTTCATTCACGTCACGCTTCATGCGGCGCATCAGGCAGATGTCCAGCGGGGTATCCACGAAGATGGAGAAGTTCATCTCCTGGCGCAGGCGAATGTCAGTAAGCAGCAGGATGCCCTCAACGATGATCACCTTTTTCGGTTTCAGGTGCACGGTTTCCGGCTTGCGGGTGTACTCCACATAACTGTAGAGCGGCAGCTCAATCGGCTTGCCGGACTTCAGCATCTGCAGGTGCTGGAACAGGAGGTTGTGATCCATGGCGCCCGGGTGGTCGTAGTTAATCTGCAGGCGTTCTTCCATCGTGAGATGGCTTTGGTCTTTGTAATAACTGTCCTCAGGGATGACGCCGATGTGCTCATCGCCCACCTGCTCACGCAGTTCGCGATAGAGGGTGCTGGCGATAAGGCTTTTACCTGAGGCGGAAGCGCCGGCGATACCGATAATGACGCATTGGTGGGGCTTGTCAGTCATAACTTTTAAAGACCTGATTCATAGTGGGAAAGGGCACGCCCCGGCCGGGGCGGTGATCGCGGCAATTATAGGGAGTTAAGGGATCGGTTGCCAGCACTTAGGCGGCGCGCCTGCCCGGCCTGCGGCAAGGATCGCAGCCTTGTGCTGTAACGGGCCGCAGGCGGTTACATTTTTAAGAACATTCATACTACTTATTAATGAGCGCATTACGTTAACATAACCGGATATCGCCGACTCCGGCACGTTCTCTGCACCGGGCAGATCCCTGCCGTGAGAATTTTATCTTTAGGGTGAGCACACCGCATGAACTGGCATTGGTTAACCTATTTCGGCGACAGCATGCTGTTGTTGCCCTGCGCGGCCCTGATCCTGCTGATGTTACTGGCCAACCCGGAAACCCGCCGCGCCACCTGGCAGTGGATGCTGCTGTTCGGCATTGCGGGCGGGCTGGTCTGCCTCTCCAAGCTGGCGTTTATGGGCTGGGGCATCGGCAGCCGCCGGTTTGATTTCACCGGCTTCAGCGGCCACTCGGCGCTCTCCTCCAGCATCTGGCCGGTGCTGATGTGGATGCTGACCGGCCGGATGCCGCGCCCGGTACGTATAGCCGCGATTACCGCCGGGTATGTGCTGGCGTTCTTTGTCGGCTACTCGCGCCTGGTGATCCACGTGCATTCACCGGCGGAAGTGGTGGCCGGGCTGGCACTGGGCTTTACCATCAGCACCACGTTCCTGATGCTGCAAAGCGCCGCCACCGTGCCGCGCCTCTCTTACGGCCAGCTGGCGATGGCGCTGCTGGTGCCGCTGTTCTTGATTAACACCGGCAAAGTCGCGCCGACGCAAGGGCTGCTGGAGCGCATCGCCGTGGCGATTTCGCCTGCCACCCGCGCCTTTACCCGGGCAGACCTGCACCACTTCAGCATCCTGACCCCGCCCGCCGGGCAGATGACGCTCAAATAAGCGCCGCAGACAGCAAAAAGCCCGCCGGAGCGGGCTTTTTTTATGCGCCGGACTCACACGGCGCGGAAAGAGATTTCGGTTGGGATCGGCTCGCCTTTCCAGTACAGCGCGGCCGCCACCCGGCCGGCCAGTTGCCGGTAGAGCGCGGTGAGCTCGCCCTGCGGATCGGCAATCACCGTGGGTTCGCCGCGGTCGAGATCCTCACGCAGCGCGATGTGCAGCGGCATCTGGCCGAGCAGCTCACAGTGGTATTTCTCCACCAGTTTCGCTGCGCCGCCGGTACCGAAAATCGGCTCGTGGTGGCCGCAGTTGCTGCAGATGTGCATGCTCATGTTTTCAATAACGCCGAGCACCGGCACATTGACCTTTTCAAACATCACAATGCCTTTCATCGCATCCAGCAGCGCGATGTCCTGCGGCGTGGTCACCACCAGCGCGCCGGTCACCGGCACGTTCTGCGCCAGCGTCAGCTGGATGTCGCCGGTGCCGGGCGGCATGTCGAGCACCAGGTAGTCGAGGTCCGGCCAGAGGGTATCCTGCAACAGCTGCATCAACGCTTTGCTGGCCATCGGCCCGCGCCACACCATCGCATTCTCATCATCCACCAGGTAACCGATGGAGTTGGTGGCCAGCCCGTGCGCCATGATCGGGGCCATGTGGGTGCCGTCCGGCGAGGTCGGGCGCTCATGCTGGGTGCCGAGCATCGCCGGCACCGACGGGCCGTAGATGTCTGCGTCCAGCACGCCGACTTTTGCCCCTTCCGCCGCCAGCGCCAGCGCCAGGTTTACCGCGGTGCTGGACTTGCCGACCCCGCCCTTGCCGGAACTCACGGCAATAATGTTGCGTACCCCTTTAATCCCGGGGCGATCGCCGACGCGTTTTAACGTCGTAATCTCATGCTTCAGCGTCCACTCTACCGCCCGTGCGCCGGTGGCCTGCATCAGCGGCGCGCTGGCCTGCTCCTGCAGGTCAAGGAACGCGCTCTGCCAGGCGAACGGCATCTGCAACTCGATATGCAGCACGCCGTCCAGCACCGTGCAGTGGTGCAGCGCCTTCAGCGCAGCCAGGTTCTGCTGCAGGGTCGGGTGGGTAAAGGCGGCCAGCTCGCCGGTCACCAGGGCGCGCAGCGCCGCGGGGGTATTCTGCTCAGGGGATTTAGGGTTCATCCCGGCTCCTTAAACAATAACCAACGGAAAATAGTGCAAGCATATCAGATCCGCGTGCCCACTGCCGCGCGCAGCCGCAAGAAACCCACCTAGCGGCCTGCGCCGCGATCGGGTAACATCGAAGGCCCTTTTTCCTCATACAGAAACCAATTTCCCACTATGGCTCAAGTCGCGAAAAAATTATTGGTGACGTGCGCACTTCCGTACGCCAACGGCTCTATCCACCTCGGCCACATGCTCGAGCACATTCAGGCAGATATCTGGGTGCGTTTCCAGCGGATGCGCGGCAACGAGGTTCACTTCATCTGTGCAGACGACGCGCACGGCACCCCGATCATGCTGAAAGCGCAGCAGCTGGGCATCGCCCCGGAGCAGATGATTGCCGAGATGAGCCAGGAGCACCAACAGGATTTCGCCGGCTTTGACATCAGCTATGACAACTACCATTCGACCCATAGCGACGAAAACCGCGAGCTCTCCTCGCTGATCTACACCCGGCTGAAAGAGAACGGTTTCATTAAAAACCGCACTATCTCCCAGCTGTACGACCCGGAAAAAGGCATGTTCCTGCCGGACCGTTTCGTCAAAGGCACCTGCCCGAAATGCAAATCGCCGGACCAGTACGGCGACAACTGCGAAGTCTGCGGCGCGACCTACAGCCCGACGGAACTGATTGACCCGAAATCCGCGGTTTCCGGGGCGACGCCGGAAATGCGCGACTCCGAGCACTTCTTCTTTGACCTGCCTTCGTTCAGCGCCATGCTGCAAGCCTGGACCCGCTCCGGCGCGTTGCAGGAGCAGGTGGCGAACAAGATGCAGGAGTGGTTTGAATCGGGCCTGCAACAGTGGGACATCTCGCGTGACGCGCCCTACTTCGGCTTTGAGATCCCGGATGCGCCGGGCAAATATTTCTACGTCTGGCTGGATGCGCCGATCGGCTACATGGGCTCCTTCAAGAACCTGTGTGACAAGCGCGGCGACCTGGATTTCGACGAATTCTGGAAGAAAGACTCCGAGGCCGAGCTGTACCACTTCATCGGCAAAGACATTGTCTACTTCCACAGCCTGTTCTGGCCGGCGATGCTGGAAGGCAGCGGCTTCCGCAAGCCGACCAACCTGTTTGTGCACGGCTATGTCACGGTCAACGGCGCGAAGATGTCCAAATCACGCGGCACCTTCATCAAGGCGGACACCTACCTGAAGCACCTGGATGCCGACTGCCTGCGCTACTACTACGCTGCCAAACTCTCGTCGCGCATTGATGACATCGACCTGAACCTGGAAGATTTCGTCCAGCGCGTCAACGCGGACATCGTAAACAAAGTGGTAAATCTCGCCTCGCGCAACGCCGGGTTCATCAACAAACGCTTTGACGGCAAACTGGCGGACACGCTGGCCGATGAGGCGCTGTATGCCACCTTCACCGCCGCTGCGGAGAGCATCGCCGAGGCCTATGCCGCGCGCGAGTTCAGCAAAGCAATCCGTGAAATCATGGCGCTGGCGGACCTCGCCAACCGCTATGTGGATGAGCAGGCCCCGTGGGTGGTGGCGAAGCAGGAAGGGCGTGACGCTGACCTGCAGGCCATCTGCTCCATGGGCATCAACCTGTTCCGGGTGCTGATGACCTACCTGAAACCGGTGCTGCCGGCCCTGACTATGCGCGCCGAGGCGTTCCTCAACACCCCGCTGACCTGGGAAGGCATCGCCTCCCCGCTGCTCGGCCATCAGGTAATGCCGTTCAAAGCGCTGTTTAGCCGTATTGATCTCGACAAGGTACAGAACATGGTTGACGCTTCCAAAGAAGATATGGCGGCTGCGGCGGCCCCGGCCACCGGCCCGCTGGCGGATGACCCGATCCAGGAGACCATCACCTTTGATGATTTCGCCAAAGTCGATATGCGCATTGCGCTGATCGAGCAGGCGGATGTGGTGGAAGGCTCCGATAAGCTGCTGAAACTGCAACTGGATCTCGGCGGCGAGAAGCGCCAGATCTTCTCCGGCATCCGCTCCGCCTACCCGGACCCGAAAGCGCTGGAAGGCCGCCTGACCATCATGGTGGCGAACCTCGCGCCGCGCAAAATGCGCTTCGGCATCTCTGAAGGCATGGTGATGGCCGCAGGCCCGGGCGGGAAAGAGATCTTCCTGCTCAGCCCGGACAGCGGCGCCCAGCCGGGCATGCAGGTGAAATAATCCCTGCACGCTGAACGTTAATAAGCGCGGCCCCGGTGGCCGCGCTTTTTTTATGCCTTTCCCCCCGCCCCGCCTGCTTTCGCCCTGCCTGCCTGAATCCATAGCCTGCGGGTATTAATCATCAGAAAAAACGGTATTGGTTGCCGGAGGGGGTTTCCCGTTATAAAGCCGGTCAGCGGCCTGTTACCGCCCGGCGATCCCTCGCCTTGTCCCTTGTCTGATAAGGAGTTCTTATGTCCTCTGCTTCTGTATCCCTTGCTTCTGCTTCCCAACACCCGTACCGCAGCGCGGAGATTATCCGGGCGCATAAACCGGGCTTTACCCCGCGCGTGGCCTTTATTCTCGGCTCCGGCCTCGGGGCGCTGGCGGAAAAGATCCAGGACGCCGTTGAAATCCCCTATGAGACGCTGCCGGGGTTCCCGGTCAGCACGGTGGCGGGCCACGCGGGCGCGCTGGTGCTGGGCCATCTGGAAGGGGTGCCGGTGGCGTGCATGAAAGGCCGCGGCCACTTCTATGAGGGCCATGGGATGGGCGTGATGACCGCCGCGGTGCGCACTTTTAAACTGCTGGGCTGTGAGCTGCTGTTCTGCACCAATGCCGCCGGGTCACTGCGCCCGGAGGTCGGGCCGGGCAGCCTGGTGGCGATCCGCGATCACATCAACACCATGCCCGGCACGCCGCAGGTGGGGCCGAACGATGACCAGTTCGGCGAGCGCTTCTTTACGCTGGCGAATGCCTATGACGCAGATTGCCGCGCCCGGTTACAGGCCGCTGCGCAGGAAGCTGGGTTCCCGCTCACCGAGGGGGTATTCGTCTCCTACCCCGGCCCCAACTTCGAAACCGCCGCCGAGATCCGCATGATGCAGATTATCGGCGGGGACGTGGTCGGCATGTCGGTGGTGCCGGAAGTGATCTCCGC
>NZ_PJZF01000024.1 GCF_002858675.1 Chimaeribacter californicus
CCTGCAAAAAGGAAAATGATATGGAGATAACCTCCCGCCTGAAAATCATGTCATTCCTGCAATATTTTATCTGGGGAAGCTGGCTGGTGACGCTGGGCGATGTGCAGCTCTCCCACCAGCAAACCCTCTCGGCGGCGGCGCTCTCCCGCCAGAACTTCATCCAGCTGATCTGCACCTTCCTGCGGAATCTGCCCTGATTCCCGCTGCCCCTGCGCAGCCAGGGGCATGACTCAACCCTGCAAAAAGGAAAATGATATGGAGATAACCTCCCGCCTGAAAATCATGTCATTCCTGCAATATTTTATCTGGGGAAGCTGGCTGGTGACGCTGGGCGCCTACATGATCAACCGCCTGCATTTTACCGGGGCTGACGTCGGCATGGTCTACAGCTCGAAAGGGCTGGCGGCGATCGTGATGCCGGGGCTGGTGGGGATCATTGCGGATAAATGGCTGCGGGCCGATCGCGCCTATATGCTGTGCCACCTGGTGGGGGCCGGGGCGCTCTGGTATGCCGCGCAGGTCACCACACCGGGCGTGATGTTCTGGGTGATGCTGGTCAACGCCATGGCGTTTATGCCTACCATTGCGCTGTCCAACAGCGTGGCCTACGCCTGCCTGGCGCGCGCGGGCCTGCCGAGCGTTACCCATTTCCCGCCCATCCGCGTCTACGGCACCCTGGGCTTTATCGCCGCCATGTGGGTGATCAGCCTGCTGGGGCTGGAGCTGAGCAACCTCCAGCTCTATATCGCCTCCGGCGCGTCGCTGTGCCTGGCGGCCTACTCCCTGACGTTGCCGGCCATTCCGCCTGCCGGCCACACCTCGCAGACGCTGGCCGGCAAGCTGGGGCTGGAGGCGTTCGTGCTGTTCAAAAAGCCACGGATGGCGATCTTTTTCCTGTTCGCCATGCTGCTGGGCGCAGTCTTGCAGGTAACCAATACCTTCGGCAGCCCGTTCCTGCACGATTTCGCCCGCCAGCCCGACTTCGCTGACAGCCTGGTGGTGAAATACCCCTCCCTGCTGCTGTCGGTCTCCCAGATGTCGGAAGTGGGCTTCATCCTGACCATTCCTTTCTTCCTCCGGCGGTTCGGCATCAAAACCGTGATGCTGATGAGCATGGTGGCATGGACGTTGCGCTTCGGCCTGTTCGCGTTTGGTGACCCCTCCGCCACCGGCATGATCCTGTTGCTGCTGTCGATGATGGTTTACGGCTGCGCATTCGACTTTTTCAATATTTCCGGTTCGGTGTTTGTCGAGCAGGAGATCGACCCGCGCATTCGTGCCAGTGCCCAGGGGCTGTTTATGACCATGGTCAACGGCGTGGGTGCCTATGTCGGTGCCATCCTGAGCGGCATCGCGGTGGATCACTTCACGGTAGAGGGCGTCAAAGCATGGCAAACCATCTGGCTGATCTTTGCGGCCTACGCGCTGCTGCTGGCCGTGCTGTTTGCCGTCACGTTCCGTTACCCCCATACGCCACACCGGGCAACTGCGCCCCGGGTGATGCATTAATTCCGGCCGGCCGGGGCACCGGCCGGCCATTGTATTGATAACAAAAAGGGTTAAGCGTGAGAGAGATTCTGTTTTCTTCGGGTGTGGGCTTTGGGATTGGCGCACTGTTTACGCTGCTGCGGCTGCCGATTCCGGTGCCGAATGTGTTACCGGGCATCCTGTCGATTGTCTTTATGTACATCGGCTATCTGGTGATTACCTTTTTGCGCCATTAATTTGCGCGCCCCGTTCCGCTTTGTTTAACGCGTGATTGCCGGTTGCGCGGTACGGCAGGATGATGACGTCCCTATCATGGCATGTCATCAACCGGCAAGGAGCGGGCCTTCATGGAGCATGTATTCCGTACTGATTTAAAACTGCTGCGGTATTTCCTGGCCGTGGCGGAGGAGCTGCATTTTGGCCGGGCCGCCGCCCGGCTCAACATGTCGCAGCCCCCGCTCAGTACGCACATCAAAGATCTGGAAACCCAATTGGGTACGCCACTGTTTATCCGCCATTCGCGCAGCGTCGTGCTGACAGAGGCCGGACGGGTATTGATGGAGGAGGCGCGTAAGCTGCTCACCAATACCCACCTGGCGCTGGCGCGGGTCGAAAAAATTGGCCGGGGGGAGACCGGGCGCATTGCGCTGGGCTTAGTGGGTACGGCCCTGTGGGGCAACCTGCGGACGCTGATCCACCGTTTTATGCAGGACAACCCCGACGTGGAGATCACCTTCCATGAGCAGTCACCCGACCGGCAACGGGTGATGCTGGAGCGCCACCAGCTTGATATGGGCCTCTGGCGGATGGCAGTTGATCCGCCTCATGGCCTGAAAAGCCTGCGGTTGCATCAGGCCGCTTTTCAGGTGGCCCTGCCCTGCCAGCACCCGCTGGCCGCCTGTGCCGCGGTGCCGCTGGCACAGCTGAGTCATGAGCCGTTCATTACCCTGCCGGCGGCGCATTCTGACTGGCGGTTTCTGCATAACATCTGTTTAAGGGCTGGGTTTACCCCCACCATCGTGCGCGAAGCGGTGGAGCCGCAAACGGTGCTGGCGCTGATCAGCATGGGGCTGGGCATTACCCTGATGGCAGACAGCTATGCACAGATAGCCTGGCCGGGCGTGGTGTTCCGCCCGCTGAGCGAACATATCCCGGCCGATCTCTATGGGGTGTATCACGAGGCGCAGATCACCCCGGCGGTGTCGAGGCTGATCGCTACGCTGAGGGTGTAGCGGTTGGCCTGTTGCCACAGCCTCCATGCCCTGGCGGTAGCGTCGCGGCTGCGCGGGCAGAAGGCGTAACAGAAAAGGCGTGACTATGCCGCCGGAAGGAATCGCCGGAAGGAATCACCGGAAAGGCTGGCTGCGCGCCGGAAAATGTTATCGGAAAAACGCGGCTGAACGGCCGCAACGTGTCACCGGAAAGCGCGGCTGCGCGCCGGAAAGCATCGCGGCGAACGGGCAGATTAGCGCTGGAACCGTTGCCGATAGCCGCTGGGGGTCGCGCCAAACGCGCGGTTGAACACCACGGCGAAGTAGTTGCTGTCATCAAACCCGCAGGCGGCGGCCACATCACCAATCGGCTGCTGGCCGTGCCGCAGCAGCGCCATCGCATTACAGAGCCGCAATTGCCGCAGGTAGTCGCTGATGCTCATGCCGGTTTGCTGTTTGAACAAGGTGCGCAGGGCGCGCGGCGTTAAGTGGTGCTGTTCGCAGAACGCCTCCAGCCGGAACGGCCCGGCGATGCTGCCGCGCAGGGCCAGCATCAGCAAATCCATTTGCTGGGCATCGGCCAGTTCCCGGCTGTCGGGGTGGTGGCGGTAGCGCTGCAACAGTAACGCCAGCTGCAGCAACAGCGCCTCGGCGAGCTGCAACGACAGCGGGTCTGATTTCAGGCACTCCTGCGCCAGCGCGTCCACTTTGCAGCGCAGTACGTCCATGCCCAGCATACTCAGCCGCCAGTAGCGCCCGGCCTGCGGCACCGCATGGCCCGGCAACAGGGATGACCAGTCCGCGGGCAGCCGCAGCCGCTCGCGGGCGAACAGGATGTTATCCAGCTCCAGCCCGTTCACTGACTCATAACTGTGGCGGTCGCGCGCATCCACATAGAACAGGTCGCCACAGGTAATGCGGTAGGGAATATCGTTCCAGATGTGCAAACCGTTGCCGCGCCACACCACCACCAGTTCATCAAAATCGTGGTGGTGCAGCGGGAAATCCGGCTGCGGGTGGCGCTCAGCAACGCTCACCGCCTGCTGGCCGGTCAGGAAATAGTCTTGTTGCTGAAGTTTCAGCAGCGGCATGGCATCCACATCTCCGGGCAAAAGGCAAACGGCTATCCTGCCATAAAGCCCGGCCGCCGGGGTTGACGGCGGCCTGAAATCCGGAAAATTCCTGCTCAGCGCACGCTGTTGCGCATCATTTTCGGCGAGAGTTCGAATTCGCGCCGGAACTGGGTAGAGAAGTGGTTGCTGTCACCGAACCCGCACTCATGGGCGATCTGGGTGATGCTCTGGTCGGTCTGGAATAACCGGCGGCGCGCCTCCAGCAGCCGCAGGCGGTTAAGGTAGCGCTGCGGCGTCATGCCGGTATGCTGTTTCACCTGCCGGTGCAGGGTGCGCAGCGCCAGCGAGTAGCGGTCAGCCAGCTCGCTCCAGCCCACCTCTTCGGTGAAGTTTTTATCCAGCCAGCGCAGCAATGCCAGCACGTTGGCATCCCGCCCGCCGTTGGATTCCAGCTGGCAACAGCTGCGGTGCAACAGCAGCAACAGCAGCAGGAAGCGGCTTTCGCTGGCCGCGATGCCTTCGTCGCTGTGATCCTCCGCCAGCTGCGCCAGCGTGCGGATGTGCTGGCGCGCCTCCTGCAACGCTTCCTGGCCGATATGCCAGTGCACCTGCCCCTGGCCGTCATCCGGCGGCAGGAAGCGGTCTATGCCGGTAAGAAAGCGGAACGCCTGCGGGGCGCGGTAGAGCACATTGGTGAGGTGCAGCCCCTCCACGTTCTCAAACAAGTGGTGGTCGCGGTCGCGCACAAAGCACACCGTGCCGCTGCACAGGGTATAGGGGCGGTCATTGAATACATGCACCCCTGCCCCGCTCTCCACCAGCACAATCTCGTAGAAGTCGTGGTGGTGTTCCGGGAAGGGCGGCTGCGGGGCGCGTGGCTCCACCGTCACGGTCATCGCCCGGGACGCAAAAAAGTCATCACCTGCCAGTAACGTCATTTTTAATGCCTCCGGTAAACAGTCAGGGAGTGCGGCGTGGGCCGCACCCGTCATCCCGCAAGCAGCGGGAGCGCAACAGAGTGAAAGAAACCGTGCGCGCCCATCACTTGCCGGCCTGACGCAGTGTAAGGCGTGCGTGCGCCGGGTTGCCTTAAAACCACGGCAGCCATCGCCCGGAAAACGGTCATTTTTTCAAGATTGTGCGGCTTAAGGTGGGAACTGTGTAGCAGATCACATCTCATTAACAATTCGCCGCCGGGCGCGGGAGTGGCAGGAAGTGTGATCTGATTCACGGGGATCTTTGCCATTTTGCCAACCGGTTTTCAGCGATGGCAACCACCGGAAGGTGGCCTGTTTACCCTTTCCCTACACTCGCTGCATAGTTTGTTAAGGGATAACCACGATGACCGTACGCAATATCGCCACAGTGGATTTGGGCGCCTCCAGCGGGCGGGTCATGCTCGCCCGCTACCACACCGCCACACGCCGCATCACGCTCACCGAGATCCACCGTTTCACCAACCAGTTGGTGCGTTGTGAAGAGCATGACGTCTGGGACGTGGACTACCTCGAAAGCCAGATGCTGCACGGCCTGCGGCAGATCGACGCCGACGGCATCGTGCTCGACAGCATCGGCATCGATACCTGGGGCGTGGACTTTGTGCTGCTGACCAAACAGGGCGAACGCGTGGGGCTGCCGGTCTCGTACCGCGACAGCCGCACAGACGGCATCATGGCCGACGCGGTGCGCGAGCTGGGCGCGGACTGGCTCTATGAGCGCACCGGCATCCAGTTTTTGCCGTTCAATACCTTGTTCCAGCTCAAGGCGCTCAGCCGTCAGCAACCGGACTGGGTGGCGCAGGCTGACCACCTGCTGCTGATGCCGGACTACTTCCACTACCGCCTGACCGGCCACCCCAACTGGGAGTACACCAACGCCAGCACCACCCAACTGCTGAATGTGCAGAGCGGGGAGTGGGACGCCGACCTGCTGGCCTGGGCCGGTGTTCCGGCGCGCTGGTTCAGCACCCCCAGCCAGCCGGGCCGCACGCTGGGCCACTGGGCGGCCCCCTCCGGGCGGCAGGTGCCGGTGATCTCTGTCGCCACCCATGACACCGCCAGCGCAGTGGTGGCCGCGCCGCTGGCCGGGCCCGGCAGCGCCTACCTCAGCTCCGGCACCTGGTCACTGATCGGCATCGACAGTGATCGCCCCTACACCCACGCCGCCGCGCAAAAAGCCAACATGACCAACGAGGGCGGCGTCGAGGGGCGCTACCGGGTGCTGAAAAACATCATGGGCATGTGGCTGCTGCAACGCATCTGCAAGGAGCTGGCGATAGAGGATATCCCGGCGCTGGTGGCGCAGGCCGCCCAGGAAACGCCGTTTGCCAGCCTGATCAACCCCAACGACGCCCGCTTTATCAACCCAGTGTCGATGGTTGATGAAATCAGACACGCCTGCCGTGACCACCAGCAGCCGGAGCCGCAGACCCCCGCCGCGCTGGCGCGCTGCATCTTTGACAGCCTGGCGATGACCTACCGCCAGGTGGCGCTGGAGCTGGCGGCGTTGCAGGGCGCGCCGCTGACGGCTCTGCACATTGTCGGTGGCGGCAGCCAGAACGATTTCCTGAACCAGTTGAGTGCTGACACCTGCCGCATCCCGGTGACCGCCGGGCCGGTTGAGGCGTCTACCCTCGGCAACATCGGTTGCCAGCTGATTGCGCTCGGTGACGTCGAAGACGTCACCGCTTACCGCCGCCTGCTGGCGGACTCCGTCTCCCTGCGCCGTTTCACGCCGCAACCCCATCCCGATTTTGATACCCACTGCCGCCGCTTTGAGGCGCTCAGCCACGCTCATGAGGAGTATTCAGTATGACCGCATCCATCGACCAGGCCTGGGAACTGGCAAAACAGCGCTTCGCCGACCTTAACATTGACGCCGGGGCCGCCCTCGCCACGCTGGACACCCTGCCGGTCTCCATACATTGCTGGCAGGGCGATGATGTCGCCGGTTTTGAGAATTCCACCGGCGGGCTGACCGGCGGCATCCAGGCCACCGGCAACTACCCCGGCAAGGCGCGCAATGCCGCCGAGCTGCGGGCCGATCTGGAGCAGGCCTTTGCGCTGATCCCCGGCCCGAAACGCCTCAACCTGCACGCCATCTACCTGGAATCTGACACGCCGGTGGCGCGCAACGCGATCAAGCCGGAGCACTTCGCCAACTGGGTCGCCTGGGCGCGGGATCACCAGCTGGGGCTGGATTTCAACCCCTCCTGCTTCTCCCACCCGCTGAGCGCGGACGGCTTCACGCTCTCCAGCGCCAACCCGGAGGTCCGCCAGTTCTGGATTGAGCACTGCCAGGCCAGCCGCCGCGTCTCCGCCTATTTTGGCCGTGAGCTGGGCACGCCGTCGGTGATGAACATCTGGGTGCCGGACGGCATGAAAGACCTCACCGTGGACCGGCTGGCCTTCCGCCAGCGCCTGCTCTCGGCGCTGGATGAGGTGATCAGCGAGAAACTTGACCCGAACCACCACATCGACGCGGTGGAAAGCAAACTGTTCGGCATCGGCGCGGAGAGCTTCACCGTCGGCTCCAACGAGTTTTGCCTCGGCTATGCCGCCAGCCGCCAGACCGCGCTCTGCCTGGATGCAGGCCACTTCCACCCGACGGAAGTGATCTCCGACAAAATTTCCAGCGCGATGCTGTTTGTGCCGCGCCTGCTGCTGCACGTCAGCCGCCCGGTACGCTGGGACAGCGACCACGTGGTACTGCTGGACGACGAAACCCAGGCCATCGCCGGTGAAATTGTGCGCCATGACCTGTTTGACCGGGTGCATATCGGGCTGGACTTCTTTGACGCCTCGATCAACCGCATCGCCGCCTGGGTGATCGGCACCCGCAACATGAAAAAAGCGCTGCTGCGCGCCCTGCTGGAACCCACCGCCCAGCTGAAAAAACTCGAGCAGGACGGGGATTACACCGGCCGCCTGGCACTGCTGGAGGAGCAGAAATCGCTGCCGTGGCAGGCGGTCTGGGACGTCTACTGCCAGCGCCACGGTGCGCCGGTCGGCAGCCAGTGGCTGGAAACGGTGCGCGGCTACGAGAAATCGGTGCTGGCCCAGCGCGCGTAATCGTAAACCTTAAGCCGGGTTCGCCCGGCTTAGGGCAGATCTCAGTGCAAAATGATTCTTCTGTTTATCTTTAAGAGGGTTTTGCCATGAGTTTTATGCTTGCGTTACCAAAAATCAGCCTGCACGGCGAAGGGGCGATTCAGGATCTGGTGGGGCTGCTGGCCCAGCGCGCACCGGGAAAGGCGTTGATTGTCACTGACGGCCAGCTGGTGGACCTCGGCCTGCTGAACGGCCTGTTTGCTGCGCTGGAGGCCGCCGCCCTGCCCTATGCCGTGTTCCGCGACGTCACCCCTAACCCCACCTCTGAGTTGGTTGATGCCGGGTACGCCTGTTACCAGCGGCATCAGTGCGACTACCTGATCGCCTTTGGCGGCGGCAGCCCAATCGACACCGCCAAAGCGATCAAGATCCTGACGGCCAACCCCGGCCCGGCCACCGCCTATTCCGGCGTCGGCAAAGTGACCCACCCCGGCGTGTTTCTGGTGGCGATCAACACCACCGCCGGTACCGCCGCCGAACTCACCAGCAATGCGGTGATCATCGACAGCCGCAAGCAGGTGAAAGAGGTGATTATCGACACCCACCTGATCCCGGACATCGCCGTGGATGACCCGACAGTGATGCTGGCGATCCCGCCTGCCGTCACCGCCGCCACCGGCATGGACGCGCTGACCCACGCTATTGAGGCGTATGTGTCGCTTGGCGCGCATACGCTGACTGACCATTCGGCGCTGGAGGCGATCCGCGTCATCAGCCGCTGGCTGCCGGTGGCGGTGGAGAACGGCCACAACCTGCAGGCGCGTGAAATGATGGCCTACGGGCAATATCTGGCCGGGATGGCGTTCAACAGTGCCGGGCTGGGGCTGGTACATGCGCTGGCGCACCAGCCGGGCGCGACCCATAATTTGCCGCACGGCGTCTGTAACGCCATTCTGCTGCCGGTGGTGGAAGCCTTTAACCGCCCGGCGGCAGTGGCACGCTTTGCCCGCATCGCCCAGGCAATGGGCGTGGAGACTCGCGGCATGAGCGATGAGCAGGCGAGCCACGCGGCGATTGACGCCCTGCGCGCCCTGTCCACCCGCGTCGGCATTCCGGCCGGCTTCCGCGAGCTGGGCATCCGCGAGCAGGACATCGACGGCTGGCTGGACAACGCGCTGGCCGACCCGTGCGCGCCCTGTAACCCGCTGGCCGCCAGCCGTGAGCAGGTGCGCGGGCTTTACCTTCAGGCGCTGTAAGTTATTCAGCCCGGTGCAGTAACTCTTTTTAAGGGGCGCGGCCACCGCGCCCTGTGACCCCGAGGCGATTATGATCCGAAAAAGTTTTGTTATGCAGGTTAACCCCACCGCCCACGCAGAGTATGAACGCCGCCATAACCCGATCTGGCCGGAACTGGCCGAGGTGCTGAAGCAGCACGGCGCGCACCACTACAGCATTTTCCTGGATGAGAAGCGCAACCTGCTGTTCGGCGTTGTTGAGATTGAGTCGGAAGCGCGCTGGGAGGCGGTGGCCCAGACGGACATCTGCCAACAGTGGTGGAAACATATGGCGGACGTAATGCCTGCCAACCCGGACAACAGCCCGGTGAGTGACCCGCTGCGCGAAGTGTTTTATCTCGAATAACTGTTTTATCTCGAATAACTGTTTTATCTGGCATAGCTGTTTTATCTGGCATAGCTGTTTTTTATCCGGAACGGCCGTTCCTTCCCCGGCACGGCCGTTTCGTTTTCCCTGCGCCGGGTGCGCACATTCCCCTCTTCCGCTCCCCGAAAAATTCGCTACCCTGAGAAACAGCCCCACGCTTTATTGTTGCGTTTACGCACTATTCATTCGTTGACTCCTGGTTGAATAAGGAAAGCACCATGTTCAATTTTGATTACTACAACCCGACCCGCGTGCTGTTCGGCACCCAGCGGATCGCTGATGTTGCGCTGCATATCCCGGCTGATGCGCGGGTGTTGATCACTTACGGCGGCGGCAGTGCGGAGAAGTACGGTACGCTGGCGGAAACCCGCGCCGCGCTGGGCGATCGTGAGGTACATGAGTTTGGCGGCATCGAAGCCAACCCGCACCTTGATACGCTGATGCGCGCCGTGGCGCTGGTGCGTGAGAAGGGCATCACCTTCCTGCTGGCGGTGGGCGGCGGCTCGGTGGTGGACGGCACCAAATTCATCGCGGCCGCAGCGCACTATCAGGGGGATGTCTGGGCGATGTGGTCACAACGGTTGCCGCCGCAACAGGTGCTGCCGCTCGGCTGCATCATGACGCTGCCGGCCACCGGCTCAGAAATGAACCCGACGGCGGTGGTCACCCATACTGAACTGGGGGCCAAAGTGGGCTACAGCCACCCGGCGCTCTACCCGCGTTTTGCCATCCTCGACCCGCGCAAATCCTACACCCTGCCGCCGCGCCAGGTGGCGAACGGCGTGGTGGACGCCTTCGTGCATGTGATTGAGCAGTACCTCACCTACCCGGTGTATGCCAAAGTGCAGGACCGCTTCGCCGAAGGGCTGCTGCTGACGCTGATCGAGGAGGGGCCGAAAGCGCTGACCGACCCGGAAAATTATGATGTGCGCGCCACCGTGACCTGGGCCGCCACGCTGGCGCTGAACGGCCTGATCGGCGCCGGGGTGCCGCAGGACTGGGCCACCCACCGCATCGGCCACCAGCTCACCGCGCTCTACGATCTGGACCACGCCCAGACGCTGGCAGTGCTGCTGCCCGCCTTGCTGAGCGTGCAGCGCGACACCAAGCGGCTGAAACTGTTGCAGTATGCCGAGCGCGTCTGGGGCATCACGGACGGCGATGAGCCGGAGCGCATCACCCGCGCCATCCAGAAAACCCGCGACTTCTTCGACGACATGGGCGTCAAGACCCGGCTCAGCGCCTACGGCCTGCCGGAAAAATGCATCGATGAGGTGCTGGCGAACCTGCAACGCTTTAAGCTGCTGCCGCAGGGCGAGCACCATGACATCGACGAGGTCAAGGCGCGCCGCATCCTCAGCCTGAGTTACTGACCCGCCACGGCGGCGTCCGTCGCTGCCGTGTTTACCCCGCCCGGCACCAGCCTGACTTCTTCCGGGGCCAGCACCCGGCCATCCTGCGCGCGCATCTCCAGCTTGCGTAACGGCTGGCCGTTCAGGCTGTCCACCAGTTGTGACGGCCGGTCGCCACCGGTGAACAGGTACTCCCCGCCCCATTGCCCCAGCGCCACCAGCACCGGTTGCAACGCCCGCCCCTTTTCCGTCAGCCGGTACTCCTGATAGGCGGAGCCGTCCGCCGCCGGACTGACCGCCAGAATGCCCTCCGCCACCAGCGCCTTAAGCCGCACTGACAGGATATTTTTCGCCGCGCCCAGATTGCGCTGGAACTCACTGAACCGCGTAATGCCGTGCAGGGCATCCCGCACGATCAGCAGCGTCCACCAGTCGCCAATCAGATCCAGTGAGCGCGCCACCGGGCAGAGGCTGCTATTCAAACTCTTTCTTTTCATCAGGCTCTTTCTTTTCAACAGGTTATTCCAACGCGGTATTTTTTCACCGCGATCGCCGCAGATTCTGGTTGCATGATAAAACCACTGCTGCTAAAAATCATCTGGTTTTATTATTAAACCACAAACGAGGTGCAGCATGAGATTACAAGGCAAAACGGCGTTTATCACCGGCGGGAACAGCGGCATCGGGCTGGCGACGGCCAGGCTGTTTATTGAACAGGGCGCGCGCGTCGCCATTACCGGGCGGAACCCGGAGACGCTGGCGCAGGCGGCAGCAGAACTGGGGCCAAATGCACTGGCGCTCACCGCTGATACGCAGGACCCGGCCGCGCTGGCCGAAGCGCTCGCCACCGCCACGCAGCAGTTCGGTGCGCTGGACAGCGTGTTCGCCAATGCCGGGGTGGGCGGCGCGACGCCGGTCGGCCACACCACCGCTGAAGCCTTCGCGCAGATCCTGGCGATCAACGTCACCGGGGTGTTTCTCACCGTGCAGGCCGCGCTGCCGCACCTGAACCGGGGCGCATCCGTTATTCTGAACGGTTCGGTACATGCGGTGCTGGGGATGCCTGGTTTCTCGGCTTATGCGGCCTCAAAAGCGGCGGTAAGGTCGATGACCCGGGTACTGGCGGCGGAGCTGGCCCCGCGCCATATCCGTGTGAATCAGGTGACGCCGGGGGCCACGCGCACGCCGATCTGGGCGGTTGACCCGGCAGATGCCGCGGGCATGGCGCAGCTTGAGGCGTCGATCGCCCGCAGCGTGCCGCAGGCGCGGATGGGGGATGCCGCTGAACTGGCGAATGCGGTGCTGTTCCTCGCCTCAGACGAGGCCGCCTACATCACCGCCCAGGAGATTGTGGTGGATGGCGGCACCACCGGCGCACCGGCGGGCGCGCCGATCTACCGCCCGGCGTGATCAGTCGATCACCACTGTCGGGATAGGGCTGAGCGCGTAGCTGAAGGCGTCCAGAATGTCCGCCTCCAGCACCCGCAGGGTAGAGAGCGGGGGCAGATCGTCCGGGGCGAACAGCCCGACGTCTACCGTTTCGCTCCCGGCCTGATAGGGGGTCGCGTCAACGCGGCGGCAGAGGAAAAACAGCTTATAGAAGTCGAGAATATCGGGCGGGTAGGCGTGTTTGGCCTTGTGGCGGATGCTGTAAAGCGCCTGCACTTCCACCGCCACGCCCGCCTCCTCCAGCACCTCTTTCACCACGTTCTCACGCGGCGACAACCCGATTTCCGCGAAGCCGCCCGGCAGCGTCCAGAGACCGTCGGATTTCTCGCGCACCAGCACAATTTTGCCGTGCTCAATGATCGCTGCGCGCACATCAATTTTCGGCGTGGCGTAGCCCTGCCCGCTGTCGGCGTAGATGCCCTCAATGCGCTCCACCGGCACATCGGTGATGTCTGCCAGCATGCTGCGGGCGATCTCTGCAATCTCCTCATAGCGTTCGCGGTCAAACTCATCCCGGCAGTAGTGCAGCCCGGTTGAGGCGATGGCATACAATTTCTTTGCCCGGCGTAACCAATTATTTTCATGCATCTGATCCACAGCGCAGCTCCTGTTAAAAGGGCGAAACTCCGATAACAGCATGGAAAGCGTGTGGCTTCAACGGCTTTTTCCTGCCGGTTACGCCCCGGCGGCGGAAGGCGGATGAGCAGAAGTAATGCGCCGCGCGCCCCGGCCAACCAGCGCGCCGGCGGCCTGCTACGCTTAGCCTTCAGGAGCCGCGCACCTTCAGGATCCCCCCTTTCCCTCGTGAGGTATCGGTATGGCCGATCCTATCATCAGCGATATTTTCAAATTTGTGGCAGTGCGTCCCGCCGAATTGATCACCCCGGCGCGCAGCGCGCTGCACTTTATTGAGGATGAGCGCCTCACCCAGCCCGACGGCCAGCGTCAGCTCAAGCTGCTGGCGCGGGAGCTGGCGACTCCGGCGCAGGCGCTGGCGCACTTTGCGCAGATTGACCTGACGCCGCTCTACCCGCTGGAAAAGGCGCGCGACCGGCTGCTGGCGGAGTATCAGGCGCAACCGGCCACTGACCCGTTGCCTGACTTCGATCAGGCGGGGGGATCGGCGGATCTGCTGGATGGCCAGAAACCGGACACGCTGCGCACGCTGGCGTTTGACGCGCTGTATAGCGCCTGGATGAGCGGGCCGGATGCCGGGCCACGGTTGCAGGTGCCGATAGAGGCGCTGCGGCTGCTGCACTTTTTGCAGCGTTATCAGGAGGCGTTGCTGGCCGATGTCACGTCGGCGCGCGATGCGCTGCTGGCCCAGCCGCTGATCCCGCCCGGCCTGACGCAATTTTCCGCCGCCGCCCCGGCGAAAGAGGCTGAACTGGCCGCCGCCGAGCGGGCCGCAGCGGAGCAGGATCGCAGGCTGGCGGCAGTGCAGGCGCTGCGCCCGCTGTTTGAGGAGTACACCACCACCCGGCGCTTGCTCTCCGCCACCCGTCAGGCCCCGGCGTCCCGGCAACCGGCAGAAACCCGCAGCCAGGATGGCCGCAACATCACCCTCTCCACCCAGTCGCGGCTGGGCAACGTGGCGGCCCAATTGGGGGCCCAGCCCGCCCGCGCCCTGATGCAGCGCCTGACACTGGATGACAACACCCCGCTGCCGCAGGCCACCGCCGCCCTGCAAAGCCACCTTCAGGCGCTGACCCGCGAGATTGTCACGCAGCCTGACAGCGCGGCGCTGCACACCCTGACGCTGGAGTATGGCGACAGCAGCCTGAAAAAAATCGTCGCGGTGAATCCCCCGCTGCCGATGATTACCGGCAACGAGGAAAAGGCCGCCGATGTGGATATGTCCGGCCGTATCCGGCCGCTGGGCATCGGCGATTTGCTGGTGGTGAAACAGCAACTGGTGGCCTACCTGCCGGGCGAAGTGGCGCACATAGAGAATGTGCTGAAAGGGGAATTCCGCGAACGTACCCACCGGATGCTCGATCGCACTGAGACCATCCTGTTCAGCTCGCAGGAGGATAATCAGGAGACGGAGCGCGATACCCAGTCCACCGACCGTTTTGAGTTGAAAAAGGAGGCGGAAAACACGCTGAAGGAGGAGATGAGCCTCAGCGCCGGGCTGACCGTCACCGGCAGTTATGGGATGGTAAAGGTCACCGCACAGGGGGATTTTGCCTATAAAACCGCCAAAGAGGAGTCCAACAAAAACAGCAGCACCTTCGCGCAGGAGGTGGTGGATCGGTCTGTCAGCAAGCTACAGAAAAAAGTGAAAAATGAGCGCACCGACAAGACCTTTCATGAAGTGGAAGAGACCAACAAGCACGGCATCGACAACAAAGACGGCAGCGGCCACGTCACCGGCGTCTACCGCTGGGTAGATAAAAAATACCATGCGCAGATTTATAACTACGGCACCTGCCTGATGCTGGAGTTTATTCTGCCGGAACCGGCGGCCTACTACCGCGCCTCGCTGATTAAACAGGCGATTGCCGCCTCGGGTGCCACGCCGCCGGTGCCGTTCCTCGACCTAAACGGCCAGCCGCTGGGCATTGAGGACATCACCGAAGACAATTACCAGATATTCGCCGGGCGCTACAACGCCGCCGTGGAACCGCCGCCGCCCTACTGGACCTATGTCTCCACCAGCCTCGACCAGAGCGGCATTGCCAATGGCGCGACGGTGTCGAAGTCAGTGAAGGATGTGGTGATCCCGGAGGGTTACCGGCTGGCGATGTTCAGCCTGCAGATCGGCCTGACCTGGGAGAACTATCCGCAGTTTGTGGTGCAACTGGGCGAATGGGCCTGGCATGTGCTGAATAACACCCACACCCTGCAAGGCAGCAGCAGCAATTACGGTTTCGCCCCGCTGGATCTGAGCCAGCTTACCGACGAGCCGCTGGCACCGGTAAGTAACTTGCCGCTCAGTCTGGTCGGCTATGACATCAACGCCTACGCCATCAATCTGGCAGCCAACTGCCTGCGCACCAAAGAGAAATACCAGAAGTGGCAGGCTACTGCCTTTGAGAAGATCTATACCGCGTACCAGGCGATGAAAACCGCCTATGACCAGAAAGTCGCGCAAGCCGAAGCGCAAGCCGGGGCAGTGATCATTGAGGGCCGCAACCCAGCCGCCAACCGCGAGATCGAGAAGCGCGAGCTGAAAAAACTCTGCATCACGATGATGACCGGCCAGCACTTTGACCAATTTAACGCCATGACCAGCCCGGCCGATCAGCCCACTAACCTGCCGGAGCTGAAGCCACTGGAGGCGTTGAGTGAGGCGCGTTACATCCAGTTCTTCGAGCAGGCGTTTGACTGGACGCAGATCAGTTACCTGCTCTATCCCTACTTCTGGGGCCGCAAGAAAAATTGGGTGGACATCAGCAACCTGACCGACACCGATCCGCTGTTTGCCCACTTCCTGCAAGCCGGTGCGGCGCGGGTGATGGTGCCGGTGCCGCTCTCCTACAGCACGGCAGTGCTCTACTTCCTGCAAAAGAATGACACCCCCACCAGCGTTGAAAGCAAGCTGTGGATGGGCGGCGAAGCACCCACGCTCAACGATCCGCAGTTCAAATCCATTGCGTACGAAATGCGCAAGCAGACCGACGATCTGTATGGCGCGACGCCGGTCGAGCCGAAAGCGCAGAACAGCTGGGATTTCACCCTGCCGACCACGCTGGTGTGGCTGCAAAGTGACGCCACGCTGCCCACTTACCCGGTCACGCTATGAGCGAAGCCCCTGACAGTGGTTCCGGCGGGCCCTTTGATGCGTTGTGCGGCGGGTTTAAGAAGCCGGTGCCGCGCAACTCCTCGATCCCACTTATCGCCCAGGCGTATGCGGCTGCCCTGTACCGGGAGAACTTTTTCCAGCGCTACACGCTGGGCGAGGTATTTGTTGAAACCGAATACCGCTGGGTCGGTACCGGCAACCCGTTGTTGGATCTGGCGCTGAAACATATTGTTGCGGAAATGCGCAACTACTATGCAAAGACGCAGGAGAACCGCGCGCTGGCCAGGCAAGGCACACCGGCCGTCAAACTGAAAGAGGGGCGCTACATCCGCCCCGATGTGCTGGGGCTGGCGCTGGATATTCCCCGCCGTACGCTGTTTTGTGAGCTGCTGGAGATAAGCACCATCGATCAGGCCAAAGAGACCATTACCGGTGATCTGGTGCCGAAGCTGGCGATCCTGCGCGGGCCGGTAAAAACCCTGCTGGAAGAGGCGCTGCTGCGCATGAACCAGCAAGGCTCCTTTCCGCAGACCTTTGACGCCAGCGGCGCGCCCTGGATTATTCCGCCGTCGCTTATCATCGTGCCGCTGTTCCCCGAGGCGGGTACCGCCACCGCCTCCACCCGTTTCCGTTGGCTTTGCTTCGGCCCGACCTACCAGTACCGGCCGATGCCGTTTGCCGGGATCGTCAGCGAGCCACCGGACTCCCCGGCGCGCGGGCTGCTGCTCTACAGCTACCATGAGGCCGGGATCAACGAGGTGGCCGTGCCGCAGGAGGTGTTTGTCAAAATGCGCAAATGGCTGGCCGACAAACAACGGGCCGCCATCCGGCTGGAGCTGCTGCCGCTGAACAGTTACACCCAGTACTGGCAGCAAAACCCGGATGACCTGAAACGCCTGGTCGGCTATCTGGCGGTGGGGGTGGCCGCTGTGGCGGTGGTGGCGCTGGCGGTGTGGCTGGCCCCGGTGATTGCCGGTTCCGCCGCGGCGCTGCTCAGTGAAATAGCGGTTGCGGCCTCAGCAGAAGCGATGATTGCCCAGGGCACGGCGGTTGCCGCTGCGCTTTCCACCTTTTTGCCGCAGATCATGCGCACCGCCCAGATGGCGATCGGTGCCGCCGCCAGCCTGGGTGGCCTGCAACCGGTGGGAGGGGCCTATTAAGGGAACCAATAGCGGGAAAATAAATAGCGGGGAAACGGGTGGCGTCAGTCATGGGGGGTAAGGGGGTGACCGCGTTAATTATGCAAAAAAAGTGCGAGCGCGGCAGGTGCCGCAAAATCCTTCACACGGCGAGCGCCGCAAGCTAATCGCACGGCGGACGCCGCAAAAAAAGGGCGGCCGGTTGGCCGCCCGCATCAGGGGGAATTACTCGGTGACGTGCTTCGCTTCGTGCGCCTGTTGTTCCGCTTTCACCTCTTCTGCGCGCTTGCGCAGACCGAACCAGCCCAGCGTCAGCAGAACCGCCAGCACCGGGATGGTGGCCACGGTGTAGGTGCCGTTCGGATAGTCAAACGCCATCAGCACCAGCACGCCCAGCAGGAACGCCAGCGTCAGCCAGGAGGTAAACGGCGCGCCCGGCATTTTGAAGGAGACCTCTTTGGCATGGCCCTCTTTCACCGCTTTGCGGAACTTCATCTGGCAGACCACGATAAACGCCCAGGAGCTGAGGATACCCAGCGACGCGACGTTCAGCACGATCTCAAACACCTGGGACGGCACATAGTAGTTCAGCACCACGCCCACCACATACACGGCAGCCGTGACCAGAATCCCGGCATACGGCACCTGCTGGCTGCTCATGCGTGACATCAGCTTCGGTGCGGAGCCGCCCATCGACAGCGAACGCAGGATGCGCCCGGTGGAGTAAAGGCCGGAGTTCAGGCTGGAGAGCGCCGCGGTCAGTACCACGATGTTCATGATGCTGCCGATGTACGGCACGCCCAGCTTACTGAAGAAGGTCACGAACGGGCTTTGCCCCGCCTGGTAGGCGTTCCACGGCAGCAGGCAGACCAGCAGCACAATGGAGCCGACATAGAACAGCGCGATACGCCAGATGACGCTGTTGATCGCTTTCGGCAGCACGTTTTCCGGGTCTTTGGTTTCACCGGCGGCAGTACCGACCAGCTCAACGGCCGCAAAGGCGAACACCACGCCCTGCACCAACACCAGCGCCGGCAGCAGCCCGTGCGGGAACAGCCCGCCGTTATCGGAGATCAAATGCAGGCCGGTGACATTGCCGTCCAGCGGCTTGCCGCTGCCGAGGAACACCACACCGACGATCAGGAACAGCGCAATCGCCGCCACTTTGATCAGCGCAAACCAGAACTCCATCTCCGCGAACCATTTCACGCCGATCATGTTCATGGTGACCACAATCGCCAGCGCGCCCAGCGCGAACATCCACTGCGGCACGTCCGCGAACCCGCCCCAGTAGTGCATATAGAGCGCCACGGCGGTGATGTCTACGATCCCGGTCATCGCCCAGTTCAGGAAGTACATCCAGCCTGCGACGTAGGAGGCTTTCTCACCCAGGAACTCACGGGCATAGGAGACGAAACTGCCGCTGGTGGGGCGGTGCAGCACCAGCTCACCCAGGGCACGCAGAATGAAGAAGGAGAACAGCCCGCACACGGCATAGACCAGCGCCAGCGCCGGCCCGGCCATCTGCAACCGCGCCCCGGCCCCGAGGAACAACCCGGTGCCGATAGAGCCGCCGATAGCGATCATCTGAACCTGGCGGTTCCCCATTCCTTTGTGATACCCGGCTTCGTGAGAGTCCAGCCAGCGGCGCTTCGCGGCACGGCGCGTACTCTCGGATTTCTTATGTGGTTTCATTGATATCCTAATTTCCTGTCTGCCGGCGCCCTTCCCAACCCAGGCAAACGTTTGCTGGGGGCTGGGGGATTAGCGCCTGTTCTCTGATAACAACCTGGTAAAACGGCGGTGAATGCTACCTTGTCTCGTGAGTGGAGGCAAAAAATCTCATGCAGAAATCGTGATTATTTATGTTAAGGCGTGAAACGGGTCACGGTAAATTGAAAAAGTGCCGGTCATCACTTTGCCTCGCAAAACAGTGACTTTGTGCCATGCTTAAGGGTAAGCATAAAAATAGCCGGGCGGAAAACAGGCCGTGCCGGGGTAAGACAAAGGAGAGTTAAATGAAAAAGTTGACGATTGCTGCGCTGCTGACTGTGATGACCCTGCCCGCCTTCGCGGAAGACAACGGTGGTTTTAAGGCGGATGAACCGGCCCCACCGCCGCAAAAACAGGATGCCGGCATCCGTGGTTCTGAAGATGCGCGCGGAGCCACAGTAGAGCTGGCCCGCACCATGCGCCAGGACGCTTGGGTGACGCTGGAAGGGCATATCATCAAGAAAACCGGGAAAGACCAGTTTGAGTTCCGTGACAAAACCGGCACGGTAGGGATTACCGTCGGCGGCAACCGCTGGAACGGGGATGACGTCACCCCAGAGGATCTGGTGATGATCAGTGGGCGGGTGAAGCACGAAGGTAAGCAGACGCATGTGGTGGTGGAGCATTTGCTGAAACAGTAAATTTTGGGAGAGGCGGCTCCCTTCCCGCCGGGGAGCACCTCTTTTAGCTCGAGGTTGGTTTCGATCGAGGTTTATTGCGTTGGCAAACGCCCGCTGTCTTTCTGCGGCTCCGCTGCCGCCACCGCGCAAGGGGCGCGTAAGCGCGCGTCCCTTGCATCCCCGCGCTTTTTGGTGCTCCGGCAGAATTATTGCCCGCATAGCGGGTACCCTCCAACGTCCTCCGGGCTAATCGGGCCGGGACAGACACGCTCCCAGCGTGGCTGTCCCTTTCGCACACATCCCTGTGTGCTCACCCGGCCCTCCGTCCTCGTCGGCAATAATTTAATGCCCCCACCTCCTCTGCAAATCCTTAACTATGTAAGGAAAGAGTAGATAAGGAATTTGTCGTTATTGGTGCGTGCATAAAAATTGTTGTCGCATGGAAACGTAGGAGCATGTGGACACACTGAACCCCTAAAAGAATCCCCCCTAGTATTTCCTTACATAATTAATGGTTTGCAGAAATGGTGGGGGCGTAAAAATCATTGCCGAGTGGAGGCGAAGGGCCGGGCGAGCACACAGGGATGTGTGCGAGAGTCGCAGCCACGCCGGGAGCGTGTCTGCGGCGGCCCGATCAGCCCGGAGATGTAACGAGGGGACACGCGAGAGCGTGCAATGATTCAGCCAAACCACCGAAAGTGCGCGGGTGCAGGGCGAGCGCACTGGCGCGCCCTGCTCGGTTGAGGCTCGGAGGCTCAAGTAGACAATCACACATGAGCAACCGAAACATGCCACCACACATGAACAACCAAAACACCCCACCTTATCCATTAAAAAACAAAATATTATCTGAATACACTCAGCGCCTGCCGCAACCTCTCCACCTGATGCTTCATCCGCGTCGCCGACACCGCACTCTCCTGCACCTGCTCGGCGTTCTGCTGGGTAATCCGCTCCAGCTCCTTCACCGCTTTGCCCACCTCTGACAACCCGGTGCCCTGCTCGGCGGTGGCGGCGCTGATGCGCCCGATAAGCGTGGTCACATTCCCTACCTGGCTTACGATGTCATCCATCGTCGTTCCGGCCTCGTGCACCTGGCCGGAACCGGCCATCACCTTGCTGACGCTGGCATCAATCAGGCTCTTGATCTCACTCGCCGCCGTGGCGCTGCGCTGCGCCAGGCCGCGCACCTCTCCGGCCACCACCGCAAACCCTTTGCCCTGCTCACCGGCGCGTGCGGCTTCTACCGCCGCATTCAGCGCCAGAATATTGGTCTGGAATGCGATACTGTCGATCACGCTGGTAATGGTGCCGATCTTCTTCGCACTGATGGCGATCTCATCCATCATCCGGACGATCTCCTCCATCGACGCCCCACCCTTCTCTGCCGCCGCACTGGCCGAACTGGAAAGCTGATTGGCTTCGCCGGCGGTGGCGGTGTTGCTCTGTACCGTGGCCGTCATCTGGTTCATGGTGGCGGAGGTCTGCTCCACGTTCGCCGCAGTCTGGTCAGTGCGGCGGCTCAGCTCCTCATTGCCCTGCGCCAGCACATCACTGGCGTTACGCACCGTCATTACCTGGCTGCTCACATCATCCACCAGCCAGCGGAACATCACCCCCATCTGCCCAACGGCGCGCAAGGTCATGCCAATCTCGTCCACCCGGTCAAGATGATCCACCCGGTAACTCGCCCCGGTCGCCACGTCTTTTGCCTGGCGGCACACCTTCGCCAGCGGCCGGGCAATTTGCGCATCGAGCCACGCCGCCGCCAATGCCAGCAGCAGCGCCATCCCGGCCGCGAAACCGCCCAGCGCCATACCGCCCAGCCCCAGCGCGGCAACACCCATCACGCTCAACGGCAGCAGCGCCAGCAGCGGTGCCCAGAGCCGGCCGCGCAGCGACAGGGTTTTCAGCACCGACCGCCAGCGGCCGAAGCCGGTCACTAACAGAATGCCCTTATGCAGCCGGCGGTTCTTCAGCGTGCCGTCACGCATCTTCTGGTAGAGCGCGGCAGCGGCCTGCACCTCCTGATCGGTGGGCTTGATGCGCACCGACATATAGCCAAGCAGCGTGCCGTTACGGATAACCGGGTTCACGTTGGCCCGCACCCAGTAGTGATCGCCGTTCTTGCAACGGTTCTTGACCAGCCCGGTCCAGGGCTCGCCCTGTTTGAGCGTGGCCCACATGTCCGCAAACGCCTCGGGCGGCATATCCGGGTGGCGCACCAGATTGTGCGGTGCGCCGGTAAGTTCCTCTGCACTGAACCCGCTGATTTCCACAAAAGCGTCATTGGCATACAGAATATGGCTGTTGAGATCGGTGGTGGACATGAGCGTCGCATCATCGGAAAAATGGAATGGGGTCTGGGTAACCGGCTGATTATTGCGCATGGTGAATTCCTGATCTCTATTTCACAGAATGAAAGCTGGCGAATTTCCTTAATAAAACAGCTTGTTTTTCGGCAAAGGTCATAGAAACTTTAGGGATAAAAAAGAGTATTTCAGATAAACCGGTTTATTACGCAGAATACGTAATGGATGATTAAATAACCCGCACCTGCTCATTAAAAATACATAGGCGCCTGAATTAACACTGATATGCAGCACACTGCTCGCGCAATGTTAAACGCTGTTTATTGCGGTTATTATTCCATCACCTGGGCAGAATTACGCCGGAACACCGCCCGTAATAAAACGCATTTTGCCGGAGTGTTCAGGTCAGTTGCCGGGGCTAGAGCTGTGCCGCGCCTGCCCTGAAAGCGCCGGAATGCAGGCGCCTCTTACCGGGGAGAGAACACGCGGAAACCTTAAAAAAGAAACCGGCATAGCCGGTTAATGCGCGCCACCCACCACCTTTATTTTTAATGGCGGGGCACGTGGTTACCGTCTTTTCCTCGTATCACCCGGATAATATCGCCCGGTACGTAATCATTATCCCCTGTCCGTATTATCTCTCTGCCCAAAAAACGGCGTTGGCTGTTTATCTGTTATCGCCGGAAAATAGCGTGTCCGGCCCTGGCTGCGTTACCCTCTGCTGCCGGGAAAATAAAAGACGCGTGCTGCCGTGGGGAATTTCCTCATCGTTTTCGCCTATTTAAGCCGTTTGCCTTTCCGATTTGCCCTGACGGGCACCTTCTCCTACCTTTTATTCACTATCCTCAGCGCATACCGCGTTGCCTGTACCGTTTTATCGCTGACGCCTTGCGTCCGCAGTCTGGAGAACCCATGTCATCTGCCCCGTTTGAGAACCTGAACCTGTTGCCGATTGCCGGTGAGTGGCGCGAAGGCCGCCATGCGCAGTCCCTGAACGTGACCAACCCCTATGACGGCAGCACGCTGCTGACGATTAAGCAGGCTAACCGTGACGATCTGGATGCCGCCTACCGCCGCGCCGCCGACGCGCAGCGTGAATGGGCGGCGACCGGCCCGGCGCAACGGGCCGCCGTGATGCTGCGCGCAGCGGAGATCATCACTGCCCGCCGCGAAGAGATTATCGGCTGGCTTGTCCGCGAGTCGGGCAGCACCCGCATCAAAGCGGAAATTGAGTGGAACGCCGCGCGCGGCATCACGCTGGAGGCGGCCTCCTTCCCGTCACGCGTACACGGGCGCATTGTGCAGTCCAATATTCCCGGCAAAGAGAACCGCATCTACCGCGAAGCGCTCGGCGTGGTGGGGGTCATCAGCCCGTGGAATTTCCCGTTCCACCTGACGCAGCGCTCCCTCGCCCCGGCGCTGGCGCTCGGCAACGCCGTGGTGGTGAAACCGGCCAGTGATACCCCGGTGACCGGCGGCCTGCTGCTGGCGCGGATTTTCGAAGAGGCCGGGCTGCCGGCGGGCCTGCTGAGCGTGGTGGTCGGGCCGGGTGCCGAGATTGGCGATGCCTTTGTTGAACACGCGGTACCGGCGCTGATCTCCTTTACCGGCTCCACGCCGGTCGGGCTGAACATCGGCGGGCTGGCGAGCGGCGGCAAGCACCTGAAGCATGTGGCGCTGGAGCTGGGCGGCAATAACCCGTTCGTGGTGCTGGCCGATGCCGATCTCGATCGCGCCGTGAATGCCGCCATCATGGGCAAGTTCCTGCATCAGGGGCAGATCTGCATGGCGATTAACCGCATTATCGTTGAAGATGCCCTGTATGACGCCTTTACCGAACGCTTTGTGGAACGGGCGAAAAGCCTGAAAGTGGGCGACCCGGCGCAGGCAGACACGGTGGTCGGCCCGGTGGTGAACCAGAAACAGCTGGCGTCGTTAACCGGCAAGATCGCCCAGGCGAAAAACGAGGGCGCACGGTTGCTGCTGGCGGGCGAGATCCGCGGCAACCTGGTGCCACCGCACATTTTTACCGATGTCACCCCGGAGATGGAGCTCTCCCGCGAAGAGATCTTTGGGCCTCTGGTGGGCATCCAGCGCGCCCGCGATGAGGAGCACGCGCTGCAACTGGCCAACGACTGCGAATATGGCCTCTCCAGCGCCGTGTTCAGCCGTGACACCGAGCGCGCGGTGCGCTTTGCCCGCCGCGTGCAGGCAGGGATGACCCATGTGAATGATATGTCCGTGAATGACGAGCCGCATGTGCCGTTCGGCGGCGAGAAGAACTCCGGGCTGGGCCGCTTTAACGGCGACTGGGCGATTGAGGAGTTCACCACTGACCATTGGGTCAGCGTGCAGCACACCCCGCGTGATTATCCGTTCTGATCCCGCCTGTTGAGCAGTAAAAAGCCCGCTATTCAGCGGGCTTTTTGTTGGGGAGTGTTAAAACAGGGCAAGAGATGCGGCGTTATCCTCGCTATCTTCCCACGGGTTAAGCAGTGGGACACCCATTCCCGCAAAATCTTTAGTATTACGTGTCACCACGATCATGCCGTGCTGATGCGCAGTGGCCGCGATCAGCGCGTCATTTTCCGATCGTTTGTCCGGCACATGCAGATGGGCGGAATATAGGGCGACCCCCGTATCAACCGGCAAGGTACGATCGGCAAATTCCGCGAGTACCCGATCAAACCACACGCGCAAAATAGCCGCCTGAGTCGCATCCCGGCACGCCAGCGAGAGGATGCCGCGCTCAATCTCCATGAGGGTGATGGCGGAAACAAACAGGTCACCGGCATCAACGGAACCTGCCCAGCGGGCCACGTTCGCATCGATTTTCAGCGTCCCTGCTTTGCGCAGTTCAGACACCACATTGGTATCCAGAAGATAACGCATCAGAAATCCGCATCCCGGCTGACAATGTTCCCGCGTTCCGGCTCAAAATCGATGTCACCGGCGCCCGGTGTCGCCAACGCATCCAGTATGCTTCTGCGTGAACCAGACAGCTTTTTGAAGGCCTCATAGGTCAGCAGCACATACGCCGGTTCGCCGCGATCGGTGATATACACCGGGCCCTCTTCTGCTGCTTTTTTCGCCCTGGAAATTTCCTGATTAAACGAACGGCTGGTCATGGTGGTAATCGGCATCGGTGCCTCCGCACAAATGTAGTAACATCACTACATTTTACGCCAGCGCAGCGCCAGATGCCAGGCGGCGTCCGGGCCTTCTGCCTCAGACGCCGCGCGCGCCCTCACCTTACTTCTTCTCCTTATGCGGCAGCACCTCGTTGAGCAGCTGGCGGGCGGTGTCGGCAATCACCTGCCCGGCACCGCGATCGCCTTTCAGCATGGCGGAGGTAAAGCCTTTGGCCTGCTCCAGCGTCAGGTGCGGCGGGAACGGCGCGACGTCCGGGTCGGTTTTCACCTCCAGCACCACCGGGCGATCCGCGCTCAGCGCCTCGGCCCAGGCGGCCTGCAATGAGTCCGGCTCATCGACAAAAATCCCGCGCAGCCCCAGCAGATTGGCGAACTGGGCGTAGGGCACGTCCGGCAATGCCTGGCTGGCGGGGTAGCGCGGGTTGCCCTCCATCACCCGTTGCTCCCAGGTGACTTCGTTCAAATCCTCGTTATTGAACACGCAGATGATCAGCCGTGGGTCATCCCAGCGCCGCCAGTATTTCTGGATAGTGATCAGCTCCGCCATGTTGTTCATCTGCATGGCCCCGTCCCCCACCAGCGCCACCACCGGGCGATCCGGGTGGGCGAATTTGGCGGCAATGGCGTACGGCACCGCCGCCCCCATCGACGCCAGCCCGCCGGAGAGCGAGGCGCGCTGCCCGGCCTTGACCTGATAATCCCGCGCGAACCAGTTGGCGCAGGAGCCGGAGTCCGAGGTGACAATCGCGTTGTTCGGCAACAGCGGTGACATCTCCCACACCACGCGCTGCGGGTTCACCGGTTTGGCCTCCGCCATGGCGCGGTCGCGCAGCGTCTCGCGCCAGGTCGCCATCTCTTTGGTGATGTTGTCCTGCCAGCGGCGGTCGTCGTTGTACTTGAGCAGCGGCAGCAGCGCACGCAGGGTGGCGGCCGCATCACCATGCAGGTTAATGTCCACCGGGTAGCGCAGCCCCAGCATTCCTGGGTCGATGTCGATCTGCACCGCCCGCGCCTGCCCATCTTTCGGCAGGAACTCCGCCCACGGGAACCCGGTGCCGATCATCAACAGCGTGTCACAGCCGGACATCATGTCCGACGAGGGTTTGGTGCCGAGCATCCCGATCGCGCCGGTGACAAACGGCAGATCGTCCGGCAGCACATCCTTGCCGAGCAGCGCCTTGGCCACGCCCGCGCCCAGGGTCTCCGCGACATGGATCACCTCCGCCTCCGCGCCGCGTGCGCCGGAACCGATCAGAATCGCAACCTTTTTGCCGTGGTTAAGCAGATCGGCGGCCTGTTGCAAATCCGCCTGCTGCGGCACCACCACCGGGCGGCGGTACCCGGCCCCGGAACGGGTAAAGCCGTGCGCCTGCTGCGGCTCTTCCCAGGGTTCGTCCTGCACATCTTTCGGCAGCACCAGCACCGTCACGCCATTGTTGGCGATGGCGATCCGCACCCCGCGGTCAACCAGGTGGCGCACCTGCGCCGGGGCGGCGGCCTCCTGCACGAAATCCGCCACGTCCATAAAGACGCGATCCAGGTTCAGCTCCTGCTGGTAGTGCGCGCCGCGCGCGGTACTCTCCGCCTGCCCGACAATCGCCAGTACCGGCGCATGGTCCTGTTTGGCGTCATACAAGCCGGTGATCATATGGGTGGCACCCGGCCCGCCAGTGGAGAGGCAGACGCCCAGTTCGCCGGTAAATTTGGCGTGCGCCGTGGCCATAAAGGCCGCCATCTCTTCATGGCGCACCTGGATAAAGTCGATCCCCTCGCCTTTTTTCTCTGCCCGCTGCAACGCGCCCAGCACCCCGTTGATGCCGTCACCGGGGTAGCCATAAATGCGCGTCACGCCCCATGCTTTCAGGCGTTCTACAAAAAAGTCGCTTGTCATCTTCGCCATCGCCGTTCCTCCTGTTATGGCGTCTCCACGCGGGCCGTTGCCCGCCAGCCTGCATTAACCATAGTTTATTTGGCGGAGGGTGCAGACGATGGGGTATGGCCAGCAGGGGCTTTTTTGGTAGGGTATCTGCCTATTTATCATTCAAGGAAGACGTCATGGCTATTTCTCAACTGCGTATCGCGCGCCCGGTTACCGAACTGGCGGCGCGCAGCCATCTTTATCAGGCCGGACTCGGGCTGGAAGAATTAGGCGGGTTCACTGACCATCAGGGGTTCAGCGGCGTGATGCTTGGCTATCCCGGTGCGGCGTGGCATCTGGAGTTTACCCATTGCCCGGCGCACCCGGTCAGCCCGGCTGCCACCGCCGAGGATTTGCTGGTGCTCTACCTGCCCGATGAGGCGGAATGGGCCGCCCGCTGCCGGGCAATGGCGCAGGCCGGGTTCCGGCAGACGGCGGCCTTCAACCCCTACTGGGACAACGCCGGCCGCACCTTCCTCGACCCGGACGGCTACCGCACGGTTCTCCAGAGGCAGCGCTGCCCGGTGACGTAAAAGCTACCTCTCGTGATATCATTAAGTGATATCATATTAATCAGAAGCGCTGCCTTCCAGGCCGTGCCTCTTAAAAACAGGGGTAATTCCATGAACACCATGACCTACCTGGGCTATGCCGCAAAGATTGAATACAGCGATGAAGACCGCTGTTTTATCGGCCGTGTGGCGGGCATCCGCGATGTGATCGGCTTTCATGCGGATAACGTCACGGCGCTGCGGACAGCGTTTGAAGAAGCGGTGGAAGATTACCTGACATACTGTGCGGAGTGTGGGCGCGCGCCGCAACGCCCGGCCAGCGGGAAGATCAGCCTGCGCATCCCGCCGGAGGTGCATGCTGCGGTCACGGTGGCGGCTGATGTCTCCGGCAAAAGCGTCAACCAGTGGATAAGCGATACGCTGGCTCAGGCAACACAGCGTTAATCCCCTCCCCATTTTCCCTTTTCCCCCGCAGCGGCCATACTTTCTGGCTGGGGCGTTTTTCAATCAACGGGATAGCGGAATGCAGAGTCTTGATCTTACGGTGGTGCAGCAGGCGGCGCGCTGGATAAGCACGCAGCCGGTGTGGCTGTGTACGGTGCTGTCAACCTTTGGGTCGTCGCCGCGCTCGCCGGGGGCGCTGATGGCGGCCACCGCTGACGGGCGCTACAGCGGGTCGCTGTCGGGTGGCTGTGTGGAAGAGGATTTCATCGCCCGGTTACGGGCCGGGGCGTTCCGGCAGCCGAGCCAGGTGGTGCGGTACGGCGACGGCGGGCTGACGCCCAACCGCGCGCTGCCGTGCGGCGGCGTGCTGGATATTTTAATCGAGTACCTGCCGTGCAATGACGCCGGCGCAGACTATCTGGCGCGGCTCGGCCGGGCGCTGGGCGGCCACGGCGCGCTGGTGAAACAGCTGACGCTGCCCGGCACCTGCCACGCCCTCACGGCGGACAGCGGTGCAGGGGCGACCCATGTGGCACGTGACGGCAACCACCTCACCCTCCATGTTGCCGCCGCGCCACGGCTGGTGGTCGCCGGGCTGTCGCCGGTAGCGGTCTACTGCGCCGGGTTTGCGGTGGCGCTGGGGTTTGAAACCGTGGTGTGTGAGCCGCGATCGGAGGAGCTGGAGAACCTGCTGCCGCAACTCCCGGAGGGCGTGATCGTCGAGCGGCAGTTCCCGGCGAAATTTATTGAGCAACAGGGGTGCCACGCCCACACGGCGGTGGTGGCGCTGACGCACGACCCGCGCATGGATGACCTGACCCTGATGGAGGCGGTGCAGACACCGGCGTTTTACATCGGCGCAATGGGGTCGATGAAAAACAGCCAACAGCGGCGCGAGCGGCTGCAGCGCATCGGCGGGCTGACAGAGGCAGAGCTGGCGCGGGTGCATGCGCCGATTGGGCTGGATCTCGGCAGCAAAACCCCGGCAGAAATCGCGCTGGCAGTGATGGCCGATGTGGTGGCGCATAAAAACCGCCGCCAGGTGGCGTAACGAAAGCGCAAACCAACAGCGCCACGCCGGCGCAGCAGCCGTAAAAAAGGCGCACCGACCGGCGCGCCTCATTGTCAGATCACGGTAGTCAGATGAAAACCGTCAGATCAGCTTATCAAGGGTGATCGGCAATTCGCGGATGCGCTTGCCGGTGGCGTGGTAAACGGCATTGCTCACCGCCGCCGCCACGCCGACAATCCCGACTTCCCCCACGGTTTTCCCGCCCAGCGTACTGGCCTGATAATCTGGCTCGCCGACGTTGATCACCTGAATCTCCGGGATGTCCGCATTGACCGCCATCAGGTAGTCCGCCAGGTTGGCGTTAAGGATGCGCCCGTCACGCGCGTCGATCATCCCCTCCTCCAGCAGCGCCTGCCCGATGCCCATCACGATGCCGCCCAGCCACTGGCTTTTGGCCAGTGTCGGGTTGTAGAGCCGCCCGCAGTCGAAGGCGCTGACCACCCGCTTGACGCGCACGGTGCCGAAATCCTCATCCACCGCCACTTCCACAAAGTGCGCGCACCAGCTGTGGGCGCCCTTGGTGCTCTCCATCATGCTGGCGGTCTGGTCAGCGGTGTCGCGGTCTTTTTCGTTGGCATCCGGTTTGAAGGTGTCCTGATGCACCACCAGCTGATCGCGATCCGCCAGTTTCAGCAGGTCAGCAAAGGCGATGCTTTGCCCGTTGGCACGCACTTCGCCCCCGGCGAGGATCGCCGTGTCACGCGAGGCGCCGAACAGCGGCGAATCCGGCTCCGTTACCGCCAGCCCCAGCAGCATCTCCCGCGCTGCGCCGGCAGTTTTATGCACCGCGGCGGTCAGCAGGTTGGCAAGCTGGGAGCCGCCCGCCACCGGCGCACGCGGCAGCGCGGTGTCCCCCAGTGATACGCGGATGTCAGAGGACGGCACACCCAGCACTTCGGCCGCCGTCTGCGCCAGAATGGTGTAAGTGCCGGTGCCGATGTCCGCGCCGCTGCTCTGCACCTCAATCTGCCCCTGACGGTCGATGATGATCCTCGCCTCGCCCGGCGTGGTGTGTACTGGGTAGGTGCCGGAGGCCATGCCCCAGCCGATCAGCTCCCGGCCGTGGCGCATCGAACGCGGTTCCGGGTTGCGCTGCGCCCAGCCAAACGCCTCCGCGGCGGCGGTGTATGCCTCGCGCAGGCGGCGGCTGGTCCACGGCACTTTTTCGGCCTGATCCTGCTCAGTCCAGTTACGCCGCCGCAGTTCCAGCGGGTCAAGTTCCAACGCCTCCGCCAGTTCATCCATGGCGATTTCCAGCGCGTAGGTGCTCGGGTTTTCACCCGGCGCACGCATCCAGCCGGGGTTGACGGTGTGAACGCGCACCAGCCGGTGGCGCGAGAAGAAGTGCTCGGTGCCGTACATCAGCGGCGTCACGGAGTTGCACGGCTCCTGGTGCGTGTCCTCAATTGACGTCTCGTTCCAGCTGTCATGCACAATCGACAGCAGCCGCCCCTCCGGCGTCGCGCCGAGTGAGATCGCCTGCCGGGTACGCGGCCGCCCGCCGTAGCCGGTAAAGGTCTGCGGCCGGGTCAGCACCACTTTCACCGGGCGGCCGAGGGCGCGCGTGGCGAGGCAGGCCAGCGCCACGTGGCCGTGCGGTGCGCCTTTGGAACCGAACCCGCCGCCGACATAGGGCGAGATCACCCGCACCTGATCGATGCCGAGCCCGAACCATTCGGCGATGTTGTGCCGCGCGCCGCCGACCCACTGGCTCGGCTCCCAGACGGTCAGCAGGTCATCCTGCCATTGGGCGATGCAGCCGTGCAGCTCAATTGGCGAGTTGTATTCACGCGGCGTGCTGTAGACGCCGTGTACCCGTACCGGCGCGTCGGCCATGGCACGGTGGGCATCGCCCCATTCCACGTCCAGCGCCTCCACCGGCTCCGGCCGCGCCTGTGGGTCTTGTGGGTTGATCAGCGCCGGTTCCGGGGCGTACTCCACCTTGACCTGCGTGGCGGCCTCGGTGGCCTGCTCCAGGGTTTCCGCCACCACCAGCGCGATGTGCTGGCCGTTCCAGCGCACCACGTCGCTTTGCAACGGCACATAGGTGGCCGCCGCCGAGCCGCCGCTGCTGAACGGGGTGCCGGGGTTGATTTTCAGCCCGTCCAGATGGGTATAGACCGCCACCACGCCGGGGCTCTGTTTCGCCTCATCCGTCTGGATCGCGGTGATGCGGCCATGCGGTACGGTGGCATTGACCACCACGCCGAACAGCATATCGTCCGGTTTGAACTCGGCGGCGTAGCGTGCCTGCCCCTGCACTTTCAGCCGCCCCTCAAGGCGTTCACGCCCCTCGCCCAGCGCCTGCAACGGCGGCTCTGTGGTCAGCGGGGTGGCGAACGGCGGGGTCAGGGTTTCACTGGCGGCACGCTGGGGCGGGCGCTGCGTCTGGTCAGTTGGGGTCGTCATGCGAGGCCTCCGGCAATCATCAGGGCGCGGGCAATCACGCGCGGAAGAAGGGTGATCTTGTAGCCGTTGTGCGTCTGGGCCACTGCCCCCTGGGTGATGGCGTCTGCCGCGGTGCGCAGCGTCGCTTCATCAAACGGCTGGCCGCGCAACGCATGCTCCACCTCACGGGCGCGCCACGGCACGGTGGCAACACCGCCCACGGCGATGTGCACGTCGGCCACGGTGCCGTCTTTCGCCAGTTCCAGCCCCACGGCGGCGCTGGCGGTGGCGAACTCATAGGAGGCGCGGTCACGCACTTTGAGGTAGTGCGAGCGTTTAAGCGCCGGGGTGACCGGGATCTCGATGGCGGTAATCAGCTCGCCGGGGGCCAGATCGTGCTCCAGATCGGGGCGGTCGCCGGGCTGCCAGAAGAAGGTGGCGATCGGCGTCTGGCGGCTGCTGCCGTCCGGTGCGCGCAGGTGCAGCACCGCATCAAACGCCGTCAGCGCCACCGCCAGATCGCCGGGATAAGTGGCGATGCAGTGCGCGCTGGTGCCGAGCACCGCATGGTTGCGGTTCAGGCCGTCCAGCGCAGCGCAGCCGGAGCCGGGGTTGCGTTTGTTGCAGGCGTCATAGCCTTGCGGGTCACGGAAGTAGCTGCAGCGGGTGCGCTGTAACAGGTTGCCGCCCAGCGTCGCCATGTTGCGCAATTGCGCCGAGGCGGCGAGCGCCAGGCTGTCTGCCAGCGCCGGGGCGGTGGCGCGGATCTGCGGGTGGTCCGCCACCCGGCTCATCTTCGCCAGGCTGCCGAGCAGGATGCGTTCGCCGGTGACGTGGATCGCGTCCAGCCCCGGCAAATGGGTGATGTCCACCAGCCGCTCCGGCCGCTCGACCTCACACTTCATTAAGTCGAGCTGGGTGGTGCCGCCCGCCAGAAAGCGGCTGCCGCTGTCGCTGGCCTGCTGCTGGGCGGTGGCCAGATCGGTGGCGCGCTGGTAATCAAACGCTTTCATGGGCGGCTCCCTGCAGGTGGTGGGCGGCGTCGCGCACGGCGGCCACAATGTGGGTGTAGGCCCCGCAGCGGCAGAGGTTGCCGCTCATGTACTCGCGGATCTCCTCATCTGACCCGGCGTGCCCCTCGCGGATGCAGGCCACGGCCGACATAATCTGCCCCGGCGTGCAGTAGCCGCACTGGAAGGCATCATGCGCCAGAAACGCCTGCTGAACCGCATGCAGGGTGCCGTCCGGGGCGGCCAGCCCCTCAATGGTGGTGATCTCTGCGCCGTCAGCCTGGGCGGCCAGCGTCAGGCAGCTGAGCACCCGCTCGCCGTTGACGTGCACGGTGCAGGCGCCGCACTGCCCCTGATCGCAGCCTTTTTTCGCGCCGGTGAGAGGGGTATGCTCGCGCAGGGCGTCGAGCAGCGTGACGCGTGAATCCAGCGTCAGCGGCGGTGTCTCTTGTCCGTTAATCCTGAGCCGCAAGGTCTGTTGCTGTGCCATGGTGATCTCCTGGACGAAAGGGGTAAAAGAGGCGGCAGCACTGTTCTGCCGCACTGAAAATAGCCCATTAAGTATTGCGGCTATTTGCCAGAGAGCCAGCCCGGCGCGGCAGGTTGCGGATTTTCCGCACAATTTCCTCCCGGCAAATCAGCAACAGGCGCACTATACTCAACGGTTTACCCCTGACTAAGGAGCCGGACATGGCACAGCCAGACCAGAGCAAACGCCGCCACTACACCCTCTATGTGGCGGACAACCACATCCTGGCGCGCAACAGTGACCAGCACCTGATTGACCTTGGCGCGGTGGAGCAGCGCGACGGCGGTTACCACTACCTGCTGGACGGTGACAACAGCGAGGGCCACGACCTGCCGGATGCCGACGCGCTGCTGGAGGATGTGGAGCGCAACCTGACGTTCCTGTTCCTCGACGGCCAGTTCACCAGCCTGCCGGATCTCAGCGAGGAATTCGCCGGGGCAACAGAAACCGCCCCGGCGCGTGAGATTGCGCTGGATGAGCTGGCCACCGGGCTGGACCCGGCCGGAGCATGAGGGCGATCCGGCGGCTGGCCGCCCTTTCCGATATTCACGGCAACCTGGCCGCGCTGGAGGCAGTGCTGGCGGACATCGCCGGGCAGGCGGTGGACGCCGTGGTGAATCTGGGTGACTGCCTCTCCGGCGCGCTGCAACCGGCAGAAACCGCCGATCGGCTGATGGCGCTGGGCTTGCCCACCATCAAAGGCAACCATGAGCGGCAATTGCTGACCGGCACCCCGGAGACGCTGGGCCTCTCTGACCAGCATGCCCACCGCGCATTGCGCGCAGAACACTGGGCGTGGCTGGAGAGCCTGCCGGCGGAGCTGACGCTGGATGGCGACATCCGGCTGGTGCACGGCGTGCCCGGCAACGATCTCACCTATTTTCTGGAAGAGGTGACCGCTCAGGGCGTACAGCCCGCCTCACCAGAGCGCATCGCCGCCCGCGCGCAGGGGGTGGCGGCTTCCCTGATTCTGTGCGGCCATACCCACCTGCCGCGCCGGGTACCGCTGGCGGATGGGCGGTTGGTCGTGAACCCCGGCAGCGTGGGGTTGCAGGCGTATGAGGACGACCACCCGTTCCCGCACCAGATGGAAGCAGGTTCCCCCCATGCCCGTTACGCCCTGCTGGAACGTCATGCGCATGGCTGGCAGGTGGAGTTCCGGCAGGTGGCGTATGACTGGGAACAGGCGGCTGCGCTGGCGGCGGCCCATCAGCGGCCGGACTGGGTGACGCCGCTGCTGACCGGGCGGATGCAGCCGGGCCGCTGAGCCCCCTTTCTTACATCTTCTTACAGTTTACGCATCGTTTTTTTGCCTGCGCTGCGTTCTATTTAACACATCATTAACAAGAGATCCGGCCTTGCGCCGGGTCTCCCCACCTTCACACAAGGCGTTATGACCCCACCGCGCAAGCGTTTCATCCTGAATTTTCTCTTTGGTCTGGTGCTGTTCTCACTGGTTAACCTGACGCTGTTCAGCCACCGGCCCCATCCGTTGCTCCATGCGCTGGTCACCGCGCTGTTTTTTGCGGCGCTGGTGGCGCTGGTCACCGGCCCCTGGGGCGAATGGCTGGGGCAACGGCTCAGGAAAGCGCCGTTTTTAAGGAAAAGGGGAGACCGTGAATCCTGACGCGGGGTGGCCGCTCCCCGCTGCGCTGCGCGTTAGTTCATCCTGAACTGTTTCTGCGCCTCAAGGAAATCGAGGCGTGCCGGGGCGGGTTCCGCTATCGCCCCACTGCCCGCCTTGCCGATTTGCCAGATCCCCTGCCCCGGCGGTTGATACGGCGGCCACGCGCCCAACCCGGCTGGGTTGGGCGCGCCCGTGCGGGCAAAGGCCAGCCAGCGGGCCATCAACTCACGCGACAGCGCCTGCGAGGCGGCATCCGGCGTGCCTTCGGTGTTAAGCGTGCCGAACACGTAAGGAATTTCCGCCGTGTGGATGGCCCCGGGCTGGGTGGTGCGCTGTGATGCCGGCAGGTAGCGGAAATAGTAGCGCCAGGTCGGTTGGCCGTGCTGCGCCGAGGCGTTCGCCAGCGCCCGGGTATTGACGGTGGCAAACTTGTCGGTGGCGATCTGCGCGGCGCGCAGCGCATCCTGCCCGCTGCCGTAGCCGTCAGTGAGCTGCCGCGCCTGCTGCCACGCCGCCTCGCCCAGCCGCGCCGGGACGGAGGCGCTCCACTGCGGCGGGAAGAACCCGGCCTCATCGTCATTGCTGCCGATTAGCAGCGGCACCCGATGGTAATGCCCCTCTGCAAAGGCATCGCGGGTGTGCTGCGTCAGCGTCCGGCCATCGATAAACGGCATGGTGGCGCTGCGCGGCAACGGCAACGCCAGCAGTTGCGCGGCAGGCAGGGCGCGCAACGCCTGCGCGGTCGGCGCGGGCTGTACGCGCAACACCTGCGCGGTCGGCGCGGCCGCTTTCGCCAGCGCCTGCGTGAAGATCGCCTCCGCCTGCGGCCGGGAAGCTTCCGGCAAATCAATCGCCCCGGACTGCATGATCGCCTTGTTAAACAGCCCGGCCGCGAGCGGCGAGGTCATCAGGTAAGCTACCGACGCGCCGCCCGCGGACTCACCCCACACCGTGACGTTGTTTGGATCACCGCCAAAGGCCGCAATATTCTGTTTCACCCACTTCAGTGCCGCGATCTGGTCAAGCAGCCCGTAGTTATTGCCGCCGTCCTTGCCGAGCGCCGGGTGGGCGAAGGTGCCGAAAATGCCCAGCCGGTAGTTAAGGCTCACTATTACCGCACCCTGCGCCGCCAGGGCCGCGCCGTTATACAGCGGCAAGGAAGCGGCCCCGATCCGGAACGCCCCGCCATGGATCCAGACCATCACCGGCAGGGGGTTCGCCGTGGGGTGCCGCGGCTGCCAGACGTTGAGCGTCAGGCAGTCTTCGCTCATCGGCTGGTGGCGCAGCGCCGCTTCCGGCCCTTTTTCCGGCGGCGTCTGCATACAGGCCGCGCCAGGCTGCGTCGCCGGGCGCACGCCCTGCCACGGCGTCACCGGCTGCGGCGGTTGCCAGCGCAATGCACCCACCGGCGGCGCGGCATAGGGAATGCCGAGAAACGCCGTGGTGTCACCCTCACTTTTCCCCTGAATCTTGCCCTGCGCCGTGGCAACCGGCGGCACGCCCTGCGCGTGTGCCGCGGTCGCTATCAGCCCGGCGAGGCAGGCGGCTTTGCGTATGTTCATGGTTTTTTTATCTGTCCTTATGCCAGATGCAGGATGCGCCCGGCGTTGCCGTACGCCACGGCATTGCGTTCGGCCTCGGTGAGGTTCGCGCGTTTAATCCACGCCACCGCTGTTTTGCTGTCTTCGAACGGGTAGTCGATGGAGAACATCACATTCTCAGTGCCGAACGCATCCAGCGCACAGCGCAGCGCGCTGTCAGAACAGACGCCGGAGGTGGTCAGGCGGATGTTCTGTTTCAAATAGTGGGACGGCGGGTGCGGCAACGTGTGGGTGGTGTTGCTGATGGCGATGCGGCTGTCGAGCCGCCATAGCTGGATCGGCAGGGTTTCCCCCATATGGCCGAGGATCACCTGCGCGCGCGGGAAGCGCTCAAACACGCCGCTGAACACCAGCCGCAGCGCGTGGCTACAGGTTTCCACCGCCCAGCTCCATACCGGCCCCCACATTTCCGGGTGGTCGCTGTACATATGCGATTTATCCGGCGGGTTGCCGGGGTGCAGGTAGACAGGCACATTCAGCGCCTGCACCCGCTCCCAGAAGATGTCATAACGCCGGTCATCCAGATAGACGCCGTTGGTCTCGCCGTTCACCAGCGCACCCTGGAATTTCAGCTGTGTGACGCAGCGCTCCAGCTCATCGGCGGCGGCGTTGGGGTCTTGTAACGCCAGGTGGGCAAAGCCGCCGTAGCGGGTGGGTTTTTTCGCCACCTCCTCCGCCAGCCGGTCGTTGGCCAGCCGTGCCAGCCGTACCGCGCGCGCCGTCTCCGGCTCGATCTGCACCCCCGGCCCGGAGAGCGACAGCACGGCGAAATCCACGCCGTTGCTGTCCATCACGTCCAGCCGCCGCGCCCCGAAGTCCGACAGGATCGGTACCACCTTATCAAACAGCGCCGGGCGGATGTTCTGTTTGGTTTCGGCCAGATAATCAACAAACTCCGGCAGGATGAAGTGCTCCTCCAGCGCGATGATGCGGTGCGGCGGCACCGGTGCGGGAACGGGGGTGGGCTGCGGCGCGGAACGGGCACCGGCAACACCGGGCAACAACAGGCCGCTGCCTGCCGCCGCTGCGGTGACGGCGGCGGAACGGATAAACGCTCTGCGATTGGACATCATGCTCTCTCCCTGCGAAAAGTCAGAACCGGAAGCCGGGATCTCCCGGCAATTAGGAAACAGATTAAGTTTCCCAATTGGTTTTAACGCAGGCAACCGCCGCCGCACACAGAAATTATGTAACCAGCTGTTTTCAGCCAGGCTGCGCCTGCAACAGCGGCGCAACAAATCGCAGCACGTCCTGGATATGGGGGCGCAACGCAGTCTGCGGCACCGGCGGCAACACGCCAAGTGCCATGTCGCGCAGCGGGGCGGCGATCGCCATCGACAGCAGGTAGTTGCCGTCTTCCGGCTGCCAGTGCGGGTTAATCAGGTTTTTGGCCCGCAGGGTGGTGAACCACTCCCGCAACAGCCGCCGGGCATTGTCGATGCCTTTGGCGCGGTAGAGGGCCAGCAGCGCCTCGCGGCCGGTAAACGGCGTCTGCAACAGCTTATACAGCGCGATGGCCTCGGCGGAGAGCACCCGCTGCGTCAGCGCGCAGAGCATCTCCTCCAGCGCGCGCAGCACGTCATCGCTGCTTTCCGGCACCGCGCCGGGCAGCGGCACAATCGAGGAGGACCAGAGCAGAATCACCTGCTCGATAATGCGGTCTTTGTTGGCGTAAAAGCGGTAGATGGTTTTTTTGGCCATGCCGGCGGTGCGGGCGATCTCATCAATGCTGGTCGCCTCATAGCCGCGCGCCTGCAGCAGGCTGATGGTGGCCGCGTGGATCTTCTCCAGCAACTCCTGTTCCGGCACCAGCGGCCGGCCGCGCCGGGTGGGCGTCGTGTTTGGCATTCGGTTTCCCCTGTGTTGGCGGCCCTATCTTAAAGGCTTATCACCGGGGCGTCTCGCCTGAATGCCGTAACATCATCAGCGCCGGCCCCGCCGCCAGCGCCAGCAACGCAGCTGCCCAGAAGGCCGGTTGGGTGCCGGGCAACAGCGCCATAAAGGAGGCGCAGAACTGCCCGGAGAAGATCGCCATTGAGAGCCGTGCCAGATTTTTCCCGCGTGCCGCAACCGGGCTTTGCGCCACCGTCTGGTGGTTCACCAGCGGCACTGACAGGCCGAACCCCAGCCCAAGCAGCACACCGCCCAGGATATACAGCGGCAGCGTGGCCGCCAGCGCGAACATCCCCTGCCCGGCACCATACGCCAGGAACGCCAGCAGCAGCGTGGTGCGCTCCCCGGCCCGCGCCACCACGCGCGGCATCAGCCAGGCTGCCCCCACCGCCACCAGCGAGACAAACGAGAGAAAATAGCCGGTTTGTGCCTCGCCCAGCCCCAGCGTATGGAAGCGCACCGGCAACATAATCACGGCGGTGAAGAAGCAGACCATAGCGAAGAAAGCTGTCGCATACACCCGCCACAGCAGCGGGGCAACGTCTGCCGGGGTCGCCGCCGCGCGCTTGTCTGCCGGGCGCGGCACCCACAGCCGCAGCATCAGCAAAAACAGCCAGGCCACCAGATAGAGCGTGAACGGCCAGCGCCAGCCGATGGTCGCCAGCACCCCGCCGATAAACAGGAAAATCACCCCGCCCAGCTCAATCGACATCCCCTGCCGGGCGATCATCGTCAACCGGGCTGAACCCTGATAGAACGCCGAGAGCAGGCCGGTACCGGCGGCCATCACCAGCGCCGTCGCCCCGCCCAGCAGGAAGCGGTCTGCCAGCACCAGCGGCATCCCCTTCAGCAGCGCGCCGCCTGCGCCGAGCAGACCATAGGCAAACAGCCCCCACGCCAGCGCCCGGTAAGTGCCGAGGCGGGCGATACAGACCCCGGCCAGCGGCCCGAGCAGCACCACGCCCAGCGACGGCAGCGTGACCAGCCAGCCCGCCGCCTGGCTGACCTGTAAATGGCCTGCAATGGTGGGCAGCCCCGGCACAATCACGCAGCCGACCATAATGGTCAGGCAGGCGATCGCCAGCAGGGTAAAGGCCCCGGCGGAAGATAAGCCGGTATTCATCGGTGAATCAGGGTGCGTGAGCGATGCTGAGGGCATAGGGTGTCCAGTCTGTCCGGATAGTGGATAGTTATTCCGTATAATGGTATAAGTGTGCGCCTGTACAAAAAAATGTCAACCCATGAAGGAGCTGCACTATGAGTGCCGAGTCTGAATCCGGCGTGATTGCCCGCGCCGCCATGCTGTTAAAGGTGCTGGAAACCCAACCGCACGGCGTCAGCCTCTCCCAGCTGGCGCGCCTCAGCGGCCTGCCGCGTACCACGGTGCACCGTCTGGTGGGATCATTGGAAGCGCAACAGTTTGTCAGCACCGGCAGCCGCGGGGTGAGCCTCGGCCCGGCGATGGCCCGGCTGGCGGCGGCCGCACACACTGACATCACCGCCCTCGCCCGCCCGGCGATTGAGGCGCTGGGCAGACGCACCCGCGAGACGGTGGATCTTTGCGTGTTCCGCGGCCTGCATGCGATCTCGGTGGATCAGTACGCCTCCGATCAGGAGCTGCGGGTGATCTCGCCGATCGGCACCGCATTCCCGATCCACGCCACCGCGCACGGTAAGGCGCTACTGGCCGCCCTGCCGCCGGAAGAGGCCGCGGCGCTGCTCAGCCACCCGCTGGCGCACCGCACCGCCCACACCCTGGACGCTGAGGCATTAACGGCCCAGCTGGCCGCGATCCGCACACAGGGCTACGCCACCGATCGCGAGGAGCACGCCGGCGGCGTCTGTGGGCTGGGGGTGGTGCTTCACACCGCATTAACAGAGCGCTATGCGCTGTCGCTGGCGGTGCCGGCATACCGGTTCAGTGACAGCGTGGAGAGCCTGCTGCGGGCGCTGATGCAATGCAAAGCGGAGATTGAGGCGCTGGCGGGGTAACATAAGATGAGAGAATAACCCCGCCGGAGGGCGGGGTGGGGAAAGTCCCCCCTCAGAACCAGATCTCCGCCTGTACGCCGAAGTTCCAGGTGCCGCCGGCGGTGAAACCGACGCTGCCGAAATCATCATTCAGGGCGTAGCCGTCCAGCGCTTTGTCCCAGTTCATGTAAGTGGCGAACACCCGGATCTCCGGCCGGGCTTTGATGTCAAACACATCCCCGACTTTGAATGTCGGGGCAAAGGTGAGTTTATAAAAGTCCCCTTTCACCGCCTGATAGGCGTTCTGCACCCCACTGTCGAGGTAGGTGCGGCCGTTCGGGTTGAGGTTCATGTACTGCCACGACGCCTCATACAGCAGCGCGAAGTTATGCGTCAGTGCCTGCGAGGCGCGCAGGTTGAAGGTTGCCCAGTCGTAACGGTCGCCGTCGCGGTAGCGATCCTCGCTGTGCTGGGCGATCACCGACGGGGCCAGCTCCCAGCTTTTGCTCACCGGCACAATGCCATAAGAGGCGAAGCGCACGGTTTTGGCGTTCTCTGTCAGGTCGCCGTCACTGCCCGGCTGGCGCGCCTCGGCCCCCAGCCCGTTACCCACCTGCAACGCACTCTCTGAATTGCCCGGCAATAGCCCGTAGAAGCGGGTTTTGTCGCGGTAGGCGAGCATCGCGTAGTAGCCGTGGCTGGCGGTGTTGTCGCTGCGCACCGCGTAACTGCCGGTGGTGGAGGTCTGGTCTTTCAGCTCATCGTTGCCCTGTGCCGCCATGCCGGTCAGCATCAGCTGCCAGTTATCGTAGAAGTTATTGGCGGTGAACATCAGGTTCTGCACGTCATTATCTTCGTAGCGGTCACTGCCCAGATCGCCGAAGTTACGCGCATATACCGAGAAATTACTCTTCCAGTGCGGCGTCCATTGCAGGTCGTTGATGCCGCCGCCGGTGCCGCCCAAAAACAGGATGTCGCTGTCAGTAAAGTGGATGTCAAAGTTATCCCGGTCAAAGCGTTTGCCCGCCCAGATCGTCGCGTGTTGCGCCGGGCCGCTGAAGTCCGGCAGGTCGCCCATTTCAACGTAGAGCTGGCGCACATTGATGTGGTGGCTGTCGTTGTCCTGCACCCAGGGGTCGGGGTTGTTGGCACCGTCAGCGATCATCGACTTGAACCGCCCCCAGGAGCCGTCATTGAAGGTGAGTTTTTTGATGAAGCTCAGTTCGACGTAGTTATCTTTTTCATTGCCGAGGCGGCCGACGTGCGCATCACCGCCGAGGGAGCTGGCCGGTGAGACGCCCGGCCCGCCGCGTGCACCGTGGCCGTTGCTGCTCACCAGCATCCCGGAGCGCGCATAACCGCTGAACTCAAAGCCGTTGTCCTGCTCTTTTGCCGCGGCGGGCGGCGCGGGGGTGGTGGCTGCCGTGGCCTGCGGGGCGGCGGAGGCGTTCACCCCCGCGCCCGGTGTGCGGCTTTCCAGCGCGATGATCTTCTGTTCCGCGTCCCGCGCCCGGCGTTCGGCGCGGGCGGTCTGCTGTTGTGCCTCGCTCGCAGCCTGTTCGGCGCGGTTCAGGCGCTGTTCCAGCAGCGCCAGCCGCTGCTCAATGGTTAAGTTCGCCGCCGACACCGGGGCAGCAAACGCGCAGGCCAGCGCAACGCAAAGGGAAGTTTTACGCATCATTATCGATCCATGTAGGGGGTGGCAGGTCAGAGGGTTTTAATGTCGTGCGGCAGGGGCGCGGCCGTGGCGGCTTCCGGGTGGCGTTTACGCGCATCCAGCTCGGTGCGGATCGCCTCGTACTGGTCATCCAGCCGGTAACAGCGCGCCATCCAGATCATCGACAGCACAATCAGCCCGGCCGGGATGTAGAGGTAGCAGGCTTTAATTGCCAGCAGCGCCGGCGGTTGCTGCACCTGGTTGGCCGCGTAACCGCCCATCGACAGCAGCAGCCCGGTCACTGCCCCGGCCCCGGCCATCGCCACCTTGCCGAAAAAGCCGTTGATCGAAGTCAGGATACCGGCGGTGTTGATGCCGGTTTTCCATTCGCCGTAGTCCACCGGGTCGGCCTGCATGGAGAAGTAGATGGCGGTGCGCTGCCCGGCACCGATCGACAATATCGCCGCGCCCACCAGCAGCCCGGTGGTATGGGTGCCGGCCAGCATCATCATGCCCATGCCCGCCACATTAATCGCGCTGGCCAGCAGGTAGACCGCGCGCTTCTTCATGCGCGCTGCCAGCAGCGGCACGGTCAGGGTGCCGAGCAGCGGCACAAAGGTGGAGATCCCGGCGGCCAGCGCGGTGATCGCCGGGTCGCCGACGTAGTAGGTGAAGAAGTAGACCAGCGCGCCGGTCTGGAAGAAGAATGCGCCCCACATCAGGAAGATATTCACCGCAAACACGAACCACGGGGTATTGCTGCGCAGCCCCTGCCAGGCGCGTTTCAACGTCATGCGCTCCTGCTCAACCCGGATGCGCTCCTCCACGCTGCGGAAGCTCACCAGCAGGAAGAAACTGGCGATCGCCCCAAACAGGATGGCGGTATAGAAGAAGCCCTGTGTCTGGCTCCCCTGCCCCAGCGCCTTGACCAGCGGCAGCGTCAGCACCGCCACCAGCGTGGAGCCGAGCGAGCCCATCAAAATTCTCACCGCTGAGAGCATGGTGCGTTCTTTGGCGTCATGGGTGATGAACGGCAGCATGGCGCTGAACGGGATGTTCACAAAGGTGTAGAGCAGCGACAGGCAGAGGTAGGTGACGAAGGCGTAGGCCAGCTTGCCGTTGGTGCCGAAATCCGGCACGTAGAACGCCATGATGCAGAGCAGGCCGAACGGCACCGCCCCCAGCAGCAGATAGGGGCGGCAGCGGCCCCAGCGGGTGGTGGTGTTGTCAATCACCAGCCCCATCAGCACATCGGCAACGCCGTCTACCAGCCGGGTGACCAGGAACATCAGCCCGGCATAGTAGGCGGGCAGGCCCATGATGTCGGTATAGAAAAACATCAGGTAGAGCGAGATCAGTTGCCAGACCAGGTTGCAGGAGAGGTCAGCGACGCCGTAACCGAGCCGCTGCCGCCAAAGGGTGTAGGATGTGTCAGCCATGATGTTATCTCTCTGATCGTTATTGTGTTTTACAGTGAGAACGTGCGGATAAGCCAGGCCGGGGTACAGCTCCAGGCGTGGCAGTAACTGTTGATTAACCGGCTGCCGTAGGGTGAGTAGCCGGGGTTTTCCGGGTCAAACAGCTCCCAGAAGGTGTCCGCCCCCTGCCCGATCATCGCGCCCCAATAGTCTTTGATGGCGGCCACGGCGGCGTCCCGCTCACCCACCTGGAGCAGCGCCTCGACGTAGTGGTGCATCATGTAGGGGGTGTTCATGCGGACAGCCGGCGGCTCGGTGCGCAGGCGCGCCATCAGCGCCCGGCGGAACGCCACGTCACCGACCTCCGCCAGCACCAGCCACACCTGCGACGCCCAGGAGACCTGCCGCCCCGCCCCACTGGCAAAAAAGCCCTGCTCCGCGTCCCAGAGGTGTTCCAGTGCCGCGGCCCGCAACCGCGCCACCCCGGCGGCAATCGCCGGGACGCGCGCCGCGTCAACCCGTTCCGCCAGCGCCAGCGCCTTGTTCAGGGCGTAGATCAATACCCCCTGTGAGGCCGCCTGCTTATTCAGCTGCTCATGCCAGTCGATAAATGACCACCAGTCGTCGCCGTCCGTGACCACGCCCTGCACATCTACCCGCGCCAGCGCCAGCTCCGCCTGCCGCCAGGCCGTGGGCCAGAGGTCACGCAGCGTGGCGTCGTCACCGGTGGCCGCGACATAATCTGCCAGGGTGGCGATAAAAAACAGTGAATAGTCAAACAGGTAGGTGTCATCGGCGATGACTTCCGGCTTCATAAACAGGTTGGCGGCGATCAGCCCGTCCTCACGCGTTACCCCGGCGAACAGATAGAGGCAGCGCCTGACCAGATCGTTGTTGCCGAAGGTGGCGTAGTTGACCTGCGCCTGTAAACGCAGATCGCCGAGCCACAGGCGGCGGTCGCGTTTCGGGCCATCCTCGAATACTTCCTGCATACAGTTTTTCAGCGTCAGCACGCTGACGGCGTCAATCTGTTGCAGCAGCGGGTCGGCAGTCGCGGGCGCAGCGGGGTGGGTGCTGCCGGCGGAGGTTTCCGTGTGCAGGCGGATGTCACGCAGCCGCAGGCCATATTTGCGCGAGGTCGCTACCACGCGGATTTTCACAAAGCGGCAGCAGTAGCGGCGCGGCAGGTCAACCTGTGCCGGCAGCACGTCGAGGTAGAGATCCTGTTGCTGGAACCAGCTGGTACTGAGCCAGCCGTCATACCCGGTGAGCGGCTCCGCCACCTCATCAATGATTTCGCCAAAGGTAAAATGCAGGTGCGCCGGGGCGTCCGGCGGGCTGCCGACCGGCTCGCAGCACAGCGACAGCCGCCCGACGCAGTGGGTGCCGAAATCCAGGATCACTTCGTCCCCGGTTTTCAGCACCCGGTCCATCAGCTGTGCCGGGGTGCCGCAGTGGCGCGCCTGCCAGCCGTTCTCCTGCACGGCGGTGACCAGCGCCGTGGGGGTGGCAACGGCGTGGTGCAGTGTGGGTAATAAGCGGCCGGCCTCGGCCAGGAATACCGGATGGCGGCGGGTGGGCAGTGTGTGCTGTTGTAGTTTCGGCTCAGACATCATCAACTCCTGTCAACGGGAATGAGCCGCATGGTAGAGCCGCCGCTGCCGGGCAGCCATCCTGCCAGTGCCAGCCGGTGCGAGCTGGTGGCACTGGCAGTGCGGTGAGCGCGGCAAGGATCACAAATCACGCATTCTGATTCGCCAGCCGTCACCGCTGCCATTATGTTGGCAATCACTTTCATCATGCCGCTGAATGGAATTCCCTATGTACAAACTGGAGATTGAGGCCTATTTCGCCTCACCGGAGGAGACGCTGTCGGTCTACAGCAGCGATCCGGAAAACAATAACCATGAGCACTGCCATGAATTTGATGAGCTGGTGATGGTGGAGAGCGGGCACGGCCTGCATGTGATTAACGGCAAACCGCACTTTATCCAGGAGGGGGATGTCTTTTCGTGCGTGGGCAGGACTTTCACTTTTATGATGAACTGGGCACGCTGAAGCTGACCAATGTGCTGATCAACCCCACGCGCCCTTTCACCTTTCTGAACAACATCCACAGCCTGCTGGGCCGGTTTGATGCCTCGGGCAGCGGCAGTTACGGCTGGCTGATGCCGGAACGGCGGGCGCAGTGCCGCGCGCTGGCTGACCGGCTCTGCCTGCCGCTGCCCTGCCCGCCCGAGGCGCGCCCTGCGGTGCAGGAGTCGCTGTTTTTCCAGCTGGTGATGAACATGGTTACCGAGGGCGGCAGCGGCGCAAAAAGCCACACCAAATACAAGCTGCACCGGCTGCTGAGCCATGTGCAGGAGCACTGTTTTGAGGAGATTGCCTGGGAGCAGGTGGCCGACCAGTTCCACCTGACGCCGCGCACCCTCTACCGCCAGATCAAAGAGACCACCGGGCTGACGCCGGAGAGCTACCTGAAGCGGCTGCGGCTGGTCTCTGCGCGGATGCAGATCCGCGAGAGTGATACCACCATCACCGAAATCGCCTTTCTGTGCGGCTTCGCCAACAGCAACCATTTCACTGCGTCCTACAAACAGCTGTTCGGCGTGACGCCGTCGCAGGAGCGCGCCCGCGCCCGGCTGACCGCCCCCCGGCTGGCGGGGTAACGGGGCGGTAAACCGCGACCGGCATCACGGATTGCACCGCATCGCCTTGCCAATTTTATTCAGCTGGTGAATGATTCCCGGCGTCGGATTGCTACTGCACCGCAGGCAAAACCCAGACCACCCGCCCCTTAGCCAAGGGGTTGGCGGTCTGGGTTTTTTTTGCCCTTCTCCCGGCACTGCCCCATTTTACGGCTGCCCATGCGGCCCGGGATCGCTGTGCCTTTTTTTCACCCTGACCAAGGCCATAACAATGAAAATGACCTCTGCCGCCTTATTGAGTGCCCTGCTGTTCAGCGCCGCCGCACCGGCCGTTACCCCAGAATGGAACGGCACCGTGCTTGGGTTTGAGGCGCCGCCCGCGCCGCTGCTGGGCGAGATGCTCGGCATCCGCCCGATCCTCACTGACCACGGCTTCAACTACCAGCTCGGCTACCTGAGCCAGCTCGCCTGGAACGCGGGCGGCGGTTACAACCATGACAGCCACGCCGCCTACATCGACCAGTTCTCGCTGACCTTCACCCAGGATCTCGAGCGCTATACCGGCATCCCGGACGCGCAGATTGAGGGCAACATCGTCAACCGCAACCACAACGACAGCCTGACCATGAAACGGTTGCAGGACAGCCGGGTCAATTTCAACGATCTGGCGCAGGAGAGCTACGGCGGCCAGTCGATCACCCGCCTGGGCTGGCTCACCTTCGCCCGCAGTTTTGACCAGCGGCGGCTCACCTGGCGCATCGGCATGATGAACAAAGTGCAGACCTTCGACCAGATCATCCCCTGTGATTTCCAGATGCTGTCGCAATGCGGCGGCAAGTCTGCCAACTCGCTGAGCTGGAATAACTGGAACGTCCACACCTGGGGCACCACGCTGGCGTACCGCCTGACGCCGGTGCTCACCCTCAAGGGCGGCATCATGGAGCAGAACAGCTACGCCGCCGACCGCAGCCACGCCTGGAGCTGGTCAACCAAGGGCAGCAAAGGGTTCCTGCTGCCGGTTGAGATTGAGGCGCGGCCGCACATCAACGGCCTGCCGGGCGCCTATAACCTCGGCGTGCTGTTCAATAACGCGCCGCAGACCGATCTCTACCGCGCGCAGGCGACCTACCACCGCACCTGGTTCCTCTACAGCGGCCTGAACCAGCAGGTCACGCAGCGCGGCGGCGACCCGGACCGCGGCATGAGCCTCTCCTGGAGCCTGGGCGTCGCGGACCCGCGCAGCACCTACATTCACTACACCACCGCTGCCTCAATGCGCTACCGCGGCCTGTTCGACGCCCGCCCGCATGACTGGCTCGGTCTCGGCGTCACCTATATCGAGATGAGCAACCACTATGCGCGCAACCAGGCGTACCAGAATGAGGTGCAGGGTGTGACCGACTACGGCAATGCCCTCTACAGCCCGCTGCCGGGGCACTCCATCAATGCTGAACTCTATTACCGTTTCCGCCCGGTGGGCTGGCTGGAGCTGCAACCCGGCCTGCAATACTGGCACCACCCCGGCGGCGTGCGCGAAACGCAGGACGCCTGGGTCACCGGCCTGAAAACCGTGATTTCATTTTAAGGAGCACCGATGATCCGTTTACTGATGGTGATGTTTACCCTGCTGGCCGCTTTTGGTGCCGCCGCAACGCCGGGCAGCCCGCTGCCCTTCACGCCTGACCCGGCCAAACAGCGGCGGGTGATCATCAGCAGCGACACCAAAAATGAGGCCGACGACGATTTCGCCGTGGCCCATGCGCTGCTGACACCGACCTTTGCGATTCGCGGGCTGATTGCCGCGCACTACACACGCACTGCCGCGATGCTCGGCAACCACCAGCCCACCGAGCCGGAAAGTTACCGGGAGTTGCAACGGTTGTTGAAGGTGATGAATGCCCGGGTGCCGCTGTTCCATGGCGCACAGCACCCGCTGGATGAACGCACGCAACCGCTGAGTGAGGGCGCGCAGGCGATTATCACTGAGGCGGAACGTGACGATGCCCGCCCGCTGTTTGTGCTGGTGCTCGGCCCGGCCACGGACATCGCCCAGGCATTGGCGGCGCGGCCGTCGATTGCCGGAAAACTCACCGTGGTGTGGATTGGCGGCAACCCCTACCCGGCCGGTGGCTGGGAGTACAACCTCTATAACGACCCGCGCGCCGCCGACACCCTGATGCGCTCAAAGGCGGCGATCTGGCAGGTGCCGCACAATGTCTATATGTCGATGCGGGTCTCGCTGGCTGAACTGGCGGTCAAGGTCAGGCCGCAGGGCGCGCCCGGCCGTTACCTGTGGCAACAATTGCTCGACTTCAACCAGTGGGCGTCTGCACGCATCAAAGATGTCCCCTGGCCGAAAAGCGAAGTGTGGGTATTAGGGGATAACCCGGCCGTCGCCCTGCTGCTGGATGACCACGAATACCACTACCAGACCCGCCCGGCACCGGCGATCAACCCTGACCTGAGCTATGGCCCGGGCGACCCGGCGCACACTCTCCGGGTGTACGACCAGATTGACCCGCATTTCGTGCTGGAGGATTTCTTCGCCAAACTGCAACTGGCGTATGGCGGCTGAGGGTGGAGCGGATACGCGCCCGGCGTGCCAGATTCGCCGGCTCACGGCCTATCTTTCCTGTTTTTTCGCTGATCGCGCCGGGCGGCACGCAGCAGGCGGTTAAACGCCGGGCAGGCAAGGTGGCTGGGCGCCGGGCAGGCTGCCGCGTGGCGCAAGCCGTCACGCACCTTTTCCAGCTGGCGGATCTGCTGGTCTACCTCGTCGGCTTTTGCCGCCAGCCGTGCGCGATCCAGTTCCGGGGCGCGTTCATTGCCCAGCATCACGGCGATCTCCAGCAAAGAGAAGCCGGCACGTTGCCCCAATACAATCAGCGCCAGCCGCGGTAATACATCCACGCGGTATTGCCGCCGCAGGCCGTGGCGGCCAACCGGCCGGATTAACCCTTTCTCCTCATAAAACCGCAGCGTGGCGGGGGGCAACCCGCTTTGCGCTGCCACTTCACCAATATCCAGCTCCCGCATCTTGACCTCAAGTGAACTTCAGGTTGCACACTCTTCATACGTTAACACGGGGTTAACGCATCAGCGCAGAGGAAAAAATCATGGCAGAGAGCTTGTTGGGGAGTGTATGGGTCGGGATCGGCGCAACCGGGGTAATGGATCTGTGGGCGCTGGTTCAGCGTGTGGCGTTCGGTACGCCGTCTCTGGATTATGCGCTGGTCGGGCGCTGGCTGGCGCTGATGCGCGACGGCCGGTTTTGCCATCGCCCGATCATGGCCGCGCCGCCGGTGAAGGGCGAACGCCTGCTCGGCTGGCTGTGCCATTATGCGATTGGCATCATGTTTGCGGCGCTGCTGGTGGCCGCCGCCGGGCCGCAATGGCTGCACCAGCCGACGTTGCTGCCCGCCCTGCTGGCCGGGGTGCTCAGCCTCGCCGCGCCTTTCTTTATCCTGCAACCGGCGCTGGGGTTTGGCGTGGCGGCGTCACGCACCCCGGCCCCGGCCACCGCCCGCCTGCGCAGTGTGAAAAGCCACCTGGCGTTTGGCCTTGGGCTGTATCTGGCAGCAGAAGTCGGCGCACGCGTGTGGCAGTAAGGCGCGGCTTATGCGGGGGTGCTACGCTGGAATAACCCGGACACGGATAATTAAGGACGATCATTCTATGCAAATCAGTGAATTCTCATCAGGCCTCACCCTGCCCTCCGCCACTATCCAGCTGTTGCCGCCCTCTCTGGCGCGGGTGGATGAGGTGTTTGCCGCACTGGCCTCTGTGCCGAAACCGCACTTTTCTTTCCTGCCCTGGGCATTGGGCACGTTCACCCCTGAGGGGGTGCGGGAGGATATGCAGCAGGCGATAGACCATTTTGAGCAGGACAGTGAGGAGTACCGCTTCCTGATTGTGCCGCGCCATGGCGATGGGTTGCTGGGCTGCATCGGGCTGCAAATCCGTAACCCGGCCCTGCCGTTTTATGAACTGGGTTACTGGCTGCTGCCGGAAGCGACCGGCCATGGCTACGCCTCGCAGGCGGTAGAGGTGCTGGCGGCCTTTGCCTTTGCGCGGCTGAAGGCCCGGCGGCTCGAGATCCGTATGTCCGGGCGCAATGTGAAAAGCCGGCAGGTGGCAGAACGCAGCGGCTTCCGGCATGAGGCCACGCTGCAACAGGAGCGTATTAACCCGGACGGCTGCCCGGATGATACGCTGATCTACGCGCTGCTGCGCCCGGCAACCTAACGCAGCAGCTTCAGCGCGCCGGTCAGCGAGCTGACCCACTTTTTCGGCCCGCACAGCGCGATGCCGTCCAGCGTTTCGCCGGAGAGAGTGCGCTCCGGCAACGCCTGCCCGTATTCATCGAAATCGTGCATCCGGCGGGCAAAGGCCGGGAACACCACCACCGCTTTAATCTCATTCGCCCCTTCACTGCGTTTCAGCAATGCCTGTAACGTCGCTTCGTCCGCCTGCAAGACCGGCATCGGCAGTTTAGAGCTGACGTCAATCTCCAGCCCGGTGGCGTCCGTGAGCTTGCCGCCAAACACCTGCGGGTGGCGTGCGCCCAGCCCGGCGGCCAGGGTGGCGGCGGTGTTGGCCACCAGCCCCACCGGCAACTCCGGGTTCACGATAATAGCTACACGGTAATAACTCATCTTCACACTCTCCTGCGGGTTAAGGTCTGGAGAGAGTGTACGCTGCCGCGTGGGGTAAAAATTTTCTTTATCACCCCTCTTCAGCTGTTTTATGGTAAGGATTACCGCTATCACTTTTTATAGAGGAAAATTATTCCATGACTTTGACCCGTCAGGACGCCCTGCTGCTGAAAGCGCTGCAAACAGACAGCCGTATCACCAATCAGGCGCTGGCCGAGGCGGCCGGTATGGCCCCCTCCCCCTGCTGGCGGCGGGTCAGGCAGCTTGAGGAGGCGGGGCTGATTACCGGTTACCGGGCGCAGCTTGACCGGAAAAAGCTCGGGCTGGGGCTGCTGGCGTTTATCCGGATTAAAATTGACAGCCACAGTGAGCAGGAAGCGATGCGTTTTGAGGCGGAAGTGCAGGAGCTGCCGCAGGTGATCGCCTGTTACGCCACGGCGGGCAGCGCCGATTTCCTGTTGCAGGTAGTGGCGCAGGATCTGGAGCAGTATTCAGAGTTCGCGATGGCAGTGATCCGGCGGCTGCCGGGCATCAAAGAGATGGAGACGTCGTTTGTGCTCAAAGAGATTAAGCCCTATAACGCGTTGCCGCTCGGGCTGCACACTACGCCCGGGCTGGGGAAAAACCGGCCAGGTCTGGACGAATTTTAACCCCCTCTGACGTAACCGGTTCCGGCCAAGCGACTGAAAGGCCGAAACCGGCGCAATGCCCCGCAGGGCGCGGGCTGCACGCCACAACCTGTGGCTTTTTTCCCGCTTACCCACACCCTGACGGCCTGTTTATCCACAGAAAATGTGGATAACTCTGGCGAGATGCTAAACCTTACCCCGCCACCTTCAGCACGATCTTGCCGATATGCTCGCCGTTTTCCATGCGGCGGTGGGCGTCGGCGACCTGCGCCAGCGGGTAGACTTTGTCGATCATCGGCAGGCAGCGGCCGGCGGCCAGTGCAGGCCACACCTGTTCGTGCAGCGCATCAGCAATTTCCGCTTTCTGCGCGGCGGTGCGCGAGCGCAGCAGCGAACCGGTGACGATCGCCTGTTTTGCCAGAATCGGCATCACGTTGATCTCTTTCGCCACGGCGGAGCCGAGGAAGCCGATGATCACCAGCCGCCCGAACTGCGCCAGCGAGGCGATGTTCCGCTCAAAATAGGGGCCGCCCATGATGTCGAGGACAACGTCTACGCCTTTGCCACCGGTGTGCTCCGCGATCGCCTCCGCAAAATCCTGCTCACGGTAGTTAATGGCGGTGGCGCCCAGCGCGCGGATGGCGGCGCATTTCTCTTCGCTGCCGGCGGTGGCGAACGCCTCAATGCCGCGCTCGCGGCAGAGCATCAGCGTGGTAGTGCCGATGCCGCTGGTGCCGCCGTGTACCAGCACTTTGTCGCCTTTTTTGGCGTTGCCCATGGCGAACACGTTCGCCCAGACGGTAAAGAAGGTCTCCGGGATCGCCGCGGCGCTCTCCATCGACATCCCTTCCGGTACCGGCAGCGCCTGGGTGGCGGGCACGGTGCAATATTCGGCGTAGCCGCCGCCGTTGGTCAGCGCGCAGATGCGGTCACCCACGTTATAACGGCTGACATTGCTGCCCACGGCGACCACTTCCCCGGCGATCTCCAGCCCCGGCACCGGATCCATGCCCGGCTTCATCGGGTAGTGGCCGGCACGCTGGAGCACGTCCGGGCGGTTAACCCCCGCCGCGTGAACCTTCACCAGCAGTTCACCCTCCGCCGGTTGCGGCACCGGGGCGGTCTGCGGTTGCAGCACCTCCGGCCCACCCGGCTCGGTGATGGCGATAAAGGTCATGGTTTCCGGCAATGTTACCTGTGACATAGGTTCTCTCGTGGTTTGTGCATGTCTTTACAGCTTAGGCGATTCTGCGGCCGGGCGATTAGCCGGATGTGGCCTTTGCCATACAGCGCTGGTAACGGTCGTTGACCCGGTTGGCAAACCAGGCGGTGGTCAGCTTCCGGGTAATTTTCGGGCTTTCCAGCGTAATGCCCGGCAGCACCGCGCGCGGCACCGGCTTCCCGGCCAGCTTGTCAGCACGGGCATAGACGCGGCGGTAGAGCGCGGTGTCGCCAAAGCCCGCCTCTTCGCCCTGCTCCAGCGCGCGGCGGATTTCGCGCTCACTCAGATCCAGCGTTTTCCCCAGCGTGCGCACTGCCAGTTCCGTGGTGCCGGGGGTGTCGCTGTCATAGCGGTAGCGGATCAGGTCGCCGTCCAGCGCCAGCGGGAGGCCGCTTATCTGGCTTACCGCCTGCTGGAAGGCGGCGTTACGGCTGGCATACCACCCGGCGTTGAAATCGGCGAAGCGGTAGAGCGGCTGCGGGTAGTCCGTAGGGTAGCCGAGCAGGTGCAGCGTGCCGAAATAGATCCCGCCCCGGCGGCTGAAGACCTCCTGGCGGATCGTGCCGGTGACCGGATAGGGGTAGCCTTTGGCGTGGGCTTCGGCAAAGGCGATGCTCACCTGCATCGGCCCGCCGGTATGCACCGGGTTCAGGTTGCCGAACAGCCGCTGGCCCATCGGCACCATGCCGATGAAGTCATCAAAAATGTCGCTCAGCTCTTTCTCATTGCGCACCTTGTCGAGCCGCGCGCTGTAAGATTTCCCATCAGAAGAGGGGATCAGCAGCGCGGTACGCACCACAAAGGCCGGGATGTGCTTCTCCCCGGCGCGGCGTTCGATCTCTTTCCAGGCGATGTTGCCCAGCCCCGGCACCGGCGCATCCGCCTTGAAATTGGACTCCTGCTCCGTGACCGCCAGCACCGCGCAGAGGTTGCTGCGACTGGGGGTGAGCTGCTGGGCGGCGAAGGCCGCGGTGATGTCGGTAGCCCAGCCCTGCCGGTCAGCGGCGGACGGCGGCATCAGTTTCACCACCTCGGCGCGCACATCGGCCGGGCGCATAGCGGGTGTTTCGGTTTTCGGTTTGCTGGTACAGCCGGCCAGCGCCAGCAACGCCACCAGCGCCAGCGGGCGGGCAGAAAAACGCACAGGCGGCACAGCAAAGGCGGTCAGTTCCATAAGTTCCCTGTTTTATTGGTAAAGCGGGCGTGAAGCGTCCCTTTATGCCTACCGTAACAAATCCCTGTGGGGCGAACCAGCCTCCCTCCGGCCACTGATGCCGCCGGCTTATCATTTCCGCCTGCTTTTCCACCCTGCTGGGTGATTTTCTTAACATGCACTACAATTTTCCTAATCGTTTCTGGAAAGCAAGAGTGAGAGCAACAACATGAAAGAGAAAAATGGAGCGATTGGGATTGCCCCTTACGGCGGCTCAGCGGGTGGCTGGGGCGCGTTGAAAGCAGTGGCGGATGCGATCCGCGGGCAGATGGCAGTGAAACAGGATGTGATCGCGCTGTTCAGGATGAACCAGCCGCAGGGGTTTGACTGCCCCGGCTGCGCCTGGCCTGACCCGCTGCACACCTCGTCATTTGAATTTTGTGAAAACGGTGCCAAAGCGGTCTCCTGGGAGGCCACCGGCAAACGTGCCACGCCGGACTTTTTCGCCGCGCACCCGGTGAAAGAACTCTGGGAACGCCACGATTTTGATCTGGAAAACGAAGGCCGCCTGACCCATCCGATGAAATATGATCGCGAAACCGATACTTATCAGGTCATCGAATGGGAAACCGCCTTTAAGGAGATCGGCGCGCTGATGCAGGGTTATGACGACCCGGACAGCGTGGAGTTTTACACCTCCGGCCGCGCCTCGAATGAGGCGGCATTCCTCTACCAGCTGTTCGCGCGTGAATACGGCACCAATAACTTCCCGGACTGCTCCAACATGTGCCACGAGCCGACCAGCGTCGGGTTGCCGGTCTCCATCGGCGTCGGCAAGGGCACCGTGGAACTGGAGGATTTCGACCACTGCGATCTGGTGCTGTGCGTCGGCCATAACCCCGGCACCAACCACCCGCGGATGCTCGGCACCCTGCGGGAAGTGGCGAAGCGCGGCGGCACCATTGTGGCGTTCAACCCGTTGCAGGAGCGCGGGCTGGAGCGCTTTACCTCACCGCAAAGCCCGCTGGAGATGCTGACGCTCAGCTCAACCCGCCTCTCCTCCACCTACTACAAGGTGCGGGTCGGCGGTGACGCGGCGATGGTCAAAGGCATCATGAAATCCCTGCTGTCGCTGCACAACGAAGCGCTGAGCAAAGGCGAACCTGGGGTGATTGACGAGGCGTTTATCGCCGACCACACGCTGGGCTTCGAGGAGCTGAAAGCCGATCTGGAGTCAACTGAGTGGGCCGACATTGAGCGCATCTCCGGCCTGAGCCACAAAGACATCCTGCACATCGCCCGGCTCTACGCCAAAGCGGAGCGCACCATCCTCTGTTACGGCATGGGCATCACCCAGCACCAGTACGGCACCAAGAATGTGCAGCAGCTCGCCAACCTGATGCTGATGCGCGGCAACATCGGCAAAAAAGGTGCCGGCATCTGCCCGCTGCGCGGCCACTCCAACGTGCAAGGTGACCGCACCGTCGGCATCACCGAGATCCCGACGCAGGCTCTGCTGGACGGCATTGAGCGCACCTTCGGCTTCACGCCGCCAACCAGGCATGGCCACGGCGCGGTGGCGACGATCCGCGCGATGCATGAGGGCAAAGCCAAAGCGCTGTTCTGCCTCGGCGGCAATTTGCCGGTGGCGATGCCGGAGCCGGAAACCTGTTTCGAGGGGATGCGCAAGCTGGATCTGGCGGTGCATATGGCGACCAAGCTTAACCGCTCGCATCTGGCGGTGGCGAAACACACCTACCTGTTCCCGGTGATCGGCCGCACCGAGCGCGATACCCAGGCCTCGGGCGACCAGTCGGTGACGGTAGAGGATTCGATGTCGATGGTGCACGCCTCGCGCGGCTCGCTGGAACCCGCCTCGCCGCACCTGAAATCGGAACCGGCGCTGGTGGCGGCGCTGGCGAAAGCCTCGCTGCCCAACACCGTGGTGCCGTGGGATAAAATGGTCTCGGATTACCACGTCATCCGCGATGCGATTGAGTCGGTGTTCCCGGCATTCCAGGATTTCAACAAGCGCATCATGAACCATGGCGGCTTCCGGCTCTATAACGCCGCTTCGGAGCGCAAATGGAACACGCCGAGCGGCAAGGCCCAGTTCATTGTGATGCAAGGGATTAACGAAGATCCGCGCTCCGCCCAGGGGCACGATCTGGTGCTGACCACGCTGCGCAGCCACGATCAGTACAACACCACGCTGTACGGCATGAACGACCGCTACCGCGGCGTGACCGGCCGCCGCGACGTGCTGTTCATTAGTGCGGATGAAGCGGAAAGCCGCCGCCTGCGGGTGGGTGACAAAGTAAACGTGGTAGCGCTGGCCCCGGACGGCACCCCCACCGACCGCCGCATGGAGAGCCTGACGGTGGTGGTGCACGACATGGCCTCCGGCTCGGTCGCCACTTACTACCCGGAAGGCAACGTGTTGGTGCCGCTCAACAGCTATGACGACGAAAGCGGCATCCCGGCGTACAAAAGCGTGCCGATTGCGCTGGAACACTGCGCCTGACCGGCATAGCAGCCGAAGTGGTTCTGCTCAGCCGCCCCCACCCGGAGCGGCTTTTTTCTGCCGGTCGCCCATCTGCGGTTCACAAAAAGCCCGCGACAACCGCCGCGGCGGCACGCCACAATAGGGTTTTCTCTCACGGAGTCAGGTTCATGCTACGAAAAATGACCGAGCCGGAGTTTGCGCCCTGGGCGCAGCTGTTTCTGGCGGAATACGCTGACGATCTCAGTGCCAATTACGGTTTTGATGCGCTGCGGGCGCGGTCAGAGGCGCAACAGGCATTGCACGCAGTGCTGCCGCAGGGCGTGGAGACCGAACGGCAGGTGCTGCTGGTGATTGAGCATCAGGGGGAACGCGTGGGTTACCTCTGGTACCAGCGCAATGAGACCAACGCGTTTATCATGGATTTTCTGGTGCTGCCGCCGTTCCGCGGTGCGGGTCACGGGCGGCAGGCGCTGGCCTCTCTGGAGGCGATGCTGGCCGACGAGGGCATCAGCGAAGTGCGGCTGCGGGTGGCCGCCGATAACCCGCGCGCCCGGCAGCTGTACGAGGCCTGCGGCTACCAGGTCACCGGCCACAATATGAGCAAACGCTATTGAGGCGTCAGGGGCGGCGCACGCCCGGAGGGATCGGGTCGAGCCAGACCAGCTTACGCGCCGGCTCATCGTAACAGACCATGATCAGGTTGCCGTAAAGCGGCTCCTCCTCATCCAGCCCCAAATCCGCCAGCGTGACGCGGCCCGCGTGGTAATCCCGGACGAAATCCACAAAGCTGCCAATCGCTGCCTCATAGCCGAACGCGGCCTCGTAACGCGGCAGGTATAAACGGAAACGCGCGCCGTGCCCGGCCTCCGCTTCCAGCGACAGCGCCAGGCTGTAGGGGTTCTCCCGCGTTATCGGGCCATGGCGGCCATACAGCGTCGGCTCGATCCGCTCACGGGAGATCACCTGGCGGCCAAAGTGGCCGAGCCGCTGCTTAAGCCATTCATAGGTGTCTTTCGCCAGCTCGCCCACCAGCGCCGCCAGAAAAGTCTGGGCGAAGGCGATCACCACCAGCGCAGGCACCGCCAGCTCAATGGTGGCAAACGGCCCCCACTGCGGCGGGTGTCTGACGTCAATCCCCACCTGCGCGGGCATCAGTTCGGCCTGCAAGTGGGCAATCTCCTCTTCAGCCGTGTCACGGTAGCTTGTTACCTCAATCTTATACATGGCTCCCCTCCCCAGAAACGACGCCGGACGGCGCGGTTTTCAAAGGTATAACACATTTTTAGCCGCTTCCCGGCGCAGCACCACGCACAGAGAGAAATTCACCGCATTTCCGCCACGGAATTTGCCTTATTCCCCGCATTTTCGGTTTATTTCCCGCTTCTTCTTGTATTTTTTGCGGAACAGTCTGTAATAGCCAGCCACGTACCAAAGGTAACTACCATGTCCAGCCCCCTCCGCCAGGATGATCAACCCCGTTTACGGGCATTAAAGGATCTTCAGATCCTTGATGCTTCCCAGGATGAGATCCTGAATAAAATCACCGCGCTGACCTGCAAAATGCTGGATATGCCCACCTGCCTGGTCACCCTGATCACGGATGAGAAACAGTGCATCAAGGCCAAAACCAACTTCCCGCTGGATGAAACCAGCCGCGACGACGCCTTTTGCCAACACACCCTGCACCATAACGGCGTACTGGTCTGTGCCGATACCTGGCTGGATGAACGGTTCTGCCACCTGCCGCTGGCCCGGCAACCGGAGCAGCCGCTGCGTTTTTATGCCGGTGCGCCGCTGACCACCGATGAGGGCGTGGCGATCGGCAGCCTCTGTGTGATTGACTACCAGCCGCGCACCTTTACGGCGGAACAGTGCCGCACCTTGCAGGAGATGGCCGCGGTGGTGATGGCGCTGTTGCAGTCACGCAGCGCCGTGGGGCTGGTGGATGCGGTGACCGGCCTGCCGAACCGCCAGCGGCTGATTGCCGACCTGCATGAAATCCAGGGCGGGCCGCCGGACTGTGTGCTGGTGTTGATCGACTGCATCGACATCACCTACGCCTATGAGATGGGCCGCTCGCTGGGGATGCCGATGGTGGAACGGATGCTGTGTGAAATCGGCGATGCCCTGCACCGGGCATTCTGCGGCCTGGAAAAAATTTACTGTGTGGCCACCGGCCGTTTTGCGCTGTGGGTGCCGCAGGCGCGCAGTGAAAGCGTGTTGCAGACGCTGATGCAGTGCGCCGAATCCCTGCCGGGCGAGCTGAGCCTGCCGGTACCGATCCGCCTGGAGATACACATCGGCTATACCGGGTTCGGCGTGCCGGTGGAGGCCCCGCAACAGGTGCTGCGCAAGGCGTTGAGCGCGCTGCATGACGCCATCGATCAGGATGTGCCGCTGATGCCTTACCGGCAGGAGAGTGACGAGACGCAAAAAAGGGCGTTCCGGCTGCTGAGCGATCTGGTGGAGTGCCTGGACCGCGATACCGGCCTCTACCTGATGTACCAGCCGAAGTTTGATGTCAAAGGCGGCCACGCGGTGGGGGCCGAGGCGCTGCTGCGCTGGCAGCACCCGGTCTTCGGCGCCGTCTCCCCCGCGCAGTTTGTGCCGCTGGCGGAGAATACCACGCTTATCCGCCCGCTGACCCAATGGGTGATCGCGCAGGCGACCCGCCAGCTCCGCCAGTGGCGTAACCAGGGCATTATGTTGCCGGTGGCGGTCAACGTGGCGGTGAGTAACTTTGCCGAGCCAGACTTTGTTGACCGGCTGCTGGCACAGCTTGAGGAGCAGGGGCTGACCCCGGCTGATTTAGAGATCGAATGCCTGGAGACGCAGAAGATCCTGGGCAGCCCGGCGGCGCTCGCCTGTCTGCGGCGGCTGCGCGAGGCGGGGTTTGTGCTGGCGCTGGACGACTTCGGCAACGGCCACAGTAACCTCACCTACCTGAAAAAGATCCCGGTTGAGGTGATCAAGCTGGATCAGTCATTGATCCGGCCGCTGCAATATGACGCCGACTGCCGGATCATCGTAGAGCAGATCATCGGCATGCTGCACATGCTGAAGTATGTGGTGGTGGCCGAAGGCGTGGAAGATGCCGCGACCCTGGCGTGGCTGCACCGCGCCGGCTGTGACCGGGTGCAGGGGTTCCACCTCGCCCGGCCGATGCTGCCGGAGGCGTTGAGCGCGCTGCTGGGGCCGGACGCCATGCACGAGGCGTGATGTAACAAATCTATACAGCTTGCCACGTCTGCTTACGGTGCCGTCACGCAAAGTGCGGCAATTCAGGCTACGCTGTGGGGAGGATCCCCTATTTCCCAACAGTGTCAGGACGTTATGCACACAAAAAATGAACAACAGCCTTCGGAACAGAGGGTAAAAAGCATGGCTTACCGCAACGGCAAAGCGGTGGGCGAAGTCACTTCTGAGAACATCAGCGAGATGCTGGCCGCGCCGGACACCTTTATCTGGCTCGGGCTGTGGCAGCCGGACAACGATTACCTGCGCCACATCCAGCAGGAATTTAACCTGCACGACCTGGCGATTGAGGATGCCCTCACCGCCCATCAGCGGCCGAAAATCGAGCAGTATGGCGATACCTTTTTTATCGTGGCGCATACCGCCCAGAAGGTCCGCGACCGCATTGAATATGGCGAAACCCACCTCTTTTACGGCAAAAATTTCCTGATCACCGTGCGCCACGGCGCCTCTTCCAGCTATGCCCAGGTGCGCGAGCACGCCGAACAGTGCCCCGAGCAGCTGGCGCGCGGCCCCGGTTACGCGCTCTACTGCGTGCTCGATTTCATCGTGGACAACTACCTCAGCATCGTCGGCGAGTTTTCTACTCAGTTCGAGGAGATTGAGTCGCGCATGTTCAAAACTGAGTTTGACCAGAAAGCAGTGCGGCAGGTTTACCACCTGCGCCGCCACCTGCTCTCCTTACGCAATGCGGCGGTACCGATGCAGGACATCTGCGGCCAGCTGCTGCACCACGACGGCGTGCTGCCCAAGCAGTTGCGTGACTATATGCGAGACGTGCAGGACCACGCGCACCAGGTGATCATGCTGACCGATGACATGCGCGAAATGCTGACCAACGCCACCCACGTCAACCTGGCGCTGGTGTCGGTGCACCAGAACGAGGTGGTGCAGCGGCTGGCGGGCTGGGGTGCCATCCTCGCGCTGCCCACGGTGGTGTTCAGCCTCTACGGTATGAACTTCAAAGACATGCCGGAACTGGACACCAGCTGGGGCTACCCGCTGACCATCGGCATTACCGTGGCCGGCTGCCTGTGGCTCTACCTGAAACTGCGGCGCGCCGGGTGGCTGTAGGCGATAATTCCGGGTGGGAACTGACATAAAAATGTCATCCGGGCGGTTTACCCTGCTGGCGGCAAGGTAAACTTAACAAGGACTTAAATCATGCGCTTTTCCCGCACGTTGATGGCCGGCGCGCTGCTGGCCGCGATGGGTGTGCAGGCCGCGGAGGCCGCCCCGGATGTCACCCGGCTTACCCCGATTGTTGACCGCACCACCCCGGCGGCGGATTCCCCGGCGTTTGTGTCGCTGGAGGCCACCATGCTGGCCGATTTGCAGCACGCCATCCAAGGCACGGCCCCGACACTGACCCGCGAGCAGCTGGAGCAGGCCAGGCAGCACCAACAGGCAGACACCGCCTGGCTTAAGGCCAGCGGCTATGACTTCAATACGAAAACCAACCAGCAGGCGGGGATTGCGCTGCTGGAACCGTTCAACGCCCTGCCGGCCGCCGTCAAGGCGCAGAGCCTGGAGACCGTCACCGCCATCAACCGTGACGCCACCCAGGGCGAACGCCATCAGGCGCTGGCCGATGCCGAGGGCATCAGCTATCTCTACTTCCTGGCGGACGCGATGGGGCCACGGCTCGGCCAGGCGTTCCTGACTGCCTATGACAAGGGTGAACTGGGCAAAGCGGCGGCGCTGATCAAGGCGAGCGAAGTCAGCACCGGCACGGCGAAAAAACATTTCAACTATGCGCGCCCGTTCCTGCAAACCGGCAACCACATCCATCTGGTGCCGGATGAGGTGGTGATCGCGGACGGCCATCCCTACACCGCGGACGGCGGCGCGTTCCCCAGCGGCCACACCAACACCGGCTACACCGATGCGCTGCTGATGGCGGAGATGATCCCGGAGCGTTTTGTGCCGCTGCTGGATCGCGGCGCGCGCTACGGCTTCTCGCGCGTGGTGCTGGGCGTGCACTACCCGCTGGATGTGATGGGCTCACGCATGGTGGCGGAGCGCAATGTCGCCCACTACCTGAATGACCCGGCCTACCGCACGCTGTTTGAGCAGGCGAAAACCGAGTTGCGCGGCGCGCTGGAAAAAGAGTGCGGCATGCGCCTGGCGCAGTGTGCGGCCCCCCAGGGGCAGGATGACCCCTACGCCGCCCCGGCGATGCGCAGTTTCTACCGCTTCACCATGACCTACGATTTGCCGAAAGCCCCCGCTGCCGCCACGCCGCTGAAGGTGCCGGCCGGGGCGGAGGTGCTGCTGGAAGCGCCGTTGCCGCAGCTCGGTGCCACCGCGCGCCGTGACCTGATGCGCCATACCGCCCTGGCGGACGGTTACCCGCTCTCCGGCGGCGCAGGCGAGCAGAACTTCTGGCAGCGCCTCAACCTGCACGACGCGGTGCTGGCCGCCAAATAACCCCGTCCCCGCCAGACCGGCCGCCCCGGTCTGGCGACATTTTCGCCATACTTCATGAAAAAACGATAATTCGCGTGCTTCTCTGATGGCGCGCGCACCGCGTTTTCTGCTAAAACCCCGCGTCGCACGCTGCTTCTTTGTGCGTTTTCACGAAGCTGCACCCGGCTTTTCCGGGTCAGACCCACAAAGCGTGCTAATCTGTTAGCCACAGAATTTTACGCAATGCTTACGGAATGCGGCCTATAACCGCCCCCCCGGCCCTTGGCATAATGCTTTTCTTTTTTACAGGACGATTCGGCACCGGCATGAAATCCCACGCACACTCCCCGTTTTCCCGGCGTAACTTTCTTCTTCTCCTGCTGGTCATCGCGCTGATTGCCGGTGGCTGGCTCTACTTTTCCCGCCAGTCACCGGCCCCCGGCGGGATGGCTGGCGGCATGGGCGGCGGCATGGGCGGCCCCGGTATGATGGGCGGCGGGATGGCAACGCCGGTGCAGGCGGGCGTGGCGAAACAGGCCGATGTGCCGGTTTACCTGTCGGCGCTCGGCACCGTGGTGCCGAATGCCAGCGTCACCGTGACCAGCCGGGTCGATGGCCAGTTGATGAAAGTCTATTTCACCGAAGGGCAGCAGGTGGAGGCCGGGCAGTTGCTGGCGCAGATCGACCCGCGCAGCTACCAGGCCACGCTGGCGCAGTACCAGGGCGCGCTGGCGGAGAATCAGGCACTGCTGAAAAGCGCGCAACTGACCCTCGCCCGTTATAAAACGCTCTACGCGCAGGACTCGCTCTCCCGGCAGGATCTGGAGACCCAGACCGCCACCGTCGGCCAGTACCTCGGCACCATCAAGGCCGATCAGGCGCAGATTGAGGCGGCGAAACTGAACCTGGAGTACACGCGCATCACCGCGCCGGTGAGCGGCCGCGTCGGCCTGCGGCTGGTCGACCCGGGCAACATGGTGCACAGCAGTGACACCACCGGCATCGTGACCCTGACCCAGACCCAGCCTATCGCCGCCACCTTCAGCGTGCCGCAGGCCAGCCTGCAAACCGTGCTGAAGCCGCTGCACCGGGGCGAGACCCTGCCCGCCACTGCCATCGATCAGGACGGCAGCAGCGTGCTGGCACAGGGAAAACTGAGCTTTATCAGCAATGAGATCGACACCACCACCGGCAGCATCAAGCTTAAGGCGCTGTTCGACAACCAGGATGAGCAGCTCTACCCGAACCAGTTCGTGAATATCCGCCTGCAAACCAACACGCTGAAAGGCGCGGTGGTGATCCCGGCGCAGGCGTTGCAGCTCAGCAGCGACGGCGATTTCGTCTATCTGGTGAATAAAGACAACACCGTGACCCGCAAAACGGTGAAGAGCGGCCCGGCGTTCGGCAACACCTGGCAGGCGATCCTCTCCGGCGTGGCGGCGGGTGACCGCGTGGTCACCACCGGCATTGACCGCCTGCAGGATGGCGCGAAAGTACGGGTCGTTACGGCGCAGGCCGCCACCACCGGTGCCACCCCGGCGGCCGGCGGCCGGCCGGCAACGGCGACCGATAAGAAGGCACTGGCCACTGACGGGAACGCCGCGCGATGAACCCGTCCCGCCTGTTTATCCAGCGGCCGGTCGCGACCATTCTGCTGATGGTGGCGATCCTGCTTTCCGGCCTGTTCGCTTACCGGATGCTCTCCACCTCGGCGCTGCCGCAGGTGGACTACCCGACCATCCAGGTGACCACTCTCTACCCCGGTGCCAGCCCGGACGTGATGGCCTCTGCCGTCACGGCCCCGCTGGAGCGCCAGCTCGGCCAGATGGCAGGGCTGAGCCAGATGTACTCCACCAGCTCCGGCGGCGCGTCCATCATCACGCTGAAATTCAGCCTGGACCTCTCGCTGGATGTGGCGGAACAGGAGGTGCAGGCCGCGATCAACGCCGCCGACAGCCTGCTGCCCAGCGACTTGCCCAACCCGCCGACCTATAAAAAGGTTAACCCGGCGGACAGCGCAGTGATCACGCTGGCGGCCACCTCGTCTTCGCTGCCGCTGATTAAAGTGCAGGATCTGGTGAATACCCGGATTGCGCTGAAGCTCTCACAAATTTCCGGCGTCGGCATGGTGACGCTGGCGGGCGGCCACCAGCCGGCGATCCGCGTGCAGATGAACCCGCAGGCGCTGGCGGCGCATAACCTGACGCTGGAAGACGTCAACACGCTGATCGGCAACAGTAACGTTAACGGCTCCAAAGGCGGCTTTGACGGCAAGTTCCACTCCATCACCATTGACGCCAATGACCAGCTGCGCACTGCCGACGAGTACGGCAACCTGATCCTGACCTATCAGGACGGCGCGGCGCTGCGGCTGCGTGACCTCGCCACCATCACCGAGGCGGAAGAGAACAGCTACCAGTCCGCCTGGGCCAACCGCCAGCCGGCGATTGTCATCAGCGTGCAGCGCCAGCCGGGCGCCAACGTGATTGCAGTGGTGGACGCGATTAAAAAGCAGCTGCCGACGCTGCAGGCCGCGCTGCCGGACGGCGTTACCGTATCGGTGCTCTCTGACCGCACCCAGACCATCCGCGCCTCCATCAGTGACGTGCAGTTCGAACTGGTGCTGTCGATTGCGCTGGTGGTGATGGTGACCTTCCTGTTCCTGCGCAACATCGCCGCGACGCTTATTCCCAGCATCGCGGTGCCGCTGTCGCTGGTGGGAACCTTCGGCGTGATGTACCTCGCCGGGTTCAGCGTCAATAACCTGTCGCTGATGGCGCTGACCGTGGCCACCGGCTTTGTGATCGATGACGCCATCGTGGTGGTGGAGAACATCTCGCGGCGGCTGGAACAGGGCGAAACGCCGATGCAGGCGGCGCTCAACGGCTCGAAGCAGATTGGTTTTACCATTATCTCGCTGACCTTCTCGCTGATTGCGGTACTGATCCCACTGTTGTTTATGGGGGATGTGGTCGGGCGGCTGTTCCGCGAGTTCGCCATTACGCTGGCAGTGTCGATTCTGGTGTCGATGGTGATATCCCTGACGCTGACGCCGATGCTCTGCGCCTACCTGTTGCGCCATATCCCGGAAGAACAGCAGAGCCGCTTTTCCCGCAAGGGCGGCGAGGTGTTTGACCGGCTGATCGCCGGCTACGACCGCCTGCTGACGGTGGTGCTGAACCACCAGCGGCTGACGCTGCTGGTGGCGCTGGCGACGGTGGCGCTCACCGCCCTGCTCTACCTGGTGGTGCCGAAGGGCTTCTTCCCGTCGCAGGATACCGGGCTTATCCAGGGCATTACCGTGGCCTCGCAGGATGTGTCGTTCAAGGAGATGAGCCGCCGCCAGCAGGCGCTGGCTGACATTATCCTGAAAAACCCGGCGGTGGAGAGCCTCTCTTCCACGCTCGGCATTGACGGCACCAACACCAGCCTCAACAGCGGGCGGATGCAGATTAACCTGAAGCCGTTCGATGAGCGCGATGAGCGTGCCGATGCGGTGATCGCCGAACTGAAACAGGCGGTGGCGCAGGTGCCGGGCATCCAGCTCTATCTGCAATCGGCGCAGGATCTCACGGTGAACGATCAGGTCACGCCGAGCCAGTACCAGTTCACGCTGGACGATGCCGACAGCGAAGACCTCGCCACCTGGACGCCGAAACTCACGGCGGCGATGTCGGCCAACCCGGCGTTCCGTGACGTGACCAGCAACCTGCAGGATCAGGGCCAGGTGGCCTATGTGGAGCTGAACCGCGACGCAGCGGCGCGCTACGGCATCACCGCCGCTGACGTCGATACCGCGCTGTATAACGCCTTCGGCCAGCGGCTGGTCTCCACCATCTTTACCCAGTCAAACCAGTACCGCGTGGTGCTGGAGGTGGCGCCGCGCTTCCAGCAGTCGCCTGCGTCGTTTGATGATATCTACCTGGCGACCAATAACAGCAGCAGCGACAGCAGCAGTACCAGTGACAGTACGACCACCACAGACAGCAGTTCCACCAGCAGCACGAGCAGTAGCACGAGCAGCAGCACCAGCGCCACCAACGGCATGGTGAAACTCACGTCGATTGCCACCATCCACCAACGCACCGGCGCGCTGGTGCATGCGCGGCTGAACCAGTTCGCGGCGGTGACGCTCTCCTTTAACCTGAATGACGGCACCTCGCTGGAGCAGGCGCAGCAGGCGATCGCAGAGATAAGTGCGCAGCTTAAGATGCCGTCCGGCATTAGCCTGCGTTATCAGGGGGAAAGTGCGGCCTTCCAGAGCGCCACCGGCAACACGCTGTGGCTGATTCTGGCAGCGCTGCTGACCATGTATGTGGTGCTCGGCATCCTGTATGAGAGCTTTATCCACCCGGTGACCATCCTCTCCACCCTGCCCTCGGCGGCGGTCGGCGCGCTGCTGACGCTGCTGCTGGCGGACACGGAGTTCAGCCTGATTGCGCTGATTGGCGTGATTTTGCTGATCGGGATTGTGAAAAAGAACGCCATCATGATGATCGACTTCGCGCTGGAGGCGGAGCAGAAGCAGCACCTGTCACCGCGTGAGGCGATCCACCAGGCGTGTCTGCTGCGGTTTAGGCCGATCCTGATGACCACCATGGCCGCCCTGCTCGGCGCACTGCCGCTGATGCTGGCGCACGGCTCCGGCGCGGAACTGCGCCAGCCGCTGGGGCTGGTGATTGTTGGCGGGCTTATCTTCAGCCAGGTGCTGACGCTGTTCTCTACGCCTGTGATCTATCTCTATTTTGACCGGCTGGCGATCCGTGGCCGGGCATTCTGGCGGCGTAAAGGCCCGCAGGGGGCACGATGAGCGAACCGCGTGAACCGCGCCGGGCGCGGCCGCTGAACATTTCGCGGCTGTTTATCTTCCGCCCGGTGGCGACACTGCTGCTGACGCTGGCGATCCTGCTGCTGGGTGCGCTCGGCTACCGGCTGCTGCCGGTGGCCCCGCTGCCGCAGGTCGATTTCCCCACCATTATGGTGAGCGCCAGCCTGCCGGGTGCCAGCCCGGAGACCATGGCGGCCACCGTTGCCACGCCGCTGGAGCGGGCGCTGGGGCAGATTGCCGGCATCACCGAGATGACCTCCAGCAGTTCGCAAGGCTCCACCAACGTGATCCTGCAATTTGAACTGGACCGGGACATCAACGGCGCGGCGCGGGATGTGCAGGGGGCAATCAACGCCGCCCGCAGCCTGCTGCCGAGCAGCATGCCGTCGCTGCCGACCTACCGCAAAGCCAACCCGGCTGATGCACCGGTGGTGATGCTGGCGCTCACCTCCGCCACCCGTACCAGCGGCGAGCTGTATGACCTCGCCTCCAGCCAGATTAAGCAGAAAGTGGCGCAGGTGCAGGGGGTCGGTGAGGTGTCGCTGCTCGGCAGTGCGCTGCCAGCGGTGCGCATCGACCTCAAACCCCAGCAACTGACGCACTACGGCCTGTCGCTGGACACGGTGCGCAGTGCGGTCGCCAACGCCACCAGCAACCAGCCGAAAGGCATTTTGCAGGGCAGCGCGCAATCCTGGGTAGTGGACAGCAACGGCCAGCTCGACAAGGCGAAAGCCTACCGTTCGCTGATTATCCGCTATCAGGACGGCAAAGCGGTGCGCCTCGGCGATGTGGCCACGGTGTATGACGCGGTGGAAGACAACTACAACGTCGGTTACTACAACCAGTCGCGCTCGGTGATGCTGGGCGTGACCCGCTCCGCCGGGGCCAATATGCTGGAGACCATCGACGCCATCAAGGCGCAGATCCCGGCATTGCGCGAGACGCTGCCGGGCGACGTCGGGTTGCAGATTGTGGTGGACCGCTCGCCCAACATCCGCGCCTCGCTGCGTGACACCGAAGAGACGCTGCTGATTGCGGTGCTGCTGGTGATCGCGGTGGTGTTTGTGTTCCTGCGTAACGTCAAGGCGGTGGTGATCCCGGCGCTGGCGCTGCCGGTTTCGCTGATCGGCACCTGCGCGGTGATGTACCTGCTCGGCTACAGCCTGGACAACCTGTCGCTGATGGCGCTGATCATCGCCACCGGCTTTGTGGTGGATGACGCCATCGTGGTGCTGGAGAACATCACCCGTTACATCGAAGAGGGGCTGGGGCCGGTGCGCGCCGCGCTGAAAGGGGCGCAGGAGGTGAGCTTTACCGTGCTGTCGATGACGCTGTCGCTGGTGGCGGTGTTCCTGCCGATTCTGCTGATGGGCAGCATCGTCGGGCGGCTGTTCCGCGAGTTCGCCGTGACGCTTACCGTGTCGCTGGTGATCTCGATGCTGGTGTCGCTGAGCCTGACGCCGATGCTCTGCTCCCGCCTGCTGCGGCGCAAACCGCCGGTGACAAAGCGCCCGCACCCGCTCTACCTGGCGATTGAGCGCGGCCTCAACGGCCTGCTGGCAGTCTACAGCCGGGCGCTGACCTGGGTAATGCGCCATCAGCGGCTGACGCTGTTCAGCCTGCTGCTGACCATTATGCTGAACGTGTTCCTCTACAGCGTGGTGCAGAAAGGCTTCTTCCCGAACCAGGATACCGGGCTGCTGATGGGGATGCTGCGCGCGGACCAGAGCACCTCCTTCCAGGCGATGAAGCCGAAAATGGAGGAGTTCTCGAAGATGATCCAGGCTGACCCGGCGGTGGACGGCGTGATGTCCTCCATGGGCAGCGGCGCGTTCGGCTCACGCAACAGCGCCAACTTCTTTGTGCACCTGAAAGATTTCGACAAACGTGACGCCACCGCCGCTGAGGTCGCCAACCGGCTGACCATGAAGGGCATGAGCCAGCCGGGGCTGCAACTCTTCCTGATGCCTGCGCAGGATCTGCGCATCGGCGGCCGCAGCGCCAACGCCTCATACCAGTTCAGTTTGCAGGCCGACTCGCTGGACACCCTGCGGGTCTGGACGCCGAAGGTGAAAAAGGCGCTGGAGGCGCTGCCGCAGCTCACCAGCGTGGACAGCGATTCACAAACCGGCGGGCAGGAGGTGATGCTGACCATCGACCGCGACGCCGCGACCCGGCTGGGGGTGGATGTCAGCACGCTGGATACGATGCTGAATAACGCCTTCAGCCAGCGGCAGGTGGCGACTATCTACAAAACGCTGAACCAGTACCATGTGGTGATGAACCTCAACGCCGACTTTACCGGTGACCCGGCGGTTCTGCATTCGCTGTATGTGGTGAACGATCAGGGCGCGCAGGTGCCGCTCTCCGCCTTTACCCGGCTGAGCGGGGCCAACGCGCCGCTGTCGGTGGCGCACCAGGGGCAGTCTGCCACCAGCACCGTGGCGTTTAACCTGGCGGACGGCGTGTCGCTGGAGCAGGCGCAGCAGGTGATTGATGAGGCGATGGCGAAAATCGGCCTGCCGGACACCATCCAGGCCGGGTTCCAGGGCACGGCGAAAGCCTTTAGTGACCTGACGGCCAGTATGCCGTGGCTGATTCTGGCGGCGCTGGCGGCGGTCTATATCGTGCTCGGGATGCTGTATGAGAGTTACATCCACCCGCTGACGATTCTCTCCACCCTGCCCTCCGCCGGGGTCGGCGCGCTGCTGCTGATGCTGGTGACCGGTACGCAGCTCACGGTGATTGCGCTGATCGGCATTCTGCTGTTGATCGGCATCGTGAAGAAAAACGCCATCATGATGATCGACTTCGCACTGGCGGCAGAGCGCGATCGCGGCCTGACGCCGGAACAGGCAATTGTGCAGGCCTGCCTGATGCGCTTTCGCCCGATCGTGATGACCACGCTGGCCGCCTTCTTCGGCGCACTGCCGCTGGCGCTCGGCAGCGGCGGCGATGCCGACCTGCGCAGCCCGCTGGGGCTGGCCATTGCCGGTGGGCTGGCGCTGAGCCAGCTGCTGACCCTGTTTACCACGCCGGTGGTTTACCTTTATATGGACCGCCTGAGCGCCCGTACCAAACGGCTGTGGCAGCGCCTGCGCCACCGCCCGGCAACAACTGGACACCCTGAATGAGCATGAAAACTTCCCCGTTTATCCCGGCGCTGCTGACGCTGCTGCTGGCCGGCTGCACCGTCGGCCCCGACTACCAGCGCCCCTCCGCGCCGATGACCGCGCAGTTTAAAGAGGCGAAAGGCTGGACGCAGGCCACGCCGCAGGACGCGGCCGCCAAAGGCGACTGGTGGGCGGTCTATCACGACCCGGTGCTCTCGAGCCTGCTGGCGCAGGTGCAGATCTCCAACCAAAACGTGGCGCAGTACGAGGCGCAATACCGGCAGGCGCAGGCGCTGGTGGCCGGGGCGCGCGCTGATTTCTTCCCCACGGTGAGCGGCACGGTAAGCAGCAGCCGCAGCGCCACCGGCGCGGCTTCGTCCACTAACGGCGCCGGCATCAATAACAGCCATCAGGCGCAGGTCAGCGCCAGCTGGGAGCTGGATCTGTGGGGCAAATTGCGCCGCCAGCTGGAAGATGACCGCGCCAGCGCGCAGGCCAGCGCCGCCGAGCTGGCGAACATCACCCTCAGCGCCCAGTCAACGCTGGCGCAGGACTATTTCCAGATCCGCATCATGGACCAGCAGATCGCGCTGTATCAGCAGAGCGTGGAGGCGTACCAGCGTTATCTGACGGTCATTGAGAACAAGTACCGCGCCGGCAGTGAGTCCCGCGCGACGCTGGCACAGGCGCAGACCCAGCTGGAGAGCGCCCGCGCCTCGTCGCTGGATCTCCAGTGGCAGCGCGCCCAGCTGGAGCACGCGATTGCGGTGTTAATGGGCCGCCCACCGGCTGATTTCACCCTGGCCGTCGCGAAATTAGACGCCACCCTGCCGCCGGTGCCGGCTGCCCTGCCCTCGCAGCTGCTGGAGCGCCGCCCGGACATCGCCTACGCCGAGCGCAATATGGCGGCCGCCAATGCGGCGGTGGGCGTGGCGATCGCCGGGTATTACCCCGACCTGACGCTGAGCGCCAGCGGCGGCTACAGCAGTTCGACGCTGCATAAGCTGATTTCCGCGCCGAACCGCGTCTGGTCACTCGGCCCTGAGCTGAGCGGCACGCTGCTGGACTTTGGTGCCACGCGCGCCAGCGTCGAGCAGGCGAAAGCCAGTTATGACGCCAGCGTCGCCGCCTACCGCCAGAGTGTGCTGAGCGCCTTTGAAGAGGTGGAAAACTACCTGGTAGAGCTGCACACGCTGGAGAGTGAGATCGCCGCGCAGCGCGCCGCCGCAGAGTCGGCCGGCGAGTCCGCCCGTGTGACCTATAACCAGTATCAGGCCGGGATGATCGACTACCTTGACGTTGCCACGACCGAAGCGACGAGCCTGACGCAGCAGCAGAGCCTGCTGTCGCTGCTGGCGGACCAGCGGATGACGAGTGTGAAGTTGATTGTGGCGTTGGGGGGTGGGTTTAGTGCGCCTGCGGCGCAGGGCGGGGAGTGATCCTGTCTTGCAGACTGAGGAGCCTTTTGGTTTCGATTGTTGGCAGGGTGGCATGTTTCGGTTGCTCATGTGCGGTTGTCTACCCGGCCTTCATTGCCTCAACCGAGCAGGGCGCGCCGATGCGCTCGCCCTGCACCCGCGCATTTTCGGTGTCCCGGCTGAATCATTGCCCGCGCTGCGGGTTCCCTCACTCCGCCTCCGGGCTAATCGGGCCGCCGCAGACACGCTCCCGGCGTGGCTGCGGCTCTCACGGGCATCCCTGCCCGTTCGCCCGGCCCTGCAGCTCCATTCGGCAATGATTTTTACGCCCCCACCGCTTCTGCAAATTTGTGGGTATGTAAGGAAATGGTAGGTGGGGGATTTATGGCATCCCTGCCCGTTCTCCCAGCCCTGCGTCTCCATTCGGCAATGATTTTTACGCCCCCACCCCTTCTGCAAATCTTTTGGTATGTAAGGAAAGAATAGGGGAGGATTTTTTGGAATTCCATTACCCAAAATTTTTATTTAGCTTTAGTAAAGTCATGTTTAACTACCTTGATATAGTCATCTGTTTATTGACAGGCGTATCGTTACTTTCTTTTTTATTAAAAGGAATGAAATATGATGCTGCCGAACTGTTTTTGGCTGGGGAATAATTTACCGGGAATCGGAACGGAAAGGATTAATATAAAGAGAAAGAGAGTAGTGCCGGGCAGGTCAATTAACCTGCGCAAGAAACGATCCTTATTTACGTGTCGAATAACCATGCTCTGCACTCTTCTGTTCTCTGGGGTTGTAAGTGCCGCAGGCCCTGACTGCTCAGATATCAATAGTTGGCCAACACAAATAACGGCAAATTTGCTGGCAAAGTTTGGTATTAAAAGTGAAAGCATCATCTTCGAAAAAACCAAAACTTAATTACTGGTTTCCGGAGAGATAACTAAGAAACAGGCGGAGGATTTGATTAAAAGAGAAGTTGAGCGCGCTGGCCGGATAGGGTTATCAAACGATCCCCATCTTTTTGATGATATCTATCTTTCCCAGCCTATTTATAAACAGATTTACCGCATCCAGTTTACTGACAACGCTAACCAGATGTTTCGTTTTATGACCACAACGCTTGCCTCTGATGAAGAGTGCTCCATCAGCATTGAAGCCATTGCCCGTATCTCGGATGAATTACTATGGCCGCTTTAAATCATTACCAAATGAAGCCGCAGGGCCAGCCAATCATGCAGAACGCCCATAAATCCCCCAGCTACCATTTCCTTACATACCCACGAATTTGCAGAAGTGGTGGGGCATTAAAATTATTGCCGACGAGGACGCAGGGCCGGGTGAGCACACAGGGATGCCAAAAATTCCCCCGTCTACTCTTTCCTTACATACCCAATGATTTGCAGAAGCGGTGGGGGCATTAAATTATTGCCGACGAGGACGCAGGGCCGGGTGAGCGGGCAGGACGCCCGCGAGAGGGACAGCCACGCCGGGAGCGTGTCTGGCCCGGCCCGATTAGCCCGGAGGCCGAAGGAGGGCACCCGCAGCGCGGGCAATAATTCTGCCGGGGCACCGAAAGTGCGCAGGTGCAGGGCGAGCGCACCGGCGCGCCCTGCTCGGTTGAGGCAATGAGGGTTGGGTAGGTAATTACACATGAACAACCGAAACATGCCACTGCTCTATTAAAAAGCCGTACCGTGTACTTAATGCCTGCGGGTGCAGGGCCGGCGCGCCGGCAGGCCCTGCTCGGTTGAGGCTCAGAAAACCGGGTAGTCAACCGCACATGAACAACCGAAACAATCCACCGCACACACCTATAACGAAAACCATGCCCCCGCCTGCGGCCCAAACGGCCGCCCCCTCCCCCTTTACATACATTGACAAATAGTGCGATCCCCCCACTAACCGCCCGCAAATTCAGGCTTTTCCCAGGGGTCAACTTGCAATGTGCGCAGTACGCTCTAGGGTGAAAGAGTCACTTTCTTTATGGATTGGTGCAGCGGTTTGCTGCCACAACAGATGAGACCTATGAACAGCGATAAAAATAACGCGTCAGAGGACGCCGCCGCGCAGGATGAGCAGGCACGTAAACCAGGAACCCAACGCCAAAACGATAACCAGGCCGGGAAAGATAAAAAACCAGACAACGCGTCAGACAACAACAAGGACGATCAGGACGACGGGGAGAACACCCGCAAACGTCCCGGTAAGAAGCCGCTGATCATCCTGGGTATTGTGGTCGCGGTGATGGTGGTGGTCGCGCTGGTCTGGTGGTTTATGACCCGCAACCAGGTCACCACCGATGACGCCTTCACCGAAGGCGACGCCGTGACCATTGCGCCGAAAGTCTCCGGCTATGTCACCGATCTGGCGGTAAAAGATAACCAGCCGGTGAAAAAAGGCCAGTTGCTGGTGAAAATTGACCCGCGTGACGCGGTGGCCGAACGTGACCGCGCCCAGGCGCAACTCGGCATGGCGCAGTCCCAACTGCATCAGGCCGAGGTGCAGCTGGCGCTGGCAAAAGTCCAGTACCCGGCGCAACTGGCACAGGCTAAAGCGCAACAGGCGCGGGCGGAAGCTAACCTGGTCAATGCGCAGGCGGACTACAAACGCCAGCGCGGCGTTGACCCGCGTGCCACCACCCAGCGCAATATCGATGCCGCCAACGCGCAACTCCGCACCGCCAATGCCGAACTGGAAAATGCCAAAGCGCAGGTGCAGGTCGCGGCGCAGGTGCAGTTGCAAATCCGGCAGGCGGAGGCCAACGTCGAGGCCGCCCGGCAGCAGGTGGCGCAGGCGAATGCACAGCTGGAAACCGCCAACCTCAACCTCTCCTATACCGAGGTGCGCGCGCCGTTTGACGGCTACGTCACCAAGCGTAACGTCCAGCTCGGCACGCTGGTGCAGGCCGGTTCCTCCCTGTTCTCACTGGTGTCGCGTGACATCTGGGTTACCGCTAACTTCAAAGAGTCCCAGCTTGAACGCATGAACCCCGGCGATAAAGTGATGGTCACGGTGGACGCCTACCCGGACATGGAGCTGCACGGCCACGTGGACAGCATCCAGCAGGGCTCCGGTTCGCGCTTCTCCGCCTTCCCGTCTGAAAATGCCACCGGCAACTATGTGAAAATCGTGCAGCGTGTGCCGGTGAAAATCGTCATTGACAGCGGCCTGAATCCTGACTTACCGCTGCCGCTGGGTCTCTCCGTTGAGCCGAAGGTCACCGTGGAATGAGCGGCGATCGTCAATGGAAACCCGCCAGTAACCCCTGGGCGGTCGCGCTGGTGGTAACGCTGGCGGTGTTCATGGAGATCCTGGACACCACCATCGTTAACGTGGCGCTGCCGCACGTGGCCGGGTCGCTCTCTTCCAGTTATGACGAGTCCACCTGGGTGCTCACCTCCTACCTGGTGGCGAACGGCATCGTGCTGCCGCTGTCGGCGTTCTTCAGCCGCGCGCTGGGCCGCAAAAACTATTTCCTGATCTGCATCGGCATGTTCACCCTCTGCTCGTTTTTGTGCGGCATCGCCACCGAACTCTGGCAGATGATCCTGTTCCGCATTTTGCAGGGCTTCTTCGGCGGCGGCTTGCAGCCGGTGCAGCAGTCAGTATTGCTGGACTATTTTAAGCCGGAAGAGCGCGGCAAGGCGTTTGGCCTCTCCTCCATCGCGATTATCGTCGCGCCGGTGCTCGGCCCGATGCTGGGCGGCTGGATAACCGACCACTACAGCTGGCGCTGGGTGTTCCTGATCAATATCCCGGTCGGCGTGCTGACGGTGCTGGCGGTGATGCAACTGCTGGAAGATCCGCCGTGGGAGAAGCGGCTCGAGCCGGGCAAACTCAACATCGACTACATCGGCATCGGGCTGATTGCGCTCGGGTTAGGCTGTTTGCAGGTGATGCTCGACCGGGGCGAGGATGATGACTGGTTCCAGTCCAGCTTTATTGTGCTGTTTGCGGTGCTGGCGCTGGTGGGGCTGGTGGGCGCGGTTTACTGGCTGTTCTACGCCCGCAAGCCGGTGGTGGATCTCCACTGCCTGAGGGATCGTAACTTTGCCGTTGCCAGTTTACTGATGGCCGGGATGGCGATGATCCTCTACGGCAGTTCGGTGCTGATGCCGCAACTGGCCCAGCAACAGCTCGGCTACACCGCCACCCTCTCCGGGCTGGTGATGTCGCCCGGCGCGGTGCTGATTGTGCTGTCGATCCCGCTGGTGCTGAAGCTGATGCCGAAAGTGCAGACGCGGCTGATTATCGCCTTTGGCTTCCTGTTGCTGCTGCTCTCCTTTATTTACTCCAGCCGCCTGGTGCCGAATGTCGATTTCGAAACCATGGTGCTGATGCGCAGCGCACAGTCGATTGGGCTGGGCTTCCTGTTTGTGCCGCTGACCACCATCGCTTTTGTGACGTTGTCACCCAAGCTGAATGCGGACGGCGCGGCGCTGTTCTCGATGTTCCGGAATGTGGCAGGCTCCATTGGCATCTCGCTCTCCACGGCGGCGATCACCGAACGATCCCAGACCCACAGCGCCTACCTGGCCCCGAACATGACGCCGCTGAATGAGCAGTTCAATCAGGCGGTGCAGCGCGGTGCGGCGGCCGTCCGGGATTTCAGCCACGCGGTGGGTGACCCGGTGACGCTGGCAACAGCGCAGCTATACCAAGAGATGATCAGCCAGTCCCGCGTTCTGGCCTATAACGACGTGTTTATGCTGTGCGGGATAATGTCGCTGATCATGATTCCATTTTGCTTCTTGCTTTCGCCAATCAAGAGCGAAGGCAGTGCGGGAGGTCATTGACATGGCTGTCTCTACCTTGATGTGTTCTTCGCGGGCGCCGTTGCGCCTGCTGCCCCACTCTTCTTTACGGCTGGCGGTGGCTGCGGCCGTGCTGGCGCTTGCAGGCTGTTCCGTCGGCCCGGATTACCAGCCGCCGCAGGCGCAGACGCCAAAGGCGTTTAACGATCTTACGTCCCATACTCAGGTGAAACCCGGCTCGGTGGCGCTGGCCAGCGAACCGGACCCGGCCTGGTGGCGCAGTTTTAACGATCCGCAGCTCGACAGCCTGATTGGCCGGGCGATTAACGGCAACCTGTCGTTGCAGCAGACCGTGCTGCGCATTGCCGGGGCGCGGGAGCAGGTGACGCAGGCGCGCGGTGCGTATCTGCCGTCAGTGAATGCGAATGCCAGCGTCAACCGCCAGCAACTCGGGCTGAAAGGCATTCTGGAGGCGCATGATATTCCGGGGCAACTCGAGGCCGAAAGCCCGGAGGCCGCGGATGCCCTGGGCAGCGTGACCCAGCCGGTAACGCTGTTCCAGGGCGGCTTTGACGCCTCCTGGGAGCTGGACCTGTTCGGCAAAACACGCCGGGCGGTGGAAGCGGCCGATGCCCAGACGCAGGCCACGGTGGAGCAGCGCAACGATGCGCTGGTGTCACTGGAAGCGGAAGTGGCGCGAACGTATCTGCAACTGCGCGGCGCGCAGAGCGTGCTGAACACGCTGCAAACCCAGATCGATGTGGCCCGCCAGACCACCGATCTCACGCAGAGCCAGGCGAAAAACGGCCTGGCGCCGCAGCTGGATGTGGAAAATGCACAGGCGCAGCTTGGGTCGCTGGAGGCGCAGTTGCCGACCTATCAGGCGCAGGTACGGCAGGCGATGAACGCGCTGGCGGTGCTGCTCGGCCAGCCGCCGGGCGCGCTGGATGCTGAGTTGCGCGCGGAAAAAGCGCTGCCGCCAATCCCGGCCGCCGTGCCGGTGGGCGTACCGGCAGAACTGGCGCGCCGCCGGCCAGATGTGCGCCGGGCGGAAGCGAACCTGCACGCGGCCACCGCCGAGATTGGCGTGTCGGTGGCGCAGATGTTCCCCAGCCTGTCGCTGACCGGGCAGGTCGGGATGCGTAATACCGATGTGGACTACCTCACCGACTGGAGCAGCCACTTCTACTCCTATGGGCCGCAGATTTCGTTACCGATCTTCCAGGGCGGGCGGCTGGTCTCCAATGTGCGGCTGTCACGCGCGCAACAGGCCAGCGCGGTGCTGGATTACCGCCAGACGGTATTGACCGCATTACAGGATGTGGAAAATGCGCTGGTGAGTTACCGCACCGATCAGAACCGGGTCGAGGGGCTGGAGCGCACCGCCGCCTCCCTGCAGAACGCCTACGATCTGGCCAGCGAGAGCTACCGGCAAGGGATCACCACCTTTATTAACGTGCTGGATGCACAACGCCAGCTGGCGCAGGCACGGCAACAGGCCACTGAGGCGCGGGTCCAGACCAGTACCGATCTGGTGGCGCTGTATAAAGCATTGGGCGGCGGCTGGCAGCCCTACCAGAATATCGCCCTGCCGGCCTATTCGGTATTTGGCCCGGCACAAACGGTGCCTGTCGCCCCCTGACCCCACAGGCGCCCACCGGGCGCCTTTTTATTTCCGTTGCGTGACAATTTCATTTATCTTCCGCGCTCTCTGGGTTTCCTCTCTCTTTCCTCTCCTCTGGTTTAAAACAGAACAATTCCCTGCTGAAACCGATGAGCCGCGCTAATTAAACCTGATTTTTATATGGTTAATAATAAAATGCACTGTGTTATTGCCGGCCTTATTTTATTTTTTTCTTCTGAATGCAAAACTCATTAAAATCATTATTTATCATAACGTTAATAATTATAATCTCCTTTTCAGGATGATGCCGGGGATTTCACTTGCACAATAAAATGTGAAAAATCCTGTCAACTTAATAAAAATCGCTTATGCTTCAGGAGCAGTATTTTTTTTCATCTGTCCGGTGGGTTTCCAACGCGCCAGATGCTGTCTTACACCGAATTATAAAAAGGCAAGGCTGAAAGAGCCGCCAATAACCGTGCCTATTCACAGCAATGATCCGCCCCATTTTGTTTCATGATGGGGATAATTCATGGTTATCCCGGCCGATATGCCGGGCTTCTTATTCGGGAAATACGATGGTCTCGGTAAATAAAATGGCGAGTAAATTTGGTCACTTCCGCGTCTCTTCACGCAACGTGTTTGTTCCGCTTTTTCTGCTTTCCCCCCTCAGTGCGCTGGCCGCCGGTAACTATTTTGAGGCCCGCAACGATGCCATGGGCGGCACCGGTGTGGCGTCTTCTGCGTATGGCTCTGCGGTGCTGGCCAACCCGGCATTGATGACCAAAGCGACCGGCACCGATGATATCAGCGTGATTTTCCCGGCCGTGGGGGTGCAACTCACGGATAAAGACAAAATCCTCGACAAAATTGATGACCTTTCCGACAGCGTGGACAGCTACGGCGACAGCATCACCAGTTACAGCGCCCTGCGCCGGGCGGCGGGCGATCTGGCCGGCGATCTGCGCAGTATTCAGGGCAGCCAGGCCTGGGCCAATGCCGGGGCCGCGCTGGCGGTCACCCTGCCGAACGATCAGCTGCCGCTCGCCTTTGTGGTGAAGGCCTACGGCAATGCGCACGTCAGCACCGATGTGTCGCAGGGGGATATTGATTACCTGCAACAGATTGCCGATGGCGTGCGCATCCCGCTGCCGGGCGATGAAGACCGCCTCACCTCCAGCGCACACGGGCGGGCCGCGATTATCACCGATTATGGCGTAGCCATGGCCCATGAATTCAACGTCGGCGGGTTGCCGGTGTCAGTGGGCGTGACGCCGAAAATCCAGCACACCACGCTCTATAACTACTACACCTCGGTGTATGACTACGATAAGTCAGACATCACCAACGGTGAGTATGAGAAAACCAATACCGGTTTCAACGTGGATGCCGGGGTGTCTGCCGATCTTTCTGATGCCTGGACGCTGGGCCTCAGCGCGCAAAACCTGGTACCGCGTGACATCGACACCAAAGAGGTGAACGGCTACCGCGATACCTACCAGATCCGCCCGCTGGTGACCGGTGGGGTCGCCTGGCATAACGAGCGCGTGACCGCCACGGCAGACGTGGACATGACGCCGACCAAGCGCTTTAAATCGGAAGAAGATACCCAGTACGCCGGGGTCGGGGCGGAGTACCGC
>NZ_PJZF01000025.1 GCF_002858675.1 Chimaeribacter californicus
GGCAAAAATGTGAGAGGCATTGACGATGGTCAAACAAAAAGAAGTCAGGCAGAAAACCGCCTCCTTTCCTCCCCGCCCTAAAAGGACGGGGTATCTCGGAGGCATTCGATGAAAAAAGTAGTCATCGCGTTGGCAATGGGGGCGTTCGGGCTGGGCATGGCCGAGTTCGGCATGATGGGGGTATTGACGGAGCTGGCGCGCGACGTGCAGATCCCGATCCCTGACGCCGGGCATATGATCTCGTTTTATGCGCTGGGGGTGGTCATCGGTGCGCCGGTGATGGCGCTGGTCTCCGGCAAGTTCTCCCTGAAAGCCCAACTGCTGTTTTTGGTGGCGCTGTGCGTGCTCGGCAACGCGCTGTTCGCCCTCTCCTCTTCCTATCCGATGCTGGTCATCGGCAGGCTGCTCTCCGGCTTTCCGCACGGCGCATTTTTCGGCGTCGGGGCCATTATGCTGACGAAAGTCGCGCGCCCCGGCAAAGTCACTGCGGCGGTGGCGGGCATGGTCTCGGGGATGACGCTGGCGAACCTGCTCGGCATTCCGCTGGGGACCTGGCTGAGCCATATGTTCAGCTGGCGCGCGCCGTTTTTGCTGATCGCTGCATTTAACCTCGCGGTGTTGCTGTCGGTGATAAGCTGGATCCCCGATATCTCGGATAAGGCATCAACCACACTCCGCGAGCAGTTCCGGTTCCTGGCATCACCCGCGCCGTGGCTGATTTTTCTGGCCACCATGCTGGGTAACGCCGGGGTGTTCGCCTGGTTCAGCTACATCAAACCGGTGATGCTGGGCGTTTCCGGCTTCTCTGAAGCCGCCATGCCGGGGATTATGATGCTGGCCGGTCTGGGCATGGTGCTGGGGAACCTGGTGAGTGCCAGATTATCCGCCCGCGTCTCGCCGCTGCGTATCGCCGTCATCACCGATCTGGTGATTGTTGTCTCGCTGCTGATGATTTTCTTCTTCTCCACCCAGCAAGGGGCATCGCTCAGCTTTGCGTTTATCAGCTGTGCCGGGCTGTTTGCGCTTTCTGCGCCGCTGCAAATCCTGCTGCTGCAAAATGCGAAAGGCGGCGAAATGCTGGGCGCGGCAGGCGGGCAGATCGCCTTTAACCTCGGCAGCGCACTGGGCGCATTCTGCGGCGGGATGATGATCACGATGAATTTCGCGTACAACTACGTCGCCCTGCCGGCCGCGCTGCTGTCGCTGTCGGCCATGCTGTCGTTGATGCTTTATGGGCAGTTGAGCCGCCCAAACCGCACAAATATCAACTCGCGTCCGCAGGAAAGGCACTAGGCTATTTGCCCTTGCCCGTGTGGGCAGAGGCTATTTTATGACAAAGAGAAGATAACCATGGCTCAGCTATTTACACCGTTTACGCTGAAAAGCGTGACACTCAAAAACCGTATTGCCGTACCGCCGATGTGCCAATACTCAGCGGTTGACGGTCTGGTAAATGACTGGCACCGGGTACACTACGCGGGGCTGGCACGCGGCGGTGCCGGTCTGGTGATCGTCGAGGCCACCGCAGTGGCGCCGGAAGGGCGCATCACCCCGGGGGATCTCGGCATCTGGAATGATGAGCAGGCCGCGGAGCTGGCGAACATCGCGAAAGCGATCAAAGAAGCCGGTGCCGTGCCGGGCATTCAGATCGCCCACGCAGGCCGTAAAGCCAGCGCCAACGCCCCGTGGGAAGGCGACGACCATATCCCGGAAGGCGATGCGCGCGGCTGGGAAACCCTGTCACCCTCTGCGGTGGCGTTCGGCAAAAACCTGCCGAAAGTGCCGAAAGCCATGACCAAAGCGGACATCCAGCGCGTCACGGCGGACTTCGTGGCCGCTGCGCGCCGTGCGCGTGACGCCGGGTTCGAGTGGCTGGAGCTGCACTTCGCCCACGGCTACCTGGCGCAGAGCTTCTTCTCGGTACACGCCAACCAGCGTACCGACGAATACGGCGGTGATTTCACCGGCCGCAGCCGCTTCCTGATCGAAACCTTCGACGCCGTGCGCGCCGAGTGGCCGCAGGATCTGCCGCTGACCGCCCGTTTTGGCGTGATCGAGTATGACGGCCGCGACGAGGAAACCCTGGCCGAGGCGATTGCCCTGACCAACATCCTGCGCGAAAAAGGGCTGGATATGCTCAACGTCAGCGTCGGTTTCTCCACGCCGGACAGCAACATCCCCTGGGGGCCGGGCTTCCTGGCGCCGGTTGCCCGCCGCGTGCGCAACGAAGCTGACCTGCCGGTCGCCTCCTCCTGGGGCGTGGAAGCGGCCGCCGTGGCGGAGCGCTGCATTGCCGAAGGGGATATGGATCTGGTGATGATTGGCCGCGCCATGCTGGCAGACCCGCACTACAGCTACCGTCTGGCGCAGCAGCTCCAGGTAGAGAAGCCGTCCTGGGTGCTGCCTGCCCCGTACGCGCACTGGCTGGAGCGTTACCGTCTGGGCGAGTAATCGCCGCGGTACATGTATGCAGGGCGGCCAATGGCCGCCTTTTTTTTCGCTTCTGCGCCCCCGGCGCTACGTACCATCACTTGCCGTGGTTATCCATTGGGCAATTCGTTGCCGTTTTTAACAGAGAACGTCTCCCACAACGCCATAATTTGCCTGACAGACGTCTCAATTATGCTAAGCGGAACGCCGTCCCGTGCCAGCGTTGAGATGCCGAACAGGAAACTGTTAAACACCAGCCCCAGCGTGTCGGGGGACGCCCCGGCGTGCAGTTCCCCATTCTCAACGCCCCGCTTCACACAGCGGATGAACCCTTCACGGGTGCGGGCTCGCGCCGTGTCGAGCGGGGCAAGCAGATGCCGGTGTTCCTCTGAATTCGCTGACATCACGCCCAGCGCCACCATACAGCCTTTTGGGTGCCCGGTTTCGCACTGCATGCGGGCCGAACGCAGGAGCGTCGTCTCAATCGCCTGACGCGGCGGCAACGTGTCATCCCATAACGCGTCGGTTACCCGGCCATGGGAGTGCAAATAACAGGCGACGGTCTCCTTATATAACTTCTCTTTTGAGCCAAACGCGGCGTAGAAACTGGGCGCAGTAATACCGCGGCCGATGGCTGCTTTGAGCTGAGAGAGTGACGTCGCATCATACCCGTTTTCCCAGAACAGGTGCATCGCCTGCCGTACCGCCTCATCGCGGTCAAATTGTCTTGGTCTGCCCGTTCTCATTCCGGCCTCCTCTGTTTTTTATATACTAAGTCTTTTTTATATACTAAATGATACATAAATCATTGACAATGGCTCTCCGGCCCGATATTTGTACTAAACGATATATAATTCACCACAGAGGAAAGAACATGCATAGCGATAAAAAAAGCAGCGGAAGACAGGTTCTCGTACTCGGCGGCAGCCGGGGCATTGGCGAAGCGATCGTGCGCCGCTTCGCTGAAAACGGCGATAACGTGGTTTTTACCTATGCGCACTCACAGGAAAAGGCCAATGCCATTGCCGCTGAGACGCAAAGCCAGGCGGTGAAGCTGGACGTGTCTGACCGCGCTGCGCTGGCAAATGCCGTTGCTGAAGCGGGTGAGCTGGATGTGCTGGTGTTTAACGCGGGTCTGCTGGCCGCGGGGGATCCCCTGGATATCCCCGCCGAGGAGATTGAAAGACTGTTTACTGTGAATATTCATGCGCCCTATTTTGCGGCGGTGGAAGCCGCAAGGAGAATGCACGCCGGGGGCCGTATCATCATTATCGGCTCGGTTAACGCCGACCGTATGCCGATGGAGGGGCTGTCCGCATACAGCACCAGCAAAGCGGCACTTCAGGGCATGGTAAAAGGGTTGGCCAGGGATTTTGGCGATCGCGCCATCACGGTGAATGTGGTTCAGCCCGGCCCAACCGACACGGATATGAACCCAGCCGACGGGCCGCTGCATGAGACGATGCACGGCTTCATGGCGATTAAACGCCATGCCCATGCCGGCGAGGTGGCGGGTATGGTGTTCTGGGTCGCGAGCCAGGAGGCGGCCATGGTAACAGGCACCGCGCTGACCATTGATGGCGGCTTTGGCGCGTAATCAAGGTTTTCAGGGCAGGCACCCACCGCCTGCCCTTTATCCGATAGCTGCTTATTGATAGGTAATAACACAACAATTTGTCAGCGGAGTATGCAACCGGGAAGGCAGCATTCAGGTGTAAAAAAGGGAGGCGATGCCTCCCTGAGGGGTTTCAGCGCAGCAGCGGGTTGCCGCTGCCGGTCAGCCCCGGCTGGGCGCTGAACCAGAGGAACAGCCCGGCCGCGAGCAGCAACAGCCCCCCGGCCAGGGTCAGGGAGGCGCGGCCGATACGCCGCCAGGCGGGCACCGGGCCGCTGTGCACGTTGCGCATCAACAACCGCTGGAGGCTGTGTACCCCGAGCGCCAGCAGCGAGATGGTCAGCGAGGTGCCGAACGCCATCACAAACGCCGCCAGCACGCCCCACAGATAAGCGCCAATCACCTTGGCGAACAGCAGCATCATGATCGCCCCCGAGCAGGGCCGCAGCCCCATCGACAGCACCAGCGCAGCGCGGGTACGCCAATCGCCCGCTGCCGCCAGTGCCTCATCGGTCGGCATATGGCGGTGGCCGCAGCCGCAGTGATCGCTGTGCACATGCGGCTCGCCATTCAGCGGCCGCAATGCCCGGAACGGCTGCCGCAGGCTGTGCCACTGTTGGCGCAGCGCCTTTACCGCCCGGAACATCAGCAGCACGCCCAGCCCCATCACCAGCAGGTAACTGCCGCGCTCCAGCCAGAAGCTGCTCTGGTGCAACTGGCGGGCGGAGAGATCGAACACGCCGAGCAGCAGCGTCACCAGGATCACCGCCACGCTGCCCTGTAACAATGACGCGGCAAAGGTCAGGCGCAGGCTGCTTTTCAGCCGGGACGGGTGGGTTGCCAGGTAGGTGGTGATCACCAGTTTGCCGTGCCCCGGCCCGGCGGCGTGGAGGATGCCGTACAGCAGGCTGAACAGCACCAGGATAAGCCCGGCGCGCTGCGGTTCCGCCCTGACCTGCTGCATCAGCGCGGCGATCTGGCCGTTCAGGCTGCGTTGCCACTGGGTGCCCTGCCACAACAGCGAGGGCCAGATGTGCATCAGCCACAACCCGCCCAGCAGCAGCACGGCGGCCAGCAACAGCAGCGGCCAGATCTGAAGCCAACGGTGGCGGCGCAGAACAGACGTCTGGGAGGTTATGGGCATGTCAGGGTCACCTTCTGGGCAAACTGGCGGCCAAGATCCATATCCTCCGGCGGCGCGTCGGCTTTATCCAGCGACAGCGCATAGTTCTGGAGCGAGACATCAGGCGCCGGGGTATCCAGCGTGATGTGACAGGCATCCATTTCCGGCGGCAGGTGCAGGCTGGTGGCGTTGTCGTAATGCATATCCACAAAATAGGTCGGGTCAAAGGTAGAGAAGGTGTAGGTCTGGCCTTTGAGCGGCTGCGGCGCGGCCAGCGGCAACACATACTCCAGCACCGCCTTGTGCCCTTCGCGCAACAGGCGGTAAGAGGGCGGCAGGTTATGGAATTTGACCCGCTGGTCGCCATGGTAAAACTCGGTGAAGTAGTGCTGACCCAGCACGTTGGCCATCACCTCAGCGGCGAGCTTTTTCCACACCTCCGAATCCGGCGGCGCGTCCCCGGCGTCATACAGCAGATCGGCGGAGGTGATCTCATCCATCGTCCAGCGCATTTTCAGGCCGGTCAGCTGCGCATCCTGCTGGAGGAGCGTCGCCTGCAGGGTGATAAAACTGTGCGGGTGCGCCCAGGCCAGCGGCGCGCAAGCCGACAACAGCAGGGGCAGGTAAGTGAGTCGCATAGTGCCACGGCGTCCTTGTTGTTAACCACAAGCGCGGACAATATCGGCTCCGGGCGACGGTGGCAAGCGCGGGCCGCCGCGCTGCCAACCCACACCGGCATTGACGCCACCAGCTCCGTGCCGGAAGGGAAGAGCCTCGCGGATTACATCCTGCTCCTGCCGCTCGCCGATATTGCGCCGATTTATATTTATCTGAGTAAACCGCCTTAATTATTTACTGCGCGGGCGCTACCCGTTTCTCCACCCTTACCCCTTCACCTGATGAATCTCTGCAATATAGCCGCCGGGGAACTCGACCATGGCGGAAGGCCCGGCAGCATCAGTGGAGCGCCAGAGGATTTGCGCATGACTGGCCTGCGCTTTATCCAGCGTCTGCTTAAGATCCGTGACACCGTAACCGGTGCGCTCATGGCCGAACGGGTAAGGCAGGTGGCCGTCAGTGACGAAAATCTTGACCTTGCCGAACGTGGAGGAGAGATCCACTTCGCGCACGGTGCCGCTGGTCTCGCCGAGCACGGCAGCGCTGACCTGCTGATCGCGGTCAAGCTTGCCCTGTGAGAACTGCTGATAGCTGCGGATGAAATCCTCCACCCGGTAACGTGACAGGTAGACGCGGTTCTCCGGCACGCTGTTCAGCGGCGCGTAATCCGGGGCTTTGGTGTGCCAGTAAAGCTGCATATTCACGCCGCCCGGCCACTGGATCACCGCGTCCCGGCCTATCGGGTCAGGGAACGGCTCCACCAGCACATCGGCCCCCGCCGCTTTGGCCTGCGCCACGGCCGCATCCATATCCCGCACCAGGAAGCCGTTGCGCTCATTGCCGAACGGGTAAGGTGCCGGGGTCTGGAAATCAAACACTGAGAAGCTGCCGACCGGCGTCAGCACCAGCTGGGAGAACGTCTCGCTGGGGGTGGGCGTCACGTCTGCGGTGATGCGTTTGGTGGCCTTGCCGCCAAAGGTGTGCAGCAGGCTGTTGACGAAATCGTCCATTTTGCCGGGCTGCACGTAGACATGGGTGGTGTCATATTGGGCACCCACTGCCAGGCTCTCTGCGGCCCAGGCGGCCGGGCACGCGACGACAGTAAGCGCCAGGGAAAGCGCGCCAAATCGGGTTTTGTTCATCTCGGTTTCCTGTTGAGTTTTATGACCTTCCCGGCGCGCGCTGTCCGGAATGACTACATCAGAAAAGAAGCAGGTGGCGCCGGGCGGCACCACCTTCAGGCAGGGTCAGCGGGATTGCAGGAACGCCAGCAGGTCTTCGTTCAGCTGGTCCTGATGGGTGGCCGCAAAACCGTGCGGGCCGTTGTCGTAAACTTTCAGCTCCGCACCGGGGATAAGCTCAGCCGACAGCTTGCCGGTGGCCTCGAACGGCACGATCTGGTCATTGCTGCCGTGGATCACCAGCGTCGGCACATCGACTTTTTTGATGTCATCGCGGAAATCGGTCTCAGAGAAGGCGGTCACGCAGTCGATGGTGCCTTTCAGCGAGGCCAGCAGCGCGATGTTCAGGGTCTGGGTCAGTACGCCCTCAGAGACGGTCTGCCCGGCGTTCAGGCCGTAGAACGGGGTGGCAAAATCGCTGATAAACTGCGCACGGTCTTTGCGCAGGCCATCTTTGATGCCGTCGAACACGCTCTGCTCCACGCCCTGCGGGTGATCATCGGTTTTGCCGAAAATCGGCGTCACCGCGCCCAGCAGTGCCAGCCCCGCGACTCGGTCGCTGCCGTAACGGCCGATATAGCGCGTCACGTCCCCGCCGCCCATCGAGAAGCCCACCAGCGTCACCTCGTCCAGATCGAGCTCGGTGATCAGGTCATTAATGTCCGACGCGAAGGTGTCGTAGTCATACCCTTCCCACGGCTGCTCAGAGCGGCCAAAGCCGCGGCGGTCAAAGGCGATGGCGCGGTAGCCGCGTTCGGCCAGAAAGTTCATCTGGCTGTCCCACATGTCGGCATCCAGCGGCCAGCCGTGGCTGAACAGCACCGGCTTACCGGTGCCCCAGTCTTTGTAATAGATCTGCGTGCCGTCCTGGGTGGTGATGGTGCTCATGGCAATCTCCTCAACGTAGTGGATAAACAGTTCGGATAAAATCGTTGAATAACAAGGGTAGAACAGATGTCGTGTCAGTAAAGGTTAACCGGGTGCCACCAGATGCCGCACCGGCGGCGGCCCTGCATCCAGATGGAACGCCTGCACCCGGCTCTGGATGAGGCGGTCGTTTACCGTGTGGCGCTCATGCTGGCGTAAATGCTCAATCCACGAGCCGACCACAAAGGTCTCCACAAAAATCCCCGGCTGCTGGATGTCCTCATACACTGACCAGCTCAGCGCGCCGCCGCGCCGCCGTACCCGGCGCATCTCCTGAATGGCTGCCACGAATGGCCGCACGTTGGCCGGGTCGATGTGGTACTCAATGCTGACCATCACCGGCCCGCGCTCATGCGCAATATCCAGGCTGACCGCTGCGCCTGCCTGCGCGCTGCTCTCCAGATTGAGATCGGGGTCTTTGTCCAGCTTCCAGCGCAGCACGGTGGCACTGGCCAGCACCATGCCGAGCGTGGCCGCACAGAGCGCGACCGGGATGCTGGTCTGGGAGGCGAGTTGCCCCCAGAGCGCGCTGCCCAGCGTCATTGAGCCGAAAAACACCGTGAGGTAGACCGCCAGCGCCCGCGCCTTGACCCAGCGGGCCGCGCTGCGTTGCGCGCCGACGTTGAGCGTGGAGAGCACCGCAATCCAGGCGAAGCCGGTGAACAGCTCCGCGCCTGCCAGCAGCCAGAACTGCCGCACAAACGCCAGCGCCAGCATGGTCAGCGCAAACAGCAGACTGGCCAGCACCATCAGCCGATCGGGGTTCAGGGCTTTGCGCAGCCGCGGCAACAGCATCGCGCCGCTGATGGCCCCAAGGCCGATAAACGCCAGCAGAATGCCGTACTCCCCCGGCCCCAGCCCCAGCTCCCGCTGTGCCACCAGTGGCAGCAACGCCCAGCCGGCGCTGCCGAACAGGAAAAAGGCCACGGTGCGCACCAGCACATTGCGCAGCACCGGCGCGGCATGCACATAGCGCACCCCGGCGCGCACCGCGGAGAAGAAATGCTCCGGCGGCAACCGCTGGACGGCCGGTGCGGTTTTCCAGCGGTAGAGCACCAGCCCGACGCCCAGCACCGACAGCGCATTGAGCATAAACACCACCCACGGCCCGGCAAACGACAGCACCAGCCCACCCAGCGCCGGGCCGATGGCGCGGCTGATGTTGATGCCCAGCGAGTTAAGGGCGATAGCCGGGGCCAGCTCCGCTTTGCTCACCAGATCCGGCACAATCGCCTGGAACGGCGGCGAGCTCATGGCCGCGCCGGTGCTCAGCAGGAAGGTGGCGACCAGCAGCACCAGCGGCGTCACCAGCCCCAGCGCGGCCAGCACACTCAACCCGGCGGCGGCGGTAAACACCCAGACCTGCGAAAAGATCAGGTATTTGCGGCGATCGACGATGTCCGCCATCACGCCGGAGGGCAACGCGAACAGGAACATCGGCAAACTGCTGGCGGCCTGCACCAGCGCCACCGAGAGCGGATCGGCGCTGAGCGTCAGCATCGTCCAGCTGGTGCCGACATCGCTCATCCATGAGCCGATGTTGGAGACCACCGTGGCGATCCACAGCATACGGAACAGCGGCTGGCGCAACGGGTGCCACGGCGACACACTGGCCGCCGGGGCCTCGTGCACGGCAGCACCGTCGCTGCTTACGTCATTGACCTGCGTCATCGCAGCCCTCCCGGGTTACGCGCACCAGGGCGCCAGCGCCCCGGCCCGCAGATCGCCAGCGTGATAAAGATAATCAGCAGCAACCAGCCAAACTGCCCCTCCGCGATGCTCCAGTCAGGGTGTACCGCCAGCATCGCCACCAGCAGCACCGCGATGATCGGCAGGCAGGCCAGCCGGGTGAAGAGGCCCAGCGCAATCAGCACCGGGCAGACCACCTCGGCCAGAATCGCGGGCAGCAGGTTCATGTAAGGGCCGAGGCCGAACGGGTCCTCGATGTGCGCCAGCTCGGTGCTGAAGTGCAGTACCTTCGGCAGGCCATGCACATAAAACAGCATGAAACTGCCGGCGAGCCGCAGGAACAGCAGCCCGGCGTCGAGCCGGGGCGCGGCCGCGTGTGAGATGTGGGATAAGGTCGCCATGATTAAAACGCGAAGCAGCTGCAGCCGAGCGCGCCCCAGAAGGCGGTGTCATCAGACACCGGCACCCCGGACTTGCGCGCCACGTCATGCTGGTGGGTATGCACGCCGCACGGGCCGCTGCACTGGTGTGCCGCCGGCATCATCCCCACCCGGCTCTGTGCCTGCGGCGGGGCGCTGCGGTAGTGGCCCGGCACGTTCACCACCGGCGACCACTCAGGCAGCACCGGGATCGGCGGCGGTGCCAGCGGGCTGAAACTGCCGGCCGCGTAGACGATTTCGCCGTCCACCACCGTCAGCAGTGACTCAATGCCCTTGATCTCCTCTTCCGGCACGCGGAAGTAGTCTTTGCTCAGGATCACCAGGTCCGCCAGTTGGCCTGCGGCGATCTGCCCTTTTTTGCCCTGCTCGCTGGAGAACCAGGCGCTGCCCTGGGTCCAGAGCATCAGCGCGGTGTCGCGGTCGAGGCGCGCGTTGACGTCATACATCTGCATCCCGCCCACGGTGCGGCCGGAGACCAGCCAATAGAGCGCCGTCCACGGGTTATAGCTCGCCACGCGGGTAGCGTCGGTGCCCAGCCCCACCGGCAGCCCGGCCGCCAGCATTTTCGCCACCGGCGGCGTCTGTCTGGTGGCCTCGCTGCCGTAGCGCTCGGCAAAATATTCCCCCTGGAACGCCATGCGGTGCTGCACCGCGATGCCGCCGCCCAGCGCTTTCACCCGCTCAATGTTGGCCTGGGTGATGGTTTCTGCGTGGTCAAAGAACCAGTGCAGGCCGTCAAACGGAATCTCGCGGTTCACTTTTTCGAACACGTCGAGCATCCGGCTGATCGACTCGTTATAGGTGGCGTGCAGGCGGAACGGCCAGCGGTGCTCAACCAGGTGGTGCACCACGCGCTCCAGCTCCGCTTCCATGCCGGGGGCGAGATCCGGGCGCGGCTCGAGGAAATCCTCGAAGTCGGCGGCGGAGAACACCAGCATTTCACCCGCCCCGTTATGGCGGTAGAAATCACTGCCCTGCCCCGGCGACAGCATGTCCGTCCACTTTTCGAAGTCTTCCACTTCGTGGCCCGGGCGCTGGGTAAACAGGTTATAGGCGATGCGGATGGTGAGCTGCTTTTTCTCATGCAGTTCGGCGATCACCGCGTAATCTTCCGGGTAGTTCTGGAAGCCGCCGCCCGCGTCGATGGCGCTGGTCAGGCCAAGGCGGTTCAGTTCGCGCATAAACTGGCGGGTGGAGTTCACCTGCTGTTCCAGCGGCAGGGTCGGGCCTTTGGCCAGCGTGGCGTAGAGGATCATGGCGTTCGGCCGGGCGATCAGCATCCCGGTCGGGTTGCCGTTGCTGTCGCGCTGGATTTCACCGCCCGGCGGGTTCGGGGTGTCGCGGGTGTAACCCACCACCTTCAGCGCGGCGCGGTTCAGCAGCGCCCGGTCGTAGAGGTGCAGCACGAAGACCGGCGTGTCCGGCGCGGCGGCGTTGATCTCATCGAGCGTCGGCATCCGGCGTTCAGCAAACTGAAACTCCGTCCAGCCGCCCACCACCCGCACCCACTGCGGGGAGGGCGTGCGATCCGCCTGGTCTTTCAGCATCCGCAGCGCATCCGCCAGTGACGGCACCCCCTCCCAGCGCAGCTCGAGGTTGTAGTTCAGGCCGCCGCGGATCAGGTGCAGGTGGGAGTCATTCAGGCCGGGGATGGCGGTGTGCCCCTTGAGATCCACCACCTTCGTGCCTTCGTCCTGGTACTGCATCACCTCAGCCGCGCTACCGACCGCCAGGAATTTGCCGTCACGGATGGCCACGGCCTCCGCCAGCGGTTGTGCCCGGTCAACGGTGTGAATTGCGCCGTTAAGTAAAATCAGCTCTGCTTTGTCAGGTGAAACCATAACGCCTCCAAAAGGGGGGAGCCGCAGGGTGCGGCACGGGGTTGGCCGGATTATGGTCAGCGGTGCAGAACAGCGTCTAGTTATACGTAGGGATAGGTATACCTAGAGATAATAGTGCCGCCGGCACGCCCGCCCTACCATGCACCCCGAGAGCCATAACCGCTGCCGCACCCTTTTGCCGGCCGCCTTTTCCTTGTGACACAACCTCAATGGGTACCGTTATGACCAACGCGAAACTTGAAGTACTGACGCCGACCAACTCCCAGATGATTTTCATCGACCAGCAACCGCAAATGGCGTTTGGGGTGCAATCCATCGACCGCCAGGTGCTGAAAAACAATACGGTGGCGCTGGCGAAAGCGGCCAAAGTCTTTGATATTCCGACCATCATCACCACCGTGGAAACCGAGAGTTTCTCCGGCCATACCTACCCTGAGCTGCTGGACGTGTTCCCGACCCACGACATCCTGGAGCGCACCTCCATGAACTCCTGGGATGACCAGAAAGTGCGTGACGCGCTGGCCGCCACCGGCCGGAAAAAAGTGGTGGTCTCCGGGCTGTGGACGGAAGTGTGCAACAACAGCTTTTCGCTGTGCGCGATGCTGGAAGGCGGCTATGAGATCTACATGGTGGCGGACGCCTCCGGCGGCACCTCCAAAGAGGCGCATGACTTCTCCATGCAGCGCATGATCCAGGCCGGGGTGGTGCCGGTGACCTGGCAGCAGGTGATGCTGGAATGGCAGCGTGACTGGGCGCACAAAGAGACCTACGACGCGGTGATGAACATCGTCCGGGAGCATTCCGGTGCGTACGGCATGGGCGTGGATTACGCCTACACCATGGTGCACAAATCCGAGGCGCGCCTGCCGGGCAATCACCGCACGTTGCCGCCGGTACCGGCCCGCTAAGCCGCCTGTGCCGATCGGCGCCCTGCCCGGTCGGCCCCTTACCACGGCAGGAGACGCCCATGAGCGCCTGGTTGCTTTCCCTTGGTGCCGGTATCCTTATCGGTTTGCTTTATGCGCTGCTGAAGGTGCGGTCACCGGCCCCGCCGGCGATTGCGCTGACCGGCCTGCTCGGCATGTTGCTGGGCGGCGCGCTGGTCAGTGAGGTGGCCGGGCGGGTGAGCGCCGCGCCGGTGCCGCACCACGCCGCAGCCCCTGTGGCACCCGCCCCCTCCCTGTCACGCCCGGAGGCATAATGCTGAAAGCCTATCTTATTTCACTGCTGACCGGCATGTTGGCGGGCGGCGTTTACGTGGCGATCGCCGTGCCGTCGCCCGCGCCGCCGGTGGTTGCCCTGCTGGGGCTGTTCGGGATGCTGGTAGGCGAGCAGATCATCCCCGCACTCCGGCGGCTGATTAACCGGCAACCGCTGACCATGGCCTGGTTCCGGCATGAGTGCGTGCCTAAAATCAGCGGCACCCCGCCGCCGGAGCGCGCCCCTGAGCCGCCGCCGCGTTAGAGGACACCGGGATGATGCCGCCATGCATTGCCATTATTGATGATGAACGCTCCGTCCGCAGCGGGCTGAGCAATCTGCTCCAGTCGGAGGGCTACAGGGTGGCGGCGTTTGCGTCAGCGGAAGACTTTCTGCACGATTCCGGCACCCCTGCCATCATCCTGGCGATTATTGATGTGAAACTCGCGGGCATGAGCGGGTTTGACCTGTTTGACCATCTGGCGCGTTACCCCGCCCCGCCACCGGTGATTTTTATCTCCGGCCACGGTGATGAACAGATGGAACGGGCGGCCCTGGATCTTGGGGCCGTTGCTTTTTTACGTAAACCTATCAATATTGATACACTTTTAGAACATATCCAGCGCGTGCCTGACCGGCCTGACCAACAATAAGCCGGGCCGCGCGGCTGAGGGCGTGCCGCCGCCCGGCGCGCACTCCGGGAGGAGCACCACGATGAGCAATAACGCGCCCCAGGCCGACTGGCCTGCCGGGGATAACCAGGCAGATGAACCGGCCTTTACCCTGGATGAGCGCGTGGTGTTTATGCCGCTGGCGCAGGATGGCTGCCTCGCCTGGTCATGGTGCCGGCACCCGGTTACCGGCCGCGAATGCATTCTGGCCACTGCCGCTGGTGAAGAAGCGGAGCCACAGGCGACGCTGCTGCTGAAAAATGAGTTCGCGCTGCGCGGCCACCTCGCCGCGGACTGGGCGGTGATCCCGGTCGCCACGGCGCTCTACCATGGCCGTTACGCGCTGCTCTACCGCCCCTTCCCCTTTGATACCCTGACGCGCGTCACCGGCACGCCTGCCGGCGACATGGTGACGTTTCTGGATCTGGCGTTGCAACTCTGCGCCCCGTTGTTACAGATGCACCGGCATGGCCTTGTCCATGGCGACATCAAGCCCGGTAATCTGTTTGTCAATAATGACGGCAGTTGCCGCCTGGGCGGTTTCGGGCTGGCGTCCGGCGCACCCGGCACCGGCGCGCAGACCACGGTTGCCGCCGCAGGCGGGACGCTGGCCTATATGTCACCGGAACATGCCGCCCGCACCCGGCGCGCGGTGGACCACCGCAGCGATCTCTACAGCCTCGGCATCGTGCTGTATGAACTGCTGACCGGCAGCCTGCCGTTTGATCTCACCGACGCCGGGCAGGCGGAGTGGATTCACCACCATATCGCCTCAGAGCCGCGGCTGCCGCATCAGCTGCGCCCCGGCACGCCGGACATCCTCTCGGCGATGATTCTGCGGCTGCTGGCCAAATCACCGGAAAACCGTTACCAGACCACGGAAGGGCTGATGGCCGATCTGCGCCGCTGCCGGGCGACCGTCTCCCCCTCGGGCAGCCTCACGCCGTTTACCCTGGGGTTGCAGGATCGCGCCGCCGCCCTGGCGCTCTCTGACACCCTGTTCACCGGGCACCCCCAGAGCCGTGCGCTGCTCGCCGCCTTCAGCGAGGTGAGCCGCAGCGGCACGCAGGCGCTGGTGGTGGTGAGCGGGCCGTCCGGGATCGGGAAATCTTCGCTTATCGCCTCGGCGCTGCGTGCGCTGCAACACCACCCGGCGCTGCTGGCGGTCAGCAACGTTGACCAATACCACCCGGCGTTACCCTACGCGGTGCTGACTTCCGCTTTCCAGTCACTGGCGCTGCATATCCTGGGGCTGCCGGTCGCGGAGATCGCCCGCTGGAAAGCGCGGCTCAGCCAGACGCTCGGCAGTTATGCCGGGCTGGCGATAAACCTGGTGCCGGAGCTGGGCCTGCTGCTGGACAAACCCGCCTGGATCCCGCCGGATACGCTGTCGATTGATGCCCGGGCGCGCTTCAACCACATGGTGCTCTGCCTGATCAAGGCGTTTGCCACGCCGTGCTGCCCGCTGGTGCTGCTGATCGATGACATTCACTGGGTGGATGCGGCCAGCCTGCAACTGCTGGAATATGTGATGGGCAACAGCACCGCGCTGCCGCTGCTGATGGTGGTGGCGCACCGCGATGACACCCACGCCCAGCACGGGGCTTCCCTGGCCGGGCTGTGTGCCGCCGGCATCGCCCCGCTGGCCGCGCTGGTGCATGAGAAAACCGGCGGCAACCCGCTGTTCGTGCAGCAATTTGTCAAACGCATTGTGGATGACGGGCTGGTGACCCACCAGCAGCCCCATAAAAAGTGGCATTACGATCTTCCGGCCATCCGCGCGCGCCATTACACCGAAAATGTCGCCGGGCTGGTGCTGCAACAACTGGTGCAGATGCCGCCCGCCACGCGGACGCTGCTCGGCAGCCTGGCCTGTCTGGGCGGCACCGGGAACCTGGCGGTGCTTACCCGTGTGGCCGGCACAGACATCGCGGAAACGCGCCGGGTACTGCACCCGGCGGTGGCGGCGCAGCTGATCACGTTGTCCGCCAATGAGTATGCCTTTACCCATAACCGGGTGCAGGAAGCGGCCATCGCCCTGCTCGACCCGGCCGAAAAGCGCCGCCTGCACCTGGCTACTGCCAGCCTGCTGGCGGAGATGTCGCGGCAGGCCACCGGCAACGACACGCTGTTCCGGGCGGTGCACCATGTGGCTTCCGCCATGGATGCAAGTGAGCCGCTGCCGCAGCGCCGGATGTTCCGCGAGCTGAGCCTGCTGGCGGCGCAGCGTGCCAAACGCACCGGCGATTCGCTCTCCGCACTGGGTTATCTGCGTACGGCCCGCGCCCTGGCTGACCATAGCGTGCCGGACGACCCCCTTACCTTCACGCTGGATCTGGAGGAGGCGGAGTGTGAATTTCTGCTCGGCAACCTCGCCACCGCAGCAAGGCTCTGTGCCCAACTGGCGGGCCGGCCCGGCGGGCTGGCGGAGAAGGCAGTGGCCGCCTGCCTGCTGGCGGAGATCCATATGAGGCAATCCCACCGGCAACAGGCGCTGGAAACGGCGCTCGCCTGGCTTTCGGTGTTCGGCATCGCGCTCAGCCGTTACCCGGACGCCGCAGAGTGTGATGCGGCCTACGAGGCGATGCGTGCGCGGGTGGGCAGCGATCCGGCGGCCGCCTTCCATGCCCTGCCGCGCATGGACAACCGCGACACCGAAGCGGTGATGAACCTGCTGGCCAGCGCCGGGATTTTCGCCGGCTTCTGCTGCCCGCGCCTGCATTTCCTGATCCTCTGCCGGATGCTGCACCTGACGCTCGACCACGGCATGACCGGGGCCGGGGCCACGGCACTTGCCTGGTTCGGGGTGCTTATCGGCCACCGCTATGAGGATTACCGGGACGGTTTCCGCTACGGCCTGCTGGCGCGGGAACTGGTGGGCCGACACCATTACCTCAACGCCGAGGCCAAAATCCTGCTGCCGCTCGACCAGCTCAGCGTCTGGACGCAGCCCCTGGCCTTTACCGTGGAGTGCGCCAAAGCCTGCTTTACGGCGGGCGTCACCCACGGCGATTTGACCTCCGCCTGTTTCGCCACCTGCCATCAGGTGATCAATTTCCTGACGCGCGGCGACCACCTGGACGGCGTGCTGACCAGCATCGACCGTGGGCTGGCGTTTGTGCGCAAGGCGCATTTTCAGGATATCGAGACCATTCTGCTGATCCAGCGGCACCTGGTAGAGCACCTGCGCGACCCGAACGCCGCCTCGCTGAGCGGCGACGGGTTCCTGCCGGACTCGCTGTTGCCGGGTACCCGCGACCCGATGCCGACGCTGATGTTCTGGTTCTGGCTCTACAAGGCGCTGGCGCACTTCGCGGCCGGGGCATTTTCCCAGGCTGCGGCGTGCCTCAGCACCGCAGGCAGCCTGAGCTGGTCGGCACCGGGGCATATTCACCTGCTGGATTACCACCTGTTCAGCATTCTTTCGCTGACCCAGCAACTCACGCCGGAGAGCATCACCCCGGCGCACCGCCGCCGGCTGCAACCGCACTACCGCAAGCTGGCGCTGTGGGCGCAGCTGAACCCCGGCACCTTCGCAGACAAAGAGGCGCTGGTGTATGCCGAGATGGCGCGGCTGGATGCGCAGCACAGCCTGGCGATGAAGCTGTATGAGAAGGCGATCCGGCTTTCACGCGAAGCGGCCTTCGATCATATCAACGGGCTGGCGCACGAACTGGCCGGGCGCTTTGTGCAGGGGCGCAGTTACCCCACGGCGGCCGATGCGCACTTCCGGGGGGCGATGGCCGCCTGGGGGCGTTGCGGCGCACAGGCGCGGGTGCGGCAGCTTGAACGGCAGTACCCGCATCTGGTGGTGCCGAGGCATACCTCGCCCTACGACACCATCGCCTTTGCCCAGAACGAGGAGATCCGCGACTTACAGAGCGTGATTAATGCCGCGCGCGCTCTCTCTGAGGAGATTAACCTCGGGCGGCTGATCCAGATCCTGATGACCATGCTGCTGGAGCGCGCCGGGGCACAGCGCGGGGTGCTGATCCGCGTGGCGGAGAACCACCTGCCGGAGATTGAGGCCCGTGCCGACACCACCTCCGGTGGCGTGCAGGTACAGATTGTGAAAGAGGCGCCGGGCGCGGCCGATCTGCCGTTGTCAGTGCTCTCTGCGGTGATCCGCACCGGCCAGGAGATCCGTACCGGCAAACCGGGCGAGTTCAGCCCGTTCAGCCAGGATCCCTATCTGGTGACCTCCGGCGCGGCGGTGATGTGTGTGCCGATGTTCAAACAGGCCAGGCTGGTGGGCGTGCTCTATCTGGAGAACCGGCTGATGCCGGAGGTATTCACCGCCGAGCATTCAAAAATCATCGGCATTCTGGCGGCGCAGGCGGCGGTGTCGCTGGAGACCGCCCGGCTCTACGCGGAGCTGCTGGAGGAGAACATCCAGCGCCGCCGGGTGGAGAAAGAGCTGCGCGCCAGCCAGACCTCGCTGATGCTGGGTGAGCAGATCAGCCACACCGGCACCTGGCGCTGGGACGTGCAACAGGATCTGATGGTGATTTCCGACGAGTACGGGCGCATCCTGGGGCTGCCGCCCAGCCAGAGAAGCATCTCGATGGCGGATTTCCTGACGCGGGTTCACGCAGATGACCACCCGCGCATCAGCACGCTGGTGACAGAGAGCGTACGTGACCACGTCACAATGCGCGCCGGGTTCCGCATTATCCGCACGGATGGTGCCATCCGCCACTTGCTGGGGATTGGCAACCCGGTGCCGGCCGGGGCGGAGGTCAAAGAGTATTTCGGCACCATCACCGACATCACCGCCCACCGGCAGGCGGAGGACGCCGCGCGGGTGGCGCAGGCCGATCTGGCACGGGTGGCGCGCGCCACCACCGTGGGCCAGCTGACCGCCTCTATTGCCCATGAGATCAACCAGCCGCTGATGTCGATCGTTTCCAACGCCGGGGCCAGCCTGCGCTGGCTGAACCGTGACCCGGCGCAGCTGGACAACGCCCGCGCCGGGCTGGAGGAGATCATCAGCGAGGGGCAGCGCGCCGGTGAAATTATCCGCAGTTTGCAGGCGCTGACGCGCAATCAGCCTCCGGCGTTTGCCCGCGTCGATCTGCACCAGATTGCCCACCACATCATGATGCTTTCCCGCAGCGAGCTGGAGCGGCGGCAGGTCGGCGTAGAGTATGCGTTGCAGGCCGCGCATCCCTTTATCTGGAGTGATAGCGTGCAGATCCAGCAGGTGCTGCTCAATCTGGTGGCCAACGCCATCGATGCGATGATCGACGTCACCGACCGCCCGCGCCTGCTGACGCTCTCCTCCAGCAACCCGGCCCCGGGTTACCTGCGGTTTTGCATTGCGGATAGCGGCATCGGCCTCGATCCGGCGGTGATGGCGCGGGTGTTCGACTCCTTCTACACCACCAAGGCGCAGGGCATGGGCATGGGCCTGACCATCAGCCACGCGATCATCGAACGCCACCGCGGCAAACTCACCGCAGAAGCCCGCCAGCCGCACGGCAGTTGCTTTACCTTTGTGCTGCCGACGGAAGGGGAAGGGGGATAAGGTGATTACTCCGGGGCAGCTGCCGGCAGTGCAGGGCGGTTTCCCCTGCCTGCACCGGATGCCGGGATTAGCGTAAATGACGTTTTGCCTCCTGACGGACGCGGTGAAGAACGTGATGCTTTATTTCGCTGTAACGGGGGTGCGCGGCGAGGGTTTCGATATCGCGTTCGCGCCCAAACGGCAGGGTAATCTCATCGACGATTTTCCCCGGCTTTGCCGACATCACCAGAATGCGGTCGGCCAGGAACAGCGCCTCATCCACATCATGGGTCACAAACAGCAGGGTGGTGCGCGTTTCCAGCCAGGCGGTGCGCAGCAGCTCCTGCATCATCATGCGTGTCTGGGCATCGAGTGCGCCAAACGGCTCATCGAGCAGCAGCACCTCCGGGCCGGGCAGCCAGGCGCGGGCCAGCGCCACGCGCTGTTTCATGCCGCCGGAAAGCTGCCATGGGGCATGGTGCTCAAAGCCTTTCAGCCCGACACGCGCCAGCCAGTCCAGCGCCTCAGCATTGACGTGCTCTTTGCGATATTTTCCCAGCCGGGGGCCAAAGGTGACGTTTTCCAGCACTGACAGCCACGGAAACAGGTTTGGCTGCTGAAAGATCATGCCGCGTGACGGCCCCGGCTTTTGGACCGGCTCGCCGCCACAGAGCACCCGCCCGCTGTCGGGCTGGTTAAAGCCCGCCACTAAATTCAGGATCGTTGACTTCCCGCAGCCGGACGGCCCAAGCAGCACAACAAACTCGCCTTTTTGCAGCGATAACGAGATCTCTTCCAGCACGGTGAAAGGTTGAGGTTTTGCGGCAAACCGCAGCGACACATTTTCCAGCGCAATCTGTACAGCCATTATTCTTTCCCGGCCCAGGGCACAAACAGGCGTTGTAAGCCCAGAAGCAGTAAATCAAGCAAATAACCGATGCCGCCGAGCAGTAAAATGCCCAGCATCACAATGTCAGTGCGTAAATAGGAACTGGCGTTGATCACCATCCAGCCGAGACCGGAATTGGCGGCAACCATCTCCGCCGCAATCAGCGACGTCCAGCCAATACCAATTGACAGCCTGACGGTGGTGAACAATTCCGGCAGCGCATCCGGCAAGACCACCCGCAGGAAAATCTGCCGGCGGGAGGCCCCCAGGGTTTGTGCCACGCGGATGCGTGAACGCCCAATACGCTCAACCGCTGCACCCGCCCCGACCACCACGCTCAAAAACGTGGCGATGAAGATCAGGAAGAACTTCGAGGCCTCGCCGATACCCAGCCACACCACCGCCAGCGGGATCAGGGCGATTTTCGGCAGCGGCCGCAAAAACTGTACAAACGGGTTCAGCACCGCCGCCAGGCCTTCAGACATGCCCATCAGCAACCCCAGCGGGACGCCGAGCACGATCGCCACAGAAAACGCACTTAACGCGCGGGCCAGGCTCACGGCGATGTGCTGCCATAGCGGTATCTGGCGATAACCGTCCGCTAACAACTCCCCGGTGGTTAAACCGATGTCCGTCAGGGACGGCAGCAACAGCGGGTCCACCCATTGCCGGGTGGCCGCCAGTTGCCAGAGACTCAAAAAAATCACCACCGACATCACACTGACAGTGATTTGACGCTGCATCTTCATTTCGGTGCTGCCGCCGCATCACGGATATAGCGGGAATCAATGGCGCTGTCCCAGTTGGCCGGGATATCGCGCTTGCGGATTTCGCCGATGTCTGCCAGGAAACCGGCGGTTTTGGTCAGTGCTTTGCCGATACCGCTGTCACTGGTTTGCGTGCCGTTACCCAGCCATGCGGCCGTCCCCTGCTCTGCCAGCGTCGGGTACTCCAGCCCACCCAGCGTATTGGCTGCCGTCGTCACCGGGGCGCCCACCTCGTTGGCGACAATGGCGGCCGCGTGTTCCGGATCCCGTTTGAAGGCGTCGACCTTTTCCTGGTGCACACGCAGGAAGGCGGTGACTGCGTCAGGATATTGCTCGGCAAACGCTTTACGCACGACGTAGTTGTTGTAGATCAGGTAACCATTTTTCTGCAGATCTTTGGTGGCAAACACCTGATGGCCGCCAGAGGACTCAAGCGCTTGGGCAAAGGGTGCCCAGACGTAACCGGCATCGATATCGCCGCGTTTCCAGGCGGCTACCATGTCAGCCGGGCGCAGCGGCAGCAGGGTGATTTTGCTGCGGTCGAGTTTATTTACGGTGATCGCCGCTTCCAGCGCATATTGCGCCGTGGAATTCGGGGGATAGGCCACACGTTTACCTTCGATATCCGACAGCGTATTTATGCCCTCTTTTCCAATCAGGCGTTCATAGCTGGCAATAACACCGGCCACGCCAATAATTTCTACCGGCAATTTACGCACAATGCCGGCAGTGGCCGGGCTGGAACCAAAGTTGGCAATATCAATGGCGTTGCTGGCGAAATAACTCAACGCATCCGCCCCTGAGGCAAATTGCACCCATTTCACTTTGGTGTGTAACGCTTTATCTAATGAGCCATCGGCTTTCGCCAGCATTAAAACCTGAGAGCCGCCGCTATACGCAATACGCACTTCATCAGGTGATGCAGCAACGCTGCTATTTGCCCATATACTCCCTGCTGCCAGTAATAAGCAGATCTGTTTTTTCACTCTATTCACCCTGTGTAGACGTCAAAAAATAGCGCAGTCATGAATATCCGGCGCAACATGGTTTATTGATCGGCATTTCTGCCACGGTTTATGTTATGAGAAAGCGGCCTGACGGTATGCCTGCCATAGCTGCGAACAGCGCTCCGCCAGGGCAACGGCCGGGTCAAAAGTCTGCGGCAAGGCCGGCGCCCCTATTGCCTGCAACGCGACCGGCACTTCGGTACACGCCAGAATCAACGCCCCGGCGCCGCGTGCGCACAATGCCTGCGCCTGGCGCAACAGCAATGCCCCACCCTCTGCCGGTGCACCGCGTTTCACGGCGTAGCAACCGGGCACAAACCAGTTCTGCATCTCATCTGCTGTGGGCAACACCGGCGTGATCCCAAGCCGGGTTAACCCCTGCTGAAACCAGCCGGCATCCAGCGTGCCCTGGGTGGCGATGATGCCAACATGTTCAGGGCGCGCAGGTGCGGTTTGCAGCTTCTCCAGCGTTGCCTCCACAATGTGCAGCAACGGCGCGGTGCTGGCTTCGCGTAACGCGCCATACCAGTGGTGCGCAGTATTGCAGGGGATAGCGATGTGGCTGGCACCGGCTTCATTCAGCCTATGGATGCCCTGCAACAGCTGGGGCAATGGGGATGGCCCAAGGCCCGCCAGCGCTTTCTGCCGATCGGCAATTTGCGGGACGTTCCAGGCCACCACCGGGATTTGCTGCTGATCGTCGGCGGCCGGCGTCGCGGCCAGCAACTTGTACATGAAGTCCACGGTGGCCAGCGGCCCCATGCCGCCCAGCACCCCAAGCAGGAACGGCTGGCTCACGCCTCCAGCACCTGCCGATAACCGAACAAGCCCGCCGAGCCGCCGGTATGAATGAAGACGATATTTTCGTCCTGACGGAAATGCCCTTTGCGGATCAAATCAATAAGGCCGGCAAACCCTTTTCCGGAGTAGACCGGATCCAGCAAAATACCTTCGTGGCGGGCCAGCAGGCGTAAGGCTTCCAGCATACTTTCCGTGGGTAACCCATATCCCTCGCCAACGTAATCACTGTTGGCAGTGACCGCATGGCGCGAGAGCTCACCCGGTACGCCCAGCAGTTCACGCGTACGCGACGCCAGATTCCAGACGTTCTCTTCCTGTTTCTCTTTGGGTGCCCGCACACTGATACCCAGCACCGGCACATGGCTGTTGGTGGCACTGAACCCGGCCACCAATCCGGCCTGGGTGCCGGTACTGCCTGTGGCATGAACCACCAGGTCGATGCGTAACCGCTGCTGTGAAGATTGGTACAACAACTCTTCCGCACAGGCGGCATACCCCAGGGCACCAATCGGGTTGGAACCGCCGCCGGGGATGACGTAAGGCGTGTGCCCTTTTTCACGCAGTTCAGCGGCGTACTCGTCCATCGCCTTTTGCATGTCCGTGCCGCCCGGCAAGTGCGCCACGATTTTGCCCCCCAGCAGATGGTCGAGTAAGACGTTGCCGGAACGCTGATACTCCTCTCCAAAGTCGGTCACGCGCTTTTCTAACAAGACGTGTGCGGCCAGGCCTAATTTCGCCGCACCGGCAATCGTCTGGCGCACATGGTTAGATTGCGTTGCGCCCTGGGTAATAATCACATCCGCTTTTTTCTGTCGTGCATCGGCTAACAGGAATTCCAGCTTACGCGTCTTATTTCCCCCGCCGGCCAGCCCGGTGGCATCATCACGTTTGATCCATATTTTCGGGCCGCCTAACAGGGCGCTTAAATTATCAAGGGGTTCAAGTGGCGTCGGGAAATGCCCCAACGTGACCCGGGGGAAACGTGCCAGATGCATAAAAGCTCCTTGCGTACACTATTATAAGTCGCAGAATAATCAGGGGGTAATAGAGCGTCATTCTACACAGTCCGGCTTTATGGCTAAGGATGAATTATCAATAACGATTTCTGGAAATTAACTTTGAAATACCCAGGCTATTCCCAGCCGCCGGCGCGTTCTTTTCATCGCTATTTTCAACGCCGCCACACAGGTCAGAGTATTTTCACCAGGCCAATTGTCTTTTCAATGACCATTAAAATTATCCCCGCCATGCATGGCGCTGGCAGATAAAAAACCCGCTTCAGGCAGGTTTTTTATGATGGCCGACGAAAATGGCTTGCCGGGTGGTCAGCGGGTAAATGGCGCTGCCCTGCCCCGAACAGCCGTTCCCGCAGTGTCAGCGGGTGGGCCGGACGTTCAGCCATGCGCCCCCGCGCCTTAAGAACCGGCACCACATAACGGACAAAATCTTCAAAACTGCCGGGACTGATGGCGTAACCAATGTTAAATCCATCAACGCCCGCCTCCTCTGCAAACTGCTCTAACTGGTCGGCAATCGCCTGCGGGCCGCCTACCAGCGTTGGGTGAAGCCCCCCAATGCCGATGGTGTCCGCTGCCTCACGCAGTGTCCACTGCCGGCCGCTGTCGATACGGGTCAGGCTGGCCAGTGCCGAGCGACAGGCCTCCGTTTCGATATATTCCAGCGGACGGTCCAGGTCAAACGCCGACCAGTCCACGCCGGTCCAGGCAGAGAAAAGTGCCAGGGCGGCGTCCTGGCTGATGTACTGCTGAAACGCCTGATAGCGGGCCTGCGCGTCGCGATCGTCTGCGCCGGTTACCACCGTCACGGCAGCGATAAAACGCAGGGACGCAGGATCACGCCCCTGTTCAGCCGCCAGCTGGCGAAGGGTGTTTATGTCAGTGCGAATCGCTTGTGGGGTCAGCCCGGCCATAAAAACCACCTCCGCATTAACCGCTGCAAACAGGCTGCCGCGGGCAGACGTGCCGGCCTGAAACAGTACCGGGGTACGCTGCGGGCTGGGTTCACTCAAATGGGCATCCGGTACCTGGTAATACCGCCCATGATGGCCAATGGCATGGACTTTTTGCGGGTTGCTGTAAATCCCTGCCAGCTTGTCGCGCGTTACCGCATCCGCTTCCCATGACCCTTCCCAGAGTTTGCACGTGACATCAACAAACTCCTGCGCGCGCGCATAACGTTCATCATGCGGGATCTGCTGCGTCATACCGAGGTTGCGTGCCGCCGAGTCAAGCATGGACGTGACGATGTTCCATGCCACCCGCCCGTTGCTCAGATGATCGAGGGTGGTGAACTTACGCGCCAGCAGATAGGGCTGTTCGTACGTCGTAGATACCGTGATCCCAAAGCCAAGGTGGCGGGTAGCCGCTGCCAGCGCGGAGACCAGCAATAACGGATCGTTGACCGGCATCTGGGCGGCCCCCCGGAGCGCGGCGTCGGGAAGCTGCTGATAGACATCCAGCTGGCCCAGCGCATCGGCCAGAAACAGGGCATCAAATCCCGCGTCATCCAGCAGGCGGGCAAGGCTTATCCAGTAATTGATGTCGGTGTAGCGTGTGGCCTGATCATCCGGATGCCGCCACAGGCCGGCGGAAAGGTGGCCCACCACGTTCATCATAAAACCAAACAGAATAAACGGTTTTTTCATCAGCCGGTCTCCTTCTGGCGGCGATTAATCGCCCCGGTGGCCAGCACGGCAAAAATCAGCCCGCCGGTCGCGACCTGCTGCCAGTAAAAATTCCAGCCGATCAACAGCAACCCGTTAGCGATAAAGCTCAACAGCACCACGCCCAGCAGCGTACCCACCACGCTGGGGCGGCCGGACGGTGAGAACGTGCTGCCGATAAACGCGGCACCAATGGCATTCAGCAGGTAAGCATTGCCGGACAGCGGTACCCAGGCTTTAACATTGGATGCCAGCAGCAGGCCCACGATTCCGGCCGTCACGGCACTCAGCACAAACGCCAGCGTAATCAGGCGCCGGGTGGCAATCCCGGAATAGCGGGCGACGCTGCTCTGACTGCCAAACAGCGTGAGCGCCCGGCCATGCCGGCTTTTTTGCAGCAGCAGATGCAGCCCAACCGCCAGCACCGCCACTATCCACAGCGGTATCGGCATGCCGAGCAGCGTACCGCGGCTGATGGCAGTAAATCCTGCGGGCAGCACCTGGCTTAACAGGTAAATCGGCTGGCCGCCGTTGGAGGAGAGTTGCTGGATACTCTGGCCAATAAACAGCGTGCCGAGGGTGGCCAAAAAGGGCTCTACCGCCAGTACTGCCACCAGGAAAGCATTAAACAGCCCCACGCAGAGGGCTGCCAGCATCGCGGCAATGATGGCCAGCGGCAGCCCGGCATGATGCAGGGTAAGCGTCATCAAAACCAGGCAAGAAAAATCAATGGCCGTCCCCACAGACAGGTCAACGGCGCCCATCGTTGCCACCACGGTCATCGCCAGCGCCACAATGGCCAGCGGCGCGACATTATTCAGCAACACGCTTTCGATATTGCGGCCGGTAAAAAACCCCGGCACAAACAGGCTGAACAGCAGCAGCAACAGCACGAATGCCAGCAGCATCACCAGACCAGGCAGATTACCGCCTGTTTTCGCACGTAATGCCGGGAAGAATAATTCAGACACGGACGTTACTCCTCAGTTGACGCTGGCGCAGCAATGCCGTTAACGACACCACCAACAGGATAAGCACACCTTCAACCCCATTAATCCAGTAACTGGAGATGTTGATCAGCTGGAAGCCATTGGCAATCAGGCTCAGGAACAGCGCACTGATTAACGTACCGGTTACCGTTGGCACCAGCCGCCGTGAGAACACCACGCTCAGCAACACGGCGGCAATGACCATCAGCAGGTTGTCACCGGAACCGGGTGAGCTGCCGCTGAGCAGGGTAACGGAACCAAACGAAGCCAGCGCCGCCGCCAGGCCGCACAACACATAGCTGGCAGCAAGATAGCGCCCGACGGCCAGGCCATTCGCGCGGGCAGCCTGTGGGTGGCCGCCCACAGCCTGGAGCCGCAGGCCAAAGCGGCTCCCCTGGGCCAGAAAAATAAACCCGGCGGTCAGCAACACAAATGCCCACGCCAGCCACGATAACGTCAGCGGCCCGGGTGTGAGTAATGCCTCAAACAGCGGGCCACTCACCGGCACAGTGGCGTTCTGGGTTAACACCATCTCCAGCCCGATAGCGATATTCATCGTCGTCAGGGTGGCAAGTAACGGCAGGATACGCAGCCATACCACGGCAACCGCATTCAGTGCCCCCAGGGCTACGCCGCTCAACAGGGCCAGAGTCAGTGACGCGGTCAGTGAGTGGCCGGCTGCCAGCTGAGTGGCCAGCACCGCAGCGCTGAGCCCCATGTTGGCTGCCACGGATAAATCCATACCCCCGGTCAGCGAATGGCTGCCTCCCCCGGCCATGACCAGCGAGAGGCCAAAAGCCAGCGTGCCGGTGACGGCGGTCTGCTGCAGGACATTGCCCAGATTGCTCAGGGTCAGAAAGAGGGGTGACAGAAAGGCAAAAACGGCCAGCACCGTGATGATAATCAGCAGCGCCCCGCCCTGTAACCACTGTGCGCCTTTGCCGGCTCGCGGCCGTACAGGGGCGGACGGCATGTCAGACGCGCGTTCACTCATGCGAGGCTCCTGCAAGTGTTCCGGACACGGCACCCGATGCCCAGGCCAGGAGTTCATGATGATCGGTGGCGGCTGCATCCAGCGTTTTTACCAGCTTGCCCCGGGCCATGACCAGAATACGGTCACAAAGGGACTGCAGTTCCAGCAGATCGGCCGAGAACACAATAATGACCGCCCCTTCCGCGGCCAGGTTATGCAAGGCCTGGTAGATCTCCGCCTTGGCACCGATATCAACACCTACCGTAGGTTCATCCAGCAGGTAGAGCCATGCGTCAGTATTGAGCCACTTGGCCAGCACAACCTTCTGCTGGTTACCCCCGGAAAGCGCACGCAGCGGTGCTTCCATGCCGGGCGTGCGGATACCCAGCCGTTCGATATTGCCTGCCACCAGCGCCTGTTCACGGCGACGGTCAATAAAAAGCCCGCTGACCAGCGACGTTAACGAGGTCAGGGCAATATTTTCCCGGACGCTCAACGCCGGTGCGATGCCGTTCGCCCGGCGATCCTCCGGTACAAAAGCAATGCCCTGTTTTACGGCCTGATGAGGCGTACGCGGCAGCAGCGGGCGCCCGTTCAGGATTATGGTGCCGGTCAGGCCGCTCTCCAGGCCGAACAGCGCACGCACCAGCGCTTTGCCGCCGGAACCCAGCAGCCCGGTGATGCCGAGGATCTCACCAGACCGGGCGCTGAAACTGACCTCCCTGAAGCGGCCTTCTGCGGACAGCGCCGTCACCTGCAGTAATGTCTGCTCACGCCGTTGCGACTGACGCGGCGGCCCTTCACGCAGGGCGTTACCCAGCATGTCGTGGATTAACTGGTGCGGGGTCACGGTGCTCACGGTATGCTGCGCCACATTCCTGCCGTCACGCAGCACACTGACCTGCTGGCACAACTCGCTTATCTCATCAAGGTAGTGAGAGACATACAGCACTGCCAACCCTTGTTCCCTGAGCCGGCGAATGGCCTTAAACAGAGCCGTGACTTCATGGCGCGCCAGCGCAGCCGTCGGCTCATCAAACACCAGCACGCGCGGCGAGTGCCGCAGCGCCCGGGTAATTTGCACAATCTGCTGCTCCGCCACGCTCAGGTCTGCTATCAGGCTGTCAGGGTTGATATCCAGCCCGAAGTAATGCTGTATGGCCTGGCGGGCGACATGCCTGAGGCGGCGGCGATTGATCAGGCGCAGGCCCGGCCAGACGGGTTCCTCGCCTGACAGCAGCGTTTCCGCCACCGTGAGTGTGGGTGCCAGCAAACGTTCCTGGTGCACAATTTCAATCCCCAGCGCCCGTGCCTTGCCGGGCGAATCAATATGTATCTGCCGGCCATCCAGCCAGATTTGCCCCCCGTCGGCCGGCTGCAGCCCGCCCAGGATTTTAATCAGGGTGGATTTACCGGCACCGTTGTGGCCAATAAGCCCATGTATCTCCCCGGCTGCCAGAACAAGGCTGACCTGACGCAGTGCCGGCACGCCATCGAAAGCCTTATCAATCTGGTGAAGCGCCAGCAGCGGCGTATTACTTGCCATCAGACTGGCCCAGCGTTTTCTGCACGTCAGCCGCATTCTCTTTTGTCACGACCAATGCCGGTACGTAAGTGGCAGGCGGCAGATTACGCTCGCCGGCCAGATAACGGGCGGCGTTTTGTACGGCAGTTTTACCGATCAGGTAGGGTTGCTGCGCGACAACCGCCGCCGCGCTGGACTGCGGATCTTTTACCAGGGAGACCACGTCCGGGCTGCCATCCACCGCGTAGGTTTTAATCTCGTTACGGCCGGCAGCATCCACTGCCTGGGTCGCGCCAATCTGCGGCACATCCCACGCAGCCCAGATCGCCTGTACCGATCCTTTCGGATATTTATTTAACAGCTGGCTGATTTGCGAATAAGCATCCTGCACCGTATTGGGAATGACATCACGCAACTCAGGCTCAATGATTTTTATTTTAGGGTACCATTTTAATACCGCTTTTAACTGGTCGTAACGCATGGCGACCACAGGCACCCCATAAAACCCATTAAATACCAGAATATTCCCCTCACCCCGCAGATCATTAACCAGCTTTAAGGCCAGCTGTTCGCCGATATAAAAGTTATCTGAGGTCGTCACATTAATACTTGATGGGCTGGCAGTATCAACGGTGAATAGCGGAATACCCGCAGCGCGGATTTTTTTCAACCAGGGTTCCAGTACTGATGCAGTCCCCAACGTTTCGATAATTGCATCGGGTTTTTGTGCGATAAGCGTCTGTATTTGCGATATTTGCTGGGCCTCTTTACGGCCGCCGTCCAGCGCAACCGGTGTACCACGGAGGCGCCTGACCTCATCAATTTGCCCCTGGTACGCTTTTAAATCCCAGTAATGGTCGGTGCCTGCCACCGTAATACCAATGCGTTTCCCTTTTAATGAAGGCACGCCGGCATCACTTTCATTCGCCTGTGCCGGCAATGCCAGTAAAATAGCGGATGAAATCAATGCCGCCAGTGCTATGTTAACCCGCGAAGCGCGCTTAATTTTATTATTATCTGCCATCTCATTATTTTCCTGTCAGGTGAATTCCTGCCAAGTTAGCACAGGAATTAAACAGTAATAATGCTGATTTCAGATAACAATTGAGCAAAACCGGCAAATAACGCATTGCGTTAATTAACGGTGCTGCACCTGCTGCGATAAACGCTTACCTGAAAGCGGTAAGCGTCCGGTTTATGCCGTATCGCCATCATGGCGATCACCGGCCGGCGTACCCGGCAGGGAGGCGAACTGGCGGCGCAGTTCCCCGTGGGCCATGGCCACGGCGGGGGAATCCTGCAAAGCGCTGAGGTACTTCTGGTGGAAGGCGCTGCTATTTTCCCCGGGTGCCAGTTGCCATTCAATCTGGCCCTTATAGGCCTGCACCGTGGCCTGTTCCACATCCTGTTCTTTATCATCCAGCCGCTCATCGATGCTGACCAGGATCGCAGAAATCTGCTGTAACCAGGCAAATTGCGGGTGGCTGGTGAGCAGTTGCAGCTGATCAAAGGCGCTGCCGACCGCGCCAAACTGCGCCATTTCACTCTCTACCAGCGCTTTGTGCAGCCGGCGCAGCACAGCGGACATCGCTTTCAGCTGGGCGCGCGGTTCGGGCAACGTTGGGGTATTCAAGGGCTTCTCCTCTCAAGGGGCGGGTTAACGGCTCTGGGATTTCAGAATATTCAGGCGCTCTGCGGCCCTGACCAAATCCGCCAGCGAGCGGGCCTGCATTTTTTCCATCACGCGGCGTTTATGCACTTTGGCGGTAATTTCACTCACGCCCAGCGCGTTGGCGATCTGTTTGTTCAGCAGGCCGCCGATGGCCAGTTCCAGCACTTCGCACTCACGCGGCGTCAGGGTCTGGTGCCGCTGCCGCAGCGCCAGCTGCTCACAGGAGAGCGTGAGGTTCTTCTCCGCCAGCTGCAACGCCTCCGCCACCGCGTGCAGCAGCTGTTCGGCCATTACCGGCTTGGTCAGGAACTCATGCGCCCCGGCTTTCATCGCCTTCACCGACATCGGGATGGTACCGAACCCGGTCAGGAAGATAATCGGGATGGCGTGGCCGTTGTTATGCAGCATTTCGGCCACCTCAAACCCATTGGACACCGGCATGTTCATATCAAGAATGAGGCAACTGGGGATCGGGCTGAAAGGGTGCGCAAGAAACGCCCCGGCAGAGGCGAAATCCGCCACCGGGTACGCTGCTGACTCAAGCAAGCGGACAAGCGAACGCCTGACCGCCTCATCATCGTCCACCACATACACTATCTGATCCATCGTTACGTCCTGTTTTTGCTGTGGGTGATGCCGCAAGGCCCCCCAGCCAGAATTATCGCGATCGTAAGAACCACCAGATTGATTTGGGAGGATATTATGACTTTACAATAATGAGTATGGATATAATGAGCGAATGTTTTATTTCGTGAAAAATTAAGCAAAATGCCATGCGTTGGGGTGCGGCACCGGCTATCCCTGACCGGATGGCCTCACCGGGTGGTTTCTTCCAGCAGGCGCGCGGCGAGTTCCTCAGGCCGGTCGAGCATGATGTTGTGGCCACAGGCAATGTCGTGCACCCGCCAGTCAGGGTGGTCTTTCAGCCGCAGATGGGTTGAGACGAACCAATCCCCGCCGTTGGCCCCGGCAAAGATGAACGTGCGGTGCAGCGCGCGCAGGGCGGGCGCCTCGATCCCGCCCTGCACGGCCTGTACGAAGGTGCCCAGCGGCTGCGGCAATGACAGGGCATCGATCCGCGCCGCATCGGCCTCGTTCACGTTGAACAGCGCGGCGCTCAGCGGCGGGATCATCCCGCCCGTTTCGGCGGCTTGCGCCACCCAGAGCGCGGCGGCCCCCTCGCCCTGAACATCAATCAGCGATTCACCGGCCGCCGGGACGAAGGCGTCAATAAACACCAGTGCGCGGAGCCGGCCGGGGATCTGGTTAGCCACGCCGGTAATCACCATCCCGCCGTAGGAGTGGCCGCATAACACCGCCTCCTGGATATCTTCATAGTGGAAGACGTTCACGATATCCTGAATATGGGTGTCCAGCGTGATCGCGCCGCCGGCGAGGTGCGCCCGCTCCCCCAGCCCGGTCAGGGTCGGCGTATAGACGTCATGGCCCTGTTGCCGCAGCAGCCGGGCGAGCCTGCTCCACACCCAGGCCCCCTGAAACGCCCCATGCACTAATACAAACGTAGCCATCCGTAAGTTCTCCTCTCTTCTATTGCGGTGTTATGTTTCCGGCCGCTGGGCGGCACGGGTCTGGGTAATGGCGACACCGGTGATGCCCACCAGCGCACCGGCCACCAGCGTCAGCGACAGCGGTTCATGCAGGAAAATCACTCCGGCGATGACGGCAAAAACGATTTGCAGCAGGGCAAACGGTGCCACCCGGCTCATGGAGCAGCGGGCGATCAGCCAGAACCAGAGGCCCCAGCCGGTAATCGCGCCAAACAGCACGGTGTAGGCGAACGCCAGCCACGCCGACACACTGCCGGTATGGAGCGCGGCGAGCTGCCCCTGTTCGAACAGAAAGGAGGCCGCCATCACCTGCGGCACGGTGAACAGCGACATCCAGGCCATGAGTTTTAACGGCTCAAACGGCCCGTAGCGTTTCGTCAGTACGCTGCCGACCGCCAGGCAGAACCCGGCCGCGACAACCAGCAGGGTCGGCAGCATCCTGACGGTGGCACCGGGTTCTGCCACCGTCAGCGCCACGCCGCCGAAGGCCAATGCCAGGCCAAACAGAATGCGCGCCGACGGCCGCTCCCCGAGAAAAGGCCAGGCGAGCAGCACGGTAAACGGGGTGGAGAGCTGGTTGGCCACGGCGGAGACGCTGGCCAGCCCGTGTTCCAGCCCGAGAAAAAACAACGCAAAGTTCAGGCCGCCGAAAAATACGGAAATGGCGATCATCGGCCCGAGTTCGCGCCGGGTCGGCCGCCCGACAAACGGCAGCAGCATCAGCGCCACGGCGGCGAAGCGCAGCCCGACAAAAAACAGGGGCGGAAAAGTCGCCAGCCCGACCTTGATAACCACAAACTGCACGCCCCACAACAGCGGCACCAGCAGCGCACAGAGAATTTGTATCAGAGACATCGCGACTCCCCTCTTTAAAGACCAATCGGTCTAGATATAGGCCTGAAAAAACGCGCCGCAGCGGGGGCGCGTTACCTGACTAAACGGTCGATAAGGCTCTGAACCGCCGCATGGGACACCGCCGGTTCCGGGCCTGTTTTGCCGACGACGCGCATCCCTTCAAGCACACAGAGCAGCAGGCGGGCGGCGGCGGCCGGTTCAACCCCGGCCGCCAGCTCCCCTGCCGCCTGGGCGCGGGCCAGTGCCGCGGCAAGCTGCGTCTCCAGCGCTGTAAAGAACCGGCCGATGCGCTTTTTGACCTCAGCATCGTGCGCGGCCAGCTCCATGGCGGTTGCCACCACTAAACAGCCGCGTTTCCCGGCAACGCCGCTGGTGCGGTCTACGTAGCCGGCCAGACAGGCACGCACGCCGTCCAGCGCCGGTTTGTGCGGATCAAGCTCGGTATTCAGCCGCGCCAGGGCATCGTCGATATAGCGGTCCAGCGTGCGCAGGAACAGGCCATGTTTGTCACCAAATGCCGCGTACAAACTCCCGCGCGACAGGTGCGTCGCCTCAAGGAGATCGGGCAGCGAGGTGCCGTGGTAGCCGCGCGACCAAAAGACCTGCATCGCGCGTTCTACGGCGGCGTCTACATCGAATTCTCTGGGCCTGCCACGCGGGGCGGGGCGTAACGTTTCTCTGTTCATGGTTTCAATCTAGACCATTCGGTCTTTAAATGCCAGCCCTTGATCATTGCCTTTCTTTACTCCGTCCCCTGTGCCTTCAGCCGCGCCTCCAAAAATGACAAAAAGACGCGGGTGACTTCGCTGCGCTGGCGGTGCTGGGAGTAGAGTGCGTTCAGGCTTAGCGGCGCGGGGTGGTGCGCCGCCAGCACCGGCACCAGCTCGCCCTTTTTCAGCGCCGGGCCGACGATAAACGCCGGCAACAACACCAGCCCCAGCCCGGCGATCGCTGCGTCACGCAGCACCTCCCCGTTGTTGCTGATGATCGGCCCCTGCACATCCAGCATTTTGCGCTTGCCGTCCTGCACCAGCTCCCAGCCGGTCTGCCCTTCCCGGCCGTAACGCAGGCAGGCGTGCGCCAGCAGATCCTCCGGGGTCTGCGGCTCCCCGGCGCGCTTGAGGTAGGCGGGGCTGGCGCAGATGACCCGCGTAAGCCGGCCGAGGCGGCGGGCGATAAGCGTTGAGTCCGCCAGCGTGCCGATGCGGATCGCGATGTCAAACCCCTCACCAATCAGATCCACCTGCCGGTCTCCCAGCTCAACCTGAAACCGCACCGCCGGGTACAGGCTCAGGAATTCGGCAATCAGCGGCGAGAGGTGGCTCATGCCAAATGACATCGGCATGCTGATGCGGAAGGTGCCGTGCAGCGCCTGGCGGCGTTCGCCCACTGCCTGTTCCGCCTCGTGGATGTCATCCAGGATGCGCTGCGCATGCTGGCCGAACACCTGCCCCGCCTCGGTGACGGAGAGCTTGCGGGTGTTGCGGATCAACAGCCGCGCGCCCAATGACGCCTCCAGCGCCGCCATCCGCCGGCTGACGTACTGCTTCGACAGCAACAGCTGATCCGCCGCGGCGGTAAAGCTCCCGGCGCGGATCACCGTGATAAAAATACGGAGGTCTTCTATCTGCACATTGTCCACCTGATTGTGACAGTGATTGTCATTCCAGCCGATTGTTGAGCAAAACAGTTTACGTATACTTGTTCCCCATAGGAAGGGCAACCGCCTTTCACCCCATCCCCAAGGAGAACACCATGATCGAGCAAAGACTGTCTGAACAACGTGGCCAGGGTAATCACGGCTGGCTGAACTCATATCACACCTTTTCGTTCGCCGGTTACTGGGACCCGAAACAGACCGGTTTCTCCGACCTGCTGGTGATTAATGATGACCGGGTTGCGCCATCACGCGGTTTCGGGGCGCACGCCCACAACAACATGGAGATCATCTCCTATGTGCTGGAAGGGGCGCTGGCGCACAAAGACTCGATGGGCACCGGCTCGGTGATTGTCCCGGGTGATGTGCAGCTGATGAGCGCCGGTGCGGGGGTCACGCACAGCGAGTTCAACCACTCCACCAGCGACGGGGTGCACTTCCTGCAGATCTGGATTGTGCCGGATGAGAAGAACACCACGCCGGGCTACCAGCAGGTGTCAGTGCCGGACAGTGAAAAACGCGGCCAGCTGCGCCTGATTGTCTCGCCGGACGGCAGCAACGGCGCGTTGCGGGTGCGCCAGGACGTGAAGATCTACGCCGGGCTGTTTGATGGTGATGAGCAGCAGACGTTTGCGCTCGGGCAGAACCGCTACGCCTATATCCATGTGGCCCGCGGCAGCGTGAACATCAACGGCATCGCCTTTACCGCCGGTGACGGCGCACGCGTCCGGGATGAAGCCTCGCTGACCTTAAGCGGCGGCGACCAGGCGGAAGTGCTGCTGTTTGACCTGCGCCCGCTGGAAGTGAACCACCCGTAATAACTAAAAAGCCCCCGCTGCAAGACGGGGGCTTTTTTATGCCCGGCCTCCGCGCTAGCACGGGGGTCAGGCTGATGTCACGTTAAGCTGCCATTGCGCCAACGTCCGGATGCTCAAATCCAGACATCATTTACTGCCGTCCGTTCTCCGCCTTCATGGCCGGTATTCAATACGCCGCGAGGTTCGATCAATATCAGTTGAGTCTCAACACCGGCATAGGGTTTATGCTCCACCCCGCGCGGCACTACGTACATTTCTCCCGGCTTAATCCAGACCTCACCCTCCCGGAAATCAATGCGCAGCGCGCCCTCCAGCACAATAAACACCTCGTCCGTTTCTGGATGAGAATGCCAGACAAAATCACCGTGAATTTTCACCACCTTAAACTGATAGTCATTCATTTCGGCGATGACTTTTGGCTGCCATTGTTCGGTAAAAAGAGAGAATTTATGTGCGAAATTAATAGGCTGATACATCTGCAGGCTCCTTATTTAAGAAGCGTTCAGCATAGTGACCCTGGCTGACCGAAATCTTGAACGATTGTGCAACGGTGTGCTCAGCCGCCTTTGATGAACCTGAGCCAGCGGCCCGGCGGCACACCGACGTTGCGGATAAATTGGCGGGTCATGTGGCTTTGATCTGAAAAGCCCGCATCGATGGCAATATCTGCCAGATTCCCGCCTGATAACATCAGCCGCCTGCAATGTTTCAGACGGCGCAGGGTGACGTACCGGTAGGGGCTGGTACCAAACAGCGCCCGGAAATCACGGCTCAGGCTCCAGCGATCTCTTCCGCTGATCTCAGAAAGTCTCTCCAGGGTAATGTTTTCATCAAAACAGGTGTGGATATATTCCCTTGCCCGCTCCGCAGCCTGATAGTCATACACCCGCCGTGGGTGGCGTTGTCCTCCGACCACCGCCAGCGTCTGGGCCAGATCATAAAGCGCATCCTCTTCTTCAAGCGTTTCAAATGGGTCATCCATCGCCCGCAGCAAAGGTTGCGCCGCGGCAAAGAGCCGTGGGTCATCCGAAAGGCCGCCCGGAATAAAAGGTAGCGGCTTGCCGCCCACTATTTTTTGAATTAATGCAGGCTCGATATATATCATCCGATACCGGAACCCCGCCTCCGTACCCGCTTCCCCATCATGGACTTCATCCGGGTGCAGGACGATGGTGCCGCCGGGCAGGCTATTTCGCCGGCTGCCGCGATAGTTAAAACGTTGCACGCCGGACAACGTACGGCCAATGGCGTAGGTATCATGGCGATGAAGCGCATACCCGTGGCCGCCAAAAAACGCTTCGAGGCGCTCTATTTGTGAGGGAGAGTGGGCCAGCTTAACCCAGTCATGTAAGTTTTTATTGGGTGACATAAGAAGGGGCCTGTTCCTGTCAAAACAGCGATGACCAGAAGACGTTTATAGATAAACGTTACCGCGCCCGCTGGCTAGTCAACGCGTTAAAAATACCCCTTTTTAAGATAACCAAGCAATCTTATTTTCCCTGTTAGAGAACAACCCATTCACTATTATTCACTATAAAAGAACAACAATCAGTCTTACAGTAGGCTCACATCTTTTAAAACAGCGAGCCGAACCATGCAAATGTCTTCCGATACCCACGCATTTTCTGTTAACCCCGCCACTGGTGAGAAGATCGCCGCTTATCCGTTTGTAACGGCAGAGCAGATTGATCAGGCCGTTGAGGCGAACTACCGCGCGTACCAGCAGTGGCGCGCCCTGCCGCTGGCGGCGCGGGGGCAAAAGCTGCGCGATCTGGCCGCCTCGCTGCGCACCCATGCGGAGCCGCTGGCGCTGATGATTACCCAGGAAATGGGTAAGCCGGTGAACCAGGCGCGCGCTGAAGTGGAGAAATCCGCTGCGCTGTGTGACTGGTATGCGGAACATGGCCCGGCGATGCTGGCAACCGAACCCACCACAGTTGAAAACCAGAACGCGGTGATTGAATACCGGCCGCTCGGCCCGCTGCTGGCGGTGATGCCGTGGAACTTCCCGCTGTGGCAGGTGCTGCGCGGCGCGGTGCCGAGCCTGCTGGCGGGTAACAGCTATGTGCTGAAACATGCGCCGAATGTGCTGGGCAGCGCGCAGCTGATCGAGGAGATTTTCCTGCATGCCGGGTTCCCGGCGCACCTGTTTACCCAGCTGAACGCCACCAATGCGGGCGTCAGCCAGATTATCAACCACCCGCGCATCGCGGCGGTGATGGTCACCGGCAGTGGCCGCGCCGGCAGCGCGATTGCGGCACAGGCGGGCGCGGCGCTGAAAAAATGCGTGCTGGAGCTGGGCGGTTCCGATCCGTTTATCATCCTGAACGATGCCGATCTGGATGACGCGGTGAAAGCCGCCGTGGCCGGGCGTTACCAGAACAGCGGCCAGGTGTGCGCGGCAGCCAAGCGGTTCATTGTTGAAGCCGGTATTGCCGAACGCTTCACGGAGAAATTTGTTGAGGCGGTGCGCGCCATCAAAATGGGCGATCCGCGTGAGGCGGAGCACTATGTCGGGCCGATGGCGCGTTATGACCTGCGCGACGAGCTGCATAATCAGGTGCAGGAATCCCTGGCACAGGGCGCGACCCTGCTGCTCGGCGGTGACAAACTGGCCGGGGCGGGCAACTACTACCTGCCGACCGTGCTGGGCAACGTCACCCCGGAGATGACCGCCTTCCGCCAGGAGCTGTTCGGCCCGGTGGCCGCCATCAGCATCGCGCAGGACGCCGACCACGCGCTGGCGCTGGCGAATGACAGCGACTTCGGCCTGATGGCGACGATTTACACCGGCGATGTGGCGCGGGCGGAACAGATGGCCGCCGCGCTGGAGTGCGGCGGCGTGTTCATCAACGGCTACAGCGCCAGTGACCCGCGCGTGGCGTTCGGCGGCGTGAAGAAAAGCGGCTTTGGCCGTGAGCTCTCCCATTTTGGCCTGCACGAGTTCTGCAACATCCAGACCGTATGGAAAAACCGCCGTTGACCGGCTGCCGGGGGCGTGACGCCCCCGGATCGCATAAATGAATAATCCTCATAACAGCATTCTGTTTAGGCTGCTAAGCGATGAGCCTGTGATTGCCTATACTTGGCAAAGCCTGTGTTAAAGGAGAGAGAAAATGCCCCATGTGCTTGTAAAACTGGTACCCGGTAAAACCGAGGAGCAGAAACGCGCGTTAACGGACGCCATCTCCCAGAGCGTCCAGCAGCATCTCGGCTCCACTGAAGACGAAGTCTCCGTGGCGTTTGAAGAGGTACCGATGGATCAGTGGGCGGAGACGGTCTACCGCCCCGAAATCGTCGGCTGCCCGGATAAAATCTATAAAAAGCCCGGCTACACCCTGTGATGGCCGCCTGCCTGACAGGGCAGGCACGCACAAACCGGATTCTTACATTACGCTGTATACGGGCGCCGCGAGGGTGTCCGTTTTCTTTTTACATCTAAGAGGTGGTAAACGATGAAAACCCAGGGCTATGCCGCACTGAAGGCGGGCGCACCGCTGGTTCCTTTCTCATTTGAGCGTCGCGCCCTGCGTGACAACGATGTGGCGATGGAAATTCTGTTCTGTGGCGTCTGCCACTCTGACCTGCATCAGGCCCGCAACGACTGGGGCATGGGCACCTACCCGATGGTGCCGGGCCATGAGATTGTCGGCCGCGTGACGGACATCGGCGCAGGCGTTACCCGCTATAAAGCCGGTGATCTGGTCGCCGTAGGCTGTATGGTCGATTCCTGCCAGACCTGTGACCAGTGCCGCCAGGGCGAAGAGCAGTTCTGCCGCGAAGGCATGACCCCGACCTACGCCGGCCAGGATCGCATCACGCAGGAAACCACCCAGGGTGGCTACTCCAAGCACCTGGTGGTGCGTGAAGAGTTCGTGCTCTCCGTGCCGGAGACGCTGGAGCTGTCCAAAGTTGCCCCGCTGCTGTGCGCCGGTATCACCACTTACTCCCCGCTGCGCACCTGGGGCGTTGGCCCGGGCAGCCGCGTCGCCGTGGTCGGTTTGGGTGGCCTCGGCCACATGGCGGTAAAACTGGCAGCCGGTATGGGCGCCACCGTGACCGTGATTGGCCGCAGCGCAGCCAAAGCGGACGACGCGCGCGAACTGGGTGCCGATCACTACCTGATCTCCACCGATGAGCAGGCGATGCAGCAGGCGTACAACAGCTTTGATGTGATCATCGACAGCATCCCGGTACGCCACGATGTGTCGGTTTACATGCCGCTGCTGGATGTGGACGGGACCATGGTGATGGTCGGCCAGATTGGCCCGATCGACGAGCAGAACACCTTCCCGATGGTGTTTGGCCGTCGCCGTCTGGCCGGTTCCCTGATTGGCGGCATCAAAGAAACCCAGGAAATGCTGGACTTCTGCGGCCGTAAAAACATTCTGCCGGAGTGTGAAATCATCAACATCGACCAGATCAACGAAGCGTTCGAGCGCATGGAGCGTTCTGACGTGCGTTACCGTTTCGTGATCGACATGGCGTCCCTTTCCGCCTGATGTTCCACGCTGCGCCCGGTGGGCGCAGCGTTCTTTCCTTTCGCTTCCCCTCCTTCCCTTCTCCCTCTTTCTGAAGTCACCTGATTGAAACCGGCCTTTTCCCCAGGGTTGCTACACTTACCCTTTAACCAAGGAGCCGCGAATGAAATCTGTACGTCTGATTGAGACCCTGTTGATCGGGGAAGATGAGCACCCGACCCATAAATATGAGATTTACGGGTCAGATAGTCAGACCCCGGACTATGCGCTGCTGTTTGAGCGGCAGGCCAACGGCAGCAGCTGGGTGGAGAGTGAGGAGCACATCAGCCTGACCGCTGGGCAGGAAAAGCAGGAGGCCGGTTCCGTGATGGATTATGGCTACAGCGACAGCGCCGCCGCCCTGCGCGATCTGGTCAGTGACGCCATTACCCGGTGTGAGGAGCACTGGCAGGAGAGCCAACACCCGGGGGAGAGTGAGCGGCACTAGGCCGTGTTCCGTCACTGTTTTTAGCACCATCCAGTGCATGTTCTGACTACAAAAAGTCTTTTAATGTGGCCCGTTACGATTTCCCTGAAGATGCATGGCCGCTGATTTTCCGGTCGTCGTTATCCGCCAGAGTGGGCATCTGAGCCACTCTGGCGGATAAACGATATTCAGGCCGGAAACTCAACTTCCGGTGGTACAAAAATGCAATGTCGTGGAACGTTGTTTTGCGATCTGAATTAGAGGTTGTCGTTTTAGCTGAAGATTTACCGGATGAAAGGCTAACTAAAGGGATGATCGGTACGGTTGTTAACGTATTTGAAGTTCCTACACTCGCCTATTTAGTTGAGTTTTGCGATGAGGAAGGAAGAACGATTGCGCTGCCGACCTTACTACCTGTTCAACTGAACGATTATGCCACCGATTTACCCTGACACCCGCTATTAGTACCGGTGTCACATGAGGTCAATACCGAAGCAGTGAAGCACAAGCGCATACAACCAGAAAATCACCACGGTCATGAGGCAGGAGGCCAGCAGCGCGAGCCAGAAGCCCCAGCGCTGTAACATGACGGGAAAGCAGAGAAACATGGGAAGCGTCGGGAGCACGTACCAAAACGTGTACCACGCGTGGCTGGCGATCTTCTCCTGCGTTTGCCCCTCGAGCTTCATCCATATCAGCACCAAAACAGTCACCAGTGGCAACGCAGCCAGCAGTCCGCCGAGCCGGTCGCTTCGCTTTGCCACCTCAGAGACAAGCACAACCATCCCTGCAGTCACCGCATATTTCACAATCAGCCAGATCATTTCATTCCTTCTTATCCCAGTGGCCCGTATTTACCATAACATCTGTTGCACACCCTGTCAGATCGCTACTGGCAGCGTTTCCGGGATCTGACGCAACACGTTCAGAAAAGGCAGCCAGAAACGCGCAGAGCATGCTTAAACTGACTGCCATCCGGTTATTTTTAAAGCAGTTGTTACGTTAAGGGACACAGCCCAGGCCGCTTTTTTTGTCTTTTCCTGCCTTACCCGCGCCCCTTGCGTGCCAGCAGGGTGGCAAAACGCATTTTGATCCGCTCACCCCGTGCGTCTGTTTTATGCAGCGCGCCGGGGTTCTCGTTATATTTCACCATCTCCCAGCCCGCGTAGGCGTCCCGCAGCTCCCCGGCCCGGAAGGTAAACGGGAACGGCATCACGCAGGGGTAGTCTTCGCTGTCCATCGCCGCCACGATCAGGTTATACCCACCCGGTGCCGTGGCCTGTTGCATCTGCTGTAGCAGGGGCGCAATGCTTTCCGGTTGCAGGAACATCATCACCACTGTCGATACAATAAAATCGTACTGCCGTTCAATGCTGACGCCATTCAAATCACGCTGCGCCAGCGTGATGCCAGCCAGATCGTCGGCGTTGATGATCTCTTGCAGATTCGCCAGGCTGTCGGCGTGTTTGTCCCACCCTTCCACCGAAAACCCCTGCTGGTGCAGATAGAGCACATTGCGGCCGTTGCCGCAGCCCAGATCCAGCGCCCGCCCCGGCGGGATGATCCCGGCCGCTTCGATTACCTCGGAATGAGGCAGCGTCAGCTGATATTTTTTATGGAAATAGGCCGCCGGTTCACAGTAGAACGCCAGTTGGCAGGCGATGTCCGGGCTGAACGCCACAATGCGGTGCCACTGCTGCGGCGCGATGCGTGGCGGCTGGTGCTCCGGGTCAAAGGTAAAGCGCTGCGTCACCTCACCCTGTTCAGTCAGCAGGGCAAACTCCAGCGTGCCGTGGAGGATCGTCAGCTGCGCCCAGGTGCCCGGCTGGGTATTGTGCTGCTGCTGAAACGCCGCGGGCAAGGTGTCGTGGTGCCAGACCGGCAGGGTTTTGTAGCAGATCAGGGTGTCGCCGGAAATCTGGGTGTCGCAAATTACATCGTACATAGGTGCCTCGCGGTGTCGGGTAACTGTTTCAATAACTGGAAAGCCTGTTTCATCCGGCCTTCGCTGACCACAAAAGCCTGAAGCTGCTGCTGCCCATCCCTGCCGCAGGCCACCAGCCCTTCGGGGCCGGCCTCGATCGCCCAGTGCAGATCCGGGGCGGTGGTCTGGCCCGCCAGGTGCAGCGGCAGATCCGGGGTTTTCACTTTGATCAGCATCGGTGGCAGGCGCAGGCTGTCTTGTGCGCCGGTGAGGTTTTTCGCCAGCGTCATCGCCGCCAGTTGCGCGGGTTGCAGGTAGGGCAACAGCCTGCCCTGGATTTCGGCGCAGTCGCCCAAGGCGAAAATCGCCGGGTCTGAGGTGGTCAGGCAGTCATCCACCACAATGCCGTGGCGGGCCTGCAACCCGGCCTCCTGCGCCAGCGCAATATTCGGCACCAGCCCGATGGCGCAGACCACCGCGTCTGTATGCAGCGTGCGGCCATCGGCCAGCGTTGCGACAATCTGGTCATCCTGGCGTGCCAGCCCAGCCAGCGCTGCGTTGAAATACATCTGCACCCCCGCGCCGATCAGCCGGTGTTGCAGGCGGGCGCTCACTTCCGGCGGCATCAGCGTGGCGAGCAGCGCGGCAGCGCGGTCCACCAGCATCACCTGCTTGCCCGCCCGGTTAAGATCCATCGCCAGCTCGGTGCCGATCAGCCCGCCCCCCAGCAACAGCACCCGCTGCGCGCCCTGCAACTCTGCTTCTGCCCGGCGATATTCCTGCTGGCTGTTGAGCGTGTGCATCCATTCCCGGCCGGGGATTGCCGGGATGCGCGGCTCCGCCCCCAGCGCCAGCACCAGCTTACGGTAAGTGAACGCTCCGGCGTTGGTCTCGATGCGGTGCGCCGCCCGGTTGATGCGCGTGACCGGCGTATGCGGGTGCAGCATCAGGTTATGGCTTTCGGCAAACGCCCGGGCAGGCAGGCGGGTGAGATCCTCTGCCCGCTGGCGCTGGCTGAACACCTGGCTCAGCTCCGGTTTATTATATTCATCACAGCTGTCGGCGGCGATCAGCCGCAGGCTCAGGCGGTTATCCAGCCGCCGCAGGTTTTTAATCAGCTGACGGGCGGCAAAGCCGGAGCCGATGATAATGATGTCGTCAGTCATCCTCTCAGCCCTCCAGCGGGTCAAACACCGATTTTCCCAGCCCACACTCCGGGCAGAGGAAATCGTCCGGGACATCTGACCACACCGTGCCCGGTGCCACATTTTGCAGCGGTTCGCCGAGCGCCGGATCGTAGACCCACTGGCAAACGCTGCACTGCATACACTGGCCGGTGGCGGCGCCCTCGCTCTCCGGCGCGGCATTGACCGCCAGATCGGTGAGCGCGGCCGGTTGCGGCGCCTGAACCGGCTGGGGCTTCACCGGCAGCGGAGAGAGCGCCCACTGGCGGGCGATGGTGCGGCCATGCTCGCGGCAGACTTCCAGCATATCGCCATCCGGCCGCCATTTGGCTTTCAGCGCCAGCGTGGTATCAAACCCGGCATCCATCAGCCGGGTCTGGATGCGGTCAACCGCCCCGCCGTTCCAGCCGTAGCTGCCGAAGGCGGAGGCTTTTTTGTTGCGGAAACGCAGGCCCGCCATCTCTTCCAGCATCCCCGCCACTTTCGGCATCATCACGTTATTCATGGTGGAGGAGCCGACCAGAATCCCTTTGGAGAGGAACACCTGCGTCAGGATCTCATTTTTGTCGTGCCGCGAGACGTTATAAATTTTCACCGCCACGCGCGGGTCAGTCTCAATAATGCCCTGGGCGATCGCATCCGCCATCATGCGGGTATTGTTGGACATGGTGTCATACAGCAGCGTGATACGGTCTTCCTGATAGTCCGCTGACCAGTTGAGGTAGTGCTGCACAATCTGGGTGGGGTTATCGCGCCAGACCACGCCGTGCGAGGTGGCAATCATGCTGACCGGCAGGTTGAAGCCGAGGATCTCATTGATTTTCGGCGTCACCAGCCGGCTGAACGGCGTCAGGATGTTGGCGTAGTAGCGCAGGCACTGCTCGAACAGCTCGTTCTGATCCACTTCGTCATTGAACAGGTGCTCGTCACAATAGTGCTGGCCGAAGGCGTCATTACTGAACAGCACCGCGTCGCCGGTCAGGTAGGTCATCATGCTGTCCGGCCAGTGCAGCATCGGCGTCTCGACAAAGATGAGCTGCTTGCCGTTACCGATCTCCAGCCGGTCACCGGTTTTCACCACATGGAAATTCCACTCCGGATGGTGGTGGTGGCCGTTAATTGAATCGATGGCGTTTTCACTGCAATAGATGGGCGTGTCCGGAATCTGGGCCATCAGCGCCGTCAGCGCGCCGGCGTGGTCCTCTTCTGCGTGGTTAATCACGATGTAGTCGATACTCGCCAGATCAATCTCCTGCATCAGGTTCAGCACAAAATCCCGGCTGAATTTGTGGTCCACGGTATCGATCAGGACGTTCTTCTCTTCGCGGATCAGGTAGCTGTTATAGCTGCTGCCTTTCAGGGTTTTGTATTCGGTGCCGTGGAAGTCACGCACTTCCCAGTCACGTTGGCCGACCCAGGTGATGTTGTTTTTAACGTGGATGCTCATGGAATGTCCTCAGAATAGTATTCAGTTACCCTGAGAGTGCACGTGGCGTGCCAGTTTTTATCTTATTGAATTTTAACAACTAAAAATAAGAGATTGTTAAAATGACACCCGAAGGCTATTGTGTTTTTGACACGGTTATTGTGGAAAAGACACCATGAACATGTCCGTAAACGGGCTGGCTGCGCTGGCAGTCGAGATGCAAAACGGGTTATCACGGCCCGACCGGTTTAACCGGATGATTGGCAGCCTGCATCAGTTGTTGCAGTGTGATGCCACCGCCCTGCTGCGCTATGAAGCGCAACATTTCCGCCCGCTGGCGACCGCCGGGCTGGCGCCGGATGTGATGGGGCGGCGGTTTCAGCTGGCGGCCCATCCCCGGCTGGAGGCGATTGCCCGCGCCGGGGACGTGGTGCGCTTCCCGGCAGACAGCGACCTGCCCGACCCCTATGACGGGCTGATCCCGGCACAGCAGGATCTGCACGTTCACGCCTGCGTGGGGCTGCCGCTGTTTTCCGGGCAGGCCCTGATCGGCGCGCTGACGCTGGACGGCATGGACGCCCGACAGTTTGATGCCTACAGCGATGAGGAGCTGCGGGTGGTGGCCTCGCTGGTGGCCGGGGCGCTCAACAATGCCCTGCTGATGGAGCAACTGGAGAAGCCGGGCCAGCGGCTGACCATGGCGGATGACGCGCCGCATGAGGCCGGTGAGACCGAGATGGTGGGTGACTCGGCGGCGCTGCAACAGCTGCAGCGGGAGATGGCGGTGGTCGCGCCCACCGACCTGAATGTGCTGATCACCGGTGAGACCGGGGTCGGCAAAGAGCTGGTGGCACAGGCGCTGCACCGGCGCTCAGCCCGGGCAGCGAACCCGCTTATCTACCTGAACTGTGCAGCGTTGCCGGAATCGGTGGCGGAGAGCGAGCTGTTCGGCCACGTCAAAGGGGCCTTTACCGGCGCGATCCACGATCGCACCGGTAAATTTGAGATGGCCGACGGCGGCACACTGTTTCTGGATGAGATCGGCGAGCTGTCGCTGCCGTTACAGGCGAAGCTGCTGCGGGTGTTGCAGTATGGCGATCTGCAACGCGTCGGGGAAGACCGGCCGCTGCGGGTGGATGTGCGCATCCTGGCCGCCACCAATAAAGATCTGCGGTTAGCGGCAGCGCAGGGCACATTCCGTGCCGACCTCTACCACCGGCTGAGCGTGTTCCCGTTGCAGGTGCCGCCATTGCGGGAGCGCGGTGAAGACAGCGTGCTGCTGGCGGGTTACTTCTGTGAAAAATGCCGGGTGAAATTCGGGCTGCGGCATCTGGCGCTCAGCGCCGCCGCCCGCGCCAGGCTGCGTGCCTACCCCTGGCCGGGCAATATCCGCGAACTGGAGCACGCCATCTACCGTGCCACGGTGATTGCGCAGGCGGAAAACGGTGGCGGTGACCTGCTGCTGTTGCCCCACCACTTTGCGCTGACGCCGGGCAGTGACGCGCCGCAGGATGAGGCACCGGAAGACCCGCTGCCGCTGCAAAATTTGCAGGCCGCCACGCGGGAATTTCAGCGCCATTACGTGCGCCGCGCCCTTCAGGCCAGCAATCACAACTGGGCCGCCTGCGCCCGCCGCCTGGAGATGGACCCCGGCAACCTGCACCGGCTGGCGAAGAAACTGGGGTTGAAATAGGGGGCAGATAATAGTTTTACGGCGGGGCTTAGATAGCTGAATCAGCCCCTATACACGTTGTCTCAGAGGCGGTAAATACGGCCTGTGCCGGTCGGCATTTCAACACTGAGACTGAGGGTTCCGCCTAATGCCTCAACATATCTTTTCAGGCTGGCAAGTTTGATCTCTTCCCCACGCGCTTCAATAGCCGCTATCGCCGGTTGGCTGATCCCCATCTTTTTCGCCAACTCTGTTTGTGACATTTCTAACTCTTCGCGTAGCTGGCGAAGCCGGATCTCAAGGATTTTCGCTTCTGCTTTCTGTTGGATGCGCGCCTGTGACTCCGGGGAGCATTTAGCAATTAATTCATTGAGTTTACTCATTTTATTGACTCCGGATATTTTCTGTTTGCGTCGGCGCTGTTCATTGTTTCAAGATGTTTTCTATACTCTTCTTCAGCAGTTTTTATCATATCTGCGTAAAATCTTTTTTCTTTAAGGCCAGTTTTGTCACCCGCGCATAACACAATAGCCTGCCTTTTTGGGTCGAATACAAAGAACGCTCTGACAGACCGACCGTTACTTTGTACCCTCAGCTCTTTCATGTTGGAAATCGTTGACCCCTTGATATGGTCAACCTCCGGCCTGCCAAGCATCGGCCCAAATTGCTCAAGCACCTTTAAGCCTGCCAACACATCTTCGATCATGTCAGTATCTTGTTCTTCCAACCATTCATCAAAGTATGCCGTGGTATCAACAATCCATCTTCCCATCTTACCGACCCGTCCCTATAAACTATAGTTTATATTATATAACCTGTAGTTTATAAACTAAATTGTGTCGATACACGCTGATTAAGATCACTTTTTACCCATGATGCTCGATAAGATAGGGGGCAATTGGCGCTGTCGAGGAGCAGATCCAACCTCATGACCAACAGCTCTCAAAAGTCTTTGAATGGGTTGGTGGCAGCGGCGGAAGCACTCACAGCTGATTTCTTATTATTTTGATTAGCGTTATAAATAAAAAACCCCGTATGCCAGAGGCACACGGGGTCAATGATTATTTCCGGCAGCAAAATATGCGCGTGAATAAATACACCTGAACAGGCTTTGCTGCGGGTCAATAATTATAAACAGGGAATAAAAGAAAATATGGACCGCCATCGAGGGTTCGAACCCCGGACTGCCAACCTTCGGAATAAGGTTGCCGCTCTTCCAACTGAGCTAATGACGTATTTTCTTCACCCCGGCACATAACGGTAACGTCATGCGCCGGGGGAATAAGGGAAGTTAACGCAACGTGTCTGCTCCGGGGAACCCATCATCGCTGTCGCACGTCTGCCTTCCCTGTTTTTTCAGCTTACAGCGCGACAACATTCACGGCTGATGGGCCTTTCGCACCTTGCTCAATGCTGAATTCAACCTGCTGGTTTTCTTCCAGAGTTTTGAAATCATTGCTCTGGATGGCAGAGAAGTGCACGAACACGTCTTTGCTGCCGTCAGCCGGAGAAATAAAACCAAAACCTTTACCTGCATCGAACCATTTTACTGAACCGGTCATTTTAGTAGACATAGAAATTTCCTTTCTGTTTTTTTAGGCCGCCATAATGGCGAAGGAGGTCTGTTTTTTTAGTGAGAATTTATGGGGCACTAAAAGAAGAAATTTCACTGAAGAAGGGGTATCTGAAGATATCGCTAATACGGAGAATCGCTTGACTAAAATTGCTTTCAAAAATCTGTACCACAAACCGAGAACGCTATTTACACATAATTAACAGGCATTAGCAAGCGCTATTTATTTTACCCGCAAAGGCAGCGGCAACAATCCGCGGACATGACACAGGCATTATTTATTTCCCGAAGGGAATCCTCCGCGCTGTGCGCCGATCCCCGGCGAAACGCACCATGTTACACTGCCAGGCAAAAAAGAGTTTCCCGGAGGGAAAAGTGAGAATAAATCAGTTGATGTTATAAGTATGTTGTAACTATGAAGTAAAGAATACACGCTTTTGCATCAGGATGCTAAAACCGCGTGGAGGAAACGCCCCGGCTGGCCGGGGCGCGGACAGACGAGATTACGCAGGAATACGCAGTTTCTGGCCCGGATAGATTTTATCAGGGCTGGAGAGCATCGGCTTGTTGGCTTCGAAAATCTTGTTGTACTGGTTCGCGTCACCGTACATTTTCTGGGAGATTTTGCTCAGCGTGTCGCCGGAGACCACGTTATAGAATTGTGACGCCGGCTCAGCGGCCGCGCTGGTCACCTGGTCATCCACTTCGCTGATGCCGTGCACGTTACCGGCTGCCACCAGGATCTTCTCTTTCTGCTCCTGGGTCAGGCCGTCGCCGGTCACTACCGCTTTATTGCCGTCCACTTTCACATCCACTTTGTCACTGCCCGGCAGATTCAGTTCGTTGATGTGCTTTTTCAGGGCATCGCTGGCCTGCGATTCGTTGCCTTTTACCGCATCCCACAGTTTTTCGCCTGCATCTTTCACAAAATCAAAAAGTCCCATGCCTTGCTCCTTGTTATGACTAAGAGTAGTAAACGTAGCAAAGATTTGGCGTTTCAGCCGGTTGGCGCGGCAAACCCGCGCCGTTTCCGGACGATTCTGACCGCCGCCCTGCCCTCACCCCTTCTGGTAAAGCGGGAACGCGCCACACAGCAGGCCGCCGGCCATCAGCGCCAGGCTTACCAGAATCCCCCACTTTATGGCGAAACGCTGGTGGTCGCCGATGTCCACTTTCGCCAGCCCCACCAGCAGGTAGACCGACGGCACCAGCGGGCTGAGCAGGTGGAACGGCTGGCCGATGATCGAGGCGCGGGCGATCTGCTCCGGGGTAATGCCGTAGCTGGCGGCCGTCTGCGCAATCACCGGCAGAATGCCGAAGTAAAAGGCGTCATTCGACATAAAGAAGGTGAACGGCAAACTGACCAGTGCGGTAAATACCGCCAGATAGGGGCCGAAGCTGTGGGGGATAACCGCCAGCAGGCTTTTCGCCATCGCGTCCACCATGCCGGTGCCGGAGAGGATGCCGGTGAATATCCCGGCGGCGAAAATCAGTGAGGTCACGGCCAGCACATTGCCGGCATGGGCACCGATACGCGCTTTCTGCTGCGCCAGAGAGGGGTAGTTCAGCATCACGGCAATCGCGAACGCCAGCATAAACAGGATCTGGATCGGCAGCAGCCCCACCACCAGCAACACCAGCAGCACCGTGGTCAGGATGAAGTTCGGCCAGAACATCCGTGGGCGGCGGTTGGCCTCATTCTCTTCGGCATCGCCAAAGCCCAGATCGATGGCGTCTAGGTGCCGGCTGTCAAGGCGCATCACCCCCAGCCGTTTGCGCTCGCGCAGCCCGAACAGCACCGCCAGCCCCACCAGCGTGACGCAGCCGAGGAAGATCGCCGGCAGCATCGGGATGAAAATATCCAGCGCATCAATATGCAGCGCCGCCGCGGCGCGGGCGGTCGGCCCACCCCACGGGGAGAGGTTCATGATGCCGCTGGCGAGGTTGATCAGGCAGGTCATCGCCAGCACGTTCATGCCGAGTGTGCGGTAGAGCGGTAAAAACGCTGCCACGGCGATCATATAGGTGGTGGAACTGTCGCCGTCGAGTGACACCAGCAGGGTCAGGATGGCGGTACCCATCAGCACTTTCAGCGGGTCACCGCGCACAATCCGCAAAATGGCGCGCACCAGCGGGTCAAACAGCCCGGCATCGATCATCAGGCCAAAATAGAGGATCGAGAAGGTCAGCATCACGCCGGTCGGGGCCAACACTTTAACGCCGTTGAGCATCATATCGCCCAGCCCGGAATAAAAACCGCCCGCCAGCGCAAACAGGGTCGGCACAATGATCAACGCAATCAGCGCTGACATCCTTTTGGTCATGATTAAGTACATGAAACAGATCACCATCGAAAAACCAAGTATCGTCAGCAAAATCAATTCCTCTTATCAGTGGCGAACGTGGGCAACGAAATGGGGCGCGGCCGCGATGTGATGAGAATGCAGGTAACCAACCAGGCGCTTAGGTTTTCACAGGCGCGCGTTAAACGGTTAACCTTTTGTTTTAGATTGATATATCCACTTTGCAGCGTAGCAATAAAATTTCATGCATACTTTTTTTAACCCTAAAAGGTGATGACGATCATGCAGGAGGGCGTAGCGAAGGAGGGAATGTGACAGGGATCACGCATAAAAACGGCTAATGCTACCGGGCAGGGAAACAGAGCAGGCCAGCGCGGAGCCGGCCTGATTCACGCGTTGTGAACAGCAGGAAGCCTTAAATCTGTACCAGGCCGCCATCCACAAAGAGTTCTACCCCATTAATGTAGCTGGCGTCGTCAGAGGCTAAAAACAGCACGGCCTTAGCGATCTCGTCCGGCTGGCCGACCCGCCCGGCCGGGATGGACTCAACCATCTGCGCCTTGATCTCTTCGGCCTGTCCACCGTTGCCGAACAAGGTGTCCAGCCCGCTGGTGTCTGTGACGCCGGGGCTGATGACGTTGACCCGGATGCGGCGCTCCTTGAGATCCAGAATCCAGCTACGCGCGAAGTTACGCACCGCCGCCTTGGTCGCGGAGTACACGCTGAAGGCCGGGGTGCCGGCGATGCTGGTGGTCGAAGAGGTCAGCACCACCGCGCCGCCGTCACGCAGCAGCGGCAGCGCCTTTTGCACCGTAAACAGCACGCCTTTCACGTTGATATCAAACGTCTGCTGATAGTGCGCCTCGGTAATCGCCCCCAGCGGCGCAAACTCCCCGCCACCGGCGTTCGCCACCACCACATCGATATGGTTATGCTTCTGCTGCACCGCGTCATACAGGCGGTCGAGATCCGCAAGCTGGCTGACGTCACCCTGCACCCCGGTCACGTCACCGCCGATGGTTTTCACCGCCGCGGCCAGCGTCTCCTTACGGCGGCCGGTGATAAATACCGCCGCGCCCTGGTCAGCGAAGGCTTTTGCGGTGGCGAGGCCAATACCGCTGGTTGCCCCGGTCACTACCACTACTTTTTGCGCAAATGTCGTTTTCATGTTGTCTCTCCGTTATCTATTGGGTTGTTGGAAATGAGACTATCACCGCAACGAAGGTGCAAAAAGTCAGCAAAAATGGTATCCATCGTTCTGTTTACGGAACACTGAGGGTGCTGATGCGTATTGATTTAAATGATTACCGCTACTTTGCAGAGGTGGTGGCCCACGGCGGGTTTGCCGCCGCCGGGCGGGCGCTGCATGAGCCGAAATCCAAGCTCAGCCGCCGCATCGCCAATCTTGAGGCGCGCCTCGGGGTACGGCTGATTGAGCGCACCAGCCGCCGTTTCCGGGTGACTGAGGTGGGGCAGTCGTTTTACCTGCGCTGCCGGGCGATGCTGCTGGAGGCAGAACAGGCCGAAGCGGTGGTGGCCGAGACCCAGGCCGAGCCGCACGGCCTGGTGCGGTTCAGCTGCCCGACCGGCATGGTGGAGGTGGTCTCGCCGCTTATCACCGCGTTCCTGCACCGTTACCCGAAAGTCAGGCTGCAACTGATCGCCATTGATCGCGCCGTGGATCTGATTGAGGAGCGGATAGATGTGGCGCTGCGCATCCGCATCGCGCTGACCAGCGATGCGGAACTTATCATGCGCTCACTCGGGGAATCACGCCGTATTCTGGTGGCCGGGCGGCAGTGGGCAACCCAGCGCGGCCAGGCGATCACCGCGCTTGCTGACCTGCCGACGCTCGCCACCCAGGATGAACCGGGCGACGTGGTGTGGGAACTGGAGTCGATGGCGGGCGACACGCACACCGTGCGCCATGTGCCGCGCATGACTTGCAGTGATTTCGCTGCGGTGCGCGCCGCCGCGATCCAGGGGCTGGGCGTGGCGTTTCTGCCGGATCACAGCTGCCGTGAGGCGCTGGCGCAGGGGGAGTTAATCCGCCTCTGGCCCGAGTGGCACAGCCAGGCCGGGCGGGTGCATCTGGTGTTCACCACCCGGCGTGGGCTGCCCCCGGCGGTGCGGGCCTTTATCGACTGCCTCGCCGGCGGGTTCCCGGCCGAGGCGCTGAGTGATAAAGCGGGGCTGAATCTGAAAAAAAGGGAGTGAAGCGCCCCACGATACCAATTGGCTTGCATCCTGCTCAAAAAACAGCAAAAGATAAGCCCCCCTTTCCTGCGAGGAGACACCCATGTCCGGCCCGCTTTCTGTTGGCTTTTTGCTGTTCCCCCACCTCACCCAGCTTGACCTGACCGGGCCGTACGAGGTGTTTGTGCGTGCGCCCTATACCCGCGTGCACCTGATCTGGAAAACCCTCGATCCGGTCACCGCTGACCGCGGCCTGGGCCTGCTGCCGACCACCACCTTTGCCGACTGCCCGGATCTGGATGTTCTCTGCGTACCCGGCGGGCCGGGGCAGATTGACCTGATGGAAGATAGGGAGACGCTGGCGTTCCTGCGTGATAAGGCGCAACGGGCGCGGCTTATCACCTCGGTCTGTACCGGCTCGCTGGTGCTGGGTGCCGCCGGGCTGTTGCAGGGCTACCGCGCCACCAGCCATTGGGCCTCGCTGGACCAGCTCGCGTTGCTGGGCGCAGAGCCGGTGGCGGAGCGCGTGGTGCATGACCGCAACCGTATCACCGGCGCGGGGGTGACCTCCGGCATCGATTTTGCCCTGCATGTGGTGGCGGAAATCTATGGCACCGAGGTGGCGCAGCTGATCCAGCTGCATATGGAGTATGACCCGGCCCCGCCCTTCCCCGGCGGCTCCCCACACAGCGCCTCCCCGGCATTACTGCACGCCGCCCGCGAACAGAGCGCGGCCTTTATTGAAAAACGCCGCGCCGTGACTGAACGCGCCGCCGCTGCGTTGCAGCCTTCAGACAAGGAGTCATAACGTGAGAACGCAAAAACGATGCATGGGCTATGTGGCGATCGTGGTGGATGATTACGACCGCGCCATCGCCTACTACACCGAAAAACTGGGCTTTACCCTGGTGGAAGACACGCCCCAGCCCGGCAAACGCTGGGTGGTGGTGACGCCCAACCCGGAAAGCGACTGCAATCTGCTGCTGGCGCGCGCCTCAAACGAACGCCAGGCGGGCTTTATCGGCAACCAGTGCGGCGGGCGGGTTTTCTTATTCCTGCAGACGGATGACTTCTGGCGCGACTACCACGCGATGAAAGCCAACGGCGTACACTTCTGCGGGGAACCGCGCGAGGAGGAGTATGGCCTGGTGGTGGTGTTTGAAGATCTCTACGGCAACCGCTGGGATCTCTACCAGAACGCCTGAAGTGCGCTGGTCATCTTATTGAAAGGGATAAGAATATAAAGACGGGCGGAAAAACTAAGGCGAAGGGTTGCCCTTCGCCTTTACCTCATTATTTCTCAGTGCCGAAGCCCTGTTTAATCACGGCCGGCAGCACGTTCGGGAAATAGATATTTTTATAATACCCGCCCACGCTTTCACTCCAGCTGTCGCCGTCTTTGCGGCCAATGGTTTCCCAATGCTGCTGGATTTCCTGGTTATAACGGGCGATCAGTGCCGGCAGGCCATCCTTGTTATAGGTTTCGCTATGGCGGAAGGTCTCCATCGGTAGGCGCGGTTTCTGGTGCGCCGGCTGATCGACATAGCCCAGCGCCAGGCCCACCACCGGGAAGGTCAGGGGCGGCAGATCCAGCAGGGCGATCATCTCGTCCGGGCTGCGGCGGATACCGCCAATCGGCACCACGCCCAGCCCCGCCGAGCGGGCGGCCGCCATCGCGGAGGCCAGCGCAATGCCGATGTCGGTGCAGCCGGAGACCAGGCTCTCGATGCTCTGATGGGCGATCTGCGTCTCCCCATTCATGGCAATCGCCTGTTCACTTTTATGCATATCCAGCACAAAGGTAATAAACACCGGTGCCTGGGCAATCCACGGCTGACCACCGGCAATCCCGGCAATCTGGCGGCGGCGCGCGCTGTCACGCGTCACAATCACCGACACCTGCTGGGAGTTCACCGAGGTCGGCGCACGGTAAGCGGACGCAATAATTGCATCCAGGGTTTCGTCAGAAATAGCGGTATCAAGGAAACTTCTTTCACTGCGATGGCTGGTCAGGGTGTCAATAACGGAATTCATAGTGCTCTCCACGGTGTCTTGCCCGTCACCCTACTATGATTCCTGGCCTGATAATTGTTTCGTTGTGCCATGGAAAGTGCGATGGAAAGCGCCATAGAAAGCGCGATGCAAAACAGGATGAAAAAGCGCAATAAGCACATTATCAGCGGGTTAACCCTCGGTAACCACGGGCGGATCGGGTACGATGCCTGACCAGAGAACGGACGAAAGGTGCAGCGGGTGACCAGAAAAGCAAAACAGAATGATGTGCCTGCGCTGGGTGCGCTGGACCGGCAGGCCGGGCAACTCAGCCGCCAGTTGACGCAGGCCCTGCGGCAGGCCATCCGCAATGGCAGCCTGCAACCCGGCGAGGCGCTGCCCTCCACGCGCAGGCTGGCGCGGGCGTTGCAGCTGGCGCGCGGCACCGTCACCGAGGCGTATGAACAACTGGTCGCGGAGGGGTTTCTGGTCTCGCGCCGCGGGTCAGGCACCTGGGTGACCCCATTTCAGGACGTGACGCCGCCCACCAGTGCTCCGCCCCTGTGCGCACCGCCCCTGTCCGCGCAGGCGCAGGCCTTTGCCCGGGCCGCCGGCTGCATCGTCACCCTCCCCGCCGCACCCTTTGCCGTCTCTGAGCCGGTGGGGGCCGCCGCGCCGGATGATGTCTGGCGCACACTGGGCAACCGCCTGCGTGCACGGGGCGCAGGTGCGCCCGCCGGTTACGCCGCCCCGCACGGTGCGTGGCCGTTGCGCCAGGCGGTGGCGGAGTACGTACGCACCGCCCGGTCGGTTCAGTGCACGCCGGAACAGGTGATCATCACCGCCGGTATCCAGCAAGGGCTGGCGCTGTCCGCTCAGGTACTGCTGGATGCCGGTGAGGCAGCCTGGGTGGAGGACCCGGGCTACCCCGGTATTACCGCCCTGTTTGAGAGCACCTGCCGGGACCGCCGGATGATCCGGGTGCCGGTGGACGCCGAAGGGCTGGATGTGCAGGCCGGAGAGGCGCTCGCCCCGCACGCGCGGGCGGCGTTTGTGACGCCGTCCCACCAGTATCCGCTCGGCATGCCGATGAGCATGTCGCGCCGCAATGCCCTGGTTGGCTGGGCCAGGGCGCAACAGGCGTGGATCGTGGAAGATGATTATGACAGCGAATTCCGCTACACCGGCCACCCGTTCCCCGCGTTGCAGGGGCTGGCCCCGGCCCAGGTGGTTTACCTCGGCACCTTCAGCAAAATTCTGTTCCCGTCACTGCGCCTCGGTTATGCCGTGGTGCCGGAGGCGCTGGTGGAGGCGTTTTGCGGCGCGCGGCTGCTGATGGACCGGCACCCGCCGGGGGCAGACCAGACGCTCCTGGCGGCGTTTATGGCAGAGGGGCATCTGGCGCGCCATATCCGCCGCCTGCGCACCCTGTATGCGGAGAAACACCATGACCTGAACCGCGCCGTGGCTGAACAGATTGACCCGGCGCTGGCCTGGCTCCAGCCCTGCGATCAGGGGATGCACCGGGTGCTGTGGCTGCGGGAGAGTGATGACCGCGTGGTGTTACCGCTGGCGCTGGCGGCCGGGGTGGCAGTACGCGCCATCTCGCCGATGTATGCCAATGGCCACGGCCGCAGCGGCCTGCTGCTCGGGCTGGGCGGCTACCCGCGTGAACAGGTAGAGGCCGCTGCCCGCACGCTGAACCGCATATTGATTAAGACGCGTAACAGCGCGTCAGCCTGAGCAGCGTTTGGCGGTGAGCACGCAGAGCATCACCCCGGCCATCACCGCGATCATCGCCGGTTCGACCGCTTCATGCAGTACCCACGCGGCCAGCGCCAGCCCGAAGAAGGGTTGCAGCAATTGCAACTGGCCGACCGCGGCAATACCGCCCTGCGCCAGCCCGCGATACCAGAAAATAAAGCCTACCCACATGCTGAACAGCGACACATAACCCAGCGCCGCCCAGGCCGCGCCCCCGGCCGCCGGCCAGTGGGCGGGCGCGGTAGCCAGCATCAGCAGCAGGGCCAACGGCAACGCGAACACCAGCGCCCAGGAGATCACCTGCCAGCCGCCGAGCGTGCGCGACAACACCGCCCCTTCGGCGTAGCCCAGGCCGCACAGCACAATCGCCGCCACCATCAGCAGGTCACCTGACGACAGCCCACCGCCGCCATGGCGCAGCGCAAACCCCATCACCAGCGCCGCCCCCAGCCCGGAGAAGAGCCAGAACGCCGGGCGCGGCCGCTCACCCCCGCGCAGCACGCCGAACAGGGCGGTTGCCAGCGGCAGCAGGCCGATATAAACCAGCGAATGGGCCGACGTGGTGTGTTGCAGCGCCAGCGCCGTGAGCAGCGGGAACCCCACCACCACCCCGGCGGCGACGGTGGCCAGCGGCAGCCACTGCGCCCGCCGTGGCGCGCGTTGCCGTAACAGCAGCAGCGCCGGGCCGGCCAGCAGCGCGGCAATCACCGCCCGGGCGGCCGTCAGGAAAAGCGGGTCAAACGCCAGCACCGCCAGCCGGGTCGCCGGAAGCGAGCCGCTGAAGATCAGCATACCGATGAAACCATACACCCACCCCTGCGCCACGCCTGCCGTGTTACCCGTCATACCTGTCCCCATGCTGTGAATGAAAAGACGCCCTGTGCGTCCCTGTTATTCTGGCGTGGTAACAGGTTTTGGGTCAGAGCCACTTTCCAAGGATTTCAGTGGGCCACTTTACGAGGAAGGGAAGATTGAGCCGGGCGGCCAAACCAGTTAGGGTGGGAACCCCCTTCACGATGGAACCGCGCCGATGGAAACATTATTTACCCCCCGTTTTACCCTGACCCCCCTGGCTGAACATGACTGGCCCTTTTTCCTGCAGCTGCGGCAGGACGACGAGATCATGCGCTATATGGCGGAAGTTGCCCCGGAAGCGGCAATCCGCGTGCTGTTTGACCAGCGTTTGCAGCCCTGGGTACCCGGCGCGCCGCAACCGCTGGACTTCATTATCCGGGCGCACGGCAGCGACACGCCGCTGGGCAATATCGGGTTACGCCATGGCGATGAGGGGCCGGCCGTTGCGGAAGTAGGGTATACGGTCGCGGTGGCGGCACAGGGGCGCGGCATTGCCGGTGAGGCATTGCAGGCGCTGTGTGAGTTTGCGTTCCGGCAGACGGGCATCCGCACCCTGAAAGCGGTGATCGTGGCGGAAAACGGGGCTTCGGCCAGGGTACTGGAGAAAAACGGGTTCCAACGGGTGGCCGTACTGAAGGCGAACTACACCTTGAACGGGCATACGTATGATGACTGGGTCTATCAGTTGTCGCGGGAAGCATAATTGCCCGGCCACAGGGCGTGGCCGGGCCGGGGGTTACCGGGGGTTACCGCTCTGCGCAGGCATCTGCGGCGGCAGTTTCAGCACCCCGCGTTTGCCCGCGACCTCTTTGGCTTCCACCGGGGAAGCCGCATTGCCCCAGGCGTTACGGATGTAGGTCGTCACCGCCGCCACCTGCTCATCGGTGAATTTCCAGGCAAAGCCCGGCATCGCCCCGCTGGTGGGGTTACCGTGGGTCACGGCACCGCGCCCGCCCTGCAACACCGTGGTGATCAGCGACGAGGCGTCCGGCCCGACGATCGCCGGGTTATCGGCCAGGCTGGCCGCCAGATGCGGGATGCCGGTGCCGTCACTGCTATGGCAGGCGGTACAGTTCACCTCATACAGGTTGGCGCCCATCTTCATCTGCGGGTTATCGGCCGGCAACGGCAGCGGTTTGCGGCGTTCCGATCCCGGCTGCGATTTCAGGTAGACGGCAATCGCATGGAGATCAGCGTCGGTCAGGTACTGGGTGGAGTTGGTCACCGCCTCCGCCATCGGCCCCGACGCCACCGCCACATGGTTACTGCCCAGCTTCAGGTACTGCACCACCTGTTCCGGCGTCCAGTTGCCGATGCCGGTCACCTTGTTGCTGGTGATCTCCGGCGCATACCATTCACTGAGGTTACTCCCCTGCAAATAGTCGCTGGTGTCACCGCCAATCAGGTTTTTCGCCGTGTGGCAGGCGGCGCAGTGTTCCAGCCCCTCGACCAGGTACGCACCGCGGTTCCATTCAGCAGTCTGGGTCAGATCGGGTTTGAACGGGGCGTTCTTAAAGAACAGCAGGTTCCAGCCCATCATCGCCAGGCGGATGTTGTACGGGAACGGCAGGTTGGTCTCCGGCACCGCGTTGTGTACCGGCTTCACTGACCGCATGTACATCCACAGGTCATGCATGTCCTGATCGCTGACTTTCACGTAGGCGTTGTACGGCATCGCCGGGTAGAGGTTCTCCCCCTCTTTGCCTTTGCCGTGGCGCACGGCGCGGAAGAAGTCACGCTCCGTCCAGCTGCCGATGCCGGTTTCCGCATCCGGGGTGATGTTGCTGGCAAAAATCCCGCCGAACGGCGTACTGATGGCGTACCCGCCCGAGTACGCCTGTTTGCTTTCCGGCGCGGTATGGCAGGCAACGCAGTCCCCCGCCAGTGCCACGTAGTGGCCGCGCGCGATGGCGGCGGCATCTGAGGCATTGAGCGGCGCATCCATGCGCGTGTGATTGCCGGCCACGTCATCGGCCGCCGTGGAGCCGTTCATCCAGAGCATCACGCCCGCGGCAACAGCCACCGCCGCCACGATGCCGCCGGCTAATTTGAATTTTTTCATCAGGACACCTTCACCAGCGGGCCGGGGTTTTTAAGGTACTGTTCAATAATCGCTTTCGCCGTCCACAGGCTCAGCGCACCGATGGTGCCGGTCGGGTTATAGCCGGCATTATTCGGGAAGGAGGAGGCGCCCAGCACAAACAGGTTGTGCATATCCCAGCTCTGCTGGTAGCGGTTCAGCACGCTGGTTTCCGGGTCGGTGCCCATTACCGCGCCGCCGATGGTGTGGTCACTGGCAAAGTTGTAAGGGGAGTAGTGACCTGAGGCGGAGTTGGTACCGATCACGATTTTCGCGCCCATCGCCTTGCCGAGTTCAACACTCTTCTCTTCAATGAATTTTGCCGAGCGGCGGTCATTCTCGTTGTAGTCGAAGGTCACACGCAGCAGCGCATTGCCGTTGTCGTCCACGTATTCCGGGTCGAGATCCAGGTAGTAATCTTCGTGGGAGTAGCTGGTGCCCTGCCCGAAGATAAAGGTCGCGTTCTGGAAGGCGTGGGTGTAGGCCGCTTTCCAGCCTTTGCCCCAGCGCGGTGAGCCGGGCGGCAGGGCATCGGCGTTGCCGATAGGCCGTGCGCCGCGTGCCACCACCAGAATACCGGCCCCGCCGATGAAGCCCATGCCGGTGTGATCGAAGTTGTCGCCGTTGAAATCATCCACCTGCTGGGAGAGCGCACCCGCGCCGATGAACTGGTTAAGGTTCTCATCCTCAAAGAACAGGCTGGCCCCGGAGACAGTCTGGAAGCTGTAGGCGCGGCCCACCACCCCTTTTTTGGTGACCGGATCGTACGGGCGGCCGATTTTCGACAGCAGCAGCAAACGCACGTTCTGCATCTGGAATGCCGAGAGGATCACGATCCCCGCCGGTTGTTCCCACTCCTGCTTGTTACGGTCGATGTAGGTGACGCCGGTGGCGGTTTTGCCGTCCTCCGCTTTGTTGACCCGCACCACGGCGGAGTCGGTCAGCACCGTGAAATTCCCACGCTGCATCAGCGCCGGGATCACGCAGGCGTTCGGGCTGGACTTGGAGAAGTTGCCGCAGCCGTAATAGAGGCAGTAGCCGCAATAGGTACACGGCCCCATGCGCACGCCAAGCGGGTTGACATAAGCGCGGGACGCCTGCCCGGCGGGCACCATAAACGGGTGCTGGCCCAGCGATTTGGCGGCATCGCGGAAGAGATCGGTGAGGCGCATCCCTTCCAGCGGCGGCAGGGGGTATTCACTGCTGCGATCGCCCTCAAACGGGTTGCCGTCTTCAATGGTTTTGCCGTTGAGTTTACCGGCCTTGCCGGAGACGCCGGCGATCTTCTCAAACCGGTCGTAGAACGGCTCCAGCTCCGCATAGGTCACCCCCCAGTCCTGGAGGATCAGCCCGTCGGCGATCTGTTTTTTGCCGTAGCGCGCCACCGTCTGGCTGTAGGGTTCGAAGTCAAACGGCGTGAAGCGCCACGCCATCCCGGCCCAGTGGGTGCCGGAACCGCCGACGTTGTAGCCCAGCTCGTTCAGGTTCCAGTCACGGGACGGCAGCGCTTTCTGCCGGATGGTGTTGCGGAAGGTGGTGGTCTCCACGGCGGGCGGCAGCAACATGCTGCGGCGCGTGTCCCAGCGCAGCTCATCGGTGTCAATGGAGGGCGGGAAATCGGTGGCGGTTTCAAACCAGGGACCGCGCTCAATGGCTACCACATTCAACCCGGCGCGGGTCAGCTCCTCAGCGATCAGGGAGCCGCACCACCCCAGGCCGACAATCACGACATCAGCATTTGGACGGACATTTTTCATTGTTATAACTCGTTAATACACAGCAACGTAAAAGAGGGCCCACTCACAGGGTGTTATCGATCAGGCTGGTCGGGATGATGGTCAGCTTCTGCCCTTTCTTGCCGAGCAGATCGCGGAAGTCATACCGCGCACCGGGGAAGCCAATCATCTTCCAGCTGGTCATGTCTTTGTTGCCGCCGTAGATCGGGTCAGCCAAAAAACCCTCGCGGACGTTTTGCAGCAGCAGTTCAAAAAAGACCTTGGTTTCCACTTCTGCGCCCATGTCCAGGCTGTCCGCTTCCATCGCCTGCAACACCCGGTCCTGCTGGTCGCCGCTCAGCTGGATAAAGGGCTTGCCGAACTGTTTCTGCGTGGCGGCATCCAGCGCGGCCAGCCCCTGGCGGTAGCGTTGGGCGGGGGTCAGCGGAGACTGGTTGCCCTGCTCCGGCGTGCCTTTGACAAAACGCCCCAGGCGGTAGAGAGCCACCGCGTTGCCGTAATCCCCGGCCAGCTGGCGGTCGATGAACACCGCACAGCCCGCGTCTTTGCCGCTCAGGCTCATCTCATCTGCCGGGATAAAGCGCTCGGCAATCGTGCCCACGGTCTCAAACTCGTGGGCGGTCAGGTATTGCAACCCGCCGGTACGGGGCGGGGGCGGCGGGGTATTGATTTTCCCGGTCTCCCAGGGCTGCCCGCCGCTGATCTCCTGCGCATTGGCACCCGGCAGCGTGGTGGCCAGCCCGACAGCGGCCAGCGAGGTGAGAAACTCTCTGCGTTTCATACTTTTTCCCTGCTACTGAATAAATTGCTCAACGTGTTAACGGCACCTGTCACGGCGCACTCTTATATGACGGACAGCCTCAGGCCGCCGTCGGTTAATCGGTTTACTTTTTCATCATTAAAAAAGCGTGGCCGGAAAAGCAAGGGCATGGCCTCGGCTGCCGGACACACTGTTTTGGCACGACACCCCCGCTGTTTTCCTTCTTAGGAAACAGGGCGGTGCGCAGGAACAAGCGTTTGTTTTTACATCTAAATCATTTTTTTAATAAAACTATAACATTGCGCGCATCTTAAAATTTTCCGCTGATCCTGGGTACTTTTCCGTTGATGGTTTTCCATCAACAGGGCGGTATCCGTTCCCCGCTCTCCCTTTCTATAGTGATGTCTGCCCTGCTGAAGCCGCAGGTATCGCGGCATAAAAAACATCGCGAAGACGATGTCTCTGATCCCTGACCACCACAAGGAGTGACTATGTTTCCGACCTCTCTGCCCCGCCCCCGCCCGGTTGCCCCCGGCCCGCTGCCCACCCTGCGCTGGGGCATCATTGGCCCCGGCTGGATTGCGGAACGCTTTACCGAGGCGCTGTGCCGCCACACCCACCAGCAGGTGGTGGCGGTGGCCGGCCGCACCCGCGAAAAAGCGGCACAGTTTGCGCAAAAGTGGGCGATCCCCCAGGTGTGTAATGACCTCGCCGCGCTGCTGGCGCTGGAACAGGTAGACGCGGTGTACATCGCCACGCCGCACAACCACCACTTCCCCGATGGCCTGCACGCCTTGCGGGCGGGCAAACATGTGCTGATTGAGAAACCACTGGCGCTGAATGCGCAGGAGGGCCGGGCGTTGCAGGCAGAGGCGCAGGCGCAAAAGCGCTTCTGCATGGAGGCGATGTGGTGCGACTTTACGCCCAAATATGATGTGCTGAGCCAGTTGCTGGAACAGGGCGATCTGGGTGACCTGCATACCCTGATTGCCGATCACGGGGAGTTTTTCACCCCCCGATCACCGTATTTTTAACCCGGATCTGGCAGGCGGGCCGATGCTGGATCTCGGCAGCTATCTGGTGGGGTTCAGCGTCAAGGTCGGGAACGGCGCACCCGATACCATTTATGCCCGTGGGCAGGCCGCGCCCGGGGGCGTTAATGGCCAGGCCTCAATGCTGTTTACCCATGCCAATGGGCTGCATTCGGTGCTGAATACCTCGCTGTTCAGCAGCACGCCGGGCACGGCAGTGATCGCCGGGCGCCGGGCGCGGCTGGTGCTGGAGGGGCATTTCTATGCGCCCGGCAACTTCACGCTGACGGCCAATCAGGGAAATAGCACGCTGCACTGGCAGGACGAGGGCCACCACTACGCCCAGCTTCGCCATGAGGCGGAGCACGTCGCCTGGTGCGTGGGGCAAGGGTTGACCGAATCCCCGATCCGCCCGCTGGCGACCTCGCTCACCACGTTAGAGGTAATGGATGAGGTGCGCCGCCAGTTAAGCATCGTGTTTAATGAGGAGCGCGAACCGCGAATCGTTTAGCAACAATTAGCTTCTTTCAGTTAACATTTTTATCCGCATAATATCTGAAATTTTTTTACAAACCGGCCGGTGACAGGGCCGGTTTTTTATGGGAAACGCATGAAAAAGCTCACCTTAGAGATGCTCGCCAAAATGGCGGACGTGGGTGTGGCCACCGTTGACCGGGTACTCAATGAACGGGGCGGCGTTTCTCCAGCCACAGCCAGAAAGGTGTTGCAGGCAGCACGCGAAAGCGGGCTGAAACGGGTGCTGCCGGAGGCCTATAACCACCCGTGGCAGGTTGAGGTGATCCTGAGCGCCAATGGCTCCTTTTTCTTCCGGAAGCTGGCAACGGATTTCAGCCATATCGCCGACGGGCTGGGCTACCGCCGCCTGACCCTGCACCGTACCTTTATCCCTGAATCCCAGCCGGAGACGCTGGCCCGGCACCTTGAGGCGTGCAGCCGCACGCGTGACGGCATCATGGTGTTCGCGCAGGATTACCCGGCGATCCATGAGGCGCTGGCGCACTGCAAGGCGCGCGGCGTGCCGGTGATCACGCTGGTCACTGACCTGCCGGACGCTCCCCGGCTATGCCACGTCGGCATTAATCAGCTTCAGGCCGGGCGTACTGCCGGCCTGATGATGGGAAAAATGCGGGCGATGCCGGGGGAGGTGATCATGGTCAGCGGGCGGTTTGACTACCGGGCGCACCGACAGCGCATTGAGGGGTTCCGCCAGGTGATGCAGCAACGCTTCCCGCATCTGCGCCTGCGCGAGGCGCTGGCCGGGCAGGATGACCGCGCCCTGATCAGTGATTTGCTGGAGCGGCATCTGGCCGGGGCCGATAACGTGGTCGGGCTGTATAACACCGGCATGGGCAACACCGAAGTCAGCCGGGCGCTGGCGCGGCACCAGCTGGCAGGCACCTGCCTCTACATCACCCATGAGCTCTACTCCCTGACCCGCACCCTGCTGGCACAGGATGTGGTGTCGCTGACCATTGACCAGAATGCGCGCCAGCATGCCCAACTGGCTACCGATATTCTGTTGCGCTACCTGGAAAGCGGTGACGCCCCCGACACCTACGTCACGGGCAATGTTGACTTCCGGCTGGTGACGCCCGAAAACCAGCACTGACCGGCCCGCCCTGCAAAGAAAAGGGGCAGAGGCCCCCACACGGGTGCACCTGCCCCATCGACCGAAAAGATCGGCATGGCCCGTGGGGCCACGGCTTACGCCTCTTCAGTCACGATCACGAACGCCCCGGTATCCTGCTTAACTTCCGCCCCGGCATCTGCACAGGCGGACGCCAGCCGGAAAAACTCATCACTGCCAATATTCCAGTCGAGCCTGATATAGCGATGTTGCCCGGAACGCAGCATCTCAAGTGCCTCACTGACACCCTCGGCCGATGCGCCATTCCCTGAAGTCTTCAGCCCGGTCATTTTTTCTTCCTGAGCAACTTTCTCAGCCCCCGCAGTTCTTTGGCAGAAAGCGGCGGCTCCGCAGACGCGCTGTCAGCCTGGGTGCTGTCTTCAATCGTCTCTTCCTCGTCGTCCTGGAACCCGGTGCTGTCGACATCGGCCGCACCTGGCGCAGTGCTGCTGAGCGCCTCGTCCAGCAGGGCGGCGGTTAACTGGCTCAGGCTGAGGCTTTTTTCTTCTGCCTCAGCGCGCAACTTCTCTTTTAATTCGCTGGGGATTTTAACGGTCAGACTGGTTATTTCACTCATGCACTACTCCGTAACATTATGGTAAATGACAGAAACAATGATGAAAACAAACCGGCAACTTGCCGTTAACAGTGTAACTGATTAACGCCATCTGAAAGGGAGATGTAAACAAAATCAGAGTGATCCGCTGTGCGGGGGCGGCGGAAAGAGGCAGGCAGGGCGTTCGGCAACGCCGCATTCTTTTTTCCTGCGGGTAAAGTTTCAGCAAAAAGTGGCCGATAACTCACCAGCAGGACGTTTATGTACAGGATGTCGCCGATGAGATAGCGCAACGCCGGGAGTGCCATAATGGCCGGAAAAGTACGACAGAAACACCCCATGAGCACCCGCACGCAGATGCTGCTGACGGGCGCATTAACCATCACCCTTGGGTTTGTTGTCACCATTGGTGTGCTCAGCTGGCAATCAGGCCGTGAGCAAAAATTGCTGGCCGAACAGTACCTGCAGCAAATTACCCAGTCCAGCGCCCTGCAGATCCAGCAGGAGCTGAGCTATGCCCGTGATGTGGCACACAACCTGGGCCAGAGCCTGATCGCGTTGCCTGCCGCCGGCATCAAAGACCGCGCCGCGGCAGATAAGCTGACGGAGTATGCCCTGCGGGATAACCCCGGTTATCTCTCGATGTCGGTGATTTTCGAACAGGACGCCTTCGACGGGCGCGATGCAGAATTCGCCGCCCTGCCCGGCCAGGCCCCAAAAGGCCGCTATGCCTGGTTCGTTGACAAAAATCAGGCGGGCCAGTACGCCATGCACCCGCTGCTCTCCTATGCCACACCCGGCCAGGGCGACTACTACCTGGTGCCGCAAAAGAGCCGCAAAGATACCCTCACCGAGCCCTACACCTACGCTTACAACGGCGTGCCGACGCTGCTGACCTCCGTCTCTTCACCGATCGTCAGTGACGGCAAACTCCTGGCGGTGATCGCCTCCGACATCTCTTTAGCCTCGTTGCAGAAAAAAGTTGACCAGATTAAGCCCTGGGAAGGCAGCGGCTACGCGATGCTGCTCTCCCATGGCGGCAAAGTGGTCTCCCACCCGGATAAAACCCTGGCGGGTAAAGTCTGGCCCGGCCAGACCGATAACTTCACGTCCGGCATTGTGCAGCTGCATGACCCGCAGCTGGACGAAGAGGTGATGATGACCTGGCAACCCGTCACCATCGGCAACAGCGACCAGCCGTGGTATCTCGGCGTGGTGGTGCCGGTCAGCAAGGTGATGGCCGCCGCCAACCGGCAGCTGATCAATGCCGTGATCCTGATGGTGGTGAGCATTCTGCTGGTGAGCGCGCTGCTCGGCGTTATCTTCAGCCGCAAAGTGCTGCGGCCGATCGGCGGCGAACCCTTGCAGGCGGCCACCATTGCGCTGGCGGTGGCGGAAGGCAAACTGGATAACGAGATCCCGGTCAGTGCCGGCGATCGCAGCAGCCTGTTTTTTGCTCTGCACACTATGCAGGCGCAGTTGCGCGGCATTGTCGGCCAGCTGAAAGATGCCAGTGACTCGGTGCGCCAGGGCGCGGGCGAGATTGCCAGCGGCAACCTTGACCTCGCCTCCCGTACCGAACAGCAGGCCGCTGCGCTGGAGGAGACCGCCGCCAGCATGGAGCAGATCACCGCCACGGTGAAACATAACGCCGCGAACACGCATCAGGCCACGGTATTGACGGAGAACGCTACCCGCATTGCCGGGCGCGGTGAGACGCTGGTCAATCAGGTAGTGGAGACCATGGCGCAGATTGATGACAGCGCCAAAAAGATCGGTGACATCACGGCGATTATCAACAGCATCGCATTCCAGACCAATATCCTGGCGCTGAACGCCGCGGTGGAAGCCGCGCGTGCCGGTGAGCAGGGGCGCGGCTTCGCCGTGGTGGCGTCTGAAGTGCGCAACCTGGCGCAGCGCAGCGCCACCGCCGCCACCGAGATCGCCGCGCTGATTGAAGAGTCAGGCCGCCGCGTCGGCAGCGGGGTGCAACTGGTGCATGATACCGGCAAAACCATGCAGGATATGACCCAGGCCGTGACCTCAATGCAGAGCATCATCAATGAGATCGCCACCGCCTCAGACGAACAGGCCAAGGGCATCAGCCAGGTCACTATTGCGGTTAACGAGATGGACGGCACCACACAGCAGAACGCCGCGCTGGTGCAGGAGATGTCGGCCGCTGCCAGTTCGCTGGAAGCCCAGGCGCAACAGCTCGCCCAGACGGTAGAACAGTTCCGGCTGACGGCATAGCCTGCGTTAAAAGCTGTACTATTGACTATCCTGTTCGCGTTGCAAGGCGGCCACCACAGCAGGTGGCCGTTTTTTTGTGCATGTCGCATCAGGCCGGTGATGCCTGCGTAACGGTTTTCGCCGGAACGCGTTATGCTGGGTGATACGCCTCATTTACCACAGATTATCTTACCGGAGACAATGTTGGCCCTATTCCGTAACAGGTCACCCGAACGCATGATGCGCGCCTGCCTGATGATGATCAGCGCCGCCGTGCTGTTCACCGGCACCTGGTCGCTCTGGCACTCCTGGCACGGCACCGTGCAGGATGCAGAGAAAGACGCGAAAAACCAGTCCCTGTCGCTCTCGCGGCAGGCGCAGGATACCTTTTTACAGGTAGAGCTGACCCTGGAGGAGCTGACGCGTAACGCGGATGCGATATTCAATGCCCCCACCCATTTTGCCGGCCCGAGCGGGCTGCTGGCGGTGCAGAAAAGCAAGCTGCCGCAGCTGGACGGGCTGTTTGTCTATGATGCGCAGGGGCGCTGGCTCGCTACCACCGCGAAAAACGTGCCGAAAAATGCCAGTAACGCTGACCGGGAATATTTTATCTGGCACCGTGCGCATAACGATGAGCTGATCCACGTCGGGCATGTCATCCGCAGCCGCTCCAGCGGGGAGCTGATCATCCCGGTTTCCCTGCGCCTGAATGATGCGCAGGGGCAGTTCCGTGGCGTGGTGCTGGGCACGGTGAAAATCGATTTCTTCCGCCACTTTTATAGCTGGTATGAACAGGGGCCGGGCGACCTGCTCGGCTTGCTGCATGCCGACGGCACGATTCTTTATATCCGCCCGTTCGCTGACAATGTAATTAACCGCAGCCTCGCACACAGCCCGCTGTTTACCCACCTGCTGAAAAGTGCGCTTACCGGCACCCGTACCTGGAAAAACCGGGTAGATGGCGTAACGCGTTTGACGGGCTACGCCCGGCTTGAACGCTACCCGCTGGTGGCGGTGGCCGGTTATGACTACACGGCGTTACAGCGCACCTGGTTCAGCAACAATGCGGTGATTATCATCCTGAACGGCCTGCTGCTGCTGCTGGTGATGGTGCTGGGGCTGCTGGGGTTGAAACAGTTTAAGACCACGCTGAGAAAACAGCGCGAGCTGTTGCAGGTGCGGGATGAGCTGACGCGGGTCAACCATACCTTGCAGGATCTGGCGCTGGTGGACGGCCTGACCGGGATCGGCAACCGCCGCCAGTTTGATTTCTATCTGGAGCAGTGCCTGATCCGCGCGCAGGAGACCGGTTTGCCGGTCTCGCTGGTGATGCTGGACATCGATTTCTTCAAAAATTACAACGACGCCTTTGGCCATGTGGCCGGTGATGAGTGTTTAAGGCTGGTCGCAGAGGTGCTGGACAACCTGCCGCGCCGCGCCACCGACCGGGTAACCCGCTATGGCGGCGAAGAGTTTGCGCTGATCCTGCCCGGCACCGGCCCGGTTGAAGCCACCTACGTGGCCAAACGTGCGCTGGAGGCCTTACGCCGGGCCGCCCTGCCGCACAGCGCCAGCCAGTTGCCGGAAAAAATCGTCACGCTGAGCGGCGGCGTCAGCACCGCCGGCCCCGGCGACAGCGCCGACGCCCTGAAGCGGGCCGCCGATGCCGCGCTCTATCAGGCCAAACGCGCCGGGCGCAACCAGATTATGGGTACCGGGGCAGCATCAAAGGAGGAGTAATGCTTCAAGGGTTGAACCACCTTACGCTGGCCGTCTCTGACATAACGGCCAGCCTGAATTTTTACCAGGGGCTGCTGGGCATGGAGGTGCAGGCGTGCTGGGAGAGCGGCGCTTACCTGAGTTGCGGCCCACTCTGGCTGTGCCTCTCGGTGGATGCGGCCCGCTGCCCGGCCGCCCCGGAAAACAGCGATTACACCCACTACGCGTTTACGATTGCCCAACAGGATTTCACGCCTTTCACTGAGCGTTTACGCCTTGCGGGCGTAGCAATCTGGAAGGAAAACCGCAGTGAAGGGGACTCCTTTTATTTCCTGGACCCGGATGGCCATAAACTGGAAATCCATGTCGGCAGCCTGGCCCAGCGACTGGCTGCCTGCCGCCAGTCGCCGTATGCCGGAATGGTGTTTAAGGAAGCGTGATATCAAAGGAGGCTCTTAGTTGCGGCCAGTAAGAAGCTGCAGGCCCGCCAGGGTGAAACAGACAGCGAGCACCCCATCCAGCCCACGCTGAATTTTGCGGTACAGGCTAATCATAAAGGCAGTTGAAAAAAGCACGGCATAGCCGCTGAACACCGTGATGCAGATCGCCGCACAGCCAAGGACGATCGCCGGCAGGGAGGCGGATGCCGCGCCCGGTTTCAGGGCAACCGACATAATGGCCACCCATGTCAGGATCGCTTTGGGATTGGTGATGTGCATCAAGACGCCTTGCCGGAACATCGTCATATACCCGGCCGGGTGCTGGGTAGCTGCCGGATCCTGTGCGGGGGAGACAGGTTTCAGCGCCGATTTCCCGGCTTTAAAGGCGAGCCATAACAGGTAAAGGCCGCCAACTATCTTCAGGGCAAACAACAGCTCCGCAAAGGTAGCGAGCAGGGTCAATATCCCGGCGGCGGCCAGACAGGCCCACATCATCGAACTGACCACCACCCCTGAGGCCATCGCCAGCGCCGACGCCCGCCCTTTCTTCATTGCCGTCCCCATAATCGCCATATTGCTGGGGCCGGGGCTGGCGGTCGCGATAAAATAGGTGGTGTAAACCAGCAGCAGTTCGTTGATATTCGCCAATGCCATAATGACCTTCCTTGTTGAGATTATCTGCGTTCCCTCTTTATATCTTCTTTGTAAACGATATGTAAATTAATACAGGAAAAACCTGCTTCCCTGTTGCTTACGCCTCACTAAGCCGCGGGATTTCCTCAATCCGGGTAAACAGGGTTAACCCCAGCGATTGCCCGATGCGCACATCATTATCGGCACCCGCCGACGCGCCGGGGAGGCGCAAAATCGCATCACAATGGCCGATCAACCGGTGCGCCACCGGGTAGAGGAACGCTTCGCTGATGTCATCACCGATCCGGGTTGACCCGGCCGTGTGTGCCAGCGGCAGTGCCAGCCATTCGCCAATCACCGGCGTATGCCCGGTGTAGTAGACCGCCAGCGCGGCCTGCTCCAGGCTCGCCAGGTTTTCTTTGATGCGTGCGAGCGAGCCGCCGGTGCCGCTTCTGACCGGGCCGGCAATCAATATCATCATTCTTTTCATTATCGTCTCCTAGAGCTTCGCATGAATCGCAAGGTAGTGAAGCAACATAATGGTTTTGGCATCCATGATGTCGCCGGTGTCGATCGCCGCCAGGGCGCGTTCAAACGGCCACTCCAGCACCTCGATGTCCTCACCCTCTTCTGCCACGCCGCCGCCCTCCCCGCAGCGATGGCGCGCCGTGTACTCGCCGATGAAAAAGTAGAGCTTTTCCGTCACGGAGCCGGGGCTCATATAGGCTTCGAACACTTTCTCGACCTGCGTGACCTGAAAACCCGTCTCCTCCTCCGCCTCCGCCATGACCCGTGCTTCCGGCGAGGCGTTATCCAGCAGCCCGGCCGCGGCCTCGATTAAAAAACCGCAATGGCCATTGATATAGAGCGGAAACCGGAACTGCCGGGTTAACACCACGGTGCGCCGGGCCTTGTTGTATAACAGGATCACCGCGCCGTTTCCGCGGTCATAGGCTTCCCGGCTCTGCTCTTGCCAGGTGCCGTCGCGGCGTAAAAACTCGAACGTATAGGTTTTCAGGGTGTACCAGTTGTCGGATAACAGGGTTTCCCGGATATGCCGTACGCGCTGACAATCTTTTTCCATGGTGCAGGCCTCATTTGGGGTGACAAAAAACACGCTATCATGCACAATCGTGCAATATCAAGAAAATTCGTGAAGGATAAATCATGCTGGCCAGTCAACGAAAACAACAGATTTTGCAGATCCTCGCCGAGGAAAAGCAGGTGCTCTCCTCTGAACTCAGCCAGCGATTCGGGCTGTCTGAAGACTCTATCCGGCGCGATCTCAGGGAGTTAGCTGCCGAAGGACTCGTGCAGCGGGTGCATGGCGGCGCGCTACCGGTGTCGGCCGCGCTGGCACCGTTCGAAGTAAGAAAAAACGTGCAGATAAACTCAAAACGTGCCGTGGCACAGCGGGCTGCCCGCCTCATTCAGCCGGGCCAGGTGGTGCTGGTTGATGGCGGCACCACCACGGAAGAGATGATCACCTTCCTGCCGCCGGATCTTGCCGTCACGGTGGTGACCCACAGCCCAAGCATTGCCGTAGGGCTGGTGAGCCACCCGTCAGTTGAGGTGATTCTTATCGGTGGGACACTGTTTAAACATTCGGTGGTGACGATGGGGGCCTCAGTGCTTGAGGCCATCCGGCGGATAAATGCGGATCTGTTCTTTATGGGGGTCACCGGCGTGCATAAAACGGCCGGGTTCACCACCGGGAACTATGAGGAGGCGGGCATCAAAAGGGCGCTTTCTGAGCGGGCCGCCGAAACCGTGGTGATGGCCTCGCAGGAAAAAATCAATTCCGCCTCCCCGTTTGCCATCGGGGATCTTGCACTGGCCAGCACGCTGGTGGTGGATACCGGGCTGGAGCCGGAGATGCAGGCGGCCCTGGCCCGGCAACAGGTAACGGTTATCCGTGCTGATTTATGAAATCCATTCATAACACCATTCTTTCATAGGCACTTACGCTTTCCCGGTGTTTTTCCTATGCTTTGGTTCAGCAAAACCATCCACGCATTCTGTTGACAGGAGATTCACCATGACGAAAATTTACCAGGCCGGTTCCCAGGCCGCCTATGCCGGGCCGGAAGAGTGGTTTACCGGCACCGTGCGGGTTGACCCGCTGTTTGCCGCCGAAGAACCGGCCCGCACCAGCGGCGGCAGCGTGACCTTTGAACCCGGCGCACGCACCGCCTGGCATACCCACCCGCTGGGCCAGCGGCTTATTGTCACCGCCGGGTTTGGCTATGTGCAGACCTGGGGTGAGCCTGCCCGCGAAATCCGCCCGGGGGATGTGGTCTCTATTCCGCCGCATGAAAAACACTGGCACGGTGCCGGGCCCACCACCGCCCTGACCCACATTGCGCTCCAGGAAGCGCAGGACGGCAAAGTGGTGGAGTGGCTGGAGAAAGTCACCGACGAACAATATGGTGTCAAATAAACGACGTTAATGATGATCATCATCAGGCCACACCTTATCACCCAGGAGCACGCGATTGGCGCGGGAAAACCTTAATGATCTGACGGCCTTTGTCACCCTCGCCCGTGAGAAGAATTTTACCCGGGCTGCTGCGCAACTGGGGGTTTCCCAGTCGGCCCTAAGCCACAGCCTGCGTACCCTGGAGACGCGGCTGGGCATCCGGTTACTGACCCGCACCACCCGCAGCGTGTCGCTGACCGATGCCGGTGAACAGCTGCTGAACGATCTGGGGCCGTACACTGACGGCATCCAGGACACTTTGCAGTCGCTGAGGGATCTGAACGGTACGCCGTCCGGCACCATCCGTATCTCCACCTCTGATTACGCCATTAACACTGTGATTTGGCCGAAAGTGCGGGGGTTGTTGCGTGAATACCCGGAGATCAATCTGGAGCTGATTGATGATTACGCGTTGACCGACATTGTTTCCAACCGGTTTGATGCCGGCACCCGGCTGGGCGAGCAGATTACCAATGGCATGGTGTCGGTCAAAATCGGGCCGGATGTCCGGTTTGCCGTGGTCGGTGCGCCCGGCTATTTCGCACAGCATCCGGTGCCTGAACACCCTAACGATCTGCTGCACCATACCTGCATCAACCTCCGCTTTCCCACCCACGGCAACCTGTATGTCTGGGAGTTCGAGAAGGACGGGAAAAGCGTCAATGTGAAAGTGGAAGGCCAGCTGGTGTTCGGCCGGATCTACCAGAACCTGTCTGCCGCCCTGGAGGGGTTCGGGCTGGCGCATGTGCCGCGCGACATTGCTGAACCCTATATTGAACGCGGGCGGCTTGTCAGCGTGCTGGATGACTGGTGCCCCTATTGGGACGGGTACTACCTCTATTACCCGAGCCGCCGCCAGCCCTCAAAAGCCTTCCGGCTGCTGCTGGATGCTTTGCGGTTTTACCAATAATGCCCGGCACATTTATTCATTTCCTTCATAACTGCCAGCGAATTATCGCTATATTCTGCTGAATCACCGCTGGCTACACTACCTCTCTTATGTCCCTCACCTTGACCGGCGCCGTATGCCTGCACCCGGTGATTTTTATTCCAGGAGAATGATGACAATGTCAGTCACAACAGAGGTGGCGCGCCCGCGCCGGATGTGGAGCGCGGTCGGGGCGATGACGCTCTGTGTTGCCATGCTGATTGCCTCCGAGTTTATGCCGGTGAGCCTGCTGACCCCGATTGCCCGGGATTTGCATGCCACACAGGGCATGGCCGGGCAGGCGATTTCGGTGTCCGGGTTGTTTGCCGTGCTGACCAGCCTGCTGATCGCCCCGTTCGCCGGGCGTTTTGACCGCCGCTACATCCTGATGGCCATGACCCTGCTGCTGATCGCCTCGCTGGTGCTGATTGCGCTGGCACCCAGCTTTGCGGTGCTGATGGCGGCGCGTGCCCTCCTGGGGATGGCGGTGGGCGGCTTCTGGGCGCTCTCTACTGCCACGGTGTTGCAACTGGTGCCTGAGCCGCTGGTGCCGAAAGCGCTGGGTATGATCTATATGGGCAATGCGGTTGCCACGGCGTTTGCCGCCCCGGCCGGGGCCTACCTGGGGGCGGTGATCGGCTGGCGCGCCGTGTTTTGGGGGCTGGTGCCGATCGTGGTGGTGAACCTGTTGTGGCAGTGGGCCAGCCTGCCTGCGATGCCGCCGCGCGGCAGCATTCCGGTGTCGCGGGTGTTCAGCCTGCTGAAGCGCCGCCATGTTGGCTTTGGCATGCTGGCGATTATGCTGACCTTCGCCGGCGCGTTCGCCTCCTTCACTTACCTGCGGCCCTTCCTGGAAACAGAGACCGGTGCCGCACCGGGACAGCTCTCCCTGCTGCTGCTGGGGCTGGGTGCCGCCGGGTTCGTCGGGACGTATGTCGCCGGGCACTTGCTGGCGCGGGATCACCTGTTGCGGCTGTTGCGCGGCTTGCCGGTGCTGCTCGCGCTGGCCACCGCGGGCCTGCTGCTGATGGGGCATTTCGTGCCGGGCGTGGCGGTGATGATGATCCTCTGGGGCGGCATTAACGCCGCGATCCCGGTCTGCTGGTCCACCTGGCTGGCCCGCGCCCTGCGTGACGAACCGGAAAGCGGCGGCGGGCTGATGGTCGCCTGCATCCAGCTCGCCATTATGCTGGGCGGTGCGCTGGGCGGCCTGTTGCTGGACCATCTCTCCATCACCGCCACCTTTACCGGCGGGGTGATGCTGCTGGTGTTATCGGCGCTGATTGTCGGCGGCGGCGGGCGGATTTTGTGGGCGGAGTCGCCACGGGGGTGAGGGGCTGAGCTATCGCACCCAATAAAAAAGCCGATGCCCTTTCAGGGCATCGGCTTTTTCCTGCCAACCGGAAAATTACGCGGTTGGTAACTG
>NZ_PJZF01000026.1 GCF_002858675.1 Chimaeribacter californicus
GATTGAGGCGGGTATCAGCGACTACTGGTACAAGTATGTCGGCCTGAACGGCGACGTGGTGGGCATGACCACCTTCGGCGAATCCGCCCCGGCGGAGAAACTGTTCGAGCTGTTCGGCTTCACCGTAGACAACGTGGTGAGCAAGGCGAAAGCGCTGCTGGGCTAAGCCCGCTGCCTGCCCGGCCTGACCAGATAAGCGCCCCAAGGGGGCGCTTTTTTTATGCCTGAAAAATGTAAAAAAGGGGAAATCTGGCCTTGCAGCATCAGGTGGGCGGACATAACCGGCTTATCCACCCGGGAGTTTCTCATTGAGTGGCGATATTTCCAGCAATTGCATCAGGATCATCTTAGGCTGGGGTCAGATCATTTTCTTTAGGATCGCTTTGGTTTATGCTCCGCTGAACCGTTTCAGTTGGGAAATATCCCAATAAAATGAAGAGTGTGATGGTGATCACATAATTGATGTGATGATGTAAACACGGCAGGAGGATTCCTCCCGGGGGCGCGCTGTATTACGCTATAAGGCTGGCACAATGACCGTAAATCAGGGAAAAGCATGACCATCCGCATCGCGATAAACGGGTTTGGCCGTATCGGCCGCAGCGTTTTACGCGCGCTTTATGAATCCGGCCGCCGGGCGGAGATTTCTGTGGTTGCGATTAATGAACTGGCACAGTCTGAAGGCATGGCGCACCTGCTGAAATATGACACCAGTCACGGGCGTTTCGCCTGGGACGTGCGGCAGGAGTGCGATGTGCTGTCGGTTGGCGATGACACCATCCGCCTGCTGCATGAGCCGGATCTGGCTGCACTGCCGTGGGGCGAACTGGGTGTGGATGTGGTGCTGGATTGCACCGGCGTTTACGGCAGCCGTGCCGATGGCGAGGTGCACCGCGCTGCCGGGGCTAAAAAGGTGCTGTTTGCCCACCCGGGCGGGCATGACCTCGATGCCACGGTGGTGTATGGCGTCAACCATGATGCGCTGTGCCGGGAGGATCGCATTGTCTCTAATGCCTCCTGCACCACCAATTGCATCATCCCGGTCATCAAGCTGCTGGACGACGCTTACGGCATCGAATCCGGCACCGTGACCACCATCCACTCTTCCATGAACGACCAGCCGGTGATTGACGCCTATCACCCGGATTTGCGCCGTACCCGCGCGGCCAGCCAGTCGATCATTCCGGTCGACACCAAGCTGTCAGCAGGCATCACGCGCATTTTTCCACAGTTCCAGGATCGCTTCGAAGCGATCTCGGTGCGGGTGCCGACCATCAATGTCACAGCCATCGATCTCAGCGTTTTTGTCGGGGCCTGTGTCGGGGTACATGACGTCAACCTGCTGTTGCAAAAGGCCGCACAGGGGGCTTTTCGTGGTATAGTTGACTATACGGAACTACCATTAGTCTCGATAGATTTTAACCATGATCCGCACAGTGCCATCGTTGACGGCACGCAGACGCGGGTCAGCGGACAGCACCTGATTAAGACCTTGGTCTGGTGCGACAATGAGTGGGGCTTTGCCAACCGGATGTTAGACACCACCAGGGCAATGGCCGCAAGCGGTTTCTAGTACGGTGTACCGGTTTCGCCCGGCGCATCGCTCAAGCAACTTTAAAAGAGAATCAACGAGAGGGTTCACCATGTCTGTAATTAAAATGACCGATCTGGATCTGGCCGGCAAACGCGTGCTTATCCGCGCTGATCTGAACGTGCCGGTAAAAGAGGGCAAAGTTACCTCTGACGCGCGTATCCGTGCGTCCCTGCCGACGATTGAAGCCGCGCTGAAGCAAGGTGCACGTGTCATGGTTACATCTCACCTCGGCCGTCCGACCGAAGGCGAATACAACGACGAGTTTTCGCTGCTGCCGGTTGTGAACTACCTGAAAGATAAGCTCTCTTCCCCGGTGCGCCTGGCGAAAGAGTATCTGGACGGCGTTGACGTTGCAGAAGGTGAACTGGTGGTTCTGGAAAACGTCCGCTTTAACAAAGGCGAGAAAAAAGATGACGAAGCGCTGTCGAAGAAATACGCCGCGCTGTGTGACGTCTTTGTGATGGACGCGTTCGGCACCGCCCACCGTGCGCAGGCCTCTACCCATGGCGTCGGCAAGTTCGCGCCGGTGGCCTGTGCCGGCCCGCTGCTCTCTGCAGAACTGGAAGCCCTGGGCAAAGCGCTGGGTAACCCGGCCCGCCCGATGGTGGCGATTGTGGGCGGCTCTAAAGTCTCCACCAAACTCACCGTGCTGGATTCCCTCTCCAAAATCGCTGACCAGCTGATTGTCGGCGGCGGCATCGCCAACACCTTTGTGGCCGCACAGGGCCACAACGTCGGTAAATCCCTGTATGAAGCCGACCTGACTGATGAAGCGAAAAAACTGCTCGAAACCTGTGACATTCCGGTGCCGACCGATGTGCGCGTCGCCACGGAGTTTTCCGAAACCGCACCGGCAACGTTGAAATCAGTCAACGACATCAAAGATGATGAGCAAATCCTTGACCTGGGTGATGCGTCCGCTGAGCGTCTGGCTGAGATCCTGAAAAATGCCAAGACCATTCTGTGGAACGGCCCGGTAGGGGTATTCGAGTTCCCGAATTTCCGTAAAGGAACCGAAATTGTCGCGCAGGCAATCGCCGACAGCGACGCATTCTCCATCGCAGGCGGTGGTGACACTCTGGCAGCAATCGATCTGTTCGGAATTGCTGACAAGATTTCCTATATCTCTACCGGCGGCGGTGCCTTCCTGGAGTTCGTGGAAGGTAAAAAACTGCCGGCAGTTGTGATGCTGGAAGAGCGTGCCAAGCAGTAATTAACCTGGACGGGCCGCGCAGGCTGCCCGTTCCTGCCGTTACGCCCCGCGTTTCTGGGGCAGGGCGCAACGGCGTACCGATTCATTTCTCTCTACGGCCGACGAAACAGGACGACGTAAAATGTCTAAAATTTTTGATTTCGTAAAACCGGGTGTCATCACAGGTGATGACGTTCAGAAAGTGTTCCAGGTAGCGAAAGAAAACAACTTCGCACTGCCGGCAGTTAACTGCGTAGGTACCGACTCCATCAACGCTGTGCTGGAAACCGCCGCTAAAGTCAAAGCACCGGTTATCGTTCAGTTCTCCAATGGTGGCGCGGCATTCATCGCCGGTAAAGGCCTGAAAACTGACGTCCCGCAGGGCGCGGCTATCCTGGGTGCTATCTCCGGCGCACACCACGTGCACCAGATGGCAGAGCACTACGGCGTGCCGGTTATCCTGCACACTGACCACTGTGCCAAGAAACTGCTGCCGTGGATCGACGGCTTGCTGGATGCGGGCGAGAAGCACTTCGCTGCGACCGGCAAACCGCTGTTCTCCTCCCACATGATCGACCTTTCCGAAGAGTCCCTGGAAGAGAATATCGAGATCTGTTCCAAGTACCTGGAGCGTATGTCCAAAATGGGCATGACCCTGGAGATCGAACTGGGCTGCACCGGCGGTGAAGAAGATGGCGTGGACAACAGCCACATGGACGCCTCCGCGCTGTACACCCAGCCGGAAGACGTGGACTACGCGTACACCAAACTGAACGCCATCAGCCCGCGCTTCACCATCGCCGCGTCCTTCGGTAACGTTCACGGTGTGTACAAGCCGGGTAACGTGAAGCTGACCCCGACCATCCTGCGTGATTCTCAGGATTATGTGTCCAAAAAACACAACCTGCCGCACAACAGCCTGAACTTCGTCTTCCACGGCGGTTCCGGTTCTTCTGCCCAGGAGATCAAAGATTCCGTCAGCTATGGCGTGATCAAAATGAACATCGATACCGACACCCAATGGGCAAACTGGGAAGGTATCCTGAAGTATTACAAAGAAAACGAAGCCTACCTGCAGAGCCAGCTGGGCAACCCGAAAGGCGAAGACCAGCCGAACAAGAAATACTACGATCCGCGTGTCTGGCTGCGTGCTGCACAAAGCTCCATGGTGACCCGCCTGGAGCAGGCGTTCCAGGAACTGAACGCGATCGACGTGCTCTAATCTGTTTCCTGGCAGACCACAAGGCTCCCGCATGGGGGCCTTTTTTTATGGCTGACGCCCGAGTCTGTGCGGATTTCGGCCGGATTGGCCTGTTTTTCGGCGTCTGGGGCACGATCGGGGGCTGTGGGTTGGCGGGAGCGGATTTTGTTAGTTACCCTTATAGGCATGCTTGTCAGGCTTGAAAACCTTGATAATCTTTGTGGTTTTTACCGCGCCGGCCCCTTGCCGGGCGTGAAGCCAGGCGTAGAGTAACAGACAGGTATGACGCACCCCCGGCATCAGGGGGGAGACTGTGAAAATAACAAAGGTGAGATGAATGGAAGATTTGAACGTGGTAGACAAGATTAACAGTGCCGGCAGCTGGCTGGCCCGTAACCAGAGTTTATTGATCCATTACGCGGTGAATATCGTGGCCGCCGTTGTCATCATGATCCTCGGCTTTATGGCCGCCAAAGTGATCTCCAGCACGCTCCGCAAAGTCATGCATGCCAGGGGCATCGATGACACGGTGTCCGATTTCCTGTCAGCGATTGTACGTTACGGGGTGATCGCATTCACCATCATCGCGGCGCTGGGCCGCATCGGCGTGCAGACCGCCTCAGTGATCGCGGTGCTGGGTGCCGCCGGCCTGGCCGTGGGCCTGGCGCTGCAAGGCTCGCTGTCTAACTTTGCCGCCGGCGTGCTGCTGGTGATCTTCCGCCCATTCCGTGCCGGTGAGTATGTGGACCTGGGCGGCGTGTCCGGTACCGTGGAAGAGGTGCAGATTTTCCATACCACACTGCGTACCCCGGATGACAAAATGGTGGTGGTGCCGAACGGTAAGATCATCGCCAACAACATCATCAACACCTCCCGGGAGCCGAACCGCCGTACCGAGATTGTGGTGGGCGTAGCGTATGACGCCGACATCGATACCGTGAAAAAAGTGCTGGGTGACATTGTGGCCGCTGATGAACGCATCATGCATGACAAAGGCGTGGTGGTACGTCTGAATGAGATGGGCGCCTCAACGCTGAATTTCGTGGTGCGCTTCTGGACCACCAACGGCAATGCGCAGGAAACATTCTGGGATACGCTGGAAAGCTTCAAGCGCGCGCTGGATAAACACAACATCGGCATCCCTTATCCGCAGATGGACGTCCACCTTTACAAAGCGGAAAGCGCCTCAGCGGAACCGGCCGCTGACCAGCCGAAAGACGATCGCAACCTGAGCCTGAAAAAAGGCACAGAAAGCCCGGCGACCAGCAGCGCAACCTGATCTGCGCAGCCCGCTGCAGGGGCACCTCCGGGTGCCCCTTTTTTATGGGCGCGGCCATTCGCTATGCCTATTAGCCACACTTATATGCAATAAGATTTTTGCGTTTCCTCTGATAACACCACGCCCGTACACTGCGCCCATTCCAGCCTGCTGTGGCGTACAGCGGCTTTTTTGATGAGGACGTTTATTGTGTTAGCTATCTATCTCCAAGGCTTTCTGCTGGGCGCGGCCATGATCCTGCCGCTCGGGCCGCAGAATGCGTTTGTGCTGTATCAGGGCATCCGCCGCCAGTATCACGTGATGATCGCCTCACTCTGCACCCTGAGTGATGTGGCACTGATCTGTGCCGGCGTTTTCGGCGGCAGCGCGCTGCTCAGCCGCTCCCCTGTGCTGCTGGCACTGGTGACCTGGGGCGGGGTGGCGTTCCTGCTCTGGTATGGCTTTGGCGCGCTGCGCAGTGCGGCCCGGCCGGGGGAAGCGCAAAGTGAGGAGAGCTTCGCCCGCCAGAGCCGCTGGAAAATTGTGGTCACGCTGCTGGCGGTGACCTGGCTCAACCCGCATGTCTACCTGGATACTTTTGTGGTGCTGGGCAGCCTGGGCGGCCAGTTTGCGCCGGATGCGCGCCGCTGGTTTGCGCTTGGGGCGGCTTGTGCCTCGCTGGTCTGGTTCTTCGGCCTGGCATTGCTGGCGGCCTGGCTGGCCCCGGTGTTGCGGACTGCCCGTGCGCAGCGCATCATTAACCTGCTGGTCGGGCTGGTAATGTGGGGTATCGCGCTGCAACTGGCGTGGCAGGCGCTCTCCCGCTGACCGGAAAAGTGTGAGGTGGGTTAAAAACAGCGTAACGGGCGGCGGTATTCGAAGTAATCCTATAGGGCACGCGCCCGGCCGCACGTTATGCTGGTATTGATACGGCAGGGTTTATATTCGTCGGATGCGACGTCACTGGGCCTCACCCGCACAAGGTGAACCGGCTGGCGGGTAAACTAATGAAAAGCGTGTTGCCGCCCCATGATAATTGGTGACTAATGAGGGCTGAAGGGACTTTCTCCCGGCGAACAACGCACTAATAAGGAGCTACCGTGAAGTTAAAGGCATTGGCTTTAGCCGCAATGATGGGAATGGGCAGCGCACCGCTGATGGTTCAGGCCGCTGAAGTGCCGGAAGGCCCGCATGTAGTGACCTCAGGTACCGCCAGCGTGGATGCCACCCCGGACATCGCCACCCTGGCCATTGAGGTCAACGTCTCCTCAAAAGATGCCGCGACCGCTAAACAACAGGCTGACGCGAAAGTGGCCGAATATTTCTCGTTCCTGCAGAAAAACGGTATCGACAAGAAAGACATCAACGCCGCTAACCTGCGCACCCAGCCGGAATATACCTACCTGAAAGACGGCGGATCTGAGCTGAAAGGTTACCGGGCATCGCGCCAGGTACAGGTGACGCTGCGCCAGCTGGACAAGCTGAATGACCTGCTGGACGGCGCGCTGAAATCGGGCCTGAATGAGATCCGTGCCGTGGAACTGGGGGTGGCTAACCCGGAAACGTACCGCGATCAGGCACGCCAGAAAGCGATTGATAACGCCACCCAGCAGGCCGGCGCGCTGGCAGCGGGCTTCAAAGCCAAACTGGGGCCGGTATTCAGCATCCGTTACCATGTTGCCAATTACCAGCCGATGCCGGTGATGCGGATGTACAAAACGGCAGAAGCTGCCCCGCAAAGCGACGCAGCCCAAACCTATGACCAGCAAACCATTCACTTTGACGATCAGGTGGATGTGGTGTTTGAGCTACAGCGCCCGTAATTCCGTCATGCGTTACGATGATGTCTCAACGGCCCTGCGGGGCCGTTTTCAATCCTGCCGCAACACCTGATGGCCATGGGCGATCAGCGCATCCGTGACTTTGCGCATCATGCGGCTCTCCGGTGCGAACCGGTGCCAGAACAGCATCCGCCGCTGGAACAGGCCGGGCGTCAGGTCAATCAGTTCGCCGCTCTCCAGTTCACGCTCAATCTGCAAATGCGGGATCATGCAGCAGGTGGTGCCTTGCCGCGCCAGCTGCACAAAGGCTTCCGACGAGTTAACGATGTGGCAGGGCACACTGCCGGGCGAGAGGTCAAAATTCTGCTGCAAAAAAGCCTGATGCATATCATCAAGATGGTCGAACGCCACCGCCGGCGCTTTCAATAGTGCATTACGCGTGACGCCGTTCGGGAAATAGCGGTCGGCAAAGGCTTTTGAGGCCACGAACAGGTAATCCAGCGCCCCGAGCTGATCCACCAGGCAGCTTGGCAGCGGCTGCGGCTGAATACTGACCGCGCCCACCACTTCCCCACGGCGCAGGCGCTCCTGGGTGCGGGTTTCATCTTCCACCTGCAAATTCAGGCGGATCGGCGAGTCGGCCAGCACCGGCTTCAACGCCGGCAGCAGCCAGGTTGCCAGGCTGTCGGCGTTGACCGCCAGCGACAGCAGCAGCGGCGAGTCACTGCCGGTGTCATTGCCCAGCCACTCCTCCTCCAGCAACTCCACCTGATGCAGCAGCGCCAGCAGTTTCTGCCCCTGCTCGGTCGGGCGCGGCGGCACGGTACGCACCAGCAGCGGCTGGCCGAAAAGGTTTTCCAGCTGTTTGATGCGTTGGGAAACCGCCGATTGTGTGATGCAAAGTTTCTGAGCGGCGCGTTCAAAGCCGCGCTCACGGATCACCGCGTCCAGCGCCTGCAACGTTCGGTAGTCTGGGCGTTTCATTGGAAATCTGTCCCCTGAAGTCGTTGTATTAGCGCACTATGCCACAATTTTGCCGCGCTGCGGGGGCAAAATCACCGTGTTCCCCCGGTGGAACTGTGATCCCCCACCACGGATTGCGCGCCCTTTTCAGCAGCGCTTGCTCTATAATACGCACACGTTTTCGCAGCGGGAGCAATGAACTTACTATGACTCAGGATGAACTGAAAAAAGCGGTCGGATGGGCAGCACTTGATTACGTGACACCGGGCACCATTGTCGGTGTCGGTACCGGCTCCACGGCGGCGCATTTTATCGACGCGCTCGGCTCCATCAAACATCAGATTGACGGCGCGGTCTCCAGCTCGGACGCCTCCACCGCCAAACTCAAAAGCCTCGGCATTCCGGTGTTTGACTGCAACGACGTGGACAGCCTGGACATCTACGTTGACGGGGCCGACGAGATCAACGGCCATATGCAGATGATCAAAGGCGGCGGCGCAGCGCTGACGCGTGAGAAGATCATTGCGGCGATTGCGCGCAAATTTATCTGCATTGTGGATGCCTCCAAACAGGTGGATGTGCTGGGCAACTTTCCGCTGCCGGTGGAAGTGATCCCGATGGCGCGTGCCTATGTGGCGCGTGAGCTGGTGAAACTGGGCGGCCAGCCGGAGTACCGTCAGGGCGTGGTTACCGACAACGGCAATATCATCCTGGATGTGCGCAACCTCACCATCCTGGATCCGGTTGCGCTGGAAAACAGCATCAATAACATTGCAGGCGTGGTGACGGTGGGGCTCTTTGCCAACCGTGGCGCGGATGTAGCGCTGGTCGGCACCAAAGACGGCGTGAAGACCGTAAAATAAGCCCCCGATCTGCCCCGGCGGCCGGGGCAGATTGCGCAGCCGGGCCGGTGAGCGGCATGTGCAGGGCGCTGCCTGTGCGGCTCGCCGGTGGAAACCACCGGGCTGGCGGGCCATAGCCATCGCTTATGACCGGTCATATTTTTCACACTGAAATATCTTTTCTTCTCCTGCGTAAATTTGGTGACATATGTCACAATCCACGGTTTGCATTTCCTAACATTCTGACGCTTTCCGCTTCCCCAGCATTTTTCGCCAAAAACACGCAACGCCGGTGCGCCTTATGCTGAGCCGCCCGCAATCGTTTGTATTGCCGCCCGCTGAATATTTGTTATGTTGAAGCGGCGCTGCTGCACAACGTTGCACGACAGCCGTTTCTGAAGTCTGAAAAATAGGGTCGGGTCATGGCAAAAGTATCACTGGAGAAGGACAGAATTAAGTTTCTGTTAGTGGAAGGGGTCCATCAGAGCACCGTTGAAAACCTGCGTGCTGCCGGATATACCAACATCGAATACCACAAAGGCGCGCTGGATACCGAGGCGCTGAAAGCGTCCATCCGCGATGCGCACTTTGTCGGCATCCGCTCGCGTACCCAGCTTACCGAAGAGGTGTTTGCGGCGGCAGAAAAGCTGATAGCAGTAGGCTGTTTCTGCATCGGCACCAACCAGGTTGACCTGAGCGCCGCCACCAAACGCGGCATTCCCGTGTTCAACGCGCCTTTCTCCAATACCCGATCCGTGGCAGAAATGGTGCTCGGCGAGCTGCTGCTGATGATGCGCGGCATCCCGGCGGCCAACGCCAAGGCACATCGCGGTGTCTGGCACAAACTGGCCGTCGGCTCGTTTGAAGCACGCGGCAAGCGTCTCGGCATCATCGGCTACGGCCACATCGGTATGCAGCTCGGCGTACTGGCCGAAGGGCTGGGGATGCAGGTCTATTTCTACGACATCGAGAACAAGCTGCCGCTCGGCAATGCCCAGCAGGTGCGCCACCTCTCTGAACTGCTGAACATGAGCGACGTGGTGTCGCTGCACGTGCCGGAAACGCCGTCCACGCAGAATATGATGGGCGTAGAAGAGTTCAAACTGATGAAGCCGGGCGCGATTCTGATCAACGCCTCACGCGGCACGGTGGTGGACATCCCGGCGCTGTGCGACGCGCTGGCGAGCAAGCACCTGTCCGGTGCGGCGATTGACGTCTTCCCGGAAGAGCCGGCTACCAATAGCGACCCGTTCAACTCGCCGCTGTGCGAGTTCGACAACGTGATCCTCACGCCGCACATCGGCGGTTCCACCCAGGAAGCGCAGGAAAATATCGGCTCAGAAGTGGCCGGCAAGCTGGCGAAATATTCCGATAACGGCTCTACGCTCTCCGCGGTTAACTTCCCGGAAGTCTCGTTGCCGAGCCACGGTGTCAATGCCCGCCGCCTGTTGCACATCCATGAAAACCGCCCGGGCGTGCTGACGCGCATTAACCAGATCTTCGCGGAGCAGGGCATCAACATTGCGGCGCAGTACCTGCAAACCAGCCCACAGATCGGTTATGTGGTGATTGACGTTGAAAGCGACAGCGCTGACGGCGCCAACACCGCGCTGCAGCTGATGAAAGCGATCCCCGGCACCATCCGCGCCCGCCTGCTTTACTGACAGACTGAGGCAGAAAAAAAACGGGTGCCCCTGGCACCCGTTTTTTTATGCCCGCGTTACCAGCGCCACACCTTGCCGGGGGTAATAATCTCCGGCAACGGCACATCCCACTGTTCCGCCGGGATACACGCCACCTGCTGGCAGTCATGCGCCAGACCAATCGGGTAAGGCCCGTGTTCGCGCCAGTGTGCCAGCGTGCGGTCGTAAAACCCGCCGCCCATGCCTAGCCGCTGGCCGCTGTCATCAAATGCCACCAGCGGCGTCAGGATCACGTCAAGCTGGTGCAGCGGCAGAATATGGCGCACATCTAATGGCGGCTCAGGAATTCGCAGGCGATTGGGGCTAAGTATTGTCTCCGGCTGGTAGTCCAGAAACAGCAGGTGGCCGGGCGAGAAGGGGTGCAGCACCGGCAGCACGACGCGTTTGCCCAGTGACCAGAGCCGCTCAATGGTGGGGCGGGTCGGCAGTTCGCCGTCAAAGGAGAGGAAAATTGCCACGCTGTGTGCTGCCTGAATCCGCGGATGGCCGGCAACCTGTTGGGCAGCCTGATGGGCGGCCTGCTGCTGCTGCTGGGGTGTCAGGGCACGACGGCGCTGGCGGACTTCCGTGCGCAGATGCTGGCGTAACAGGGCAATATCAGAGTGTTGGGCTGGATAGTCTGTTTTCATAGGGGAAACCGTGTCCATACGGGAAAACGGGTCGGTGTAAACAGAACGGGCAACGGGGTGCTGCCGGGTAAAGAAGGGAATCTCCGAGATGCCGCCGCAGGCTGTAACCCTTGAACCCTTGGTTCAAGGTGAACGCAGCGTCGTAACTTTAAGGCTTCTCGGACGAACCGAGCATGCTCACCAATTACGGATCGCCACATTCTTGTGGTATGAAATATCGGCTCAGGGGACTGGCCCGCTGACGAACACCTCAGAGAAATTTTTTACTCGCTGCTGACTCTAAAGATCTTACATTTAAAAATCAACCGCTTAAGTATGCATTTTTACACATTTTTCGAATCACCGCGACTGCCGGTTATTCGAAGGGAGCACCCTGACGTTCAGAGATGCGGCCCTGTTCAAGCAGCGCCTGTTCGATGGTTTGTTGCAACATCCGGATGCGCTGTTCCATATTGGCGGCATAGTCACGCGTTTTCAAGCGTTCTTGCGCCAGTTCGTGACACACGTTCAGTGCCGCGATGAAAACCAGTTGTTCTGTATTTGTGACTCTAGTGCGAACTTTCAGATCTTGCAACCGCTGGTTCAGATCCTCTGCGGCCAGATTCAACGCATCTTGTTGTTCCGGCGGGCAGTTTACCCGTAATGAGCGGCCAAAAATTTGAATATCTACCGGTTGTGCAGCCATGCCACCTTCCTGCCTCAATTTCCGCGTCCGCTTACCGCACCGGTTAAAGCGGGCGCCACTATATATACCTCAATACCAAGATACAACCCCTTTCCAACGGGGAATTCCCCTGGGCCGCAGCCTCTACTCTACTAAGCTGTCAGGGATAATCAACCCTTAACCGGGTCTCTGCTAATCTGGTACAGCGACGGATCTTGGTGGTAGCATACCATGAACTTATCCTGCCAACGATGACCAATACGTATGTCTATAAATAATCCTTACCCTACTTATGATGCCATTAATCAGGCCCTCCGCCAGCAGGCGGTAGCGCTCACCGCCGCAGAAATGCATGGCCTGGTAAGTGGTTTGCTGTGTGGCGGTAACCGTGATACCAGCTGGCAGACGCTGGTACATGACCTCACCAACGAAGGCATCGCCTTTCCACAGGCACTGAACGCGCCGCTGCAGGATCTCTATCAGGTGACGCGTGACACGCTGGAAGATGACGGCTTCGAATTCCGTATGCTGATGCCGGATGACGAGGCCAGCGTTTTTGACCGGGCCGACGCGCTTTCCGGCTGGGTAAACCACTTCCTGCTCGGCCTTGGCGTGATGCAGCCGAAGCTTTCCCAGGTCAAGGATGAAGTGGGCGAGGCGATTGATGACCTGCGCAACATTGCCCAGCTGGGCTATGAAGAAGATGAAGATCAGGAAGAGCTGGAGCAGTCGCTGGAAGAGGTGGTGGAATACGTGCGCGTTGCGGCGATCCTCTGCCACGCGGAGTTCGCAGAACCGGGGCCAACCGCGCCGGAAGTGCGCAAGCCTACGCTGCACTAAGCCGCAATGCCCCGGTAAATAACAGGTTGTTAACGCAGATTTTAAGGAGAAGGTGATGACCCAGCAGGAGTTTCAGAACCGCCGTCAGGCACTTCTGGCAAAAATGGCACCGGCCAGCGCCGCGCTGATTTTTGCCGCCCCGGAAGCCGCCCGCAATGCGGACAGCGACTACCCGTACCGCCAGGACAGTGATTTCTGGTATCTCACCGGCTTTAACGAACCGGAAGCGGTGCTGATCCTGATTAAAAGCGATGACACCCACAACCACAGCGTGCTGTTTAACCGGGTGCGCGACCTGACGGCGGAGATCTGGTTTGGCCGCCGTCTGGGGCAGGAGGCGGCTCCCGCTAAACTGGGCGTGGATCGCGCCCTGCCGTTTGATGAGATCGGCACGCAACTCCACCTGCTGCTGAACGGGCTGGACGTGATTTATCACGCGCAGGGCCACTACGCCTACGCCGACACCCTGGTGTTCGGTGCGCTGGAAAAACTGCGTAACGGCGCGCGGCAGAACCTCGCCGCCCCGGCCACCATCACCGACTGGCGGCCGTGGCTGCATGAGATGCGGCTGTTCAAATCCCCGGAAGAGGTAGCAGTGATGCGCCGCGCCGGGGAGATCACCGCACTCGCGCATACCCGTGCGATGGAGCGTTGCCGCCCCGGCATGTTTGAGTATCAGCTGGAGGGTGAAATCCAGCATGAATTCACCCGCCACGGCGCACGTTTCCCGGCTTATAACACCATTGTCGGCAGCGGCGAGAACGCCTGCATCCTGCACTACACCGAAAATGAGTGTGAAATGCGCGACGGCGATCTGGTGCTGATTGATGCCGGTTGTGAATACCGCAGCTACGCGGGGGACATCACCCGCACCTTCCCGGTCAACGGCAAATTCAGCCCGGCCCAGCGTGCGGTGTATGACATCGTGCTGGCAGCCGAATACAAAGCGCTGGAACTCTACCGCCCCGGCACCAGCATGCTGGAAGTCACGCAGGCGGTGGCGCGGGTAATGATTGACGGCCTGGTCAGGCTCGGCATTCTGCACGGTGAGACTGAGCAACTGCTGGCGGAGAAAGCCTACCGCCCGTTCTTTATGCATGGCCTGTCACACTGGCTGGGGCTGGATGTGCATGATGTCGGCCACTACGGCACCGACCGCGATCGCGTGCTGGAAGCGGGCATGGTGCTGACGGTGGAACCGGGGCTGTATATCGCGCCGGATGCCAACGTCCCGGCCGAATACCGCGGCATTGGCGTGCGCATTGAAGATGACATCCTGATCACCGAAGACGGCAATGAGATCCTGACCGGCGGCGTGGTGAAAGAAGCAGACGAGATTGAAGCGTTGATGGCGGCGGCACGGTAAGCGTATGAGCATGATTATTGTAGGCGGCGGCATGGCCGGGGCCACGCTGGCGCTGGCGGTTTCCGCCCTGACCCAGGGTAAAGTGCGGGTCGATTTGATCGAGGCGGCGCTGCCGGAAGACCGGCAACACCCCGGCTTTGATGCGCGGGCAATTGCGCTGGCACAAGGCACCTGCCGCCAGCTGGCGCGCATCGGCATCTGGCCCGCCCTGCGTGACTGCGCCACGCCGATTACCCATGTGCATGTCAGTGACCGCGGCCACGCCGGGCTGGTGAACCTGCACGCGCAGGATTTCCACGTCACTGAACTCGGCAATGTGGTGGAGCTGCATGACGCCGGGCGGCGGCTGTTTGCGCTGCTGCGCAAGGCACCGGGCGTGCATCTGCACTGCCCGGCCAAAGTCGTGAGCGTAGACCGGCAGAGGGTCAGCGCCGCCGTTACGCTGGATAGCGGCGAAACCCTGACCGCCCAATTACTGGTGGCCGCGGACGGCTCCCACTCGGCGCTGGCCCGCGCCTGCCAGGTACAATGGCAGGTGAGCGACTACCCGCAGATCGCGGTGATCGCCAACGTTACCACCGCAGAAGCGCCGCAGGGGCGGGCGTTTGAACGCTTTACCGAACATGGGCCGCTGGCGCTGCTGCCGATGTCGCAGGGGCGCAGCTCACTGGTCTGGTGCCACCCGCGTGAACGGCAGGCGGAGGTCAGCAACTGGAGCGAGGCTGAATTTATCGCCCAGTTGCAACAGGCGTTTGGCTGGCGGCTGGGCAAAATCCTCAAGGCCGGGCAGCGGGAAACTTACCCGCTGCACCTGCGCACCGCGCACAGCCACGTCAGCCACCGGCTGGCGCTGGTGGGCAATGCGGCGCAAACCCTGCACCCGATTGCCGGGCAGGGCTTTAACCTCGGCCTGCGGGATGTGATGACGCTGGCGGAAACCGTGGCCGATGCCGCCGCAGAGGGGCTGGATGTAGGCAGCGGTGCCGTGCTCAGCGCATACCAGGCGCGCCGCCGCCCCGATCAGCAGGCCACCGTCGGCGTGACGGACGGCCTGATTCACCTTTTCGCCAACCGTTACGCGCCGCTGGCAGCCGGGCGTAACCTTGGTTTGATGGCAATGGAACAGACTCCACTGCTGCGCGATGCCTTTGCCCGCCGGACCCTGGGATGGGTGGCGCGCTGAGGCCAACAGGAAACTCATTATGCAATCTTTTGATGTGGTCATTGCCGGTGGCGGCATGGTTGGGCTGGCACTGGCGTGCAGCCTGCACGGCAGCGGGCTGCGTATTGCGGTGCTGGAACACCAGCCGCAGGAGGAGACGCCGCTGACGGCGGAACATTCGGTGCGCGTCTCGGCGATCAACGCCGCCAGCGAGCGCCTGCTGCAACATATCGGCGTCTGGGACGAGATCACCGCGCGCCGCGCCAGCCCCTATGCCGGGATGGAAGTGTGGGATCATGACAGCTTCGGCCGAATCGCGTTCCGCGCCGATGATTACGGGTACGCCCATCTGGGGCATATTGTAGAGAACCCGGTGCTGCAACAGGCGCTGTGGCAGCGTGCCGCCTCGCTCTCTGAAGTGACAATGCTGGCCCCGGCGCAGCTTAAAAGCGTGGCCTGGGGCGAAAATGAAGCCTTTATCACGCTGGAAGATGGCCGGATGCTCACCGCCCGGCTGGTGGTCGGCGCAGACGGCGCCAACTCCTGGCTGCGCCGCCACGCAGATATTCCGCTGACCTTCTGGGATTACGGCCACACCGCGCTGGTCGCCACCATCCGCACGGAGGAGCCGCATCACGGCGTGGCGCGGCAGGTGTTCCACGGTGACGGCATTCTGGCGTTCCTGCCGTTCTCCGACCCGCATCTCTGCTCGATTGTCTGGTCACTGCCGCCGGAGGATGCGCTAAGGCTGGCGGCGCTGGATGAGGCGGCGTTTAACCGCGAACTGGCGATGCAGTTCGACCTGCGCCTGGGGTTGTGCCGGGTTGAGGGTGAGCGCCATACCTTCCCGCTGACCGGCCGTTACGCCCGCAGTTTTGCCGGCCACCGGCTGGCGCTGATTGGCGATGCGGCGCACACCGTGCACCCGCTGGCCGGGCAGGGCGTGAACCTCGGCTTTATGGATGCTGCCGAGCTGTCGGCTGAAATCCGCCGCCTGCAAAAGCAGGGCAAAGATTTTGGCCAGCACCTCTACCTGAAGCGTTACGAGCGCCGCCGCAAGCACAGCGCCGCGCTGATGCTGGCCGGGATGCAGGGGTTCCGCGATCTGTTTGCCGGGCAGAACCCGGCGAAAAAGTTGCTGCGTGACCTCGGCCTGACGCTGGCAGACACCCTGCCGGGCGTGAAGCCGCGTCTGGTACGGCAGGCTATGGGGCTTAACGATCTGCCTGACTGGCTTAACTCTCCGTCCTGACACGCCCTTCTGATGAGGGTCAGGCGGCAACGGCGCACGTTGCCGCCTAACCCTGCTGTTTTCAACGGTTTTTCCGGCTCTATCCCTTCATCACGCTCCTTTTTTCTTCTGAGATTAACGCTATGCCCTAAAAGGGGGCAGGCCGTCGTGCGTTTGAAATATTCTAATTTTACCCCCTGTTTCGCATTAGTTTAAATTATCTGAAGGCAGTTAGCGGGATGGGGTTCTCCAGCCTTCCAGGCTCTTTTTGTTACGGAATATCGTATGAACTGCACGCCGATTGTTAATTATGTGCCGCGCACCGCAGTTTTTCAGTGGAATATTCTGCACGATAAGGCCGCACTTTTTTGGTGCCCGGCCTCACCCGGCCTATTTCAGCTTATGGATCGGCACCCGGTTCGGTGATAAGTTCAGCAAAAGGATAACGATTGCGTCGCTATACTTCCGTTAATGGGATGGGTTAAAAAGTGACCAGTTCGTCTCCGCAGAATCACACTCCAGCAGGCAATGAGGGAAACATGGCAAAGCAGACCCCGCTTTATGATCAACACGTCGCGTGCGGCGCGCGCATGGTGGATTTCCACGGCTGGATGATGCCGTTGCACTACGGCTCGCAGCTTGATGAACACCACGCCGTGCGTCAGGACGCCGGGATGTTTGACGTCTCGCACATGACGATTGTGGATGTGAACGGCGCACGCACCCGCGACTTCCTGCGTTACCTGCTGGCCAATGACGTCGCCAAACTAACCCAGCCGGGCAAAGCGCTCTACACCGGGATGCTGAACGCCTCCGGCGGGGTGATTGATGATTTGATCGTCTACTTCCTGGCGGAAGATGCCTTCCGGCTGGTGGTGAACTCCGCGACGCGGGAAAAAGACCTGGCCTGGATCAACGAACACGCCGCGCCCTTTGGCGTGGCCCTCACCGAACGTGACGATCTGGCGCTGATTGCGGTGCAAGGCCCGCAGGCCAAAGAGCGCGCCGGTACGCTGTTTACCGGCGCACAGCGTCAGGCGGTGGACGGCATGAAACCGTTCTTCGGCGTACAGGCCGAAGATCTGTTTATCGCCACCACCGGCTACACCGGCGAAGCGGGCTATGAAATTGCCCTGCCCAATGAAAAAGCCGCTGACTTCTGGCAGCAATTGCTGGCGGCCGGAGTGAAACCGGCGGGCCTCGGCGCGCGTGACACGCTGCGGCTGGAAGCGGGCATGAACCTCTACGGCCAGGAGATGGACGAAGGCGTCTCTCCGCTGGCGGCCAACATGGGCTGGACGATTGCCTGGCAACCGGAAGATCGTGATTTCATCGGCCGGGAGGTGCTGGAGAAGCAGCGCGAGCAGGGCAGCGAACAGCTGGTTGGCCTGGTGATGACGGAAAAAGGCGTGCTGCGTCACGGCCAGCCGGTGCACTTTATTGATGACGCCGGCAATACCCAGCAGGGCATCATCACCAGCGGTTCCTTCTCCCCAACGCTGGGCTTCAGCATTGCGCTGGCCCGCGTACCAGCCGGCATCGGCGACCACGCGATTGTGCAAATCCGTAACCGTGAAATGCCGGTACGGGTGACGAAACCTATTTTTGTGCGTGCCGGAAAACCGGTCGCGCAGTAACTGAATATTATTTTAAAGGAGAAGGCCCGATGAGCAATGTGCCAACCGAACTGAAATATGCGAGCTCCCACGAATGGGTGCGTGACGAAGGCAACGGTGTCTACTGCGTCGGCATCACCGAGCACGCCCAGGAGTTACTGGGCGACATGGTGTTCGTTGACCTGCCGGAGGTGGGCCGCGAGGTGACCGCCGGTGAGGATTGCGCGGTGGCGGAATCGGTAAAAGCCGCCTCTGACATCTACGCGCCGATCGGCGGTGAAATCGTCGAGGTGAACAGCGAGCTGGACGGTTCGCCGGAGCTGGTCAACAGTGAGCCCTACGCCACCGGCTGGCTGTTCAAAATCAAGGCGGCCGATCCGTCTGAGCTGGGCAACCTGCTGGATGCCGCCGCCTACCAGAGCAGCATTGACGAGTAATCCCCACGGCCCGGCCCTGCGCCGGGCATGACCCTCTGCCCGTGCCCGACCCGATGCATGATTTCAGGAATCTGTAGCAATGACCCAGACTCTCAGCCAACTTGAACACCGCGCGGCGTTTGTTGAACGCCACATTGGCCCTTCCGACGCCCAGCAGCAACAAATGCTGGACGCCGTGGGCGCCTCCTCGCTGTCGGCCCTGATCCAGCAGATCGTCCCGGCCGACATCCAGTTGCCGGGGCCGCCGGCGGTGGGCGAGGCGGCCACCGAGCATCAGGCGCTGGCGGAGCTGAAAGCGATGGCAGCACAGAACCAGCGCTACAAAACCTACATCGGCATGGGCTACAGCGCCGTGCTGACGCCGCCGGTGATCCTGCGCAATATGCTGGAGAACCCCGGCTGGTACACCGCCTACACGCCTTATCAGCCGGAAGTGTCGCAGGGGCGGCTGGAAGCGTTGCTGAATTTCCAGCAGGTGTCGCAGGATCTCACCGGGCTGGATCTCGCTTCCGCCTCACTGCTGGATGAAGCCACCGCCGCCGCCGAAGCGATGGCGATGGCAAAGCGCGCCAGCAAACTCAAGCAGGCCAACCGCTTCTTTGTGGCGGATGACGTCCACCCGCAGACGCTGGACGTGGTGCGCACCCGCGCCGAAACCTTCGGCTTTGACATCATCATCGATCGCGCGGAAAACGTGCTGGATCTGGACGGCGTATTCGGCGTGCTGCTGCAACAGGCGGGCACCACCGGCGAGCTGCATGACTACAGCGCGCTGATGGCCGAACTGAAAAAACGCAACATCATCACCGCCGTGGCCGCCGACATCATGGCGCTGGTGATGCTGACCGCGCCGGGCAAGCAGGGCGCGGACATCGTGTTCGGTTCCGCCCAGCGTTTTGGCGTGCCGATGGGCTACGGCGGCCCGCACGCCGCGTTCTTCGCCTGCCGCGATGAATTCAAACGCTCCATGCCGGGGCGCATTATCGGCGTCTCGCGCGATGCTGCCGGGAACACCGCGCTGCGCATGGCGATGCAGACCCGCGAACAACATATCCGCCGCGAGAAAGCCAACTCCAACATCTGCACCTCGCAGGTGCTGCTGGCGAACATCGCCAGCCTGTACGCGGTGTTCCACGGCCCGGAAGGGCTGAAACGCATCGCCGGGCGCATCCATCGCCTCACGGACATCCTAGCCGCCGGGCTGAAGCAGGGCGGGCTGACGCTGCGCCACACCAGCTGGTTCGACACCCTGACCGTCGACGTGCAGGACAAGGCCGCGGTGCTGGCGCGCGCGCTGAGTTTCGGCATCAACCTGCGCACGGACATCCACGGCGCGGTCGGCATCACGCTGGACGAAGCCACCAGCCGCGAAGATGTGCAAACGCTGTTGGCGGTGCTGCTGGGCGACGACCACGGGCTGGATGTTGATAAGCTCGATCGTGCCGTCAGCCAGGAGAACGCCTCGATCCCGGCCGCACTGCTGCGCCGCGACCCGATCCTCACCCACCCGGTGTTTAACCGTTACCACAGCGAAACCGAGATGATGCGTTACATGCATCGTCTGGAGAAAAAGGATCTGGCGCTGAACCAGGCGATGATCCCGCTCGGCTCCTGCACCATGAAGCTGAACGCCGCGGCAGAGATGATCCCGATCACCTGGCCGGAATTCTCAGAACTGCACCCGTTCTGCCCGCCGGAGCAGGCGGCAGGCTATCAGCAGATGATCGGCCAGCTGTCGCAGTGGCTGGTGCAGCTCACCGGTTATGACGCGCTCTGCATGCAGCCGAACTCCGGCGCGCAGGGTGAATATGCCGGGCTGCTGGCGATCCGCCATTACCATGAAAGCCGCAACCAGGGCGGGCGCAACCTCTGCCTGATCCCAAGCTCCGCCCACGGCACCAACCCGGCCTCCGCGCAGATGGCGGGCATGGACGTGGTAGTGGTCGCCTGTGACAAACAGGGCAACATTGATTTGAATGACCTGCGGGAGAAGGCGGCGCGCGCCGGTGACCAGCTCTCCTGCATCATGGTGACCTACCCATCCACCCACGGCGTGTATGAAGAAACCATCCGCGAAGTGTGCCAGATCGTGCATCAGTACGGCGGGCAGGTTTACCTCGACGGGGCAAACATGAACGCGCAGGTCGGCATCACTACGCCGGGCTACATCGGCGCGGACGTGTCTCACCTTAACCTGCATAAAACCTTCTGCATTCCGCACGGCGGCGGCGGGCCGGGCATGGGGCCGATTGGCGTGAAAGCGCACCTGGCGCCGTTCGTGCCGGGCCACAGCGTGGTCGCGATTGACGGCGTGCTGACACAAAACGGGGCGGTCTCCGCCGCACCGTTCGGCAGCGCTTCAATTTTGCCGATCAGCTGGATGTACATCCGCATGATGGGGGCCGAGGGGCTGAAACAGGCCAGCCAGGTAGCGATCCTCAACGCCAACTACATCGCCACGCGGCTGAAAGAGGCCTATCCGGTGCTCTATACCGGCCGCGACGGCCGGGTGGCGCACGAATGCATCCTCGACATCCGCCCGCTGAAAGAGGCGACCGGCATCAGTGAAATGGACATCGCCAAGCGCCTGATCGATTATGGGTTCCACGCGCCGACCATGTCCTTCCCGGTAGCGGGCACGCTGATGGTGGAGCCGACGGAGTCGGAAGGCAAAGCCGAGCTGGATCGCTTTATCGATGCGATGCTGGCGATCCGCGCGGAAATCAGCCGCGTGGCCGCCGGTGAGTGGCCGCAGGATGACAACCCGCTGGTGAATGCGCCGCACACCCAGGCGGAGCTGGTCAACGACTGGCAGCACGCCTACAGCCGTGAGCTGGCGGTGTTCCCAAGCGAGGCCGCGCGTGAAAACAAATACTGGCCGGCGGTGAAACGCCTGGATGATGTCTACGGTGACCGTAACCTGTTCTGTTCATGCGTACCGATGAGCGACTACCAGTAAACGCGTCAGCGTGACATTCCTTCAAAAGGCCCGGTTATCCGGGCCTTTTTTTATCAGGAGCAATCATGCAGAAAGTGGCAGTGGTGACCGGCGGCAGCCGGGGGATCGGGCGGGCGACCGCGTTATTGCTGGCGCGCGAGGGCTACCGGGTGGCGGTGAACTACCGCAGCAACCAGGCAGCGGCGGACGACGTGGTGGCACAGATTAGGGCCGCGGGCGGGCAGGCGCACGCCTTTGCCGCCGACATCGCCGACGAGGCGCAGGTGGTGGCGATGTTTGCCGCGGTGGATGAGGTGTTCGGCCCGCTGACGGCGCTGGTTAACAATGCCGGTATCCTGTTTAAGCAAGCGCGGGTGGAGGAGCTGGACGCCGCCCGCATCAACCGCGTGCTGGCGATCAATGTCACCGGCAGTTTCCTCTGCTGCCGCGAGGCGGTGAAGCGCATGGCGACGCGCCACGGCGGGTCGGGCGGGGCGATTGTTAACGTCTCCTCGGCGGCCTCAAGGCTCGGCGCACCGGGCGAATATGTGGATTATGCGGCGTCAAAAGGGGCGATGGACAGCCTGACCACCGGCCTCTCGCTGGAGGTGGCGGCGCAGGGCATCCGGGTGAACAGCGTGCGCCCCGGCCTTATCTACACCGATATCCACGCCGACGGCGGCGAGCCGGGGCGGGTTGACCGGCTCGGCGCACTGTTGCCGATGCAGCGCGGCGGCCAGCCGGAAGAGGTGGCCGCGGCCATCAGCTGGCTGCTTTCTGACGCCGCCTCTTACGTCACCGGCTCGTTTATCGATCTGGCGGGCGGCAAATAGCGGTGATAGAAAGAACTCAGGTCACTGGCGCGGGGTTGAACACCGCCAGCGCGTTGTGAATGCCCCAGCGATCTGACCAGGTCTGTTTGCGGCCGCTGGCGACATCCAGAATCAGCTCAAACAGTTGCTGGCCGACCTGCTCAATGGTCGCCTCGCCGGTGGCGATCGTCCCGGCGTTGATGTCGATCAGGTCGTGCCAGCGGTCGGCCAGCGCGGTGCGGGTGGCCATTTTGATCACCGGCACCGCCATCAGGCCGTAAGGGGTGCCGCGCCCGGTGGTAAATACCTGAAGCGTGATGCCGGAGGCGAGTTGCTGCGTGCCGCAGACAAAATCACTGGCGGGCGTGGCGGCAAAAATCAGGCCGCGCCGGGTCGGCCGCTGGCCGGGTGAGAGCACCTCGGCAATCGCGCTGCGGCCCGATTTGGCAATCGACCCCAGCGCTTTCTCCACCACGTTTGCCAGCCCGCCTTTTTTATTGCCGGGCGACGGGTTGGCGCTGCGGTCGGTCTGCCCCTGTTCCAGATAATTATCGTACCAGGCCATCTCCTCCAGCAGCCGTTTGCCGACCTGCTCATCCGCCGCGCGCGGCGTCAGCAGGTGAATGGCATCCCGCACTTCGGTCACTTCCGAAAACATCACCGTGGCACCGCAGCGCACCAGCAGGTCAGAGGCGAACCCCACCGCCGGATTGGCGGTCACACCGGAGAAGGCGTCGCTGCCGCCGCACTGCATCCCCACCACCAGCGACGACGCCGGGCAGGGCTGGCGACGGCGGCGGTTGAGCCGTTGCAGGTGGCGGTCGGCGGTCTGCAAAATATCATCCACCATCGACCCAAACCCGACATGCTGCTCATCCTGCAAGCGCACTACGCTGGCGGCGTTCACTGACAGCGGCTGCACATCCGGCGTGCCGGTCAGCAGCCGCTCCGGTTGCAGCTTTTCACAGCCTAAACCCACTACCATGATTTCACCGCCGAAATTGGGGTTCAGGGCGATATTGTGGATAGTGCGGATCGGGATCACCGCCGCCGGGGCGTTAATCGCCACGCCGCAGCCGTACAGGTGGTTCAGCGCCACCACGCCGTCCACGTTCGGGTAGCGCGGCAGCAGATCGCGCTCAATCAGTTTCACCACATGGTCCACCACCCCCGCCACGCAGTGCACGCTGGTGGTGATGCCCAGCAGGTTCTTGGTGCCGACGCTGCCGTCATCATTCAGGTAGCCGTCAAAGGTGTAGCCCTCCAGCGGCGGCAGCGGGGCAGGTACGCGGGTGGCGAGCGGCAGGCTCTCCAGCGGCGGCGCGACCGGCAAACTCACCAGCGACTCATCAATCCAGCTGCCTTGCGCGATGTCGCGTTCCGCGTAACCGATGGTTTCGCCGTAGCGCACAATCGCGCCCCCGGCGGCAATGGCGCGCAGCGCCACCTTATGCCCCTGCGGAATGTGTTCGGTCAGCGTCAGCCCGTCGGCAAAGCGCGTACCCGCTTTAAGCCCCTGATCGTTAACCACAATCGCCACGTTATCCTCTTCATGCACTTTGATGTAGAGCGGCTGGCCGGATGAAGCGGGAGAGGTAAGCATGGTGACATCCTTTTATTGCTGATGACCGTTAAGGGAAGTGGCGGCCGCAGCGGGCCGCGCCAGTCAGCAGTATACGGGAGCCTTAGCAGCCTAATCATTATGCGGATGACCGAACCCCGTACCGATTTTCCCCCGGTTTCTGGGCAAGCGACCAACCGGGCGTGAACAGCATCACGCCGCCGCGCCCGGCCATCGCGCAGCCTTTCGTGAACTGCCGCGCAGTGACTTGGGCAGATGCCAGAACCCCGTCCGTTAATCCACGACAATCCTGTTCTTTTGTCCAATGTGTAACGCCGGGGCGCTTCTTATACTTTTTGCTGTTTGTCGCCGGTTGCGGCGGCAAGCATGACCCCCGTACCTCTACGTATGCATAACAAAAATGACGTACCGGCACCCGCCGGCCCGATGGACAAGGAGGATTCACCGCATGAGCCATAACGCCCCACCCGCCGCATTCTCCGGCACCGCATCGCACCCTGACCCTTCCCACACCGACACCTCCGCCCCGCGCATTACCCGTATGCAGGTGATCCCGGTGGCCGGGCATGACAGCATGCTGCTTAACCTGAGCGGGGCGCATGCGCCGTTCTTTACCCGCAATATTGTGGTGCTGGAAGACAACGCCGGGCACACCGGCGTGGGCGAAATCCCCGGCGGTGAGGCGATCCGCCGCACGCTGGAGGAGGCGCAACCGCTGGTGCTCGGCCGGACACTGGGCGAGTACAAAAACGTGATGAACGCGGTGCGTAACCAGTTCGCTGACCGCGACGCCACCGGGCGCGGCACCCAGACTTTTGACCTGCGCACCACCATCCATGTGGTGACCGGCATTGAAGCGGCGATGCTCGATCTGCTCGGGCAGTGCCTCGGCGTCAGCGTGGCCTCGCTGCTCGGCGACGGCCAGCAGCGCAGCGAAGTCGAGATGCTCGGCTACCTGTTCTACATCGGTGACCGCACCCGCACCGGGCTGCCCTACCAGAGCCAGGCGGATGAGGCCTGCGACTGGTACCGGCTGCGCCACGAGGCGGCGATGAACCCGGCGGCGATCGTGCGGCTGGCCGAGGCGGCGTATGAAAAATATGGCTTTAACGATTTCAAACTGAAGGGCGGCGTGCTGGCCGGGGCCGAAGAGGCGGAGGCGGTCACGGCGCTGGCGCAGCGCTTCCCGCAGGCGCGCGTTACCCTTGACCCGAACGGCGCCTGGTCGCTGGAGGAGGCCATCACGCTGGGGCGGCAACTGCGCCATGTGCTGGCGTATGCCGAAGATCCGTGCGGCGCGGAGCAGGGCTTCTCCGGCCGGGAAGTGATGGCGGAGTTCCGCCGCGCCACCGGCTTGCCGACCGCCACCAATATGATCGCCACCGACTGGCGGCAGATGGGCCACGCGCTGTCGTTGCAGTCGGTGGACATCCCGCTGGCTGACCCGCACTTCTGGACGATGCAGGGCTCGGTGCGCGTTGCACAGCTCTGCCACGAGTTTGGCCTGACCTGGGGTTCCCACTCCAACAACCATTTCGACATTTCGCTGGCGATGTTTACCCAGGTGGCGGCCGCCGCGCCGGGGCAGATCACGGCGATTGATACCCACTGGATCTGGCAGGAGGGCAACCAGCGCCTGACGCGCTCGCCGCTGGCGATCCGCAACGGCAAGGTACAGGTGCCGGAGGCGCCGGGGTTGGGCGTGGAACTGGACTGGGATCAACTGATGAAAGCCAACGAACTCTATCACTCCCACGGGCTGGGCGCGCGCGATGATGCCGCCGGAATGCAGTACCTGATCCCCGGCTGGACTTTCGATAACAAACGCCCGTGCCTGGTGCGCTGAGCCGCCACCCGCTAACCCAAGGAAACCGACCATGACCGCGACGTACCCTAATCTGTTCCGCCAGAAACTGTTGCAGGGCGACACCCTGATTGGCTGCTGGTGCGCCCTCGCCAACCCGACGTCCGCCGAAGTGCTGGGGCTGGCCGGGTTTGACTGGCTGCTGCTGGACGGCGAACACGCGCCGAATGACATCACTACCTTTGTACCGCAGCTGATGGCGCTGAAAGGCAGCCCGAGCGCTGCCGTGGTGCGCCCGCCCTACAACGAGCCGGTGATCATCAAACGGCTGCTGGACATCGGCTTCTACAACTTCCTGATCCCGTTTGTGGAAACGGCAGAGCAGGCGCGCAATGCGGTGGCCGCCACCCGCTACCCGCCGGCAGGCATCCGCGGCGTGTCCGTCTCCCACCGCTCCAATAACTACGGGCTGGTGCCGGAATACTTCACCTCCATCAATGACAACATTGCGGTGATGGTGCAGATCGAGAGCCAGCCCGGCATCGACAATGTCGATGAGATCGCCGCCGTGGACGGCATTGACGGTATCTTCGTCGGCCCCAGCGATCTGGCCGCCACCCTCGGCTACCTGGGGCAGGCCAACCACCCGGAGGTGCAGGCCGCCATCCGCCACATCTTTGACCGCGCCAAAGCGCACGGCAAACCCAGCGGCATTCTGGCCCCGGTGGAAGCGGATGCCCGCCGCTACCTGGAGATGGGCGCGACCTTTGTGGCGGTCGGCAGCGACCTCGGCATCTTCCGCGCCGCCACCGTGGCGCTGTGCGACCGCTTTAAAAAGTAACCCTTTATGCGCGCTGCGGCGCGCCCCTGTTTCCACGCGTCAGCGTGTTTTTTCAAGAGGAATGAACCATGAAGATTGGTTTTATCGGGCTGGGCATCATGGGGAAACCCATGGCGAAAAACCTGCAAAAGGCCGGTTATGCGCTGGTGGTGCTGGATCACCACCCGGAAAATATCCGGGCGCTGACCGAGGGCGGTGCCATCGAGGCCGCCACACCGCGCGAGGTGGCGCAGCAGAGTGACATCATCATCACTATGCTGCCGAACTCGCCGCAGGTGAAAGAGGTGGTGCTCGGCAAAGACGGCGTGATCGAGGGGGCGAAAGCGGGCATGACGCTGATTGACATGAGCTCCATCGCCCCGCTGGCCAGCCGGGAAATCGGCGAGGCGCTGGCGGCGCACGGCGTAGCGATGCTCGACGCACCGGTGAGCGGCGGCGAGCCGAAAGCGATTGAAGGCACGCTGTCAGTGATGGCCGGCGGTGACAAAGAGGTGTTTGACCGCTGCTATGACGTGATGAAAGCGATGGCCGGATCGGTGGTGCACACCGGCGACATCGGCGCGGGCAACGTCACCAAACTCGCTAACCAGGTGATTGTGGCGCTCAACATCGCCGCGATGTCCGAGGCGCTGACGCTGGCGACCAAAGCCGGAGTCAACCCCGATCTGGTGTTCCAGGCGATCCGCGGCGGGCTGGCGGGCAGCACGGTGCTGGAGGCTAAAGCGCCGATGGTGATGGACCGCAACTTCAAACCGGGTTTCCGCATTGATCTGCACATCAAGGATCTGGCGAATGCGCTCGACACTTCGCACGAGGTAGGCGCGCCGCTGCCGCTGACTGCCGCCGTGATGGAGATGATGCAGAGGCTGAAAGCTGACGGGCTGGAGAAGGCCGACCACAGTGCGCTGGCCTGCTATTATGAGAAATTAGCGAAAGCTGAAATCACCCGGTAACCGGCCCGGCCGGGGCGGCGCACATGGCGGCCGCCCGGCAGGATTCAGAGGGCAGGGCAAGGCCCCTGCCACGGTACAGGATGTTGATGAAAGGGTTATTTATGAAAATTGTTATTGCTCCGGACTCCTACAAAGAGAGTCTGTCCGCGCTGGAGGTCGCCACCCAGATTGAGGCGGGCTTCCGTGAAATCTTCCCACAGGCAGAGTATGTGAAGCTGCCGGTGGCGGATGGCGGCGAGGGCACGGTGGAGGCGATGGTGGCCGCCACCGGCGGGCGCATTATCCGCGTGAAGGTCACCGGCCCGCTCGGCGACCCGATTGAGGCGTTTTACGGCCTCTCCGGCGACGAGCAGAGCGCCTTTATCGAGATGGCGGCCGCCAGCGGGCTGGAGCAGGTGCCGCCGCACCAGCGCAACCCGCTGCGTACCACCTCCTACGGCACCGGCGAGCTGATCCGCAATGCGCTGGATCACGGCGTGAAACACTGCATTATCGGCATCGGCGGCAGTGCCACCAACGATGGCGGCGCCGGGATGGCACAGGCGCTGGGGGCGAAATTGCGCACGGCGAAGGGCGAGGAGATCGGCCACGGCGGCGCGGAACTGGCGCAGCTGGCGGCGATTGACGTCAGTGAGCTTGACCCACGGCTGGCGCAGTGCCAGATCGAAGTCGCCTGCGACGTCACCAACCCGTTGACCGGCGATCAGGGCGCGTCGGCGATTTTCGGCCCGCAAAAAGGCGCGACGCCGGAGATGGTCAAACAGCTCGACGGCTACCTGGCGCACTATGCCCAGATCATTCAGCGGGATCTCGGCGTCGAAGTGGACAAGGTGCCGGGCGCAGGTGCGGCAGGCGGCATGGGCGCGGCATTGCTGGCGTTCTGCGGGGCGGATCTGCGGCGCGGCATTGAGATTGTCACCGAGGCGCTGGGTCTGGAGGCGCTGGTAAAAGATGCCGATCTGGTGATCACCGGGGAAGGGCGCATCGACAGCCAGACCATCCACGGCAAGGTACCGATTGGCGTGGCGAAGGTCGCCAAACGCCACAACAAACCGGTGATCGGCATCGCCGGCAGCTTAACGGCGGACGTCGGCGTGGTGCATCAGCACGGGCTGGACGCGGTCTTCAGCGTGCTTTACACCATCTGTACGCTGGATGAAGCGCTGGAAAACGCCGGTGACAATGTGCGTATGACCGCGCGCAACATCGCCGCCACCCTGAAGCTGGCCAGGTCTTTCCACTGACCCCCGCTCAGGCGTTGAACACGGTCTGCTGCGGCAGGCCGTTTTTTTTGTGAAATTGAAATCCGTTGCCCCGTGCTTTTCCCCGCCGTTTACCTTTCCCCTGCCTGTTCTTTTCTGCCCGGTACCCTTTTCCGCCCGGTTTATTTGTGTTTTTTGTGGCACAGCGCAACCGGTTTACCCCGCGTATGGCCTGACGCGGAGCTACGCTTTAAACGCGGGGGGAGAGCCAAAAACGGTCATCGCCACAGAAACGGGCATTAACGGTCAGACAGAGGCATGAGGGATTGTGACCGTTTACACATTCCTGTTTACCCAGGCTGCCCCGAAAACCCTGTTAACTGCAGGGCACCCCACAGATCAGATATTTAACATTTCATCTTCTTTCTTTTTTTCGTGAGCCACGCCACAGACCGCGCCGGGCGATTTTGCGCGCCCGGCGGCTTTGATGCCTCCCGCAAAACCACATTGACCCTTTACGTATTGTAAATACATCAGCCAGGAGAAGACCCATGTTGCCTGTAGAACGCCATCGCTTTATCGCCGACCTCCTCAGCCAACGGGGGCGGGTGCTGGTTCAGGAAGTGGCCGCGCTGTGCCGGATTTCGCTGGAGACCGTCCGCCGGGATCTGACGCTGCTGGAGCGGCGCGGGATATTGCAGCGCAGCCACGGCGGCGCGGTCTACATCGATTCCCCAAGCCCGGAGAAGCGCCCACTGCCGGGGCAGATTGAGCAGGGGGAGTCGTTCCGCCAGCGCAGCAACCAGGCGCCGGAGATGAAGACCCGCATCGCCAAGCGGGCACTGGGGTTTATTGAGCCGGGCGATTGCCTGCTGCTCGACAGCAGCTCCACCAGCTGGTTTCTGGCCCGCCAGATCCCGGACATCGAACTGGTGGTGCTGACCAATTCGCTGCACATCATCCAGACGCTGGCCGCCAAAGCCAATGTGCGCACCATCGGCCTCGGCGGCGAGTATTCAGCGAAGTATGAGGATTTCATCGGCGTGCTGGCCGAGCAGATGCTGAAGGAGTTTGTGATCAACAAAGTCTTCTTCTCCTGCCATGGCCTCAGCCCGGAGGGGGGCATCCGTGAGAGCAACGAGCACCATGCGCGGCTGAAGCAGCAGATGTTGCTGGCCTCGGAGCGCAAATTCCTGCTGGCGGATGCCAGTAAATTTGGCCGCCGGTCATTCGCCCGTATCTGTCACTACCGCGAGATCGACACCCTGATCACCGACCGGCTGGATGATGAGGAGTTCCGGCAGGAACTGGCCTGGAACAACGTGGATGTGATTGAGGTGGCCCCGGCCGCCCACCGCCGCCGGGGCGGCTGACCTTACCCCCGTGATCGCGACAGGTGGCATCCGGCCACCGCTTATGGAGAGAACATCATGAAAAAATCGGTACTGGCCTGCTTGTTTGCCTCGGCGTTGTTGTCCTTGTCGGCGCAGGGCGCGGAGAAGATCCGCATGGGCGTGGTGGTGAAGATTGGCGGCATCCCGTGGTTTAACGCCATGGAGGCGGGTATCAAAAGTGAGGCGGCGAAACGCGGCATTGACGCCTGGCAGGTCGGGCCGACCGCCGCTGACCCGGCGTTGCAGGTGCGGGCGATTGAAGACCTGATCGCGCAGAAAGTGGATGTCATCGGCGTGGTGCCGAACGACGCCAAAGTGCTGGAGCCGGTGCTGAAACGCGCGCAGGCGGCGGGCATCAAGGTGATTGTGCACGAGTCGCCGGGGCAGAAGTTCGCCGACTGGGATTTCGAGCTGGTGGACGCCAAAGACCACGGCATCAACCATATGAAAGCGCTGGCCGCCTGCATGAAAGAGCAGGGCAAGTATGCGGTCTACGTCGGCAGCCTCACGGTGCCGCTGCATAACCTCTGGGCGGACTCTGCCATCGACTACCAGAAAGCGCACTACCCGAATATGCAGATGGTGGCGGACAAGTTCGGCGTGGCCGAATCGCTGGATGACACCATGCGCACCACCAATGACCTGATGGCCAAATACCCGGATCTGAAAGGGGTGGTGGCGTTTGGTTCCCAGGGGCCGATCGGTGCCGGGCGCGCGGTGATGAACCGCGGCAAAACCAACGACATCTGCGTCATCGGGCCGTTCAGCCCCGGCCAGGGTGCGTCACTGGTGAACCGCGGCGCGATCAAGGGCGGGTTCATCTGGAACCCGATGGTGGCGGGCGAGGTGTTTGTGCGGGTGGCGGACATGCTGGAGAAAGGTGAAAAAATCACCAACGGCATGACCATCGAGGGCATGGGCAAGGTGAAAGTGGACGAGGCGACCCACACCATTCTGGGCAATGAAACCGAAAGCCTGGACAAAGCCAACCTGCCGAAACTGGTCAAAATGGGGCTGTAATCATGGCAATTGCTGACACTCTCCCGGCCGCTGCGCCTGCTGTTGCGCCCGGCACCGCGCCGCTCATTGACGTGCAGCACCTGTCGATGACCTTCGGCGGCCAGCGGGCGTTAAATGACATCAGCCTGACGCTGATGCCGGGCGAGGTGCACTGCCTCGCCGGTACCAACGGCTGCGGCAAAAGCACGCTGATCAAGGTGATTTCCGGCGTGTACCAGCCGGACGCCGGTTGCCGCATCACGTTGAATGGCGAGCAATTCCGCCGCCTGACGCCGGAGCAGGCCCGCGCGTTCGGCATTCAGGTGATCTACCAGGATTTGTCGCTGTTCCCTAACCTCACGGTGGCAGAGAACATCGCCTTCGAGCACAACCTGCACGGGCTGTTTGGCTGGTTCCGCCCGGGGCGGTTGCGCGCCACCGCCGAACGCATCCTGACGGAGCTTAACTTCTCACTCGACCCGGAGAGTCTGGTCTCTGAGCTGCCGATTGCCCAGCGCCAGCAGGTGGCGATCTGCCGGGCGCTGGTGGCGGATGCCCGGCTGGTGATCATGGACGAGCCGACCGCCTCGCTGACCCGCACCGAGGTGAACCAGTTGCTGCGCACCGTACACTACCTGAAAAGCCGCGGCATCAGCGTGGTGTTCGTCAGCCACCGGCTGGATGAAGTGCTGGAGATCTCCGACCGCGTCACGGTGATCCGCGACGGCAAGAAAGTCGGTACCTTCCCGGCGGCGGAGGTGAGCAGCCAGCGCCTCACAGAGCTGATGACCGGCCTGACGCTGGACTACAAGCTGAAAGGGGCGAACCGCCACGCCGGGCGCATCATGCTGGAGGTGGAAAAACTCAGCCGCGCCGGGCAGTACCAGGATGTCAGCTTCAAGCTGCATCAGGGTGAAGTGCTGGGGCTGTGCGGGCTGCTGGGTGCCGGGCGCACCGAGCTGGCGCTGAGCCTGTTCGGCATGACCCGGCCCGACAGCGGCAAAATCTACCTCGACAGCAAACCGGTACGGTTCCGCAGCCACGAAGACGCGATCAAAGCGGGCATCGGCTACGTCTCGGAAGACCGGCTGACGCTGGGGCTGGTGCTGCAACAGTCAGTGGCGGACAACACCGTGCTGGCGATCCTCGACCAGCTGCGCGGCCGTTTCCACCTGATTGATGAGTACCGCAAAAACAAACTGATCCTGCAATGGATCGAAAAACTCGGGGTGAAAGTCAGCGACCCGAACCAGGCGATCGCCACCCTTTCCGGCGGCAACCAGCAAAAAATCGTGCTGGCGAAATGGGTGCTGACCCAGCCGAAAATCCTGATCCTCGACTCGCCCACCGTGGGCGTGGATGTCGGCGCCAAGGCCAGCATCTATGCGCTGATCCACCAGCTGGCGGACGAGGGCATCTCAGTGCTGCTGATCTCGGACGAGGTGCCGGAAGTCTACTTCAACTGCGACCGGGTGCTGCACGTCAGCGAAGGCCGCATCCTCGGCGAATACCTGCCGCAGAACATCAGCCAGCAACAGCTTGCGGAGGCGGTCAATGCTTGACGTTAACTCTCCTTTGCCGGTGAAAAACACCCCGGCCAAAAAAACGGTACCGGCCAAAAAAGCCAAGGCTAATCCGCTGCGCCGCCTGCTGCCGCGCCACAATGAAGGCTATCTCGCCTGGGTGCTGGTGGTGGTGGTGGTCACCTTCTCCCTGTTGAGCGACCAGTTTCTGACGCTGCAAAACCTGCTCGGCCTGAGCGAGAGCTACGCGGTGAGCGGCATCTTCGCCCTCGGGCTGTTTGTGGTGCTGGTGACCGGCGGCATCGACATCTCGTTCGCGGCGGTGGCCTCGGTGGTGCAGTACCTGATCGCCACCCTGGCAACCCATTACGGGCTGGCCAACCCGGCGCTGAGCATCGCGCTGGCGGTGGCGGCCGGGGCGCTGCTCGGCATGGTGAATGCGCTGCTGATCTACGGCCTGCGGATTGTCTCGATCATCGTCACCATCAGTATGCAGGCGCTGCTGTTCGGCATGCTGATGTGGCTGACCAACGGCCGCAGCCTGTATGACCTGCCCGAATGGTGGACGATGCCGCTGCAGGTGCTGCCGTTTTCCGTCGGCGGCCAGGAATACCAGATTGGCCTGCCGCTGCTGGTGATGCTGGCGGTGGCGCTGTTCACCTGGCTCTTGCTTAACCGTACCCACCTCGGCCGCCAGCTGTTCGCCATGGGCGGCGATCAGGAGTCGGCCCGGCGCATCGGCATCCGCGTCGGGCTGCTGCACCTGTTCGCCTACGGCTTCCTCGGCGCGATGGCCGCGCTCGGCGGGCTGGTGCAGGTCTACCGCGTCGGGGAAGTAGTGCCGAACGCGCTGGTCGGCGGTGAGCTGGATGTGCTGGCCGCGGCGGTGCTCGGCGGGGCCAGCCTCAACGGCGGCAAAGGCAGCGTGGTCGGCACGCTGATGGGCGTCTTCCTGATCGGCATGCTGAAAAACGGCCTGAACCTGATCGGCGTCTCCAACTACTTCATGAACGTGGTGATCGGCATCGTGATCGTCGCCGCCATCACCGTGACCCACTACAAAAAGCGCAAAGAGACCGATGTCGGCTTTGTGTGATGACGTAACCGGAGGAGTGATGTTCAAACAGATCAACAAGGTGGACGGTACCACCCGCAGCCTGCTTGGGTTGCTGGTGCTGGTCATCGCCGGCTTCACCCTGGCGCTGCCGGGGCAGTTCTTCAACGGCGGCACCTTTATGAGCGTGGCGTTCCAGCTGCCGGAACTCGGGCTGCTGACGCTGGCGATGTTCATCCCGATCCTCAGCGGCGGCCTGAACCTGTGCATTATCGCCACCGCCAACCTCACCAGCCTGCTGATGGCCTGGGTATTCCTGACCTGGATGCCGCCGGAGGCGGGGCTGGCGATGCAGGCGCTGTGGCTGGTGCTCGCGCTGGCCGGGGCGATGCTGCTGGCGGCCGCGATCGGTGTGTTCACCGGGGCGCTGGTGGCGTACATCGGCGCGCACCCGATTCTGGTGACGCTCGCCACCATGACCATGGTGAACGGCCTCGGCATCTACCTGACACGCGGCGCGGCGCTAAGCGGCATGCCGGAGATTGTGCGCTTCATCGGCGCGGAAACCGTATTGGGGATGCCGGTGCCGCTGATCATCTTCCTGCTCACTGCCGCGCTGCTGGCGCTGTTCCTGGAGAAGACCCGGCTCGGCAAAACCATCTACATGAGCGGCAGCAACATCAATGCCACCCACTTCAGCGGCGTGAACACCCACCGGGTGCTGATGGCGATCTACATGATCTCCAGCCTGCTCTGCGTGATCGCCGGGCTGGTGATGATGGCGCGCTTTAACTCTGCCCGTATGGGCTACGGCGACTCCTACCTGTTGCTGACGGTGCTGGCGATCATCCTCGGCGGCACCGATCCGTTCGGCGGCTTCGGCCGCGTCAGCGGCGTGGTGCTGGCGCTGATCGTCTTACAGGTGATCGCCACCGGCCTTAACCTGCTTAACGTCAGCCCGCACTTCAGCCTGGCGATGTGGGGCGCAGTGCTGATCCTGGTGCTGGCCGGCAAATTCTTCCGCCAGCACTACCTGCAACGGCGGGCGGTGCGCCGCAGCGCCGCGCAGGCCCGGCGCTGACCCTTTACCTTTCACCTTATCCGTTACCCCTGGGGACATTGATCATGGATTACAAAATTTCGCCCTCGCTGATGTGCATGAACCTGATGGAGATCCGCCAGCAGCTGGCAGTGCTCAACCGCCGCGCCGACATGCTGCACATCGACATCATGGACGGCCACTACGTGAAGAACATCACCCTGTCGCCGTTCTTTATCCAGCAGATCCGCCCGCACACCCCGCTGGTGCTGGATGTGCACCTGATGGTGGAAAACCCCACCGATTTCATCGTGCCGATTGCCGAGGCCGGGGCGGACTTTATCTGCCCCCATGCCGAAACCATTAACCGCGACGCCTTCCGCGTGATCAACCAGATCCGCGCGCTGGGTAAACAGGTCGGCGTGGTGCTCAACCCGGCGACACCGGTGGGGTTCCTGCGCCACTACATTCACCTGCTGGATAAGGTAACCGTGATGACGGTGGACCCAGGCTACGCCGGGCAGCCGTTTATCCCGGAGATGCTGGAGAAGATCCGGGAGCTGCGTGACCTGAAGCGCGAACACAACTACCGCTACCTGATCGAGATCGACGGCTCCTGCAACACCGGCACCTACCACGACCTGATGGCCGCCGGGGCGGAAGTGCTGATCGTCGGCAGTTCCGGCCTGTTCAACCTCGACAGCGATCTGGATGCGGCCTGGGACAAAATGCTCGATCACATGCGCCGGGCGGCGTAAACGCGGAGAGGCGTATGCAGCAATTTCTTGGGGTCGATATCGGCGGTACGCACACCCGGCTGATCGTGATGGATGCACAGCAGCAGTTCAGCGGCTACCGCAAGGTGAAAACCGCCGACTGGGCGCAGCAGCCGCAGCCGTTGCAGGGGCTGAATGACCTGATTGGCGCGGCGCTGCCTGACCGGGGCGAAACGCGGGTGATGCTCGGGCTGCCGGGCATCTTGTCCCGCGACCGGGCGCGGGTGCTGTCACTGCCGTTTATCCCGGCGCTGAATGACCAGCCAGTGGCGGCGCAACTGGCGCAGGCGCTGGGCGTGGAGGTGCGCATGGACAAGGACGTTAACCACCTGATGTGGTGGGACTTAACCCGCCTGCCGCAACTGCCGCGCGTGGCGGCCGGGGTCTACCTCGGCACCGGCATGGGCAACAGCCTGTGGCTGGACGGCGCGTTTTACCACGGCGCGCACGGGGCGGCAGGCGAGCTGGGGCACATTCCCTGGCCGGGGCTGGCGACGCAGTGCCGCTGCGGCAAACAGGGCTGCGTGGAGAGCATTACCGCCGGGCACTGGCTGGCGGCGTGGGCGGCGGAACACGCGCCGCACACCGCCCTGGGCGCGCTGTTTGCGGAACAGGGCGCACACCCCGATTTGCAGGCATTTATCACCCGGCTGGCACAGGCGATCGCCACTGAGATGAACATCCTTGATCCGGAGCATCTGGTGCTGGGCGGCGGCGTGCTGGCGATGCCGGGCTTCCCGCAGGCGGCGCTGGTGGCGCAGATCCGCGCCCACCTGCGCGCGCCGCAACCGGCCGGCGGGCTTGCGATCACCTTCAGCGATGTCACCGATGAGACCGGCTGCCGCGGTGCCTGTCTGGCGGCCGCGCGCGATCCGCTTTTTTCCGGCAGCAGGAGGCAGGCATGAGCAACAAAGTATGCGTTTTTGGATCCTTTAACCTGGATATCGTGGCCGGGATGGCGCGCTTCCCGCAGCCGGGCGAATCCCTGATTGCGCGCACCAGCATGATGGGCGCGGGCGGCAAAGGGGCCAACCAGGCGATTGCGGCACTCCGGGCGGGCGCGCGGGTGCATTATATTGGGAAAGTGGGGCGCGACGATTTCGGCCAGTTTGCCCGCCGCCACCTCGACAGCGCCGGGTTTGACGCGGTAACGCTGTTCTCCACCGGCGAGCGGCCTACCGGCAATGCGCTGATTTACGTGGCGGGCGAAGACGCGGAGAACATGATCGCGGTGGACCCCGGCGCTAACCTCACCGTCACCGATCAGGAGATTGACCAGTGCCGCCCGGCGATTGCGGCGGCGGATATTTTGCTGACCCAACTGGAGAATAACCTCTCGGCGGTGACGCGGGCGATTGCGCTGGCGCGGGAGGCGGGCACGCCGGTGATCCTCAACCCCGCGCCGTTCCAGCCGGTGCCGGACGCGCTGTTAACGCAGCTGTTCCTGCTGACGCCGAACGCCACGGAGTGCTCGTTGCTGAGCGGCGTCACGGTCACGGATGTGGCGTCCGCCCGGCAGGCGGCGGGGGTGCTGCACCGTAAAGGCGTCACGGCGCTGATTATCACGCTCGGCACCCAGGGCGCGCTGTTGTCACTGGACGGTGAGACTACGCTTATCCCGGCGTGCCGCGCCATACCGGTGGACACCACCGGCGCGGGGGACGCGTTTAACGGCGCGCTGGCGGCGCAGCTGGCGGCCGGGGCGGCCCTGCCGCAGGCGGCGCAGTTTGCCTCCGCCTATGCGGCGGTCTGCGTGGAACGCCCCGGTGCCGCCGCCTCCATGCCGGACTACGCGGAGGCGCTGGCGCGCCAGCAGGCCTGCGCCTGACGCGCTGTTTTCATCCTGCGCAGGGGCGTTGTTTCATCCTGCGCGAGGGAGGGCGTTATTTCAGCCAGCCCTGCTGGTGGGCGGCGTGCAGGTGGGTTTCCAGATAGCGCCACAGCTCCGGGTGCACCTCGCCGATAAAGGCGTTGCGGCTCAGTACTTGCTCCAGTCGCACGCCATTTTCCACCCAGCTCTGGCCCCGGTTGTTCAGGTTCATGATCACCGGCAGCACCCGGTCAATCAGCAACGCAAAACGCGCTTCCGGCGTCTCGCCCTGTTCATACTCATGCCATAAACTCAGGAAATGGCTGCCCTGCGGCTCCGGCAACAGCCCGAACAGCCGCACCGCCGCCGCCTGCTCTTTCTCCTGCACCGCCGCCCGCCCGGCGAGGTCATACACCAGCACATCCCCCGCGTCGATCTCCACGATGTCATGCAGCAGCGCCATCTGAATCACTTTCGGCAGGTCAATCGCCTCCCCGGCGTAGGGTGCCAGGCTCATCGCCGCCACCGCAAAGTGCCAGCTGTGTTCGGCGGAGTTCTCCTGCCGGGTGGTGCCGAGCACTTTGGTGCGGCGCTCTACGGTTTTGAGTTTGTCGATCTCCATCAGGAAATGGAACACTTCAGTCATGGAACCAAAATCAAGGGCAGGGGATATCAAAGACATAGCGACTCCAGAGCAAGCAGTGAAAACAGTTATTCCGATAATGTCGGGTATTTCGTTAACAGGGAGTATTTCGTTAACGGTGAATTGTTACAAGGTTTCGCCATTTATTTTAAGCGTACACGTGTACACTGGAATAATTCTCAGTTAGGCTGTTTACGTCCAGTGGCGACATTTTTGCTGAAAGGAACCTGCACACGATGACGGATACCGTTACCCACCGAACGTCCCCGGCCTATCCGTGGGCGGAGGAGATCGCAAACAGCATCAGCCATGGCATTGGGCTGCTGCTGGGCATCATCGGCACGGTGATGCTGCTGGTCAGTGCCTTTGGTGAAAAAGCCGGGCCGACCACCTTGATAAGCTACAGCGTTTACGGCGGCAGCATGGTGCTGCTCTACCTGGCCTCGACGCTCTACCACGCCATACCGCACGCCCGCGCCAAATACTGGCTGAAGAAACTCGACCACTGCGCCATTTACCTGCTGATTGCCGGCACCTACACGCCGTTTCTGCTGGTGGGGCTGAACTCGCCGCTGGCGCGCGGGCTGATGGCGGTGATCTGGGGGCTGGCGCTGGTTGGCGTGCTGTTCAAGCTGGCGTTTGCCCACCGCTTTGAGAGGCTGTCGCTTATCACCTACCTGACCATGGGCTGGCTCTCGCTGGTGGTGATCTACCAGCTGGCGGTCACGCTGCCGTGGGGGGCGGTGGCGCTGCTGGCGCTCGGCGGGGTGATTTACAGCCTGGGGGTGATTTTCTACGCCTCGGAACGCTGGCGTTTCGGCCACGCCATCTGGCACCTGTTTGTGCTGGGCGGCAGCCTCTGCCACTTTCTGGCGATCTACCTGTACGTGTGATGAACAGCCTTTACGTGTAATGAACAGCACGCATAAAAAACGGAACCCTCGGGTTCCGTTTTTTTTCAGGCCGGCGCGGCGTTATTTCTCTTCAATCAATGATTATTTCTCTTCCACCAATGAATAGGGCAGCGGCTGGATCGACAGGGTGCCGGAGGCGTCATCGCGCACGCGGAACAGGCTCTCCGGAGCCAGATCGTTATTCATCACCACCTGCACCCACAGGGTGCCGTCGCTGAGCTGAACCGCCGCCAGCACCGTGCCGGTGCGCCGCCAGTTTTCGCCCATCTGCATCTCCAGGTCTTCCCCGGCTTCCGGCACGCGGGCCGCCTGCCCGGCCAGCCAGTAGAGCGCCCGCTTGTTGGCCCCGCGGTATTTGGCGCGTGCCACCATCTCCTGCCCGGCATAACAGCCTTTGCTGAAGCTGATGCCCGCCGGCAGAGCCTGCAGGTTGGCGGCCTGCGGGATAAACTGCGCGCTGTTGGCGCTGTCAATCACCGGGTAACCGGCTTCAATGTCCAGCGCCAGCCACTGCTCGCTGTCATTGTATTGCGCCTGTTCGCCCAGCTTCTCCACCAGCGCCCCGGCTTTCTCCGGGGTGGTCACCAGCAGGTAACGCTCGGCCGGCAGGGCGAAATGCAGCAGTGTGGAGCCGCCGGACTGCACCACCGGGTGCTCCGCCGTGGGCAGCTCATCAAACACCCCGGCCAGCGCGGCACGCGCCTGGAAACCGGCCACGCCCAGCAGCGCCGCCTGATCCCCGGCAGCAAAGGTGACTTTGGAAAACACCGCGTACTTCTTGATCTCGGCCAGCTGGCTGTCACGCACGCTGCGGCGCTCCAGATAGGCCCAGCCGTCACCGTGCGGGAAAAGCCGCAGGTTGCTCCACATTTTGCCTTTGGCGTCACAATGGGCGCACAGCACATGCTGGTCACTGCCCAGCGATGCCAGATCGGCCGTGACCTGGCCTTGCAGGTAACTGACGGTGTCAGCACCGGCCACCGTCACCAGCGCCCACGCCTCCAGGGAGATCAGGGTCAGGGGCAGATGCGAAGACGCGGACGGTTTTTGCGGGGGAAACGGGGTGGTATACGCCATATAAGGTTCCTGCCAGTAGAAGGGCCATCGGGGTTTGCCTTAATGGTAAAAGAGGTTCAGGGGATTGCAACAGGTATTCGTGGCATCTTTCCCGCAGAACGTTGCTGCCCGGTAACGGGTTGCAGACTCTTTTTCCGGCATGTGCCGAATTGTTACGCCGAGGCGCGTGCAGAATGTTAAAATCAATTTAAACTGACGCACTTCCCTGACAGAAAAGGCCGGTAAAACACATGGATATTAACAATAGGGCACGCATTCACTGGGCATGCCGCCGCGGTATGCGCGAGCTGGATATCGCCATCATGCCGTTCTTTGAACATGAATATGACACCCTGAACGACACTGACAAGCAGCTGTTCGTCCGCCTGCTGGAGTGTGACGATCCGGACCTGTTCAACTGGTTGATGAATCACGGCGCGCCGCAGGACAGCGAATTGCAGCGCATGGTTACCCTGATTCAGACGCGAAATAAAGACCGTGGCCCAGTGGCGATGTGATATCCGCGTTTCCTGGCGCACCCAATTGTTGTCCCTTTTTCTGCATGGCGGGCTGATCCTGCTGGTGCTGCTGGCCCCCTGGCCGGAAGGCTACCTGCTGGTGTGGCTGACGCTGGTGGTGCTGCTGGTGTTCCAGTGCATCCGCAGCCAGAAAAATATCTCGGCCCGGCACGGGGAGATGGTGTTCTTGTCGCCGGGGCAACTGCGCTGGAAACAGCGTGAGTGGCAACTGGTGCGCGCGCCGTGGCTGATGCGCAGCGGCATGATCCTGACGCTGAAACCGCTGGATGACGGCACAGGGCTGCCGTTCTGGCAGCGACGCCGGCAGCGGCTGTGGCTCGCCTCCGACGCCCTGACGCCTGCGGCGTGGCGGCACCTCTGCCTCTATGCACGCCAGCAGGGGGCCGCCTCCCACGGGGCAGGGCACGACCGCCCCTGAACGGCGTTACAGTCCTGAACGGCATGGCAGTCCTGAACGGCGTTACAGTCCTGAACGGCATTAAAGCAGCGGGGCCATCTCCTCCAGGATCTGCTCGCACCACTGCTGGAGGCGTTCGTCGCTCTGGTCATACTGGTTCACTTCATCCAGCGCCAGCCCGACAAAGTGTTTGCCGTCCGGGGTGACTGCTTTGGGGCTGGTGAACTCGAACCCCTCGGTGGGCCAGTAGCCGATAAAATGCACGCCTTTCGGCTTCAGCTGGTCATGCAGCAGGCCGAGGGCGTCCAGGAACCATTCGCCATAGCCGAGCTGGTCGCCCATGCCGTACATCGCCACAATCTTGCCTTTCAGGCTCAGGGTCACCAGCTGGTTCCAGACCGCTTCCCAATCCTCCTGAATTTCGCCAAAGTCCCAGGTCGGGATGCCGAGGATCAGCACCGGGTACTCTTCCATCAGTTTGGGGTCGGCATCGCGCAGGTTGTGCAGGTCAACCAGCTCCTCCCCCAGGATGTCGCGTATCTTTTCTGCTGCCATTTCGGTGTAACAGGTACTTGAACCGTAAAACAGACCAATCTTCATCTTTATGTTGCCATTTGGTTACTGAATTGCAGATAAGCTGAGTGTATCAGATTTGCCCCACTATTTTGCCCGGCGATAAGGCATAATGGCGGGCGAATTCACCTCATCCCCGGAGCCAGCGTGACAGAGCATGAGCACGATCACAGCCTGATTGAACAGTTTCTTGATGCCCTCTGGCTGGAGCGCAATCTGGCACAGAATACCCTCGACTCTTACCGGCTTGATTTGCAGGCGCTGGCGGCCTGGCTGCACCATCATCAGGCCGGGTTATTGAGCGCCGATGCCCCGGCGTTGCAGGCGTTTCTGGCCGAGCGGGTGGAGGGCGGCTACAAGGCCAGCAGCTCGGCGCGGTTGCTCAGCGCCATGCGCCGCCTGTTCCAGTACCTCTACCGCGAAAAGCAGCGCACGGATGACCCGACGGCGCTGCTCTCGTCGCCCAAGCTGCCGCAGCGGTTGCCGAAAGATCTCAGCGAGGCGCAAATCGAGGCGCTGTTACAGGCACCCAGCACCGAAAACCCGCTGGAGCTGCGTGACAAAGCGATGCTGGAGCTGCTCTACGCCACCGGGCTGCGCGTCTCGGAGCTGGTGGGGCTGACGCTGAGCGACGTCAGCCTGCGGCAGGGCGTGGTGCGGGTGATCGGCAAAGGAAATAAGGAGCGGCTGGTGCCGCTGGGCGAAGAGGCGATCCACTGGCTGGAGAACTACCTGGAGTTCGGCCGCCCATGGCTGCTGAACGGCCAGGCGATCGACATCCTGTTCCCCAGCAACCGCAGCCAGAAAATGACGCGCCAGACCTTCTGGCATCGCATCAAGCACTATGCGATCCTTGCCGGCATCGACAGCGAGCGGCTGTCGCCCCACGTATTGCGCCACGCCTTTGCCACCCATCTGCTGAACCATGGCGCGGATCTGCGGGTCGTACAGATGTTGCTGGGCCACAGCGATCTCTCCACCACCCAGATTTACACCCACGTGGCGACGGAACGGCTGAAACAGCTTCACCAACAGCACCATCCCCGTGCCTGAGTGCCGGGTGAACCCATCAGGATATGCACAAGGAACCGATGATGAAAAACCATTTTATGTCGCTGGCGCTGCTGACCGCCGTGCTGTGCGGCAGCGCGCAGGCGGACGATGCCGCCATCAAATCGAGCCTGAAAGGGCTGGGCGTGCAGCACGTTGAGATTTTGCCTGCGCCGGTGGCCGGGCTGAAAACGGTGCTCACGGAAAATGGCGTGCTCTACACCACGGATGATGGCCGCTACATGGTGCAGGGGCCGCTGTATGACGTCAGCGGCAAACAGCCGGTGAATGTCACCAACCGGTTATTGCTGGACAAGCTGAACAAGCTGGAACCGGAGATGATCGTCTACAAAGCCGCACACCAGAAACATGTGATCACGGTGTTTACCGACATCACCTGCGGCTACTGCCACAAGCTGCATGAGCAGATGAAAGAGTACAACGATCTGGGCATCACCGTGCGCTACCTGGCGTTCCCGCGCCAGGGGCTGGACTCGGTCACCGAGAAGCAGATGCAGGCCATCTGGTGCGTGGCTGACCGCAACAAGGCGTTTGACGACGCCATGCGCGGCGAGCAGGTCTCCCCGGCGAGCTGCAACACCGACATCGCCCGCCACTTCGAGCTGGGCGTGCAGTTCGGCGTCTCCGGCACCCCGGCCATCGTGCTGGAAAACGGCAGCATGGTGCCGGGTTACCAGCCGCCGAAAGAGATGGCAGCGATGCTGGATGCCCAGAAATCCGCACAAAATTAAAGAACGGTGGTAAGCCCTGAGTGATCATGCAAACAACCCTCCGCCGCCGTGAGGCGGCCCCGGCCGACGGCCTGCCCGCAGAGATTAACCCGCTGCTGCGCCGCCTCTATGCGGCACGCGGCGTCCGTGCGCCAGAGGAGCTGGAGCGCGGCGTGCGCGGCCTGCTCAGCTACCAGCAACTCAGCGGCATTGACCGGGCGGTCGCGCTGCTGCAACAGGCGCTGGCTGACCGGCGGCGCATCATGGTGGTCGGGGACTTCGACGCCGACGGCGCCACCAGTACCGCGCTGACGGTGCTGGCGCTGCGCAGCATGGGCGGCAGCGAGGTGAACTATCTGGTGCCGAACCGTTTTGATGACGGTTACGGCCTCAGCCCGGAAGTGGTGGAGCAGGCGGCCGCGCGCGGCGCGGAGCTGATCCTCACCGTGGACAACGGCATCTCCTCCCATGCGGGCGTCGATCTGGCGCACCAGAAAGGGATTCAGGTGCTGGTCACCGATCACCACCTGCCGGGCGAGACGCTGCCTGCGGCAGAGGCGATCATCAACCCGAACCTGGCCGACTGTGCCTTTCCCTCCAAATCCCTGGCCGGGGTCGGCGTGGCGTTTTACCTGATGCTGGCGCTGCGCACCGCGCTGCGTGAGGCGGGCTGGTTTGCCCAGCGCGGCCTGAAAGAGCCGAACCTCGCGGAGCTGCTCGATCTGGTGGCGCTCGGCACGGTGGCGGACGTGGTGCCGCTGGATGCCAACAACCGCATTCTGGTGTTCCAGGGGCTGAACCGCATCCGCGCCGGCAAGTGCCGCCCCGGCATCCGCGCGCTGCTGGAAGTCTCCGGGCGCGAGGCGCGCACGCTGGCGGCCAGCGATCTCGGCTTCGGCCTCGGGCCGCGGCTCAATGCGGCCGGGCGGCTGGACGATATGTCCATCGGCGTGGCGCTGCTGCTCAGTGATGACATCGGCCAGGCGCGCGCGCTGGCCAGCGATCTCGACGCGCTGAACCAGACGCGCCGCGAGATCGAACAGGGGATGCAGGCCGAAGCGCTGGTGCTGTGCGACCAGCTGGAGCGCACCACCACCGAGCTGCCTTACGGGCTGGCGATGTACCACCCGGAGTGGCACCAGGGCGTGGTCGGCATCCTCGCCTCACGCATCAAAGAGCGCTTCAACCGGCCGGTGATCGCCTTTGCCCCGGCGGGTGAGGGCGTGCTGAAAGGCTCCGGCCGCTCGATTGCCGGGCTGCACATGCGTGACGCGCTGGAGCGGCTCGACACCCTGCACCCGGGCCTGATGATGAAGTTCGGCGGCCACGCGATGGCGGCCGGGCTGTCGCTGGAGGAGGCGCAGTTTGAGCGCTTCCGCGATTGCTTCGCCGATCTGGTGGGTGAGTGGCTCGACCCAAGCCAGCTGGAAGGGGTGATTTGGTCAGACGGGGAACTCGCCCCGCAGCAGATGACGCTGGAGACGGCCGAACTGCTGCGCGAGGGCGGCCCGTGGGGGCAGGCGTTCCCGGAGCCGACCTTTGACGGCATGTTCCGCATCCTGCAACAGCGGCTGGTGGGCGAGCGCCACCTCAAGCTGATGGTGGAACCGCTGGGCGGCGGCCCGCTGCTGGACGGCATCGCCTTCAACATCGACACCACCCTCTGGCCGGACAGCAGCGTGCGCGAAGTGCAGCTGGCGTATAAGCTCGACGTCAATGAATTCCGCGGCAACCGTAACGTGCAATTATTAATCCAGCATCTGTGGCCGCACTGAGCGGCCGCAGGGCAGGGGAGTGCGCCAGAAATCGGCGCAACTTGCTATAAACCGGCAGCCAGATCCGCTAGAATTACCGGTTCGAATGGCATTCCGTCATCTGCGACACTAACGTAAGACTTAAAAACCATGTTTGAAATTAATCCGGTAAAAAATCGAATTCAGGACCTGTCTGCACGGACAGCGGTCCTGAGGGGGTATCTTTGACTACGATGCCAAGAAAGAGCGACTGGAAGAAGTAAACGCCGAGCTGGAACAGCCCGACGTCTGGAACGAGCCTGAACGCGCCCAGGCGCTGGGCAAAGAGCGCGCGTCGCTGGAGTCGATCGTGGACACCATCGACCAGCTGGCGCAGGGCCTGGAGGATGTCTCCGGCCTGCTGGAACTGGCCGTGGAAGCCGACGACGAAGAGACCTTTGACGAGGCCGTCGCCGAGCTGAACCTGCTGGACGAGAAGCTGCAACAGCTCGAGTTCCGCCGCATGTTCTCCGGCGAGTATGACAGCGCCGACTGCTACCTCGACATCCAGGCCGGTTCCGGCGGCACCGAAGCCCAGGACTGGGCCAGTATGCTGGTGCGTATGTACCTGCGCTGGGCCGAGGCCAAAGGCTTCAAGACTGAAATCATCGAAGAGTCTGACGGCGATGTGGCCGGGCTGAAATCCGCTACCATCAAGATCATCGGCGACTACGCCTTTGGCTGGCTGCGTACCGAAACCGGCGTTCACCGCCTGGTGCGCAAAAGCCCGTTTGACTCCGGCGGCCGCCGCCACACCTCATTCAGCTCCGCGTTCGTCTACCCGGAAGTGGATGATGACATCGATATCGAAATCAACCCGGCAGATTTGCGCATTGACGTCTACCGTGCCTCCGGCGCGGGTGGTCAGCACGTAAACCGGACGGAATCTGCGGTACGTATTACCCACATTCCGACCAACATCGTGACCCAGTGCCAGAACGACCGTTCCCAGCATAAAAACAAAGATCAGGCGATGAAACAGCTGAAAGCGAAGCTGTACGAGTTTGAGATGCAAAAGAAAAATGCTGAGAAACAGGCGATGGAAGAGAACAAATCTGACATCGGCTGGGGCAGCCAGATCCGCTCTTATGTGCTGGATGATGCCCGCATCAAGGATCTGCGCACCGGCGTTGAGACACGTAATACCCAGGCCGTGCTGGACGGTGACCTGGACAAATTCATTGAGGCAAGTTTGAAAGCCGGGTTATAAGGAACCAAAATGTCTGAGCAACAACCCCAAGGCGCAGATCAGGCGCAGGAACTCAACAGCGAACTGAAAGCGCGCCGCGAAAAGCTGGCCGCCCTGCGCGAAAAAGGCGTGGCGTTCCCGAATGATTTCCGTCGTGACAGCACTTCCGACACCCTGCACGCAGAATATGACAGCAAAGAGAACGACGAGCTGGAAGCACTGGGTGTGGAAGTCACCGTCGCCGGCCGTATGATGACCCGCCGTATCATGGGCAAGGCGTCGTTCGCTACCCTGCAGGACGTCGGCGGCAAGATTCAGATCTACGTCTCGCGTGACGATCTGGCGGAAGGCGTCTACAACGAGCAGTTCAAGAAGTGGGATCTGGGCGACATCATCGGCGCGCGCGGCAAGCTGTTCAAAACCAAGACCGGCGAGCTGTCTATCCACTGCACCGAACTGCGCCTGCTGACCAAAGCCCTGCGCCCGTTGCCGGACAAATTCCACGGCCTGGCCGACCAGGAAACCCGCTACCGCCAGCGTTACCTTGACCTGATCGCCAATGATGAATCGCGCCATACCTTCAAGGTGCGTTCACAGATCATGTCCGGCATCCGTACCTTCATGGTGGAGCACGGCTTCATGGAAGTCGAAACGCCGATGATGCAGGTGATCCCGGGCGGCGCGTCCGCACGTCCGTTCATCACGCACCACAACGCGCTCGACATCGACATGTACCTGCGCATCGCGCCGGAACTCTACCTGAAGCGTCTGGTGGTCGGCGGCTTCGAACGCGTGTTCGAAATCAACCGTAACTTCCGTAATGAAGGGGTTTCCCCACGCCATAACCCTGAGTTCACCATGATGGAACTCTACATGGCGTACGCGGATTACCGTGACCTGATCGTCCTGACCGAAAACCTGTTCCGTACCCTGGCGCAGAGCGTGCTGGGTACCACCGTGGTGCCGTACGGCGACCAGGAATTCGATTTCGGCAAGCCGTTCGACAAGCTGACGATGAAAGAAGCGATCCAGAAATACCGCCCGGAAACCAATCTGGCCGATCTGGATGACTTCGACAAAGCCGTAGCCATTGCCCACTCCCTCGGCATCAAGGTCGAGAAGAGCTGGGGCCTGGGCCGCGTGGTGACCGAGATCTTCGAAGAGACCGCGGAAAGCCACCTGATTCAGCCGACCTTCATCACCGAATACCCGGCTGAAGTGTCGCCGCTGGCGCGCCGCAACGACGAGAACCCGGAAATCACCGATCGCTTCGAGTTCTTCATCGGCGGCCGTGAAATCGGTAACGGCTTCTCAGAGCTGAACGATGCAGAAGATCAGGCAGAGCGTTTCCAGCAGCAAGTGAACGCCAAAGATGCCGGTGATGACGAAGCGATGTTCTACGACGAAGACTACGTCACCGCGCTGGAGCACGGCCTGCCGCCGACCGCCGGTCTGGGCATCGGCATCGACCGTATGGTGATGCTGTTCACCAACAGCCACACCATCCGCGACGTGATTCTGTTCCCGGCAATGCGCCCGCAGAAATAACCCGCTGTTCTGTGATAAAAGGGCGCTCCGGCGCTCTTTTTTATGCCTGTTATCCGGCGTGAGTGATGTGTTATGACCGGGCCTGATATTTTGTTATGGGCTAAATGATAGGAATAACAGAGGCTTAGTGTGACGCTGGTCAGACACGTTCAGACGAGGGGCACACCATGGCAACACAACTACCGTCCGGCCTGCAACTGGCCGCCAGCGCGATTGACGTCAACAGCTGGTACCAGCCGGCCACGCTGACCTTCAGCAACCGCGGCTCGCAGCCGCTGGATCTTAATCAGGCCGAGCTCTGTTTTACCGCCAACGGCAGCATTGATCACTATGCGCCGGTGGGCGGCAGCCTGATGCCCGGCAAAACGCCGGATATCTCCTTTATCGATGAATGGCCGCTGAAGCACAGCCGGGTGGTGCTGGATAACGGCGGGCCGCTGCTGCTGGCTCCGGGGAAACAGGGCACGCTGGTGTTCAACCTGGCGGCCAGCCAGATCCCCTTTGAGGTGAGCCACTGGACGCTGACGCTGGCCTCCGGCGAGGCCAGCGGGCCGGTAGAACCCGCTGAGCCGGAGGTGCCCGCCGAACCGGAAGAGCAGCCACCGGCCGACGATTTCCTGCCGGAATTACCGGACGAAGCTGATGTGCCGGACGAACCTTATGTACCGGAGGAGCCGGACGTGCCGGATGAACCCGATGTGCCGGATGACCGCGTATTACCCGACGAGCCGGAAGAGGCGACGCCCGTCACGCCGACCCCCGGCGGCAACCCGGCAGAGGCCAGCGTGGCGGTGAGCGTCAGCGCGCTCTCTTCCAGCAGTTGGTACCAGAAAGTCACCTTCAGCCTCACCAATACCTGCCAACAGATGATTGACCTGGCGCAGGCGAAAATTGAGTTTATGGCCACCGGCCACCCAGATGAGTACAGCCCGTTCAGCGGCACCCTCTTCTCCGGCACCGCGCCCACCATCACGCGGGACGGCGGCTGGCCGCTGGAGAAAAATACGCTGGTATTGCCGTCGGGCGGCAAAATGAGCCTGGCTCCCGGCGCCACCGGTACCCTGAGCTTCAGCCTGAGCGCCACCCAGACACCGGTCACGCTGGGCGACGTGCACGTCACGCTGGTCAATGACCCGGCGCGGCAGGGCGAGCTGGTGATCGCCACCCCGGCCAGCCCGCTGGCGGGTTTCCCGCCGCCGCAGGTGATCCTGACTGACCCGGAAGGCAACCGTGAAACGCACACCCTGCAATGGAACAGCGCGCAACGCATCCAGAGCCTGAGCTATGGGCGCTACACCCTGCAACTGCCGGTCCTGGAGAATCAGGAAGCGAGCCTGACGCCGCAGCAACCGCAGCTGACGATCGCGCTGTCAGAGAGTACGTCGCCTTACCATGCGACGCTGGCCTACCACGCGCCGCGGATTTTTGCCGCTGCCGCGCTTTCGCTGATGAGCAACAGCAGCATTAAACAGGGCAGCATCGGTATTACGCTGACCCAGGCCGGGCAGGCGGTGGCGGGCGATCACCGCCTCACGTTCGGCACGCCGCTGACCATCCACAAACTCACGCATCAGGTGGCCTGTCAGGTGAAAATCATCACCACCTGCATCAACAACACCGAGTTTTCGGGCCTGACGGCGCTGACGTCATTTATCCCGAATAAAAACAACGTACTGCCGGTTACCGTGGACTACCAGACCCGGCGGCTCAATACCGGCAACATGATCAAGGCCACGCTTCAGACCAGCGGTTTGCCTTCCGGCAGCCATAAACTTAACGTCTCCCTGATAAGCCCGGACGGCGCGACCCAGTACTATTTCACCCTGAACGGTACAGGCAAGCTGGCGGTGCCCTATCCGCTGGCGGCGGGTGAGTACCGCATCAGCGCGGAGAAACTGACGCTGAACGGCCGCAGCTATCTGCCGCTGCGTGACGGCCTGGTTACGGTGTCAGCCAATAACCACGCGTTGCAGCTGACGTTTGAACAGGGAGTCGAGCTTCAGGTGCGCGGCTGGCCCGATTATCTGGCCCACGGCGGCGTGACGGTAAATTCCAACGCCTCCATAACGGCCTACAACGGCGTGCCGGTCAGCGCCATCTTCAAATACGACGGCTTTGACGGCGGCGGTGACCCGATTCCGGCGGCCGAAGTGGATAAAAACGGCGATGGTTATCTCGATCTCGACAGCCTGCCGGTACACCGCACCTGTGCGGTAGCCCGCAACATCGCGCAGGAGGCGAACCGCCCGGTGATGCCGGTGATGGTGGTGTACACCGCCAACGCCAGCGGCGGCAGCGCCCTGCCGGATCTCCAGGATGAGCAGCGGCTGCGTAACCATTTCGGCAGCTTTATCACCCAGTGCGTGGCAGCGCAGAGCTATAAAGATGCGGCCCACCCGGTTCCGGTGACCTTTGTGCTGAACCCCGATTTCCTCGGCGCAATGCAGCAGGAGCCCTACGGCTACACGGCGGTGCGCGGGTTGGGCAGCGTGAAGGTCAACAGCCACTTGCAGACAGCAGTGCGGGATCTCCAGCCGCTGTTGCAGTTCAGCACGCCGCTGCTGCCGACCTTCAGTGACGATCTGTACGGCTACCTGCAAGCGATTAACTTTATCGTGCGCCACTTTGCGCCGGATGTGCCGTTTGGCTGGCAGACCAACGTCTGGGCGACCGGCACTGCTGACTGGGTATTGCGGGAGAACGTGGACGCGCGCGAGCATGCTAATGCTGTGGTGGATTTCATCAACGAGCTGCGGGTCTACCAGGGCCAGTACGCACCGGATTTCATCGTGTTTGATAAGTTCGAACGTGACTGCTTCAGCCCGGACGCGCTGGCGCACTACGGCTGGAACGCCTCGAGCTGGCTTAACTACCTGAAGCTGGTGAAATACACCGCAGCCGGGCTGAATAAACCGGCGATGATCTGGCAGATTCCCGGCGGCCACATGCCGACGGAAGAGGAGGGCACCAGCCTGATCCCCAGCACGCACTTTGCCTCCGGCGGCACTTTCTTTATGGGCGATGAACGCATCGGCAAGGATGTTTCCGCTATTTACGCCGGGCTGCGCAACACGGCGATTAACCCGGTGAACTACGGCGTAAGCCGGGTGGGCGAGTTCCTGCAACGTGACAACGGCTATGACTGGTCACAGCAGCAGGTCTACAACCTGCCGGACTACAATATCTTCGCGATATTGTGGGGCGGCGGTTCGACCGTCAGCATCACCACCATCCACTCCAACGGCGACGACGGCGGCTGGCTGGCAGAGAAAATGCGCGCCTACTACCAGGCACCCTGCTACTTTACGCGATAGGTTTTTGTACCAAAATGCACTGACTGCTCAAAACACCGCCAATTGGCGGTGTTTTACTGCTTGTCACTCAGCGAGTTAGGGTTATAATGCGCAACGCACACCGATGCGGGTGTAGTTCAATGGTAGAACGGCAGCTTCCCAAGCTGCATACGAGGGTTCGATTCCCTTCACCCGCTCCAAAAACACCTCCGGCAATACCTTCTGACCTCTACCCAAACCCAGCTATAGCAAGGCTTTCAGCGCTTTTAGGCATTTCTACGTCCTGTACCGCTCATTGCATCCTCTATAATAATGTGTATAGGACAGGGCTAAAGACCTCTTTTCTATACACGCTATGGCCTTTTCATGAGTCCTGATGATTTTAAATTTCATCATATAAAAACAGATAGGCGGGCAAAGACATTTATTTAACTCCTTTTATAGTGCTGCTTTTATCTACACTAAACTCAGCTTTATACTTAATATCGTTAAGAATATAATTGAGATCGTAGGCCACATTTTCTTTTAAAGTAACACTATTGATACATGTGTCTGGGTACGCTCTTTTTATATCTACTGCAACTGCTAATGGCGGGGCATAGTTATTTTCAGAAGAACTCAATAAATAGTAGGTAAGTATATCGCCAGGTGTTGATTTGATACAAATAAGGCGATTTCCTTCCAGATAAACAGTGCCTTTGTTCCGGAACTCTAAACGGTCACCTACGCAGCTAGAAAGAGATAAAATAAATATAAGCGGTATAACGGCTCTTTTAAATAAGGGGATTTTCCTGAGGTGTGTTGATATTTTTAAATTGTAGTCATTATATTTTTCTGAGGTGATTCTTTTTATATTTATTCTCTTATGTATCATCCTATTAATTCCTTGTTATAAGTAATCCAATGAACACTATCCTATCAATATGATATTTTTAAAAATTGAACAATGTCTCTTTTTTGCAGAAACAGCAGATCTGCAAGAATGGGTCGCTGTGAGTCTTTTTGAGAGCGTACTCTTCCCTGTTTCCCGCCCCCGCCTTGCAATCCCCGTCAATGGACTATACTGAAAACAGCGTAACGCTTTGCATAACCCTGTGAGGTACATCGAATTTTTAGCGTCAGGCTGCGGCCTGGCACCCTTTCTCAGGCGAGATTCGCCGTCAGATAACAGGAGACAGACCCATGACAAACCGTCCTACTCCCCCACAACCTGAACAGCAGCAATCCGTACCGGGCACCATTTTTGACATGAAACCGACACCGGATCATGGTGAAACCAGCTACAAAGGCTCCGGCCGGCTGGCGGGCAAGAAAGCCATCATCACCGGCGGCGACTCCGGCATCGGCCGGGCGGTGGCGATTGCCTATGCCCGCGAAGGGGCAGATGTGTTGATCTCCTACCTGAACGAACATGAAGACGCCAAAGATACCGCGCGGCTGGTGGAAGAAGCCGGGCAGAAAGCAGTGCTGGTACCCGGTGACCTGACCGAGGCCGAACATTGCCGTGCGGTGGTAAACAAAGCGGTAGAGGAATTTGGCCGCATCGACATCATCGTGAACAACGCCGCCTTCCAGATGGTGCGCCAGTCGCTGGATGAGATCAGCGAGGAAGAGTTCGACCGCACGATGAAAACCAACATCTATGCGATGTTCCGCATCGTGAAAGCCGCCGTGCCGCATATGCCGAAAGGCAGTTCGATCATCAGTACCACCTCGATCAACGCCGACCAGCCGAAACCGATGCTGGTGGCGTACTCCGCCACCAAATCCGCGATCCTGAATATGTCCGGCAGCCTGGCGCAGTTACTGGCCGAGAAGGGCATCCGTTCCAATACCGTGGCCCCCGGCCCGATCTGGACGCCGCTTATCCCTGCTACCATGCCCGCCGATCAGGTCAAAGAGCTGGGCAGCGCCATGCCGATCAAACGTGTCGGCCAACCGGCTGAACTGGCCGCGCCGTACGTGATGCTGGCCAGCGACGAAGCGAGCTACATCTCCGGTGCCAACATCGCCGTAACAGGTGGTCAGCCCATTATCTGATGTCAGCGGGAGGTACGCATGAAGGCTTATCCTTTATCGCTGACCCTGCCGCTCGCCACCCACGTTTTTGGCGGGCATAACATCAGGGAAAGACTGGGCAAGGCAGGGTTGCCGGAAGGCCGTATCGCGGAAACCTGGGAGGTCAGCGATGTTGACGGCATGATCGCCACGGTGAAAAACGGGGAGCTGGCAGGCCAGACCCTGCGTGAACTCACCGAACGTTACCCCGATCATCTGGTCGCGCCCGGCTGGCGCGGCCCCCATTTTCCGTTGTTGACCAAGTTTATTGACGGCAACGGCATGCTGCCGGTGCACCTGCACGCCAATGACGAAGCCGCCGCCCGGTTGGAAAAGCAGCCGAACGGCAAAACCGAGGCGTGGCATATTCTCTGGGCGGCAGAGGGGGCCACCTGCCTGTTGGGCGTTAAACCGGACGTTGACCGGGTAACCCTGCGCAGCGCGCTGCTGGACGGCGACTACGACGCGGTGATGTACCGTTACCCGGTACGCGCCGGTGACACCTTCTACGTGCCGGGCGGCATGTTGCATTCGTTTGGGCCGGACACGCTGATCTATGAGATCGAGCAGACCTCCAACATCCAGCAACACGCGATGCCGTGGAAAATGGAGGATGGCACGCGCCTCGCCAGGGCGACACAGGAGAAGAACATCGATGCGCTGCTCGACGAGCTGCGCCCGGATCTTGTGTCGTTACCGCACCCGGGGCTGCTGCGTGAAGAGACGCCCGCCTGCCGCCGCGTGATGTGCTGTGCCGGGCCTTACTTTGCGCTGGAGCGCTGGCAGCTCAGCGCGCGTTATGACTACCGGTTCAGCAGCGTGCGGCTGGTCGCCAACATCGGCGAACCGTGCGCGCTGGAGGCCAACGGCGAACGCTACCCGCTGGGGCGGGCCGAAAGCCTGCTGCTGCCGGCGGCACTGGGGCAGGTGACGTTCCACGGCTCCGGCGAGGTGCTGGTAGGGTATGTGCCGGATCTGGAAAATGAGGTACGCGCACCGCTGCGTGCACAAGGCTGTGACGACCAGACGATCCGGTTGCTGGGTGATGTGTGGGATGAGCGGCGCTGACACCGGCCGCCGACCGTAAACAAGCTAACAAAGGAGCAGAAATGAGCGCCAGTTATAAAGTGGTATTTGAGCGTAAAGACGGCAGCCATGCCAGTGCGGAAGAGCTGGTGATCGTAAGTGACCAGGAACTCACGGACAAAAGCCCGGAAGTGCTGGAGAAAGCAAAACAGAAAACCGGCGGCGAAGAGGTGAAGATTATCTCCGTGGTGCCGGTTCCCTGAGCCCGATCGCGGTTCCCTGACCCGGTGGCGTTATAGCCAGCCGGTCAGTGCCTCGCGCGCCTGCAGCTGTTGGTAGGCGGGGCGCGCGGTTAACCGTTTTGCATACGCCTTCAGCCGCGGCCACTGCGTGGCCGGTTTCGCCATATCGCGCGACCAGCGCATCAGCATCACCGCCATAAAATCCACCGCAGAGAGCGCATCCCCCACCAGAAACTCCCCATTGCGGCCTAATTGGGCGTCCAGGGTTTCCCATGCCTGTTCAATACGCCGCTGGGCCAGTTGCCGCACGGCGGGGGCCAGTTCGGCCGCGCCATCCTGATCGGCATAAAACCAGTCGCGCATCGCAGGCAGCAGGGTATTGGCGAAAAAGATCATCGTCTCCAGCCACACCGCACGGTGCTCACTGCCGGGCAGCGGGGCCAGCCCGCCTTCAGGGTGGCGCTCTGCCAGCAGCATCAGCAGGGCGGTGGACTCGCACACTGTCTCCCCCTCGACAAACAGCGCCGGCACGCGGCCCGACGGGCTGATTTTACGGTACTCACGCGAGTGCTGTTCACCCTCATGTAACTTGACCCACACGGCGTCAAACGGCACGCCCAACTCCAGCAACATCCAGTGCACCGCCATACTGGCCGAACCCGGCGAATAAAAAAGAACGTAATTCATGGTGCACACCTCAGGAAATAGTGAATCCACCGTAACAGCCGTGATGGCCGGGGCGCAAGGAGAGCCGGGCGAATGCGCATCTGATGCGAGTGAATTGCATAATGCAAGTGACTTGGGTAGAGTGGCTTGCATTATGCAAGTGAGGTGCTGATGAAACGCAAAAACTTACGCGAAGAGCGCTGCCCGATTGCGCGCAGCCTGGAGCGCGTCGGCGAGTGGTGGAGCCTGTTGATTATCCGTGATGCCTTCCACGGCCTCTGCCGCTTTGATGAATTCCAGCAGAGCCTGGCGATAGCGCCGAACATCCTCAGCCGCCGGCTGGCGACGCTGGTTGAAAATGGGTTGCTGGAAAAGCACCCCTACAGCACCCGGCCGCTGCGTTATGAATACCGGCTGACGCCTGCCGGGCGCGGGCTGGGGCCGGTGTTGTTCACGTTGTTGCAGTGGGGCAATACCCATTTTTCGCCGGAGGGGGCCAGCATCGCGCTGGCGGAGCGCACCACCGGCACGGTGGTGGAACCGACCCTGTTTGATCTGGTTCACCAGAAACCCATCAGCCTGGAGACCCACCAGCTGGTGGCCGGCCCGGCTGCCGATAGAAAAATGACGGCCCGTATCGCACGGGCCGCCGCACAGCATCAGGCTGATTCAGCCACAAAGGAGAGTACACCATGAGTTTGCAACGCATTGTCGTGACCGGCATGGGGATCGTCTCCCCGCTGGGTTGTGGGGTAGGAACGGTCTGGCAGCGTCTGCTGGCGGGCGCTTCAGGCATCCGGCCGCTGGCGGACGCCGTGGTCGCTGACCTGCCGGTGAAAATCGGCGGCGTGGTACCGACCCTCGCCGAAGACCCGGAAGCGGGCTTCGATCTCGATCAGGCGGTGCCGGTCAAAGAGCAGAAGAAGATGGACCGCTTCATCACCTTTGCGCTGGGAGCCGCCAAAGAGGCGCTGGCGCAGTCGGGCTGGCAGCCGGAGACCGAGGCGCAGCGCGAACGCACTGCCACCGTGATCGCCTCCGGCATCGGCGGCTTCCCGGCGATTGCCAACGCCGTGACCACCACCGAAACCCGCGGGCCGCGCCGTTTGTCGCCGTTTACCGTGCCCGCCTTCCTGGCGAATATGGCGGCGGGCCACGTCTCCATGGCGTTTGGCTTTAAAGGCCCGCTGGGTACGCCGGTGGCAGCCTGCGCGGCCAGCGTCCAGGCGATTGGTGATGCAGCACGGCTGCTGCGCAATGATGAGGCGGACATTGTGATCTGCGGCGGCAGCGAAGCGGCGATTGACCGCGTCAGCCTCGGCGGGTTCGCCGCCGCGCGGGCGCTCTCGACCGGCTTCAACGATACGCCGGAACTGGCCTCCCGCCCGTTTGATACGGCGCGTGACGGCTTTGTGATGGGCGAGGGGGCCGGGGTGCTGGTGGTAGAAACGCTGGAGCATGCGCTGGCACGCGGCGCGACGCCGCTGGCGGAAGTGGTGGGCTACGGCACCAGCGCGGATGCCTATCACCTCACCGCCGGGCCGGAAGATGGCAGCGGCGCACGGCGCGCAATGAGCATCGCGCTGCGTCAGGCCGGGATTGAACCGCACCAGGTGCAGCACCTGAATGCCCACGCCACCTCAACGCCGGTCGGCGATCGCGGGGAACTGGCGGCGATCAAGGCGCTGTTCGGCAGTGAAAACGGCATCGCGGTAACCTCGACCAAATCCTCTACCGGCCACCTGCTGGGCGCGGCGGGCGGCATTGAGGCGATCTTCACGGTGATGGCGCTGCGCGACCAGATTGCGCCTCCAACCCGCAACCTGGAACACCCGGACCCGGACGCAGAAGGCGTGGATCTGGTGGGCCGCGAGGCAAGGCCGATGGCGATGGAGTATGCGCTCTCCAACGGTTTCGGTTTTGGCGGCGTCAACGCCAGCGTGATCTTCAAACGCTGGACGGCCTGATTTTTCCGCTAAGAACCAACCCGGCAGGCATTAGCCCTGTCGGTTAATCACGCGCAGCGCGGCCAGCAACTGGCCGCGCTGGTTATCGTCCAGCCCGGAAAGTAACTGCTCAATCGCCAGCAGGCGCGGCACCTCGGCCTGGTGCAGCGCCGCCTCCCCCTTGGCGGTCAATGACACCAGCTGCGCACGCCGATCGGTGGGGTGGCGCTGCCGCGTCACCAGCCCGTCCTGTTCCATCGCATCCAGCGCGTCGGTTATCGAGCGCGGCGACAGCCCAAGCTGCACCGCCAGCTCGCCCGGGCGGCACTGCCCGCCCTGCTGAACCGCACATAACAAGGCACCGCGTGCCAGCGACAATCCCTGTTTTGCCATCGCGGCATCCACCCGCTTACGCAACAGACGCATCACGCTCAGCAGCGACTCAGCAATCTCGGAAATGTCCGGTGAAGGGGGCATACGCGCTCTCTCTTGAAATTGAAATAATCATACTGCTGACTTTAAGCAGGCGAATGAAATGAGTCTACGATCTTCCTGCCGCTAATACAGGATAAAATCCGCCCTATGCGCACGACCTGATGCCAAAAGAGGCGATTTTGCTATGAAAACCCTCCGATGGCCGATGCGGTGAAAATGTGACCAGCCTCATACTCTGGCGGATGCCGTCTATACAACGCCGGGGTTCGTGACTTTACTCAAAGTACGAATTTTCACCCTGCCTCAAGGAGTTCGGCACATGATCAAGCTCAGCAGCAAAATCCATGATCTGGGTAAGGCGCTGATGACGCCCATTTCGGTGATCGCTGCCGCCGGTATTTTTCTCGGGCTGGCGGCCGCGTTGCAGAACCCGGCAATCACCGGGGATGCCTTCAACGATATGCGTTATCCGCAGTTGGTTATCGGCTTTATCCGGGCGGTGTCCGGGGCGCTGTTTGCCAACCTGCCGCTGTTTTTCGCTGTCGCGACGGCCATGGGGCTGGCGAATGCGGAGAAAGCCACGGCGGCCTTTGCGGCCGGTATCGGCTTTATCGCCCTGCATGTCGGGGTCAATTTCTGCCTGAAGGCGCAGGGCATCACCGCCGCCACCACCACGGTGGCGCACCTGACCGGGCAGGGCCTGGCGCAAACCGAGGCGATGATGTACGCCGCCGAATTCACCAATACGCTCGGCATTTTTACCTACAACATGAGCGTGCTGGGCGGGGTGATCACCGGCCTGGTGGTGATGCTGCTGCACAACCGGTTCTATACCATCACCCTGCCGACGGCGATCGCCTTCTTCGGCGGGCGACGGTTTGTGCCGATCATCACCGTGCTGGTGCTGCCGCTGGTCGGGGTAGCGATGGCGCTGGTCTGGCCGGCGGTGGCGCAGGGCATTTTATGGGTGGGAGAGCTTATCGGTAAAACCGGGGAGGTCGGCACCTTTATTTATGCCACCTCGGAGCGGTTACTGATCCCGACCGGCCTGCACCACATCATCAATGAAACCGTGCGCTTCACGCCGATTGGCGGCATGACAACGGTAGACGGCCAGAGCATCGTCGGCGCGCTGAACATCTTCAACGCCGCGCTCTCCACCCCCGGCTCGATTCCGGATGAGGTCACGCGGGAAGCAACGCGCTTCCTGGCGCAGGGCAAAATCCCGGTGATGATGTTCGGCCTGCCAGCGGCGGCGCTGGCGATGTACCACACCGCCCGGCCGCAGCACAAGGAGCGGGTCAAGGCGCTGATGCTGGCGGGGGCGCTGGCCTCGTTTACCACCGGCATCACTGAGCCGCTGGAGTTCTGCTTTATCTTCGTCTCGCCGGTGCTCTACATCCTGCATGCCTTGCTGACCGGGCTGTCGTTTATGCTGATGCAGATTATGGATGTGATGATCGGTAACGTGCAGGGCGGGGCGATTGATTTCCTGATCTTCGGCGTGCTGGGCGGTGCGCGTACCCACTGGTGGGACGCGCTGATTCTCGGGGCGATCTATGCGCCGCTCTACTACTTCTCATTCCGCTGGCTGATCCTGAAAATGCGGGTGGAGACCCCGGGGCGCGAAAGCGAAGGCGAACTGGGTGAAGTCACCAACTCACCGCAACCGGCCACCGGCACCACGGCGGCGGTCGGCGCGAAACCGGCGGCCGGCGACCAGTCACAGGTGATCATCGATGGGCTGGGCGGCGTGGCCAACATTTTGCAGGTAGATTGCTGCTTCACCCGCCTGCGGGTGAAGGTCAATGACATGGCGCAAGTGCTGGATGACAAACTAAAAACCACCGGCGCGCACGGCGTGAAACGGGTCACCGAGCACGATGTGCACGTGATTTATGGCCCGCAGGTGGAGAGGATTGCCAACCAGGTGAAAGTGGCGCTGGGTACGACGGCCTGAGCGGCGTGAAATGAGAAACGGCGGCCGGTGGCCGCCGTTTTTTTTATGGCTGTTGTTTTCTATTGTGTTACAGCGCGCCGGTTCAGGCGGTGAGCGGTAATGCCGACGGCGTCAGCACCACGGCGTGTAGGGCCTGATCGGACTGGAAGCGCCAGCACTGCTGGTGGTATTTCGCCACGCTATTGCGGTGCGCCACGCTCACCAGCGTCATTTTCGGCAGGTAATCCACCATCAGCGTATACATCTGCTGCTCGGTTTCGTCGTCCAGCGCGCTGGTGGCTTCATCCAGGAACAGGATGTCCGGCTTAATCAGCAACACGCGGGCAAACCCGAGCCGCTGCTGTTCACCCGGCGAGAGGCGGTGGCCCCAGTTACCGGCCATGTCCAGCATTGGCTGCAGGTGTTTCAGACGGCACAACTCCAGCACCGCCAGCAGTTCGCTGTCCGGGTGGCGTGACGGGTCATCCGGGTAGCTCAGCGCTTCACGCAGCGAGCCAATCGGGATGTAACTGCGCTGCGGCAGGAACAGCGTGGTCTGTTGGCGGTTGGCGGCGATTTGCCCGCTGCCGTAAGGCCAGACACCGGCCACTGCCCGCAGCAGCGTGGACTTACCGCAGCCGGACGGCCCGGCAATCAGCACGCGGTCGCCGGGCTTCAGCGCCACACTCGCCGGGGCAAACAGCGGCGCGCCGTCCGGCAGGGTGAGTTGCAGCTTGTCGAGCACCAGCGCATGGTCGGGGGAATCGGCATGCTGAATACCGTTCGGCCGCGCTTCAATTTCATCGACGGCGTTGTTGAAACCGGCCAGACGGTTCACACAGGCTTTCCAGGTCGCCAGGTCGTTAAACGCATCAATAAACCAGGAGAGTGCCCCCTGCACCTGCCCGAAGGCAGAGGAGATCTGCATCAGCATCCCGAGCTGGATCGCCCCGGTGAAGTAACGCGGGGCGGCCACCAGGAACGGGAAGATAATCGCGAACTGCGCATAGAAGGTCGAGGCGATATTCAGCGTTTTGGTGACGCGCATGATCGACCACCAGTTGCTGCGGATCGCCTCAAAACGGCCCTCAAGTTGCTCACGTTCACGCTTTTCACCCTGATAAAGGGCGATGGCGTCGCTGTTCTCACGGATGCGGATCAGCCCGAAACGGAAGTTCGCCTCGAAGCGCTCCTGATTGAAGCCGAGGCGCACCAGCGGCCTGCCGATCCAGCCGACCAGCAGCGAGCCGAGCACCGCATAGAGCAGGGCGAACCAGACCATATAACCGGGGATGGTAAAGCTGTGGGACGAGATCATAAAGGTCAGCGGGCCGCTGACGGCCCACAGGATCGAGACGAAGGACACCAGCGTCACCACGCTCGACAGCAGCCCCAGCGTCAGCGACAGGGTGCCGTTGGTCAGCACGTTGAGATCTTCCGCGATACGCTGATCGGGGTTGTCCACCGTCTGTTGCTGCTCGGTGTGGTAGTAGGCATGGTGCTTCAGCCACTTGGTCATGTATTGCTTGGTCATCCAGCGCCGCCAGTACATCTGCAGCCCCTGGGTCAGGTAGACCTTGTAAATCGAGATCACGATAAACGCCAGGGCCAGCCAGGTGAAGTGCAGCAGCTGCGCCTTGAATACCGGGTAATTTTTGTTTTGCAGCGCATCATAAAAGACGCGGTTCCATTCGTTCAGCAGCACATTGATATAGACCGTGGCCAGCGACAACGCCACAATGGTGCCCAGCATCGTCCAGGCGCGCCACTTCTCTTCGGAGTGCCAGTAAGGTTTAATCAGGTGCCAGATTTGGCGCCATTGGCTGTGTGTTCCCGGGGTTTTTGTCATAACGAATCCAACTTCCAGCAAAAAAGAGTAATTATCTGATCATGGCCCGATCAGGGCCAGAATGGGTGTCTGTGATCCAACTGGCAATTATAGACTTGTAAGGATGTTTTTCGTTCCCCCCCGGTCACCATCACGGCATGCAATACAACAGAGGAAAGCAAATGAAGGGTTTGCCGACAGGCGTGGCGGCCGGTGCCGTACTGCTCGCCGGAATGCTGACGGCGCTGAATGCCGCAGCAAAGATTGACGAGCCGGATATTGATGCCGACTGCCGCAAGGTGGGCCAGTATGCGGTAAACGGCCAAGCCGCCTACCAGAAAGGCGACTATGCGCAGGCGCGGGATATTTTCCGCGATCAGGTTGCCTGGAGCGAGTTCTGCCGCCAGCCGGAGAGCGCCACGGTCACCGCCTACAATAACATAGCGCTCTCCTACCTGCGGCAAGGGATGTGGCTCAAGGCGCGTGCCTGGCTGCAACTCGCGCCGGAGGATGAGAAATCGCGTTATAACCTCAGCCTGATGCAGCCGCAGCTCGACGCCCTGCCGCCGCCGCGCAGCCCGGCGGGTGAATACTGGCAGTACGCCGGGTACGGCAACTGGAACACGCTGGTGGTCAAGCCGCAGGGCAACCACTTCGCGATTGAGTATAGCGGCCTCTACATGGGCGCGATGGCGCTCTATTACGGGCCGAACATCGGGGAGTTTTCCACCGTGACCGCCATCCGTGACCAGCACGCCGTTTACCATCAGTCCGCCGAGTCCGATTTCGGCAGCGCCTGCGACGTCAGCATGGCCTTCACCGACCACGACGTGACGCTGACCACCGAAGGCGACTGCGGTTTCGGCCACAACGTCCGCGCCCAGGGCGTCTACTGGCGGGTCACGCCCTGACTTTAAACGCAGCAAAAAAGGGCAGAGTGGTGAACTCTGCCCTTTATTAAGTTCCAGTCCTTACAGATGACCGGTCAGTTGCATGATGGCAACGATGATTTGCAGAACAGTATTTACCAGTTCAGCAAGCAGCAAAAGTAACTGCATCATCACTTTCTCCCTGTAGAGGGAGTGCGCACCACCGTAAGAGCCTTTGGGTTGCCCGCCCACGATGTTGTATTTTGTAAGGAATACTATGCAGCACTCTGGTTGTTCAGGCTACTGGACGGCACCACCCGTTTCCAGCCGGGACTGATAACCTGTTTATACCGGAGAGAACAGATAACAATCGTTCAGTGCTGCATACCTTACCCGGCGGAGTATATCTCGCCGGTTGCAATATCTCCTTTCTAATCGTAAGCTTAAAGGCGTAAGGAATACTATGCAGTATGAGCGTTTACCCCTATTGTTGAGTAAGCGCTTAATAAGAAAAGAATCTGGCAACCAACCAGATTCTTTTTTTTGGCCTTTTAAAAAGAAGCCTGCTGCCTGGGTCAGCCGCTAAATCCTGAATACGTTATTAACTATTTACCTTATCAATGACTTATAAAAAAGCGTGTGATGCCGTTATAGGTTACGCCTGAGCCCTTCCTCTTTTGCACCCTGCTGCAGTGACCGCTGACGTTAAAGACTGGTTAGACGACTGTGCGTTCCATAACCTGCCGGCTGGCCTTACGGCGGGCAGGTGTGGTATCTCTATCAGGTAACGGATAAGAAAAGCCTGACAAATGAAAGGGCTATCTGGTGCATCCAGGCGGTGTCACGCCTGACCTTCACTTTTATGACGACCCGGCACACGGCGTTTTCCGTGGGCTGGCTTATCGTCTGTGATAAACATGACGCTGTTGTAAAAATTCATCTGCGATAACAGGGCCGCTGTGCGGCGGCCGCAATCACACGGGGAGCGTGTATGCCTGTTTCACTTCTGGCGCTGGCGATGAGTGCCTTTGCCATCGGTACCACTGAGTTTGTCATTATGGGCCTGCTGCCGCAGGTGGCGGGGGATTTACAGGTCAGCATTCCGCTGGCGGGCTGGCTTATCAGCGGGTATGCGCTGGGCGTGGCGATTGGCGCGCCGATTATGGCGATCCTGACGGCCAGATTGCCGCGCAAAATGACGCTGCTGTTACTGATGGTGATTTTCATCGTCGGTAACCTGATGTGCGCACTGGCCTATAGTTACAACTTCCTGATGCTGGCGCGGATCATCACGGCGCTGTGCCACGGCGCATTCTTCGGCATCGGTTCAGTGGTGGCGGCTAATCTGGTAGCACCAAACCGGCGTGCCTCGGCGGTGGCGCTGATGTTTACCGGCCTGACGCTGGCAAACGTGCTGGGCGTGCCGCTCGGTACCGCGCTCGGGCAGGCGCTGGGCTGGCGGTCCACCTTCTGGGCGGTGGTGGTGATCGGTTTCATCTCGCTGCTGGCGCTCTACACCAAATTACCGGCGGTGAAAGAAGAGCACCCGACCAACCTGCGCAAGGAGCTGAGCGCGCTGCGCGGGCTGGGCATCTGGCTCTCGCTGCTGATGACGGTCTGTTTTGCGGCGGCGATGTTCGCGCTGTTCACCTATATCGCGCCGGTATTAACCGACATCACCGGCGTGTCGCCACATGGGGTCAGCTGGACGCTGCTGCTGATGGGCGTAGGGCTGACGGTCGGCAATGTGCTGGGCGGCCGCCTGGCGGACTGGAAACTCTCCGTGAGCCTGACGCTGACTTTCCTGCTGATCGCGCTGTTCTCGGTGCTGTTCAGCGTCACCAGCCACCATCTGGTGACGGCGGAAGTCACGCTGTTCCTCTGGTCGGCGGCGGCATTCGCGGCGGTACCGGCGTTGCAGATCAACGTGGTGGCCTACGGCAAGAATGCGCCGAACCTGGTCTCAACGCTTAACATTGCCGCCTTTAACGTCGGTAATGCGCTGGGTGCCTGGGTGGGCGGTGCGGTGATCGCCGGTGGGCTGGGGCTGACCATGGTGCCGGTCGCCGCGGGCGGGCTGGCGCTGCTGGGCTTTGTGCTCTGCCTGTTCACCTTCCGCCGCGCGGCGCGCAAAGCAGCGGCCTGAGGCCGATAACCTGACCCGGCTAGCGGTACGCAACCGCGGCCGCCAGCCGGGCAGGGAACTGCGCCGCCAGCCGGTGCAGCCAGGTGATAAACGCATCCACCACGTCTGAAGAAGGGCGGTGCAGCGGGCGGATCAGGCTCACGGTAAACGGCACCGCCACACTGAACGGCCGCAGCGCCACCCCGCCCTGACCGGCGTAATCCACCGCTGTCAGCGGGTTCACCACCGACACCCCCACCCCTTCACGCACCATCGCGCATACCGATGCGGCACTGTGCGTTTCCAGCACCATCCGCCGCGTCACCTTCGCCTCCAGGAACAGCGCATCCAGCAATTGCCGGTAACTGTCGGTGCCGGAGAGGCTGACATAGTTTTCACCTTCAAAATCGTGCGGCGTCAGCACCGGTTTCGCCAGCAGCGGGTGCCCGGCGGGCAGCACGCAGACTTCATTATGCGTCATCAGCGTAAAACGTTCGGTACCGGCAGGCGTCAGGGTGGTTTCCGTCAGGCCGAGATCGTGGCGCTGGGCAGAGAGCCACTCCTCCAGCAGCGGCGACTCCTGCGGCACCACATTCAGGCTGACGCCGGGGTGCGCATCGGTAAAGGGTTTGCAGACGGACGGCAACAGCGACTGGCTGAAGGCGGGCAAACAGGCGATGGAGAGCTGCGCTTCCTGAAACTGGCGGATGCCCGCGGCGGCGGCGTTGATGCGCTCCAGCCCGTAGTAGGAGCGCTGCACCTCTTCAAACAGCCGCAGCCCCTGCACCGTGGGCACCAGCCGCCCGCGCACCCGGTCAAACAGCGACAGCCCGACGCTTTTCTCAAAGCGCGCCAGTTCGCGGCTCACGGTGGGTTGCGAAGTGTGCAGCAACGCGGCGGCTTCCGTCAGGTTGCCGGTGGTCATCACCGCATGGAAAATTTCAATCTGGCGCAGGGAGAGGGCAGGCATGATAGGTTCCGGCGAAAAGCCATATCATAAATGAATAGCCTGCCGCCAAACAGATATTTTCCCCCCGTGCGGCGCGCAGGTAGCATGGCAGCCATACTTGTTATTCTGACTCTGACTTAACCGGACAGCCGCTGATGCCTTACGCCCTGAATGATGACTCCACCGCCCTGAATGCGGATAACCTGCTGGCCCTGCCGGCCCGTTTTGGCTGCCCGGTCTGGGCGTATGACGCAGAGATTATCCGCCGGCGCATCAATGAATTGCGCCAGTTTGATGTGATCCGCTTTGCGCAGAAAGCCTGCTCCAACACCCATATCCTGCGGCTGATGCGCGGGCAGGGCGTGCGGGTGGATTCAGTGTCGCTGGGCGAAATTGAACGGGCCATGCACGCCGGTTACCAGCCGGGGCCGGAGGGGGAGATTGTTTTCACCGCTGACCTGCTGGACGAGCCGACGCTGGCGCGCGTGACGGAGCTGGCGATCCCGGTGAACGCCGGTTCCATCGACATGCTGACGCAACTGGGCGAGCGCCGCCCCGGCCACCCGGTCTGGCTGCGAGTCAACCCCGGCTTTGGCCACGGCCACAGCCAGAAAACCAACACCGGCGGTGAGAACAGCAAACACGGCATCTGGTATGCCGATCTGCCGCTGGCGCTGGAGACGATCCGCCGCTATTCGCTGACGCTGGTGGGCATTCATATGCATATCGGTTCCGGCGTGGACTACAGCCACCTGGAGCAGGTGTGTGACGCGATGGTGCGCCAGGTGATTGACCTCGGGCATGACATCGAGGCGATCTCCGCCGGCGGCGGCCTCTCCATTCCCTATCAGTTTGATGGGGAGCGTATCGATACCGATCACTACTTCGGCCTGTGGGACCGGGCGCGCCGGCAGATCGCGGCGCACCTCGGCCACCCGGTGAAACTGGAGATTGAGCCGGGCCGCTTCCTGGTGGCGGAGTCCGGCGTGCTGCTGGCGCAGGTGCGCGCGGTGAAAAACATGGGCAGCCGCCACTTTGTGCTGGTGGATGCCGGCTTCAACGACCTGATGCGCCCGGCGATGTACGGCAGTTACCACCACATTTCGCTGTTGCCCGCTGATGGCCGGGACACCACCGGCGAGCCGCTGATTGATTCGGTGATCGCCGGGCCGCTGTGCGAGTCAGGGGATGTGTTTACCCAGCAGGCGGGCGGCGGCGTGGAAACCCGCGCACTGCCCACGGTGCAGATTGGCGACTATCTGGTATTCCATGACACCGGTGCCTATGGCGCGTCGATGTCTTCCAACTACAACAGCCGCCCGCTGCTGCCGGAAGTGCTGTTTGATGGCGACGACGTGCGGTTGATCCGCCGCCGCCAGACCATCGAAGAGCTGCTGGCGCTGGAGCTGATTTAATTCTCCGGCGTGAAAAACGGCCCCGTCACTACCGAGTCACGCACCCGCAGCTGGCCGGTGAACGGGGCCAGTGGCGCCACCGGCTGCTGGTTCAGCAGCCGCAGCGTCTGGGCGATGGCGGTTTCGATCATGGCATCAATCGGCAGGTAGACGGTGGAGAGCGCCGGTTGCAGGAACGCCGCTGCCGGCTGGTCATCAAACCCAAACAGCGACACCTCGTCCGGTAACGTTTTGCCCGCCTCCTGTAACGCCTTCATCGCGCCAATCGCCATATCATCGTTGCTGCAAAACAGCGCACTGAACGCCGGGTCTTCCGCCAGTAAGGTGCGGCAGGCGTGGTACCCGCCCGTGACTTTATTATCCCCTTCCGCCACCCAGCCGGGGTTGAACGCGATCCCGTGCGCCGTGAGCGCCGCCTGGTAACCGGCCAGCCGTTGCTGCGCGGTGGGGGTGGCCATCGGCCCGGTGATGCAGGCAATTGCCCGGTGGCCCTGGCCGATCAGGTAGCTGACCGCCTCAAATACCGCCTGCTGTTGTTCGAAGAACACGCAGCGGTCACGCGCCTGCGGCACATCGCGGTTAATCACCACCAGCGGCATCGGCAGTGTCTCAAACAGCGCCATGATCTGCGCCTGTGACATGTGGCGGGTGTAGAGCACGATGGCGTCACAGCGGCGGTCAGCCAGCAGGCGTACCGCTTCCGCCTCATCTTCCGGCGTGTCGTGGCCGTCGGTCACGATCAGGTGCTTTCCGCTCGCCTCGACATCTTTCGCCGCCTGGCGCAGCAGCTTGCCGAAGTAGGGGCCATCGAAATTGGAGAGCACCAGCCCGATGCTGTTGGAACTGCGCGTCGCCAGCGACTGCGCCAGGAAATTGGGCCGGTAGCCCAACTCCTCCATCGCGCGGAACACCGCATCACGCGTGCTCTGTTTGACCTGCCCGGTGCCGTTCAGAACGCGGGACACCGTGGCCTTCGACACCCCGGCCCGCAGTGAGACATCCAACATGGTGATCATCAGTAAGCACCCTCAATAACCGGCCCCAATGCCGGGAAAACGTCGATATTGCCGCAGTTTAGCATAGGCCGCAGGCGGAAAATGGGGGGCATCCCGAACGGTTTGCCCATAACGATCCCCTGCGATCCTGCCCTTAACTCCCATGATCCCCGCCCCGGTTGCCGCTTCGTTGCGGAAAATCTGATTTGGTATACCAAAATGCAGTTTTAATCGCTATTGGAATTCCAATTACCGCTTGTGCGGTGATGATCACAGAAATTTAACTTCATTCCGTTAACTTTGGCATACCAAACGCGATTAAGCCGCACGCGTTTTGTTGGACACTTTTCGCCATCTGATGCTCTGCACTGCCTGACACGATCAGACAGGGCGGCCCGCGTTTACCTCTGGCCATGCGGGCCGACCCTGTGCGCAGAACACCGGCACCACCAACAGTTACGAGGTGCGTATGTCATATAAGGACCGGCTGATTGACTCTCTGGGGAGTTTTGCCAATACCTTCAACAGTTACCGTTACATCATGGCAATCAAAGCCGCCTTCATCACCCTGATGCCGGTGATCATCGTCGGGGCGTTCTCGGTGTTGATCTCCAACATGGTGATGGACCCGAAAAACGGCCTGGCGAGCTTCGACATTTTCTCCTTCCTGGCTGTGCTCAAGCCGATCATGACCAGCATCAACTACGCCACACTGAGCTTTATCACCATCGGCGCGGTGTTTTTGATCGGGATTGAGCTGGGCAAAATCAACGGCAACCGCACGCTGTTCCCCGGCATGCTGGCGGTGATCTGCTTTATCGCCGTGACGCCCACCACGCTGGAGCTGGTGGTGAACGACCAGTTGCAGGTGGTGAAAGATGTGCTGGCGAAACAGTTCTCCGACACCAAAAGCCTGTTCCTCGGCATGTTTATCGCCATTCTGTCGGTGGAGATCTACACCCGGCTGGAGCGGATCAACGGCCTGCGCATCAAGATGCCGGAAAGCGTGCCGCCTAACGTCGCCGCCTCCTTCTCGGCGCTGATCCCGGCGATTATCACCGTGGTACTGATCGCCACCTTCGGCTTTGTGTTCCACCAGGTGACCGGCATCTACCTGTATGACGCCGTTTACAAGGTGATCCAGCAGCCGCTGGAGTCGGTGATGCAGAGCCTGCCGGGCATCCTGATCCTGATGTTTGTCGCCCAGCTGTTCTGGGTGATCGGCATCCACGGCAACCAGATGATCAAGCCTATCCGCGAA